>NZ_BAAGRR010000002.1:0-1330025 GCF_054782855.1 Rhodanobacter koreensis | reverse complement strand
AGCCAGGCGCTGGGCATGGCGCCGAACGGGCCGGGGTATACGGGGCATGTGAACGATCCGGATACCGGGTTGGTGTACATGCAGGCGCGGTATTACGATCCGGCAGTGGGAAGGTTTATCAGCACGGATCCGGCGGGCCTAAGTGCAGGCAATACGTTCAATTTCAGCCGCTATGCATATGCCAACAACAATCCGGTCGTGAATATGGATCCGGATGGGCGGTGTACCGGGTCGCTTAACCAAGATTCTGCTGGAAATTGTGCAGATTCTGGGTTGAGCACTTCAAATTCGGGTCCATCGTCTGGAGGAGTGCGTCTGCAGCCAAAGGCTACGGGGTCGACCTCGAATGGAGGTATCCAGTCTGCAAGGCCGCCTGCGGACCCGAAAATTGAAGCTTCCGGCTTCCCGAGCGATCTGGATGCTGCAAAAGCCGCAGGTAAGGCTTATGGTGCTCAAGGTACGATGAAACATCAGGAAGTTGAGCTCGGACTGGTGCAAATTAAGGTCGGTAATTGGGGGTACTTGACTCCGGGGTGGGGTCCCGTTGGGGCAACACTCGTTGACCCTACACCTGTGTTCCAAGCCTATACCAATGCTGGACTTTCAGTAAATGAATGGATGCACGGGCACTTTGATGGCCAACTCGGGTTCTCAGCTACGGACATGGGGATTGTATATGGACAATCCGCTCCATATAGGACGTTCATGGTCAACTCGCGTGGTGAGACGCGCTGGATGAGCAACCAAGATTTACTGCGGCATCGGGGTGACTTGACGCCAGATGAGGCAATTCGCGGTCTTCAGGGCTATCAAGAATTGCTGCCTAACGGGCTACCGGGACATTAGTCGGGACATTAGTGATGAGTGCATTAGTGAGAAGTCTATTGGCGGCCGGCACAATTTTCTTTGGCTGCACGTGTAGTGCCGCCACGGAGCCGAACTCTTCTGCTTCAGCAATGAAGCCAATGAATGATACCGCTCATTTAACGAATGTATTCTCTCAACAAAACAAGTGCTATAGAGCTTGGAACGACTTAGTTTCTAATTGGGAGAAGAACGGTGGTGGCTTCAAGGAGTCATTGCTTTCCACCAGAAACCAGATATCTGCTGATCGGCATTCTGTTTTTTCGAAAATAGTCCGCGATGTGTGGTCTGTGCAGAGTGGAAAGAAAAGCCGAATTGGAAGATTTGGGCAGTGGCCTATTAGTGCTGCTGACATGACGCTGGTTGTACGAGACTCGAACGAGTCAATTTCAAAAACACTTGATCAATATTTGCCGCACGGGTGCGGTGCTTTTACATGGCTATACCCGGTAATTTGGGATAAGTCTCACGCCGTGATCGGTGCGAAGGTGCAGGTAGTGCATTTCGCTGAAATGCCGAGTGGTATGATTTGGGACTCTTACAGTACCCCTCGCTGGGTATTGTATTGGCTTTTTATTCGAGCAAATTGAAACCAGATCCAGCTCACCCCCGGCCCGCAAGGCCCAGCAGGTACCGGAACCAGCGATCCGCTGGCCGTGGATTACGACACCACCGCTGGTTCAACATCGAAGCAACATCGCCCGGTTCGCCCCCCGATTCAAAATACATCAACGAAATGCACATCACGCAGCAGCAGATCGATAATGGAATTTATCTGCGCACCACCACGCCACACGAGACCGTGGCGCACAATGGCGGAACTCAAGCGGAACAGTGCGCAGGTGGACTGAAATGGACGCGAGTGGACGTCGGAACGCCTACGGAACACATACGACGCAGAAAACACAAAAAAGCCCGATTCGGAGCGAATCGGGCTTTTTCATAACTGCTTGTTTTGGGAAAACTATTGGTGGGCGATACAGGGATCGAACCTGTGACACCTGCCGTGTGAAGGCAGTGCTCTACCGCTGAGCTAACCGCCCGCCGGGAACGCGAGATTCTAGGGGGACTCGAGGTGCGGGTCAATGGCCACACTCGTCTGGCCATGCAGGGAAGGGCAGAGCGGTTGGCCGCAAACGGGGCGGATAGCGAGGCGTGCAGGGGTTGTAAACTCGCTTTTCTTCAAACGCCAAAGCACCCGACCCATGGACTTTCTCAGCACCGAATTTGCACACATCTTCCAGGCCCTGCAGCATTTCCAGCTGACACCGTGGAAGGCCGTCGGACTGCTTGGTTCGGTGATGTTCACCAGCCGCTGGTTCGTGCAGTTGTATTACACGCGCAAACACAAGCGGGTGGTGATGCCGCTGTCATTCTGGTGGCTGTCGGTGCTGGGCAGCGCGTTGCTGCTGGCTTATTTCACGGTCGGCAAGAACGATTCGGTAGGCATCATCTCGAATTTCTTCCCGGCCTTCGTCTCGGTCTACAACCTGATCGTGCACCTGCGCCATCACAAGAACAGCATTACCGGCGACACGATCGCCTGAGATCGGCACGGGCGGACATCCGCGTCCGCCCGTGTCGGCATCGGTTCACTCGGGTTCGTAGTCGAGGTTGGAGGCCAGCCAGCGTTCGGCCTCGGCCAGCGTCCAGCCCTTGCGCCTGGCATAGTCCTCGACCTGTTCCCTGCTCAGCCTGCCGACCACGAAATACTGGCTGTCCGGGTGCGAGTAGTACCAGCCGGAGACAGCGGCGGCGGGATACATCGAAAAGCCTTCGGTGAGTTCGATGCCGGTATTGCGGGTGACGTCGAGCAGGGCGAACAGCGCGGTCTTTTCGGTGTGGTCGGGGCAGGCTGGATAACCCGGAGCCGGACGGATGCCGCGGTACTTTTCGGCGATCAGCGCGTCGTTGTCGAGCGACTCGTCCGGAACGAAGCCCCAGAACTCGCGGCGCACACGCTCATGCATGCGTTCGGCGAATGCCTCGGCGAGGCGATCGGCCAATGCCTTGAGGATGATCGACGAATAGTCGTCGTAGTCGGCCTGGAAGCGCGCCAGATGCGCCTCGATGCCGATGCCGGCGGTGACGGCGAAACCGCCGAGCCAGTCGGGCTTGTCGAACTCCTTCGGTGCGATGAAATCGGCCAGGCAGAGATTCGGCCGCTCGATCGGCTTGTCGGCCTGCTGACGCAGGCTGAGCAGGGTGGCCAGACGCTGCTTGCGGTTGCTGTCGGCATACACCTCGACGTCATCGCCGATATTCGCGGCAGGCCACAGGCCGATCACGGCGCGGGCGGTCAGCCACTTCTCGGCGATGATCTTGTCCAGCATCGCCTGTGCATCGCGGAACAGCTCGCTGGCCTGCGTGCCGACCACCTCGTCGGTGAGGATGGCCGGATAGTGACCAGCCAGCTCCCAGGCCTGGAAGAACGGCGTCCAGTCGATATACGGACGGAGCTCTGCCAGGTCGTAGTCGTCAAATACGGTGATGCCGGGCTGGTTCGGCTGCGGCGGTTCGTAGGCGGCCCAGTCGCAACTGAAGCGCTGTGCGCGGGCCTTGGACAGCGGCACCAACTGCTTGCCGGGGCCACGGTTGCGGTGGCGTTCGCGCACATCCACATAGTCGGCACGCACCTTGGCGAGGAAATCATCGACCAGGTCCTTGCTGACCAGCGACTGCGCCACGCCGACGGCGCGTGAGGCGTCCTTCACCCACACCGTACCGGCCTTGTAGTGCGGTTCGATCTTCAACGCGGTATGCGCGCGCGAGGTGGTGGCGCCGCCGATCAGCAGCGGAATGTGGAAATTCTGTCGCTGCATCTCGCGGGCGACCTGGCTCATTTCCTCCAGCGACGGCGTGATCAGGCCGGACAGGCCGATCATGTCGGCCTTCTCGGCGATCGCGGTCTCGAGGATCTTCTGTGCCGGCACCATCACGCCGAGATCGATCACCTCGAAGTTGTTGCAACGGAGCACCACGCCGACGATGTTCTTGCCGATGTCGTGCACGTCGCCCTTGACCGTGGCCATGATGATCTTGCCGTTGTTCTTGCCGACGTCGCCGGTGCGCAGTTTTTCCGCCTCGATGAAGGGCAGCAGGTAGGCCACCGCCTTCTTCATCACGCGGGCGGATTTCACCACCTGCGGCAGGAACATCTTGCCGGCGCCGAACAGGTCGCCGACCACGTTCATGCCGTCCATCAGCGGGCCCTCGATCACGTCGAGGGGGCGCGTCGACAGCTGGCGTGCCTCTTCGGTGTCCTCGACCACGTACTGGTCGATGCCATGCACCAGCGCGTGGCTGAGCCGCTCGCGCACATGCTTCTCACGCCAGGCTAGGGTTTCGACGACGACTTCGCCTTTCTTCTTGCGATAGTTGTCGGCGATCTCCAGCAGTCGCTCGGTGCCGTCCTCGCGGCGGTTCAGCACCACGTCCTCGACGCGTTCGCGCAGTTCGGCATCCAGATCGTCGTAGATCGCCAACGCACCGGCGTTGACGATGCCCATGTCCATGCCAGCCCTGATGGCGTGGTACAGGAACACCGAATGGATCGCCTCGCGCACGGTGTCGTTGCCGCGGAACGAGAACGACACGTTGGAGACGCCGCCGGAAATATGGCAGTCCGGGAAGCGTTTCTTCAGTTCGCGGGTGGCTTCGATGAAATCCACCGCGTAGTTGTTGTGTTCCTCGATGCCGGTGGCGATCGCGAAGATGTTCGGGTCGAAGATGATGTCTTCGGGCAGGAAGTCCAGTTCGCGTGTCAGCAACTCGTAGGCGCGCGAACAGATCTCCACCTTGCGCGCGCAGGTATCGGCCTGGCCCTGCTCGTCGAACGCCATCACCACGGCGGCGGCGCCGTACTGCTGCACCTTGCGTGCGTGTTCGAGGAAGGCGGCTTCGCCTTCCTTCATCGAGATCGAGTTGACGATGCCCTTGCCCTGCAGGCAGCGCAGGCCGGCCTCGATCACCGTCCACTTCGACGAGTCGATCATGAACGGCACGCGCGCGATATCCGGCTCGGAGGAGATCAGGTTGACGAAGCGGGTCATCGCCGCCTCGGAATCGATCAGGCCCTCGTCCATGTTGATGTCGATGACCTGCGCGCCGTTCTCGACCTGCTGCCGGGCGACTTCCACGGCCTCGTCGTAGCGTTCTTCCTTGATCAGTTTCTTGAATTGCGCCGAGCCGGTGACATTGGTGCGCTCGCCGACGTTGATGAACAGCAGGTCAGGCGTGATGACCAGTGGTTCGAGGCCCGATAGACGGGTATGCCGGCGGGTATGACGCGCCATCTTATGCAGCCTCCGCTTGCGTGGCGGACGGTAAAGCACGTGGTGCGAAGTTGCGCACGGCTTCGGCAATCGCCTTGATATGCGCCGGGGTGGTGCCGCAGCAACCACCGACCAGGTTCAGCAGGCCATCGCGGGCGAAGCCGCCGATAATGCCGGCCATGTGCTCGGGCGACTCGTCGTATTCGCCGAACGCATTCGGCAGGCCGGCATTGGGATGCGTGCTGACGTAGCTCTCGGCGATGTTCGACAGCGTCTGCACATGCGGGCGCAGGTCTTCCGCACCGAGCGCGCAATTGAAGCCCACCGACAGCGGTCGCGCATGGCGCACGGAGTAGTAGAACGCCTCGGCGGTCTGGCCCGACAGGGTGCGGCCGGAGCGGTCGGTGATGGTGCCGGAGATCATCACCGGCAGGCGTGCGCCACGCTGATGGAACAGCTCGCTCAACGCGAACAGCGCAGCTTTCGCGTTCAAGGTGTCGAAGATCGTCTCGACCATGATCACGTCGGCGCCGCCCTCGATCAGGCCGTTGGCGGATTCGGTGTAGTTCTCCGCCAGTTCCTCGAAGGTGACGTTACGGAAGCCAGGATCGTTGACGTCCGGCGACAGCGAGGCAGTGCGGCTGGTGGGCCCGAGTACGCCGATCACGAAGCGGGGTTTGTGCGGTGTCTTCGCGGTCATCGCGTCGCAGGCGGCGCGGGCCAGCCGGGCGCCTTCGAGATTCAGTTCGTGCGCCAGATGCTGCAGCTTGTAGTCGGCCTGGCTGATCCGGGTGGAATTGAAGGTGTTGGTCTCGACCAGGTCGGCTCCGGCTTCCAGGTAGGCCTCGTGCACGCCGCGGATGATCTCGGGCTTGGTCAGGGTCAGCAGGTCGTTGTTGCCCTTGAGGTCGCAACCGCCCGGATGAGCATGGTTGTCGTGGACCTGTGCATGGCCGTCGTGGCCATGCTCGAAACGCTCGCCGCGGAAGCCGTGCTCATCCAGCTCATGTGCCTGCAGCATGGTGCCCATGCCGCCGTCGAGGATCAGGATGCGCCGCCGCAACGCCTGTTCCAGCAGGGCGACGCGTTCGGGATGGAGCCAGGGCAGGGTACTCATGGAATGTCCTTCGGTTAAGCGGTTCTCCGCAAGGGAGAACGGTGTTCAGGAGGGTTTGCGTGCCAGCAGGCTGATCACTTCGAAATGCGGCGCCTTGCGCTCGCGGCTGAGCCGGGTGCAGCTCAGTACATCGAGGCCGGCGGCACGGGCGTAGCCGTCGAGCTGTTCGTTGCTGAAGCCCAGGTTGCGATGGTCGAATGGCTCGACGGCGGCGCGATGGTCGTGCTGGCCCAACGTCACAGCGAGCAGGCGACCGCCGGGACGCAGCAGTCGCGCGGCCTCGGCCACGGCCCTGGCCGGGTGTTCGGCATAGGTCAGCGCATGCAGCATCAGCACCAGGTCGAAGCGTTGTTCCCCCATGTCAAGTGCGTGCATGTCGCCCTGACGCACCTGCACGTTGGTGAATGCCTTGAGCCGCTTCGCTGCGGCCTCGGCCACGCGCTCGCTGCTGTCGACGCAGACGATCGAATGGGCGTGCGGCGCCAGCAGTTCGGCCGTGATGCCATCACCGGAGGCAATGTCCAGCACATCACCGGTGCCCAGCAACTGCAGGAGCGAACGTGCCAGCGTTTCCCAGGTACGACCGGGCGAGTAGTGCCGCTCCATGTCGCCAGCGACGGTATCGGCCCAGCCTTCCTCGCGCGCACGGTTGGCCAGTACGCCGGGCAGGCGTGCGCTGTCCTCGCGCAGCAGGGCGTCGTCGATGCTTTCGCGCAGCGAACCGAGCAGGTTGTGCTGTGCCTGATCGCTCTCGTTGTTGGCGCGGTAATAGGCAGACACACCGGCACGACGGTCACGCACCAGGCCGGCTTCCTTCAGCTTGGCCAGATGGGTGGACACACGTGGCTGTGCCAGATGCAGCACGGCGGCCAACTCGGCCACAGTGAGTTCCTCGTGTTCAAGCAGGGCCAGCAGGCGCACCCTGGTGGGGTCGGCCAGCAACCGGAGCACGCTGGAGGCGGTTGCCAAATCCATCGGGCATCCTTATATCGCGATAAAGAGATGCATAGGCTAGGCCTATGCCCGCAAGGCGTCAAGCTGACTGCACAAGGCGCGCCGGCGATTTCCCGCTAAAATTGTCGGCTTGATTCATCTCCCGGAGCAGCCCATGGATTTCCGTTTTACCGAAGACCAGTTGTCGATCCAGTCGATCGCCCGCGATTTCGCGCAGAAGCGCATCGTGCCGGTGGCGGCCGAACTGGACGCCAGGGGCGAGTTTCCGCTGGACAACATCCGCGAGATGGGGCAGCTCGGCCTGATGGGCATCGAAGTGCCGCACGAGTACGGCGGTGCCGGTATGGATCCGATTGCCTATGTGCTGGCGATGATCGAGATCGCCGCTGCCGATGCCGCCACCTCGACCATCATGTCGGTGAACAATTCGCTGTTCTGCAACGGCATCCTCAAGCATGGCAACGAGGAGCAGAAGCAGAAATACGTGCGTGCGATCGCCCAAGGCGAGGCGATCGGTGCTTATGCGCTGACCGAGCCGCAATCCGGTTCCGACGCCTCGGCCATGCATACCCGCGCCAGCAAGAATGCGGACGGCGACTGGGTGATCAACGGCAAGAAGAGCTGGATCACCTCCGGCCCGGTGGCGCGCTACATCGTGCTGTTCGCGATCTCCACACCGGGCATCGGCGCCAAGGGTGTTTCCGCCTTCATCATCGACACCCAGCTGCCGGGCTTCCATGCGGGAAAGACCGAGCCGAAGCTCGGCATCCGCGCCTCGGCCACCTGCGAGATCGAGTTCACCGAGTACGTCTGCCCGAAGGAAAACCTGCTGGGTGACGAGGGCAAGGGCTTTTCGATTGCCATGGGCGTGCTCGACGCCGGCCGCATCGGCATCGCTTCACAGGCAGTGGGCATTTGCCGTGCCGCCTACGAGGCCACGCTGCAGTGGTCGCGCGACCGCAAGGCATTCGGTCATCCGATCGGCACCTTCCAGATGACCCAGTCGAAAATTGCCGACATGAAGTGCAAGCTGGATACGGCGACCCTGCTGACCCTGCGCGCAGCGTGGACGAAAGGGGAAGCCGAGAAGAATGGTGGCCGTTTCGGTACGGAGGCGGCCATCGCCAAGCTCACCGCATCGGAAGCGGCCATGTGGATCAGCCATCAGGCCGTGCAGATCCACGGCGGCATGGGCTACTCGAAGGAGATGCCGCTGGAACGCTATTTCCGCGACGCCAAGATCACCGAGATCTATGAGGGCACCAGCGAGATCCAGCGCATGGTGATCGCCCGCGCGGAAACCGGTTTGCGCTGAGGTGCGAGGAGTGAGAAACGAGTAGGGACCGGAACAACAGTCGAGGCGCGCTTGCTTCCACTCCATCTCCAGTGACATTGGAACGAAAAAGGCCCCGGCAAATGCCGGGGCCTTTTTCGTTCTCTCACCGGGCGGGTGATCGTGCTCCTGCCTCAAGCCCCGCGACGCGGGTCGGAGTCGAACGACTGCATGCCACCGTGACCTGCAGCCGGCGCCGCCGGTGAATTGCCGTCCAGCTTGTCGCCGAGCAGACGCCGCACCACCACATAGAACACCGGAATCAGCAACAGGCCGAAGA
Organism: Rhodanobacter koreensis; assembly: GCF_054782855.1. NCBI lineage: Bacteria > Pseudomonadati > Pseudomonadota > Gammaproteobacteria > Lysobacterales > Rhodanobacteraceae > Rhodanobacter > Rhodanobacter koreensis. The sequence goes on along the minus strand of NZ_BAAGRR010000002.1, from coordinate 1,321,203 downwards.
AGGTGGCGAACAGCATGCCGCCGATCACGCCGATACCGATTTCGTGGCGGGACACCGCACCTGCACCGCTGGAGATGACCAGCGGGAACACGCCAAGAATGAAGGCCATCGAAGTCATCAGGATCGGGCGCAAGCGCAGCCGGGCTGCCGTGAGTACCGCGTCGAAGAGAGGCTTGCCGGCGGCCTGCTGTTCCACTGCGAACTCCACGATCAGGATCGCGTTCTTGGCTGCCAGGCCCATCACGGTGACCAGGCCGATCTTGAAGTAGATGTCGTTGGGCATGCCGGTCAGCTTGCAGAACGTCACCATGCCCAGCAGGCCCAGCGGCACCACCAGCAGCACGGCGATCGGAATCGACCAGCTTTCATACAGTGCGGACAGACACAGGAACACGACGAGGATCGACATCAGCAACAGTACCGTGGCCGAATTGCCTGCCAGCACCTCCTGATAGGACTGGCCGGTCCAGTCGGAGGCGAAGCCGCCCGGCAGGTCCTTGTCGATGATGTTCTGCAGCGCTTGCATGGCCTGACCGGTGGAGTAGCCGGGGGCGGAGTTGCCGACGATTTCCACGGCGGAATAGCCGTTGTAACGCGGCAGCGAGACCGGTCCCATGCCCCACTCGGCCTTCACCACGCTGGACAGCGGCACCATGTTGTACGGGCTGATCGAGTTGTTGCTCGCCGAGGGATTGACCTGGGCAGCGGAACTGCTGCCGGTCGCAGTGCCGATACCGCTGGGCGTGTAGATGTGCTGCAAGGCATCCAGGTCCATGCGATAGGGTGCATCCGCCTGCATGTACACCCGCTTGATACGGCCCTCGTAATTGAACTGGTTGATGTAGTTCGGTGCCAGCAGCAGTCGCAGGGCGTCATACACATCGGTGAGCGAGAGCCCCATCGCCTGCGCCTGCACGCGGTCGACGTTCATCTGCAGCTGCGGCGCTTCCGGTAGTGAGTTGGGACGGATGCCGTACAGCGTGGGGTCCTTGCCGGCCTTGGCGAGCAGGGTTCCCATGGCTTGCGCCAATTCCCCGCGCGTCTGACCGGCGCGTGCCTGCAGGTACATGTCGACGCCACCGAACTGGCTGAGGCCGCGGATGGTCGGCAGGTTCACCACGAAAATCTGCGCGTCGGTGATGCTGTGCAGGATTCCGTTGGCTTGCGGGATCAATTGCATCGCAGTTTGCGAGCGCTTGTCCCACGGGGTCAGCTTGATGAAGGCCATGCCGACGTTTTCCGCGTTGCCGACGAAGCTGAAGCCTTCGGGCTGGAAGACGGCCACGATGTCCTTGCCGATGGGACTGTGCACCAGCTTGTCGCGGATCTCGGTCATCACCTGGTTGGTGCGCTGCAGGGTGGCGCCGGGCGGCAGGGAAACCACCGCCAGCATGAAGCCCTGGTCTTCGTCGGGTACGAAGCTGGTTGGCAGGCGGGTGTACAGAAACCCGGCCAGTACGGTGACCAGCGCGAATGCCAACATCCACCGCGGAGCGTGGCGCACTGCGCTGCCGACATGGCCGTGATAGGTGCGCGTGACCCAGTCGAAGGTCTTGTTGAACCAGCGGAAGGCGACGTTCTTCTTCTCGTTGTGCGTCGACTTGAGGATGCTCGCGCACAGCGCAGGGGTGAACGACATTGCCAGGAACGCCGAGAAAGCCATCGAGATGGCGATGGTCAGCGCGAACTGGGCATACACGATACCGGTGGCACCTGGCTGCAGGGCCGACGGCACGAATACCGCCGTCAGCACCACGGTGATCGCCACGATCGCACCGGTGATCTGGCCCATGGCCTTGCGCGCGGCTGGCTTGGGTTCCAGATGTTCCTCGCTCATGATGCGCTCGACGTTCTCGATCACCACGATCGCGTCGTCCACCACAATGCCGATCGCCAGCACCATGCCGAACAAGGTGAGCTGGTTAAGCGAGAAATGCATTATGTACAGACCGATGAAGGTGCCCAGCAAGGCCACCGGAATCACCAGTGTGGGGATGATCGTGGCCCGGATGTTCTGCAGGAAGATCAGCATCACCAGGAACACCAGCACGATTGCCTCGAGCAGGGTGTGCACCACATCGGTGATCGAGGCGACGATGAACGGGGTGGTGTCGTAGGGCACGTCCCATGACACGCCGGCCGGGAGATCCTTGGCCAGGACCGCCATCTGCGACTTCACCGCCTCCGCCACGGAAAGCGCATTGGCGCCGGGCAGCAGGAACAGCCCCAGGCCACCGGCCGGCTTGCCCTTGTAAATGGCCGCCGAACCGTAATTCTGTGGTCCGAACGTGATGCGGGCGACATCGCTCAGTCGTACGGTGGTGCCATCGTTATTGGTGAGCAGGATGATGTTGCGGAACTGCTCCAGCGACGAAAACAGCTGGTCGGCCGCGACGGTGGCAGTGAACTCCTGGCCCTTGGCGGATGGATCGGCGCCCAGGGAGCCGGCAGCGAACTGCGCGTTCTGGGTGCTGACGGCGTTCAGGACCTGGGTGGCCGAGAGTCCGTAACCCTGCAGCTTGTCCGGATTCAGCCAGATGCGCACGGCGTATTCCGAACCGAGCTCGAAAGTGTTGCCGATGCCGTTGATGCGGGAAACCACCGGTTGGATCTGCGAGGCGATGATGTCGGCAAGTCGCGCCGCGTCGATCGACGGATTGTCGGAGGTCAGGCCGATAAACATCAGGATATCGGGACTGGCCTTGGCCACCACCACGCCCTGCTGGGTCACTGATGCCGGCAGCAGCGGCTGGGACAGGGTGACCTTGTTCTGCACCTGTACCTGGGCGATGTCGGGGTTGGTGCCCGTGGCGAAGGTCAGGGTGATCGTGCTGGAGCCACTGGAGTTGGACGACGAGCTGAAATACAGCAGGTTGTCGATACCAGTGAGCTGCTGCTCGATCACCTGGGTCACCGTCGACTCCATCGTCGCGGCGCTGGCACCGGGATAGCTCGCGTTGATCGTCACCTGAGGCGGCGCGATATCAGGGTAGGAATCGATGCCCAGGTTGAGCATCGCGATGATGCCGCCCAGGGAGATCAGGATGGCGACCACCCAGGCAAAAATCGGGCGGTCGATAAAGAAACTTGGCATGAGACGGCTTCCTTACTGCTTGTTGCCGGCGGATTGACCGCCTTGTGCCGAGGCGGCATTGGCCTGAGCCGGAGTGCCTTGCGATGGCTGCCACGGCGACGCTTTGGCAGGGGCGCCTTCTTTCGCGCCCTGCAGGCCAGTCACGATCACCTGATCACCCGAGTCGAGGCCGCTGGTGACGATCCAGTTGTTGCCGTAGCTGTTGCGGGCGTTCACGTCCTTGCGCACGACCTTGTCGTCCTGGCCGACCACCAGTGCATAGGCGCCGACGGAGTCGCGCAGCAGGGCTTGCTGAGGGATCAGGAACACGTTGTTCTGCATGCCGAGGTTGACGCTGAGGGTGACATACATGCCCGGCAGCAGCTGGTGCTGCGGGTTGGGCACCAGGGCGCGCAGGTTGACGGCACCTGTGGTCGCGTTCACCGACACATCGGAAAAGTCCAGTGTGCCGAGCTGATCGAACTTGCTGCCGTCGGGCAGGGTGATCTGCACGGTGGTCTTGTTCTGTGCGGAGAGCGCAATGCTGCCCTTGCTCTTCGCCTGCTGCAGCATCGACAGCTCGGCTGCGCTGATGGTGAAGTTCACGTACAACTGGTCGATCTGCTGGACCGTGGTCAACAAGGTACCGCCGGAGCCGACATCGCTGGTGCCATTGCCCACGGTCGCGCCGACGGTGACCTGTTGCTGGCCGGCGATGCCGTCGATGGGCGAGGTCACCTTGGTATAGCCCAGGTTGACCTTGGCGCTGGCCACGCCCGATTCGTCAGCCTGGACCTTGGCGGCTGCCGTGCGTACGGCGGCGTCGTCGTTGTCCACCTGCTGTTGCGACACATAGCCCTGGGGTATGAGCTTGTGATCGCGTTCGGCAGTGACGCGGGCGTTCTTGTACGTGGCTTGGTCCTGGGCCAGGATGCTCAGGGCGTTGTTGAGCTGGGTCTGGTAGTAGGCCGGATCGATTTCAAATAGCAATTGACCCTGCTTGACCGCGCTGCCTTCCGTGTAATTGCGCTTGAGCAGCACGCCGGAGACGCGTGCGGTCACGTTGGCGCTGTAATAGGGCGAAAGCCGGCCCGACGCATCCCTGGCCAACGGTACGTTTTCCGGGTGCACTGTGATCACGCCCACTTGTGGCGTCATCTGCGGTGGTCCCTGGGTCTTGCCATTGCCGCAGGCGGCAAGCGTCAACAGGCTCAGGCACAGCAAGGGTGCGCGCAGTAGAGAGGACTTCATGAGAGCTCCGGGACTTGCGTGATCGGGGGAATGGGGGACGCCTTGGCGCGCGCAGCAAATCCGGTAAGCAGATACTGCATCGCGATCCGTATGTCTTGTGTCATTGGTTGGCCTGGTCATCGCTGACCGTGGTCATTTCTGCCTGGTCGTGGCGCGAATGTTGCCGTCATGCGACTGTAATCCAGACTATACCGGTCAGTTTACATTTTATTCGTGCCGCGAATCCAGTCATTGACATGACGATGACGATCTGGACAGACGAGCGACGGGGTCACCCGCATGTCACACCTCTGCCCTGGCTGGATCGTCATGATGACGACAGGTCGGGCCCAGGCAGTGCGACACTTCGGATTGCTTGGCATGCAGAGTTCGTAATGGCCGCCTGCAGTGTTCGACGGGTATGGTCATGAGGCTCATCGAGACGCCGATTCCATGCGCATGGGCATGGCGCGAATCGATGCGCCGCGGGTGGATTCGCCCTGTCACGGGGCGTATCCTTCCAAGGCTTTATCACCCACATTCCCAATCCTCGTCTCCACTGACCAGTAGATGCCATGAATGCGACCCTTGCGGCGAACGATCTTTCCCTTCCGTCTGTTGTGCTTGATGAGCTGAAGAGAGGCGGCGTGTCGCCGCAGCGGTTGAAGGAGGCGCAGGTCTTTTGCGACGCATTCTTCGCGCGCATCGCCGGCAGCGATACGGATCTGCATACCCCGACGCAATGGGCGGCCCTGGTCGGCGGCCTGCTGGAATTCATGCAGCAGCGTCCCACAGGTCGCGCCGTGGTGCGCGTGTTGAATCCGGTGGGTACGCATGCCGGCCGCAGCCTGCTGCAGATCGTCACCGACGACATGCCGTTCCTGGTCGACACGGTGAGCATGATCGTGTCGACGAAACTGCAGATCCACGCCGTGATCCATCCGGTGCTGAAGGTGGTACGTGATGCGGCGGGTCAGCTGCAAAGCCTGGGTGACGAGACGGGTGCACCGGAATCCGTCATGCACTTCGAGATCGACCGGGTCGCCGACGACGCCGAGCAGGTGCAGCTGAAGGCTCAGGTCGAGGCCGCGCTGGACGACGTGCGCGTGTCCGTGAACGACTGGGCCACGATGCGCGACAAGGCACTGGCGATCGCGGCCGACCTGCCGCAACGCAAGTTGCCGCTGGACGCCGCGTCGGTGCAGGAGGCCAGCGAATTCATGCGCTGGCTCGCCGACGACAACTTCACCTTTCTCGGCTATCGCGAATACGAAGTCACCGACGCAGACGGCGACCGCGTGCTGCGTGCGGTCGAGTCTTCCGGTCTGGGCATCCTGCGCAACACCGAGCGCTCGCTGGCGCCACGCTCGCTGCGTACCCTGGCCGCCAGCGAACTGCCGCAGTCCGGCGCGACTGACGCGATCATCCTGACCAAGACCAACGCGCGCTCGCATGTCCATCGCGCCGGCTACATGGATTACGTCGGCGTGCTGCAGTTCGGCGCGAATGGCCGCGCGGTGGCCGAGCAGCGCTTCCTCGGGCTCTTCTCCTCCAACGCCTACATGGCGCGGCCGCAGGACGTGCCGCTGGTGCGGCACAAGGTGGAGGTGGTGCTGGCCCGTTCGGGGCTCAAGCGCGATTCGTATTCCGGCAAGTCGCTGCGCCACATCCTGGAAACGCTGCCGCGCGAGGAGCTGCTGCAGAGCAGCGAGGACGAGCTGTTCGCCACCGCGATGGGCATCCTCGAATTGCGCCAGCGTGCGCGCACGCGGTTGTTCATTCGCCGCGACCGCTACGGCCGCTTCTTCAGTTGCATGGTGTTCGTGCCGCGCGACCGCTTCAACACCTCCGTGCGCGAGCGCATCGAAAGCCTGCTGGGCACGGCCCTGCATGCCGAGCAGAGCGATTCGTCGGTGCAGATGGGCGAGGCCGCACTGGCGCGGCTGACCATCGTGCTGCGCCCGAAGATCGGCGATCAGCCCGGCTACGACCTGGCGGAACTGGAGCGGGGCGTCGCCAGCATCGTGCGCAACTGGCACGACGAGGTGCGCGATGCACTGGTGCAGCAGCGCGGCGACCATGAAGGCGTGGTGCTGGCCAACCGTTTTGCCAAGTCGCTGCCGGCCGGTTACGTCGAGGACGTGAGCCCGGCGGTGGCTGCCGAGGATGTGCATCAGCTGTCGCTGCTGAACGGTGACAATGCGTTGCGCATGTCGTTCTACCATCCGCCGAAGGCGCCCGAGACGCTGCGCTTCAAGGTCTACCGTTCGGGAGGTGACATTGCCCTGTCCGAAGTGCTGCCGCAACTGGAGAACCTCGGCCTGCGCGTGCTCACCGAGCATGTCTACGAAATTCCCGGCGATGCCGCGCCGCGCTCGATCCAGGATTTCGAAGTGCAGCCGGTGGGCAAGCTCACCTTCAGTGTCGAGCAGGTCGGTGCACTGTTCGAGGAGGCGTTCGAGCAGATCTGGCGCGGCAACGCCGAGAACGACGGCTTCAACCGGCTGGTGCTGGGCGCCAAACTGAGCTGGCGCCAGGTCGCGATGCTGCGTGGCTACTGCAAGTACCTGCTGCAGACCGGTGCAACGTTCTCGCAGTCGTACATGGAGGAAACCCTCAACCGTTATCCGGCGATCGCCGGCCTGCTGGTGGAACTGTTCCTCGCCAAGTTCGATCCCCACCGCGAGATGCTTACCGCCGACGAGCTGAAGGCTGCCGGTGCCACGCTGGCCGCCGAGATGCAGGCGCTGATTCCGGCCAACGTGCAGAGTGCACAGCCGGCGCTGATCGACGGCTTGAGCGCGGCGTTGTCCGGGCCGCGCGACGAGCAGATCCAGGTTGTCGAAAACGCGATCGGCGTGTTGCTGGAGAATGTCGCCAGCCTTGATGAAGACCGTATCCTGCGCAGTTTCGTGAAACTGATCCGCGGCACACTGCGCACCAGTTTCTTCCAGCAATGGGACGGTGCCTATCGCCCCTATATCAGCTACAAGCTCGACTCGCACAAGGTCCCCGAGTTGCCCAAGCCGGTGCCGTACCGCGAGATCTGGGTGTGCGCACCGCGGGTCGAAGGCATCCACCTGCGCTTCGGCGCGGTGGCGCGCGGCGGCCTGCGCTGGTCCGACCGGCGCGAGGATTTCCGTACCGAGGTGCTGGGCCTGGTGAAGGCACAGATGGTCAAGAACACCGTGATCGTACCGGTCGGCTCGAAGGGCGGCTTCTTCGTCAAGAAGGCCCCGGTCGGCGGCGATCGCGACGCGCAGCTGGCCGAGGGCATCGCCTGCTACCGCCTGTTCATCAACGGCTTGCTCGACATCACCGACAACCTGGTCGAAGGCAAGGTGGTGAATCCGCACGACGTGGTACGTCACGACGCGGACGATCCCTACCTGGTGGTGGCGGCGGACAAGGGCACCGCCACGTTCTCCGACATCGCCAATGCGATCTCGATCGAGCACGGCTACTGGCTGGGCGACGCATTCGCCTCCGGCGGTTCCAATGGCTACGACCACAAGGGCATGGGCATCACCGCCAAGGGCGCGTGGGAGTCGGTCAAGCGCCACTTCCGCTCGCTCAACCGGGACTGCCAGACCCAGGACTTCACCTGCGTCGGCATCGGCGACATGTCCGGCGACGTGTTCGGCAACGGCATGCTGTTGTCCGAGCACACCCGCCTGCTGGCGGCGTTCGATCATCGCCATGTGTTCCTCGACCCGAACCCGGATACGGCGCGTTCGTTTGCCGAGCGCCAGCGCATGTTCAAGCTGCCGCGCTCGAGCTGGGAGGATTACGACAAGTCGCTGATCTCGGCCGGTGGCGGCATCTATCCGCGCAGCGCCAAGTCGATTCCGATCTCGCCGGAGGTGCGCACGGTACTGGGCCTCAAGCCCGAGGTGACGCAACTGGCGCCCAGCGACCTGCTCAGCGCCATCCTCAAGGCACCGGTCGACCTGCTGTGGAACGGCGGCATCGGTACCTACGTGAAGTCGTCTGCCGAAACGCATGCCGATGTCGGCGATCGCGCCAACAACGCACTGCGCGTCAACGGTGCCGAGCTGCGCTGCAAGATCGTGGGCGAGGGCGGCAACCTGGGCATGACCCAGAAGGGCCGTATCGAGGCGGCCCAGCACGGCGTACTGCTCAACACCGACTTCATCGACAACTCCGCCGGCGTGGACACCTCCGATCATGAGGTGAACATCAAGATCCTGCTGAACGATGCCGTGCAGCGCGGTGAACTGACCGAGCCGGCACGCAACACCCAGCTCGCCGCGATGACCGACGAGGTCGGTGAGCTGGTGCTGTGGGACAACTACCGGCAGAACCAGGCGATCACCCTGATGGAGCATCAGTCGGTGAGCCGTCTCGGTTCGATGGCGCATTTCATCCGCACGCTGGAGGCCGAGGGCACACTGGACCGTCAGGTCGAGAACCTGCCGTCCGAAGCCGAACTCACCGAGCGCAAGACCCGTGGCCTGGGCCTGACCCGGCCGGAACTGTCGGTGCTGCTGTCATACGACAAGATCCGTCTGTACCAGCAGATGCTGGATTCCGACGTGCCGGAAGATCCGTATCTGTCCAAGGAACTGGTGCGCTACTTCCCGGCGCCGCTGCACGAGAAATATGCCGAGCACATGCAGCGCCATCGCCTGAAGCGCGAGATCATCGCCACCGCGGTGACCAACTCGACGATCAACCGCATGGGCGCCACCTTCATGATGCGCATGCAGGAAGACACCGGTCAGGGCCCGGCGGCGATCGCCAAGGCGTATACGGCAGCGCGCGAGATCATCGAGGCACGCGAGCTGTGGGCGCAGATCGAGGCGCTCGACAGCAAGGTGGCCGAGGATACCCAGATCGACGCCATCAAGCAGATCTGGTCACTGCTGCGCCACATGACCCGCTGGCTGCTCAATCGCCCCGGCGGCACGCTGGACATCGCCGCCAACGTGGAGCGTTACCAGGGCGGTGTATCGGCCTTGCGCAAGGCGCTGCCGGAGGTGCTGACGCCGACCGGCAAGGGCGATTTCTCCTGCACCCAGGAGAAGTGGGAAGGTCTCGACCTGCCTGCCGATCTGTCACTGCGGCTGGCACGCATGCCGGAGCTGCGCGCCGCGCTGGACATGGCCGAGGTCGTGCAGCAGAGCGGCCAGCCAATGGAGAAGGTGGCCTCCGTGTTCTTCGAGCTGGGCGAGGTGCTCGACCTGGAATGGCTGCGCAGCCAGATCGAGGCGCTGCCGGTCGAAGGTCACTGGCACGCACAGGCCCGCGGCTCGCTGCTGGACGAGCTCAATCACCAGCATCGCGCGCTGGCCCTGCAGGTGCTGAGCCTGACCGGCGATCGCAAGGACATCTCGCCGGTGCAGGCGTGGCTGCAGCGCGATGACGCCACGTTGCAGTACACGCGCAGCATGCTGGCCGAGATCCTCACCCAGAACGCCGACTATCCGATCGCCTCGGTGGCGGTACGCCGTCTGGCCCAGCTGGCGCAGGTGCCGGTGAGCTGAGCCATGCTTTCCACCGTCATCCCGGCGAAGGCCGGGATGACGGTGTTTGGGGATTCTCCCTTGTGCTGAGTCGGGTCCACGGCAGGCTGTGGAATGAAGGCGCAGGATCAGACATGGTCTTGCGCCTTCATGCTGTGTAATCTCAGCTGACCGTCCTGCAGGGTTGCCGTGCATGCGCTTTGCCTTCGTCGCCAGTGACACCAGCGTCGCCCAGCAGGCGCGCCGCAAGCTGGTGGATCGCTATGGCGAAGTAGCACCCGAGCAGGCCGAGCTGATCGTGGCGCTGGGTGGCGACGGCTTCATGCTGCGTACCCTGCATGCGCATCGCGCGCTGGAGGTGCCGGTCTACGGCATGAAGCTGGGCCGGGTCGGCTTCCTGATGAACAAGCACAAGCTCGATGGCCTGCCCGAGCGGATCGGACGTGCCCACACTGCCTCGCTGTTTCCGCTACAGATGCAGGTCACCGATGCGAGCGGCAACGAACACACGGCGCTGGCCTTCAACGAGGTCTCATTGCTGCGCCAGAGCAACCAGGCGGCACACCTCGAAGTCCAGCTCAATGACACCGTGAAGCTGGCGAACCTGGTCTGCGACGGCATCATGGTCGCCACGCCGGCCGGCTCCACGGCCTACAACCTGTCCGCGCACGGCCCGATCCTGCCGCTGGACGCGAACGTGCTGGCGCTCACCCCGATCAGTCCATTCCGCCCACGCCGCTGGCGTGGCGCGATCCTGCCGCATCGCACCGAGGTGATCCTGCGCGTGCTCGATCCGGGCAAGCGCCCGGTCAGCGCTACGGCCGATTTCCATGAGGTGCGCGACGTGCGCACGGTATCGATCCGGCAGTCCGGCGGGCAGGGTGTGCGGTTGCTGTTCGATCCGGAACACAACCTCGAACAGCGCATCCTCGACGAGCAGTTCGCGGCCGAATGACAATTGAGGAGTGAGTGGAGAGGAGTGAGGAATGAGAAAAGAGAGGAACGGCGGAGCCGGCTTTCTCTCACTCCTCACTCCTCTCCACTCACTTCTTGCTCAATGCGCTAGATTCGCATCATGACCCAGCCAACCGTCCACGATCCGGCCGCCATCAACGACAACCGGCTCACCGTCGCGATTTCCTCGCGCGCCCTGTTCGACCTCGGCGACAGCCATGCGTTGTTCGAGCGCGATGGGCTCGATGCGTACCGTTCGTTCCAGATCGACCACGAGAACGAGATCCTGAAACCTGGCGTCGCATTCCCGCTGGTGCAGAAACTGCTCGGACTCAACAAGCTGGCCGGCGACGTGCCACCGGTCGAGGTGATCCTGCTGTCGCGCAATTCCGGCGACACCGGCCTGCGCATCTTCAACGCGATCCAGCACTACGGGCTGGAGATCAGCCGCGCCGCGTTCACCAGCGGGGCACCGACCTCCGACTACATTGCCCCGTTCAAGGCCGACCTGTTCCTCTCCGCCAATGCCGAGGATGTCGGTCGTGCGCTCGCTGCCGGTGTGGCGGCTGCAACGATCCTGCCCAGCACCGCACCGCCGCGTGCCACCGAACAGCTGCGTATCGCGTTCGACGGCGATGCGGTGATCTTCGGTGACGAGGGCGAGCGCGTGTCGCGCGAGGAAGGTCTTGAAGCGTTCCACCGCAGCGAAACCGAACATGCCGCGGAGCCGCTGTCGGTCGGCCCGTTCCGCGGCTTCCTCACCGCCTTGCATCGCCTGCAGACCGCGTTCCCGGCGGAAGACTCGCCGATCCGCACCGCCCTGGTCACCGCACGTTCCGCGCCGGCGCACAAGCGCGTGATCCTCACGCTGCGTCGCTGGGGTGTGCGCATCGATGAAGCCTTGTTCCTCGGTGGGCGCGATAAAGGCCCGTTTCTCGACGCGTTCGGCGCCGATATCTTCTTCGACGACTCGCCGGCCAACGTGGAGTCGGCACGCAAGCACGTGGCGACGGGGCATGTGCCGCATGGCGTGAGCAACCGCTGAGGGGCCGCCGGTATGGCTGCGGGAAGCCGCGCCGTCAGGGCACGGCGTATCCCTTGCTCGCCGTCCAGATCGCATACCAGTCCTCGGCGTCCAGCTTCACACCGAGTGCGGCGACTGCATCGCGCAATCCGTCGATGCGGCCGCTGCCGGTGATCGGATGCGGCCGCGAGGGATGGCGCAGAATCCATGCATAAGCCAGGGTGGCGAGGCCGATGCCCAGCCGCGCGGCGATGGGTTCCATCTCGGCGCGCAGGCGCGCGACCTGGGCATCCGCGCCGTGGAACAGTCGTCCGCCGCCCAGCGGCGACCATATCATCGGACGCAGGCCGAGCTGCTGCGCCTGATCGAGCGTACCGTCGCCGAGCGCGTCCATCGACAGTACCGACAATTCGACCTGATTGGTCGCCAGCGGGTGATGCTGGTGCAGCAGGGCGAACTGACTGGCGGTGTGGTTGGACACCCCCCAATGTGCCACCTTGCCCTCGCGGGTGAGCGTGGCGAACGTGTCCGCGAGTGCCGGAGCATCCATCAGGTAATCCGGCCGATGGATCAGCACCAGATCCAGTTGTTCGGTGTGCAGATTGACCAGCGACTGCTCCACCTGCGTGCGCACGTAGGTGGCCGAGGTATCGTAGTGGTTCACCCGGTACGGCCGCTGCGTCGAGCGCAGCCGGATGCCGCACTTGGTTACCAGTTGCATATGCCCGCGCAGCGCTGGTGCGGCCTTCAGTGCCTCGCCGAACAGTGCCTCGGCGCGGTAATCGCCGTAGATGTCCGCGTGATCGAAGCTGGTGATGCCCAGCTCCAGCGCCTGTTCAATCCAGCGCACGCGCTGCGATACGGAGAGGTTCCACTCGGTCAGCCGCCACAGGCCGGCGACGACAGGTGAAAGTTCGAGGTGTTCGATGCTGGGATCACTCGGCATGACAGACCTGGCAATGATGCGATCCGTGAGTGTGCCGATCGGGGCATGTGGTCACAAGAGGCATCATTGAGCTGCCACCGGGCTGCAGCGGCTCGATGCGGCATTCGAGCATTCAGTGGACGTAGTTGATCGCTATCGCCGGGGTGATCGTGGTTGGCGTGTTGTGACCTCCCGTGATCACGCGTGTGCCAAACAAGATGCCGAGACTGGCATTCCAGTTGTACTCGATGGCTGGCGCAAAGCCGAAGGCTTCGCTGGAACCCGAGTTTTGATGGATGGTGGGCGGTGCCTGTGCGGCATCGGAACCGAGGATGTCGTATCCGCTCACGCGGGTATCGCGGTTGTGGCGATAGGTGATATCGAGCGCCAGTACCCAGCGCTGGCTCATGCTGTATTCCCAGGCCGCATTGGCGAAAAAGGAACTGCCGGGACGGGCCTCGCCGCGGAATCCATCCATCGTGCCGTAGACGCTGACGTCTTCGACGTTCGCCGTGCCGGAAAAGGATTGTGCCACGTTGAAGCGCATGCGCAGGATGCGGCCGTTGGGCAGCCAGAAGTAGGTTTGCGTGTTGAGCTGCAACGTCGTGGTGTGGGCGCCGCTGCCAAGGCCATCGAGCGGCCGATTGCCCAGCCGGTCGTACTTTCCGGTCGGCAACGTTTCCTGCAGCTGGAGCGAGATCGTCGGCAGCCAGCTGCCTTCGTGGAACTGGGTAAGCCGGTACTGCGCCTGCACACTGGTATCGCCCAGCCCGATGCCGGAACTGCCGGAACCACCGGTTACCCTGTTGTAGCCAACGACCGGGACCATGCCGACCGTCAATCGGTCGGTGAGCCCGTAAAGCAGATAGGTGAGCGATCCGAAACCGTCCGTGCGGTGCGAGGTCACATCGTAGAAATAAGGCTCGACCAGGAAGTGGCCGCGCGGCAAGGTCGCCGCCGAATTCGCCAGCATGGGACCCGTCCACCACGCATCATCCAATGACTGAGGGGTGACCGGCGCTGTCGGCGTGGCATCCGGAGCCATGGCCGCTTCGCCGGAAGCGACGGGGCCGGTTTGCGGAAATGCCGTCAGAGGCAGCAACCCGCAACCCAGTACGAACCATCGGAGAAAAAACCATGGGTAACGATGCAGCATCGGGGTTCCTGCCAAAGGTCGTTTCATTGCCTGCTTCGCGCCATGTTCGGAAATGCCGGAGGATACATTTCAGTTCACCTTGCAAGCTTCGATGCTGGCCTAATTACATACGATGCCAGCCTTCGATGCCGGTAAGCATGGCCGTGGCAATCAGCAGCGCGCCAACGCAGCGCGTGGCCAGCGTACCGGTGGCAGGTCTGCTTTGCAGCCAGCTCCGGGCGCGATCGGCCATCAGCGCCAGCCCGCCATAAATGCATAGCTGGTTGAACGCAATGATCAGCCACAGGACCAGTGCCTGCAGCCAGATCAGGCCATAGTCGGGATGCAGGAACTGCGGAAAGATCGCCAGCATGAACAAATAGGCCTTGGGATTGAGCAGGCTGGTGAACATGCCCTGGCGAAAGGTCGCCATTTTCGAACGCACGCGGGTATCCGGATGCATGCCGAACCCGGATTCGCTGCGCATCAGCGAGATGCCGATCCAGACGATGTAGAGCGCGCCGGCGAGCAGCAAGGCATTGAACGCGCCGGGGATCAGCTTGAGCAGCATGCCGATCCCCATGGCCGTCATCAGCACATGACCGACCCCGCCGGTGATGATGCCGGCTACCGCCGCCAAGCCCCGGCTGCGGCCACCAGCCAGTGCACTGCCCAGCACGAAGGCCATGTCCAGACCCGGCAGGACGATGATGCCGAAAACCAGGGCGAAGAACAGCCACAGCTGTTCGTAATGCGTCATGGCGATGCCTTGGTGGCTGCATCCGGCAACCAGCGCAGGCGCGAGCGCGGCGTCGGATCCATCACCAGGCGTTCGGGTGTGCCGCGCAGCAGGCCGGTGGCGGCCAGCGATTGTTCGACGGATGCCAGGACGGGCGCGAGTTGCCTGTCGAGCGTGGTGTTGTCCTTGACCACACCTAGCCAGACCAGAAAAGGTCCGTCGGTGCGTATCGGCAGTTGCGGAAAATTGTTTGGAACGTCCAGCGATACCAGCACACCGGAAGGATGGACGCCAGCCAGCCGATAACGGGCAAAGGCGGTTTCCGCCTGTTTCGCGAAAGCGTCCTCGCTGCCCTTTTTTACCGCGAAGATCTGCGCCACCACCACGCCCTGTGCACCGTTCTCTTCGGTGACCGGATCCACCGCGGGCAGCACCGTGATGGGCTGTTCCGGTCGTAGCGGACGCATCAGCATGACGTTGTCGCTGTCGGGAAGAATGGCGTTCACCTTGGTCCGATGCTCCTTCCACACCGGGCCGTAATAGAAGGCGGCATTGACGATCGGGCGCGCATTGATATCCCTGAAGCCGCGCAGCCAGGTGAAGCGGTTCGGGTTGCCGCGTTCGGTGAATTGTCCCAACACCATCGCGCCCAGTTGCTCGAAGGCCTCGGGGAAATAGGTATCGAAATATTTGACGAAGTGCGCCCTCTCGCCATCACTGGTGACATAGCGACGGAATTCGACGACCTGGTAATCCTGCAGGTGTTGCACGCTATCCATGGTGGTGGTCTCGCTGGAGGGTTTGCCTGGCGCTGGGATGGCTGCGCCGAGTGCGACGATGGAAACGATGCCGAACAACAGTCGTTTGATGTGCGTCATGGAAGATCCCCGGCCGGGTTGACTGGATGGGCCGGGGAGCACGGTAAGTGCAATACAGGACAAATTTCGCCCTGATTTATCGATAAAATAGGGACATGGCCTTACCCACCACACGCGTGCTGGCAGTGCTGGACCTGCTGCAGAGCCATGGCCGGATGAGCGGCGCCGAGCTGGCGCGCCGGGTGGGCGTCGATGTGCGTACGCTGCGGCGCTACATCGTGATGCTGGAGGACCTCGGCATCCCGCTGACTGCCGAACGCGGTCGTTACGGTGCGTACATGCTCGTCGCCGGCTTCAAGCTGCCGCCGATGATGTTCACCAATGACGAGGCCGTGGCGCTTTCGGTGGGGATGGTGGCTGCGCGCGGCCTGGGTCTGGCCGAGGCGGCGCCGGCAGTGGCGAGTGTGCAGGCCAAGCTGGCCCGTGTCATGCCCGACCAGTTGAAGCGGCACGTGAGCGCGATTGCCGATACGGTGAGGGTCGATCTGCAGGCTTCGGCAAATACGCCGGGCAGCAATGCGGCGTTGATTGCCCTGACCACGGCGGCGCAGGCGCAGCAACGTGTCAGCATGAGCTACGACTCGGCGCAGGGCGTACATACCGAGCGTCAGTTCGACCCTTACGGTCTGGCCTATCGGGCCGGTGCCTGGTACGCGGTTGGCATGTGTCGCCTGCGCAACGGACTGCGTTCATTCCGGCTGGACCGGATGGGCGAGGTGACGCTGCTGGAGCAGCATTTCGAGCGGCCGGCAGATTTCGATGCGCTGGAACAGCTGGTGCAGGGCATCGCCGGCATGCCGCGTGGCCGCACGATCGAGGTGCTGCTGCGCACCGATCTGCAGACAGCACGTGCCGCGTTTTCGCTCGGGTTCGGTCTGCTTGAGCCGATGGAGGATGGCGTGCTGCTGCGCAGCAGCGCCGAGGATCTGGCCTGGTTCGCGCGCCAGCTTGCGCGGCTGGCCTTCGATTTCGAGATACGGACCCCGGTCGAGCTCCGAACCGAACTGGTGCGCCATGCCACGCGGCTGCGGGACATCGCGGCGACTGACGCGGACTGACTGCCGTCAGACCATTCGTGCGCGCTTCCACCAGCCGGTGACTTGCTCTTCGCGGACCAGGGTGAACAGTCCGGCGCCGAGGATGAGCACGATGCCGATGAGCATCGGCCAGTCGAGATGATCGCCGAACAGCCAGTAGCCGAAGCCGATGGCCCACAGCATCTGGCTGTATTGCGTCGGTGCGATGCGGTTGGCCGGTGCGATCAGGGTGGCATACATCAGCAACACGCCAGCCAGCGCCGCGAGCAACCCGTAGCCGGCGAGCAGCCACCACTGGTGGAGGTTCGGCCAGACGAAGCTGGGCAGCATGAGCAGGCCACCCACGATCATCGGGCCGATCATGCCGGCACCGTACAGGCTGATGCGTTTTTCGTGCGGGCCAGCCATGCGCAGGGCGACCACCGAGACGGCGGCGACCAACCCGCACACGATGGCGGCCAGGTGACCCAGGCCGAGGTGGCGAAAGCCGGGGCGCAAGACCACCAGCACGCCGACAAAGCCGATCACCACGGCCGACCAGCGGCGCCAGCCGACATGTTCCTTCAGGAACAGCACCGATAGCAGCGTCACGAAGATAGGCATCAAAAAGATCAGCGCGAAGGTTTCGGCCATCGGCAGCAGGGTGAAGGCCACCACCGAACAGACATTGCCGACGGCGCCCGTGGCCGCACGGATCCACCACAGGGCCGGTTTCCTGGCGACCAGTACCTCGCGCCAGCGGTCGTCCCTGCCCTTGATGAAGGGCAGGGCCAGCAGGCCGAGCAAGGCGCCGAAGAAGACGGATTCGTAGGCGGGCAGGGAACCGTGCAGCGACTTCACGAAGGCATCGCTGATCGAATAGGCCGCGAAACACGCGAAGCCCAGAAGCACACCTTTGATCATGGGGGTTCCGGAGGGGACGAATGTGCCAGCGGGCATGGAGCGGCCGCAACTACGCGCTTATCGTCCCATAGCGTGGCAGGAATGCCCACTGAAGCTTGAGGTGGTGCAGGCTGGCATGACCGGGGAGGCCGCGGACCGCTACAATGCCCAGCTTTCCCGACCGCTTCCGGAACTTCGCATGGCCGCCAGTCTGAATCCGCTCGATCTGTACGATGTCCGCTCGTTGCTCACCGATGAGGAGCGCATGGTGCAGGACACCGTGGGCCGCTTCGTCGACGAGCGCGTGCTGCCGATCATCGGCGACTGCTTCGACCAGGGGCGCTTTCCGAAGGAACTGATCCCGGAGATCGCCGGCCTCGGCCTGCTCGGCGCGACGATTCCCGAGGCCTACGGTGGCGCGGGCATGAACGGCGTCAGCTATGGCCTGATCTGCCAGGAGCTGGAGCGTGGCGATTCGGGCCTGCGCAGCTTCGCTTCGGTGCAAAGCTCGCTGTGCATGTATCCGATCTATGCCTACGGCAGCGAGGAGCAGAAGCAGCAGTACCTGCCGCGGATGTCGGCCGGCGAAGTGATCGGCTGCTTCGGCCTGACCGAACCGCACGGTGGCTCCGATCCGGCCAACATGAAGACCCACGCGAAGAAGGATGGCGGCGACTGGGTCATCAACGGCGCCAAGATGTGGATCACCAACGGCAACCTCGCGCATATCGCGATCGTGTGGGCGCAGACCGGGGACGGCATCCAGGGCTTCGTGGTGCCGACCGACACCGCTGGCTTCAAGGCGCAGGAAATCCACAAGAAGATGAGCCTGCGCGCCTCGGTCACCTCGGCACTGTTCTTCGACAACGTGCGGGTGCCGGACAGTGCGCGGCTGCCGAACGTGAAAGGCCTGAAGGGCCCGCTGGGCTGCCTCACGCAGGCGCGCTACGGGATTACCTGGGGCCCGATCGGCGCCGCGCAGGCATGCCTGAAGGAAGTGCTCGACTATACGAAGGAACGCATCCTGTTCGACCGTCCGCTGGCCGCCAATCAGGCCGTGCAACTGAAGATGGCCGACATGGCCCGCCGCATCACCACGGCGCAGTTGCTGTCGCTGCAACTGGGGCGCCTGAAGGACGCCGGCAAGATGCAGCCGACCCAGGTCTCGTTGGCGAAATGGAACAACTGCCGCATGGCGATCGACATTGCACGCGAGTGTCGCGACATCCTCGGCGGCGCAGGCATCACCACCGAGCATGGCGCGATCCGCCACGCGTTGAACCTGGAATCGGTCATCACTTATGAAGGCACCGAGACCGTGCACCAGCTGGTGGTCGGTCGCGAGCTGACCGGCATCAACGCATTCTGATTTCGCCGAGGCGCGCATGGACCTCTCGACACTGCGCATCGAAACCGACCGGCTGGTCCTGCGTCCGACCAGGGCAGAAGACTTTGAAGGCTGGGTCCTGCTGATGGCCGATGCGGTCAATGCGCATCACATCGGTGGCCCGCAGCCGCGGTCGGTGGCCTGGCGCGGCTTTCTGAGCATGGCCGGTGCATGGGCGATCCAGGGTTTCGGCATGTTCTCGGTGATCGAGAAATCCACTGGTCGCTGGATCGGGCGGCTGGGGCCGTGGCGCCCCGACGGCTGGCCCGGTGACGAAGTGGGCTGGGGACTGCTGCCGGATGCCCAGGGCAGGGGTTACGCGCTGGAGGGCGCCACTGCAGCCATGGACTGGGCATTCGACACGCTCGGCTGGCATGAAGTGATCCACTGCATCGCACCGGACAACCTCGCGTCCCAGGCCGTCGCGTGCAAGCTCGGTTCGAAGCTGCTGCGGGCAGGCCAACTGCCCGAACCGTATCAGGATCTCCCGATCGACATCTGGGGTCAGACGCGCGAGCAATGGCGGCAACGTCGTGTGCAGGCATGAATCCATCGATCCATGCCGATATGGATGAAATGCTGCGCGACACTCTCGTCGCGGTCGTGCCGGATCTGCACCGCTGCTGTCGTGATCCATGGGCATTGATCGGCAGCGCCGCTGCGCGCCTGACTGGAGCCGATGTATCGGTCGCGGATCTGGACGTGCTGACCAGTGTTCGTGATGCAGAGACCCTGATCGGCGAATGGCAGACGCGACGCGAAGGCATGCATGTGCCTGCCAGCCCCGAGTGCTTTCGTTCGAGTTATGCCCGCTTCCATTTTCCGCAAATGCCGGTGGAAGTCATGGGTGGGCTTGAGCTGTTCGGCGAGAATGGCTGGGCACCGGTGCAGGTCGGTGAAACCGACATGATCGATATAGGCGGCGTGGCAGTGACGGTTCCGACCATCGCCGAACAGCTCCGGATCCTGGAAAGTTTCGGCCGCCCGAAAGACCTTCATCGAGCGGCATTGCTGAAGTCATTGTGCGAGGAGCGGTTGTGATCACCATCTACGGCATGCGTGCCTCCGGTAACTGCTACAAGCTGCAGTTGCTGCTCGACCAGCTCGGTCGCGACTATCGCTGGGTGGATGTGGACAGCGCGCATGGCGCCACCCGCACGCCGGAATATCTGGCGAAGAATCCGAACGGCAAGGTGCCGCTGCTGGAGCTGGAGGATGGCCGGCGCCTCGCCGAGTCCGATGCGATCCTGTGTTATCTCGCCGAAAGCACGCCGTTCCTGCCGGACGATGCATGGCTGCGTGCGCAGACGTTGCAGTGGCTGTTCTTCGAGCAGTACAGCCACGAGCCGTGCATCGCCGTGGCCCGCTTCATCCGCGGCTGGTTGCCGCACGACCATCCGCGTCAGGCCGAAGTGCCGGCACTGCTGCAGAAGGGCATGCAGGTGCTGGCGGTGATGGAACAGCATCTTGCCGGGCGTGACTGGTTCGTCGGTGACAGTTACGGCATCGCCGACATCGCATTGTTTGCATATACCCATTGTGCGGGTGATGGCGGCTTCGATCTGCAGGCGTTCCCGCATATCCGTCGCTGGCTCGCGCGTGTGCAGGCTCAGCCGGGCTTTACGCCGATGCAGTCATGATCCGGCGCCCACAGAAAAACCGTCAAACGTACCTCTCATCATCTTCCAAGCGATAACTACCATGTCCCTTCCGTTTGCCATCAGCGCCCGCCACAAGGGCTTCAATCGTGCCGAGATCGTCGATCAGAACTTCATCGAGTTCGTGCAACTGTGGCAGGGCGAGGCACATGCCGCGCCGCGTGACGACCGACGGGAGTCCGCAAGGGACAATGAACCGGTGTTGCCGGGCAGCGCGCTGGATGCACGTGGTTTCCGCGAACTGCTCGAATCGCAACTGATCTCGCGCCACCTCGACCTGATGGCGCGCGTGCTGCGCGTGCAAAACAAGGTGTTCTACACCATCGGCAGTTCCGGTCACGAAGGCAACGCGATGGTGGCGCGGCTGACCCGGCATACCGACCCGGCGTTCCTGCATTATCGCTCCGGCGGTTTCATGGCCGAGCGCTTCCGCAAGTTGCCGGGGATGGATCCTGTGATGGATTCGGCACTGTCGTTCGCCGCCAGCAAGGACGATCCGGCGTCCGGCGGCCGCCACAAGGTATGGGGCAGCAAGCCGTTGTGGGTGCTGCCGCAGACTTCGACAATTGCCTCGCACCTGCCCAAGGCGCTCGGCACGGCGGTGGCGATCGAGCAGGCGCGGCGCATCGGTCATCAACTGCCGATACCCGATGACAGCATCACGATCTGCTCGTTTGGCGATGCGTCCAGCAATCATGCCAGTGCACAGACCGCGTTCAACACCGCGGCATGGACGGCGTACCAGAAGCTGCCGGCACCGGTGCTGTTCGTATGCGAGGACAACGGCATCGGCATCTCGGTGAAGACGCCGGCCGGCTGGGTCGCCAGCAACTTCCAGCAGCGCTCCAACCTGGACTACTTCTTTGCCGACGGCCTCGACCTGGCTGAAGGCTACGCGCAGGTGCAGCGTGCGGTGGAACATTGCCGCACGACGCGCCGGCCGACCTTCCTGCATCTGAAGACCACCCGTGTGATGGGCCATGCCGGCACCGATTTCGAGATCGAGTGGCGCAGCATCGAGGAGCTGTTCGCGGTCGAGGCGACCGATCCGCTGCTGCGCTCGGCGGCCATTGCGCTGGAGTCGGGCCTGTACAGCAAGGACGAGCTGCTGAATCTCTACGAGGCGACCCGCAAGCGCTGCTTCGCCGCAGCCGAAGATGCGGATTCACGGCATCGGCTTACCTCATTGGCCGATGTGATGAAGCCGCTGGCGCCGTACACGCCGGCCGCGGTGAAGGCAGAAGCCGAGCGTGACGACTACGCCGACAGGCGCCTGGCTGTATTTGGTGGCGAAGCGAAGCTGCCGGAAAAGCTGCCGCCGCGGCATCTGGCGATCCAGATCGGCCAGGCCCTGCATGACCTGCTGGCGAAGTATCCGCAGGCGCTGTTGTTCGGTGAGGATGTGGCGCAGAAGGGTGGTGTGTATACCGTTACCAAGGGCCTCAACAAGACCTTCAAGGGTGGCCGCGTATTCAACACGCTGCTGGACGAAACCATGATCCTCGGCCTTGCCCAGGGCTACGCCAACATGGGCATGCTGCCCATGCCGGAGATCCAGTACCTGGCTTATTTCCACAACGCCTGCGACCAGATCCGCGGCGAGGCGGCCTCGCTGCAGTTCTTCTCCAACGACCAGTACCGCAATCCGATGGTGATGCGCGTCGCCTCGCTGGGGTATCAGAAGGGTTTCGGCGGCCATTTCCACAACGACAATTCGATTACCGCGCTGCGCGACATTCCCGGTCTCGTCGTCGGCTGCGCCAGCCGCGGCGACGATGCGGCGACGATGCTGCGCACGATGATGGCGCTGGCCAAGGTCGACGGCCGCGTCTGCGCCTTCCTCGAACCGATCGCGCTGTACATGACCAAGGATCTGCACGAGGCCGGCGATGGCCAGTGGCAGTTCGATTATCCGGCGCCCGGTGCGGCGATGACCCTAGGCGAAGGCCGCATTTACGACGATATGGCGAACGACCTGGTGGTATTCACCTTCGGCAACGGTGTGCCGATGGCCTTGCGCGCAGCACGCACCATCGAGAAAGAGCAGGGTTGGAAGGTGCGTGTCATCGACCTGCGCTGGCTGGCGCCGCTCAACGACGCGTTCATCGCCGCCCAGGCGAAGACGGCTAAACGCATCCTGGTGCTGGACGAGGGACGCAAGAGCGCCGGCGTGGGCGAGGGCGTGATCACCGCGATCGTCGAGGGCGGTTGCGGCGCCACGCCGATGCGCCGCGTGGTGGGCGCCGATACCTTCACGCCGCTGGCAGGCGCGGCGTTGCTGGTGCTGCCGGGCGAGGCCGAGGTGGTGGCGGCGGCACGGGAACTGGCCGAGCGTTGAGCGCGACCGTCACATTCAATGGTCGCGCTCGCGCGTCTCGACCACGTGCAGCAGCCGGCGCGAGGACACGTTTATCAGCTTGCTGCCGGCGTACAGGCTTACCCGGTTGCGTCCGTTGAGCTTGGCATCGTACATCGCCTGATCGGCGCGCTCGACGAGTGATTCCACGTCATCGCCGTCCTGCCGCATGGCGATGCCGATGCTGATGCTGAGCAGTTGCGCATCTTCGCTCACCGGGATTTCCAGCCGGTGCACGCGTCGGCACAAGCGGGTGGCGACCTGCATCGCCTGCTGCGCGGAGGCGCCGTCGAGCAGGGCGACAAACTCCTCGCCGCCGTAGCGACCGAGCAGGTCACCGGGGCGCAACTCCGCAAGCAGGGACTTGGCCACGGCGACGAGTGCGCGGTCGCCGGTATTGTGGCCCCGGTAATCATTCAGCAGCTTGAAATGATCGAGGTCCAGAAACAGCAGGGCGATCGGTCGTGGAGGCATGCATGCCAGCAACACGCCTGCGCGTTCGCTCCACGCACGCCGGTTGAGTATGTTGGTAAGCGCGTCATGATCGGCGAGCACGCGCACGATGTCGCGATCGTGGCGTAACCGCAATGCGCGATCGGCCAGTCCCAGCGACAGCACCACGGCCTCGAACGCGCCGCCGGCGAGGCTGGCATCGTTGAGCCAGCCCAGTTGAGGCAGCGCACCGTTGACCTGGGAGCTGGTCATCGCGGTGAGCAACAGCAGCGGTGTCCAGCCGACGAGGAAGAACCACGCCTGGCGCGAACCACGCGCGGCTGCGACGATCGCGGCAGTCAGCAGCAGGGTCGCGCCGATCATCAGTAGCGGATTGAGCAGGACCTGCGCCACTTCGATCAAGAGGGGGATTTGGCTGAAGCGCATCAGCACCAGCTGGATCATGCCGATGGACAATGCCACGATCGGCACCCGCAACAGGGGGGCGTAGCGTCGCAGTTCGCAGAACCGCATCATGAACAGTGCAGCGAACGACACCGACAACGCGACCGCCACCGAGCCGGCAGTCACGATCATGCCGGACAGCCATGCCCATCCCAGCGGATGGAACACGAAGCCTGTCTGGATACCCTGGATCAGCGCGTAGCAGACCACGTAACCGGCATACCAGGCATAAGTGATGTCGCGCAGCATCAGTGCGAAGCACAAGGCCATCAGCACCATGGCCAGCATTACCGCGAAGCAGGCGCTGGCGAACACCAGCCATTGCGCATCCTGCTGCATGTAGTCAGCCCATGGCAGCAGGCTGAAACTCACCGGCGCGCTCAGCGTCTCCGTGGACTCGAACTTCAGCAGGATCGGCTCCGACGCGGCCTGGTCGGCGGGTATGCGCCATGCCAGTCGACCATGCCCATGGATGGGGGTGCTGAAGTCGTCCAGCGCCAGCGTCCAGGACTGATCGCGTTCATACACCGTGACCGCACCCAGCGGAGGCGGGTAGATCGTCAGCACGCGTTCGCGGTTGTCCCACGGCGGTTGCGGCGCGATGACCACCCAGCTGCCCTTTGCGCCATGCGGGAACCGTTCGAGCAGGGATGGATTGAAACTCTGCAGCAGGCCATTGTGGTACTCGTCCAGCACGGTCTGCGGCGTGTCGCCGGTGCTGACTTCGCGCCAGGCGCCGTTCAATGGCGTGGAAGCGTGGGCCAGACCCAGCCATAGCAGGCTCAGCACAAAACCGATCCATGACCGCCAATGGCGATCTGATGCCGGTACTGTGACAAGCCTCTCCATTTGCCTTCCCCCGCCCTGCGATACTCCTGCGGAACTGCAAGTGCACGATTCGTGCAGTAGTTGGCCACTGCCGCCTCTGCGGCAAGTTTGCCCTCGTGCTGCGGCATCCCCATCTCGGATGGCCGGTCGATCCGGCCATTATGGATCGAACGGGTTCCGCCGGAACAGCACCGCCTCCACCGTAACCTCAAGCACTGGTCATGCCAAGGCCAGTCTCGATCCGGCAATCGCCGGAGTTGGCGCATCCGTGTGCACGCACCAGGGTCACTGGCATGTCCTGGCCGTCTGCTGGCATGGTCGGCCAGGTTCAGATTGGACGTGGAGCGTCATCCGCGGCACCGTACCAGGAGGCATTCATGTGCAGCCCTGGTCCGGTCGCCATTCGCCTGCCTGAGGATCAGGTACGGCAGCTCTCCATGCTGCCGGTGCTGATTCGCAGGTGAAGAACTCAAGGGGCGTGTGGCTGTGGATCGCGTTTCGGGTCACTCAGATGCTGCGTCATCCAGCCCACCCAGCGCCGGTACACGTCGGTGGTACGCACGATGTCCTTCGGGAAATGGGTGTCGACCGGGTAGGCGTAGAACTCCACCGGCACGCCGTTGTCGCGCAGCGCGTGGTACCACTCGTAGCTGTTCACCAGCGGCACATTGGGGTCGCCGACGTCGCCCATGATCAGGGTCGGTGCGGTGACGTTGTGTGCATAGGCGATCGGCGACTGTTCACGCCAGATGTCGTGGTCCTTCGCCGTCCACGGCGAGCCGCCGAAGAAATAGGTGTCGCCGGTCTGGTAATACGACACGGTGTAGTCCATGACCCAGTCGGTCAGGGCGGCGCCGGACACGGCCGCCTTCCACACCGGATAGTGGCCGGTGAGCCAGGTGGTCATGTAGCCACCGTACGACCAGCCGGTGACGCCGATGCGTTGCGCGTCCACGATGCCGAGCCTCTGCACCGCGTCCACGCCTGCCATCACGTCCTTGCCCGGACCCACGCCGGTATCGCGGAAGATCGCGTGCTGGTAGGCATCGCCGAGATTGGTGCTGCCACGGTAATTCGGCTGGAACACCACGAAGCCCTGGGCTGCCAGCAATTGAGGCAGCGGCGAGAACTTCACTGTTGACGCAGCCTCCGGGCCGCCGTGGATCACCAGTACCAGCGGATAGGTCTGGCCGCGCTGGTAGCCGACCGGGTAGGTGAGCGCACCGTCCTCGTGGAAACCGTCTGGTCCCTGCCATTCGATCGACTCGGTGCGACCGAGCGCCAGGTTGTCGACGAATGCATTGATGTCGGTGAGCCGGCGCGGTTTCGCGCTGACCGAATCCATCACATACAACTCGCCCGGATGCGTCGCGGTGGTGCCGACGAAGGCCAGTACACCGGTCTTCGACACGCTGACCTCGGTGCCGGCTTCCACTCCGTCAAGGTCGAGCTTGTGCGCGGCACCCGACAGCGGCTGTTCCCACAGCGCCGCATGGGTGCCTTCCTCGCCGGCCAGCAGCAAACCCTTGCCTCGCGGCAGCCAGGCGTAGCTGTTGAAGTTGCGTGCCAGCGCCTGGGTGACATCGCGGGTGCTGCCGTTGACGGTGACATAAACGGCATTGCCGTTGTTCTGGTCGCCGTCGCGCGGGCGCATGAAGGCAAAGTTGTCACTGTCAGGCGCATACATGACATCGGTCGAGCCCTCCGCGGCTGCCAGGGTCCGCGGCTCGCCGCCGCCGGTATCCACGGCGGCAATCACCGAATGGAACGACGGTCCCCAATACGGACCGGGGAAGCGGGTGAACGCGATACTGCGTCCTTCACGGCTCCATGCCGGCACGGGTGCATCGTCCTGCTGGTCGGTCTGCAGGCTGTAGCTGCCCTGGGTGAGTCGCCTGGCCGTGCCGCCTGCGCTGGGCACCACCCACAAGTGCCAGGGGGTGAGCGCGGTGCGGGTAAGGAAATGGTTGTCGGTCACCTGGAACGCATCGTCATGCTGTTTCAGGGCCTTGGCGTTGGCTGCTTCATCGGCACTGACGAAGGCGAGCTGCTTGCCGTCCGGACTCCAGCTGTACGCATCCACGCCATGCTTGATCTCGGTGACACGCAGCGCGTCGCCACCGTCCATCGGCATCACGAACAGCTGGTCTTCCTTCGTGTCCGCATCCTTGGCGAGAAAGGCCAGCCGGGTGCCGTCCGGCGACCAGCGTGGCGACGAGATGTCCTCGCGTTTCCAGGTCAGCGCACGGCGCGTACCGCTGGCCACATCCACCAGGTCGAGCTCCTGCTTGCTCTTGTCGGTTTTCCAGTCCGGCGTGGAAACGATCACCGCGATGCGTTTGCCGTCGGGCGAGATCTGCGGCTCGCCGAGGTTCACGATCTTCTGCAGGTCGCCGAGCTGGAACGCCGGTGCGCCCGTGGCGGCAGCAAGTGCCGACAACGGCAACGCAAGCGCACAGCAGGCCGCGAAAGCAAAATATCCGGTGGACTTCATGAAGTACTCCCATCCCGGGCATGCGACTGGCGCGACGGTGTGCGATGCACGTCATCACGCAGCCAGAAAGTGAATCTCGGCAGGTAGATTCCCGACGGGGAGATTGGCACGCCGCCCGGTTCCCGGAGAAGTGCATGTCGGCACATGTCATCGGGCCGGCAGGCAGGATCGGGCGGCCGGAGCTGGAGTACGATCTGGCCATCCGGACCGAAAGCATCGAGGTTGCCTTGAACGCATCGACACTGCTGTGGGGCGTCCTGTTCGGCTCGGTCGGACTCGGTTTCTTCATCTACGGCAAGAAACAGCGGGCGATCGTTCCGCTGGTATGCGGACTGGCACTCATGGTGTTTCCCTATTTTGTGTCGGGCACCGTGCTGCTGATTGCCATTGGCGTGGCGCTGATGGCGATTCCCTACTTCGTCAGGGTGTGAAAAAAGCAGGCAACCTAAACGTCGTCACCACCATGAGCGAACCGACAATACCAAGCACGACGGAGCAGACGACGAAAAGCCAAGTTGGGATTCGGACTCGCGACATGAGGCTCTAACGCCTGAATTTAGTGGAGCGAAGCCGCGCAGCGGACGAGCATCCGCTGGAATGAGTAGTTAGGCGACAATTGGCCGACAGCTACCAGACCGCAACTGCCACCGGAAATACTCGCTTCTCGACAACTGAACGTCCATTGCGACACGCAACGAGGATCAGCATGCGCTCTATGACGCGAGACCGATCGGTTTGGCCATAAACGCATAAGCGATAAGGATTGCGACGACAGTGAGGCCGAGATAAACCGCAGCGACGAGCAGGAGACGACCCGCGGGTGGTCCGCCCTCGCTCATCTCGCCTGCGAGAATAACAAAACCCAGTCCGATCCCGACCAGCAGGGCGAAGCCCCATCGCACCCATCCGACCGGACCCCGGTCAGGCGCGTCGGCCGAAGCGACACTCCCTTTCCCCGGCAATATCGCTGGGAGGAAAAAACTGATCGGAGCGAAGAGAATCACGTCGCCGAAGACGATCGTTAGCAGGTGAGGAAGGAATGCCGAAATCAGCCCCTCTGGGTAGAAGGAGAGGGCCAGAGTGCATGCGGAGGTGACTAGGGCCGCCTTTCCCCACAATGGTGGAGCGGCCGCGCGAGGATTTCGACTGGACCGCTTGATCAGAAACAGTGTGCCGGTAGCGAGGACGGTCATGCCAATGATCAGTGCGACAAGCTCATTTCCCGCAGCCACGCCAAGCCATGCGGACGGATGACGCGCCATCGCGATAGCGTCGCTCGCGACCATGACGTAAACGGTGAGGACGATTGCAGCCTCGGAACGCAGGAGGTAAAGCTCCACTGCGGCTGAAGCCGTGGTTCGCCTGGGGCGGAATGCGCGGAAGAGAGAGACCGCGGCGAGCAGTGCCCCGCCAAGCACGGCGAATGAGCTGACTGCATCATAAGGATCGTCGCCGAAAGGAATTATTGGCCGAAGGTCCGGATCATGCTTCGCGAACATGAACGCGCACCACGAAACCATCGCGAGAGCCGTGACCACTACTGCGTTCCGCTTCAGCGAGTTCGGCATCGATGGCTCCTGCGACAGGGATCAGCGATCGGGAGTCGTGCTGTGCCGCCTAAGGCCCGAAATCAGTGGCGCGCGTAGCGCGTCCGCTGGCTGAAGCTGAGTACGGGCGCTCGCGGGTACAGATATCACGCCTTCTATCCATGGGATGTAGCTTGAGATGCGGACGCCGTACACGATTTCGCCGTAGAGGCCCTCCACGAATGGGCGACCCGGCGCATATTTGCTCAAAAATGGATGGCCCGGTGGATATTTGCTCCAAGAGGCCAGGCCGACGAGTTGCCGTGAACTCCCGTCCCCGATGAGCAAGGGGCCGCCGCTGTCGCCGCTCCCTGCGATGCCTTCAAGTCGCAGGGCGGACGACGGCGGGTCGAATCGATACCAAACATAGCGGGCGTCGGCACCGACAATCACGTTGAAGGCACGGCGCAAGACGGTGCGATGCGAGCTGTGAGGATCCTGACCTTCGGTGCCATTGCCCGTGGCGCCCTTGCCCACAAGCTCTACGGTCATCCCCACCTCTTTGTTCCCGCGATAGAGAGGGACAGGAGTTACATCCGTCACCGGCGACGCAAGCTCGATCAGCGCGATATCGTTGGACGACGCAAGAAATGCATGCGCCTTGGAGAAATCGCCGGATGCCAAGGCCTGCTTGACCAGCTCTTCAGGCAGTCCCTTGTAGCCGGGATACGTGATGACACGTTTGACCCTACGCGCCACACCGCCGATGGTTACGTCTTCTTCCATGCCTTGCATTGGCGCCGCGTGAGCTGCGGTTACGACCCATTGAGGCGCAATTAGGACGCCATGTCCTTCACCAGGCATGTCGACCAGCGCGGGGAATGCCGAAGCCGGAACTCGATATTTGGCATCCTTGACGTCGCTGCGAA
The DNA here is from genome assembly GCF_054782855.1 of Rhodanobacter koreensis. NCBI lineage: Bacteria > Pseudomonadati > Pseudomonadota > Gammaproteobacteria > Lysobacterales > Rhodanobacteraceae > Rhodanobacter > Rhodanobacter koreensis. The sequence goes on along the minus strand of NZ_BAAGRR010000002.1, from coordinate 1,291,765 downwards.
TAACGACGGCGCTGGCCGTGAACGAGATTGCGAGCAATGCAACGAAAAGAAGGCGTCTCATTTGTATCCCAGGGATTGTAAGGAGGCTAACACTGGAGTTAAGCGGAGCCGGAGGCGTCCGCCTTGAACGAATTGTTAGGCGGCTGTCTCGACAAACACTGTCTGTGCGCCATTTTTTTCGCAGGTGAGGTTGACTGTGCGTCCGACGGCGCGTGTTCGATGCACTGTACCTGCCGGAATGACAACGCTTTGCCATTCGGTAAGTTCTAAGCGATTACCACCCGCGAGATCGATCTGTAGCGTTCCTGCCACCACCAAGAATAGCTCGTCTGAATCTGGATGCTGGTGCCAGCGATACTCGCCCTCGAATACTGCTAACCGCATGCAGTCGGCGTTGACGTCGACCAGAACGTGGTTGCTATACGACTCGGCTATTGCGGCTTGTTCCGCGCGAATGTCGACGACGGTCAATGCAGGGTAGCGCGCTGTCTGCGCTGAATACTCTTGTGCGGAAGGAAATGGAGATTTCATGCGAATACTCTAGTCGTACGCAGGCTAGTTCCGCGACCTGACGCTGGAGTCAAGCGGCGGCGAAGCTGTCCTCTTGGACGAGTAGTTAGGTATCACCCAACTGGGTACGCCAACGTTTACAAAAATAAAAACAGCACAGCCCCACGAAGATGACCAGCGTTATCAGAAATGAACCTCTGTGCTCGACCACTTTTGGAGGTTCGGAGTTTGTTTGCAAAATTTGTACGAATTTTGGATCGTGAAACATAGACGGGATAAGCAAGTAGGATCGGCGTGAATACGTTGTGTTGCCACCGAACGAATCCTTGCCACCCATTACTAGGGCAATTTGGCTGGGGTACTGGACCCTCAAAACGGCATCAAAGTCTGGCTTTGGAAAGAACGAATAGAAGATTGACGGAATTGACAGCAAAACGGCCCAGAGCGCCAGATGCACCAACACATCTTTCCATGGATTCATCGGTGGAATCTGAAATTTCATGTGAAGCCTAACGCTGGAGTTAAGCGGCGCCGGAGGCGTCCGCCTTGAACGAATTGTTAGAGGGCCACTTGCGAACCACCAAGTAAGAAATCAAAGCTGTGACCGGAAAAGCTATTGCGTGCCAGACCGGAAACAGGCACACCAGCCCCGCGAGCTCACCCCATGACCAAGTGAATAACGTAACGATGAACAAGAGCCCAAACGGGACAAGGACCACAGTGATAGTTGCAGGACCCCAAGACGGTGTAAGCAGAAGCGTGGCGGCAGCGACAAGAATGAGCGTGCGCTTGGAATCAGGCATATGCCTAACCAAGAACCAAACGCCGAGAAGCGGGAAAAACATGAGCGCAGCGAAGGCTAGATAAAACAACATCAAAAAGGTCATTCTCACCGCCCTCTAACTACCTAATAAACGGACCCGCGGGTCCGGCTATACATCCTTGGCCACATTCGGAAGTCCCGACGCAACACCCTGATTCGACGGGAGCTTATCTGCGCGGGGTCCGGCTAACAACCGGACGCATAACCGGATCCAGCGGACTGTTCCTCGCACGTGCGCACGATGTGGGTGGCAATGGCGATTCCTTCGCAGTGGAAGGCTCGGCGCGATGAGTCAAAGCGCGCAGATATAACATCAGCGTGTGGCAGGCGGGTTGCCCGGCGATACGCTGTGAGGAGCCTTCCGGGACGTTAGACCAAAGAAAAACCGCGCCGTAGCGCGGTTTCCTGGGTCTTGCGTGACGCTGGTGAAACATTCCGTGGTGGAGCGGATGGGGATCGAACCCACGACCTCCACGATGCGAACGTGGCGCTCTCCCAGCTGAGCTACCGCCCCACGGAAGCCGCAAATGTTAGCAGCGTGCGCAGGGGTTCGCCAAGACCTGTGCGGTTGGGCTCAGCCGGGCAGCAGGCTGGCGAGGCGGTCGTGCAGCACGCCATGGCGCCAGCCGTCGAGCAGGTCGGGCCATTCGGTGGTGACCACGTATTCCTCCAGCGCCTTGCGCGGGCACAGCAAGCCCGGCGGCAGGTCGAGTTCGCCGGCGAGACTGTCGACCAGCTGTTTCATCGCAGCCAGTGCTTTCTTCGCTTCGCCCTGCGGATGGCCGGGTATGCGTGCGGTGGCAGCGATCTCCTCGGCGCTGACCGCTGCGGTGATCAAGGTGAACAGTTCGCCGCGCTGGGCAGAGCGCAGGGCGCGCTGGCCACGGCTACGCTGTTCAAGTTCGGCGAGGCTGGCGGGGAGCTGCTGCGCGAGACTCAGCACCAGCGTGTCGTCGATCAGCCAGGGACGCGGCACATCAAGCCGGCGTGCACTGCGGTCGCGCCACAACAGCAGGCGGCGCAGCAGGGCCTGCTGCGCGACCGGCCAGTCGGCGGCACCGCGCATCGCGCGTTGCGGTTGCGGATCGCCGTCGCGATGGCTGGCACGGCGTTTCAGGCGTTCGCAATCCTCCGTGTGCCAGGCGCTGCGGTCACGTTGGTGCAGCCGTTCGACCAGCTGCTCGTGGATGGTTTTCAGGTACACCACGTCCAGCGCGGCGTAGCTGCGCTGCGAATCAGTGAGCGGGCGCTGCATCCAGTCCGAGCGGGTCTCGCCCTTGTCCAGTTCCACGCCGGCCAGTTCGGCGACCAGGGCGCGATAACTGATGCCCAGGCCCATGCCGACGAAAGCGGCGGCGATCTGGGTGTCGAACAGGAGGCGCGGGCCATCCGGCAACAGCGGCGCGAGGGTTTCCAGGTCCTCGCTGGCGCTGTGCATCACGGTGATCGCCGGGCCGGTGCCGAGCAGCGGCTGCAACACATCGCCGATATCGAACGCAAGCGGATCGACCAGTGCATGGCGGCCATTCCAGCCGAGCTGCAGCAGTGCCAGCTGAGGATAGAACGTGTTCCGGCGCATGAACTCGGTGTCGAGGCCAACGGCGGCGTCCGCGGGCACGGCGGCGAGCCACGCCTGCAGCGCGTCGCGGTGATCGATCCAGTCAGCGGTGGCCGTCTCGGGCAATGACATCGGTATTCCTTTGGAAAGACGCAGGGCGTGCATTGCCCTGTCGGCGATTTGTGCCTATGGTGAGCAGCGCACGATAACAGGCCACACCAAGGACGCCCATCCATGCCGAGTAACGCGACCCTGCATCGTCAGCGCACCCTCGGTGGGGCGCTCGGCGTGATCGTGCTGGGATGTGCGCTGACCTATCACTTCTTTCCGCGGGTGTTCCACGTCAACCCGGCCGAAGCGCCGCGTCGCTCGATGTCGCTGGGCGCGGCGTTGCCGGGCAGCCCACAGCAGCCGGAGCGGGCATCGGCAATCGCCGAGCTCAACGCCGGGCCGCCGCTGACGCTGGCTCCCGCGGCGGTGATCGCGGCACGCAGCGGCAGGAATGCACACCTGCCCGAACAGCTCAGTGCCGATCCGCCTGCCGTACGCGAGCTGCTTTCGCGTGCAGCCAAGGCGCTGCATGCCGGTCAACTGGTCGGCGACAAGGACAGCGCCGCCACACTGTACGAGCAAGCGCTGAAAGAAAAGCCGGACAGTCGCCGCGCCGCGCAGGGCTTGTTCGATGTACACGTGCGCCTGGTCGCGGAGATCGAGCAGGACATCGCGGCAGGGGACGCCGATTCCGCGAAGGATCTGCTCGGCGCGCTGCGTACACTGCCGGATGTCGCCGACGATGTGGCCCAGCTCGAGACAGCCCTGAAGACCCTGGCCACGGTGCGGCCGATGCTGGCCACGGCTGCAACCCTGCTGCAGCAGGGCAAGGTGGACCAGCCCAGTGGCGAGAGCGCGCTGGATCTTTATCGCGAAGTGCAGCAGCTCGACCCGCAGAATGCGGTGGCCGAGCAGGGCATTTTCGAAGTGCAGCGCGCCGTACTCGACCGTGCCCTGGCCGCGGTGGCGCAGAATGATTTCACGGGCGCGGACAAGCAGCTGGCGGCAGCCGATGCCATCCGCCCCGGCTCGCAGCAGATGCAGGATGTGCGCAAGCGTGTCAACGACATGCGCGAGCAGCGCGCTGCCGGCGTGCTGACGCAGGCGCATTCCGCCCTGGATGCCGGCAATGTCGCGTTGGCCAGCAAGCTGGCCGAACAGGCACGGGTGATCGATCCCAATCTGGCGGCGCTCGCGGCATTCGAGGAGCAGTTGACCAATGCGCGCCTGTATGCCAGCTACAAGCCCGGCCAGGTATTCACCGATCGCTATGTCGATCTGCCCGGCAAGACCCCGTCGATGGTGGTGATCCCCACCGGCAGTTTCCAGATGGGTGCGTCGGACAGCGACGAGGATCGCATCGATGCCGAAATGCCGCAGCATGCGGTGACCATCGACAAGGGGTTTGCGATGGCGCGCAGCGCGATCACCGTAGGCCAGTTCCGCGAATTCGTGCGCGCCAGCGGTTATGTGCCCGATTCGGTGAAGCTTGGCGGCGCCAGCGTGTACGACGAACGCAGCGGTGCGATGCGCGACGATTCCGGTGCGAGCTGGCAGGACGATTACGCCGGCCACAAGGCCGATGACAATCTGCCGGTGGTGAACATTTCCTGGAATGATGCCAAGGCCTACGCCGACTGGCTCAGCCAGCGCACCGGCAAGGTCTACCGGCTGCCCAGCGAAGCGGAGTTCGAGTACGCCCTGCGCGGCGGCACCACCACCCGCTACTGGTGGGGCAACGGCGTGCCGACGCATCCGGTGGAGAACCTCACCGGTTCGGGCGATCGCTCGCGCAGCGGCCGCCGCTGGAGCCACGCCTTCCGTGGCTACCGCGATGGCTACTGGGGCCCGGCGCCGGTGATGAGCTTTGCGCCCAATCCCTTTGGCCTGTACGACATCAACGGCAACGTTTCGGAGTGGGCGGCCGACTGCTGGCACGACAATTACATGCGTGCGCCCGGCGACGGCTCGGCCTGGCTCAACCCCGGCTGTACCGCCCACGTGGTGCGCGGTGGTTCCTGGGGAAGTTCGCCGGAACAGGATGTTTCCGCCTATCGGCAGGGCACCAACAGCGACGTGCGCAGCGGCCGTGTCGGTTTTCGCGTGGTGCGCGAGCTTTAAGCAGTCTCGGTATAAAAGTCATGTGTGCGGAGGATGGCAACGACACCCGATGGCACATGCCCGGACGTCGAGGTGACGTCACGCGCGTGAATCCTCCAGGAGTGGCGTGTTCCTGCTGCGTGATGACAACCCCACTTACACGATGGGCACCTGGTTGACGTTGTTCTTCGGGTCCAGCCAGAACGCCTCGTTCGCGAAGCGGCCGAAGATGTCGCGCGGGATGACGGGCTGGCGTTCGATGGCCTGCACCTTGCGGCGCACGGTATGCAGGCCAGGCATGCCCACGCGGGCATCGAACTCGTCCGCGTGGTATTCGATGTTGTCGAAGTCGTGCTCGAACCAGGGTTCGCCGAGGAACGTGTAGACGGCGCGCATGGCCGTGGCCGGATCGTGCACCAGGTTGTCGTAGGTCAGCATCAGCAGGTGATCCTGCGCATGCGGGCCGTAGAACGCGTCCTTGGTGGCCTGGAAGGCGAAGCCCACCATGCCGCGTGGATCGGTCAGTGCCTCGATGCGCGAATACACCGTGGTGTTGGTGTCGAAGCGGAACACCTTGCTGACGCTGACCGGCTGCCTGCGCACCAGCCGTTCCATGCTGTCCAGCACCCACGCCAGCGGGCGCACGCACGCGATGACCTTCACCTCCGCGAACAGCGTGCTCAGCAGCTGCATCCTGCTGCACCACAGCCGGCTGGTGTCGAACACCACGTCGGAGGCTGCCTGCACCGAGTAGAAATTCTCGACCAGGCCACGCAACAGCGCGACGCGTTGTTCGTCGGAAACGTCGAACGAGAAATCGTTCTTGCTGCTCGCCTCCGCGATCACCACGCCCATGATGTCGGCCAGCGGGCTGGTCATGCCGGCGCGGAAGCGCGGGTTCTGGTTGAGGATGGCAGCCAGCAGCGTGGTGCCAGAGCGTGGCAACCCGGAGATGAAGTGGAATTTCCGCGGCGGGGTGTTGGCTTCTGGTGCGACAGGCATGTGGATACTCTCCCCGGGTTCGGTGGCGTGGATGGCAGGATAGCGCCCGCTTCAGGGCGCCGGCGCGGTGGAGGCGCGGATGCGCATTTCGTAGCCGACCTCGACCATCCTGGCATCTCCTTTCTCCTGCACGCGAAGCAGCAGTTCTTCGGTGGCGAGCCGGCCCATCTCGCGCACGGGCTGGTGGATGGTGGTCAACGGCGGCCATACCTGCGTTGCGATCGTGGTGTCGTCGAAGCCGCAGATGGAGATCTCGCCGGGAACCGATACCCCGGCCTCGGAGGCCGCCCAGATCGCGCCGACCGCCATGTCGTCGTCGGCCGCAAAGATGGCGGTGGGGCGCTGCTTCAGCGCCAGCAACTGGCGTGTGGCCGCCACGCCCGAATCGAAGGAGAACCGACCCTGCACCATGTACGCGGGGTTTTCCTTCAGCCCGGCGCGCTTCATGCCGTCGCGGAAACCGGCGAGGCGCCAGACGCCGCCGCCGTGCTTGGGGTCGCCGATGATGTGGGCGATTCGGCGATGGCCCAGCGCCACCAGATGCTCCACCATCGCCGCGGCGGCTTCGCGCTCGCGCAGCATCACGCCGATGCAGTCCTCGGGGCGCAGCGGCGCGATGGAGGCAAACGGCAGGTCGTTCTTGCGCAGGTGATCCAGCAGCTGCGGGTGGTCGGTGATCGGCGGCGTGAGGATCAGCCCGTCCGGTCGGTGCCGCGACAGGATGTCCTCGACGTGCTCGACGAAGTCCGCTGCCGTCGAGACCAGTGGCTGCACCATCATGCTGTAGTGCTGCGCCTCGCACGCCTCCAGCACGCCGGCCTGGACTTCCATGATGTAGCTGGGCGACAGGTTGTCGTACAGCAGGCCGATCATGAAGGAGCGGTTGGTCGCCAGGCTGCGCGCCGAGGTGAGCCGCCGGTAATTGAGTTCCGCAATGGCGGACAGCACGCGTTCGCGCACGGTGTCGCGCACGTTCGGCTCGTTGTTGAGCACCCGCGACACGGTCTTTTTCGAGGTGCCCGAGGCACGGGCGACATCGTTGATGGTCACGTGTGCCATGGAAGCCTGTCCGGATTCAATGAATTTTTCCCTGCGTGGCGTCGGTCGGGTTTCCGGCAGCGGCCGGAATGTATCGGGTTGAAACGTTCCACCCGCTCACTTCGACTACCGGCGCCGCGGTTCCCCGGGATGCGTAGCGTGCGATCAAGATAATCGACTCGCCGGGCCACAGCGTGACGTCATTGTCGTTCCACAGGACAGGCAATGCGAGGTTGCCGTGCGCGCCGCGCCTGATCGACACGTGCTGGAACAAGGCCACTGCCCTGGACGATGCGGGTACCGACAGCGTGACCGTGGTGACATCCTCGTTGCCTTCATGCCGAGTCGCTGCGTGAACGTCGCTCGTCGCGGCCGGCAAGGACTTCAATGCGGTGAGATCCGCGTATTGCGTCACCGGCGTGAGATACCAGTTCGAATGGTCCCAGTCGAGCTTGTCAGGTTGGGCAGGGAGCCAATAGACGTTGCGGCTGAGCGGCTTGCCATCGGTCGATGCGAGGTCGAGCTCGATGAAGTACGCGTGCGGCAGGCTGGCGATGGCTGGCAGCGTCGCCAGTGGTCGCGTGTGGTTCCCCGCGAGATCGATGCCTTGCAGGTGTTTCTCGTAGCGCACGCTGCCATCCAGGTTGCGCACGCGGATGCTCGCCTGCAGGCCGTGTGCATCGGCCAGCGTGTGGTTGACCAGCACGATGGCGTTCGAGTCGTACGAATACTGGATGTGTACCGGCTCGTTCGCCTTCTTGGCGCCGAAATAGGCGCCGGCCGGATTCATGTACCAGTCGTACAGGTGCCAGTGCAACGAGGGCCACGCGTTGTTGAGCATCCAGTAGATCACGCCGGTCGATGGATTCGCCGCATCCATGTGCGCGTTGAACGCCTCGAACTGCGCACGCACGTTGTCGTAGTTGTCGAGCTGGGCCTTGGCGACATAGTCGGCAAGATCGGTGGGTGCGCCGTAGCGGTGGGCCAGCGCGTTGTCGAACGGCGTCAGCACGGCGAACGGCGACCAGGCGGCGGAGGCGTGGTACTGCCGCAGGTTCGGGTACTTCCACAGCGCCTCCTGCTCCTGCGGCGACAGCATGCGCTGCAGGTCTTCCAGTCGCGGAATGGTGGCGCCCGCGCTGACCTCGGAGTCGAAGCCGAACGCGCCGCCCAGCTTGTCGGCGTACCAGTAGGCGGGTGGAATCCAGTCGTACGGCCCGGCCATCTTCATGCCGGAGGGTCCGGTTTCGGCAGTCGCCTGGTCGGAGGCCGCCGAGACGATCGGCAACGGCCAGTCCGCAGCGTGCAGCGTATCGACGTACATCTTCGCGATGGCCGGCGGCGGCGCATTGTCGCTGCCGATCAGGAAGCCGATCACCGAGGGATGGTTGCGCAGCAGCCGTGCTTCGCTGGCCATCGAGTCCTCGGCCACTTTCATGTCGGCGGCATTCCACGGTTCGCCGCCGGTCCTGGCGGCCGACTCCCATTTGTCGCAGCACTCCCAGCCCGCAAGTATCAGGATGCCGTCGCGGTCGGCCAGGTCGTAGAAGCGCTGGTTTTCCAGCTTGCCCTCGCTGCGGATGGTGTTGAGGCCGAGGTTGAGCACGTAGCCGAACTCGGCGTCCATGCGCGCGGGGTCGTCACGCAGGAACATGTCCGGCGCCCAGCCCACACCACGGATCAGCACCGGCTTGCCGTTGACGAAGAACTGGCGATAACCCTGCTTGGTGAGGCTGGAACTGACGCTGCGTATGCCGAACGTGGTGCTGGCCTTGTCGGAAGTCGCGCCATCGACCGCAGCTGTCATGTCGAGCTGGTACAGCGGATGCGCGCCCATGCCGACCGGCCACCAGATCTTCGGGTGATCCAGTGCGAGGCCCGGTGTGGTCTTCGGCGTGAACGCAACCACCTGCGTCTGTCCGGGGGCGAGATGGATGGTCTGTTGCAGCGGGACGCCGGCCACCGTGCCGGCGATCGTCGCGTCGTGCGCTACCTTGTCGAGGTTCCTCGCCTCCACCTTCACGCCCAGGTCGGCATGCGAGAGATCGGTCGACAGCGACGAGCTCACCTGCGGCCAGCGCAGCTCGACCGGGCCGGTCTGCACGATGTCCACGCCGCGCCACGGGCCCATGTTGTTGTCCGGCGGCGTGGGGTTCCAGTCCACCCAGCTCGTCGTCAATGCCATGCGCGGGTCGGCCGGATGCACGCGCAGGGCGATGGTGTTGGAGCCCACGTGCGCCCAAGGCGTCACATCGAGTTCGTGGACGGGGTAGGCGCCGGCGACGGCGGCATGCTCGGCGACCTGGTGACCGTTCACCCACACATCGGCGCTGGCGATGATGCCGTTGCTGCGCAGCAGGGTGTGCAGGCCTTTCGCGCCGGCCGGCAGCGTGAACTCGCCGCGGTACCACCACGGCGTCACGAACAGTTCGCCGCTGGAGTCGGGCACCTCCACCGCACGCAGGTTGTCGCTGTGGAACACGTCCTTGTACACGCCGTTTTCCAGCAAGCCGGCCATGACCGTCGCGCGGCCGCTGACGGGGTACCAGCCCTTGGTGGAGTAGCCGCTCGCGGAGATTTCGCCGCCGCCTTGCTGCGCCTTCGCGCTGTCCTGGATCTGCCAGTGGCCGATGGCGGTGATGGAGCCGGCTTCGCCGGTGACCTGCGTGGGGGCGTAGGTCGTCTGGGCATGGGCGAACGGTGTCGCCAGCGCCAGCGCAACCAGCATCGGGTACGTGCGTTTGAGCGGAATGCGCATGGCGTCAGTGCTCCCCGAGATAAGTTTCATGTACTTCGACGGGCGCGAACGGCCACGACCGGTTGGCCCTGGCCCAGATCGCAAACACCACGAGGCCGGTGAGTATCCACACGCCGGACAGGATCAGCGACAAGGTGGACGCGGACACGTAGACGTACATCCAGCCCAGCAGCGCGATCACGCAGGGGACCGGGTAAAGCCACTGCTTGTACGGGCGTTCGAGATCCGGCTGGCGCCTGCGCAACACCACCAGCGCGGCGATCTGCGCCACCGACTGCACGATGATGGTTGCGGCCAGCAGCATGTTGATGACCTCGGTGAGGTCGAAGAACGTGCCGATCGCCGTCACCACGCCCATCGTGAGCAGAGCCACGTGCGGAAAGCCGAGTCTTGCGTGCAGGCGCCCGAACACGGACAGGAACACCTTTTCGTGCGCCGCCTGGAACGGCACGCGCGAACCGCCCAGCAGGCCGGTGAACACCGAGGCGAACGCGGTCACGATGATGAGCACGGTCATGACGGCCGCCGCCGCATGCCCCCAGCTGCGCTCCACCACCAGCGAAGCCACGGATTTCGACTGGGCGATTTCCTGCCACGGCGCCACGCCCAGCACGCTGATGTTGAGCAGGAGATAGACGAACATCATCGCGATCACCGAGATGATGATCGAGCCGGGCATGGTCTTTCCCGGATTGCGCAGCTCGTCGCCGATGTAGGCGGTGGTGTTGTAGCCGAGGTAGTCGTAGATGCCGATGACCAGCCCCGCGCCCAGCCCCACGAAGAAGTGGCTGCCGAACGCGCCGGTCGGGTAGGCGAAGGCGTAGGCCGCGTTGAAATGCGAGAAGCCGGCCGCCGCCACGCCGACGACGGAAACCAGCATGATCACCCACAGCGCGATGGTGATCGCGCGAACCGATTCGATCCGCCGGTACAGCAGCCAGGTGACGAAGGCGGTCGACGCCAGGCCGATGAAGTGCACCGGCCACCAGCCGAGGTCGGGGAAGAAGAACCCCAGGTACTCCACCATGCCGATGATGCCGGTGGACATCAGCAGGGGAATCGCCAGCAGCATCGTCCAGATGAACAGGAACGGCATCAGCTTGCCGGTGCGGTACTGGAACGCTTCGCGCAGGTAGACATAAGTGCCACCGGAACCCGGCATGGCCGCGCCGAGTTCGGCCCAGACCAGGCCGTCGGCCATCGCCAGGATGGCGCCGGCGATCCAGCCGATCACCGCCTGCGGCCCGCCCATGACGGCGACCATGATCGGGATGGTGATGAATGGCCCGATGCCGCACATCTGGGTCATGTTGATCGCGGTGCCCGAGAACAGGCCGATGGAACGGTGGAAGCCGTTGTCGCGGACGGGCTGGGGCGCGCTGGAATCCTGCATGGTTGCCTTGTCGTTATAGGTTGCGTGCACGATGGGAATGTTCCGTTCTTGTCGTCATTCCGGCGAAAGCCGGAATGACGAGCAAAATACCTTCACGTCACCTGCCAAGACCGATGCAGGAGGGGCTGCTCCGGTCGCCGCTCCGCTCACCACTGCCCGCGTATGCCGACCATGAACATGCGCTCGGAGAAATTCGAGTGCGCCGGCTGGTCGGACCACACGAGGTAGTATCGCTGGTACTCGTTGGTGAGGTTGGTGCCGTCCACGAACACTTCGGCGTACTTGTTGAGCTTGTACGAGATCGACGCGTCGAGGTACTTCTGCGGCGCCTCGTACATCTCCATGCCCGTGATGCCGCCCACGCTGTCCATCACCGCGCGTCGCGAACGGTAGTTGTACGCGAGGCGTGCCTGGAAGCGGTCGTCCTGGTACCACAGGATGAAGTTGCCGGACCGGGTCGAGTTGTCCTGGAACGGGATCTTGTTGCCGGCCAGATCCCTTTCGCCCGAGTTGCTGGGTGCGTAGGTGGCGTTCACCTCCATGCCCGTCTTGGACAGGATGCCGGGCAGGAAGGTGAAGCCCTGGCGGTAGTCGAACTCGGCGCCCTGGATGCTGTTGCCGGTGCCCTGCACCGGCTCGGTGATCACGATGCAGTGGTCGCGGACCACGCCATCCTCGTCGGGCAGGGTGCAGTTGGTCACGCTGCCGTTCTTGATGAAGCTCTCCATGTTGATGCGGAACAGTGCGAGGCTGAGCATGCTGGTGGGGTTGATGTAGTACTCCAGCGATGCCCCATAGTTGGTGGAGCGCCACGGGTTGAGGTTCGGGTTGCCCGTTGATGTGCCGTCCGCGACGCGGAAGATCGGTCCCTGCGGCGTCTCCGCCAGCGAGTAGTTCAGCTGCAGGCCACCACCCCAGGTGCTGAGGTCGAGCGGCATCATGTTCTTGGAATAGGCCAGTCGGAACTTCAGGTCGTCGGTCAAGTCCAGTGAGAAGTTGGCCGACGGCAGGACGTCCTGGTAACTGCGCTTGGTGATGGCGGCGCCTACGTCGGCAGGTTCGTCGCCGTACGAACCCGGGGCGCCGCTAAGCTGCTGGGTGACGTCCAGATTGGTGCGGATCACGCGCACGCCGACGTTGCCGCTGTATGGCATGTCGCCGAGGCTGCCTTTGAAGTCCGCTTGCATGTAGCCGGACAACTCCTTCAGCCCCACGTTCCAGGTGGTTCCCGGTTCGCCCACCTCGACGGTATCGGGGTAGAGCGACTTCCAGTACGCGACGGGATTGATCATGGCGGAGGGATTGACCGCCCAGAAGTTGATGCCCGAGCCGAGCAGGTTGGTGTATTCCCTCCAGTTGCCGGCCAGCGGCGCGGCGGTTTTCGGCATCGATATGGCGGACAGTGGCCCCGCGCGGTAGTAACCCTCCGCGTTGCCCGCGGTGCATGAGCCGCTGTCCATGACCACGTCGGCTCCCACGTAACGCACCAGGCATCCGTTCGGATCAGTGGCCCCCATGCCCGCATAGACCGGCGTTTCCAGGGTCCAGCCGTTGTTTTCCGCGCTGCGGATGCTGTCGCGCACGCCGAATTCGAGCTGGATGCCGTCCTGGAAGTCGTACTTGCCGTCGAAACGCAGCGCGTTGAGGTCTACCTGGCGGTCGTAGTCGCCGGAAGATTCCAGCGTCTTCATCGTCCAGCCGTTGGGATTGGCGAAGTCAGCGGCCAGCGAGGCTGGCATGCTGACCGTGAGGTAGCGGCCACCGAAGTCCGCGATGATCGGTATCGTGTTCTGGGGAACACCGTTGGCGTTGAACACGCGGTCGCCGCCCAGTTGCGACGGGTAGACCATGGTGCCGGCCGGCAGGGAGACACCGTCATTCAACACGTTGGGCCACAGTGCACCGTCGGAGTCGGAAATGTTGAGATCGGTTTCGACGTTCGACTGGAACGCCGTGTCGTGCACGCCGCGCAGGCTGCCTGTGAACGGGCCGCCGTTGTCGAAATCCAGTTGGAGATTGAAGTTCTTCGCGTTGGAACTCTTCTGCGTGATCTGCGAGAACGATTCCACGTCGCCCGGCCACTTCTCGTACACCTGCGTGGTGTACATCTGCATGCCGCTCCAGTCCGGATCGGGCGTGCCATAGGCTCCGGCGACGGGGCTGCCGGTATTGCGCGATTGCAGCGGCACGTAGGTGGCACCCTGCCAGTTGGTCGAGTTGAACTGGATGCCGACGTTGCGGTCGTACTCGCGCTGCTGCGAGTAAAAGTAGTCGCTGGTCAGGCTGAAGCCGTTGCCGAGATCCGCCTGGAACGAGGCATTGCCGGACTTGCGCTTGCGCTGGGTGGTGGTGTCGTAGATGCTGATGTCCTGGCTGCCCATGAAGACGCCGTTGGACTTGCCGTCGCCATTGACGTCCACGCTGCCGTCGGCGTTCTGGTGGATCTGCGACGGGATGGGCGCGCCGTTCCACGGGGTCAGGAAGCCGTTGTAGCCGCCCGCGCTGGCCGCGTTCTCGCCGTTCAGCACCACGCCGTACTGGTCGAGGCCCTCGGTCGAGTTCATCCGCGTGGTGTTGGAGAAATCCGCCGATACCAGCAGACCCCAGTGGCCATCGTCGTTGAACGAGACGAGGCCGTTCGCCTCGGGTCCCAGGTGGCTGGTGGTGGTGCCGCGTTCCCCATCGGCGGAATAGCTGTAGGTGAATCCGCTGGGCAGATCCCATGGGCGATAGGTGTGCAGGTCGATGGCGCCGCTGATGCCGCCGTCGGTCTCGTTGGCCGTGGTCGACTTGACCACGTCCACGCCGTGGAACAGCGTGGACGGCAGCATGGTGAAGTCCGGTTGCTGCGAGTCGATCTGGTCCGCCGTGATGAACACTTCGCCGTTCAACATGGTGCCGACCTGCGGCAGTCCGCGCACGTCCACCGAGGTGCCGACGCCGGCATCGCGATTGATCTGCACGCCGGTGACGCGCTGCAGGGAATCGGTGATGGTCACGTCGGGCAACGCGCCGATGTTTTCCGCCGTGATGCTGTCCTGGATGTTCGGTGCTTCGCGCTTCAGGTCGATCGCACGCATCTGCGACGCCCGCACGCCGGAGACGCTGACGGTCGACAGCGTGACCGCGTTCTTCTCCGCGCCGGTGCCATTGGCCTTGGCGTTGGTTTTCTTGGCGTCGGGCGACGATGTCGCTGGCGCGGTTTGCGCCGCGGTGGCCTGCGCTGCCGGGCTGGCCGTTTGGGCATCGGCGAACGGCGATGCTGTGGCCGACGTCGACACGACGGCGAACAGCGACATGGTGATGGCAAATGACAAGGGATGCTTGCGATGTACGGTGGGCATGGGCGTTAACCTCGTTGTGGGTGCCTGTCGAACCTCAGGTGCTCCGCGGTGTTCCAAGACGCGTGTAGTTCAGCAGTGCCTGCGCGCTTCGCGCGCCGTCGTGATGCAAGGCAGGCGTCCATGTGCCGGAAAAGCTTCGATGCCATGTCGTGGCTCATGCGGTCGTTCCGCCTGCCACGGCATGACGCGCCGCGGCTTCGCCAGGCACGCCGCGCCGGAGATACCACCGGGCCGCCCCCAGCACGCCATGGCGACCGTGTTCCGTCACACGCACCGGAACCTGCGACAGCAGCACGCGCGCGCTGCGCCCGTGCAGGAACCGTTCTTCGAAAGCGCTGCGTTGGAGCAGCGCGAACATGGACGACAGGAAGCCACCCGCCAGATACACGCCGCCGGTGGCCATGAAGGCCAGCGCGAGGTTGCCGGCAAGGCTGCCCAGCGATGCGCAGAAAACATCCACGGCTTCCACGGCGTGCACGTCGCTGCATGCGGCCGCCGCAGCGGTCACCGCTTCGGGTGTTGCGAGTTTCGGCGTTTCTCCATGCAACGCGCACAGGGTCGAGTACACGGTCAGCAGGCCGGGGCCCGACACGATGCGTTCGAACTCCACGTAACCGCCATGCGGCGCCAGGTGCGCGAGGATTTCTCGCTCGCGAATCGAGTTCGGCGCGAAATCCATCTGTCCGGCTTCCGTCGTCAGCACGAAACCGCCTGCGGAGCCGGGCACATGCGCCGCTGCGCCGAGGCCGGTGCCCGGGCCGATTACCAGGGTCGGGCCTTCGGCAGGAGTATCGGGGCCGCACAAATGGCGACCGCTGTGGGCGAGGGGGCCGTCGAGCGCGTAGCCCAGCGCCTCGAAGTCGTTGAGTACGGCAATGTCGTCCAGGCTGAGCGCCCGACGCAGCTGCGCAAGATGGATCGGCCACGCAAGGTTGTCGTTCGCGACCTCGTCGCCCATGACCTGCCCGGCACACGCGAGCACGCAGTGCCGCACCGGAGCCTGCGCGTCGGCATCGACAAACGCCTGCAGCAGCTCCGCCAGCCCCGGGAAGTCGGCGCACACGAACTTGCGATAGGCGAGCACTTCGACTTCGCGCCCCGCATCCCGCGTGGCCCGCAACATCGCGATACGCGCGTGCGTTCCGCCGACATCCGCCGCAAGAAACGGCGACGCCGGAGCCCCTTCCGATCGATCCAGATGGCCGATTGCCACGTCCATCGCGCTCCCCCGCAATAGAACTGTCATCCAGCTTGGGTACTATTGACACCGGTGTCAAGTGGTGACGCACCATGCGCCAAAACGGCATTGAGGCAAGGCGCTCCACCGGTTCGGATGACCCCGCAGGCCATCTTCAGGCACGAAAAAGCCCGCGGTTACGCGGGCTTGGGTATTCGCTGGGTTGTGCTTGGGCTGCCTGAATCTGCCCCTTGGTACCGGTGATAGGACTCGAACCTACACGACATCGCTGCCAGCGGATTTTGAGTCCGCCGCGTCTACCATTCCGCCACACCGGCACATGGGCTGCGCATTATGCCGGGTTCAGTGCACGCGGTCGAGACCCAGCTGGCGCACGTCGCGACCGTACCAGCGATCTTCCGGCAGCGGCTGGAATACCGAGCAGCGGGTCATCGGACCGGAGTAGATGTGCAGGCTGACAGTGACGGTGTTGTCGCTGGGGTTGCGGATGCTGTGATATTCGTGCGGCGGTATCAGACTGCCAGCCGAACCCGCACCGGCCTGGATCGAGCCGACTGCCTGGAAGCAGTAGCGCTGGGCATCATGTTCCAGCAATTCGTACTGGACGATCTCCAGCGCGCCGTTCCATACACCCTCGACGCACCACATGCCGTCATGGTCGTGAATCGGCGTGCCCTGGCCCGGTCCCCAGGTCATCGCCACCACGCAATAACCGTGCTCGTCGCTGCGGTACAGCTCGCGGCGGGCGTAGTGTTCAGCGCAGGGCTCGAAGACGCAGTCGGGGAGCTTTACGGCATTGTCGCGGATCAGCTTGCACAGGCTGTTGCGCAGGCTGTCGGTGAGTTCGTGGGTGGTCGGCTTGGCCACGGCGGCGTCGATCGCGTCGATCAGGGTACGGCTGCCGGGGAAATCCAGGGTGAGCATGATGGTCTCGGGTGGTGCGTGATGCGGGCTATCTTACCAGTGCGGCGGTCAAGTCTCCCGCGGCCGCCAGGTTCCCCGGCCGTCATGCCCGCTGTCGTTCAGCGAACCGCCAGTCGAGCCAGGAAGCCGCCGATCGCCCGGCTGTAGTTGTCGATGTCGACCAGAAAGGCGTCGTGGCCCTGCGGCGAATCCAGTGCCACGAATTCAACCGTGGCGCCGGCGGCTTCAAGGCCTTCGGCGATCTGCTCCTGCTGTTCGAGCGGAAACAGGATGTCGGTGCTTACGCCGATCACCATGGCCTGCTCGATGCGGATGCGCTTGAGTCCTTCCAGCACGCTGCCGTGGCCGTATTCGGCGATGTCGAACCAGTCACTGGCGCGCGACAGGTACAGATAACTGTTGGGGTCGAAGTTGCGCACGAAGCGTTGTGCGTGGCCTTCAAGATAGGACTCGACCTGGAACTCGCGCCCGAACGGATTCTCGTCGCGCTGCTCCGGATCGAGCCGGATGCGCGCGAAGCGGCCGTTCCATTCCATCGCCGAGCGATAGGTGATCACGCCAAGCTTGCGCGCGATGCTCATGCCCAGATCGGGATAGGCTCCTCCATGCTCAGCATGGATGTCGTATTGGCCGTCGTTGAACTGCGGATCGAGCCGGATCGCCTCGCGTTGCAGCGAGCGGATGGCGATGGCGAAGGGCTGTGCCTGCGGTGCGGTATCCACGCTGATATGTGCGCGCACGCTGCCGGGGTGCAGCAGCATGTAGGCCAGCGCACTCATGCCACCCATCGAGCAGCCGATCAGGCAGGCCAGCTGCGTGATGCCGAGACTGCTGACGGCGGCGTGCGCAGCGTTGGCAACGTCTTCCAGCGCCAGCTCGGGAAACGTCAGTCGATAGGCTTCGCCGGTAGCCGGATCGATCGAAGCGGGGCAGGTCGAGCCCTTGTCGCTGCCCAGCGAATTCACGCAGATCACGAACCAGCGTGCGGTGTCGATCGCCTTGCCGGGACCGGCCATGTCTTCCCACCAGCCGGCACCGGGATCTTCCGCGCAGGAAGCCATGTGTGCGCTGGGCGAGAGGCCGGTCAGCACCAGCACGGCGTTGTCGCGCGCGGCGTTCAACGTGCCCCAGGTTTCATAGGCGACGTGCGCGCCATGCAGCTCGCCGCCCCGCTTCATCGGAAACGGTGAGGGCAGGCTGAAATAACGGCGCGCGTCGTGGCTCATCAATGCACCTTGTCGATGCTGATCTTGATCGGGGTCTTGCTGTCTACCGCCACGACGCCGGCGTCGCCTTCGAGATCGCCAGACTGGGCGATCGGCTGGCCGCTGTGGCTGATCCGCGCGCCGACGAAGACGCGCGGGACCGACGACAGTTTCATCGCCGGCATCATCGCCATCGCGTCGGTGAGGGTGACGTTGGCCGGTAACTGGCTGGCGTCGAGTCTGGCGACGGCCAGCGGCATCGGCGGGCCATTCTCCGAGCGAGCATAAACGAACAGGGTGTCGCCCGCGACGACCTTGCCTTGCAGGGCAGGAGCCAGCGAGACCTGTACCTGCAGCGAGGCGCCGTGCGCGATGGTCGCGGACGCACTGCTCGAGGCATCAGCGGGTGCACCACCAGCGCGTGCATCGGCAACGGCAATCTGTTGCGCGACGGCCTGGGCCACCTTCGATCCGGGTTCCAGCTGAGGCTGCAGCACGCGCCAGGTGGCGGCTGCTTCCCGATACTGACCATGCTGGAAGTCGCTGATGCCGAGCAACCACAGGCCGCGCTGGCTGTCCGGCTGCAACTGCACCGCATGCTCGAGCAGTTCCAGCGCGCGACCCTCGATCATGTGGTCAGTGCGCAGCGTCGAATCGTTTTCGGCCCAGCCCACCATCGCGTCGGCGTTGTTGGGGGCGAGCTTCAGCACATGGTCGTAGGCGTCGCGCGCTGCTGCCGGATCGCGCTGCATGGTGCTGGTCTGTGCCAGCAGCATCCAGCCCTGCACATCGCCCGGCTGCTGGGCCAGATGGGCGCGCAGTTCATCGATGGCCTGCGACAGGGTGAGCGGCTGTTCGGCCTCGGCGGAGACGCCATTCAGCGCGGCCGGCGTACCCACCAGCAGGTACAGCGCACCCGCGCTCAGCGGCAGCACGAAGGCGATCGCGAGCGTCAGTGCGAACACGCCGCGCGAGCGTCCCGACTTGCGGCCTTGGCGCACCAGTGGCAGCAGCAAGGCGGCCAGTGCCGCAGCGATCATCACTGCGGCGGCGATGAAAAACATGATCTTCACCAGTCGTCCCCGTTGTCGGCCGGTTCGTTGTCAGGCGGCATGCGGTCAGATGTTGCATGGGTGGCGCTCCCGTCACGGCCGCGCTTGCGGATCGCGGCCACCACCACGCCGGCGCCGCCGCACAGGATCAGCAGCGGGCCGAACCACAGCAGCCAGGTGCCGGGTTTCAGCGGCGGGTCGTACAGCACGTAATCGGAATAGCGGGCGACCAGATACTGCTTGATCTCGTCGTCACTCTTGCCCTGCTGCATCAGCTGGAAAATCTGGTTGCGCAGGTCGCGTGCAATTGGCGCGTTGGAATCGGCCAGCGTCTCGTTCTGGCACATCGGGCAGCGCAGCTGCTGGGTCAGGTGCTGGAAGCGCAGTTCCTGCGCGTGATCGGCGAACGGCATCGGCTCGATCGCCTGCGCGTGAATCACGCCCGTCAGTGCCAGCAGGACCAGCAGCAGGACATGCCGAAGTACGTGCCTCATGGCAAAGTCTCACGCGACAGGGCTGCAATCGCCGGCTTCAGCTCGTTCGCGACCACGTCAGGCGTGAGCGGACCGATATGCTTGTAACGGATCACGCCCTTGCCATCGATCAGGAAACTTTCCGGTGCGCCGTACACGCCGAAGTCGATCGCGGTGTTGCCCGGTTCGTCGGCAATCAGCACGTTGTACGGATTGCCATGTTCGGCCAGCCAGCGTTTGGCATCGGCCGATGCGTCCTTGTAGTTGTAGCCGACCAGTTGCACGCCAAGACTCGGACCTTCAGCCTCCAGTACCGGATGCTCCGCGCCGCATTCGATGCACCAGCTGGCGAACACGTTGAGCAGGTAGGGTTTGCCCAGCAGGTCCGCCTTGCTGACCGTCTGTGTCGGTTCGTACAGCTTGGGCAGCGCGAATGCCGGTGCCGGCTTGTTCAGCAGCGGCGTCGGGATCGCGTTCGGATCGTGACTGGAATTCCACCAGATACCGAAGCCGAACAGCGCCACCAGCAGCATGAAACCGATGAAGGGAAACAGGCGGTTCATGCAGACGTTTCCTGCAACGGCAGGCTTTCGCTGGCGGTTTCGGCGACGGCGCGTTTGAGCCGGAAACGCCTGTCTGCGGCGCAGGTGAAGCCACCCAGCATCATCAGCAGGCCACCACCCCAGATCCAGCGGATGAACGGCTTGTAGTAGAGCCGCAGCGACCAGGCATCCTCGATCTTGTTGGCGTCCATCGGTTCGCCCAGCGCCACGTACAGGTCGCGGAAGATGCCGGCGTCCACCGCCGACTCGGTCTGCACCTGGCCGCGCAGGTAGGTGCGTTTCTGCGGATGCATCACGGCGAGCTGGCGACCATCGCGGGTCACCGTGACCACGCCCTGGTCGGCGCGCCAGTTCGGTCCGGTGGCGCGGTGCACGCCGTCGAAACGGAAATCGTAGCTGCCGATGTGCTCGGTCTGCCCGGGCGCCATCCGTACATCGCTGGTCACGCTGAGCGATTCGGACAGCAGCACGCCGGCGACGAACACGCCCACGCCCAGATGCGCCAGCAGCATGCCGGCCATTTCGGCCGGATAACGCCGGCCACGCGGCATCTCGCGCCAGCGCTTGTAGGCATACAGCAGGACACCCACGACGATCCATACCGCAGCGGCCACGCCGGCGATTGCCTTCAACTGGCCGTCGACAAAGAACGAAGCCGCGATGGCGCATGCGGCGGCGGCGATGCAGACGCGCAGCAGGATCTGTTTGAGCACAGTCGTGTCGCCCTTGCCCCAGCGCAGGAACGGCCCGAACGGCAGCAACAGGACCACCGGCAGCATCAGCAGCGGAAACAGGAAGCCGAAGTAGGGCGGCCCGACCGAGATCCGGCCCAGGTTCAGCGCATCGCCGACCAGCGGAAACAGCGTGCCGAGCAGCACCATCGCCGCGGCCACCGTGAACAGCAGGTTGCCGATCAGCAACACGGTCTCGCGCGAGACCAGCTTGAACGGCTTGCCGCTGGCCACCTTCGGCGCGCGCAGCGCATACAGCAGCAGCGAGCCGCCGACCACGATGGTCAGGAATGCCAGGATGAAGACGCCGCGGCGCGGATCGGAGGCGAATGCATGCACCGAAGTGAGCACACCCGAACGTACCAGGAAGGTGCCGAGCAGGCTCAACGAGAACGCGAAGATCGACAGCAGAATCGTCCATGCGCGCAGGCCGCCGCGCTTCTCGGTGATCGCCTGCGCGTGGATCAGTGCCGCGCCGACCAGCCATGGCATGAAGCTGGCGTTTTCCACCGGATCCCAGAACCACCAGCCGCCCCAGCCCAGCTCCGCGTACGCCCACCAGCTGCCGGCGACGATGCCGAGGGTGAGGAAGGCCCAGGCGATATTCGTCCACGGCCGCGCCCAGCGCACCCAGGCCTGTTCCAGCCCGCCACCGAGCAGGGCGGCGATCGAGAATGCGAACGCCACCGAGAAGCCGACGTAACCGGTGTACAGCACCGGCGGATGGAACGTCATGCCGGGATCCTGCAGCACAGGGTTCAGATCGGCGCCGTCGCCCGGCATCGGCAGCAGCCTCCCGAACGGATTCGAGGTGAAGATGATGAAGGCGAGGAAGCCCACCGCGATCAGCCCCATCACCGCCAGCACGCGCGCAGCGAACACTTCCGGCAGTTTCTGGCTGAACGCGGCCAGCGCCACCGTCCACACGTTGAGGATGAAGATCCACAGCAGCAGCGAACCCTCATGCGCGCCCCACACCGCGGCGATGCGGTAGTACCAGGGCAACGCCAGGTTCGAGTTGTCGGCCACGTACTGCACCGAGAAATCGAAATGCACGAACGCCCACACCAGGATGCCGAACGCGAGCGCCACGAACACCGCCTGACCGGTTGCGGCGGGACGCGCCACGGCCATCAGTGCGCGGTTGCCACGCCATGCGCCGAACAGCGGCAGGATGCCCTGCGCCAGCGCCAGCAGCAGGGCGAGGATCAACGCGAGCTGGCCGAGTTCCGGGGTCATGGCATGTCGCCCTGCGCGGATTCGTCGCCGACTTTCTTGTTCGCGTGCGCCTTGGCCATCGCGTCCTTCAGCTCTTTCGGCATGTAGGTCTCGTCATGCTTGGCCAGCACTTCGGTGGCGACAAAGCGCGCGCCGTCCATGTGGCCAGTCGCGATCACCGACTGATTGTCGCGGAACAGGTCGGGCAGGATGCCGGTGTACTCCACCGGCATCGCGCCGCCGGCATCGACCACGGTGAAGGTGACCTTGAGCGAATCGCTGCTGCGCTGGATCGAGCCGGCCTTGACCATGCCGCCGAGGCGGAATGTCTTGTAGTCGGTGGCTTGGCCGGATTGCACCTGGCTAGGCGTGAGCAGGTAGTTCATGTTGTTCTGCAGCGCGTATACGCCCAGACCGACCGCCAGCGCGGCGGCGGCGACAATCAGGATGACGATGGTGAGCCGGCGTTTACGGGTGGGGTTCATGGGCATGGTCGTAGGCCGTTCCGGTCAGGGCGACGGCGGGGCAGGAGAATTGCGATTCTGGCGCACGCTTTGACGTGCCATCCTGGCGTGAAGTTCGCGCAGCACACGACGGCGCCGCACGCCGGGCACGATGCTGTCGGCGATCAGCACGACGAAGAACACGGCATAAGCCGGCCATACATAGACGGCATAACCGCCCATCGCCAGTAAGTGCTGCAGGGAGCTCATGGGGTTGCTTCATCTTCGGCGATGCGACGCACCCAGTCCTTGCCACCTTCCAGCGCCAGCAGGTCGGTGCGCACGCGGTTGAACAGGCTGGCGGCGTAATAGAACTTGGTTGCCAGCATCATCGTCAGCAGTGGCCACAGCATGTCCCAGGTCATCTTCGATTTGCCGAAGATGTTGACCGTGCTGCCCTGGTGCAGGGTGTTCCACCAGTTCACCGAGAAATGCACGATCGGCACGTTGATGATGCCGATGATCGCCAGGAAAGCGGCGGCGCGCGCACCCTGGCGACGATCCTCGAACGCGTGGTACAGCCCGATCACGCCGAGATAGAGAAACAGCAACACCAGCTCGGAAGTAAGCCGTGCATCCCACGTCCACCAGGTGCCCCACATCGGCTTGCCCCACAGCGAGCCGGTGACCAGGGTGATGAAGGTGAACGCCGCGCCGATCGGTGCCGATTCCATCGCCACCACTTCGGCCAGCTTGATCCGCCATACCAGTGCGATGAACGCGGCCACGCCCATCACGGCATAGATGAACATGCTCATCCAGGCGCTTGGCACGTGGATGAAGATGATCCGATAGGCATCACCCTGCTGGTAGTCGGCCGGGGCCAGCACCAGTCCGCCGTACAACGCGATAACGCCGAACAGCAGTGCCAGCCCCATCGCCCAAGGCCGCAGCGTGCCGGCGAAGCGGTAGAACGTCGGCGGCGAGCCGAGCTTGTGCAACCAGAGCGGTATCCAGTTAGACATGGTGAGTCGTCAAGCGTCCAGGGCGATACGAAGGGCTGCCGCGCAGGCCAGTGGCGCAAATACCACGGCCAGTACCAGTGCGGCTCCGAGCCAGGCGATCGGCGCAAGCCACGGCAGGCCCTGCTGGGCGGCGGCCACGGCACCGGCGGCAAAGATCACGGCCGGCACGCACAACGGCAGCAACATCAAGGCGAGCAGCATACCAGAGCGGCGGGTACCGGCCGTCAGCGCCACCAGCACGGCACCGAGCAGGCTGAGCAGGGGCGTAGCCAGCAGCAATGCCAGCAACAGCACCGGAATCACCGCGCCGGGCAGGTGCAGCATCGCGGCCAGCAGCGGCGCGATCACGATCAGCGGCAGCGCGGTGGCGAGCCAGTGGGCGAGGATCTTCATGCCCAGCATCAGGGCCAGCGGCTGCGGAGCCAGCACCAGCTGCTCCAGCGAACCGTCCTCGATATCGCTGGAGAACATCGCATCCAGCGCCAGCAGCATCGCCAGCAGCACGGTGACCAGCACCACGCCGCCGGCGATCCGCTGCAGCAAGGTGTCTTCCGGCCCGAGTGCAAACGGGAACAGCATCGTCACGATCAGCGCGTACAGCACCGGCATCGCGATGTCGCCGCGCCGGCGCCAGGCCAGGGTGAGGTCGCGCCGCAGCATCGCGGCACTGGCGGTCAGGAGGCCCGGACGGTTCATGCGTGCATCCGGATATGCCGCGGTTCGCCGCCATGGAAACTCACTGCGCCGTGGCTGGTGACCAGCGCGGCACCACCGGTGGCGGTATGCGTTTCCAGCAATTGATTCACCAGCACGATGCCGATGCGGTCGAGGTTGGCATAGGGCTCGTCGAGCAGCCACAGGGTGGCCGGCAACAGCAGCAGGCGCGCGAGTGCGGCGCGCTTCTTCTGGCCGGCGGACAGTCGGCGCACCGGCTCGTCCTCGTAGCCGCGCAGGCCGATCTCGCCCAGCGCCGTCGCCACGCTCACACCGTCGCGGCAACCGGACAGGCCGGCGGCGATCTGCAGGTTCTCGCGTGGGCTGAGATCGACCTTGAGGCCGAGCTGATGCCCCAGGAACAGGATCTCGCCGGCGCAGGTGTCGCGCTGCAGTGGTTCGCCGCGCCAATGCAGCTCGCCCTCGCCGACATGCAGCAGGCCAGCCAAGATGCGCAGCAAGGTGGTCTTGCCGCTGCCGTTGTCGCCCTCGACCAGAGCCAGTTCGCCTGCGTGCAACTGGAAATCCAGCGGCGCGAACACCGGTTCGTCCTGGCGAAGAAAGCTCAAGGCCCGCGCTTCGAGCAGGGGCACGACGGTGTTTGCGGCAGTCATTGCCTCGATTGTCCGCAATGCCGTGGGTGCTTGTCCATGCGGCGCACTGCCGCTGAAGACTCAGTCCAGCACGCGCAGAAGAGCCGCGCCGGCGGCCTCGCCATGCACGTAAGCCAGTTGTTTGTGCACCCTGGCCAGCTGGTCGAGCGTGCTGACGTCCGGACCGATGGCGAACAGGCTGGGCTCGCTCCAGCCGCTGCTGCCCACGCCGATGGCAGGCAGCACGACGGCGCCAGGCTGCGCCTGCAGAGCTGCCAGCAGCTCGCGCTGGGCGGCCAGGTTCTCAGCCGGCGGGCGTCGTCGCGCCTGTGGATTCCAGGCGGTGATGAAAGCCCACGAGTGCATGCCGACCACGTCGGCAAGC
This sequence comes from Rhodanobacter koreensis, assembly GCF_054782855.1. Taxonomy (NCBI): domain Bacteria; kingdom Pseudomonadati; phylum Pseudomonadota; class Gammaproteobacteria; order Lysobacterales; family Rhodanobacteraceae; genus Rhodanobacter; species Rhodanobacter koreensis. Next base: position 1,266,664 of record NZ_BAAGRR010000002.1, on the reverse strand, counting down.
GCGACTGGCAACGGCAGGTCGATTCGCAGGGTTGCCCAGTTCACCGTATCGATGCAGACGTGGTAGGTCGTGGAGCGGAACGCTTCCAGCAGTGCTTCATCCATGACGCAGTGCCGGTAGCGGGGCCAGCGTGGTCAGGAACAGCCGGGCAGCGGCGTCGATGTCGATTGTCGCCACGTTCGGGTTCTCGCGCAGCAGCTGCTCCAGCAACTGATCCTGTGCACGACCACGTTCCAGCGCATACGCATAGGGAAGATGGGTGAAGGTCACCATGCGGTAGCGCGCCATGTAGTGGGCGGGAATGCGGGTGGCCAGCAGGGCACCGAGTTCGCGCTTGGCCAGGTAGTGCGGGTCGGCGACCGAGTCGCGCATCTCGATGTAGTTTTCCAGCGCCATCGCGGCGATCGCGTTCGCGTTCGGCTGGCGCACGCGCTGGAATTCGGCGAAGACCCCGGCGCTGTCGTCCGGCGCAGCGGCCAGCAGGTTCGCCAGCACTACGGTGTCCTCGAAACCGCAGTTCATGCCCTGGCCGTGGAACGGCACGATGGCGTGGGCGGCATCGCCGATCAGCAAGGCGCGACCGTCCAGGTGCCAACGATCCAGATACAGCGTGGACAGGGTGCCGACCGGATGATTGTCGTAGTCCTCGGCGAAGCGGGGAATCAGGGGCAACAATCCCGGGAATTGTTCGCTGAAGAATGCAGCTGCAGCGGTTGCATCGGGAAGCGTGGCGAAACTCGGTGCTGCACCTTGCGCTGGCAGGAACAGGGTGACGGTGAAACTGCCCTCGGTATTCGGCAGGGCGATGCACATGTGGCCGCCGCGTGGCCAGATGTGCAATGCGTGCGGTTCCAGTGCGAACTGGTCATGGCCGCCGCTGAGCTGCAGCACGGCCGGCGGCAGTTCGCCGGCTGGCGGAATCTCCAGCTCCTTGTAGCCGTGGCCGAGCGAGTCGATGCGTTCGCCCAGCGGGCTGTGCGCATTCATCGCCGCACGCACGGCCGAGCCGGCGCCGTCGGCGCCGATCAGCAGGCCGATCGGAAGGTCGCGCTCCACGCCGGAGTCATCGGCCACGCGGATGCGTTGTTCGTCGAAGTCGGCGGTTACCAGCGACTGGCCGAAATGAAACTGCACGCCGGCGGCTTCGGCTGCGTCCAGCAGCAGCATGTTGAGTGCGCCGCGCGAGACCGACCAGATCACTTCGCTGTCGTCGATGCCATAGCGCTGCAGGCCGCTGTCACCGTCGCGGGTATGCACCATGCGTCCGCGCATCATCACCGCACGTCGCAACACGTCGTCGGCCAGCCCGGCCGTACGCAACGCCTGCAGACCGCGTTCGGCCAGTGCCAGATTGATCGATCGACCACCTAGAAAGCCAGCCAGCCGGGGGTCGGGGCGTTTCTCGTAGACCTCGACGGAAAAACCGTGCTGTGCCAGCTGCTGCGCCAGCAAGGCGCCAACCAGACCGCCGCCGATAAGGGTGATGGGTTGCTGCGCCATGCTGCGATCCGTAAAGAATGTCCGCCCACTGTTCCGCAAGCAGCGCGCGACTGCAATCCCGGCCGCAGCTGACTGCGGGAGGCCGTGCTCAGAAGCTCATGAAATAGCCGCCGTTGACCGGCAGGTTGACGCCGGTGATGTAGCCGGCAGCGTCGTCGGCGAGGAAGTTCACTGCGCGTGCAATGTCGACCGGGGCGCCGAGGCGGCCGACCGGGATGTCGGCGATGATCTGCGCGCGGATCTCGGCGGAGACGGCGGCGACCATCGGCGTGTCGCAGTAACCCGGCGATACCGTGTTCACGGTGACGCCCTTGCGTGCGGTCTCGCGTGCCAGCGCCATGCTGAAACCGTGCACGCCGGCCTTGGCGGCCGAGTAGTTGGTCTGACCGAACTGGCCGGTCTGGCCGTTGACCGAGCTGATGTTGACGATGCGGCCGAAGCCCCGGGTGGTCATGCCGTCGACCACGTTGCGGCACATGTTGAACACGCCGTCGAGGTTCACCCGCATCAGCTCGTGCCATTGCTGCGGCGACATCTTGCGCAGGCTGGCATCACGGGTGATGCCGGCGGCATTGACCAGCACGTCGACACTGCCGTGCTGCTGTTCGATGCGCGCAGTCAGCTGCTGGCAGCTGTCGAAGTCGCTGACGTCGGCGGCCTCGAAGGTAATCGCCCCATCGAAACCCGCGAGCTCCTGGCGAAATGCCGCAACACGTTCGTCACGTGCAGCCAGATCCACCGCGACCACCTTGCGGCCCGACTGTGCCAGTTGGCGGCAGATTGCGGTGCCAAGGCCACCGATGCCGCCGGTGACCACGGCGACACGCCGTGGGGCAGGCTGATGTGGAGCCACTTCGCTCATGCGGTTTCGTACCCTTGGTTTCGTTCATGCCGCAAGGCAGCACGTGCTGTGCTGCAGCGACCATGTAGGGGCGGCGCGTCAGTGCGTGCCGCTGCCGGGCTGGAATCAGCCGGACTTTTTGCCGCCGCGACTGCCGGTGCCGGGCGTCGGCATCACCTTGGCTGCGGTATCCATCAGCCCGCGCTGCATCGCCTGGAAAGCCGCCATGTTGCGCTCGGTCATCTCATTGAGCGTGTTCCACGGGGTCTGGCCCATCAGGCTGTTGAGCTGGCTGCGGAACTGGGTCTGCTGGTCCAGGAACACCTGCAGGCTGCGCTCCAGGTAAGGGCCCATGAAGCCCTGCAGGGAGTCGCCGTAGAAGCGGATGATCTGGCTGAGCAACTGCGGCGACAGCATCGGCTGCCCCTTGTCCTCGTGCTCGGAGATGATCTGCAGCAGGACCGAACGGGTCAGATCCTCGCCGGTCTTGGCATCGCGGACTTCGAAGTCCTCGTTGTCCAGCACGAGCTGGCGGACTTCCTCCAGCGTTATGTAGCTGGAGATTTCCGTGTCGTAGAGACGCCGGTTCGGATACTTCTTGATGGTGCGTTTAGTTTGTGCCATGCGGCGAACGCTAGCAGAAGATATTGCGCCGCACCAGTCGTGGCCGGGTATTCATGCTGCAGCCTGGCGGCTGCAGCAATCTGCAGCATTCGGTCAATGGCCACCCGGGCCACCGGCGCTGCCGAATGGCGGTTTGGCCAGCCACAGTAGCGGGATCATGAAGATGAAGATGACCGAGCACAGCCAGAACACGTCGTTGACCGCCAGCGTGGCCGCTTCCCGGCTGATCAGCTGATCGACCACGGTCAGTCCGCGCTGGCCGACCAGTCCGGCGCCTTTCAATTGCTGCAGGAATCCGGTCGCCGCGGGTGCGGCCGCGGTGATGTTTTCGGTCAGCGAGGCGTGGTGGAACTCGGTGCGGTGCTGCCACAGCGTCACGGTCAGGGCGGTGGAGACGCTGGAGCCGAGCGTGCGGAAGAAGTTGGCCAGGCCCGACGCGCTGGCGATCTGATCCGCCGGCAGGCCGGAAAGATAGATCTGGTTGAGCGGGATGAAAAACAGCGGGATGCCCAGACCCATCACCAGCCTTGGCCAGACCATGCTGATGTAGGAGGCGCCGCTGTCGTAGGTGGACAGCCAGAACGAGGTGCCGGCGAGTACCACGAAAGCCATGGTGATCATCGCGCGCAGGTCGAACTTGCCCAGCATGCTGCCGACCACCGGCGACAACACGAAGGCGAGCACGCCGACCCAGGCACTGGTGAGGCCCGACCAGCTGGCGGTGAAGCCCAGGGTAGTCTGCAGCCACAGCGGCGACACCACGTTGATGGCGAAGAACGCCAGCATGCCGAACGACATGGCACTGACGCCGATGGTGAAATTGCGCTGCTTGAACAGCGTGAGATCGATCACCGGATGCTTTGCATTGAGCTCCCATGCCACCAGGAAGCTCAGGCTCACCAGTGCGATCAGCCCCAGGGTGAGTATCATCGGCGAGGCGAACCAGTCGTTGTCGTTGCCGTTGTCCAGCATGAACTGCATGCAGCCGATGCCCGCCACCAGCAGCACCAGGCCGATCACGTCGATCGGCGCCTTCACCGTCTTCGATTCACGCTTGTGCAGCAGGAACCAGGTGACCACGGCGGCGCCGATGCCGACCGGCAGGTTGATGTAGAAGATCCACGGCCAGGTGAAATTGTCGGTGATCCAGCCGCCCAGGATCGGACCCAGCACAGGGGCGATCACCACGGTCATCGCCCACAACGCCAGTGCGATGCCCTGTTTGCTCTTGGGATAGTTCGCCAGCAGCAGTGCCAGCGCCAATGACACCATCGGGCCGGAACCCGCGCCCTGCAGCAATCGGCCAACCACCAGCATCGGCATGCTGGTGGCCAGGCCGCACAGCATCGAAAACACCACGAACAACGCGACCGAGACCACGAAGGTGCGTACCTCGCCAAAGCGCTTGGCGATCCAGCCGGTGAGCGGCTGCATGATCGCGCTGGCCATCGAGTACGAACTGATCGCCCAGGTACCTTCGCTGGGACTCACCGCAAGGCTGCCGGCGATATGTGGTACGGCCACGTTGACGATGGTCATGTCCAGCACTTCCATGAACGTGCTGAACGCGACGGCGATCGTCATCAGGGCCAGCATGCCGCCCTGCAAGGGTTTCAGCGGCGCGGCGTCGGCCGGTGCCGCGTCGGAGGAGATGGCAGCCATGGGGTTGGGTTCAGCCTCAGTTCGAGTGGTTGCCGCCGGTGTTGCTGGATGCGCTCAGGTTGGCCCGGATCACCTGGTCGGCTTCGGCATCGGCCTTGCTGGCCATCTGCTCGTATACGGCGGTTTCGGCTACGGCCGGATGCTCGGTCTGCGGTGCCAGCACGGCGCCACGGTCATCGGTAATGTCGACGGTGACATCGCTGGACAGGCCGATGCGCAGCGGATGCTTGTCCAGTTCCTGGTTGTCCAGTGCAATGCGCACGGGAACACGCTGTACCACCTTGATCCAGTTGCCGGTGGCGTTCTGCGCCGGCAGCAGCGAGAACACGCTGCCTGTGCCGGCACCCAGGCCAATCACCTTGCCGTGATATTCGACGCTGCTGCCGTAGATATCGGTCTCGATCTTGGCCGGCTGGCCGATGCGGACGTGGCGCAGCTGGCTTTCCTTGAAGTTGGCATCGATCCACAAATCATGCAGCGGCAGCACGGTCATCAGCTGTTGACCCGCCTGCACGCTGTTGCCCAGCTGCACGCTGCGCTGCGCCACGTAGCCGGACACCGGCGCGTAGATCGTGTTGCGCTGAGCCGCGACCCAGGCGGCACGGAAATTCGCGCGCGCCTGCAGCACCGCCGGATTGTTGGCGATGTCGGTGCCTTCGATCGAGGCGTGTTCGGCGGAGGCCTGCGCCTGGGCCGAGGTCAGCGCGGCGCGGGCCTGGTCGACGGCGTCGCGCAGGTGCTGGATGGTTTCCGGCGCCTCGGCCTGCTGGGCGATCAGCGGCAGGCGCCGCTTGAGGTCGGCTTCGGCCTTCTTCAGGTCGATCTGGCGTGCGGCGACCGCGGCATCGCTGCCGTTGGCGGAATCGGTCTGCTGGCGCACCTGCCGTACGGCCTGTGCCAATGCGCTGCGCGCCTGGCTCAGGCGTACGCTGGCGTCGGTGCTGTCCAGCTTGACCAGGACCTGGCCGGCCTCGACGTGCTGGGTATCGTCGGCAAGAATCGCCACCACAGTGCCCGGTACCTGGGCGGAGATGGCTACCTGGTTGCCGCCGACATAGGCGTTGTCGGTGGTTTCGCGCCGGGAAAATACCAGCGTCCACAGCAGGAACCAGATCACGCCGATCAGCACGAACACCAGCAGCAGGATCAGCAGCGTCTTGCGGCGCTTGGCCGGATTCTTCGCCGCCAGGCCGCTGTCGTTGTCGTCAGCGGTCTTGTTGACGGTCTTGTCGGACTCAGTGGCGCTCATCGGCGTCGTCTCCGGACGGATTTGAAGGGGAAGGGGGTGTCTGGCTGGCGTTGCTGATTTCACCGGTAGTCCGGTAACCGCCGCCGAGTGCCTTGATCAGGGCCAGATCCGTGGATACGGCCTGGGCCTGCAGGCTGGCAGCATCGTCCCGTTGCTGCAGCAATTGCGCTGCCGCCGCGAGACTTTCGCGCGCATCGCGCACGCCCTGATGGGCGCGGGCTTGCGCGGTGGCCAGCAGGCGCTCGTTGGCGGCGATCTGTGCGGACTGTTCCTGACGCCGTGCAGCGATCTGTTGTGCGGTGAGTGCCTGGGTTGCGACATCACGCGCGGCGCTGACTACGGTGCTGTTGTATTGCGACACAGCGGCCGCGAGCTGCGCCTTGCTGACGCCGTAATTAGCCTTCAGCTGGCCGCCTTCGAAGATCGGAAGATGCAGCGCGGGGGTCAATGCAAAAGTGCGGCTTCCGGCCTCGAGCAGCTTGCCCATGTCGATGCTGGACAGGCCGGCCATGGCGCTGATGCCGATGTCCGGAAAGAACTGCGCACGCGCCACGTCGGTCTGCTTCAATGCTGCTTCGACCTGCCAGCGGCTGGCGGCGATGTCGGGACGACGCGCAATCAGGTCGAGCCGTGCATCGGCGGGGATGCGGCTGTCCACTTCGGGCAGCGCCCGTGGCTGCAGGGCGGGAAGGTCTGCCGGTGCAATGCCAAGCAGGGAAGCGAGCGCCACCTTGCGGATCTCGGCCGAACCGTGCAGGGCGACATGCATCTCGCGCGCCGCAGCGAGCTGCGCCTTGGCCTGCTGCGCGGTGTCGGCAAGATCCACACCCTGTGCGACACGCAGTTCGGCGATGCGCACGAATTTTTCCTGTGCGCTGACCAGTTGGGTGGAGAGGGCCAGGCGCGCCTGGTCGCCTTGCCAGCCGAAATAGGTATCGGCCACGGCGTTCTGGATCGTCAAGGCGGCGGCGCTTCGTTGTGCCTCGGCGGCATGCGCCTGGTCAAGGGCTGCCTCGATGCTCGAGCGCTTCTTGCCCCACCAGTCGAAGGTGTATTTCGCCTGCAGGCCGAGATCGCTCTGGTTGTACCAGGGGTCGATCGGGATGTTCTGCGGCAGCAGGCTGATGATGCCGTTTTTGCTGAGGCGCTGGCGCTCGAACTGCGCACTGCCATTGACGTTGAGGCCAGCCTGGGCAGCGGCAAGACGTACCGACTGTTCGGCGTTGACCACACGGCTCTGCGCCTGCTCCAGATCCGGTGAATGCTGCATGGCTATCGCGATCAGCTGGTCCAGCTGCGGATCGCCGTAGGCGCGCCACCACTCGGCATCTGGCCACCCGGTGCGCGCAGGTGCCTGCAAGCCGGCAAGCGGCACGTCGTCGCGCAAGTTCGGGTGGTTCAGCCTGGACGGTATCGCGCATGCTGCCAGCAGAAGTGCCAGTGCCGTTGCGATGGCAGTGCGATGAAGCGAAAGATGTTTCATCAGGACCTTCTTCATTTCGTGGCCTTCATGGCTGGGTGTCCGGATCCAGCTGATCGAGATTGTGTGCGAGCTTGCCCAGCAGTCGGCTCAGGTTGCGTTTGTCGGCATCGCTGAAGTTGGCAAACATCGCACTGACGCGGGGAAACATCGGCGGCAGCATTTTCTGCACGAAGCGTTTGCCTGCCGGTGTGATGCGGATCAGCACCCGGCGCCGGTCCTCCGCGCTGGCGCCGCGGGTGATCAACCCGCGCTTGACCAGCGCATTGGTGATGCGCGTCATGTTGGTGGCGCCCTGGGTGGCGAACTCACACAGTTCGCCCGGCGTGGAGCTGCCATCCGGACGGCTGTACAGGATCATCAGGGTGAGAAAGTCACTGTGGTTGAGCTTGTGTGGCTTCAGCTTGAACTCGAGCTCCTCTTCGAGACTGCTGCCCACCATCAGCATCAACCGGCACAGCCGCGCCTCGACCGCAGGCATCTGCGGGATGATCTGGCTCACCCGTTCGATGCCTTCGTTCATCATTGCGATGCAATTTGTCAGTTGAGCCATTTCACCAAATCATATTTCACTGATGAAGTAAAATGTAGCAAGGGCTGGCCGTAGTTCGCAAGTGTCGTCGGGGAATATGACAGCAGGGCTAGTTGCTGCGCCGATCCAGGTCGAACAGGCGACGAGCGTTGGCCGTAGTGGCTGCGGCAATCGCCGCCTCCGATTCACCGCGCAGCGTTGCGATGCAGCGCAGTACTTCCGTGATGCGCGCCGGTTCGTTGCGCTCGCCGCGATGGGCGGTATCCGGCTGGTCCGGTGCGTCGCTTTCCAGCAGCAGAAACTCGATCGGCATTTGTGCCACGATGCGACGCAGGCGTTGGGCACGCTCGTAGGTCACCGGGCCACCGATGCCGATGCAAAACCCCATGTCCCATAGATGCCGGGCCTGCTGCTCGCTGCCGGAGAAGCTGTGCACCACGCCGCGCAGGCCACCAGTCCGGCGCAAGGTGAGGGTCACTTCCTCCAGTGCGCTGCGCGCATGCACGATCACCGGCAGCTTTCGTGCGCGTGCCAGCTGCAGCTGACCGGTGAAATACTGCCGCTGGCGATCGCGGTCGAGACCATCCACATGGAAATCCAGGCCAATTTCGCCAACGGCCACCGCGTCGTTGGCGTCGAGCCACGCAGACAGTGCGCCGACATGCTCGGGTGCGTGCCTGGCCAGAAACATCGGGTGCAGGCCGAACGCCGGAAACAGCCCCCGATGGCTTGCGCAAAGCGTCTGGATCAGCGGCCAGCTGGCCGCATCGACCGCGGGCAAGACCATCGTGTTGACGCCGGCATCATGGGCGCGCCCGATCACGGCGTCGCGATCGGTCGCGAAGGCATCATCATCGAGGTGGACGTGGCTGTCGACGAGCTGGAGCATGGTGCATTCCGTGCGGTGGCCGAGAGATCTGCGATCTTGGCGTGAAGATAATGTAACGAGTGCGAGCTAGCTCTGATTCAGCCGCACGGCGGTTCAATAGGCGGCGCAGGTAATTGCGATGATGCGCCGCATCGGCATTACACATGCATAACAGAGGAGAGGGTCGAGATGAACAGGTTGACAGTGAGTGCTCTCAATATCGGTATAGCCGTGGCGCTCGCGATGAGTCTGGCGGCCTGCAACCGCAGTGCGGATGCGGGTACTGGAGCAGCGGCCGCCAATGGTGCGGCAGCAGCCGTGTCGGGCGCATCTGACGATGCCGGTGCCAATGCGGACAATGGCGTCAGGTACGCCAAGGTCGTCAGTGTCGACCCGGTGCGCCAGACGGTGAACAATCCCAGACAGGTCTGCCACGATCAGACGGTGACCCATACGGCGCCGCCGAAGGATCAGCACCGGATTGCCGGTACTGCGATCGGTGCCGTGGCCGGTGGTCTGCTTGGCCACATGGTCGGTGGTGGCAAGGGCAATACGCTGGCCACGGTGGCCGGTGCCGTCGGTGGCGGTTATGCCGGCAATCGCATCGAGGCAAGCCGTCAGCAGCCCCAGGTGACCTCGTCGGTGGAGCGTCAGTGCAGTACCGTGCAAAACACTGGATCACAGATCGTCGCTTACGACGTGCGTTACGTGTACAACGGCGTCACCCGCACTGTACGCATGGATCACGATCCGGGTGATCGGGTGCAAGTCCAGGAAGGTGTGACTGCGGTATCCGACGCCCGCTGAACGGGCTTACCTACCAAAGGAAGTGGTCATGAACGCATTGATACACAAGTTCGCCCTGGCCGCCGCAGTAGCGGGCAGTCTTGCGCTGGCTGGCTGCGTTACTCAGCCATACAACAACGGCTATGGTTATCAGCCGCCACCGCCAAGTGGCTATGGTGGCCGGGTTCGTTGCCAGACCTGTGGCGTGGTGCAGGATGTGCAGCAGATTTACATAAGCAATGGCACCAATAACAGCACGCTTGGAACGATCATCGGCGCAGTGGCTGGTGGCGTACTGGGCAGCACGATCGGCAAGGGCGACGGTCGTACGGCCGCCACCGTGGTTGGTGCGGTGGCTGGTGGCGCTGTGGGCAACCAGGTCGGTCAGCGCAGTGATGGCAACGGCACGGGATGGCGAATTGTCGTGCGACTGGACAATGGTCAGTACGCCACGGTAACCCAGCGCCCCAATCCTGGTGTGCGGAATGGCGACTATGTCGAGGTGCGTGACGGCCTGGTCTACGCGCGATGATTTTCAAGTAGGGTGGTTTTCAAATAGACATCCATGCATATGGACGTCCAAAACAAAAAAGCCCTCATGCGAGGGCTTTTTTTGTTTTGGAATTTCTCCGCTGATCAGTTCACTGCATAGAACGCATGTTCGCCGATCGTGACGCTGGGGCGGTTGCGTGACCAGGCCGGGCTGATCGCGATGGTGGCGAAATGATCGGCGTGCGGTACCAGCATGCGACGCTCAGCGAGGGGCAGCTGCCAGTTGTGCAGTGATCGTCCGGCAATTTCCCACGCCTTGCTGAACGATTCCAGATTGTCGATCTCGAACGAGCCCGACGTGGTGGTGGTTGCAAACTGATGCGGCGCAGTGACCACCTTGCATACGGTATTGCCCCACTGGCCGCGATCGCGGCGACGCAATGCGACTTCGGCGACGGCGAGCTGGCCGATGGTGGGCTCGCTGCGGGCTTCCAGATACACCGTGGTGGCCAGGCAGGCATGATCGGCGACGGGCTGGGGCATCAGTGAAGTAAGCCACAACAGCATGGAAAGTTTCATGTTTCTGCCTCCAACGTGCTGTACGCGCAAAACCGGATTTCAGGTCTTGTGCGCCGTTGCGATGGACGGGCTGGCAGGCCGTTCCATCTGGATTGATCGCCGCAGCCGAAACTTGTGGCTGGACGCTTTGCCACGGGATTGTGGCGGTACGAGCGGCGTAGTCTGTGCCGATCTGGATTGAGTGCTGCAAGGGCGATGCGCGGGCCGGGTCGGCCGTGTTGCCTGCAACTTCATCCGCACTCGTTGCTGCGAGGCGGCATGTCATCCGGCGATCTTGCTGCCGGGTCGCGCCGATGTCGGATACATCCGGTTCGTCGCGTATTTCGACACCCCGTGTTCCGGATGCCGCGATATTCAGTCGGCGGAGCGTAACGGCGGAGATATCCGCTGGCAAGTGCCGAGTGGGTGAAGTTTAACTGATGCTCATCTTGCGTTGACAAGTGCCATGACGAATTTTCTTGTCGATGTCATGCATTACTCATGCCGGCCATTGTGTGTCGAGACGAATCACCAGGTTGTCGTCAAATGCATTTAGACGTCCATTCATAGCCTGCGCAACAACATCGTCATTCAATACCGCGAGCGCTTCGACACCAGCGTCCGTGTCGATGACATCGAGCAGGCAGCCGACTTCACGTTCATCGAAACGCAATGCCTCACCGGCATTCGCCAACTGCGACAAGACGACGCCATGCAAGTGGCGTTTGTGGCCGCCGCGATAGTGCAGTCGCGCAACGATTTCCTGGCCTGGATAACAGCCCTTGTCGATGGCGACGGCCTGCAGGCGATGCAGCGACAGCGCCGGTGGCAGCAATTCGTTCAACACTTGCGCGGGCAGCCAGGGCCAGCCCGCGCGCAGTTGCAGCAGGCGCCACGCATCGTCGCGACTATCTTCGATCGTGATCTGCATGCTGTGCGTGCCGCACCCGAACGAAAGTGTTTCCACTGCACCATGGATCGCATGCATCGCTTGTACGGGTCCGGTGGTCAGCGTGCGTGGTGGCAATGCTGTCAACGTGAGTTTCGAGCGGAACACGAAACGCCGCAGTGCATCGACCAAGACGGCGGCGCTGCCGCCACGCAGCAGCACCAGCAGCCGATCGTCGGCGAGCCTGGCGAGATGGAACAGCGCGCGTACGCGACCTTGCGGATCGAGCCATGCACTGAACTGCCATTGTCCGATCACGAGTGAACTGACCTTGCTGCTGAACTGGGCCTGCGCGAACGTGATCGCGTCCGGGCCTTCGAGCAGCAGAGTTTCCGCAGGGTAGGGTGTCGGCATAGGTCAACACAGGTTGGGGTGGTCGGGCTCAAGCACAAGTGGCGTGGGTCGGATCGAGGTTGTGCTGCTTTGCCGCAAGTATTAACCTTTCGCGGCTAACAAAAACCATGTCCGATACTTCCTCCCCGACTGAGTCTCAACCTGCTTCCGTTCCGGCGGAACCAGTCGCCGTGCCCGAGCGGCCGGCGCAGGACAAGGTGGCGGTGGAGCGACCGGCTCCTGATCCCACGCGCTACGGCGACTGGGAAAAGAACGGGCGCTGCATCGACTTCTGAGCGGCCGCCGCGGCGATCGTTGTCGCCGGGCAGAGAGCAGAGGACGATGTGGCACGGACATCAGCGATTCCACACAGGATAGCCGCCATGGCAGACACGCAACGACCGCTCTCACCGCATCTCCAGATCTACAAGCGGCAGGTGCAGATGATGACCTCCATCACGCACCGCGCCACCGGCATCGCATTGGCTGTCGGCAGCTTGCTGGTGGTCGGTGGACTGCTGCATCTGGCGGCGGGCGAGGACAGCTTCAACCACTTCAAGGGGATCATCGGCAGCCCGGTCGGCATGGTGCTGCTGGTGGGCTGGAGCTGGGCACTGTTCTATCACCTGTGCAACGGCATCCGCCACCTGATCCAGGATGCGGGTGCCGGTTACGAGATTCCGCAGTTCGTGCGCTCCAGCTGGTTGTCGATTGCCGGCAGCATCGTTCTCACCGTACTTGTATGGGCTTACGTATTGATGGCAGGAGGCGCGGCATGAACACGAAGAGCATCGCCATCAAGGATCGGCGCAACCCGTTGAAGACGGCACGTGGACTGGGCTCGTCCCAGTCCGGTGTGGGGCACTGGTGGACCCAGCGGGTAACTGCCGCCGCCTTGGTGCTGCTTGGCTTGTGGTTCGTCGCCACCGTGCTGTGCCTGCTGCACGCCGACTACGCCACCGCCCATGCGGCGGTCGCCAGGCCGTGGAACGCGTTGCTGCTGATCGCATTCGTGCTCACCATGTTCTGGCATGCCGTGCTCGGCCTGCAGGTGGTGATCGAGGATTACGTGCATATCCGCTGGAAGGAAGTCGTCCTGCTGGTGGCAATCAAGTTCCTCGCGGTGCTGGGCGCGCTGGCCAGCGTGCTTGCCGTTTTGCGCATTGCGCTGACCCCATAAGACGCGAAGGTCGAGATTTCATGGAAAGCAACAAGTTGGATACTTATAAAGTCCGGCAACATCTGTACGACGTGATCGTGGTCGGCGCCGGTGGCGCCGGTTTGCGTGCCACCTTCGGCCTGGCCGAGAAGGGCCTCAAGGCGGCCTGCATCACCAAGGTGTTCCCGACCCGCTCGCACACTGTGGCGGCGCAGGGCGGCATCTCGGCCGCGCTCGGCAACATGGGCGAGGACGACTGGCGCTTCCACTTCTACGACACCGTCAAGGGTTCCGACTGGCTTGGCGACCAGGACGCGATCGAGTACATGTGCCGCGAGGCGATTCCCTCGATCATCGAGCTGGAACATTACGGCGTGCCGTTCTCGCGTACCGAGGAAGGCAAGATCTACCAGCGCCCGTTCGGCGGCATGACCACGCATTACGGCAAGGGCACCGCGCAGCGCACCTGCGCCGCGGCCGACCGTACCGGCCACGCGATCCTGCACACGCTGTACCAGCAGGCACTGGCGCATGACGCCACGTTCTTCATCGAATACTTCGCGATCGACCTGATCTTCGACGAAGCAGGTGTTTGCCGTGGCGTGCTCGCGCTCGACATGAACGAGGGCACCCTGCATTTCTTCCGCGGCCATGCGGTGGTGATGGCGACCGGTGGTTACGGTCGCGCCTACTTCAGCGCCACCTCGGCGCATACCTGCACCGGTGACGGCGGCGGCATGGTGCTGCGCGCGGGCCTCGCGCTGCAGGACATGGAGTTCGTGCAGTTCCATCCGACCGGCATCTACGGCGCCGGCTGCCTGATCACCGAGGGCGTGCGCGGCGAGGGTGGTTACCTCACCAACTCCGAAGGCGAGAGATTCATGGAGCGCTACGCGCCGAACGCGAAGGATCTGGCTTCGCGCGACGTGGTCAGCCGCGCGATGACGATGGAGATCCGCGAGGGCCGCGGCGTCGGCGAGCACAAGGACCACATCTTCATCAACCTCATGCACCTGGGCGCGGATGTGATTCACGAGCGCTTGCCGGGCATCGCCGAATCGGCGCGCATCTTTGCCGGCGTGGACGTGACCAAGGAGCCGATCCCGGTCATCCCGACGGTGCACTACAACATGGGCGGCATCCCGACCAACTACCACGGCGAAGTCGTGCAGAAGAAGGGTGACGACGTCGATGCGATCGTGCCCGGCCTGTTCGCGATCGGCGAGGCGGCCTGCGTGTCGGTGCATGGTGCGAACCGCCTCGGTTCCAACTCGCTGCTCGACCTGGTGGTGTTCGGCCGCGCGGTGGCGCATCGCTGCGCCGAGCTGATCAAGCCGGAGACGGCGCACAAGGATCTGCCGACGACCATTCTCGACAAGGCGCTGGCCCGTTTCGATGGCCTGCGCAATGCCAACGGCAGCAAGCCCACGGCGCAGATCCGCCTGGAAATGCAGCGCATCATGCAGAGCGATGCGGCGGTGTTCCGCACCGGCAGTACGCTGAAGGAAGGTTCCGAGAAGATTTCCGCGGTGCGCGAATCGTTCAAGGACGTACGCGTCAGCGATCGTTCGCTGGTGTGGAATTCCGACCTGATCGAGACGCTGGAGCTGGCCAACCTGCTGGATCAGGCCGTTGCCACCATGCACTCGGCCCAGCAGCGTACGGAAAGCCGCGGCGGTCATGCGCGCGAGGACTTCCCCGATCGCAACGACGCCGAATGGATGAAGCACACGCTGGTGAAGGTGGACGAGGCCGGCAAGAGCAACTTCGACTTCCGTCCGGTACACATGTACACCCTGACCGACGAGGTCGAAGTGGTGCCACCCAAGAAGCGCGTTTACTGATCTGCAAACGTTGTACCGGCGCTCGCCAGGCGAGCTGATGCGGCAAGTATGAAAGAGTGAGGCAATCGTGGCCGAGTTCACGCTACCCAAGAATTCCAAGATCCAGCCCGGCAAGCATTATCCGGCGAAAGATGCCAAGAATCCGCGCACCTTCCGCATCTATCGGTGGTCGCCGGATGACGGCCAGAACCCGCGCGTCGACACCTACGAGGTCGACCTTGCCGCATGCGGACCGATGGTTCTGGATGCACTGCTGAAGATCAAGAACGAGATCGACTCGACGCTCACGCTGCGTCGATCCTGCCGCGAAGGCATTTGCGGTTCGTGCGCGATGAACATCGACGGTACCAATACGCTGGCCTGCACCCGCGCGATCAGCGACTGCGCCGCAGGTGACGTGAAGATCTATCCGCTGCCGCACATGCCGGTGGTGAAGGATCTGGTGCCCGACCTGACCCATTTCTACGCGCAATTCGCCTCGATCAAGCCGTGGCTGCGCACGCAGAGTCCGGCACCGGATCGCGAGCGCCTGCAGTCGCCGGAAGAGCGCAAGAAGATCGATGGCCTGTACGAATGCATCCTGTGCGCGTGCTGCTCGACCAGCTGCCCGAGCTACTGGTGGAATGGCGACAAGTACCTCGGCCCGGCGATCCTGCTGCAGGCCTACCGCTGGATCGTCGACAGCCGCGACGAAGCGACCGGCGAGCGGCTCGACGACCTGGAAGATCCGTTCAAGCTGTATCGCTGCCACACCATCATGAACTGCACGCGTACCTGCCCGAAGGGGCTGAACCCGGCCAAGGCGATTGCCGAGATCAAGAAGCTGATGGTGGAGCGGCGTTCGGCGTAAGCTGCGGCAAGCCCCTCGTCGGTAAGGATGCTTGCGATGTTCAATCTGCTTGCGCTGCCGCATGCCTCGTGGAAAGTCCGGCTGCTCTTCATGGCCTTGGCAGCCGTGTTCATTTGTCTGATCGCGCAGCAATGGCCGCATCGCCAGGATGACCTGGCGATCGCGCGCTGGATGGCATGGTTCTTTATCGTCATGGGTGTTTTCAGTTTGCCGCGCATGCTGGTGGTCGTGGTGTTTGGCCGATTGCCGAAGGTGTACGCACGAATGTCAGGCAACTTGAACAGGACGCTGCCGCAGATTCATGCCGATATCGCACGTGAGCAGCAAGAACAGCGCGAACGGTCGCGTGAACTTTGAACGATGCCCGCCTCAAGCGCCTGCGCTGGCGCACCCGCCGAGGCACGCGCGAGCTGGATGCCTTGTTCGGCAGCTGGCTGGACGAGCGCTTTGCCGACGCCGGCGAAGCGCAGCAGCAGGCGTTCGACGAACTGCTCGACGTGCAGGATCCGGATCTGTGGGACTGGGTGATGGGCCATGCGCGCCCGGAGCGGTCGGACTGGCAGGGGATCATCGATGACATCCGCACCCGCCATCGGCTTTGAATACCGGCCGTCGCGACTGCTGCGACGGCTGTTGATCGTTGTCGCAAGCCTGACGATGCTGGCCATTGTGCTGTGTGCATTGGCGACCTGGATGAAGCTGCTGCTGATGGCTGGAGTGCTGATGGCGACGGGGCAATCCCTGCGCAGGGTGGTGAATTCGCCGGTCGCGGCTGCGGGCTGGAGTGCCGGTCATGATTGGGTGCTGCATCTGGCCGATCGCGAGGATGTGCCTGCCACCTTGGCTTCGTTTCGTGTGCTCGGCGTCTTCGTACTGTTGCGCCTGCAGACGGTGGAGCAGGGCATGCAGGTGTTGCTGCTGGCGCCGGACAACAGCGATGCGGACATCCGTCGCCGCCTGCGCATGCGGCTGGCGGCCGTGCAACTGGGCGAGGCCGTGCCGCGGCTTTGATCCAGCGACCTGCATGATCCGGCAACTTCACCAGCCCAGCGCGGTCTCACCGAATACCGGATAATGCCCGTCCGGGCGGCCCGCCCTGCGATCCCCACAAGCGACCACCCATGTTCCGACCGCTCGAACTCTTTATCGGCCTGCGCTACACCCGCGCCAAGCGCCGCAACCAGTTCATCTCGTTCATCTCCACCGTCTCGATCGTCTGCATCGCGATCAGCGTGATCGCGCTGATCACGGTGATGTCGGTGATGAATGGCTTCGACTACCAGATGAAATCCCGCATCCTGGGTGCGATCTCGCACGCCACGGTTTCCGGGGTTGGCGAAAGCGTGCAGGACTGGCCGCGGGCATTGCAGATTGCCGAGGCGAATCCGCATGTACTCGGTGCAGCGCCGTACGTGGAAGCCGAGGCCTACCTGAGCGCAGGCCATTCCAGCGGTGCGCTGTTGCGCGGCATCGAGCCGGCGCAGGAACCGAAGGTCGTCGACATCAGCAAGCACATGGTCGAGGGTTCGCTGAGCGAACTGACGCCGAAAAGCTGGAACATCGTGCTCGGCAAGGATCTGGCCATGTCGCTGGGCGTCAGCGTCGGCGACCGGGTGACGGTGGTGGTGCAGCAACTCTATGCCACCCCGATGGGCGGCGTGCCGAAGATGCGCAGTTTCCACGTGGTGGGCCTGTTCGAACTCGGCATGGAACAGTTCGATTCCGGCCTGGCGCTGGTCAACATGGACGATGCCGAGAAGCTCAACGGCATGAGCGGCCCCACCGGCATCCGGCTGAAGCTCGACGACATGTTCAACGCCCGCCCGGTGGCGCGCGAGCTGGCCGACAAGCTGGGCCAGGTGTACCGGGTGCAGACCTGGATGGATACGAACGCCAATCTCTTCGCCGCCCTGTCGATGGAAAAGATGGTGATGTTCGTGATCCTGTCGTTGATCATCCTGGTGGCGGTAATCAACCTGATCTCGATGCTGATGATGCTGGTCACCGACAAGCAGGCCGACATCGCGATCCTGCGCACGCTCGGTGCCACGCCGCGCAGCATCATGGGCATGTTCATGGTGCAGGGCGTGCTGGTGGGTTTCGTCGGGATCGGCTTCGGCGTGGGCTTCGGTTCGCTGCTGTCGTGGAAATTGCCGGGCATCATCAAGTGGATCGAGCACACCTTCCACGTGACTTTCCTGTCGCCGGACGTCTATTACATCAGCGAGGTGCCGAGCCGGTTGGACTGGCACGATGTCGGCTGGACCGCGTTGCTGACCTTCGCTTTCTCGCTGCTGGCGACCCTCTATCCCGCGTGGCGCGCGTCGCGCACGCAGCCGGCGCAGGCGCTGCGCTATGAATAAGACTGCCATGAACCCGACGGCTACCAATCAATCCGGTGAAAACGTGCTGCGCGCCAGCCATGTCGCCAAGACCTACGACGAAGGCGGCCTGCGCACCGAGGTGCTGAACGACGTCAGCTTCACCCTGAAGCGCGGCGAGACGATGGCGATCGTCGGCGCCTCCGGTTCGGGCAAGAGCACGCTGCTGCACATCATCGGTGGGCTGGACACGCTGACCGCCGGCGAGGTGGAGGTGGATGGTCGCGTGCTGTCGAAGCTCTCCGATGCCGAACGCGGCCGCGTGCGCAATCGCTCGCTCGGTTTCATCTACCAGTTCCATCACCTGCTGCCCGAGTTCACCGCGCTGGAAAACGTGTGCATGCCATTGCTGATCCGCGGCACCGCGATTGCCGAGGCACAGCGTCAGGCCGGCACGCTGCTGGAACGGGTAGGCCTGGGCGGGCGCACCCACCACAAGCCGTCGGAACTGTCCGGTGGCGAGCGCCAGCGCTGTGCGGTGGCGCGTGCGCTGGTGACCAGGCCCGCCTGCGTGCTCGGTGACGAACCCACCGGCAACCTCGACGAGGGCAATGCCGCGCAGGTCTACGCGCTGATGCTGGAACTCAACCGGGAGATCGGCACCAGCTTCATCCTGGTCACTCATGACACCCATCTGGCGGGGCGGATGGATCGCACCCTGGTGCTGCACAACGGAGTGCTGCAGGAAGACCCGAAGCACTGATAGGCGGCCACGTCGGGCACCATCGCCTATACGGCGAGTGCCTACACGCTTTTCATCCTCGGTGCCGCAGAGACCACGCTAGGCTCGACCCCATCCAGGACGGAACGGGGACGGCATGGCACGAGCAACGGCAATTACGGCAGCACTTGCCTTGCTGTCCGGCGTGCTGCTGGTGCAGTGGCTGCCAAGCTTGCCGCCACGCTGGTGTCTTGGCCTGTTGCTGGCCGGAGCGTCGCTGCTGGCCTGGTGCCTGCCGCGTCGTCGCTGGCTGGCGTGGACGCTGTTCGGCATCGTCTGGGCGGCGTGGCATGGCGCGATGGCGATGGATGCGCGTCTGCCGCGGGCGCTGGAAGGTCGGGATATCGCGGTGACCGGCAGCCTGATCGGCCTGCCGCAGGCCGGCGATGATGCCAGCCGCTTCATGCTGCGGGTGGAGCAGGCCACGCTGGATGGCCGTCCCGTCGCCTTGCGCGGCCGGGTGACGGTGTCCTGGTATGACGACGCGCCGCTGTTGCAACCATGCACCCGCTGGCATCTGCTGCTGCGGTTGAAACGGCCACGTGGCCTGCTCAATCCCGGCGTGGCTGACAGTGAGCGTTCGGCACTGGAACGCCGCATCGTGGCTACCGGTTATGTGCGTGACGATCCCGGCAATGCACGGCTGGCTGGCCCGCACTGGTGCATTGACGGTGTGCGTGATGCCGTCGCCCGCGGTATCGCCACACGTGTGCGCGATCCGCACGATTCGACCCTGCTGCAGGCGTTCTCGGTCGGCGACACGCGTGAACTGAGCCAGCACGACTGGGAAGTGGCGCGCGCCAACGGCGTGTCGCACCTGATCGCGATTTCCGGCTTTCATGTTGGTGTGGCGGCGGTATTCGGGGTCTGGCTGGCGATGCTGGCTTATGCCCTATGGCCACGACTCGCGTTGTATCTGCCGCGACCGCACGCACAAGCCGCCGCCGCGCTGCTGGTGGCTGCTGTCTACAGTGCGCTGGCCGGCTTCGGCCTGCCCACGGTGCGTACGTTGCTGATGATCGCCGTGGTGGCACTGGCGCGCTGCAGCCGACGTGCCAGCGGTGGCGCGCAGTCGCTGGCGCTGGCGATGATCGCGATCCTGCTGTTCGATCCGCTGGCGGTGCTGGCGGCCGGGTTCTGGCTGTCGTTTGTCGGCGTGGCGTTCCTCATGCTGTGCCTGCAGGCGCGTGGGCGCGGCTTGCGCGCTTTCCTGCACGAGCTGTCGGCCGGACAGCTGGTGATGACGGTGTCGCTGTTGCCCCTGACCTTGTGGTTTTTCGGTGAGGCATCCCTGGTGGGCGCGTTGTCCAACCTGATCGCCGTGCCGTTCGTGAGTTTCGTGGTCGTGCCGGGTGCGTTGATCGGCATGCTGTTGTTGTGGCTGTGCCCGCCGCTGGCCACGCCGATGCTGTGGCTGGCCGCGCAACTGGCGCATGCGCAATGGTGGCTGCTGGAGCGGATGGCAGACTGGCCCGGCGCACACTGGTATCTGCCTACCGTGCAGCCATGGGCTCTGTTGCTGGCTCTGCTGGGCGCGTTATGGCTGTTTCTGCCGCGTGGTGTGCCCCTGCGGTGGTTCGGCGTGCTGCTGTTCCTGCCGCTGCTGTGGCCGCCGCGCACGTTGCCCGTCGAGGGCGCGTTCCAGGCATGGGTGCTGGATGTGGGGCAGGGCCTATCGGTGCTGTTGCGCACACGCGAGCATGTGATGGTGTATGACGCCGGTGCGCGCTACCCGTCGGGTTTCGATCTCGGCGAGGCGGCGGTAGTGCCGTCGATCCACGCGTTGGGCATGACGCGCCTGGACATGTTGATGATCAGCCACGGCGACAACGACCATGCTGGTGGAGCCGAAGCGGTCGCGACCGCATTCCCGCAGGCGCAGCGTTATGCGGGCGAGCCGGCACGGGTGCGGGTGCCGATGCAGCAATGCGTTGCCGGGCAGTCATGGCAATGGGATGGCGTGCGTTTCCGTGTGCTGAGCCCCGGTCCCGGCGAAGGCGACCGGGGCAACGACAGCTCCTGTGTGCTGCTGGTCGAGGGCCGCGGCGGACGCCTGCTGCTCACCGGCGACATCAGCTCGAAGGCGGAGCCGCAGGTGACGGCCGTGCTCGGTCCCGGCGGCACGCGACCGGTATTGCTGGTGCCGCATCACGGCAGCAAGACGTCGTCGAGCATGGCCTTCATCGCCGCGGTGCGGCCGCCGCTGGCGCTGGTATCGGCGGGCTGGCGCAACCGCTTCGGGCACCCAAGGCCGGAGGTGCTCGCGCGCTATGCCGAAGCCGGTGTGCCGCTATTCAATACCGCCCTGCAGGGGGCGATTCCCCTGGATTTTCCCGCCGATGCTCCGGCTCGGCGTGAAACGGGCTGGCGCTGGCGGCAGCCGCGTTACTGGCGGGAGTGACTTGTGGTTTGCCACAAGTGGCGCGAGTGAGGCGGGGAATGCCACGCGCGCCGCAGTACGGCCGGGCGGGACTGCTATCATGCGCGCTTCCTGACAGGTCGTGAGACGGGGTCGAAAGTGCTGGAAATCCTGATGGCTGGTGGCTGGGCTATGGTGCCCATCCTGATCTGCTCGGCGATCGCGCTGGCGATCGTGCTGGAGCGTTGCTGGACCTTGCGCCGCAAGTCGGTGCTGCCACCGGGTCTGGGCGACGAGGTGCGCGAATGGGCGCGCACGGGTCAGCTGAACCCCATGCATCTGGAAGCACTGACGAACGGTTCCCCGCTGGGTGAGCTGCTGGCCTCGGCGTTGGCGGTGCGCAACCAGTCGCGTGACATCATCAAGGAGCGCATCGAGGACACCGGCCGGCATGTGATCCACCGGATGGAGCGCTACCTCAACACGCTGGGCACGATCGCGCTGATCGGCCCGCTGCTCGGCCTGTTCGGCACCGTGATCGGCCTGATCCGCATGTTCATGGAAGTGATGGCCGGCGGTATCGGCGATCCGGCCAAGATGGCCGGCGGCATCGGCGAGGCACTGATCTGCACCGCCTCGGGCCTGACCGTGGCGATTCCGGCCTACGTGCTGCACCGCTATTTCCGTTCGCGCGTGGCCGGCTATTGCGTGGAGATGGAGAAGCAGGCCACCGCGTTGCTCGATGACCTGACCCTGACGCCTGCGGTGGCGGCCCCGGCACCGCCGCGGGCGCGGCGTGCGGCGGCGCCGACTGCGCCGCGCGCGGGCTGAGCACGTACCGATGCGTATCAGCAATGACCGCCGCGGGGATGATTTCGAGATCAACGTGATCCCGTTGATCGACGTGCTGCTGACCCTGCTGATGTTCTTCGTGCTGACCAGCACCTTCGTGCAGCACTCGCGCCTGCAGGTGACGCTGCCCAAGGCCAGCACGCAGGATCGCGACATGAATGCGCCGGCGCTGACCATCATGATCGACCGTGACGGTCACTTCTATGTGGGCAGCGACGAGGTGCTTGGCGAGGGCATCGAGCCGCTCAAGCAGACCATTTCACGCAACGCCGGTACGGACCGCGATCGCCAGGTGACGATCCGTGCCGATGCGATGACGCCGAACCAGGACGTGGTGACGGCGATGGACGCGCTGGGCCAGCTCGGTTTCACCAAGCTGTCGATCGCGACCACGCCGAACAAGCCGGGCGCGGATCAGTGAGCGACAAGAAGGTTACGATCTGGGATGCGGAAACCTGGCGGGTTTACCGGCGACTGCTCGGTTACACGCGGCGCTACTGGCTGATGGGCCTGGTCTCGTTGACCGGCATGCTGCTGGATGGCGGTGGCATGGCGCTGTTCACGCAGCTCCTGCAAACGATGACCGACGGCATCTTCGTGAGGAAGGATGCGTACCTGATTTTCTGGATGCCGATCTGGATCATCGGCATTTTTTTTGTGCGCTCCTGCGGCACCTTTGCCAGCAACTACGGCATTTCGTACATGGGTCGCCATGTGGTGCAGGCGATGCAGAAGGATGTATTCGGCGCCTACCTGAGATTGCCGGCGGCGTTTTTCGGTGCCGAGCCATCGGGACAGCAGATTTCCCGCATCACCTATACCAGCGAGCAGGTGGCATCGGCTGCCACCGATTCGATCAAGACTGCGGTGACCGACGGATTCACGGTCATCGCCATGTCTAGCGTGATGCTCTACAACAGCGCCTACCTCACGCTGTCCCTGCTGGTCATGGCGCCGGCGATCGCCCTGATCGCCACCATCGTCAGCCGGCGCTACCGGTCGATCAGCCGGCGCATCCAGGGTTCGATGGGCTCAGTAACCGGAACCGTCGAGGAGTCGGTAGGGGCGCATCGCGAAGTGCGCATCTACGGCGGCCAGATGTACGAGAGCAGCCGGTTCGATCAGGTCACCCGGCACACCCGCGGGCTCAATCTGAAGATCGCTGCGACCAATGCGGCATCCAGTTCCACCATTCAGCTGGTGGCGGCCTGCGCCATGGCCACGCTGGTGTTCCTGGGTACGCGACCGGGCGTACTGAACGAGGTGTCGCCAGGTGTGTTCCTGGCCGTCCTGACCGCGATGGGTACGATGCTGGTGTCGCTCAGACGGCTCGCCAATGTGCAGGCGACCATCCAGCGCGGGGTCTCTGCCGCCGAGGATCTGTTCGAGGTGATCGACATGCCGGCAGAAATCGATCGCGGCAGCGTCGAGCTTGTGCGCACGCGGGGCGATCTGCGTTTCGAGGATGTCCGGCTGATCTATCCGCGCAACGATTTCGAGGCCTTGCGTGGCGTGGACCTGTATTGCGCCCCTGGCACAGTGACTGCGTTGGTAGGTCGTTCCGGTAGTGGCAAGAGCAGCCTGGTCAGCCTGCTGCCGCGCTTCTACGCGCCAACTAGTGGGCGCATCGTGCTGGACGACCTCGATAACGAGGACTACACATTGGCCTCGCTGCGTCGGCAGATCGCCTGGGTTGGACAGAGCGTGGTGCTGTTCGATGACACGGTGGCCAACAATATCGCCTATGGCGAACTGGCCGGCGCGAGCGAGGCGGAAATCATCGCGGCCGCCGAGGCCGCCAATGCGATGGAATTCATCGCGCGCATGCCGCAGGGCATCCATACCCCGATAGGGCAGAGCGGCAACATGCTCTCCGGCGGTCAGCGCCAGCGTATCGCGATCGCCCGTGCAGTTCTCAAGAACGCGCCGATCCTTGTGCTGGACGAAGCCACCAGTGCGCTTGATACCGAGTCCGAGCGGCTGATCCAGCAGGCGCTGCAGCGCTTGATGAAAGACCGCACCACGTTGGTGATCGCGCATCGCCTGTCAACGGTTGAAGGCGCCGACCAGATCGCGGTGATGGACCACGGCCGCATCGTCGAGCGTGGCACCCATGCCGAGCTGATCGCGCTGAATGGACAATACGCCGCGCTGCACCGGATGCAGTTCCACGATCACGCCGATCAACAGGCGGGCGACTGAGGGCTGCCGATGGCGCTGATCGACACGCTCGAATCAGCCTGGTACGGCAGCGGATCCGCACCGTGGTGGACGTGGCCGCTGGCCGCGCTGTATGGCAGCACGATGCGCCTGCGTCGTGGACTTTATCGGCGCGGCTGGTTGCGCAGTACGCGCTTGCCAGTGCCAGTCGTGGTCGTCGGCAATATCAGCGTGGGTGGCACCGGCAAGACGCCGCTGACCATCGCGCTGGTCGAGGTCTTGCGCGCCCGCGGCTATCGCCCCGGGGTGGTCAGCCGCGGTCACGGCGGCAGTCAGCGTGAACCGCTTCTGCTGGGTGAGGCACCTGATCCTGCGCAGGTCGGCGACGAGCCCTGCCTGATTCGCGCCAGTGGTGCAGCCGTGGCGGTGGGACGCGATCGTCCAGCCGCTGCGCGATTGTTGCTCGATGCGGGTTGCAACGTGGTGGTGGCCGATGACGGTCTGCAGCATTACGCACTGGCGCGCGATATAGAAATCTGCGTGATCGATGGCGTGCGCCGTTTCGGCAATGGCCGGCTGTTGCCGGCCGGCCCGTTGCGCGAGCCCTTGGGCCGGCTGCAGCGGGTCGATTTCCGCGTCTGCAATGGCGTCGTCGCTGCCGAGGGCGAATACCCGATGCAGTTGCGTGGTGGCGAGGTGGTGGCCCTGATCGATGACCAGCGATGGGCGCTTGCCGGTTTCGATGGCCAGCGGGTGCATGCGGTGGCCGCGATCGGCCATCCGCAGCGCTTCTTCGACAGCCTGCGTGCCGCCGGCATCGACGTGATCGAGCATGCGTTTGCCGATCATCATCAGTTTGTTCAAGCGGATCTGGATTTCGCGGACGACCTGCCAATACTGATGACGGACAAGGACGCGGTGAAGTGTCAGCGTTTCGCCCAGCCGCACTGGTGGCGGGTACCGGTACGTGCCGAGTTGCCGGCGGCGTTCCATGAGGCCCTGGTTGCGCGTGTCGAAGCGCTACAGCGGAACCGATTCACCACTTAGATAGACCTCGCGCACGAGTCGGCCGGTGATCCAGTAGCACAGCTCGGCCGGCTGTTTTGCATGCCACACCACCAGGTCGGCGCGCTGGCCGACCGCCAGGGTACCGCGGTCGTGCAGGCCGAGCGCGCGTGCGGCGTTGGCGGTGACGCCGCGCAATGCTTCCTCCGGCGTCAGTCGGAACAGCGTGCAGGCCATGCTGGCGGCCAGTCGCAGCGACAGCAGTGGCGAGGTGCCGGGATTGCAGTCGGTGGCTATCGCCATCGCCACGCGGTGTTCGCGCAGCAACGCGACCGGCGGCAGTTTTGTTTCGCGCAATGCGTAGAACGCACCGGGGAGCAGTACGGCCACGGTACCGGCTTTCGCCATCGCCGCGATGCCGGACTCACTCAGGTGCTCAAGGTGATCGGCGGAAAGGCCGCTGTATTCGGCGACCAGCGCAGCACCATCGAGATCGGACAACTGCTCGGCATGCAGCTTCACCGGCAGGCCCAGTTGTTTCGCACGTTCGAACACGCGCCGGGTTTCCTCGCGGGTGAAGCCGATGTTCTCGCAGAACGCATCGACGGCATCGACCAGGCCTTCGGCGGCGAGTGCCGGCAGCATCTCGTCACAGACCAGGGTGACGTACTCGTCGCGACGATCCTTGTACTCCGGCGGGAGAGCATGCAGGCCAAGGAAACTGGTGCGTACACTGATACCCAGTTCGCGGCCGAGGCGGCGTGCCACGCGCAGCATGCGGCGTTCGCTTTCGAGGTCAAGGCCGTAACCGGACTTGACCTCCAGCGTGGTCACGCCATCGGCGAGCAGGGCCTGCGCGCGCGGCAGGGATTGTGCGAAAAGCTGCTCTTCGCTGGCGGCACGGGTGGCGTTGACGGTGGAAACGATACCGCCACCGGCACGGGCAATGTCCTCGTAACTGGCGCCGTTCAGACGCAGGTCGAATTCCTGCGCACGATCACCGCCGAACACCAGATGGGTGTGACAGTCGATCAATCCCGGCGTGACCAGCGCGCCATCCAGCGATTCCACTGCTGGCGCAAGCGTGTTTGGTGCATCCGGCAGCGCATCCATGCGTCCGATCCAGGCGATGCGTCCGTGGTGCAATGCAATCGCGCCGTGCTCGATCAAGCCGCAGGGGTCGTCACCGGCGAACGTCGCCAGCCTGGCATTCAGCAGCAGTCGATCCCAGCGTGGCTCGTTCATGGCTACGGTGATTCCGTCACGGCGTTGGTGGATGGTCCGACGATGCGTCGTCCGTTGGCGTGGCGGGCTCATCGAAGGCGCTAGTCTTGCCGACATGCTGCATGGCCTCGGCTTCGAGCCGGGTCTTCTCGGCACTTTCGGCGTGCGCGGCCTGCTGCCGTTCGAAATCCTGCACCATGCGCTCGGCAAAATCCTTGTAGACCGGTGTCGGGCAGAACAGCGATGCCGCCGCGCGGGCCAGCAGGCAGGCAGCCATGATCGGGATCACCATGTCCTGATTGTCGGTCAGCTCCATCGCGATCACCGCCGAGGTCAGCGGAGCGCCGGTGACCCCCGCCAGATAGGCACTCATGCCCAGCAGCACCACGGCCGAAGCCGGTACCCCGGGCAGGAAGTACGCGATGTTGTGGCCCAGCCCGGCGCCGACTGCCAGCGCTGGCGAGAAGATGCCACCGGGGATGCCGGCCCAGTAGGACACAACGTTGGCCAGCAGCTTGGCGATGCCGAAGCCCTGGCCCGGCGTGACGGAAGCTTCCTGCACGAAGGCGCGTGCCTGGTCGTAGCCGGTACCGTAAACGGTGTTGTGCGAAAGCAGCCCGATAATGGCCAGTGCCAGCCCGCAACCCGTGGCGAACAGCACGGGTGCGTACGAGCGCAGCCGACCGATATACGCCAGCGGGCCGTGCCGGCTGAGCAGGATCAGCCGCGCAAACAGGCCGCCAAGCAGGCCGCAGATGATGCCGGTAAGCAGCACCGCCAACCACGCATGACCCAGCGGCAGGTTGGCCTGGACCTGGCCGAAATAGGAGTAGTTGCCCATGATGCCGAGCGAAACCACGCCGCCGATGAACACCGCAGTCAGCAGCAGGCCGCTGAAGCGGTGCTCGAAGGTGCCGGCCAGTTCCTCGATCGCGAAGATGACGCCGGCCAGTGGCGTGTTGAATGCAGCCGCAATACCGGCAGCGCCGCCGGCAAGGATGAAACGCGAAGCGGCCTTGGGATCGGTGAAGCCGAAGCGCCGGCCGAGCGAATAGAACAACCCGGCGCCTACATGCACGGTCGGGCCTTCGCGGCCGATCGAGGCGCCGACGGTCAGCGCGATCAGGGTCAAGGCCAGCTTGCCTGCTGCAATCGGCAACGCCAGCATGTGTGCACGAAAGCTTGCGTCCTCGATGTGCAGCGTGCCGATGACCTGCGGGATGCCGCTGCCGCGGGTGGCGCGCAGGCGCCCCTCGGTGACCCAGGCCAGCAGGCCGAATACGATCGGGGTCAGGATCAGCGGAATCCAGATGCCGTAGCTGAGGATGTGCAGGAAGAGCTGGTAGGCCCAGGTACTGGCCTTGGCAAACAGGATCGCCGCCAGCGCCACCAGTACCGCACCACACCAGAGCACGAGACGGCGGCTCCACTGGTGCGGCGCAAAGAATTCATGCCCGAGCAAGGCCTGCAGGCGGGGGTTCGAGGAAGGCTCAGTGGGCTGGACAGGTTCAGTCATGCCTCATTATCGCAGACCCTGCAACGTGATCGTCAGCGCGGCAGTGGCCGCCAGCGGGTTTCGTACAGGTCGAAGCGGCGATCTTTCAGGTTCTGCACGGCACCGGCATTGCGTGCGCGGGCCAGACTTTCCAGCCGCAGGTCGGCGAACAGCACGGTCTCGATGTTCGGCGTGGAGTCGGCAGCGATGCCGTCGCGTGCGAACGGGAAGTCGCTTGGCGTAAGGATGCAACTCTGGCCGTACTGGATGTCGAAGTTGTTGACGCCGGGCAGGTTGCCGACATTGCCCGACAGCACCACGTAGCACTGGTTCTCGATCGCCCGCGCCTGCGAGCAGTAGCGCACGCGCAGGTAACCCTCGCGCACGTCGGTGCAGAACGGCACGAACAGGATCAATGCGCCCTGGTCGGTGAGGTGCCGCGCTACCTCGGGAAACTCCGCGTCGTAGCAGATCATCACGCCGATCGGGCCGCAGTCGGTCAGCACGGTCGCGGCGCTGTCGCCACCGCTGATGTTCCACACGTTGCGTTCGCTCGGGGTGGGATGCAGCTTCTCGCGTTCGTGGATCGAGCCGTCGCGCAGGCACACGTAGCAGACGTTGTGGATGTCGCCGTTGGCCTGCTCGGTCGGGTGCGTGCCGGCGATGATGTTGATGTTGTAGTGCACCGCCAGCCTGCTGAAGAGTTCCTTCACCTGCGGCGTGTACTGGCTCAGCTTGCGGATCGATTCCACCGGCGACAGCTCGGTGTTTTCGATCGACAGCAGCTGCAGCGTGATCAGTTCGGGAAAGGTGACGAAGTCGGCGCTGTAATCGGCGGCAATATCGGTGAAGTACTCGACCTGGGTGGCGAATTCCTCGAACGACTTGATCCGCCGCTGCTGGTATTGCACCGAAGCGACCCGCACCAGATCAGGCAGATGCTGCGGCGAGGGAATCGACGGCATGTCCGGCTGGTCGAGCAGGCTCGGGTTGCGCCACACCAGGTGCACGGCATAACCGAGCGAGTCATAGTCCGACGGTACGTAGGCGCGCAGCAGACCGATGACCTCGAAGTCGTTGGTCAGCTGGAAGCTCAGCGTCAGGTCACGCCGTCTGCCTTCCACCACCGCCTGCACGTAGGCCTCGGCGGTGCCGTAGCGCGTGATGTTCTTGGCCAGCCCGGGAATGCGCCCGCCGAACACGATGCCGCGCAATTTCAGGTCTGCGCACAACCGCTTGCGCGCCTGGTACAGCCGCTGGCCGATGCGCATGCCGCGGTAGTCCGGGTGCACCACCACCTCCATGCCGTATAGCCAGTTGCCGTCGGGCTTGTGGCGTGAGCCCATGCCGCCGCCGGTGATCTGCATCCAGGTATGCGGTGCCAGCGCCGTGGCTTCATCGATGCGGAACGTGGCGCAGTAGCCGACGATGTTCCCTTCGTACTCGACCACGAACTGGCCCTCGGGGAAGTGTGTCTGCTGGGAACGCAGCATTTCCGGGGAGTGGCCCCATTCGGCGGTGTAGACCCGCGCGGTGAGTTCGGTCAGCGCCGGTACGTCGGCAGGCAGCGCCTGTCGCAGCAGCAGCTTCGGGGTGTTTTCACTGATTTTCCTGGCCATGGGGTGATTATGCATAGCCAGGAACACAGTCAGGTGAAGGCGCCGCATCCACCCGGTTACACTGCGTGGCATCAGTTACCGGAGCAATCGCATGAGCCATGTCGCCAGCATCCGCCGCTTCAGGGCCGATCAGTTATGGCGACCCGATGGCTGGCATGCCGATGCGGCGCTGGACGTGGGGGCGGAAGGGCGCCTGGCGAAGCCGGTGGGCGCAGAACGCGAATCGATGGGGCGCTGGGTGCTTCCCGGCATGCCGAACCTGCATTCGCATGCCTTTCAGCGCGCGATGGCCGGACTGGCTGAGCGCAAGGGGCGTGCCGACGACAGTTTCTGGAGCTGGCGCGAGACGATGTACGCATTCGCCGCGGCGATCGGCCCGGATGAACTGAAGGCCATCGCCGCCCAGCTCTACGTCGAGATGCTCAAGGCCGGCTACACCCAGGTCTGCGAATTCCATTACCTGCATCACCAGCCCGACGGCATGCCCTATGCGCAACCGGAGGCGATGTCGCTGGCGCTGATCGAGGCGGCACGCGAAGCGGGTATTGGCTTGACCCTGCTGCCGGTGCTGTACATGAGCGGCGGTTTCGATGGTCGCCTGCTCACGGCGCGGCAACGCCGTTTCGGTCACGACGCGGAAGGCTATCTGCGCCTGCTCGAAACCTTGCGTGGACACGGAAATGACGACCTGCATGTCGGCATCGCACTGCATTCACTGCGCGCGGTGCCGGAACAGGCGATGCGCGAGGTACTCGCCAGTGAACTGGCGAAAACCGGGCCAATCCACATCCATATCGCCGAGCAGATCGGTGAAGTGCAGGACTGCCTCGCCACGCGCGGGGCGCGGCCGGTGGAATGGCTGTTCGATCACGTTGCGGTCGACGCGCGCTGGTGCCTGGTGCATGCGACCCATCTGACCGCGGCGGAGGCCGTGCGAATTGCCCGCAGTGGTGCCGTGGCGGGGTTGTGTCCCACCACCGAGGCGAATCTCGGCGATGGCCTGTTTCCGCTGGCCGATTATCTCGATGCCGGCGGCACGCTTGGCATCGGCTCTGATTCGCATATTTCGATCTCGCCGGTGGAAGAGCTGCGCTGGCTGGAATACGGCCAACGCCTGCACACGCGCCATCGCAACATCGCTGCGCGGCACGAGGGCGACAGTGTGGGCGAGACGCTGTGGCGTGCCGCGCTGCATGGCGGTGCGCGGGCGTCCGGCCTGCCGATCGGCGAATTGCGCGAAGGTGCACGTGCCGACCTGATCGTGCTTGACGAAAACTCGCCGCTGCTGGCTGCACGCGATGCGCGTTCGATGCTGGACAGTTTCCTGTTCGCCGGCAACACGCCACTGGTGCGTGACGTGATGGCCGGTGGCCGCTGGCAGGTGCGTGACTTTCATCATCGCGACGAGGAGCGCATTGCGGCGCGTTATCGCGAGGTAGTGGCGCGGCTGGCTGGTGGCTGAGTACGGAAGGGCAGGTATCGACGTATAGAGTTGGAACGAAAGGGTTTCCTGTTCAGCTCCCAGTGATCGAGATGAACGCCAACCATCGATGGTTGGCGCTCGGGTCATCGCGGAAACGGCGCATACGTTTTTAGCGACACATCCCCAAGAGGAGTGTCCCATGCGCCGTGTCATCTCTGCCTTGCTTGTTTCTGCGCTGCTGCTGGTCGGCAGCGTTTCCCTTACGGGCTGCATCATGGTGCCGGCGCGCGGCTACCCGGCGCGTGTCTGGGTGCCTGGCTACTGGGGTCCGACGCATGTCTGGGTCGGTGGTCACTGGCGGTATCACTGAACGAACAGCCCGCCGCTCTGAAAAAGTTGCGCCAGCCCTGCCGCTGGCGCAACCCCCTGCCGCTCGCCTCTGTGGTTGTTTACGGGCTTGTCGGCGAGGTCGAGGACACCGGATGCTGTGCCTTGAACTGTTCCCACTGCTGCTTGCGGGCCTGTCGCTGGGCCTTGAACGTGGCCAGCTGCGCCTTTTGCGATGCGCTCAGTACAGCGTAGATCTGCGCACGCACGTTGGCCCGCTGCTGCACGCGCTGCTGGGTGGCAGCACCCTCGGCCTGTGCCAGGCTGGTCGCAGCGGCCTGGTAGCCGACCTGGTCCGGGGTCATCGACTCGAACGCACTGCGCTGCTGGCGCAGTGCCTGACGCTGCGTCTTGTTCTGGGCAAAGCTGTTCTGCACGATCTGCTTGATGCTTGCACGCTGGGCATCGGTCAGGTTGAGTTTGCTCAGGGCCATCAGCTGGCCATGTCCGCGGGAGTGCCAGCCACCGTGCTGGCCGGCTCCGGGAGCGGCGACGGCAACCGTGGTGATGGCGACGGCCGACGCCAGGATCAGGCCGAGAGTAATGCTCTTGCGCATGGTCAATACCTTTATCGTTGCGGGGGATGGAATGTCTTGCACCCATTAGACGACCATGCTGCGTGTATGTTCTTTGCAGGAGGGTAAAGATGCGTAAAGAGCGTGGAGTTCGCGTCGTTGCCCGTTTTGAATGGATCGAAACCAAACGGCCACCATGTCCAGAATCCTGATTGTCGATGACGACCGCGCGCTATGCAGCCTGCTGGCCGAATACCTGCGCCGCGAGGGCTTTGTCGTGGACATCGCCCATGACGGCGACACGGCGCTCACACAGTTGCGCAGCCAGGCATTGCGGCCCGATCTGCTGATACTCGATGTGATGATGCCGGGACGCGACGGCCTGGCCACCCTGCGTGAGCTGCGGCTGCAGTACCGGTTGCCGGTCATCATGCTTTCTGCGCGTGGCGAGGCGGTGGATCGGGTGATCGGGCTGGAGCTGGGCGCCGACGATTATCTCGCCAAGCCCTGCCTGCCGCGGGAGTTGCTGGCACGCGTGCGTGCGCAGTTGCGGCGCCACGCGCCGGTCGTGTCCGAAGCACTGCAGATCGGCATCCTGCGCCTGCAGCCTGGCGAACGGCGCGCTTATATCGAGGACAGGGAGTTGCCGCTGACCGGCGCCGAATTCATGTTGCTGCAGGCGCTGGCACAGCGCGCCGGCGAACTGGTCGACAAGGCGGTGCTGACGCGCATCGCGCTGGGGCGCGAACTGGAGCGCTTCGATCGCAGCATCGACGTGCATGTGAGCCGGTTGCGCCACAAGCTGGTGGAGGCCTCGACGCAATCTCCCCGCATCGAATCGGTGCGCGGCGCCGGCTATGTGCTGGTCATGGGTACGCCATGAATCCGTTCAGGAGTTCGTTGTACTGGCGTCTGCTGGTCTGGTTCTGCGTGGCCAACCTGCTGGTGTTGTTCCTGGGCGGCCTCCTGACGCGGGGCTTCATCGAGTACACCACGGCACGCGAGATCAACTGGGGCGCGCTGGCCCAGGGCGCCGAACAGGCCTACGAAAGTGGTGGTGTCGCGGCCCTGGCCGACTGGTCCGCGCAACAGCGACGGGAAGGTATCGAGGCGACCCTGTACGAACAGGGTCAGGCGCTGTATCCGATGCGCCTGCATACGCCGATCGCGAAATCATTGCCGGGCTGGCTCGATGCGGATCGCGATACGGTTCTGCAGCCATGGCCCGGCATCTACGTCGCCGTGCAGAAAGTGAGTGGCAACGACGGCAAGGTCCGGCAGCTGGTGGCGTTGAGCCGGACTCACACGAGACTGCCGCCGCGAACCCGGCAGGCGATCCTGCTTGGTGTCCAGCTGGCATTGTCATTGCTGTTCATCGGGGTACTGGGCTGGTGGGTCGCCCGCAGCGTCGCCAGGCCGGTCGAGGCGTTGCGCGATGTGACCCGACGGATGGCTGCCGGCGAGCTTTCGGCCCGGGTTGGTCATCCGGGCAGCATGGCGACCGATGAACTCACCCAGCTTGCGTTCGACTTCGATGCCATGGCGGAACGTATCGAGGCGTTGGTGACGCACGGTCGTGGCGTACTGCAGGATCTGTCGCACGAGCTGCGATCGCCGTTGGCGCGGCTGCATCTGATCCTCGATCTTGCACAACGCAGTACCCATCCAAGTGAGGCGGAAGCGTATTTCCGCCAGGCCGAGCAGGAGATTGCCCGGCTCGATCGCATGACCGGGGAAATGCTGACGCTGTCGCGCCTGGAGGGCGGCATTCCGGGCATGGAGCGCGAGCGCGTGGCGCTGGATGAACTCGTGCGCGGCTGCATCGCACAGGCTGAACTGGAGGCCGGTGCGCGCCAGGTGCGGCTGCAGTTGCTGCCCAGTCAACCGGTCGCCGTCTTGGGCAGTGCACTGCTGCTGGAACGCGCGCTGGACAACCTGGTTGCCAACGCGATCAAGTTCAGCCCCGCAGGTGGTAGCGTGGAGCTGGTCGTGCGCGCTGACGAGGGCAGCGCCGAACTGTCCATCCGCGATCACGGGCCGGGCGTACCCGAGGCCGAGCTCGAATCGCTGTTCAGGCCTTTCTTCCGCGGCAGCAATGCGGCACGCACCGACGGTCATGGCCTGGGCCTGGCCATCGTGCAGCGCGTGGTGCAGGTGCACGGCGGCGAGATCGATGCCCGCAACGGTGCAGGCGGAGGCCTCGAAGTACGCTTGCGGCTGCCATTGGCAGCTTCCACCGGGACGGCGTGATGGAGTGAAACGGCGGTTGGCCATCACCCTCGACATCAAGTCGTCAGCGTCGTTGTCTTCGCGAACGACCGGGGCTTCAGCCGGCTCCGGTCCCGCGCGCCAGGTGCAGGTCGTTGAACTTGCGCCGTTCGATCAGTCCGGTGACATGACCGGCAGCATCTCGACGGAAGATCAGCAGGTTTCTTTCGTCGTCGGTACCCATGAAGACATCCCGGGCAATCGGTTCCATCCGGTTGAATGGGCGGCCGGCCTTGGTGACGTAGCCGAGCGCGCCATCCTTCACGCTGACCGACCACGCACGGTCCGGTCCATAGCGATAATTGCCGGCGTATTCGGCGAGTACAAGGCCGTTGACCACCAGTTTTGGCGGTGGCGTCGGAATCGTCACATCCTCATAGCCGGCCAGCTTCCAGGTGCTGTCCTGTTTCACGAAAGTGAGTAGAGACTGGTAGCGCACCACGAATTTCTGGCCGAAAACTGTTTCGCGTTCGTACTCTTCGACCCGCAGCAATGCCGTATCACCGTATTGCTGCGCATGCGGATCGCGCAGTTCGATGCTGCCGGAAAATCCCGCGGGGAATGGTCGCAGCGATGCCACGGCATCCTTCTTGTGCTGGATGCGACCGAACTCGTCGACAAGCACCGCATCATCGGCCAGCGTGTGCTGCCACACGTCCTGCTTTCCCAATGGAATCGCATCCACCCAGGCCTGCGTGATCGCCACCAGCCGATCGCGCAGTGCCGCCGGCGCTTCTGCCGCGTGCAGCGCCGACGCCTGCAGAACAGCGAGAGATGCCAATGCCGATATCAGCCCGAGCGTCCGCATGATCGCTACTCCACGATGGATGCGTGCGAGTCTGCAGTCGGCACACTGGAGAGGCATGTGCACGAAGTCACGCCGGTGTCGGTTTTTGCAGATGCCGACATGCTTCGCAAGTGGCAACTGATTTGCAACACTGCATAGCCGTGACCTTGACCGGATTTTTCATGCGCTCGTCTTCGCTTGCTGCCGTGGGTCTTGCGCTGTGCTCGGCGTTGTTCTTCACGCTGACCTATGTGCTCAATCGCAGCCTGGTTGCCGGGGGCGGCCATTGGGCATGGGCGGTGATCCTGCGCTACCTGATCACGTTGCCGCTGCTGGCCGTGGTGTTGCCTATGCAGGGCGGCCTCGGCGAGTTGCCGCGCGAACTGCGCCAACACCCCCGTACCTGGCTGCAGTGGAGCAGCGTCGGTTTCGTGCTGTTCGGCATTCCGCTGACCTGGGCGGCGAGCAGCGGGCCGTCGTGGCTGATTGCCGGCAGCTTCCAGACCACGGTGCTGGCCGGGCCACTGCTGGCGCCGCTGATCTATCGCGACGGACGGCGACGGTTGGCGTGGCGCACGCTGGCGATCGGTGCGCTGATTGTTGCTGGCGTGTTCGCTCTGCAATGGGGCCATGCACAGGGCCGGCTGCATGCCGGTGACTGGCTGGCGATCGGTGCGGTGGTGTTGTCCGCGTTTGCCTACCCGCTGGGCAACCGCAAGCTGCTGCTGCACCTGGAGCACGGCGAAAGCCATATCAACGCCGTGCAGCGGGTATTCGGCATGACCTTGTGCAGCTGGCCGTTGTGGCTGCTGTTCGCCGTCATTGCCTGGTGCACGGTCGGGCCGCCGACCTGGCGTGAAGCGTCGCTGGCCGGTGGTGTCGCGCTGTCGTCGGGCACGATTGCCACGGTGTTGTTCTTCCGCGCTACCGACATGGTGCGCAGCGAGCCGACTGCATTGGCGGCGGTCGAGGCCATGCAGGCGGCCGAACTGCTGTTCGCCACCCTGCTCGGCGTGCTGTTTCTCGGCGAGGCGTGGCCGCATGGCTATGCGTTGTTTGGCGCGCTCGCGATCATCGTCGGCATCGCATTGTTCGGCTGGGTCAGCGGGCGTGGCGCGGCCGGCAACGATGAAGCGGTACGCGTATTGCGCAGCGATCGAAGCGCCTGATGCCGACGAGGCAGTCGCTGATCAGAGCGCCCTTATGGAAACTCTGATTTTGTTCGTCATCCCAGCGAAAGCTGGGATCCAGTGTCTGCAGACCATTGAACGCAAAGGCACTGGATTCCTGCTTTCGCAGGAATGACGAACAAGAAGCCGATTGATCGGACCATCCTTAGATCTGTTGCTTGCCATAGCGATATTCCGCCAGCAGCCACAGCTTGCGCTGGCTCACGCTGAAACTGTCGGCACGATAGTCGCCGTATTGCAGCTCCAGGCTGAGACGCGCATCGACGTTGGCGCGCAGACCGAAGTCGATCTCGTCGCCATAGCGCGTGCCGCTGCCGGTCACGGGTTGGAAGTCGTGGTAGGTGAGCAGCCAGCTCAGGTTGTGCCATGGCAGCTGGCCATAGACGCCGCCGTAGCGATCCTGCAGGCCGTGGGGAGGAATGCTGAAGACACCGACCCAGCCGTCGAAACTGTGGCCCGAGCCGTAGGCGACGTTGAATGCAGTGTGGCCGTTGCCGCCGAGCGACTCCTCGCCAAGCCGCGCCGAGATGGCGGGCAGGCCATAACCGAGCTCGAACAGGTGATAGGGCAGGCTGAAGTGCGCCGGGTTGTTGTCGTAGTTGTTCTGATGCGCGCCTTCCAGCGTCCAGGTCAATTTGGTGGAGCCGTCCTGCAGCGGCAGGTTGCCGGTCCAGCGTGCGCCTTCCGTGCGCACGGAATCCGCGGCCAGGGTGAAGTTCTTGATGAAGTAGCCGTAGACGGTCAGGGTGCCCAGCGGCAGCACCTGGTCCAGGTGCAGCAGCTTCCCGTCGAGTTTCCAGCGGCGCTGGTTGATGTCGGGGAAGTCCGCGCCCACGGTGCGGTTGACCTGGTCGATCCAGTCGACGCCAAGCGTGGTCGTGCTGCCCAGTTTCAGGTAGCTGGTGACGCCATCGAAGGACTGCGGGTTCTGTCGCCAGGCGTTGGAACTGAATAAGCGCTTGTCGTCCAGGTTCAGGTACTGCCGCCCGGCGCGGATGCCGAACATGTCATCCGCGTAGCCGATCCAGGCGCTGCTCAGTTCGGTCGAGCGCGGGTCGGGTTCGGCTGGATACGGCGTGCGTCGCCCGGTCGTGTCGTTGTACTGCCGTCCGAACAATGACCATACCTTCGTGCCCTCCGCATACGCGGCAAGATGCGGCGTCAGTGCCCACAGGTAACCCAGTTGCAGGCGCAGCGTGTGGGCATGGCCGGTATCCGCCAGGTTGTCCTGGTGCAGCGTGCTGTCGCGATAGCGCAGGCCGATATATGGCGTGCTTACATAGGTGTTCGGGGTATCGTCGGCATGGACGATCGGGGACAGCAGCAGGCTTGCAAGGAGAACGTGCTTGAGGCTCTTCATGTAAGTCTCGGCGTTGGCTTGGTGGGGTGCATCCAGTCTGTGCACAGGCCAGTCGCGAGGAAAAATGAGGCGTTGACATATGGATATGCCAGTGAACAAAATTTTTATGATGGTTGTGGAATTAATCCAGACGCCAAGAAGTAAAGACGTCCAAATGTAAAATCTTTGTGCTTTCAAATTGCGCTGATCGACCGTCGCCAGTGCAGCCCGAAGCCGCGAAAGTTTGACGTGCAATGACGGTGTCCACGCTGCATGACGTGCCGTGGACATAAGCAAATGGCTTTTGGCCATTTCGAGGCTGATTCCGTCGTGGCTAGGCTGGCCTTCCCGCTAAGTGGCTGGAGATGGCGATGAAAAAATCACGGGTGATACTGGTCGTGCTTGGCACCATGTTTGCGGCATCGGTGGCTGCCAGGGACGTCACGCTGCTCAACGTGTCCTACGATCCCACGCGCGAGCTGTATAGGGACGTCAATGCAGCGTTTGCTGCACAGTGGAAGGCACAGCATGGCGATACCGTGACGATCCAGATGTCGCATGGCGGTTCCGGCAAGCAGGCGCGCTCCGTGGTCGACGGGCTGCCCGCCGATGTCGTCACGCTCGCGCTGGCCTATGACATCGATGCGGTGGCCGATCACGGACTGCTTGCCAAGGATTGGCAGAGGCGCCTGCCGGACAATGCATCGCCGTACACGTCCACCATCGTCTTCCTGGTGCGCAAGGGCAATCCGAAAGGCATCAGGGACTGGGCCGATCTGATCAGGCCGGGTATCCAGGTGATCACGCCCAACCCGAAGACCTCCGGCGGTGCCCGCTGGAATTTCCTCGCCGCCTGGGGCTATGCGCTGAAGCAGCCCGGCGGCAACGAGACGAAGGCACGGGCCTATGTGCAGGCGCTCTACCAGCACGTACCGGTACTGGATACCGGTGCCCGTGGTGCCACCAACACCTTTGCGCAGCGAGGCGTCGGCGACGTGCTGGTAGCGTGGGAGAGCGAGGCGTTGCTGGCGCAGCAGGAGCTGGGCAAGGACACGTTCGACATCGTCGTGCCTTCGATCAGCATTCTCGCCGAACCGCCGGTCGCCGTGGTGGACACCAATGTCGACAAGCATGGCAGCCGGGCAGTGGCGGAAGCCTACGTGAAGTTCCTTTATTCGCCGCAGGGGCAGGCCATCGAGGCGAAGAACTTTTACCGGCCACGCCTGCCGGAAGTGTCGGCCAGATATGCCGCGCAGTTCCCGAAGGTCAACACCTTCACCATCCACGATGTGTTCGGCGACTGGCGTCAGGCCCAGGCAAAGTTCTTTGCCGATGGCGCCATCTTCGACCAGATCGGTCCGGGGCACTGAGGGTCGCCATGCGTCGGCGCATCCTGCCCGGCTTCGGGCTCAGCCTGGGGTATGCGCTGACCTATCTGGGATTGATCGTGTTGCTGCCGCTGGCGGCACTGGCGTGGAAGGCGTCGGGGATCGGCATCGACGGCATGCTGCGTCTGCTGAGCTCGCCACGTACGCTGGCCGCGCTGAGGCTCAGCTTCGGCGGTGCCTTGCTGGCCGCCGTGATCAATGCCGGCTTCGGCCTGCTGGTGGCATGGGTGCTGGTGCGTTATCGCTTCCCGGGGCGACGTCTGTTCGATGCGCTGGTCGATCTGCCCTTTGCGCTCCCCACGGCCGTCGCCGGCATCGCCTTGACAGCACTGTATGCGCCCAACGGCTGGCTGGGCCGCTGGCTTACGTCATGGGGCATCCGGGTAGCCTATGCGCCACCAGGCGTGATCCTCGCGATGGTTTTCGTCGGCTTTCCATTCGTCGTGCGCACGCTGCAGCCGGTACTGGAGTTACTGGATCGTGACGTCGAGGAGGCTGCCGAAAGCCTGGGCGCGAGCCACATGCAGACCTTCTTCCGGGTGATCCTGCCGATGCTGGTGCCGACGCTGCTGACCGGTTTCGCGCTGGCGCTGGCACGGGCGGTCGGCGAATACGGCTCGGTGATCTTCATCGCCGGCAACATCCCCATGCGCTCGGAAATCGCGCCGCTGCTCATCGTGGAGAAACTCGAGGAATTCGACTATGCAGGTGCCGCGGCGCTGGGTGTCGTCATGCTGTTCGCCTCGTTCGTGCTGCTGATCCTGATTTCCTTGCTGCAACGCTGGAGCGGGCGCTGGGCGGAGCGGCCGCAATGAGCAGGCCGAGGCGACAGCTCCGCTGGCCGCGCCGGATCGCGCGCATGCTGCTGATCCTGGCGGCCAGCGGCTTCCTCGTGATCTTCCTGTTGCTGCCCCTGGCCGTGGTGTTTGTCGAGGCGCTTCGCCAGGGCATCCATGTTTACCTGTCGACCATCGGGCAGGGCGAAGCCCTGTCCGCGATCCGCCTGACCTTGCTGGTGGCTGTGATTTCCGTACCGCTGAATGTGGTGTTCGGCGTGGCCGCAGCCTGGGCCATCGCCCGTTTCGAGTTTCGCGGCAAGGCGCTGCTTGGCGCCTTCATCGACTTGCCGTTTTCGGTGTCACCGGTGATTTCCGGCCTGGTCTATGTCTTGCTGTTCGGTGCGCAAGGCTGGTTCGGACCCTGGCTCGACCAGCACGGCGTCAAAGTCATCTTCGCGGTTCCAGGCCTGGTGCTGGCGACCATCTTCATCACCTTGCCCTTCGTGGCGCGCGAGCTGATTCCGCTGATGCAGTCGCAGGGCAGCGATGAAGAGGAGGCCGCACGCGTGCTGGGAGCCGGTGGCTGGCAGATGTTCTTCCGGGTGACCTTGCCGAATATCCGCTGGGCGCTGCTTTATGGCGTGCTCCTGTGCAATGCCCGCGCGATGGGCGAATTCGGTGCCGTGTCCGTCGTCTCCGGGCATATCCGCGGCCTGACCACGACGATGCCACTGGAGGTGGAGATGCGTTACAACGAGTACGACTACGTCGGCGCCTTCGCCGTGGCGACCCTGCTCGCGCTGCTGGCGTTGCTGACACTGGCGACCAAGACGCTGCTGGAATGGCGCTACGGCAACGAGATTGCGGCGCATGCGCCCGGCGGTCATTGAGAGCCACCATGACTCTGGAACTTTCGCATCTGAGCCGCCGCTTCACCGGTGCCCCGGCACTCGACGATGTGAGTCTTGCCATGGCACCCGGCGAGTTTCTCGCGTTGCTCGGGCCTTCGGGATCAGGCAAGACCACCTTGCTGCGCATCCTCGCGGGGCTGGACTATCCCGACAGCGGCACGGCGCAGTTGCACGGGCGTGATTTCCTGGCCGCCCAGGCACGCGAGCGCAAGGTCGGGCTGGTGTTCCAGCACTACGCATTGTTCCGGCATCTGACCGTGGCGGAGAACGTGGCGTTCGGGTTGCGTGTCCGGTCACGCAGGTTGCGGCCGTCCGCTGCAGAGATCTCCGGGCGCGTGGGGCAGTTGCTGAAACGCGTGCAACTGGATGGTTACGGCAACCGCTATCCGACGCAGCTGTCCGGCGGACAGCGTCAGCGCGTGGCGCTTGCGCGTGCGCTCGCGGTCGAGCCGGAGCTGTTGCTGCTCGACGAACCCTTCGGTGCACTCGATGCACAGGTCCGGGTCACCTTGCGTCGCTGGTTGCGTGAACTGCACGAGGACCTGGGGTTGACCACGGTCTTCGTCACCCACGATCAGGAGGAGGCGCTGGAACTCGCCGACCGTATCGCGGTGATGAACCGTGGTCGCATCGAACAGGTCGGTACGCCGGAAGAAATCTACCAGCAGCCGGCAACCCCCTTCGTCTGCGAATTCATCGGCAAGGTGAACAAGCTTCCACTCATTCGTGAAAATCAGTGTTTGGGTACAGGTGACTGGGTGCTCGAAGACGACCCATGGATAGCCCGACATGCGCATGCGCTCGCCTACGTGCGTCCGGAACATCTGTCGCTGGGCGTGGCGGCAGGCCAGCCGGGATGGACGGCCCGGCTGCGTCACATCTACCTCGCAGGCAGCGTGGCCCATCTGGAGCTGGATGTTCCCTCGATCAGGCAGATTCTTGAGGTCGACGTGGGCGGCGAGGACGTGGCGAGGCTGGGCCTGCAGCTCGGCGCCGAACTTCGCGTGGCACCGCGGCGCGCCGTCGTGTTTGCCATGGATGGCCAGGGAGGCAATGCATCGCATGCAGCACGGTGGGTATGGCATGCACCGGACATGCAGCCTGCCTGAAGCCGGGCGTCAATGACGAGCGTGCATGCATGGCCAGGGCGTTCAAGGATGCGGCATGACTGCTGGCACATGTAGGTGCGGGTACGGTGGCGTATCTCGTGGCAGGCCGATCCGCCTGATGGATTGGTTCCATTGCATTGCCACGCCGGAGCGGCATCGTTGGCGGCAAGTGGCATTCACTTCCATTCGCTGCGTGGCTCTGGCCCGAGGGTAATCGTCCATGACAGACACACGTTCATCCACTTTGACCGCGATCCTTTACGGCGGCTTCGTCGCCGGCACGATCGACATCGGTGCTGCATCGCTGATCAACGGGCTCAGCCCTCTCGTCATCCTGCGCGCCATTGCCAGCGGCGTGTTGGGCAAGGCTGCGTTCCAGGGCGGTATGCCGGTCTCGCTGCTGGGGCTGGGTCTGCAGTGGGCGATGTCATTGCTGATCGCGGCGATCTTCGTGTTTGCCGCGCGGCAATTGACCTGGTTGAACCGGCGCTGGGTGACGGCTGGCGTGTTGTACGGCGTGGTGGTGTTCGTGGTGATGGAATATGTGGTCGTGCCACTCTCCGCGGCGTGGCCGAAGCCGCATTTCACGACACTGTCGCTTGTCGAGAACCTGCTGGCGATGCTGCTGTTCGGACTGATCGTGGCGTTCTTTGCGCGAGGGTACGCCGAGTAGCACGACCACCGGCACGATGCGGCGACTACACTGTGCCGATGAACGGCATCGAGGCGACATCGACGATCCATCACGGCACGCCGGCGTTCCGGCGCACCAACCTGGCGCTGTTTGCTGCCGGATTCGCCACGTTCGGTCTGCTGTACTGCGTGCAGCCGCTGATGCCGGAGTTCAGCCATGACTACGGCGTGAGCGCGGCGGTCAGTGCCTTGTCGCTGTCGCTGACCACCGGCGTGCTGGCGTTCGCGATGCTGTTTGCCGGCGCGCTGTCCGATGCCTGGGGGCGCAAGTCGGTGATGGTGGC
This sequence comes from Rhodanobacter koreensis, assembly GCF_054782855.1. Lineage (NCBI taxonomy): Bacteria > Pseudomonadati > Pseudomonadota > Gammaproteobacteria > Lysobacterales > Rhodanobacteraceae > Rhodanobacter > Rhodanobacter koreensis. Next base: position 1,224,048 of record NZ_BAAGRR010000002.1, on the reverse strand, counting down.
GTCGCTGTTGTCATCCGCGCTGCTGGTGCTGGTGACCGCGATGATGCCGAACTGGCCGGCGTTGTTGCTGGTGCGCACCCTGCTTGGGCTGACCCTGAGCGGGCTGCCGGCGGTGGCGATGACCTATCTCAGCGAGGAAATGGACGTCGAGTCGATCGGCCTGGGCATGGGCCTTTACATCAGTGGCAGTGCGGTTGGCGGCATGGGCGGCCGGTTGATCACCGGCGTGCTCACGGATTTCTTCGGCTGGCGGTTCGGGGTGAGTGTGGTCGGCGTGATCGGCGTGCTGGCCGCGCTGATCTTCTGGCGTGCGCTGCCGCCGTCGCGGCATTTCGTGCCACAGCCATTGCGCTGGCGCACGCTGCTGGGTCGCTTCGGCGGCATGTTCCGCGACCCTGGCCTGCCATGGCTGTTCGCCGAGGGCTTCCTGTTGCTGGGCGCCTTCGTCACCGTCTACAACTACCTCGGCTACCGGCTGCTGGCGCCGCCGTACAACCTGAGCCAGGCGGTGGTCGGGCTGATCTTCGGCATCTACCTGGTCGGTACGTTCAGCTCGGCATGGATGGGCCACCTGGCCGGCCAGCTCGGGCGGCGCAAGGTATTGTGGACGGCGTTCGCGCTGATGCTGGTCGGCGTGGCGTTGACGATGATGAAGCCGCTGCTGCTGATCATGCTCGGCATCGTGGCGGTCACCTTCGGTTTCTTCGGCGGCCATTCGATCGTCAGCAGCTGGGTCGGCCGCCGCGCCGGCGCGGCGAAGGCACAGGCTTCGTCGATGTACCTGTTCTCGTACTACATGGGATCGAGCGTGGCCGGTGCCAGCGGCGGGTTGTTCTACGCCGCGCACGGCTGGAACGGTGTGGCGCTGTTCGTCGGTACGCTGGTGCTGGCCGGCCTGCTGATTGCATTGCGGCTGTTCCGCCTGCCGCCGCTGGTGAACGTGGCGACGCCGCCCACGCCGATGAGCCGGGGCGCGATGCCGTAGCGCCTGCATTCCTCCTCCCCCTGCTCGCAGGGGGAGGCCGGGAGGGGGTAAGGCTCTTGATCTGAAGTCCGGGCAAGAGCACCCCACCCCAGCCCTCCCCTGCGAGCAGGGGAGGGGGCAAAGGCTCACCGCGAGGCGGGTTTCAGCATGTCCTTCACCGCGTCGTAATCGCCATCGTTCGCAGCGGCCGGCAAGCCGAGCAGGTGGGTCATCAGCGGATAGACGTCCACATTCGGGAACGCCGGAACCTTCGCGTCCACGCGGAACGCCGGGCCGTGCGCCACGAACAGCGCCTGCATCAGCGGATCGGCATTGTCGTAGCCGTGTTCGCCGATGCTGACATTGTCCTTGTGGCTTTCCAGGTAATCGGTGGTGGTGACGCGCCAGCCGACATCGGCCAGGCACAGCAGTTGCGGCACGCGCGGATTGCTGCCGTAGTGGAGGCGCGCCGGCACCCGCGTCTTGTCCCAGCACTGCATGTGCTGCTGCGGCTGTTCGAGCTGATGTTCGATCGCGGCGAAATCGCTGACCGCCTTAGCGCTGCCGTCTTTCGGATTGAATCCGGCCAGGATGCCCATGGCCACGGTCTGCACCTGGTCGAGCGGGATCAGCTTGTCGAGCAGTACGCTGTTCGACAGCGGAGCGCCGGCCATGCCGTGATCGGCCAGCACGATCAGGTTGATCTTGTCGAACAGGCCACGTTGCTTGAGTCCCTGCACCAACCGTGTCATGGCTTCGTCGGTTTCGCGCAGCGCATCGTCCACCTGCGGCGTATCCGGTCCGTATTTGTGGCCGGCGTGATCGACCGCATCGAAATACAGGGTGAGGAAGGTCGGTCGCTGCCCGGCTGGCTGGTCCAGCCATGCCAGCACTTGATCGACCCGCTGATCCGGTGTCACCTTGCCGTCGTAGGGCATCCACTCATCCGGGTGGTGACCGTGGATGTTTGCCTCGGCGCCGGGCCAGAACATCGTCGCGGTACGCAGGCCATGTGCATCGGCGGTTTCCCAGATAGGCGTACCTTCGGCCCACCAGCGTCCGTCGCTGACCGCCTTGCGGTTGCCCAGCGAGAACTTGCCCAGTTGCGGATCGAACATCGTGTTGTTGACGATCCCGTGGTGATCCGGGTACAGGCCGGTGACGATGGTGTAGTGGTTCGGGAATGTCAGCGACGGAAACGAGGGCTGCATCGACGCCGCCTGCACACCGGTCTTCGCCAGCATTGCCAAGGTGGGGCTGAGACCACGGTCGATATAGTCATGGCGATAGGCGTCGATCGAGATCAGCAGCAGCGGTGCGGGCTGGTTGACGCTCGTCGCTGCAGATGTCGGCGTGACAGGTGGTTGCGTGGCACAACCGGCACTGAATGCCACCAGCAAACACAGTAGCGGGCGAAACGGGATTTTCATGTGGGGAGTCCTACGATGCGACAAGTCATCCCCACATGATCGCGTACTGCCATGACCATTACACGTGTCATCACGCACTTTTCCGTTACGCATGCACTGGTGCTAGTCGGCATTGCCGTATTGGCACCCCTCGGCATGGCCTGTGCCGCGCAGTCCACCCGGGCACAGGCCGCGCAGTACCAGCAGACCGTGCAACAGCAGCAGACGCGCGACCAACTGCAGAAGAGCCAGCAGCAACAGCAGCTGCATCAGAATGTGTCGGATAACGCCAAACTGCCGCTTGCCAATAATGCGCAGGCGCAGCAGCAGATCGAGCAGGCCGACCGCGCACAGCAGGATCGTGATCGTGCCAGCCAGCAGGACCTGCTGAATCGCCAGCAGAACGCCGCTGACCTTCCGCGCGTCGTGCCGCGGACCCAACCGGCACCGACCAGCAGCGGCTGAGCGCCCGCTTCAGTGGCACCCGATTCAATGGTGCCGGCCTCAATGGTGAATGGGACGCAAGGCCAGCGTCAGCAGCACGATCAGCGTGGCCAGATCCAGCCAGACGAACCAGTCGCCCCAGCGCGCGTATAGCGTCCGTGTCTCGTGCAGCGGCAGCTCACCCACCAGCTCGGCATCGTGCTTCTCGCTGGAGGCTTCGGCCAGCACGCGGCCACGGTCGTCGCTCAAGGTGAGGCGACCGGACCGGGCGGCACGTGCGATCGCGAACCCGCTTTCCACACCACGCAGGATCGCCATGCGGCTGTGCAGCCAGCCGTCGATGCTGAAATCCCACGCCGGCACCAGCAGCAGTTGCGCATCGCGGGCGGCATAGGCGTGGCCGATGTCGTGGAAATCCATGTCCTTGCAGATCGCCAGTCCGATCCGTGGCGTGCCGTCGAGCAGGGTGTAGTTGTCGCCCGGCGTGTACTGCCTTTCGAAGCCGGGGATCAGGTGATGCTTGCTGTAGGTGGCCGGCGCGGCGGTACCCGGCCGGAACACCATCACCATGTTGCGTTCGGCGTGCGGATCACCCTTGAAGTCGATGCCCGCATCCACGATCAGGTCGTGCTGCTGCGCCAGCTGTGCGAATGCGGGCACGCTGGCGTCGGCGGTGGCGAAGGAGGTTTCCGGAATCAGCACGATCTTCGCGCCCTTGTCGGCGAGGCGACCGATTGCATCCACGTAACGCGCTTCCAGCGCCTGCCCATCGGCATCGTGCAGTGCGGGGCGGATCGGTTTCTCCAGCGATACCAGGCCGATGCGCAGCGTCGACGTGGCCGGTGCCTGCAGTCGCCAGCTGCCGTAGCCGATGGCGGCCACGATCAGCAGCGCGGTCATCGCCGCAGCCGACATGCGGCTGCGCTTCGGCGCTTCGGCCACGGTTTGCACGGCGATCGCGGCGGGCAACAGCAGCACCAGGAAACCGATGCCCCAGATGCCGGCGATGGCGGCAACCTGGATCACCGGCAGCGCATCCATCTGCGTGTAGCCGATGCTGCCGAACGTGCCGTGCGGCGAGGTCAGGCTGCTGATGTATTCGACGGCGACCCACACCACCGGCAGCGCCAGCGTGGCCGCGAGCGCGTGGCCACGCAGCAACAGCCGCCGGAACAGCAGCACGCACAAGGCGAACACGAGGGCAGGCATGCCGATGGCATAGATGATCGTCGCCATTGGCAGGCCGATGTAGCCGTGCAGGTAGCCCCATTGATCGAACCCACCGACCGCGTACGCGACGAAGGCCGCCAGCGCCGCCCAGCGGGCGCGAACCCGTGGCGCGAGCCACAGCACCGGCAGCGGTGCCAGCCAGGTCAGCCACCACAGCGGGTGCACGCCGCTGCCGAACCACCAGCACAGCGCGGCCAGTGCGGTCGTTGTCAGCCATGCCGGCAACGCGAAACGATCAAGCCTTGATGCCATCGATCAATCTCCCCAGCGATTGCAGGTAGAAGGCGCGGAACTGCGCCTCGTCGTAACTGAAGCGGCCGGCGCGGTAGAGCGCGATCAGGCCGTGCTGCTGCGCCCATACCGCCATCGTGACGTCGTACGGGTCGTCCTGTTTCAGCACGCCTTGCACCATGCCCTCGATGACCGTGTCCAGGGCGACATTGAATGTCGGCGAGCGGCGTGCGTGGAAGTCTTCCGGATAACGGCGTGCATCGTCGCGACGCACCGAGAAGGCATGGTCGAACAGGTGCGGGTGCGCCAGCGCGTAGTCGAGGTAGGGCTCCAGCAACGCCATCAGGCGCTTGAGCACGTCCGGGTCGCTGGCACGCTGTGTCCAGGTTTGCGCAGTCGTGTTGAAGGCGTCGTCGGACAGCCTCTTCAGCAGCGCCTCGCGATTCGGAAAATGCCGGTAGATCGCCATCGGCGTGATGCCGACGGCGTCGGCGACGCGGCGCATGCTTACGGCGTCGGCACCCTCGCGGTCGAACAGCTTGTGGGCGGCGCGGAGGATCTTCTCCGGCGTGGTGAGTTTCTTCATGTATACAGTGTATACATGAAAATTTCAGGGCGTCAATATCGAGCAAAATCAAGTGATATCAGGCAGCTGTGCAGCCGCAAGCCGCGACTCCTGCGCGTAGTCCCGAGTCGTCATTCCGGCGCAGGCCGGAATCGCTTCATTGGCAACGAACCAGCCATCTATCGGTGGTGAGGTGAGAAGCAAGTGCGATTCCGGCCTGCGCCGGAATGACGAGGTGGGGGCAGATCCGGTGACGCGCCGGCAACTTATTGCGGGCCACCAAACAGATCACCCCGCGCGACACGCTCTTCCATCGCCAGCAGAAACCGCTTCGTCGGCAGGCCGCCGCCGAAGCCGGTGAGGCTGCCGTTGCTGCCGATCACGCGATGGCAGGGCACGACGATCGGCAGCGGGTTGCGCCCGTTCGCGGCGCCCACGGCACGCACGGCGGCGGGTTGGTCGATGCGCCGGGCCACTTCGCCGTAGCTGATCGTGACGCCATAGGGAATCCGCTCGAGCTCCTCCCACACGGCAAGCTGGAACGGTGTGCCGAGCGGATGCAGCGGCAATTCGAATACCTGTCGTTCGCCGGCGAAATATTCCTCCAGCTGCACCCGTGCGAAAGCCAGTGCCCTGGACGAATGCACCCATGTCGGTGACGGCACTTTCTGATGCCGACCGGTTTCGAACCACACCTCGCGCAGGCCCTGTGCATCAGCCACCAGGCGTAGTGTGCCGATCGGCGAGCGCATCTCGTCGTAGTGGATCGTTTCGGTGCTCATGATTTGCTCCGTTTTACCGGCGCTGCATCGCTTGCGCTGCGCCATAGATGCATCACCGCATACGCGCGCCATGGGCGCCATGCGGCGGCCAGTTCGGTAAGTGCCCTCGTGCTCAGCTCGGGTGCATCACCGGCGGCCACACGGCGCAGGATCAAGTCGGCGGCGGGGAACGCATCCGGATGACTCAGTGCACGCATCGCCATGTAGTGCGCGGTCCATTCGCCTATGCCGGGCAGGGCAACCCAACGCTCCACGAATTCGTCCAGTGGCTGCTCCGCACGAAAATCGATGCGGCCGTCCAGCAACGCCTGCGCGATGCCGCGGATCGTGGCGGCGCGCGCGATGGTCACGCCGACCTCGCGCAGGTCCGCCTCAGCCAATCGCTCCGGCGAAGGGAACAGCCGTTCGAGTCCAGGCATCAGCGGCATCGCCAGCGGTTCGCCGTAGCGATGCACGATGCGTGTCGCCAGCGTGCGTGCGGCGGCGACGCTGACCTGCTGGCCCAGCACCGCACGTACCGCGATCTCGAAGCCATCCCATCCGCCCGGCAGACGCAAGCCGGGGCGCTTGCGCAGCAGCGGTTTCAGCACGCCACCGGCACCGAGTGTGGCGGTGATCGCCTGCGGGTCCGCATCGAGGTCGAACATCCGCCGCAGCCGGGTCACTACCGACAGCAGTTGCGCCGGTTGCGGGCAATGCAATTCCAGCTTCAATGCATGCTCCGCCTTCGGCCACGCGCTCAGTCGCAGCCAGCCCGGTGCATTGGCGGGGCCGAACACCCGCATGTAACTGTGCTCATCGACCAGCTCCACGCCCGGCAGCGAACGCGTGCGCAGAAAGCTCAGCAAGGCCTCGAAGTCGTATGGCGGCCGATAGCCTAGCCGCAACACCAGTGCTTCACCGGTTGCCGCGCGCGGCTGTCGGCGCAATTCGCGCGGCGGCATGCGGTTCGCCTGTGCAAATGCGGCGTTGAAGCGACGCAGGCTGCCGAAGCCCGAGGCCAGCGCCACCTCGGTCACCGGCAGTGCGGTTTCGGTCAGCAACTGCTTCGCGAACAGCAGGCGGCGTGTCGTGTGCACGTCCATCGGCGGCGCGCCGAGATGCGCGACAAACAACCGGCGCAACTGGCGCGCACCGATGTTGACGCGTGCCGCCAGCTGCTCCAGCGAGTGATCCGTCAACAGGCCTGCGTCGATCAGCTTCAACGCGCGTGCCACCACATGCTCGCCGCGTTGCCATACCGCATTGCCAGGAGCCAGCTCCGGCCGGCAGCGCAGGCAGGGTCGGAAGCCCGCTGCCTCCGCGGCGGCGGCGTTAGCGTAATAACGGATGTTCGCCGGCTTCGGCGACGGGGCCGGACACACCGGCCTGCAGTAAATACGCGTACTGGTGACCGCAGTGAAGAACAGCCCGTCGAAACGCGCGTCGCGGCTCAGGCGCGCTTTTTCGCAGACATGGACGTCGGGCAGGGTGGCGATGGAAGGTTCGGACATGCGTGCAGGCTAGCACCGGACAGGCCAGCAGACTCGCCGTTTTCGGACATCAATGCCAGGCCGCCAGTCAGCCCTTGCCGGCACCTGCCGGGCACCGGAGTTGCAGGCCTGCGTGAAATGCCGCCGCTTCGGCGTCGCTGGCCGGTTTGCCCTCGTCGCCGCCATCGAACGTGACACGCCACACGCCATCCTGGTCCCGCCGCCACACCGTGGAAAATTTGCCGATCGTGTAACGCGGATTCGCTTTCGGCGCCGGATCCTCGAACAGGTAGGCGCCGCTGGAATACGCGAGATTCCCGTCACCCGCGGCCACGACATGTTGCGGATACCAGCTCAGCTGAACGGTCCTGCCGGCGATGATCGCCGCCCAGCTTTTGACGATCGCCGTCGATCCGCGCACCGGCCTGCCGGTGTTCGCATCGAATACCGCATCGGTCGCGATATGTGATGCGAATGCAGCGGTGTTGTGCTGCTGCACGCTCCGGGCAAACGACAGCTCGCGCTGCCATACCTCGCATGCCGCCTTGTCCGTGCCGGGCAGCGCTGTCGCCGCAAACGCGCCGGGCAGGCAGATCATCGGCAGCAGGAGCGACAACCATGGTTTGCGTGACATGCGCTTCTCCCAGTGCATTGCGCTACGCCACAGCCTCCGCCCTGGTAGGCCGGATCGCCAGTGCCGGACCGCATGCCCTGGCAGGCCGGTGACGGGACCGCGACTGTCGTCGCCGGCTGCATAGCGCAACCCGCCGCTGCCTCGATCGATTCGTGCTGACAAGTTTTTCGCCGTACCGCTAAGCTCCCGGCCATGGACACAAACGGTATGCCTGCAGTTTCGCCCTACAGGTCGGTCGCCGCCGATGTGGAGGCGATCGGCCATCTCGGCTCGGTGCCGATGATCCTGCAGGCCGTCGCACATACGACCGGCATGCGCTTTGCGGCGATTGCCCGCGTCACCGATACCACGTGGACAGCCTGCTCGGTGTACGACCAGATCGGTTTCGGCCTGCAACCCGGCGGCGAGCTGGTGCTGGAATCCACGATCTGCAACGAGATCCGGCAGCACCACCAGCCGATCATCTTCGGCGAGGCCAGCGGCCATCCACAGTTCGCGCATCACCCGACGCCGAAGCAGTACGGCTTTGAAAGCTACGTCTCGATCCCGATCTTCCGCACCGGCGGCGAATTCTTCGGCACGCTGTGCGCGCTCGATCCGCTGCCGGCCAAGCTCGACAATCCCAGTGTCGTCAAGACGCTGCAACTGTTCGCGAAGCTGATTGCAGCGGAGCTCGAGGCAGCGGAACGGCTCGAACAAAGCACCAGCGCGCTGCTGGATGCCCAGCAGACGGCAAAACTGCGCGAGCAGTTCATCGCGGTGCTCGGGCATGATCTGCGCAGCCCGCTCAGTGCGATCCAGGTAGGCGCGGACATCCTGCAGACGCAGGTGGATGGCCGCAGCCAGAAAGTCGTCCAGCACATCCAGCGCAGCTGCGACCGCATGGCCGAGATGATCGAGAACATCCTCGACTTTGCGCGTGGCAGGCTTGGAGGCGGTATCCCGGTGGCGCTGCAGCGGTCCGACGATCTCGCCGTCGCTTTGGGCCATGTCATTGCCGAAGTGCAGGAAAGCCATCCGGGCTGTGACATCCGTGTGGCCATGGCCATCGAACGACCCATCAAGGCCGACGCGCGCCGTATCGCACAGTTGCTGGCGAACCTGCTCAACAATGCGGTTGTCCACGGTGTGGCCGACCAGCCGGTAGCCGTCACGGCAATGACGGACGCGCAGGGCTTCATGCTGTCCGTGACCAACGGCGGCCCGCCGATTCCCCCTGAAAAGATCGATCGCCTGTTTCAGCCATTCACCCGTAGTGCGGAAGCGGCCCCGCAACCGGGCCTGGGGCTGGGCCTGTACATCGCGGCGGAAGTAGCGAAGTCGCACCACGGCACCCTGGGTGTTTCATCGACTGCCGAGACCGGCACCTGCTTTGTCTTCAGGATGCCGTGCAGTGCTGCCTGACCGTGCTGGCGCAAGCTGTCGGTCAAGTTGATTAGTGCGGTCGCGTCTGTTGCAGCGCATCGAGCAACGCATTCAGCCGGAACGGCTTTTGCAGTACCGTGCAGCCCGCATAGACCGCTGGCAGCTCGTCCGCTCCGGTCAGGACGCATATCGGTATGTGCCGCGAATTGAGCGGTGACAGCAGGATCTCGGTCGTCGTCGTGGCCAGCCGGTAATCGATGAGTGCGATATCCGGTTCCGACGTCTCAAGCAGCTGTTGTGCCTCCTCCACCGTGGAGACCGGGCCGAGTATCCGGTAGTCCCTGGACTCAAGCGCAATCTCCAGCGTGGCGGCAATCATCAGATCGTCTTCCACCACCATCACAAATGGCCCGTTCGGCGAGGTAACACTCATCTTGGGCGTCCTTTGGTCTGTGCATGGAACTCATGCAGGCGAGCTGTTCGGTGCCTTGTTGCATGCAAGGCGTGAAATACCGCTACTGCCATCCGCAGCATCGGGGCTTACTAGGGACCACGTCATGCGAAGAGGGCGCGAAGAGATACCACACTTCGATGCACATGACCTTCGATGAGCATTGCCAGGCACCGTGCTGATAACGCGAGCGAGCTGGACTGACATCAACGCCGGGCCGGTGATAATGTCGGCGCTCATCTGCCTGGGGGAGGCAAGACATGGGTCCACGCTGGCTGTTGATTGTCGCGATCATCCTGCTTGGCATCGGCGAGTGGGCATGGGGCATCTGGTCGGGAATGGCGCAGATCACCCATCTGCAGACCCAGATGCAGGCCCGCCTGGCGCACCTGCCTGCACCGATTCATCTGGACCCTGCCAAACGTCACCTCTTCACGCGTGCCGAGGCGAATACGTTTCTCGACGCCGCCAAGCGGGCCGAAACGATCAAGGATCCGCTGCAGCGCTGCCTCGCCTATCCCGATCCGCCACGCAGCCACTGGCCGCATGACGCGGTGAGTGCGTATTGCCACTACCGCTACCAGCCGGTGATCTCGTTTGCCGAGGTGCAGCAACTGGTCCAGGGCGGCCACGCCGCGGAAGCCGACCGCCGCCTCGCGCAGGCACTGCAGGATCAGCTGACCCTGCCCGATGCCCACGGGCGGCTGGACCGCACGTTCTACGAGGATTTCTACAACGGTTCGTTCGATATCCGCCCGACGCTGGATGCATGGAAGCGCGATTCGCCGAACAGTGCTTTCGCCTGGGCCGCCAGTGGTTACGCCTATGTGGAGATGGCCTACCAGGCGCGCGGCGGCGGCTACATGGCGGACACGCCGCAGAGCAACATCGATGCGATGGATAAACTGCTGGCCCAGGCTGATACCGACCTGCGCCACGCGATCAAGCTCGATCCTCGGCTCACGCCGGCGTACAGCGCCATGGTCAAGGCCGGCGGCCTCAGTCTTGGCCGTGCCTATGCGCTCGATGCTGCCAGGCGCGGGTTAGCCATCGCGCCCGACAACTACTCGATCTACAGCATGCAGATGTGGCTGGAGCAACCGAAATGGGGTGGCTCGCTGCGGGCGATGAGGCAGCTTGCCGACCAGGCGCAGGCCCACGCGAAGGACAATCCGCTGCTGGTGCTGCTGCAGTCGGAAGAGCCGTTCTACGAGGTCGACAACTGCAATTGCGACAAGGCCACCGAACTGGCTGCGTATCCGGCAGCGCTCGACCAGGCCGCAAGCAGCGGCTGCCTGGTGAAAGCGGGAAACTCCGCCAGCGGCGGCGAATATCCCGAAGTGTCACTGATCTATCTGTCCGAGGCGTTGCGGTTCGACCCGAATCAGGATGACGCACGGATTCGTCGCGCCTACGATCTGGTCGATTTCGACGAGGCGGCATGGGCGGTGACCGAGGCCAGCGGGGTGATCGCGGCCTCGCCGCGCGACGAGAATGCGTTCAAGGTCCGCGCCCATGCCTATGAGTCGATGGACGACTATGCGCATGCCGAGCAGGATTTTCGTGCGGCGCTCGCGATCGACCCCGACGACATGTGGGTGCTGGGTCAGCTCGGCGACATGCTGGTGCACTGGGCGCACGACTGGAACAAGGGCTGGGATGTCGCCGACCAGCTCATCAAGCTCCATCCGGAGAACCCCTATGGCTGGATATTGCGTGCCGATATCCAGGAGCACCAGCCGCGGGCGGGACTGAAAGATACGGTCGACTACTTTGAGTCGCACTTCGGCAGCGATCCGCAAATGAAGAAGGTGGCCACGCGGATGCGCGCGGCGCTGATCCTGCAGACGCATTCAGGCGGCCATGTGGTGGCCAGGGCGCCGTCGCCGGGCTGATGGTTCGCTTCATGCCGAACCATGACCTGGCCGACCGTCACGTCCGCCGATCTTCATGCGCCCATGAGATCGTGGTACTTGCGGACTAGTCGGGACGCACAGGAGCCTGTGTGGTATCCGCGACGCCATCGGGGCCGTTCAATGCATGATTCAGACCGCCGGCCTCCGGCAACGCGGCTGGCTCGATCAGCTTCGTTTCGTCTCCGCCATGGATCATGCTCGACAACACCCCGTCGCGGCGAATCAGTCCGTGATACAGCGCCGCCGCCATGTGGGCGAGAAACGTCAGGAACAACAGCAGCGCGAACCAGCTGTGCATGTGACGCAGGACGGCGAAGGCGACAGGGCTGACCGGGAAGATCGGCGGCAGCCGCAGCGAGTCGCTCAGCATCACCGGATAACCGCCGGCCGAAAGCATGGCCCAGCCGATCAGCGGCATCGCCAGCATCAGGATGTAGAGCAACCAGTGCGAGGCATGCGCCGCCAGTTTCTGCACGGCGGGCAGATCGGCCAGCAGTGCGGGCGGTGGATGACGCAGGCGTACTGTCAGCCGTACCACGGCGAGGATCAGGATCGCGATGCCCAGCGGCTTGTGGATGCGCAGCAGCCATTCATGGCGCTCGGATACGGAGGCCACCATGCCGACCCCGATGAACAGCATCGCCAGAATCATGATGGCCATCAGCCAGTGCAGCACACGGGCGGGCAGGGAGAAGGTGTTCGCGTCGGACCTCATGGCTTGATCTCCGGCTTCGGATGCGCAACGGCGGTGCCGGGCAGGTGGGCTTCCTCGCTGGTGCGTCGCAGGTAGGAGTCGGCATAGGCGGCCGAACGCGCGGGCAGCAGCGGGTCGTCGGAGGCCTCGATGCCGTCGGGCAGCACCAGCGGGTCATAGTTGATGTCGCGACAGGGGCCGCTTTCCTGCGGCTCGGTGTGCTCGAGCACCAGCGCGCCGGCGTCGATCGTGGGGCGGTCGGCCGGCCATGTCTTGGTGGCGTCATTGGTCGGGTCACCCGCTTGCGCGAGCGTCACCAGCAGATGCCAGCGCAGCGGCCCCTGCGACAGGCGTTGCGTCAGGTCGCTCGCCAGATAGTCCGGATTGCCGCCGTTGCCTGCGTTGCTGCCGGTATCGGTGGCTTCGGGCACCATGCGCCAGCGCACCGGCTGCCGCTTGCCGGCGCTGTTGACGAAGACGAACGCATCGAGACCCCAGTAGCTTTCGGTCGCGAAACTGGCGGACGGTTTCGCCGTCTTCGCCCAGGCGCGGAATGCCGCCGTTTCCGGATGCGCGGCAAAGAATGCTGCCACTTTGGTCGGGTCCGGTTTGCCGGTGGCCGGATCGGGTTGCTGCGCCTTCAACTGATCGTAGAAGGCTTGCGGCGTCGACACCGGAAACACCGGCATGCTGTTCATGCCGGTACGCCACTGCTGTCCGTTGGCCTGCGCAAAGCGCAGCGCCATGCTGCGGATCGGCACGCTGCTGTCCGGTGCATACGGATTGCCGCCGGGTATCGCGAAGCGACCGACCAGCGGGGTGCGGCCGGGTGCGAAGACCTGCGCGTCGGAATACGCCTGGGCCTGGCCGTTGCTCTGGAAGTAACCCGTCACGCACACGCCCTTGGCGTGATTGCGGCGATAGCCGGCGAACGTGCCGGCGTTGTCTTGCAGCTGGTCCACCAGGCGTTTGGGCGTGAGCCGGTGTGGCGCCAGCCAACCGCCGACATAACCGAGCACGCCCACGGTGACCGCCACCGCGGCAACAATCAGCGCCCACGAGCCCGCGTTGCCTTTGCGCCGTTCGGGCGCGGAACGTTCTTCTTGCATGTTGCGACTCCTGGAAGATGCGCGCCGAATCAAGCGCGGCAGGTCGTGGCGCCGGAATTGCCGCCGATGCAGAACATTCGCCCGGCCATGGCGAGCGGTTACATGCCATCACCCGGTATGGGCAGGGTCGCGGCCGGCGATGGTGGGGAGATGCCACGCCCGGGAATTCCCAGGGGATGCACTTTCGCGAGCCGATTCGTGCACGCGGCGCGAATCGGCAGACGAGGATCCATTCGCACCCTGGCAATCGGTGCGGATTACTTGATCGGTGCCATCAAGTGCTGGTACGGCGTGCCGGCCCACATCACATACGGCGCCGCCGTGTCGGGGTCCGGATTCTTCGGGTAGTTGTCGTAAAAAGCCGGGTCCGCACCCACGATCATGAAATGCGGCCCGGTCTTGACCCAGTGGTTGCCGCTTTCAGGTTTCTTCGCGTACGGGTCCGTGTTGCTCGCATCCGTGCCGCCTTCCAGCATGTAGATCAAGCCGATCTTGCCGGCCGGCGGCGGCTGGTGCCCGGCCCACGCGTGTGCCCATTCCATCGCGTTCTTGTCCATGCACATCGAATCCGGTCCCGGTATCTCCGGGTTGTCCGGCATGCAGGTGAAATCATTGCTGCCCTTGCGCAGCGTGCGCATGGTCCCGTCCGCTTCCATCGCCACGATCGTCGCGTCCCTTGCCACCCGCGCCGGTGCGGCGCGCATCGCGCTCGCGATCATTTGCGCATCGGTCGGCGCTTTCTTGTCAGCGGCCTGCGTGGATCCCATGAGAACAAGCATTGCGGCGACAACGGTGAACCGGGTCATCAAGCCTGTGGCGTGCATGACAGCCTCCTCGGAGTTCGCTATGGCGGTTTCCCCCGGATCCCCTTTACCAGTCTCTGCCGCTGTCCCAACCCCGGCAATCGGCCATAAGCCCGACCGCACCCAGGGCGACCTATGCCGATTGGCGGTGGCCGCGCGCGCGCCGCATAATCGGTGTTCGTACCTTGTCTTGCCGTCTTCGAAGGACCCGCCCATGAACGCCCCCACCCGCATCGACACCACCCGTACCATCCGCGCGCCGCGCGGCACCGAGCTTTCCTGCAAGAGCTGGCTCAGCGAGGCGCCGTTCCGCATGTTGCAGAACAACCTCGATCCGGAGGTGGCGGAGAACCCGGCGGAGCTGGTGGTGTACGGTGGCATCGGTCGCGCGGCGCGCAACTGGGAGTGCTTCGACGCGATTCTGCGCAGCCTGCGCGAGTTGAACGACGACGAGACGCTGCTGGTGCAGTCCGGCAAGCCGGTCGGCGTGTTCCCCACGCACAAGGACGCGCCGCGCGTGCTGATCGCCAACTCCAACCTGGTGCCGGCGTGGGCGACCTGGGAGCACTTCAACGAGCTCGATAAGAAGGGCCTGATGATGTACGGCCAGATGACGGCCGGCTCGTGGATCTACATCGGCTCGCAGGGCATCGTGCAGGGCACCTACGAAACCTTCGTCGAGATGGGTCGCCAGCATTACAACGGGAACTTGAAAGGGCGCTGGATACTCACCGCCGGCCTCGGCGGCATGGGCGGCGCGCAGCCGCTGGCCGCGTCGCTGGCCGGGGCGTGTTCGCTCAACATCGAATGCCAGCAGAGCCGCATCGACATGCGCCTGAAGACGCGTTACGTCGACGAGCAGGCTGCCGACCTGGACGACGCGCTGGCGCGCATCGCGAAATACACCAAGGCGGGTGAGGCGAAATCCATCGCCCTGCTTGGCAACGCGGCCGACGTGCTGCCCGAACTGGTCAAGCGCGGCGTGCGTCCCGATGCCGTCACCGACCAGACCAGCGCGCACGATCCGGTCAACGGCTACCTGCCGCGCGGCTGGACGGTGGAGCAGTGGTTTGAGCAACGCAAAGCCGACCCCGAAGGCACGCGCGACGCGGCCAAGTTGTCGATGCGCGTCCACGTCGAGGCGATGCTCGCGTTCCACGCGCAGGGCATCCCCACCTTCGACTACGGCAACAACATCCGCCAGATGGCGAAGGACGAAGGTCTCGCCAACGCATTCGCGTTCCCCGGCTTCGTGCCGGCCTACGTGCGCCCGCTGTTCTGCCGCGGCATCGGCCCGTTCCGCTGGGTCGCGCTGTCCGGCGATCCGGAAGACATCTACAAGACCGACGCCAAGGTCAAGGAACTCATCCCCGACGACCATCACCTGCACAACTGGCTCGACATGGCCAAGGAGCGCATCAGCTTCCAGGGCCTGCCCGCGCGCATCTGCTGGGTCGGCCTCGGCCAGCGCCACAAGCTCGGCCTCGCCTTCAACGAAATGGTGCGCAACGGCGAACTGAAGGCGCCGGTGGTGATTGGCCGCGACCACCTCGACTCCGGTTCCGTCGCCTCACCCAACCGCGAAACCGAGGCGATGAAGGACGGCAGCGATGCCGTCTCCGACTGGCCGCTGCTCAACGCCATGCTCAACACCGCCGGCGGCGCGACCTGGGTGTCGCTGCATCATGGCGGCGGCGTAGGCATGGGCTACTCGCAGCACTCCGGCGTGGTCATCGTCTGCGACGGTACGCCGGAAGCGGACAAGCGGATTGCGCGGGTGCTGTGGAACGATCCGGGTACCGGCGTGATGCGGCATGCGGATGCGGGGTATGAGGATGCGGTGGCGTGTGCGAAGGAGCAGGGGTTGAAGTTGCCGATGGTTTGATGAGTTGAAGAGTCAGGGAAATGAACTTGACTCCTTTTGTTCAGTTCAAGCGAGTAATGGTCGGGCTGTTCGATGTTAGCGAACGGCAGGAGTGCGAAGTTTCAATTTGGGAGAAGTCGACTCTGACCTGGTTTCAGATGCGACGCTTCAAGTGCGGGCTAACAAATGGAGAAATTCTTTGCCAAATCCGTTCAATCCCCTTGACTGGGTTAAATCCGCCCAAGACTGGTTCGCAAAGACCGAGAAATCGAGCGGATTTCGGCCATTCTTGATATACCTTCTTCTATGCCTTGGTGCAGGAGTTGTTTTGTTGGTTGCGTTTCCGGATCGCCCTTTTGTCGACATAATTGCCGGTGTTCTGATCGTTGTTCCTGTCCTTTCATTCGTTCCACTTTACGCATGGAAATCACATCAAGATCCGGATTTTTGTCGTTCCGAGACTCATGTGCAACGAATAAAGAAATACGAGCTTGAAGCAATGGGTACGGAATCAAAGCAAATCGCGGGTGACATCATTGAACAAGTGTCTATTGTTGCCTCGATAAAAGAGCCGATCTTCATCGATCACGAATCGAATGGTGGAGACGATAAATGAATTACTACATCGTTACCTTTGATCGGCAGTCGAATATTCCATACAAGCCATTCCATGAGGCATTTGTGGGGCATCCAAAAATAACGCGATGGTGGCATTACATTAAGAGCAGTTATTTAATTGGGTCGGAGTTGAGCGCCGGTGAACTTTCGGATCATTTCACCCAAACGGCAAAAAATCTAAATATGAAAGCCACCCATCTGGTTCTTGGCATCGACTTGAAGAGAAGGCAGGGTATGTTGCCAAAGGAAGCTTGGGATTGGTTCAAGAGAAACCCATGAATGAAAACAAGGGTCAGAGTGCACTTTCTCGGCCTTGGCCGAAACCGAGGGAGGTTGCTTGACCGGAACGCTGAACGTGGCGCTGCCCGGTTCTGCCAAATCGAATCAAAGGGGCATGGCTAATTAAATCTGGTTGGCCAAGTGGATGAACGGGCCGATTTTTCGAGCTTAGCCAAGTCCCCTTTTTTTGCCCTGTAGCTTTTTAGGAGGCGACGATGAGTTTAAAGGACTGGTTGACTTTGGTTGCATCTTTTATCGCCGTTTCAATTTCTTGCATCAGCCTCGTGGCGTCAATTTTAAGTTATAAATTCAACCGACAAGTAAAGCTCGTGGAACTAAAAGGAAGTCTATTAGTAAAAGGTTCGGAGGCAGCGATAAAGGTTGATTTGCTGCGACACCTTAGTGGACAAATTCAGAAACACGCAGAGAGCATAAACGACAAATCAATAGTTGAAGAGAACCTAGAGAACGATGTCGTAATGCTGCAGAAGGATTTGGTTGGTCTTCTTACCACTTTGTCCAATGTGTCTCATTCTGACGCGGTAAAAGTGTACGAAGCCATCGGTCATCAATTACACGAATTCGATGGAAGAGTGTCGAACGTATTAAGCCGGGTGCAACGATTTCATGATTTGTACCGGGAAACCGGGACGGAGGAGGCTAAGCCGGGCTAACTTCCTCCGTCCGCTTGGCTCTCGGCGCGCCGAGCTGCTTGCCCGAGCTCCCGAGCTCCCGAGCTTTTTGCTCGACGTGTGGCAAAACAGCAGACGGGCCGAAAACAGGGGGGCAGAGTGCACTTTTCCCGGAAACCCGGAACCCGGGACGGAGGGAGTTAAGCTGCAATAACGCAATAACGGGGTCAGGTTCACTTCCTGAAACTTAGTAACTGAACCTGATCCCGTTCGAGGGCAGCGACGCTGTTAGCGACTGGCCGCTGCTCAACGCGATGTTGAACGTGGCTGGCGGCGCGACATGGGTGTCGCTGCATCATGGCGGCGGGGTGGGAATGGGCTACTCGCAGCACTCCGGCATCGTGATCGTGTGCGATGGCACGGTGGAGGCGGACAAGCGGATTGCGCGGGTGCTTTGGAATGATCCCGGCACTGGCGTGATGCGGCATGCGGATGCAGGGTATGAGATTGCGGTTGAGTGTGCGAAAGAGCAGGGGCTGAAATTGCCGATGGTGTGAAAGGGAAAATGGAATATCCGATCACGTCCTGATCGGCGCTTATCGATCTATTTTGGAGTACCTATCATGCGTTTCCGAATCTTGCCCCCATTTCTCGCCCTCAGCGTGTCGATTGTCATTGTTTCTTTTTGCGCGGACATATCTCGCGCCGCGTCCACCTCTCAGGTGCCGGCCACCGCCCAAACCGCGCAGACCCGCGATGGTTCTCACGATTTCGATTTTGAATACGGCAAGTGGCGTATGCCCAATCACCGCCTTGTGGGACGTCTGGTCGGCTCTCATCAGTGGGAGGATTTCGTCACCTGCGACGAAGGCAGCCCGTTGCCTGGCGGCATCGGTGGCATGGATATCATGCGCGCGAGTTACCTGAAGGATTTCATTGGCGTGACGTTACGCACTTACGATCCGAAGACCGGGTTGTGGCGGATTTACTGGGTCGACAACCATTTCTCCGACGGCATGATCCAGCCGCCCGTCATCGGCAAATTCGAAGGCAACGTAGGCGTGTTCACTGGCAACGATACCAACAATGGCAAACCCGTCATCGTGCGATTCATTTGGACGGTGAACCCGAAGGGTTCGCAAGTCGTAGCGAAATGGGAGCAGGCCTTCTCGCCAGACAACGGCAAGACCTGGGAAACCAACTGGAAGAACGCTTTGATCCGCGACGAACACTGCACGCCGATAAGCCCCAAGTGACATCTGCCGAGATTTCTGTTTCTCGTGATCTTCATGACTTCTGCTGGGTCGGCCTGAGTAATAACGGGGCCAGGTTCACTTCCTGAAGCTTAGTAACTGAACCTGACCCCGTTCGACCGTTCGACCATTCCGCCGTTCGGGTAGCTGGGCCAGCTATCCGACGTCACGCTGTCGATCATGGGGGATGCCATCGTCCGCGACGTGATGAAGCTAGGCGACATCATCAGCGACGCGAATGCGCAGGCGCTGGAGCCACCGCACGGTACGAAGCCCAATAACGGGGCCAGGTTCACTTCCTGAAGCTTAGTAACTGAACCTGACCCCATTCGACCGTTCCGCCGTTCGGGCAGCTGGGCCAGCTATCCGACGTCACGCTGTCGATCATGGGGGATGCCATCGTCCGCGACGTGATGAAGCTGCGCGACATCATCAGCGACGTGAATGCGCAGGCGCTGGAGCCACCGCACGGTACGAAGCCCGGCGTGCGCGAAGAGCGAGCCACCTACCTCGCGCTGCCCGCGCATTCGCCCATGGGCCACACGCCGCCCATCGTGCGGCAGTTTCCGACTTATCAGTAGCGGGAAGCGGCGACATGAGTCTTCAGAGACATTTTTCAGCGTTGAAAATGTCTCTGAACCCTTTCCCCGCTTCCTGCCGTGCTTAGCCCAAAAAAGGGCCAGGTTCATTTGATTAGGTTTTGCAAATGAACCTGTCCCTTTTTTGTGTCCTCTTTTCCGGAAAAAACGCACACGCCCAGTGAATGGCTCTTGGCCTGGTACATGGCGGCGTCTGCGGCGCGCAGGTAGTCATCGGTGGTCGCGAAGCCGGCCTGGCTGCTGACCACCCCGATGCTTGCGACGCAGGTCACGGTGTGCGTGCCGATCTGATAGGGGGTCGCGAGGACGGCGGCAATCTGTCGGGCCCGATCGGTTGCGCCCGCGTGATCGACAGATTCAAGCAGCACGTTGAACTCATCGCCACTCATGCGCGCGACAAGATCAACAGCCCGCACGCAGGACTCAAGCCGGCGCGCAACCTTCTGCAACAGTTGGTCACCTACATGGTGTCCAAGGGTGTCATTGACTGCCTTGAACTGATCGAGGTCCAGCAGCAGCACGGCGAACATCGTGTTGTCGCCTTGTGTCGGCGTGTCACGACGTTTCGAGGCACCGTCTTGATGCAGCGCGACGGCGTGCTCGAGGCGATCGCGAAACAAGGGCCGGCCGGGCAGGTTGGTCAAGGCGTCGTAAGAGCTGCCGCGTTCGGCCAGGTCGCTCAGCGACCCGGCCATCCGAACTGCAACGCCGTTTTCGAATTGGGCCACCCCGCGCCAGTTGAGCCACACCAATCGCCCCGATCCATGACGAGCGCGAAAATCGACCGAAAAGTTGGGGCGGTTGCCCGACAGGTGCCTGCGGTACGCCGTCTGCACGCGCTCATGGTCATCGGGATCAATGAGCTGTTGCAGAAAATGCCAGCCGTCATCATGCAGGTTGCCGGTGTTGCTCAGCCCGACAATCTCATTGAAGCGCTGGGACACATGCAAGACGTCCGTTTGCAGGTTCCAATCCCAGATGCCGTCATTGGATCCGCGGGTGGCGAGTGAATAGCGGTTGTCGGATTGCACCAGCTCGAGTTCGGTATTTTTTTGTTGGGTCACGTCAATCATCAGGCCGATCATGCGATTCGGGCGGCCCTTGTCGACATCGACGCGACACAGGTCGCGCACCCATACGACCTTGCCGGATTTGGCAATCAACCGATAACTCATCTCGTACGCGTAACTGTGCGTGGCGTGGTACGCGGCATCGTCAATGACCAGAGCTTCGGCCAGGTCGTCGGGGTGCACATGCGCCCGCCAGAAACCCGGGTCGGCCCGCCACTCTTCCACCGAGTAGCCGAAAAGGCGCTCGACCTGCGGGCTGAGGAACGTATTACCCACGCCAAACTCCGCTTCCCAGACAATGCCGTCGATGGTTTCCAGCAGCCGCAGGAAGCGCTGGCGGTCTTCCATCAATACCTGCTCGCCGATCTCGGTGATCTCGATCAGGACGCCCTGGCGACTGATCACGCGATCCGCGGCATCGGTCTTCGGGTGCAACGGCAGACGCATCCAGTGATGGTCCGAGTCGGCAAAGCGCAAGCGGAACACCGGCATGCCTGCTCTCAAGGCTCCCGTGTCGTCGGGGTGCACGAAGTCGAGCAAGGACTGGCCGAGCGTCCCGTCGACCGGATGGCCCGTGAGCTTGTGCCAGGCGGGATTCACGAAGGTGATGATCCATCGTGCGTCCGTTTGCACCACCGCGTCGGGCAGCAGTTGCAGCAGTTCGTCGAGCGGCGTGGAAGGGGCAGGCATCTGTCGTTTATGCTTATCGAAGCCCTATCATCCTGTCCACCCCCTGAGCATGATGCCTGGGCTTATAGGCTTATAACGGGGTCAGGTTCACTTCCTGAAGCTTAGTAACTGAACCTGACCCCGTTCGACCGTTCCGCCGTTCGGGTAGCTGGGCCAGCTAGCCGTGTGTCCCCACTTTATGCCCCGCGTGGTGAATTGTGATGCATCACGGCATTTTGCCAGCCTCAGCGGCCTACCTTCCGTCATAAATCGCCGGGACAGGAGAATGTCATGGTTCGTCCGCATGTGATTTTCGCATTGGGTACGCTGCTCGGCATGGGAATGTGCGTGCCGGCGCGAGCAGTTAACGCGCCGGGCGAACCTTCAACATCGGAGCTGCAGAAACAGGCGGCATCGGGCAACGCCGTTGCAGAAGTCGCGCTGGGAAAAGTCCTGGTTGCCAGCAAGGATCCCAAGGACAAGGCAGCGAGCGTGGAGTGGTTCCGCAAGGCTGCCCTGCAAGGCAATACGGATGCGCAATGGCTGCTCGGTGCGGCTTACTGGGATGGCAATGGTGTCCCCCGCGATCCATCCTTGGGTTTGGAGTGGATGCGCAAGAGTCTTTCCGACGGTTCGACCGACCACATGGTCACCTACGGCGGATTCCTTGGTTTGCAGGGCATGCTCTCTGGGCAGCCGAATGACGGCTTGGCGTGGATCCGACGCGCCGCAGATGCCGGCTCAACCAAGGGCATGTCGATGTTGGGCCTCTTGCAGCTGAACGGCGGGATGGGAGCGAGCAAGGACAAGGCGGCGGCCGAGCAGTGGTTTCTCAAAGCCGCGAACGCGGGTGATGCGGACGCACAATTGATCCTGGGCTCGCTGTATATCTGGAATGGGTTTGACCACACCGACGTGGCGGCCGGTGTGCGCTGGTTACGTGAAGCTGCACAACACGGTCAGGCTGAAGCCCAAGGAACGCTTGGTTACCTTCTGATCAGCGGCGACAAGGGTGTTCCGAAGAACCCGGTTGAAGGTGTGCAATGGGCCGACAAGGCCGTGTTGAAAAACGATTCGCACGGCCACTACGCCTTGGGCTTCGCTTACCAGTATGGTGACGGCAAACCGAAGGATCCGGCGCAGGCGTGGTATCACCTTGCCGCTGCCGCACGCCTGGACGCCAAGCATGAGCTGAGCAAGGTCGGCGACCACATGTCCGAAGTTGCAACGCAGCTGTCCGCCAAAGAGCTTGCGCAGTTACAGGCCAAGGTGCAGCAGATCCCAGTGCCGACGCCGACCAATCCAGGCTGATCGCGTCTGGGCTGTTGCAGGAACGGGGTCGGAAACCGGGACGGAGGAAGTTAAGCCGGGCCAACTTCCTCCGTTCGCTTGTCTCTCGGCGCGCCGAGCTGTTTGCCCGAGCTCCCGAGCTTTTTGCTCGACGTGTGGCAAAACAGCAGACGGGCAAAACAGGCAGGAACTGTCCAGTTTTCGGGCGCACGACTCCCGCTCAGCCCGGCGGCTCCTCGTAGAGCCCGAACTCGTTGCCGACCGGATCGGCGAACACCGCAAAAGCACCCATGCCGGACGGGATCTCCGTGCGCGGCGTGAGCACCCTGCCGCCAGCCGCTTCGATCTGCCGGAGCGCCTCGGCAATGTCATCCACCATGATGTAGACGCGGGTCCGTTCGTCCGGCGTCCGGTCGGCCGCCTTGACCCATGTCCCGCTCACGCTGTCCGCGTCGTCGAAGGCCAGGTTGCCGTCCCCGCGCTGCCGGACCTCCCAGCCGAAGATGTTGGAATAGAAGGTGGCCGAGTCCTGCTCCCGATTCGCGGGGATTTCGAGGTAACAGATCTTTCCGTGCGGCATGGGTCGACCTCCGTCATTCGATGGAGCACGGCGATGCTGGTGCCAGGATGGCAGCACCAGGCCGGACGCAGTTTATTCCCGCTGAAACAGAACGCGTAAACGGGACAGGAAGTAGAGCCCGGGCCGGGGTGCACTTTTGTATATGCAACGCACCCACTACCGCCATCAACGGGCAACGCCCGTTGACCCGCGTGCAGGTCCCAGACGTCCGGGCACAAGTCTTCCCAACCTTGCGCGCAATGCCCGGACCGTCGCACGCAACGCGCCACCTCCTGCACCCAAATCCCCGGAACGGGCTCTGACCCGCCTTGATTCGTTCGTCCGTCGTCGATGTAACCAGTCGACTCCAGCAAACGAAGTACCGGTTATGTCTGTTGGCACTGCTTCGTTCCGACTACATCCCTGTCGAAAAGGACTGGTGCGGGATTGGCGGGGCGTGATCCCGGCGGACGATGAGTCATCGCACAGAACACGGAGTTCCTTTCAGCGTGCGCGTTCCATTGAGGAACGCGCTGTCGGAACGCCTTGGCTCCAATTTCGATAACCCTAAGCCCAAGCCAGATGAAGGTAACCTGATATGTCACGAGTCATTGATAGTGCTGCGACCAAGAGCGCGGGCTGGTTGACCCGTTATTACGCGATCCGCGCGATTTTTTCATTTATATGGGTGGGTGCGGCATTCGCGATAGGGAAGTCCAATGCCCCGCTTGCAAGCGTGTTTTTGGTGGTGTATCCCGCGTGGGATGCCATCGCGAATTTCTTTGATGCAAAGCGAAACGGAGGCTTCAAGGCGAATCCCACACAAGCATCCAATGTCGTTGCCAGCGCTCTTGTCGCCATCGCCGTGATAGCCGCACTGAACTATGACGCCCATGCCGTATTTGATGTTTTTGGTGTCTGGGCAGCTCTCGCGGGCCTTCTGCAACTTGCCACCGGCATTCGGCGTTGGCGTGGTTTTGGTGCGCAATGGCCGATGATTCTTAGCGGAGCGCAATCGACATTGGCTGGGGCCTTCTTTATCAGGCAAGCCGCTGAGGGGATCGTGCCAAGCCCCGCAGACATTGCTCCGTATGCTGCCTTTGGTGCGATCTATTTCGCGATCTCGGCTGGTGTGCTTGCGATCTCGGCGGCTCGCCACCGGCGCGCTGCTCTCACGATTTGAGTGGCCGTCCATAAAAGCTAACTGGTCAAGCCCAAAACGGGGTCAGGGTCACTTCAGGTGAGGATGTAAGTGAACCTGACCCCGTTCTTTCGTTCTTTAAATAAGGATTCAGCATGTTCTACAGTGATACTGTGGCACCTTCAGTGCTGTGTAGATGACGATGCAGGAGGGTGTTGATCACGCATTAGAAACTTTATGATGAACTGATGCACCTCGTCTTTCGATACTAGGCCCCGGTGCTGGGTATCTATAGCATCGAAGTGCTTCACAATGAATGGAACATTGCCGTTGGCGGCCTCTTCCTTACTAAGTAAGCCGTCATGGTTTTTGTCGGCCATATCGAAATTCTTGTCCATTACGTTAACAACCTTGACGATTCCATTAAGACCGGTAACCGCCATGGCTGGCAATGGCATGTGAAAGATAGCGCAGGCTATAAAGGAAAGAACAACAACTTTTAAACGCGACATTGGATTATTTCCTTGGGAAATTCAGCGATTCGATATATTACCCTTTTAAGGGCGAAGACCGAAAACGGAAACCAAACCGAAAACGGGGTCAGGTTCACTTACATCCTCGCAGAAAGTGAACCTGACCCCATTCTTTTCATTGGTTACGCACGTCCTTCCCCGTCCCCCTTGATCAGGAACGCCGATCAATGTCCCAGCAGCGATCCGGCCTTGCCCAGGGGTGATGACGATGCGCTGCTTCCCACGAGCGATTTGCCTTGCTTGAGGACGACACCGCAAGCCTTGGTTGTCAGCTTCGATTTCATGTCGCTGTTGCCGCCACCAATGCTGCCCAGGTTCGTGGTGCTGCCGTCCTTGCCCTTGAGGATGCCGTCTGCGCCACTGGAATAATCGGAGTTGCTCGCTCCGCCGTCGGTCTTGCCGAGCAGTTTGCTTGCAATGCCGGATGCGCCTGAGTTGCCGCCCAGATAGTTGTTTTTGACGCAGTACTGCAGGATGCCTGCCACGTTGCCCGTGCTGCCGGATTCGCCGCCACCGGGGAGCATTCCACCCAGCTTCCCGCCGAGACCGCCCAGGCTCTGTGCACCCACTGACCCGCAGGCCAGGCCAAGGGTGATCGCCACCACGCATGTCGTGGCCATACCGCTGATTCGTGTCTTCATGAGCGTCTCTCCGTGGGTAAGTGCCTGCATTCAACAACGACGCTCGTTAGGGTTATGTCAGTGCGGGATGCGCCAGAACCGGGGTCCGAAAACGGGGTCGAAAACGGGGTCAGGTTCACTTTCATCCTGCCCGAAAGTGAACCTGACCCCGTTCTTGCGTATGGATTCACGCCAGAAATGTGGGGATACCTCAGGCTTTGATCAGAAGAAGAGATCCTTGATCTCCTGCCGGCTGCTACCCCGTCCACCCGACTCCTCCTGAAACTTATCAGCCACGTCAGGATCCAGCGCCTCGAATATGTCCTGGGCAAATCTTCTGCAGTTGGCGCGGTCGTAGCTAGGGGAGAGCTTGCGCACTTCACCGAACGCCTGCAGGACCCTGCGGCAAGTGATCGTGTCCGCACTGACGTGCCGCTCCACGAGCGTGTTGTACTTGCTCGCGTGGGCGCCGATCTGAAAGGTGTCCATGCCGTTGTTGCGCGAGATGCGAAGCAAGAGTTGGCCCTGGAGCTCGATCATCAACTCCTGGTGGTGCGATCCGTCCCAGCCTGTACCGCGCAAACTGATCGTTCTGACGAACCTGTGCTGGTACGTCTTGAACGGGTAACTGGGGTTCATCGTCAGCGAGTTGTCGAGTCCCCCGCCACCCATGAAATCGTCATCAAAGATGTCTGCCATGGCTTTCTCCGCGGCTGCCTGCTTAGGTGGCGTACTAAAGCAACTAACTGTCCGATAAGGGGACGGAGGTAATTAAATTCACCGATAAGAGGACGGCGGGTAATTGCCGCCGCCTTTGGGTCTATCGCGCCATCGCTCAACAACTCGATCCATGTCCATGCTTCGCGCGTCCGAGGATGAGGCACAGTAAAACTCAGGAGAGAAATTCCACCAGCAGCTGGCGCTTGGGCTCGGGCAGGTTGCGGAAGGCGTCGAGAAGGCGGCCCTCGTCGTCGGTGAGGCGCTGATAGACGGAGGATTTTTCTCCCACGCCCACGCGGAAATGGCCCCGGCCGGTGGCCAGCCATTCGAAGCTGGCGTTGAAATCCTTGGCCAGTTCGATGATCCGGGCAAGCTCGGGCAGGGCAAGGCCGGTGAGCCATTTGCGGGCTGTCTCGCGCGACACGGCGTAGCGGTCTGCCAGGGCGCTCGTTCTTCCGCGTCCTTGCACGAAACGGGCGCGGTCCAGCGTCTGCTGCAGGCGGTCCGCGAAATCCTCGTAGGGTGCTGTCATCCGGGTTCCTGTCGTTGCACCGTCGCCACGCGCTCAGGCCTGGGACGTCGAGTAGAGGCAACGCATTGTTGCGCACCCGCCTTCGCGAAAAAGCAATTTCAGGTTGTTGACATGGCCAATTTCAAGTTGCAACATGTCAACCATGAATTGCGTCGTTGCCGCCGCTGCCAAGCCTGTCGAGCATGCCATGGCCTGCTTCGCCACGACGTGTGCCACCGCCGAGGCTGTTGGCAACGATAAGGGAGCCGAGGTAATTAAATTCACCGACAAGAGGGGCGGAGGGTAATCACCGTCGGGAGGGCGGTGAATACAACACCCGCAAGGGGAATAAGCCCGCCGGTTGTGTGCGGTTTCTAACCTCCCGACACCCCGTCCGTCGTCATGCCATGGACGGGCACTTCATGGAACCAGGAGGCGACCATGTCGACGTTCGATGCGGATGATCTGGAAACGATGGGCTATTTCCTGCCGGAGGACAGCCAGCTCCGGCTGAAGAAGTTGCGCGAGCATGCCGAATTCCTGTCGCATCTGGCGCAATCGCGCACGGCGGACGAGGGGCAGGAACGGATCCCCGAGATCAGCGTAGGAGACGTGGCGATCTGCCTTGAATTGTTGGCGGAGCAGATGGGACTCGTGCTGGACAACCTCTCGTGGCCGGCCTGCCGGTTCGAAAGCGAGACTGCGTCTGGGACCGGCGCGGAGCCTGAAGCCGCGGAGGAGATACCTGACGACGCGGGTGGCCGCTACATCTTCGGCGTGACCTTGGAGCAGGTCGATAGACTCAACCGGCTGATCGACATGATTACGGCTCATGGCGATGTGGTGATAGCCAGTGATGAAGCTGAGTTCGCCGACCACACGCTGTCAGTGCTGGGGAATGCCATCTTCGGCGACGCAAGGACTGTGCGCGACATCATCCGTCAGGTGGAATCGCAGAGGCTCGGGCAGGCGCGTGGTTCGCAAACCGGTGTGGGCGAAGAGCGGGCCGCATACCGTGCCGGGCGAAAGACGTGGTCAGGTTTACTTTTGGTGAGGGCGCAAGTGAACCCGATCCCGTTCTTGTTCAAACAATGCTTGAAGCTGCGGGTGACTTCTTCGAGGTCCCGCGCCATTGAGCGGTTTCCGATGTGGAAGGTATGAGTAATCTGTTCGAAATTGCTTTTGACCCTCCGCCCAGAGGAAGCCGCCGGTCTGCGGAATCCGTCTATGCGCAGTTGCGCGCGGCAATCCATGATGGTCGGTTGGTTCCCGGGTCCAAACTCCCGGGGGAGCGTCAGTCGGCCGTCTTTTTCGGTGTGTCGAGAAACACGGTTGCCCGGGTCTATGCGAGGCTGGCGATCGAGGGGCTGGTGCGGCCCCAGCAAGGATCGGGAACGTATGTGGCGCCGAAGCAAAGTCGCCCGCCGCGCGAACGCTTCCCGACCAAGCAAACGCCCGACCCGCGTCTGAATTCGCTGTGGTGCCAGCCAGAGCTGGCCCGAACGCTCAACTTCTGGCACGACGGTTCGCGTACAGGGCCGCCAGGGGCAGCCGCATCCCTGGATTTTCGGCCCGCCTTGGTCGATCCGCGGTTATTCCCCTTCGAAATATTTCGTCGGGTCAGTGCCAAGCAGCTCCGGCGAATGGAGTTGAAGCCTCCTGCTTTCAAGAGTCCGCAGGGCAACCAGGGTCATTACCCGCTGAGGGCAGCCATCGCGACGCACATCGGCATCTCGCGCGCGGTCGTGTGCGAGCCCGACGACGTGCTGGTTACCGCCGGTGCACAGCAGGCTTTCGATATGCTCGCCCGTGTACTCGTAACCCCCGGGGTCACGACGGTCGCCATTGAAGATCCCGGCTACCCACCGATGCGTGCCGCTTTCCTCGCTGCCGGTGCCAAGGTGGTGCCCGTGCCGGTCGATGCGCAGGGTCTGGTGGTCGATGCCCTGCCGATCCCTGTGCACATCGTCTGTGTCTGTCCTTCGCACCAATTTCCGTTCGGCGTATCCATGTCCGCGCAGCGGCGGCAAGCGCTGCTCGACTTTGCTCGCAAGCAGGGGGCCGTCATCGTCGAGGACGATTACGACGGAGAATTCCGCTACGACGGCACGCCGTTGCAGGCCCTGCGATCCACGGCGACCGCGGATGACGTGTTCTATGTCGGCACCTTCTCCAAGTGCATGCTTCCCGCACTGCGACTGGGATTCGTGGTGGCGCCCCGCTGGGCCATGCCGGCGCTGATTACGGCGAAGAACTGTCTCGATTGGCATTGCCCGACTTTGACCCAAATGGCGGTTGCCCGTTACATCGCGGATGGGCATCTGGCGCGGCACGTGCGAAAGCTCCGTGACGTGTACAGGAAGCGACGGGATCTCATAGGGGAGATACTCCGGTCGGATTTCTCGGGCGAACTGTCACCGATGCAGTCGCATTACGGCATGCATGTGGCGGCGTTCTCGATCCTGCCCAGGCACCTCGAACGCGTCACCGCAAGATTGCTGGAGTCAAACGTGCATCTGCATTCGTTCGAGCGCTATTTTTTCGGCACGCCGACATCGGAAGGCCTGGTTTTCGGCTACGGGGCCGTTGACCTCAAGGGTATCGAGCAGGGTCTGAAGACGCTGCGGCGCGTGCTCTAGTCGCGGGAGACGCCTGGCGCGCTTTCAATTTTTCCCAGTGTCATGGACGCCACTTTCCGGGAAAGCATGCAGGCTGCTTTGACGGGAAACCCAGCACTTCGGATAACTGGCTGCACTCGGCAACACGCGGTGTGTGCCAATCTGCCCACCGGTCTTCGGGGCTCGCGGAAGACCGTTGTTCTCGATGGTTGAACGAAGCACGGGTTGCCAGCGTGGCTTATGCCCGCGGCGCCATCGAAGCCCTCCGACTTCGCGTCCGGCGAAGTGGACCACCTTAAATTTCTCCGATTGGCCCCACTGGCGCTGCGGGTTTTCCCTAAAGTCTCGTCTCGGGTTTGGTCATACGGAGAGCGCGATGATGTGGAGACTGCTGTTACGCGGAATCATGATTGCCGGTGTTCTTGCATGCTCGTCTTTGAATGCCGCGACCCAGCCGGCTCGGGACGGCTCGCATGATTTCGATTTCGCCCGCGGGGCTTGGCACACGCATGTTACGCAGGTGCTCGATCCGTTCGATGGCGGGACCCATACGGAGACCATGGACGGCACAAAGACAGCTCGGCCGGTCTGGAGCGGCCGCGCGTGGCTTGAGGAAATCGAGGCCGACGGTCCCAGTGGGCATTGGGAGGGCGCGACGCTCTTCGTCTATAACGCCAAGGCCGGGCAGTGGAGCCAGACTTACATCGACAGTGACTCGGGAGAGATCGAGGCCCCGACCATCGGAACCTTCAAGGACGGTCGGGGCGAGTTCTTCGGCACGACCGTTTTCAAGGGCCGCACGGTTCTGGTACGCGGCGTTTGGTCCGACATCACGGCCAACTCTCATCGCTATGAGATCGCCTACTCACGGGATGGCGGCCAAACATGGGCAACCGCGTTCAAGGCTTACTTGACGCGTCTCAAGTGATCGCGTTTTAGAAACAAAGGATCGGAGTGAGCTGATCCCGTTCTTCCGCGATCCGCCGGATGCACGAACGCCCGACGCACGCGTGGACGGTGTCCGAGCTCGCGAAGGAGGCTGCGCTTTCGCGCTCGACCTTTTTCGAGCGCTTCAACTGCGCGGTCGGCGTCGCGCCGATGGAATATCTGCTTACCTGGCGCATGGCACTCGCGAAGAATCTTCTGCGCCGCAACGAAGGCCGCGTCGCCGAGATTGCGCAGCGCGTCGGCTACAGTTCCGCAAGCACGTTCAGCGTTGCATTCACCCGCCATGTCGGAATGCCACCCACGCGTTATGCGCGAGAGCAGATGGAATCGCCACGTCCGTAGCCCGGCAAACAGGAAGCGAGTTGAGCTTGCCCGATGGAAACCGGGGCGGAACTTCGTCAGCCGCTCGGGTGCTGAGCAGTGAATACCGCCAATTGATCGGCGAAAGCACGCTTGAAGGCGGGGCGCGCTTCGGCGCGGGCGACATAGGTGGCGAGATTCGGATACTCGTCCAGCAGGCCCGATGCTTTCAACCTGAGCAGCACGCCCGCCATCATGAGGTCGCCTGCGCTGAATGTGCCGTCGAGCCAGTCGGCATCGCCAAGGCGAACGGAAAGTTGGCCCAGCCGGTCACGGATGCGATCCAGGACGAGAGGCAGGCGTTGCCTGGACCAGGGCTTGTCGCCCTCCAGGAACTTGGCGGTTTGGAGTTCAAGGATGGGTGGCTCCATCGTGTTGACTGCGGCAAACATCCACGTGATGGCGCACGCCCGCGCATTCGCATCGTCCGGCAGCAGGCCTGCATGGTGCTCCGCGATGTGGAACACGATCGCTCCCGATTCGAACAGGACAAGATCGCCTTCCTCATAGGTGGGAATCTGCCCGAAAGGATGCAGCGCCCGATGCGCGGGTTCTTTCATCGCGCTGAAAGAAACCAGGCGAACCTCGTAAGGCTGGCCCACTTCTTCAAGCGCCCAGCGGACGCGCATGTCGCGCGCGAGTCCCTTGCCGCGATCGGGCGAGTGTTCGAAGGCGGTGATGGTGGGGGGCATGGGAAGGTTCCCGGTTATTG
The DNA here is from genome assembly GCF_054782855.1 of Rhodanobacter koreensis. Taxonomy (NCBI): domain Bacteria; kingdom Pseudomonadati; phylum Pseudomonadota; class Gammaproteobacteria; order Lysobacterales; family Rhodanobacteraceae; genus Rhodanobacter; species Rhodanobacter koreensis. Next base: position 1,192,983 of record NZ_BAAGRR010000002.1, on the reverse strand, counting down.
CATGACGCCATGGAAAAGCGGGGGCAGCGTTGAATGGCATTTACTCAAGCTCGTCATCCTCGCGTAGGCGAGGATCAAGTGCCTTTGACAACCCGCGCAATGCCGACGCCACTGGGTGACCAGCTTCGCTGTTGCAAGGCGATTCCTGCCTGCGCAGGAATGACGAAAGCGAGGATTTTTAGCTTAAGCAAGTTACGTTCGGGTCAGAGTGCATTTTTCGAATGGGCGACTCTGACTCCTATGCCAAAGCGGCTGACAGTGGCCACTGTCAGCCACGCCGCGCCGCCTCGATCGCTGCGATGTCGATCTTCGTCATCGTCATCATCGCGTCGAACGAGCGTTTGGCGGCGGCGGGATCAGGGTCGGTGATCGCGGCCATCAGGGCGCGTGGGGTGATCTGCCAGGACAGCCCCCACCGATCCTTGCACCAGCCGCAGGCGCTGGCCTGGCCGCCGTTGCCGATGATCGCGTTCCACAGGCGGTCGGTTTCGGCCTGGTCGTCGGTAGCCACCTGGAACGAGAACGCATCGGTGTGCGGGACCCCGGAGCCGCCGTTCAATCCCAGGCACGGGATGCCCATGACCGTGAATTCGACCGTCAGAACACCGCCCTGCTTGCCGGCGGGATAGTCACCCGGCGCACGATAGACCGTGCCCACGGCGCTGTCCGGAAACGTCTCGGCGTAGAACGTCGCGGCATCCAGGGCAGTGCCGTCATACCAAAGGCAGATCGTGTTCTTGCTGGCCATGTGTGTTCTCCTGGTTCAGGGCGACGAGGATGTCTTTCATACTCTTCGACGAACGACGGGCGCGCAGATCGACACGCAAAAACCGCGGTGAGCATGCACTTTCCTGGGCACGCCGACCCGTAGCCCCTGCTCATGCCGCTTGAGTCTTCCGATGCCATCACTGAAGCGATGGCATCTCATCGCTGACACTCTCCGACTCACCGTTGAGTCTTTTGCCTCGACGCCGAGCGAAAACAGGGAGCGAAAACAGGGGGCGGTGTGCACTTTAGATAGGGCAACGTCTTCAAAAAGTCGACGCTGACCCCGGTTCCGGCATATTCGAAGTGGGTAGTGTCACAGGCACCATGTGATCAGCTTTGGTTCAATATGCGGCCATGCGAGCGCGAGAACCAGCACCAGACTTGCGAGCCCCATGAGCCCCAGGGTTGAGCTGGCCAGTCTTGCCTTGTGCTTCACGGACTGTCTCCATACCCATAGCCATGCACCCACGACGGCGAGTACCGCCAGAACGGTCAGCCATACATGCGCGCCGGCCAGCCATCCCAGCAGGCCGCCCGCCATCGCCGTTGCGGCGACAGCCGGGAAGGTCAGGGGAAGCAAGCAACAGGCGGCGCAAGCGATGACCGCTGTCGCCGATGTGGCTGTGGCAGCTCCCGCGATCCGCCCAGCTTTCACGGGGCTAACCGGTTCGATACAGGCTCCACAGCATGCAGTCGCCTCTGCTGTCGATCGGCTGCCTTGAAAAGGTGCCAGCAGTGCATCTGCACCCCGGGAGGCGTGGGCAGGCACGGTGATGTCGAGACAGACTCCCTCGCTGCTGTGGGTGATCCTGAATTCCAGGAAGGCGCAGCATTCCTGCTCTCGTGACACCAGTGCTTCGACGTCGTGTCGCGCGGCCGGGTCATAGATCAGCGTCAGCGTGGTGCCCTGGCGCCGGGCGTGGCGCAGATGCTTCCGGTTCAATTCCGCAATCCAGGCAATGCGCTCCTGAAATGCGCGTCCTTCCAGCGAGCAAGCGGGTCCGGGTGCAGTTGGGTCAGTCATGAGGTTCATTTCCGGTGGAATGGCACTACCCTATTCCTTCAAGTAACTTGAAGTTCAAGACCTTATGAGCACGGAAATGAAGATCGGGCACCTGGCCAAAGTCACCGATACGACCACTCCCACCATCCGCTATTACGAAGAAATCGGCCTGCTGCCGACAGCCTCTCGTCAACCCGGTAGCCAACGTGTTTACGGGGAGGCCGATGTCCGCCGCCTGACCTTTATCCGCCGCTGCCGTGATTTCGGATTTCCCATTGACAAGGTCCGGCTGCTGGTGTCGCTGGTGCAGAATCGCGAACGCTCATGCTCCGAGGCACGGGATCTCGCCTTCACGCATCTGGTGGAGATACGACAGAGGCTCGCTGAACTGCAGGAACTCGAACGGAGCATCGCTTCCTTTGTGGACAGCTGCGATCAATCGTGCCCCGGCGGGTCGGGCGCTGACTGCGTGATGCTGGAAGAGCTGGCCCATGGCAACGCACCTTTGCGAATTCAACCGCAGCGCACAGGTTGTTGTGCAAAGGTGGAAGTGAACAGGAGCGCGAAATGAACTGATGATGGTCCGCCAGACATGGTCTGACCGTCCGTTACCCAAGGCAGCTACTGCCCAGCGATCAATTTGACGGTTTGATGCCGGATCTTTGGCTCCGGGATGCTGTCTTTCCGTTTCGGACGGACCGCGACGTGTCGCTCTTCGTTGAATGCGTCGATAAAGGACATGGTTGATGCCACCTCTCTCCTCGAACAAAAAGCTTCTGCTCATTGGCGCCTCCCGCGGCCTTGGCCTCGCCTTGGCGGAGGAATACCTCAAACGCGGTTGGAACGTTGTTGCCACCGAGCGTGGTGCAAGCCCATCCAGACTGCACGACCTGGCGGAGGCTTGCAGCGGGCGGCTTGAGATCGAGACTGTCGACATCGTCCATCCGGATCAGGTGGGCGCGCTGCGTGCACGTCTGGCATCGCGAAAGTTCGACATGCTGTTCGTCAATGCCGGCGTCAAGAATGCCGATCATGAAACGGTCGCGGATGTGTCGACCGACGAGTTCGTCCGCGTGATGGTCACCAACGCCTTGAGTCCGATGCGCGTCATCGAAGCGCTGCAGGATCTTGTACTTCCCGATGGCACGATCGGCATCATGTCATCCGGGCAGGGCAGTGTCGCCAACAACGAGAGCGGACACTTCGAGGTGTATCGCAGCAGCAAGGCGGCGCTCAACATGTTCATGCGCAGCTTCGCCGCGCGTCACGCCGACGATTCGAGAACCCTGCTGCTCATGGCTCCGGGCTGGGTGCGCACCGAGATCGGCGGCCCCCAGGCGCGCTTGAGTATCGAGGAGAGCATTCCCAACCTCGCAAACACCATCGACGCGCAGGCGGGAAAAGCAGGCCTTCAGTATCTTGATTACCTGGGGCGGCGGGTCCCGTGGTGAGTGGGAACTTGCGGACTTTCCGAGCTTGCCGATAAGTCCGCCGGACAGCCAGCCACGGCGGCGCTTGCGTGGCATTCATTGATCAGGTCATCCCTGGCTACGCCGACAGGCTTACCACCGGCACGAAGCCGCCGAAGATCATGCGTTTGCCATCGAAAGGCATGTCGCTGGCAGCCGCCATGCGCGGATCTTTCATGAACTTCTCCATGCCGGCATCGTGGGTGGCCTTGTCGGGCCACTCCACCCAGGAGAACACCACGGATTCACCTTTCTCTGCCTGTACGGCGCGGCGGAAATCGGTGAGCTTGCCTTCGGGCACGTTGTCGCCCCAGCACTCCACCACCCGCGTGGCGCCGAACTCCAGGAAAATGGCGTCAAAGGTTTTGGCATGCGCAATGAACTGCTCGCGGTTGGCGTCGGGTACGGCGATCACGAAACCATCGATGTAGGACATGGCTGTTTCCCTCGTGGGGACCGGTATGGCCACCTTCTTCCATGCGACGAACGAGTGCATGCGGGATCGACATGGGGCCTGAAACTGATTTAATCAGAGTCACAACACACGACAGCCAAGTACTGGGCGGAATGTCAGGCGCTACAAAACGAGAGTTGTAGCCAGTACCCGTTGTCTCCGACGGCTTCTCCAGCGCCGTACCAGCCAAATCACCAGCGCCACGACGGCAACGAGTGCAAGAAAGGCCACCAACCCCAATGCCATCAGCTCATGCGGTTGGTTGATGATGGTGAATCCGTCGTGCTCGGCGTAAAGGCCGTTGAACCCATCCAGGACGGCCGGCAATGCGAGCAGGTCGGCCTTGGTCATCGGCAGCGGGCGCTCGTTCGGATGGTAAGTGGATCCAAACGGAATCGTTTCGCCAGCGAGATTCATCTCGACATGTCCGCCCAGCACATGGCTGATCGGACGGTTCTTGACGAAATCCGCGGCACGCTTCGCACTGGCCTGATCCTCGGCGGTGTTATCGATCAATAGCCGGCCTGGCAGCAGAAAGTCGCCGGAGAAGAAGAGCCCCGTATTGCGATCATAGAATGCAAGGTGCGACGGGTAATGGCCCGGAACCGGCAGCACGTCGACGGTACGGTCACCGAGGTCGATTTGGGCAACGCCATTGGGCCAGTTAGTGAAGTTGAAATACTTTCGGACGTGGTCGAGGTCGGCATGAATGATCGTGGTATCGGGAAGATGCTCGAACTGCGGATCACCCGCGCGATGGTCCAGGTGTCCGTGCGTGTGGACGACGATCAACGGTATTTTCGAGGCGCCATGACTCGGCAACAAGTCCATGACCGTCCGTGCCAGCGGCATCAGCTTCGGGTCTGCTACGTCGCCGCTGTCAATCAGCAGCGCCTTGTTGGAGCCCACCAGCAGGTATATGAACGGCGCCTCGAAAGTGGCGCACAGGTTCTCCCGCAAGATGTAGGTGTGATCGTTGTACGGGTGCACCTGGATGGGAGGATGGGGTTTTGCCGTGCAGTCTTCCGCACCTTCATCCCAGTGCATATCCACGGAGCCAGGTACGAGTTGCGATCGTGCAGGATGGGTGGTGATCAACAGCCCGATAGCGAGCAAGGCACTCAGCAGAAATCTCATCGGGATCGCCCAGGTGGAAAAGTTCAGCGAGCAGGTGGAAAAGTTCAGCGAGAAAGCCGGCAGGGCAGGGCTGTGCAGCGTGCCATCTGATGCCCTGAAGTCCCGGAAGGTTTAAGCGCGTGTTGCTGGTGTCCTCGATAGTAGCCGACTCCCCTGCTGGTGGTTGATGCAGGGCAGCGCGCCCAGGCCTGGACAGCGATGCGCCATGGCTTCGCCATAATCGTGTGCAAGATTGCGTCGGTTCCCCTCATCGACAAGGAAGCGTTCCATGGCTCGCACACGTACTGGTTGCTCCACCATGGCCGTGGTGATGCTCGCGCTGTCGTTCGCCTGCATGGTGCCATCCGCAAAAGCACTCGATGCCTCCGCGACGAAAACACCGGATGTCCAGCTCCAGCAGGCACTTGATGCGCTGGCACAGCGTGCGCGTCCGGGAACACTGGGTGTCGTCGTACTCGACTTGCAAAGCGGTGCCGAAGCCAGCGTGAACGCCGGCCAGGCCTTTCCCATGATGAGCGTGTTCAAGGCGCCGGTGGCCGCTGCGGTCCTTTCACGGATCGACGCAGGCAAGCTCTCGCTGCAACAGCAGGTGACGCTGACTCGTGCGGACGTGGTAAGTGGCTCGGCCGTGCCATCCATCGGCGCGCATTTCCGCAGTGAGCGGATGACGTTCACTGTCGAACAGTTGTTGAAGGCCGCGGTCAGCGAAAGCGACAGCACGGCTGCGGATGCGCTGGTGAAGGTGGCCGGCGGTCCGCAAGCAGTGACCGCGTTCCTGCGGGCACATGGCATCGATGGCATGCGAGTGGACATGGGCGAGGCTGGAGTGGCGCGGATATTTCGGGACCTGGGGCCCGGACAGGAGATGCCTGCGAATGAGTCCGCACAAGTGTCGCTCGAACGCTATCGTCGCGGCTTCAAGGCTTTTCTTGCCGCTCCGACCAATCGAAGCACGCCGGATGCCGCTGTCGCGTTTCTGCGCAAGCTGCATGGCAATGAACTGCTGTCACCGGCTTCCACGCAGCATCTGCTCGACCTGATGGCCGCACAAACCATTCCCAACCGTTTGCGGGCGGGTGTGCCGCAAGGAGTTCGTCTCGCCGACAAGGCAGGCACGTCCTATTCACTGGATGGCAGGACGGCTGCGTTCAACGACATCGGCATTCTCAGCGGGCCGGACGGTCACACGGTGATCGTTGCCGCTTTCCTCACTGATTCGCATGCTTCGGAGGCGCAGCGTGACGAGCTGTTTGCGGATATTGCCCGCGCGGCAGTAGCGTCATTTCGCCCTTGAAGAAAAGAGCCAAGGCATGGCGATCTCTTGTCTACGCAGTGCATCGAGAAACGAGGGCGCCATGAACAAGACTGGATGGGCAGGCTTGGCTACCGCGTTGTTGCCTCGTCGTGCTCCGTAACGCAACGAGTGTAGCTTGCGAGCAATGCCTCGATGATCTGATGGTCGACGCTGCTGGTTCGATGGATAGCAGGGGGAGCGGGAGATGCCACTGCCAGGTTTGCTCCGACCAGGCTTATCGCGAGTGCACCGACGTATACTTGGATGGGCTTCATGCGCTGAGACCTTTGTTGCGGGGAAAAGCGAGATATTCGATGTCATAGGCGTCAACGCCTTGTTTCGCCTCGGGCGGTTGATGCCAAAAGCTGGTGTGGATCAGTTGCCAAGTCGTTGCATCGAGTCCGACATGGATCGAATGCAGTGTCTCGTCATGTCCTGCGGCCTCTGCCTTGGCCCGTTCGCGTGAGGCCAGGGCACCAAGATCAGTAGAGGGATCTACGGAGATAAACTCCTGTGTCCCCGACGATATGGTTTGCCTCGATGGCATATTCGATCTTCCAGTGCTTGATGCGGTGCCTCTCCATCTCGTTCGTTCCTCGCTTCGTGGCGACACGGCAGTCGAGCATCTGGCCGGTTTGCTCATGAATGCCGTCGGCAGCCATCTTGCCTAGGGTCGTGCCCCCGGCCATCGCATCATCACTATTCACAAGGATCAGGACACCGTGTCGCGATCACTATTCGTTGTTCAAGTTGGCCAAGCGCGCATGCACGGCAACGCCGCTGATGCGGTTGCATCTATACGCAGGAAGACGATCGCCGCGTGCGTCGCGGCCTGTCTCGCGCTGACGTCGTTGACGGCTGCCGCCGAGGTCGGGGTAGGGCCGCAGCCGCTGCCGTATCCGGCGCCGATCGCTGCGCCGCGCGACGTCGCCTTCGCCGGAACCATCATCCTCGCTGTCGACGCCACCGATACACGGCACAAGGTGTTCGGTATCCGCGAGTCGATACCCGTGCAAGTCTCCGGTCCGATGACCTTGCTTTATCCGGCCTGGGAGTTCGCCAGCCACGCGGAAACCGCAGCGGTGGCGAATCTTGCCGGTCTGGTGATCCGTGCGGATGGCAAGCGCATCGCCTGGCAACGCGATCCCGTCAATGTCCATGCTTTCCACATCGATGTTCCCGCCGCTGCGCGGACGATCGATCTCGAGTTCCAGTACGTCACCCGCGCCGCGGACGCGCAGCTGCTGCCGGACTCGGCCCTGCTGCAATGGCATCGCGTGCTGCTGTATCCGGCCGGCTGGTTCGCGCGCGATATTCCCGTCGCTGCGACGCTGAAGCTGCCGCCCGGCTTGCACGCGTTCAGTGCGCTCGAGGTGGAGCGCAGCATGGATGACACGACTGTGTACAAGCCCACCAGCCTGGAGACGCTCACCGACTCGCCGGTGGCGGCCAGCCGCTATGTGCGCCAGATCAACCTTGCGCCCGAAGGCGCGCCGCCGTTCCGCCTCGACCTGTTGGCCGAACGTGCGGCCGACCTGGCGGAAACCCCGGAAGACCTCGCCGGGTTGCGTGCGCTGATCGACCAGACCGGCCGCGTCTTCGGTGCGCCGCATTACGCGCACTACGACGCGCTCGTTACCCTCAGCGACCAATTCTCCGCCGGCGGCATCGAGCATCTCGAATCGGCCGAGGACAACCTGCCCGCCGACTACTTCACCCATCCCGACCAGCAGCTCAACAACCGCGATCTCATTGCACACGAATACGTACATTCCTGGAACGGCCGTTTCCGGCAGCCGGCCGACCTGTGGGTGCCGACGTTGAACGAGCCGATGCGCGACAGCCTGCTCTGGGTCTATGAAGGGCAAACCGAATTCTGGGGTCGCGTGCTCGCGGCGCGCAGCGGCATGCGCAGCCTGCAGGAGACGCTCGACAAGCTCGCGCTGGATGCAGCCGTTGTCGCCGAGCGTCCTGGGCGCTCGTGGAAATCGCTGGCCGACAGCAGCCTCGATCCGCTCTCCGTCATCGGCCATCCGGTGCTGTGGCGCGATTGGCAGCGGCGCGAGGACTACTACCCGGAAGGCGTGATGTTATGGCTGTACGTCGATGCGCTGATCCGCGAGCAAAGCGGCGGCCACAAAAGCCTCGACGATTTTGCGCATGCCTTCTTCGCCATCGACGGCAGTTCGCGGATTACCAAAACCTACACCTTCGACGACGTGTGCGCGGCGCTGAACAGCGTGACGCCGTACGACTGGGCCGGTTTCCTGCACGCGCGTCTCGCCTCGCAAAAAGCCGACGTCCTCGATGGTCTCGCCCTCGATGGCTGGCGGCTGACATTCACCGACACGCCGACCGAAACCTTTCGCCAGGACGAAATCGATGGCGGTGTCAGCAATTTGAGTTATTCCATCGGGCTTGCCGTCACCAAGAACGGCGACGTGCGCACCGTCGCGTGGCAAGGGCCGGCCTTCGACGCGGGCCTGGCGCCGGGCGTCAAGATCCAGTCGATCAATGGAAAGCCGTTTTCGCCCGAGGTCCTGGCAGCCGCGGTGCGCGCCTCCGCGACCGTACCGATCGAACTCGGCTTCGAGGCGGACGGGCGCAGCGTGAGCGCGCGCATTCCCTATCGCGGACCACTGCGCTATCCACGGCTGGAACGCATCGCCGGGAGCAAGGACCGGATCGCCGCGCTGTTGGCGCCGCGGCACCAGGTCGTTCTGTCAGGTAAAAGGGGAGGTCGCTAAGTCCAGAGAGCTGGCTCCCCTCTGGCTGCCGGGATCTCCTTGCACGGTTCAGGTCGGCTTCGCTTCCGGCCTGCGAGTGTCGATGCGGTCAGCCGATGGTCCGCCTCGGATCGTCGTGCCTTGCTCGCTGCCTGCGCGCATCGAGCGACCAGGGGCCAGAGCCACCGAGCACGAGCGTGAGCAGGCAGGCTAGGTAGAGAAGGTCGGTCTCGTATCCTGGCGGTCCGAACTGGGCACCGGCTGCGGTCACGCTGATGAGCTTGATCGAGCTGAACCCGTAGGGCAGGTGCACCGTGAACATGGCCACCAGCAGGACAACCGCCATCGGCAGGCTGGCCACGGCCACAAACGCCCCGAGCAGGATCGCCAGCCCGCCCACTATCTCGGTCGCGATCGTCGCCCATCCAAGCAGATGAGGAAAGGGAAGCCCCATGGCGTGCACGATGGCGGGGAACGCCTCGGGACCGCGCGCAAGCTTGGCAAAACCATGCTCCATGAAGCCGTAGCCGACGATCAGGCGCAGCGGAATGGCCGCCCAGAGGCGGTACGACGAGGCCGGCTGCACCTCGTCGGAAAGCTTCGATGGAACCGGGGAACGTGTATTCATATGCGGGCGCCCTTGGTACAACGTGTGAATACCTGCCTGCAGGAACCGACAGCTGTCATCGCTCCGAACATCGACTGCGCGCCGCCCTTGCAAAACGTCATCTGATCTTCGTTGCTGCAGGTGCGCCGGTTACATGCAATCGGAGCATCCCTAGATCGACTTGAGCTCGCCACCGTCCATGCGAATCGATGAACCGGTCAGCCAGCGCGAGCCCGGAGAGACGAGGAACGCCATGAGGTCGGCGATCTCGTCCGGTTTGCCGTAGCGGGCGATTCCGACGTCCTGCGGAAATTTCGCCGTGGCGTCCTCTACGGTCATGCCGTGCAGAGGCGCCCAGTGCTCCAGATAGGAACGCCTGCGCCCGGTCATTACGGCACCGGGAAGTACGCTGTTGACCTGCACGCCATCCGCGATACCGCGATCCGAGAATGCCTTGGCCAGTGCAACGATGGCTGCGTTGATGGTGCCGACTGCGGCATACGGTGCCTTGGGGAACGCGGCGGAATTTCCCGAGATCAGTACGACGGAACCCTTCGAGTCTTTCAAGGCAGGCCACGCCTCGATGGTCAGCCGACGCGCACCATGCAGCTTGAGGGCCATGCCGGCGTCCCACTGCTCGTCGGTCATCTCGAACACGTCGATTTGAGGCACCGCACCGGCGATGTTGAGCAGGGCATCGATTCGTCGGAATTTTTCGAGCGTGAGGTCGATGACTTTCTTCGCGGCCGTGGGCTCCGCCAGGTCGATATCGATGACGAGGGACTCGGCGCCGGCGTTCTTCACGGCGGTTGCCGTTTCTTCCAGTTTCGCCTTGTTGCGGGCGACCAGCACCACCGCCCCGAAGTCGCGTGCAAGGCGGATCGCGGTGGCCTCGCCGATGCCCTGGCTGGCACCTGTAACGATGGCAACGGTTTTGCTCATGGCCATTCTCCTTGTCGGTAGGGGGACTCGAACGCGCGTGGCGGAAGGCGCAATGCCTTCCGCCGGTCACTGCGACTTCAGCGGACGAAGACTTCTTCGATGGCGCTGGCAATGTCGGTCGCGTGCGTTTCCAGGGCGAAGTGCCCGGTATCGAAGAAGCGCACGTCGGCCCTGGGAATATCGCGCTTGAACGCTTCGGCGCCTGGCGGAAGGAAGAACGGATCGTGCTTGCCCCAAACGGCAAGGAAAGCTGGCTTGTGCGTGCGGAAATACTCCTGGAACTTCGGATACAGCGCAACGTTGCTCTTGTAATCACCGAACAGGTCCAGCTGTATGTCGTCCGCACCCGGGCGTGCCAGGTAGTAGTTGTCGAGGGCGATACCGTCCGGCGATACCGACGACTCGTCCGGAACACCATGGGTGTACTGCCACCTGGTGGCCTCGGGAGCGAGGAATGCACGAAGAGCCTTGCGGTTCTCCTCGGAAGGGTCCGTCCAGTAGGCGCGGATCGGATTCCAACCTTCGCTCAGGCCTTCCACATAGGCGTTGCCGTTCTGCGAAATGATCCCGGCGATACGTTCCGGATGCCGCGCTGCGATGCGGAAACCGGTGGGGGCGCCGTAGTCGAAGACGTAAACGATGAAGCGGTCGAATTGCACGACCTCGGTGAAGCGATCGATCACCGCAGCGATGTTGTCGAAGGTGTAGCTGAACTCGCTCCGCGATGGCATGGCCGACTGGCCAAAGCCGGGGAGATCCGGCGCGATGATGTGGAAGCGGTCGGCCAGGAGCGGAATCAGGTCGCGGAACATGTGACCGGCGCTGGGAAAGCCATGGAGCAGCAAAAGCTTGGGCGACGTCGGCGAGCCGGCCTCGCGATAGAACACCTTGAAACCATCGACATCGGCGGTGCGGTACTGGACGGTGGACATGCTGGTTCTCCTCGGGGGTGGGGGCGTGGTTTTCAGAGGGAGTAGCAACGGGGTTCAATCGGGGGCGCATCGCATGAAGCACGCTGCCGGGCGCCTTGGGCCTCGAATACATGCCTCGACATGCGGCATTGCCATGTGCCTTTGCATGCCGCAGATCGCCTGGTCATGACTCGATCTCGCGGGCGGCCCGCAAGATCAGGTCGGTGACGAGATCGGGCGCGGTCACGCTGGGCACGTGGTCGACCGGATGGGAAGTGCACCGCGCTTTCATCCGCCCGGCCATGAATTCCTGAATCGCGTGGGGAATCATCCGATCCTCCTCGGCGACCAGATACCAGGAGGGAAGATCCTTCCAGCGCGGGCGGTCCACTGAAGCCGTGATGCAAGCCGGCGAAATCGGCCGCTGCAGGGCGGCGAGCAATGCCTGGTCCTCGACAGAGGCCTTGTGAGCAAAGGCATGGGCGAAAGCTTCCTCGGGAAGCCATATCAAGCCATGGCTGTCCGGCGCCAGCTGCGGAGCTTTCGGATGAGGCTCGGCGCGGTAGAAGATATCGGCCACGGTTTCGCCTTCGTCCGGCGCCAGGGCCGCGACATACACGAGCGCCTTGACCTTGTCGCTTCGCGTGCCGCTGATGACGCCACCGGCATAGGCGTGCCCCACCAACACCACCGGGCCATCAACCCTTTCAAGCGTCCTTTCGAGTGCGGCGACGTCGTCGGCATACGAAGTCAGCGGAATGGGGACGCTAACTGCTCCGAGTCCCTTTGACTGGAGTTTCCTGACGACCCTTTCCCAGCTCGATCCGTCTGCCCAGGCGCCAGGGACCAGAACCGCGATGATGTTTTTCGTAGACATTGGAAGTCCCATTCAAGCTGTTGCTGGTGTGTTTTCGACTTCGCCCGGTACGGAGTCGCTTATGCCGTGTCCGAGTAACCTGTTTAAGTGACGCAAAGAGGTTATGAAAGCAAAAGTAACTTGTCAAGTACTTTTTAGAAGGTTACTGTTGAGCCATTGAGAGGACCCCAATGCCCCCATCAGCGCCCGCCATATTTGTTGCCGATTGCCTTGGCCTCGATTTCCTCAATTCCGTCGCCACGCCTGTCGATGCGCGTCTGGACTGGATCGAGGATGGCGAGGGCCTGCTCGCGTGGCTTGAGCAGGCGCATCTGGTTCCACCGAATGTGCTGCAAGGGATGCGGCAGGAGGCCATGCCGGGAGAGCTGGACCGCGTTGCCGCCCAGGCTCGGGATTTGCGCGAGTGGTTTCGAGGCTTCGTACGCACACACAAGGGCCGATCGCTGAAGTCGGCCACGGTCGAAGAACTCGCGCCGCTGAACCGGCTACTCGAGCGCGACGAGGGCTACGAAGTCGTCACTCCCAAAACCGGTCACGGGCACGGCATGCAGTTGCTGGCCATGCGCCGCTGGAAGTCACCGGAATCGTTGTTGCTGCCGATCGGCCTGGCGTTGGCGCGGTTGGTGACTGAAGAGGATTTTGCGCACGTGAAGGCATGCGAGGGTGCGACCTGCACCCTGCTATTCGCGGACCATACCCGAGCAAGGAACCGCCGCTGGTGCAGCATGGAAATCTGCGGTAACCGCGCAAAGCAGGCGGCGCACAGGCACAGGAGCAAGGGAGGCCAGTGAACTGAAGGCCGCCTTTCCGGACAAGCCTGGTAAAGGCTTGGCTGCAGCGGCATCGTGCGGCGAATCCGTCTGCCGTAGTGTGGCGATGGCGAACGAGCCGGCTCGGCTTTTCCGTCAGGCAGCAGCTTGTTTTGGGAATCCAACGAACCCCGGCCATACTTAGGAAAAGCAACTCCTCAGGGGTGGATCGTGTCTCCAGTCATTCCTCAACCCGTTGTCGCCAAGCTTACGAGTGCCGCCATTTTTCTCGTGGTGACGCTGAATCCTGAGCCGCAGCATGAAGAACCGGTTCGAGCACTTTGTGGTGACCTGTCGTCTCTCTTGCGTGCGGTGGGTTTCCACGAGCCGGATGGTCGCCTGTCCTGCATCATGGCCTTCGGGTCGGATGCGTGGGATCGACTTTTCGGGCAGCCGAGGCCTGTCGGTTTGCACCCGTTTCGCGAGATCAAGGGACAGCACCACGCCGTCTCCACGCCGGGAGACATCCTCTTCCATATCCGTGCCATGCGCATGGACCTGTGCTTCGAGCTGGCGACGCAGATCATGTCCCGGCTCGGCGACGCGGTTTCGACGGCAGACGAAGTGCACGGCTTCAAATACTACGACGCACGCGATCTGCTGGGCTTCGTCGACGGGACCGAGAATCCCGTGGACCGGGACGCCATCGATGCGGCGATCATTGGCGACGAAGACCCCACCTTTGCCGGTGGAAGCTACGTCATCGTGCAGAAGTACCTGCACGACCTGAAGGCATGGAATACGGTGCCCGTCGAGCAACAGGAAAACATCATCGGTAGGGCGAAGCTTTCGGATATCGAGCAGGCCGATGCGGCGAAAGCTCCCTATGCGCATAACGTCCTGACCAATATCGAGAAGGATGGCGAGCAGTTGCAGATCGTGCGTGACAACATGCCGTTCGGCGACGTCAGCAAGGGCGAGTTCGGCACTTACTTCATCGGCTACGCGCGATCTCCGGACCGGATCGAGCAGATGCTCGTCAACATGTTCGTCGGCAACCCGCCGGGCAACTACGACCGCCTGCTGGACTTCAGCAAGGCCGTCACGGGTACGCTGTTTTTTGTTCCGTCCGCGACGTTCCTGGACAGCGTCTAGGCGGTCTGTAACAGATACCTCAGGGTCAGAGTCCTTGTTTCGCAACCTGCGTGTGACTCTGACCCTGCCTCGTATTCTCGATCAGACCTGATCGCGCAGCATGGGTGTGGTTGTGTGCTCGACGCCGTTGCGCCGGTAGACGATCACCAGCATCGGCGTGATGCAGGATATCGTCGCGGGTCAGTCCGGGATTTCCGGCTCCACCAACTTGCCGAGCAGCACCAGCGATTCCTGCCAGCCCATGTAGCACTGCTCGACCGGGATCATCTCGGGCAAGCCTTCCTGCACGACCAGCAATTCCGTGCCGCAGGACACGGCACGGAAGGTGATGGTGGTCGTCATCTCGCCGGGCAGGTTGGGATCCTCGAAGCGGTCGTTGTAGCGGATGCGTTCGCCCGGAACCAGTTCCTGGTAGGTGCCGCCGAAGCTGTGGCCGTTGCCGGTGGAGAAGTTGGTGAACGACATCCGGTAGCTGCCACCGACGCGTGCGTCGTGCTGGTGCACCTTGCAGGTGAAGCCGTTCGGCGGCAGCCACTTGGCGATGGCGTCGGCGTCGAGGAAGGCGCGATAGACACGCTCGGGTGGAGCGCGCAGCACGCGATGGAGACGGAGGGTGTTGGTAGCCATGATGGTTTTCCTTTGCAGAGGAGCAACCCTTGGTCTTGCAGGGCGAACGGGTAGGGTGGAGCGACCTGCCATCACTACACCGACAGGCTTGCCACCGGCACGAAGCCGCCGAAGATCATGCGCTTGCCATCGAAAGGCATGTCGCTGGCGGCCGCCATGCGCGGATCTTTCATGAACTTCTCCATGCCGGCATCGTGGGTGGCCTTGTCGGGCCACTCCACCCAGGAGAACACCACGGATTCGCCTTGCGCTGCCTGCACGGCGCGACGGAAATCGGTGAGCTTGCCTTCGGGCACGTTGTCGCCCCAGCACTCCACGACACGCGTGGCGCCGAACTCCAGGAAAATGGCATCGAAGGTTTTGGCATGCGCAATGAACTGCTGGCGGTTGGCGTTGGGTACGGCGATCACGAAACCATCGATGTAGGACATGGCTGTTTCCTTCGTGGGCCGCCGGTATGGTCACTTACTTCCATGCGACGAACGAGTGCGTGCGGGATCGACATGGGTCGACCGCGGCGGCGGTCTGGAGAAGATGTGTATTGCGCCGCCAACGGGCGCCTGCAGTAGCCACGGCTTTTTTTGCGCCGCAGCGTGACATATTGCGTCTTCGGCGTACTAATTGGCCTCAGGGGATTTAGATCGATCCAAATCGAAGGTGGCTCTAGGCCATGTCATGGCTGCGAAGGACCGGATGGCTCGATCGGGTAGGTGGGAGGGAGGGACTTGGGACGCGCGCACTGGCGTGTACTCCCGGGGTGCCGCTGCTTCCTGCCAGACAGGTCGAGGAGTTGAAAGCCGCCGCATGAAACCAGAAGCCGTTCGCATTCCCCTGATGACAGGACCACGCGCAGCATGCAGTCGCCATGGCAGCACCTCCCTGCTTTTCGGCAGGTTGCATTGGCGCTTGGAGAGCATGTCTGGCCGTCACACCCGCGCCACCTCGCCGTACGGCTGCCAGTACGACGGCACGTGCGCCCGCAGCTTCAGCCTCCCCCATCTGTCCGACACGGTTTGTACCGGGGCACGCGGCGAAGCATCACTTTGCAGTATCAGGCCCGGGCGCTCGCAATAGCGCTTCCGGAGTCTTGAGGCCCCCACCGCCAACGGGTCCAGCGCTCATTGGATACCGAAAATTTAGATCGATTCAATTGAGAGGAGAAGAAAGACAACGACCGCACAAACCACGCATCCGGTTGCACGGCATCAAACGGGGAGATCACCGCGCCAACTCCGGAAGAACACACATCAAATGGGGAGCAAGGAACATGACTTACCTGCCACAAGTCTCTGTCCGCAAGCCGTTGTACGCCGCGCTCGCCGTGGCGACCATGTCGTTTGGAGCTTGTCTTGGAATACCCGGGGTTGCCTTTGCCGCGCAGGCATCCCCACCCGCTGCACCCGCGACTACCGCACCGTCGTCAGAACAAGCGACCAATAGCACGCAGGCAAAGAAGGCAGACAAGGAGAAAAACGGGGGCTCAACCAATCCCGTTACCCTGCAAGCGGTCGTCGTCACGAGCTATGCGCAGTCGATCGACCAGAACGTGCAGGACAAGCGCGATGCCAATTCCATCGTCGAGGTCATCAACGCGCAGAACATTGCGCAGTTCCCCGCCAAGAACATCGCCGACGCGCTTGCGCACGTACCCGGCGTGGTCATCACCCGTGAATCCGGTGAGGGCAAGACGGTCAGCATCCGCGGCCTTGCGCCCGAGCTGACGCTGACGGAATTGAACGGCAACTACGTGGCCTCGGCCGATACCTCGGCCGGCCTGACGCGCTCGTTCAACTACACGATGATGCCGGCCAACATGTTTTCGGACATCAAGCTCTACAAGAGCCTGGAAGCGCGCCTGGACGAAGGCGGCATCGGCGGCAACGTGGATCTGCGCACACGCCGCCCGCTGGAGATGAAGGCGAATGACGGCTTCGTGTCCATCAATGGAGCGGGTTCCGACAACAGCAGCAAGATCACTCCCCAAGCATCGGCCCTGTGGTCCTGGAAGAACAAGGACCAGACATTCGGTTTCCTGGTCGCAGGCTCGTACCAGAAGCGCCGGGATATCGATTACATGGCCAATGCCTCGAGCTGGCACTGGTGGGACAACAACTGCACCGACCCGGCAACGTGTACCCATCGGCCGACGAACACGAAGGGGCAGCCGTACGGTCCTGACGTGGCACCCAATCTCGCCCTGTGGCCCGGCGGCGGCGTGGTCGACCAGGCCGGCAACAGCTATTCGGGCTACTGGATGCCGCAGCAGTTCAGCACCAGCCGGAACCAGCTGGACCTGAAGACCCAGGGCGCCCAGGCCACCATGCAGTTCAAGCCCAGCGACCATTTCCTGCTGACGGGCAACTACTTCCGCTTCGAGCGCCAGCAAACCCAGATCACCAATACCCTGGAGGTTCCGGAGTGGGGCCTGCCCAGCAGCAGCGACTATACGGACCAGCAGGGCCGGTTGCTCGCACCCAATGGCCTGACGTTCGACCCGTCGCACACCGTCGTCACCGGTGCGAACTACGTACTTCCGCCTGCAGGCCAGGGCTGCAACTCGCTGACGAACCCCAGCACCGGCGCGCAACGCCAGCCGGTTGACGTCTGCTCCACGGAGATCCCGTGGCTCAACGGCAACTACTCCGTCGAAAAGGCCACCTCGCAGACCCTCAACCTCGAAGGCGAGTGGGACAACGGGGGCAACCTCAGCGGGACGTTCAACGTCGGCCGCACGTGGGCGACGGGTGGCCCGTCGGTGGAGCTGGGCATGGCTGCCAAGCCGCGCAACTTCGTCAACGGCCAGTGGGTGGACGGCAGCAACGGGGCTGCGTGGACACTGAACGGCAAGCCGACCATCACGGCCTCGCCGGATGTGCTGCAGAACATGCTGGCCGGCGAGGGTCAGGTGGACCTTGGCTCGACCGGCTCCAACATGGTCAATACCAGCAACTCGCAGAATTTCGCCCAGGCGGACTTCACGTGGGACTTGAATTCCAGCTGGATGCAGTCGCTGCAGTTCGGCGCCAAGTATCGCGACAACCACGCCGAGCAGCAGAGCAATGAACTGCGCTGGTACTGCAAGGGCACCACGTCGCAGTTCCAGACCTGCGATCCAAATGCCGGCCAGCTTCCTGCGGGTTTCCTCCAGGCGAACCCGCTCGACGGCAACACCGGGGCATACAACGACAACATCTTCCCGGCGATCAATTTCCCGGCCTACTACAACTATCTCAATTCCACCTACGACCGGGTGCTCTACAACCACCCCGAAAACAAATCCTCCATTGGGGAAAAGATCGCCGCCGCCTATGTCCAGGCGAACTTCGATACGGGAACGCTACGCGGCAACGTGGGCCTGCGCTTTGTCAGCACGAAGCAGGACCTCACCGTCGCCGACGAGATCACCACCAACAACGCGGTGTATTACCACGATGCGGGCGGCAACATCCTGATCTGCCCGGCCTCCGGCGTGAATGCCGGCGGCGGCGCCTGCGCACCGGGTGACTTCCAGTACCTTCCGCGCGAACAGTCGGTCATCCAGACGTTCTCCAACGCCTCTACCTCCAAGCGCTACAACAAGCTCCTGCCAAGCTTCAACATTGCATGGACCATCGCGGACGACTTCGTGCTGCGCGCCGCCGGCTCGCAGGCGTTGGCCCGCGCCAACTACACCGACCTGGCCCAGCTGGGCAGCCTCACCAACAATACCGTCGACTACTACAACGACCGCAAGCAGTTCGGCGCACCGCCGCCGGGCTGGTATGGCAGCGGCGCAAACGCGGACCTGAAGCCGTTCACGGCCACCCAGTTCGACCTGGCGGGCGAGTGGTACTACGCGCCCCACTCGGTGGTTGGCCTGGATCTGTTCGAGAAGAAGGTGAAGAACTTCGTCGTACCGGTCACCGTCAACAACATCAACGTGGACGTCGGCGGCACGCAGCAGAACTTCATGCAGTACAGCACCAACGCCAACGGCCGCTCGGGCACGTCCAAGGGCGTGGAGCTCTACGCGCAGCACACCTGGGACTCGGGCTTTGGCTACATCGCCAACTACACGCTCAACAAGACCAATGAAACGCCCGTCTCGCTGGGTGACACGCTAGTCGGCAAATCGGAGCTGATCGGCAGTGCCAAGTACGCGGCCAACGTTTCGCTGTTCTATGAAAAGAATGGGCTGTTGCTGCGCGCCAGCGACAACTGGACCGGTCGCACCATGCAGGGCTTGTCGTCGGGTCTTCCCATCTATTCGCAGCCGTACCACCAGATCGACCTGAACGGTGACTACGAGTTCAACAAGCACCTGATGGTGACCGCGTCGATCATCAACCTGACGAAGTCGACGCCCCATGAGTACCTGGGCGACGATACCCGGGCGCGCCTGTACCAGCTCGAATATGCCGGGCGCCAGTATTACGTGGGCATCACGTACAAGTTCGGTGATGGCGGCTAAGCAAGAACAGACGGGGTCAGGCGTATCACCTGATCCCGTCCTCGCAACAGCACATGCATCCCCACTCCATCGCAGGAAGACATCATGAATTCCTCCATGGCACGCCTTCCCCGCCGTGCTCTCGTCATCGCGTTGTCGATCTTCGCGCTTGGAACGCTCGTCGCGGGCCATGCCAAAGACAACAGACCGGCATCCTCCGCCACCTCGGCCCTCGATGAAGCCAATCCCCTGGTCGGCACCGCGCCGCTGGACCAGCAAGAGTTGATCGGCAATGCGCCGCCACCCGGCGAGCCGCTGTATTCAGGCATGACATCGCCGGGCGCGAGCCTGCCGCAAAGCTCGACGGATGCGGCGCCGGTCAACATCAATGCCGATCTCAGCTTTGCCACGGGCGTCCCGGTGTCCTATGCCTATGGGCGTCCGGCCATGATCGGTTTCACCGGCGGTGGCTCGACCTACGGCGCGCGCGCTGCGCCGATGATCATGCCCGTGGTGGGTGACTGGACCGTGCCGCCGGACTACGCCTCGTCGTATTACGACAAGTCGACCGAGAAGGCGTCACCGGGTTACTACGCCGTCGACCTTGCCACGTTCCACACCCGCGCCGAACTGACGGTGACGCAGTGGACCAGCCTGATGCTCTTCACCTTTCCGGCGAGCCATCGCTCGAATGTGGTGGTTAACCTTCGTCGCTCGGGCGGCGACGTGGAAGTCGTAGGCGACCGCACGATCCGCGGCGTCGATACGGGAGGGCGGGGGAACCATGACGCGGATGGCCCCTGGTTCGTGGCGGAGTTTTCCCGTCCGTTCGCTGCCTTCGGCACCTTCCACGCCGACGTCAACGACAAGGGCGAGGGCCTCGGCAACGAAGACGTGCAGGCCGGCCAGCGCACGGTATCCGGCAGCTACGCGGGTGCCTACGTGACCTTCGACACGAAGGACGGCGATCAGGTGCTGGTGAGGATCGCCCACGGCCACAGTGCCGACGAGGCCGCGCAGCGGCTGCACGCGGCAGATAGCGACTTCGATAGGGTGCACGCCAAGGCGCGCGCGGCATGGGCGCAACTGTTCGATCGTGTCGAAGTCTCCGGCGGCACGCCTAAACAGCGCGCGATGTTCTACTCGACGCTTTATCACTCCTTTGCCAGCCCGCGCGTTGTCGCGCGCAAGGGCGAGCACTACACCGACGCCAAAGGCCAGCTTCAGGTCGCCGCGTACGATCTCTACAGCCCCGTGCCGTACTGGGATACCGGCCGCAATCAGATCGCGTTGCTCATGCTGCTCGAGCCGAAGGTCGTGCAGGACATCATGCGGTCCGAGCTGGAACGGGCACACGAGCGTGGCTACATGAACACCTCGTTCCACGGTGATCACGCGGTGTTCCTCTACGACGGCGCCATGCAGCGCGGTATCCCGTTCGACTATGCCAGCGCTTACGAGGTGCTGCGAAAGAATGCGACCGATCCGAAGGGGCCACGCGGCTACCTGGCCGAATACGTCAAGAACGGTTGGATCTCCGACATCGTTCCGCCGGGCAATCCAAGTCCGCCGTATGCCGGAGGCAAGGCCGGTGTGGCGACGACGATGGAATATGCCTGGGACGATCATGCGCTCGCCGATCTCGCCCATCGGCTCGGCAAGCAGGACGACGCGGCGATGTTCCGGCGTCGCGCCGCGAACTACCGCAACGTGTTCGATCCGTCGATCGGCTTCATGCGCGGCCGCACCGCGGACGGCAAGTGGATTTCGCCGTTCGATCCGGCCGAGCCGTACTACAACTTCATGATGAAGGAGGCCTCGGGCTGGTCCACGCTGTGGCTGGTGCCGCAAGACGTGCAGGGCCTGATCGACCTGCTCGGCGGGCGCGACGCGTTCAACGCCAAGCTCGACACGTTCTTTTCCACGCCTTACGCGCCCAAGGGCATTTGCCGCGACTGCACCGGCATGGTCGGGCAATACGTCCAAGGCAACCAGCCGGACCAGCAGGCGGCCTACCTCTATGCCTGGAGCGGCCAGCCCTGGAAGACGCAGGCGCTGGTCCGCCGCATCCTCGCCGACCTGTATGGCAGCGACGCCACCGGCTATGGATATCCCGGCATGGACGACCAGGGCTCCACCTCGTCCTGGTACGTACTCAGTGCGATGGGCTTCTACCCGGTCGACCCTTCCACACCTGACTACATCATCGGCAGCCCGATCTTCGACCGGGTACGCCTGCATCTGGGCAACGGCAAGATCTTCGAGATCGTCGCGCGCAACAACTCGGCGCGGAACATGTACATCCAGTCCGCCACGCTCAACGGCAAGCCGTGGACCAAACCCTGGTTCAGCCACGCCGACATCACCAACGGCGCCACGCTGGTGCTCACGATGGGCCCCGAGCCAAGCAAGAGCTGGGGCACTGACCCGCACGATGCGCCGCCTTCCATGTCGGCCTCGGGCAAGACCCATTGAGGAATAGTGGATGACGAACTACATCAACGTATGGGGCGCCAGGGCCTGGATCGGCATGGCCGCGGTCGCGGGCCTTGCCCCGATGGCGATGGCGGCGGCGGATCAGTCGGCTGTCTGGAACGGCAAGGTGGCGCCCCTGGCCACGCCATGGACGGCCGAAGTGTCTCCCCACAACGCGTTGCCCGAGTATCCGCGACCGCAACTCGCGCGTCCGTCGCTGGAGCATCCCCGATGGATGAGCCTGAACGGGCTATGGCAGTACGCGGCCACCGACGTACAGGGCGCGCCACCGTTCGGCCAGACACTGAAGGACCGTGTGCTGGTGCCGTATCCAATTGAATCGGTACTCTCGGGCGTGCAAAAGCATTCGGACTTCATGGTCTACCGCCGGCTGGTGGACGTTCCAGCTTCTTTCACCGCGCATGGCCAGCGCGTGCGGCTGAACTTCGGCGCGGTGGCCCAGGACGCCACGGTGTACGTCAACGGTACGCAGGTGGCGCGCCATGCGGGCGGCTATACGTCTTTCGGCGCGGACATCACGCAGGCGCTCCACGCGCACGGCCCGCAGGAGATCGTCGTCGCCGTGCATGCGCCCGTGGACGGCGCCAACGTGATGGTCGGCAAGCAGCGGCTGAAACCCGAAGGCATCTTCTACACTGCGGCCTCGGGCATCTGGCAATCGGTGTGGCTTGAGCCGGTGCCGGCCGCCAGCCTGGCACAACTGGACTTCACCCCGGCATCCAGCCTGGACGCCTTCGACGTGACGTCAAGGCTGCAGGGCAGCCATGCAGACGCCACGCTGCATGTCACCGCCTATGCAGACGGCAAGCCGGTGGGCGAAGCCAGCGGACCTGCCAGCAATCCACTGCACCTGGCCATCGCGCATCCGCGCCTGTGGAGCCCGCAGGATCCGTTCCTGTACACCTTCAAGGCCACCCTTGCGCAGGGCGACCAGCGCGACGACGTGACCAGCTATGCCGGCCTGCGCACCATCGGCATCGCGAAGGTGGGCGGACTCAACCGCATCGTGCTGAATGGCAAGCCGACCTTCCTGCTGGCCACGCTGGACCAGGGCTACTGGCCGGACGGCATCTACACCGCGCCCACCGACGCGGCGCTCAAGTTCGACATACAGAAGACCAAGGATCTGGGCTTCAACACCATCCGCAAGCACATCAAGGTGGAGCCGGCGCGCTGGTACTACTGGGCCGACCGCATCGGCCTGATGGTGTGGCAGGACATGCCGGCGCTGCCGAACGGGCGCAACGACAAGCTCAGCGATGCCGACAAGGCCGGCTTCCGCGCCGACGTCTCGGCCATCGTCGAGCAGCTCAAGGGCGACACCTCGATCATCGGCTGGATCCCGTTCAACGAAGGCTGGGGCCAGTGGAGCATTCCGGCCGCCGCCGAACTGGCGGCGCAGATCAGGCAACTCGACCCTTCGCGCCTGGTCGATGCACGCAGCGGCGCCAACTGCTGCGACACGAGGGGCGATCCGCACGCCGGCGACGTCATCGACATTCATGACTACCAGGGACCCGGCCTGCCCAGCCCCGATGCCGACCGCGCCGCCATCGACGGCGAGCACGGTGGCCTGACTCTGGGCATTCCCGGGCACGTCTGGCCCGGCACGCCGATCAATCCCTACGGCGATGTAAGGGATCGCGCCGCGCTGACCGCCGGCTATGTTGCCAATACCGCCGTGCTGCGTGACAAGGGCCCGGCGATCGGTGTGTCCGGCAGCGTCTACACCCAGATCACGGATGTTGAGGGCGAGCACAACGGGCTGTACACCTATGACCGCAAGATCGAAAAGGTGGACGAGGGCAGGGTGCGCACGATCAATGAGGCGACGATCCACGCAGGAGGGCAGCCCTGAAGACCGTTGCCCGATCAAGCGGGGCGCGAAGTTCGACGACGTAATGGGTGCCGCCCGCGCGAGCGTGGCGGCCGGATCGCCACCGTCATGCTGCAAGTTCGATCAAGTCAAAAGCGAACCTGATCCCGTTGCGCTCGTTTTGCGCGGCTTCTCGACGCAGCAGGCGAACCGATTTCCGTTGCATTTTCGATCAGCGCTCGCACGCCCGCTTTGTCTTTTGCCGTTACCGGGTTGTAGATCACCATGCCGAGATGCGGTTTGCCGTCGACCGCGAACGCCGAATATTCCAGCGTGATCCGTCCCAGTATTGAATGCTGGAGGTGTTTGGTGCCTTCGCCGTGTGTGCTGACGTCATGCTCAAGCCACATGGCCTTGAATGCCGGACTGACCTGGCTCAACTCGTCGATCAATGCCCTGGTGTAGGTGCCAACACCGATCTTGGCGGTTTCGGCGCGAAACGTGGCGACGACGAAGCGCGCCACATTTTCCCAGTCGAGCATCTTCTCCCGCGCATGCGGCTGGCAGAAGATCAGGCGAAGCAGGTTGCGCCGCCCTTCGGGTAGCGCCAGAAGATCGGGCAATACCACTTCGGCGGCGCGGTTCCAGGCAATGACATCCCAGTCCGGCGTTTTCACGTAGGCCGGGCTGAACTCCAGCGTGTCCAGGATCCGTTGCAGTTGCGACGAGACACCCTCGGTCTGCCGATGCTGGACCTCGGGCGGCCTGTTCTGGGCAAGCAGGAAGAGATGCTCACGCTCGACGTCCGTGAGGGCGAGCGCACTGGCGAGCCGGTCGAGTACATCGGCCGACGGTACACCGCCACGCCCCTGCTCGAGCCACGTATACCAGGTGATGCTGACGTTGGCGCGTTGCGCCACCTCTTCGCGCCTCAAGCCGGGCGTGCGACGTCGGATCATGGGATAGCCCAGGCGCGCCGGGTCGAGTCTGGTGCGGCGATCCTTCAGGTAGTGCCCAAGCTGATTTCCGTCCTGCGCAGTCGCCATGTTTTGCCTGTTAGTGCCCATACCGGTATGACGTCATGGCTGTTTCGTTGATCCAGGAGCGTATTACATGTGCCGTTTCCGTTTCGTGCCATCGCCGAAGCGATCGGCGCGGGGCTCGGCGTGCCTGTCCGCAGCTTCGCCCCGGACGAGGCGCCCGCGCATTTCGGTTTTCCGGCGCGTCGTCGCCACCGGCAATCCCGCCTCCAGCGCCATCATCCGCCGCTCAACGCACGCCCACCGTTCCGTTCGCCGCCTTGACCAGCGTGGCCGGGTCGTAACCCACGCCGTCCTTGAACACCAGCGCGACGTTTTCGATGTCCTTGATGTGGGTCGCCGGGTTGCCCTTGATCAGGACCAGGTCGGCGGCCTTGCCCACCTCGATGGAGCCGATGGATCTGTCCTCGCCCATGAAGCGTGCGCCGTTGAGAGTGGCGATCTGGATCGCCTGCAGCGGGGTGAAGCCGGCTTCCACCAGCAGCTCCACTTCGCGCTGGTCGCCATAGCCGGCGATCACGCCGCCGTAGCCGGTGGGATCCAGCCCGGCCAGCAGGGTGCCACCCTGCTGCACGAAGGCATGCTCGAAATCCTCCTCCAGCTTGAACACCTTCGTCCACGGCGTGTCGGGATTCTTGGCGATGCGCTCGCGGCTGGCCAGGTACTCCACCCGCGTTTCCGGCAGCATCGCGTCCAGTACGCGCTGGTCCACCGGCGCGCGACCGGGCACGAAGGTTTCGAAGACCGGCAGGGTCGAGGTGACGGCGACATGCTTCGACACCAGGTACTTGATCAGCTGCTGGATGCGCGGATCGTCGACGCTCATAGTCGCCAGGTTGGCCACGGCAGCCTTGGTGTCGGGGCAGACGTCAGGCTGCTTGCCTGCGGTGAACTCGGTGTCCACCGGCAGTCCATGCTCCAGGTCGTCGATGCCGAGATCAGCTGCTTCGGTGAAGCCGATCGTGCACAGGTGCCCGGTGACCTTGATGTGCTTCGCGTGCGCCGCGGCGATCGCCGCCGACAACTCGGCGCGTGTGATGTGCATGTACGCCTTGAACGAGGTCGCGCCTTCGCTGATCCAGTAGTTGACGGTATCGGTGGCGTCGGCCGCGTCCACCAGCTCGTGCATCTGCGGCGTGAAGCTGCCCTTGCCTTCGAGATACGGTCCGGTGGTGTGCATCTTCGGTCCCGGTATCTTGCCGGCGTCGATCGCCTTCTTCAGCTCCAGGTCGGTGTACGGCTCGGTGCTGCCGGTGGTGCGGATGGTGGTGACACCACCGGCCAGGTACAGCTTGGGAAAGCTCGATGCCTGTTCGGGGTAGATCGCCTCTTTCGCCATCGGGTTGACCTTGGGCGCAGGGTAGAACATGTGGTCATGCATGCCGACCAGACCCGGAATCAGCGTCTGTCCGCTGCCGTCGATCACGGTTGCATCCTTCGGCACCTTCACGTGCTTGCCGACGGCGGCGATCAGGCCATCGCGCAATAGCACCGTCCGGTTTTCCTTCGCCGGCGCGCCGGTGCCGTCGATCACCCGCACATGCTTGATCGCCAGCAGCGGCTGCGCGTGGCTCACGAACGACAGCGTCAGCGGCGACAAGCGGGGTGTTTGCGCCCACGCGGAAGAAGCAAGACACGACCCCGCCAACAATACGGCCAACAAGGGCAGCGGGCGGAAATTTCCTGGTGGCAGGGCAGATGCAAGGCGGCTTTCGACGGGCATGGTCGGATTCCCCGGACAGTGTGGGGCAGGCGCAATACCTGCCCATCGGCCGCACAACTATCGCATGATGGCCACAGGCTGGATCAGTGTCCGGGGTCAAAGCAAAACAGAGGGGCAGGGGCGGCGTTCTCCGAACGGCGTTCTGGTCCGGGTTCTCCTCCATCGTGATGGAGGGCGTAGCGGAAATTCCGGGAAGGGCGCGCGGTCAGCGTGGCGCAGGTGCCTGCACGGCCGCCAGCCGGTACGGCGAAAGCTTGTCGTAATGCGGTCGGCATTGTTCGACCAGGCCGTGCTGGAAAGCGGTCAGCTTGATCTCGTGCTCGCGCCAGGGCGCGAAACCGGTGGAGCGCTCGACGGCGGCGTACCAGTGTGGCGCCCACACACCGTCGCTGGTGCGCGGGCCGCGCGGCCATTGCAGCATGCGTGCGCTGAAGGGGATGCGCAGGCGCATGCATAGCGCATTCAAGATGCCTGCGGGATTCTTCAGCACGTCGGTGGCGTCGATCACCGGTGGCGCGGCGCCGAGCCGGTCGCACACATGATCGAACAATCGCGCCTGCTGCGCGAAGCCGAGTTCCCACGCGGCAGCGTCGGGGCGCTGGATGGTGAAGGACGCAACCACCGCCTCCGGTTCGCGGATCAGGAAGCAGTTGCAGACATCGTCGAGCCAGTCCAGCGGCATGTCCGGAAGCATGTGCTGGGTCATGTGCTTCTGGTACCAGAGGGGCATGCCATCCGGGATCGGGCCGGTCAGCATTGCGGCGACTTTCGACGCGTCCGTGCTCTGCGCGGCGATCACCTCGTCGCGTCCCGGATGCTGGACGCCGGTTGCGAGCAGATAGTGCGCGTAGAACGGCTCGTCGATGACGATGGTGTCATCGCGGTTTTCCCAGGCGCGCATCATGGCGGTGGAGATATTGCGTGGCCCCGACCACATCGCGATGCGCAGGCCATCGCGATGCGGGTTCATATGCGGGGTTCCGACCGGCTTTCCGTCTTCACCAGTTCCATGTAGAGCCGTTGCAGCCGCTCGACCATCGGCCCGCGTTTGCCGTCGCCCATCGTGCGTCCATCGATCTCGCAGGCCGGCACCACGCCGGCGAAGGTGCCGGTGACGAAAGCCTCCTCCGCGCCGTAGACATCGACAAGGCTGAAATCCTTCTCGAACACCGGGATGCCGTGTGCGCGGCACAGCCGGATCACGTTGGCGCGGGTGATGCCGCCCAGGCAGTAATTGCCCGTCGACGTCCACACCTCGCCACGCCGCACAATGAAGAAATGCGTGGAGTTGCAGGTCGCCACGAAGCCATGCGGGTCGAGCATGAGCGCTTCGTCGTAGCCGGCCTTCTGCGCCTGGATGCAGGCGAGGATGCAGTTGAGCTTGGAGTGGCTGTTGAGCTTCGGATCCTGCACGTCCGGGGCGCCGCGCCGCACGTGCACGGTGAACAGGCGGATGCCTTGCTCGATCGTGGCCGGCAACGGCTGCTTGTATTCCGGGATGATGACGATGGTCGCGGCGCCGATCACGAAGCGTGGGTCCTGGTGTGGCGTCGCCTTGACGCCGCGCGTCACCATCAGCCGGATGTGCACGTCCGACCGCATGCCGTTGGCGCGCAGCGTGTCGACGATTCGGCGGGTCAGCTGTTCGCGGTCGAGGCCGATGTCGAGATCTATAGCGCGGGCGCCTTCGTACAGACGATCCAGGTGCTGGTCCAGGAATGGCAGGCCGCCGTCGTGCAGACGCAGGCCCTCCCATATGCCGTCGCCCAGCACGAAGCCGCTGTCGAACACCGACACGCGCGCCTCGTGGCGCGGCAGCAGTTCGCCGTTGACGCTGATCCTGATCGTTTCGTTGCGCGGATCACTCTGATAGTCGTGCGTGCCTTTGCTCATGGATGGTGGCCCTTCAAGACAGGCCCAAGGGTACCTTTTCTTCCCGGACTCCGTCGTGCCCGGCATGCGGGCAGTGGCGAAGCATCCAGGCCTGGTCAAGTGCGAGGCGGGCAGAGTGATGCGCCATCATGGATGCCGGCGGTGACGGGAGTGTCCTGATCTTCTGCTCCGAATGATCTTCAGTGCATTTCAGCCAGAGTCGGGAGACGACGGCAACGGTAAGGGCACCTGCGATCGAATGGTCGCTTCGGGCGACATCGCATTTTCTGTTCGCGGGAAAAGCGATAAGGTGTGCCCACAATTCAGTTCACCAGCATCGACTACAGGGGGGCCTAATGATCGAGCTGGAAATCCAGACCCTTTCGGAAACACGGGAGGGTCTCTTGATCGAGGTCGGCCGACTCGTCATGTCGAGCGGATTCACCTTGCAGCGGCAGCGTCTGGTGCAGGACCACCATGGCGTGTTGATGACGATGGTCGTACGCGGACCCTGGCTGAAGAGGCGGGCGCTGGAGGCATCGCTGGATGCCAATGAGCGCATCATCAGTTTCAAGACGGCGAAGTTCGAAGAGGGTGCCCCGAAGCCACATTTCGCCGCGTCGCGTCCGGTGGTTCGGCAGGCTGTGGTTGCCGTGTCGGCGCCGGCCATCAAGACCGAGCGGGTAACGGCCCCTGTGGCCGTGGCCGATGAAGGCGAAACAACCAAGCCTGTCGCCGCCCTGGCGGTTTCAGCCGAGCCGGAACCGCAGCAGGAGCAGGAACCGGAACCGGAGTTCATCTTCATGGTGCCGCGTGTACTGCCGCCTGCACCTGCGCCGGTGGAAGCCGCACCCTTTGTCGAGCTGATGCCGCTGGGGCCTGACGTGGAGGCCGTCGACAAGGTGTTGCCGAAGCTTGCAAACGACTATCCGCACATTCTCCCGCGGCTGTTGGCTCTGGAAGATTCCGTCCCCGAGGCAGCGCGCGAATCGTCACTTTTCCTGGCGGGACAACGCACGGGCGCCTGGGTGTTCGAACGTGACTTCGCGCTTGATGCCGGACTTCCCCTTGGCGAAGCGATCGAACGCATTGGCGTGCCCGCGCTGCGTGCGCTTGTCGAAGTCGAGCACCAGGGCGAGCAGCTGCATATTCGCAACAGCCCGCTGTGCGTGGATGGCGGGCATTCCCGCTGCCAGTTTTTCAGTGGCTATCTGGATGGGCTGCTTGGTCGGGCCGCCGCGTCGAACAGCCTGTCGATATTCGCCGTCTGTTGCCGCAGTTGTGGTGCGGACGAGTGTGTATTGGCCATCTCCGATTGAACGCATGACGGGAGTTTCGTATTCGTTCTTGCGTGGCACCGGAGGTGCTCAGTGCCCGCCCGCTGCCGCCGCGCTGGACTTGGCGGTGAACGGCGGTTGGGTCAGCCAGATCACCGGGATCAGCAGGATGAAGATCCAGCCCAGCGCGTGGAACAGTTCGTTGAAGCCTATCTGAAGGGACTGCTGGGTGATCATGTTGTTGATCAGGCTGGCGCCGGTCTGCGGATCGCCGCTGCCCAGTTGGGTGATCGCGTTCCGTGCGATCGGGTTGTAGACGTTGATGTTTTCGGCGAGCTGCGCGTGATGCACGGTCGCGCGGCGATCCCACAGGAAGGTGGTGAGCGAGGCGGCGAAGCTGCCTGCCAGCGTGCGCAGGAAGGTGGCCAGGCCGGAGCCGGCGGCGATCTCGTTCTGCTCCAGGTCCGACAGCAGCATGACGGTGACCGGCATGAAGAACAGCGCGACGCCGAGGCCCATCATCAGCTGCATCATGGCGACGTGGTAGAAGTCGATGTCGAGATAGAAGTCGGAGCGCAGGAAACAGGTGACGCCCATGATCACGAAGGCCACCGAAGCCAGCAGGCGCAGGTTGAAGCGCATGGCGTAGCGGCCGACGATGAAGGTCAGCAGCAAGGGCGCGATGCCCAGCGGCGATGCCGCGAAGCCGGCCCACGTGGCGGTATAGCCCAGGTTGCGCTGCAGCCACTGCGGCAGCAGCAGGTTGATCGCGAAGTAGGCGGCGAAGGAAAGCACCAGCGCCAACGTGCCGAACTTGAAGTTGTGGTGGCGGAACAGGCGCAGGTCGATGATCGGGTCCTTGTCGGTCAGCTCCCAGATCAGGAACACGGCCAGGCTGATCGCCGCGATGATGCAGGTGACCACGATGAAGGTGGAGTTGAACCAGTCCTCGTCGTTGCCCTTGTCGAGCATGATCTGCAGTGCGCCCAC
The DNA here is from genome assembly GCF_054782855.1 of Rhodanobacter koreensis. Lineage (NCBI taxonomy): Bacteria > Pseudomonadati > Pseudomonadota > Gammaproteobacteria > Lysobacterales > Rhodanobacteraceae > Rhodanobacter > Rhodanobacter koreensis. The sequence goes on along the minus strand of NZ_BAAGRR010000002.1, from coordinate 1,162,621 downwards.
GCCGATGACCAGGGTGGTCAGGCCCACGTAATCCATTTTCGAGCGGACGATCTTCTCGACGCGACCCTTCATCTGCCGGGTCACCACCACGCTGGCGAAGATGCCGATCGGCACGTTGATGAAGAAGATCCACGGCCAGGAATAGTTGTCGGTGATCCAGCCGCCGAGGATCGGCCCGGCGATCGGCGCGACCACCGCCACCATCGACAGCAGCGCCAGCGCCATGCCGCGCTTGTGGGTCGGGTAGATGCCGATCATCAGGCTCTGGGTGACCGGGTACATCGGGCCGGCGACCGCGCCCTGCACCGCGCGGAACAGGATCAGCATGCCCATGCTCTGCGAGACGCCGCACATGAACGAGGACAGCACGAACAGCAACGTGCAGCCGATGAACAGCTTCACCTCACCGAGGCGGCGAGTGAGGAAGCCGGTGAGCGGCAGCGAGATCGCCATGCTCACGGCAAACGACGTGATGATCCAGGTGCTCTGGTCGTTGCTCACGCCAAGGTTGCCGGCGATGGTCGGCAACGACACATTGGCGATGGTCGAATCCAGCACCTGCATGAAGATCGCCAGCGACAGTCCGATGGTGGACAAGCCCAGGCTGGGTGGACGGAATTCGGTGCTCATCGCGATGACCTTGGTGCTGGAGAGGCGCCGACCAGAGGGCAGTTCCTGGTGCCCGCAGGGAAGGCTGTCTGGGCGTTTTCGATTCCAGGGAGCGACGGCCACACAGCATCCAAGGCGGCGAAATATTATATGTCGTGTATATGGTTGTCAATGCAATAATTGCTTTTGCATGGATATGAGATGTTGCCGGCATGCAGGGCATGGATGCGTGGCAGGCCATGGGTCGGAGGCAGCCAGACAGGCTTGCTGGTACTGGCCAGAGGGCCGCTTGCCCCATCAACCCGATGGCTCGATGCCTGCAGCAGAGCGGCTCACTGCGGTGATGGGCCATGCAGCGGGCATCGTGTCCGCTGTCCGCCGGCCCTGTCCGGACAGCCTCCTCATCGTCCGCGGACAGTCGGCGGTTTCCGGAGGTAGTGGAGGAAATGGCTTGGGAATGCGGCTTTCCGGGGTTGCGCCTGGTTGGCACGGCATTTGCCACCTAAGTCTCGAAAGCTTCCTATCCCAGTCAAGGAGAACCACCATGAAATTCGAGACCCTGATGCTGCAAACCCTGTTCAGTGCCTGCCTGCTGGTTTGCGTGCTGGCCATGGGCGCCATGCTCACCACGCACGTCACCGTGGCGAAGGTCGCCGCCGACCAGGCGCCCGTGGCGGCCATGGCGGATTGACAACCGAAGCTGGAATCAAGGTGCGCCTTCCTGAAGTTGCATCATTCGGAACGTGCGCTTTGACCCGGACTTTCCCTGAAGCTGTTCGGGAAATCGGGTGGCCCGGTACGGCTTGCCAGGCGATGGGCGTGGCGCAAGACTGCAACGTCGTCCCCCCGCGAGCAAGCGCATGAGCCTGGCCCACACACGACGTGAGCAGTTGTTCCCGGTGCTCAATGCCGCTCAGATCGACGTGGCGCGACGCTTTGCAGCGTCGGGAGCGAAACGTTTCGAGCCGAACGAGGTGCTTTATACCGTCGGTGAACGTCAGGCACCGGTGTTCATCGTGATCTCCGGCGACGTGCTGGTCCGACGACGTCACGCGGCCGGCGGGGAGGAGTTGATCGCGATACTCCCGGCTGGCGGGATCACCGGTGAAATCAGCCAGCTCGCCGGACGCTCGGCATTGGCCGAGGGGCGCGCAGGCGTCAACGGCTGCGAGGTGTTGTCGTTCGATGGCGCCCATCTGCGCGCATTGATCATCGGTTCGGCCGAGCTGGGCGAGATCGTGATGCGCGCCTTTATCCTGCGCCGCACGGCGTTGATCGCCGAAGGCGCCGGTTCGATCCTCGCCGGGCGACCGGGTGAACCGGCGCTGGTACGGCTGGAGGGTTTCCTCTCGCGCAACGGCTACCCGTATTCGGTCATGGATGTGACCGACGATGGCGAAGGCCACGCCCTGGTCGAGCGTTTCGGCCTGCGGGCCGAGGACCTTCCGATCGTGTTGTGTCCCAACGGCAACCTGCTCAGGCATCCATCGGACATCGAAGTGGCGGCCTGTGTCGGCATCACGCCGGAGCTGGATCCGGAACGCGTGTTCGACGTGGCCGTGGTGGGAGCCGGCCCGGCCGGGCTGGCTACCGCGGTGTATGCGGCGTCGGAAGGATTGTCGGTGCTGGTGCTCGATGCCCGCGCGTTTGGCGGACAGGCCGGTGCATCGGCGCGCATCGAGAATTACCTGGGCTTCCCCACCGGCATCTCCGGCCATGCGCTGGCTGCGCGTGCGTTCACCCAGGCGCAGAAGTTCGGTGCGGAGATTGCCATTCCGGTCAGCGTGAAGGCTCTGGAGTGCGGCGGTAGCCAGCGCCGGCCCGATGAGCTTTTCACGTTGCGGTTGGACAATGGCCAGGGCATGCGTGCGCGCAGCGTGGTGGTGGCTTCGGGTGCGCGCTACCGCGGAGTCGATATCGAGAATCTCGCCATGTTCGAGGGTGCCGGGGTGTCCTACTGGGCATCGCCGGTGGAGGCGAAGCTTTGCGAAGGCGAGGAGATCGCGCTGATCGGTGCCGGCAATTCGGCGGGACAGGCGGTGGCGTACCTCTCTCCCCGGGTGAAGCATCTGCATCTCGTGGTGCGCGGCGAGGGGCTGGAAGCATCGATGTCGCGTTACCTGATCGAGCGGATCGCCGCCTTGCCCAACGTCACGCTGCACACGCGCACCGAGGTGACGGCGTTGCGCGGGGACGCCACCAGCGGCCTGGCCGGCGCCACGTTCCGCCATCGCGACAACGGTTCGCAATGGAGCGGACCGCTGCGTCATCTGTTCCTCTTCGTCGGTGCCGAACCGAACGCACAATGGCTGCAGGGCTGCGATATCGAAGTCGATGCACACGGCTTCATCTGCACCGGCCAGCCTGGCCATGGCCCGTCGTGGTCGCTGGTCGGGCGCGAACCTATGCCGCTGGAAACCAGCGTGCCCGGCGTGTTCGCGATCGGCGACGTGCGCGCTGGCTCCACCAAGCGCGTGGCCGCGGCCGTGGGCGAAGGCGCCCAGGTGGTTGCCGCGCTGCATCAGGTCCTTGCGCTGGACCGGCAGCGCAGCGCCTGAGAAACGATGTCAAAAAAGCTGGGACGGAGGCGGTTTCTTCCGGAACCGCATCCTGTCCCCCGTTCCGTGCATTGTCACCAGATCCGTACCCGATCCGCCGGGGCGAGATACAGCTTGTCGCCAGGCTTGATGTCGAAGGTGCTGTACCAGGCGTCGATGTTGCGCACCGGACCGTTGACGCGAAACGCGCGCGGCGAGTGTGGATCGCTGGTGACCTGGCGCCGGATCGCATCGTCCGTCAGCTTGCCGCGCCAGGCCTGGGCCCAGCCGAGGAATACGCGCTGGTCGCCGCTGAAGCCGTCGATCACGGGCGCCGGCTGGCCGTGCAGGGAGGCGTGGTAGGCATCCAGCGCCAGCGTCAACCCGCCGAGGTCGGCGATGTTCTCGCCCATGGTCAGGTCGCCGTTGATGTGCACGCCGGGCAACGGCTCGAACGCCGAATACTGCGCGCCGAGCTTCTTCGCGCGCTGCTCGAAGGCCCTGGCGTCGTCTGCCGTCCACCAGTCGCGCAGTGCGCCACTGGCGTCGATCTTGCGGCCCTCGTCGTCAAAGCCATGGGTAAGTTCATGCCCGATGACGGCGCCGATCGCACCGTAGTTGATGGCGGGATCGGCATGCGGATCGAAGATCGGTGGCTGCAGGATGGCTGCCGGAAACACGATGTCGCGCAGCGAACCGTTGTAGGCGTCATTGGTCTGCGGCGTCATCGACCAGTCGCTGCGATCGACCGGTCCATTCATGCGGCCGACGTAGAACGCCCAGTCCGCCGTCGCCGCGCGTAGCACGTTGCCGATCAGGTCATTGCTGCGCACCACAACCTGCGAGTAATCGCGCGGATGGTCGGGATAGCCCACCTTGATGGTGTAGGTATCCAGCTTGCGCAGCGCCTCCTGTCGGGTCTGCGGGCCCATCCAGTCGAGCTTCTCGATGCGCGCGTGGTAAGCCGTCTTGAGGTTGGCCACCAGCTGCTCGATCTGCACCTTGGATGCCGGCGGAAAGTACTTGCTCGTGTACAACTGGCCGACCGCCCAGCTCAGATTGCCGAAACAGTCCAGTCGCTCGCCCATGCCGCAATCGCCACCCGACACCACCTGTACGCCGCGCTTCCAGCGCGCCGCCATCTGCTGCTGGCCGGAGAGCGTCCTGTTGTGCATCTCGAAGTAGGCATTCTGGAACGGCTGCGACAGGTAGAACGCGGCATTGTCGGCAATGCGCGCTGCCTGCCATGCCTGGATCGTCGCCAGCGGCGTGTGCGCATACAGTGCGGCCAGCTTGGGGAATGCGGTTTTTTCTGCCACCACGATGTGCTTCAGGTTGCCCAGCTGTGCCGCCTTCAGATAGTCGGACCAGGCAAAGCCCGGGGCCATCTGCTGCAGATCCGCCAGGCTCATCGGGTTGTAGGTGGCTACCGGATCGCGTTGCTCGACCTTGCTCCAGCTGGCCTGGGCAATGGCCGTTTCGAAGGCCAGGACATCCCTGGCAGCGGCGTCGGGGTGAGGCCAGCCGGTCAGGGCAAGCAATTGAGTGACATAAGCCTGGTAGGCGGCTTTCTGTTTCGCGAACTCGGGCTTGAGGTAGTAGTCGCGGTCGGGCAGGCCGAGGCCAGCCTGGCTGACATACACCGCGTAATGCTTCGTGTCCTTGAGGTCCACGTCGATGAAGAGATTGAACAGCGCGCCATCGAAGTCGACATTGGTACGGCCCATCAGTGCGGCCTGCGCGTCACGCGTGGTGGCATGGCGCACCGCGTCGAGTTGAGGTGCGATGGCCTTGACACCTAGCGCGTCGACACGCGCCTCGTCCATGAACGACTGGTAGAACGCACCCACCTTGCCATCCAGTGTGATTGGCGATTGCCCGGAGTGCGCGGCCGACTCCATGATGTCGTGCAGGCGCTGCTCGGTCAGATCGGTCATGGCCAGCCGCAGACTGACGGCGGGTTTGTCGGCGGGGATCGGCGTGCGATCGAGCCAGGTGCCGTTGGCGTAGCGGAAAAAGTTCGTCCCGGGTTTTGTCGACATGTCGGCACCGGCCTGGTCGAAACCCCAGCTGCCGTACTGCGGTTTGGTTCTGATCGGGTCGGCGGCATATGCCGTGCTCGCCATCAGTGCACCAAGGCAAACCATCGCAAGAATCCTGCTGCCCATGATCTATCCAGCCCGGAAGTGAAGTCCCTCGATATTTGCACGTCCGGACCGGCGCACCAGTGCTGGAAGTTATTGCTCCCGGCAAACCGGCGAAGCCACAGCCCGGTGATCAGTCGATGAGTCTTCGGGCGGAAACCTTGTCCGCCGATTGTCGGCGGTGTCCGGACAGCACGGACATCGTCCGCGGACAGTCGGCGGTTTCCGGAGGCGGTGGAGGAAATGGCTTGGGAATGCGGCTTCGCGGGGTTGCGCCTGGTTGGCACGGCATTTGCCACCTAAGTCTCGAAAGCTTCCTATCCCAGCCAAGGAGAACCACCATGAAATTCGAGACCCTGATGCTGCAGACCCTGTTCAGTGCCTGCCTGCTGGTTTGCGTGCTGGCCATGGGCGCCATGCTCACCACGCACGTCACCGTGGCGAAGGTCGCCGCTGGCCAAGCTCACGTGCAGGCGGTTACGAATGCGGCAGGTTGAGTCCTGACCAGCCGTTTCTTGTCGTCGTTCCGGCGGAGACAGGAGGAGCCGTACGACAGCGAAGCGATGACCAGCTCCGTTGTTTCGGAACCCTTCCGCCCCTCGTCGTAATGACGACATGAGGGAGTTTTTCGGGGTGCCCTGGCGGCAACCGTGAGCCAGCCTTCCACGCATTACGCATTACGCACGCCGTGACAGCTTCCATTCGGGCCGGATGAAGTGGCAGGTATAGCCGCTGGGGTAGTGTTCCAGATAGTCCTGGTGCTCGGGTTCTGCCTCCCAGAAATCGCCGGCGGGTGACAGCTCGGTCACCACCTTGCCCGGCCACAGGCCCGAGGCATCCACGTCGGCGATGGTGTCTTCCGCCACCCGCTTCTGTTCCTCGCTGGTGTAGAAGATGGCCGAGCGATAGCTGCTGCCGCGGTCGTTGCCCTGGCGATTGGGCGTGCTGGGGTCGTGGATCTGGAAGAAGAATTCCAGCAGGGTGCGGTAGCTGATGACCTGCGGGTCGAACACGATATCGATGGCTTCGGCATGCGTGCCGTGGTTGCGGTAGGTGGCATTTTTCACGTCGCCGCCGGCATAGCCCACGCGCGTGGAAAGCACGCCCGGCTGGCGGCGCAGCAGATCCTGCATGCCCCAGAAGCAGCCGCCGGCGAGGATGGCACGTTCGCTGGATGTGCTCATGCGGTGGGTTCCCGGTTGTCGAACAGCTTGCGATAGTCGCCGTAGCCTTCGCTTTCGAGCCGGTCGAGCGGAACGAAGCGCAGCGAGGCGGAGTTGATGCAGTAACGCAGACCGCCAGCTTCACGTGGGCCATCGGGGAAGACATGGCCGAGATGGCTGTCGCCGTGGCGCGAGCGCACCTCGGTGCGGCTCATGCCGTGGCTGTTGTCGTGGTGTTCGACGACGTGTTCGGCTTGCACCGGTCGCGTGAAGCTGGGCCAGCCGCAGTGGCTGTCGAACTTGTCCAGCGAGGTGAACAACGGCTCGCCTGAAACCACGTCCACGTAGAGGCCGGGTTCCTTGTGCGCGTTGTACAGGTTGTCGAAGGGGCGTTCGGTGGCGGCTTCCTGGGTGACGCGGTATTGCTCGGGAGTGAGCCGCGAAAGCGCTTCCGGGGTCTTGCGGTAGTTCGACATGGGCTGCCTCCATGGAATGATCGGGAGAATGCTTCCGGTGATACTGCTGTCCAGCCATACATGGGGGCCGCATGTGGCAGCCCAAGGGACAGAACAGCCTGTCGCAACAAGGACGCCAGAAACATTTTGATCCCGGATCACGTTTCTTGCCCCTGATTCTTCGTAATCTGCACGCTCCAATCGCTCTGATAGGGGGAACGATGTATGGACAAATCAAGTTTGCCGGGTGACGTGCGTTCCGGAAGGTCTGCGTTTTTCCGGAACAACCTGTCCATCGGCGCTGCCAGCAGGAATACTGCCGGCATGGGTTTGGGCCAGGTACTGCTGGCGATCGTGATGATCGGCCTGGGTATTCGCGGCTTCCACTACGGTGACTTCGCCTCGGTATGGCAGCGCATTCCCATCGAGCATTTGCCGGGGCGGCAGTTTTTCGTTTATGCGTTTGCGGCGATCGAGCTGGCGGCTGGTCTTGGTCTGCTCGTGAGGCGCACGGTCGCCTTTTCGTCCGGTGTCCTGTTTGTCTTTCTGCTGCTCTGGGCCGTGTTGCTGAAACTGCCGGCGGTCCTGTTCGTGCCGCAGATGGAAGCCACCTGGCTGGGCCTCGGCGAGATCACCGTGATCCTCGCCGGCGGGTGGATTCTGTTTGTCTTGCATGCCGGTGCATGGGCAAGGAGTCATCTGGAATTCCTTGTCGGCACCAGCGGCGTGCGCTGGGCGAGGCTGCTGTTTGTGCTTTCGCTGCCGACGATCGGGTTATCTCATTTTGTCTACGCCAAGGAGACCGCCCAGTTCATCCCGGCGTGGTTGCCCTGGCATTACGGCTGGGCCTATCTGACCGGGGCTGGCAGCATCGCCGCCGGCATCGGGGTGCTCTTCGCGATCTGCCCGCGCCTGGCAGCGACGCTGGAAGCGGCCATGCTGAGCGTGATCACCATCCTGGTCTGGCTACCCGGCCTCATCGCTGCGCCCGGCAACGAATCCTGGACGCCGCTCCTGATGTCCACGGCGATCGCCTGTGGCGCCTGGGTAGTCGCCGATTCGTATCGCGAAGTGGCCTGGCTGAGTGTTGGAACTTCTTCCGGAGCTGGATCGAACAACTCTTGAGCTCAATAACCAGCAGGATGGGGCATTGGCTCGGGTGAACGTTCGGACAGCATCCATGCGGCCCATGGACGGCCGCGTCATGCCTGGAGGTCATGTGAGTACGTTGCGTTTTCGGTCGAGAATCGAAATCAACAATATCAATCCTTATGTGCTGGTCAGTGCGGAGCAGGTTGCAAGGCTGAGGCATGGCTGGCGCAGACCGTTGCCGGTGCGGGTAAGAGTGAATGGCACGCCCGGCATGCCATGGCACACCAACATGATGCCGGTCGGCGACGGCACGTTCTATCTGTATCTGCATGGCGATATGCGCAAGGCATCCGGAACCGCTGTAGGTGATGTTGTCAGCCTTGAAGTGGACTTTGACGACGCCTACCGGAGTGGCCCCGTGCATCCGATGCCGTTGTGGTTTGGTGAAGCGCTGGAGCGGAATCCCGACGCGAGCAAGGCGTGGGACGCGCTGATCCCCAGCCTGCAGAAAGAGATCCTGCGTTATTTCGCGCGACTCAAGTCAGCGCAGGCGCGGGCTCGCAATCTTCAGTTGGTGATGCATGTGCTGTCCGGTGGGCGGGGACGTTTCATGGCCCGCTCCTGGAACGAATGACGTGGTTGATGGAACGAATCAAAAGGGATAGCTGGCCAGGGCGTCAGCGCGTAATGAGCGGCTTGCTGCACGGTCGTTGCACGAATGACGTCTTCCGACTCGGCGCAGATAGGAGAGGCATAAGGCGGGATCAATTGCCTCCCGATCCTTGAGCGGTGATGATGCCCGCAGCGGGAGTGATCACGGGGTTCCCGGGGCCGAGCAAGCAACCATCGTCAAAGGATATCCGCATGGGCACGACCGAAGCTGAAGGCGACGCGGCAGCCGTGCAAAAGATGTTGCATCGATTCTGGAATGAAGGGCCGGTCGTGAAGTTCTGTGTCGGCTTTTGTGTATTTGTTCTTGCCGAAGTGATCGTCTATGTCACGCTGCACTGCATTTTTTCCTTCATCTGATCGTCGGATCGTGGCTGCTGCATCGCGAGAGGCCACTAATTCGGAATCCTCATTTTCCGCTGATGAATTTTCACGCGCGGCCGCACTGAAATCCTGCGGCAGTGATTCCGGCAGGCTTTGTCGAAACACGGCCATCAATGTTCGATGCGAATGCTGAGTATGCGATCCAACCTGCTAACGGAGCTGGAGCAGGACTGCTTGCTGGACAAACCGGATCGGCTGCGCCAGCGCATCGAGGCACTTGACCGTCTTGACGCACATTTTCCGCAGGATCGGATCGCCGGGAGTGAGGGCGAAGCGGAACTCTATCGTCGGGCTCGGACGATTCAGGCGCGGCTGGATGCGGTGAACCGCGAGCTGTACCTGTGCATCCGCAGCGAGATTCAACGGGGTGCCGGACAGGATCGGTTGCGCGCATGGTCACATGTATCCGGCCACGATGAGTACGACGCAGATCGGGAAGGTGGCGATCGTTACGACCATCTCGACGAACTGGTCAGCGGGATCCTGCAGTTCGATCAACCCGACGACATGGCTGTCGAGGTGGTGCCGGAGATGGTGTTCTATCAGCCTACGCCGGCGCGCGTCGCCTTTGACCTGATCGAGCGCGTCGGACTTACCGGGCGGGATGTGCTGGTCGATCTGGGCTCGGGACTGGGCCACGTTCCGTTGCTGGCTGCCATCTGTACAGAAGCAGGCTGCGTCGGGATCGAGCTGGAGTCAGCTTACGTCGATTGTGCGCGGCGCAGTGCCCGCGCGCTGAACCTGGCCCGGGTGACATTTGTCCGGCAGGACGCGCGTGAGGCGGACCTTTCCAACGGGACGGTGTTTTATCTGTATACGCCTTTCACCGGCACGATCCTGCGCGCTGTACTGGATTCACTGCGTCGGGAGGCGACCAGCCGCGAAATCCGTGTCTGTGCGTTTGGTCCATGTATGTCGATCGTTGCCGCGGAGTCGTGGTTGCAGGCCGTCGAACCACCGGATGCATGTCGGGCAGCGATATTCCGCTCGCGCCGCTGAACTCTCCGGCAGCTGCGCAAGCCTTGCAATAAAGCCCTGATCCGAATTCCCGATCGGGCCGGCCTCACTCTCCCGGGTGATAGACCCGTTCGGTATGCCCCTTCAGCTGTTCAGGCCAGAAGTAGACCGTGCGCAGATTGCCGGTGGTATAGCGTTCGGCCTCGTCATTGAAATGCGGTGAATCCGGATGGCCGCTTTCGCCGCCGGCCGTGATGGCCCGGGCGCGAACCTTGTCACCGAACTCGACCACCGCGACAAAGCTGTTGCCGCTGGTGCCGTAGTAGCGTTTGGTGCCGGGCCAGCGGTGCGCGCCGAACGAGGCGAGCGAGCCCCAGCGTGAGGAAGTGAATGGCACCGGGATGCTGGGCTTCGTATCGTCAAACGGCTGCACGATGTCACCGTTGATGCGCTGGAAGCGGTTGATCTCGCCCCATGGCACGCCCCAGCTGCCGAAGTCCTTCTGCAGCCGGTCAGACGCCTCGACCAGCGCATTCAGGCGCGCCTTCGCGCCAGCTTTCTCGGCCATGACGTCATAGATCGACAGGCCCTCGGCGGTATCGGCCTTGTCGACTTCGTCCCACAAGGTATCGCCCCAGAACACGGCCAGCGAGGTCGGCATCGACGCGATGCCCCAGCGAAAGTCCCAGTGGCGCAGCAGCGCGATCTGGCCGGCCAGCTTGTGCTTGAGCGGATCGTTGGCCGGCAGCGCATCGTAGTCGGCCACGAGCAGCGGGATCTGGCGCGCGAAGGCGGGCAGGTAGGAATCGAAGGCGGCGGTGATCAGCGATGCCATGGTGAAACCCTGCTGGCCGGTCAGCAGGCGCGTGGCGTGGATGCCGCGCGGATTCTCGCCAAAGGTGTCCATGTAGCGCGGATAGTCGGCGCGCTTGGGGCTGTACGGGCCGGCGGCGGAGTAGGGCCAGTCATTGGTGTTGAAGATCCAGCCATTCGGCGGGTTGAGCAGGTGCGGCGCGGCATCGAGCGGAAGCAGGCCCTGCCAGTCGGTGGCCGGGTCGCTGCCGTCGACCGGCTTGGTGTAGTCGAAGCGGTCGTCCCGTTTCGGGATGAACTGCGGATGCATATAGGCGATTTCGCCCCTGTCGTCGGCGAAGATGGTGTTGTTGGACGAGTTGGCCTTCAGTTCGGCCACTTTCATGTAGCTGGCGTAGTCCGTGGCCTTGGTGCGCAGCCAGCTTTGTTCGAGGGCTTCGAGTGGCTTGTTCATCAGCGCGATGGCGATCCACTTGCCGTTTGCCTCGCGCACGATCGGGCCGTGATGCGTGGCGTATACGGTGAAGCTGCGCTCGGCCATCGAGCCATCCTTCGCGCGATAGGGCACGCTGATCTCGCGCGTGGTGACCGGCCGCAGTTCCTTGCCGTAGCGGTAGAACAGCTTGCCGTCCCTGTGCACGATCGTCTCGGCGAATTCGTCGACCACATCGGCGCCGGTGGATGTGTGCATCCAGCCGATATGGTGGTTGAAGCCCTGATAGACGAAGAACTGTCCCCAGGTGACCGCGCCATAGACATCGAGCCCGGCGTCGCTGGTCATCTGCAGTTCGGAACGGAAGAAGAACGAAGTGTGCGGGTTGATCAGCAGCAATGCATGCCCGTCGGCGGTGAGCTTCGGTGCGATCGCAATGCCGTTCGATCCGGTCGGTTCCTGCCAGCTCGACGGCGAATCCGCGCGGGCGAGCGCTGCGGGATTGTGGCCGTAGAAGGCCTCCAGCTGGTTGAGTGAAACGCGCTCGATATCGCCGCCGATGCTGCCCTCGCTGAAACTGAGCGCCATCCACGGTTCAAAGTGCTTGATGACGCGCGGATGCACGTCAGGATGGGTGGCGAGATAGTAGTTGAGCCCGTCGGCCCAGCTGTTCATCAGTGACTGCAGCCAGCCGGGACTCTTCGCGTAGAGCGACTTCAGCCGGGCCGGATCGATGAACAGCTTCATCCGCAGGTCCTGCCAGATGGCGGACTGGCCCTCGGTCTCGGCGAGGCGACCCATGGCGTTGAGGTAGTTGGTCTCGACGCGGTTGAAATCGTCCTCGGCTTGGGCATAGGCCATGCCGAATACTGCATCGGCATCGGTCCTGCCGTGCACGTGCGCGATACCCCAGTCGTCACGGGTGATCGTGACCGCCTGTGCTTCACGCTGCCACTGGGCTTCACCGGAGGTGTTCGCCTGGACGGTCGCAGCGGTTGAGAGCGCGAGCAGTGCGGTAACCGTGAGCGAGAGCAGGTACTTCGTCGTGCGTGTGGGCATCGGCTGTCAGGTTCCTGGAGATAGAGGGAAGGATGCACGTTCTGCAGCGACCCTGCCATGGTTCAAAGGTAACTGAGCCACCATTCCGTTCGACGTCGTTGCACACCGGCATGCCAGCGGTAGGGCGGATACATGATCGTGGCAACGCGTGCCCAGAGCAGGCAGACCACGGGCGAGCTCGCTGCTCATCCCACGGGTACAGTGAACGAAAAATGCCCCAGGTCGGGCGCTTCGAACATGCTGACCGGCGACCGGGAGCCTGGAAGGGGCATTGCTGCAATGTCTTCATTCATGCCCGGCCACTCCTGTTCGAGTCCGGATGCGTCGAAGCGCAAACCTGTGCCGAGTTCATGTGGCAGGCAACGATGACTTGAACACCTCGCCCACAGCGTATTACTCAGGACTTGCCTGCCATCCCGACCAGCTTGGCGATCGTATTCATATTGCGCGCGGTACCGGTTTTCGCGGCGGGTATCGTCAGGCGCGAATCAGCCATGCCGTCGCCGTAGTGCACGTAGATTTCGCGCGTGCCGCAAGCGAGGCGTTCATCCTTCTGGTGCTTTACGGCGTCCAGCGCATTCGAGGGTGGTGCTGCATCGAGAAAGATCGCGACGACGCGATTGCCGGGCTCGTCCGGAAACGGATTGCCGGCCAGCACCTGGGCCATCTCGGCCGCCGTGCGCACGATGACGCCGACCGGTTTGCCCGCATAGACGTGCAGCTGCTGCTCCAGTTTCTTCTTCACCGCGGACTCGGTGAGCCTGCTGGTGAACACGACGTTGCCGCTGGCGATATACGTGCGAACGTCGGTGAAGCCGGCCGCCTCGCACATGGTTTTCAACTCGCTCATCGGCAGCTTGCCGGTACCGCCGACATTGACCGCGCGCAGCAGCGCCACATAACTGGTCATGGCCAGGTCGCTCCATCGCATCGAGAGCGCTCAGTTTCCGGTCAGCCTGCCATGGATTCAAGCGGCCAAGCTGGGGGCGAAAAGGTTTCCCTGCCGTGGCGGAGCCGAAGCCCCATCTCGGGGCACCGCGAATACTCTCGCATCAAGCTCGTCATCCCTGCGAAGGCAGGGATCCAGCCGCTCCCAATGCTTTGGAAGCAACAACGGCACTGGATTCAGGCTTTCGCAGGGATGGCGTCTTGAGAGGCTCTTCGAGATTCCCTTTAGATGCACGGCGTTCCGGGCTGGTCGATTTCGCTGTATCTTGCTGACGGGACAGCAAATCAATGCAGGGATGCGTAGCTGGTTTCGACATCCATCAGGTTCGATGGCTGACAGGAGTTCGCATGAAAAGGCCCATGGCAAACAGTCTGTTGCTGGGTTCTGGTCTGTGCCTGCTGGGCCTTTCGGCGGCGGCGCAGACGAACCTGTCTCCCGTGACGGTTACCGCGCCTGGATATACGTCGCAACATGGCGGCTACCTGATCTCCGGTGACTTCAAGGTCGATCCGCGCATGCCTTCGGTGGTGTTCCCCGCACAGGCACTGGTGAAGGACGACATCCTCAGCATCGAGCCGATCCATTTGCAGGACAACGAATATCTGGTGCTGCAGGAATGCGCATCGGCCGACTGCCACGAGGCTTCGCTGGTCCGTCTCTGGAAGTCGGACGATATCGGTGGCGCCGATACTCGGCGAAATCGGGTCTGGATCACCCACGAGAACAAGTATTTCATCTGGCTCAAGCGCCTGCCGGAAGTATCTGGCGTGAGCTGCGGCCAAGGCTGGTTCAAGTTCGAGGCCAAGACAACCAAGTGCGGCGGCCACTTCACCAGCTTCCAGCAGGTCAGCCCGCCCCTGATGCTGATTCCGGATGGCGATCTGGCTGCATTTCACCAGGACGCTCTGCAGCAAGCCATCCAGGCCGACCCCGTGAACGTGGCGCAGCAGACGCATGAAGGCTCCACCTATGTGGTGACCTACGAAGGCGGCAGCACGGTGCGCATCAGGCGAATGCACGCGGCGCAATGAGGGACAATCGGTGCGCATCCTTCTTCATTCGTGCATGTGTTGGCGAACGTGGCTGAAGTCAAGGAAGTGAACAAGGAAAACCGCGGAATCAAGTAGCCGTTCTTGAAACTGCGTGATGACACCCGTTCGTCGGATTCGCGTTGTCGATGCTTGCAAGCCGCCGGCCCGTTACAGCACAGTACCCGCGTCACCTGCGCTGCCATCGAACGGGAAGGAAGCATGTCTGCCACTGTCTTCGTTAAGCGCATGGCGCTGCTCATGCTGTCTGCGCTGGCCGTACCGGCTTTTTCTGCCGAGCCACCGTTGCTGTTGACCCACGTCACGATCATCGATGGCACCGGCTCCCCGGCGAAGCCGGACATGTCCGTCGCGATCGAGGACGGACGTATCACGGCCATCTACCCGGATGGCAGCCGGGCGATACCGAAGGCGGTGCACGTGGAAGACCTGAGCGGGCGTTATGTCATCCCGGGCCTGATCGACGCGCATGTACATCTGACCGGGGCCGAGCCGGATTTCGCGCACTACCAGCCACACCTGCAGGCGCTCCTGCGTGGTGGCGTCACTGCCATCCGCGACATGGCCGGCGACGATCGCCTGCTTGCCTATCTCGCCGGGCAGGCGAATTCGGATGAATTGGCAGCACCGGACATCTTTTACGTGGCGTTGATGGCCGGCCCGACGTTCTTTGTCGAGGACGTGCGTGCGCAGGAAGCTTCCGCGGGTGAGCCGCTGGGGCATGCACCATGGATGCAGGCGATCACGTCGACCACCGACATTCCGCTCGCCGTGGCCGAAGCCAAGGGCACCGGGGCGACCGCGCTCAAGCTGTACGCCAACCTGCCCGCCGACCTGGTTGCCAAGATCACCGCAGAGGCGCACCGACAGGGGTTGCGGGTATGGACCCATGCGACGATTTTCCCGGCCACACCGGGTGATGCTGTGGCTGCCGGCGTGGACACCATTTCGCACAGCCCTTACCTGGTCTGGGCGGCGGCTCCGAAGGTGCCGGACGACTATCGGGTGCGTGCCCTCGGCGATTTCGCGCATATCCGGCCGGATGCGCCGCAGATCCTCGCGCTGTTCAAGGCGATGAAGCAGCGCGGCACGATACTCGATGCCACGCTGCTGCCTTTTGTTGACGAGGCGCAGCATCATTCGCAAAGCGTGGGCGCTGGCATCGTGCCGTGGAGCTATGCCGTCACCCGGCTGGCGCATCAGCAAGGTGTGCTGATCGATGTTGGTACGGACAGTTCGGGAGTGCCCGCCGATGCGCACGGACCGGATTTGAACGCATTGCCGTCGGTACACGCGGAAATGGCGTTGCTGGTGGAGCATTGCGGCTTCACGCCGGTGGAGGCGATCCACGCTGCCACGGAAGTGAGTGCCGCAGCGATGGGGCAGACTGCGCAACGCGGCACGATCGCGACCGGCAAGCGTGCCGACCTGGTTGTGTTGACGGCCGATCCGACGCGGGATATCCACAACACCGGGAAAATCGCGTTCGTGATCAAGACCGGCCGAATCTACAAGTAGGGACGGCAGCTGAAGTTCCCCGACGCCAGCGGATCGGCGTTTCCGTTCTTGCCGTTCAACAACCCATCCTCACATGTCCTGGCAATCTGCCTCAAGACACAGGAGCACGACTTGTCCACTCTGTCCGATTTCCCGATTGCCACTCGCTGGCCGGCCCGATATCCGGATCGTATCCAGCTCTATTCGCTCAACACACCGAACGGCGTGAAGGTATCGATCATGCTGGAGGAGAGCGGGCTGCCCTACGAGCCGCATCTCGTCGACATCATGAAGGGCGAAAGCCGCACACCGGAGTTCCTGTCGCTCAACCCCAACGGCAAGATCCCCGCGATCATCGATCCGGCTGGCCCCGGCGGCAGGCCGCTGGGTCTGTTCGAGTCTGGCGCGATCCTGCTGTATCTGGCGGACAAGGCGGGCAGGTTCATTCCGGCCGATCCGGCATTGCGCTGGGAGACCATCCAGTGGGTGTTCTTCCAGATGGCGTCGATCGGCCCGATGTTCGGCCAGGTGGGTTTCTTCAACAAGTTCGCCGGCAGGGAAATTGCCGACAAGCGCCCGCTCGAGCGCTATGTCGCGGAATCGAAGCGTTTGCTGGGTGTGCTCGATACTCGCCTCGAAGGCCGCCACTGGATCATGGGCGACGATTACACGGTTGCCGACATCGCGACGCTTGGCTGGGTCAACAACCTCATCACCTTCTACGAGGCGCGTGAACTGGTGGCATACGACAACTTCAGCAACGTCGGTGCATGGCTCGATCGTGCACTCGCCCGGCCAGCGGTGAAGCGAGGCCTGGAGATTCCCGGGAGAGGCTGATGAGGCCGGCAAGTACGGGCAAAGGGCCGTGCTGATTTTCTCCGACCTTCTTGTGAGCCGTTTCAGTTCCTTCTTCGGCCGTTTCGGCCTGCTGGTGAGCCGGATACTGTTGTTTGTTGCAGCTGCCTTGCCATCGCCACAGGCCACGCCGCGAAATGCCCGCCCTGGTACGTAGGGTTGGGCGACGCACGTGACAGGTGCGGGTTTTCCTCTACGTAAAGGTAACGGCATGAACCGTCGGAATCTGCTCAAGGGTGCCGCCGCAATTGCCGCGGCGCTGGTGTTTCGTCCCGCGCTTTCCCTTGGCAATGCAGGGGAAACTGCGGCGGCGCGTCTGGCCGCGCTGGAACGCAGGCACGGTGGCCGGCTGGGTGTGGCGATCCTGGACACCGGGAATGGGCGCCACGTCGGGTATCGCGCCGATGAGCGCTTTCTGATGTGCAGCACGTTCAAGCTGCTGGCGGTGGCTGCGGTGCTGGCTCGGGTCGATCGCGGCGCGGAGCGGCTGGATCGGCGCATTGTCTTCGACAAGAAGTCTGTACTGGCCTGGGCGCCGGTGACCAGCCACCGCATCGGCCCGCCGGGCATGAGCGTGGCCGAGCTTTGCCAGGCGGCGATCACGGTGAGTGACAACACGGCGGCGAATCTGCTGCTGGCCAGTCTGGGTGGACCTGCCGCGGTGACTTCCTGCGCGCGCGGGCTGGGCGATCCGCTGACGCGGCTGGATCGCGTCGAGCCGGAGCTCAACGTGGGCGCTCCGGGTGATGTGCGCGATACCACCACGCCGAACGCCATGCTCGCTGATCTGCGCACGCTGCTGCTGGGCAATGCGCTTTCCGTGACCTCGCGCCGGCAGCTGGCCGAATGGCTGCGCGCTACCCGCACCGGTGCCGACAAGCTGCGCGCAGGCTTACCGAGTGGTTGGCAAGTGGGCGACAAGACCGGCAGCGGTGCACACGGTGAGAGCAACGACATCGCGATCATCTGGCCGCCGCAGCGCAAGCCGTTGCTGGTGGCCGCCTATTACGCCGCATCGTCGGTAGACGGTGCCGGAAGCGATGCCGTGCTGGCGGAGGCAGGGCGCATCGCGGCGTCGCTTTAGGGATGCTTCCGGTTTCCTCGCGCGTCCGCTTCAATGCAATCGCGTTGGCTGCAACTTGCCCCAGGTCTTTCCGGGCGTGGCTTGCATGGCCACAACCTCAGTCGAACGAGATCTTCCGCTCGCCTCGCTCGATCAGGCCTTTTTCGACCGCGGGCCACCGGTCGTAGGCCTTGCCGCCCGGTTTCAGGTCGGCTGCGGTGAAACCGGTGGCGTCGGCATTCTCGCTGTAGATGACCATCAGCTCCTTGCGCTTGGCGGCATCCAGCAGGTGCACGAAGCGCACCGAGGTCAGCGTTGCCGGCAACGTGTAACCCTGTGCACGAATCAGTGCCTTGATGTGCTCCGAATCCGATCCCGGCGGATCCTTGGCGTCGCTTGCCTCCGCCCAGGTGTCCACGTAGAAGTCCATGCCGCCCATCGTGGCGTGCCGCTTCGAGTCGTAGGTATGGTGAAGCTCGGGCCGGGACGGCAGATAAGCTTCGAACTGGATCCAGTAGATGCGCTGTACGTTCTTTTGAGCGTCCGCCTCGACAAAGGCATGCAGTTCGCAATCGGCCATACCGTAGAGCACCCAGCGGCTGGCGCCCACATAGCGGGCCGTGGGCGGCAAGCGTATCCGTACCTTCGGATCGTGCGTCGAGGTGAGGGTCTGGCCCGCCACCGTGCGGTCTGGTTGCTCGGCCTGCCCGGTCCGTGGCGCTTGCGACCGGGACTGTGCGGAGGCTGGCAGCATCACCAGGCAAAAAGCGCCGGCCAAGAGCGGATGGAGGATGGATCGGGACAGCTTCATCATGTTCTCCCGGCATGCCTGCCTTTTTGAATGCCGCGACTCAGTCGTCGTCACTCTTGGGCACGCTGACCTTGCCCTTGACGTTTGCATGGTGGATGTCCCCGCTGCCACTGGCGCCCACCGTGAAATTGCCATTGACGCCGTTGGCAGTGACATCGCCGGAACCGGTGCTGCCGACCCGGGCATCGTGGCCGATGTTGCTGAGCATGACGTCACCGGAACCGGTGGCACCGATATTGACGCTGCCGCCCACGTTGCGGAAGTCGAGATCGCCCGAACCGGAATGCTCTGCCTGCACGTCGCCGCTCACGCCATCGACGTGCACGTCGCCCGAGCCGGTCTGGTGCAGGTCGATGCTGCCGACGTGCTGCGCCTTGACATCGGCCGAGCCGAGTTTCAGGGCCAGCGTACCGGTGATGTGGTCCGCCGTCAGGTCACCCGAGCCCGAGCTGAAATCCAGCGAGGCGAGGTTGCTCGCATTGACGTCGCCGGAACCGCTGTCGACCTGGATAGCGAGCGAGGCCGGCACGTGCACCTGCAACTTCAGGTACGCGTAGCTGGAACCGAACAGGCTGAAGGTGATGCTGCCCCGGTCGTGCCGGGTGTCCACCGTGGCCTGGGCGCCATTGCGGCTGGCGCTCATCTGCAGATCCTTCAGCCACGATGCATCCGAGGCGCAGGCGGTGCCACGTACCTCGATCCTGTTCAAGCCCGGTACGCTCTGGATGTCCAGGTCAGCGGAGCCGAGCGTCAGGAGCAGGCTGTTCAAATCGGCGGCATCGAGGTCGGCATTGCGCGGCGCGCTGTAGCGGCAATCGGCCGCGCTGGCCGCGAGCGGCACGACGGTCAGCAACAAGGCGAGGATGGTTTTGCGCATGATGTCTGCTCCAGGTTGGCCATGTCGATCAGGCATGCGGAGATTGCCGCACATTTATAGGTGATGTGCGCCTGCGTGCGATACATGACCTTCGGCAGCCTCATGCCGGCTCCTGATGTTTCGGAGAGCGATTATTTCGAGCCGGCGTGGCAGACGTCGTTCTGGGGTACGAACTATCCGAAATTGGTGGCCGTGAAACAGAAATATGATACGGATGGCCTGTTCTTCGTCCACCACGGTGTGGGTAGTGAAGCGTGGAGCGCGGATGGGTTCACGCGGCTGGCGGGCAGATAGGGAAGGAGCATGTTCCCTGCGTTGGGCAGACCTGATCCGCTCTATCCTGTGATCTGTTCGGGTGTACCGAAGGAATCGGATCATGAATGTTCTGCTGTTCGGTGCCACCGGCATGGTCGGTCAAGGGGCACTGCGCGAATGCCTGCTTGCCGATGACGTGAGGCAGGTGACGACCATCGGCCGCACACCCATCGGCCAGCAGCATCCGAAGCTGCGCGAGCTGGTGCATCAGGATCTGTTCGATTACAACGCGATCGAATCCGAGCTGACAAACTTCGATGCCTGCTTCTTCTGCATCGGAGTGACCTCGTCGGGCATGACGGAGACGCAGTACGCGCACCTGACTCATGACCTCACCCTGGTCGCGGCGCAGACACTGGCACGGCTCAACCCGCAGATGACCTTCGTCTATGTCTCCGGTGCCGGCGCGGACAGCAGCGAGGCGGGGAAGGTTATGTGGGCGCGGGTGCGCGGTCGCATCGAGAACGCGCTGCAGCACCTGCCGTTCAGGGCGGTGTACGTGTTCCGGCCCGGCATCATCCAGCCGTTGCACGGCATCCGCTCGAAGACGGGTGCGTATCGCTGGTTCTATGCGCTGACGCGGCCCTTGCTGCCGCTGCTGCGCCGGTTGCTGCCGAATACCGTGCTGAGTACCGAGATCGTCGGTCGCGCGATGCTGGCGGTGACTCGCCGTGGCGCACCCACGGCCGTGCTTGAGGCGGCAGATATCGGCGCACTGGGGCGTGCATGAGCGGCAGGCACGGGAAGGAGGACGGAAACGGACTGCTGCGGCGGTGAGCCCGTCATCTTTTTGAACATCGGCACGGATCGGGTCATGCCTGTACGGACAGCCGGTGAGCCAGGCGCTCGAAGCATTCGTTCCAGCCGCCACGGTGGCCATCACGACTGCTGGTCGAGTCGAAGCCAGCCTGGTGGAAATGCATGCGGGTTCCACCGTCGGCATCCTCGAATTGCACGGTCACCAGGGTTTCACGGCCGGGCTTGCCATCTTCGTCGTCCCAGGCGTGGGTGAAGACCAGTCGTTGATCCTCGATCACTTCGTGGTAGATCCCGCCTAGCCAGAGTTCCACACCTTCCGGAGTACGCATGCAGCAACGCCAGTGACCGCCCTTGCGGGCGTCGCCCTCACAATGGGTGATGACGAAGCCGTGTGGCGCCGACCATTGACGTATCTGTGTGCTGTCGGTCCACGCGGCAAATACCTGGTGGCGTGGGGCATTGAATACACGGGTGATGCGCAGTTCCTGTTCCGGCGCTGTGGCGGCAGCCTCATTTCTTTCTGGCAGCATGGGATTTTTCCTGGTGGGGTGCTGTGGTGCGGGGATGTGATGTCGCGGCAGCGGAAACAGTGCTTTCCTGCGCCTGCAGGTCGCGCAGGTATTCCTCCAGCTGATCGAAACGCTGTTCCCACATGACCCTGTAGGGCTGTACCCAGTCAGCCACTTCGCGCAGCGGCTGCGGCTGCAGGCGGCACGGCCGCCATTGAGCTTCACGGCTGCGAGCGACCAGGCCCGCACGTTCCAGTACCTTGAGATGCTTGGTAATCGCCGGCAGCGTGATGTCGAATGGTTGCGCCAGTTCGGTGACCGAGGCCTGCCCGGCGGCGAGGCGCGCCAGGATGGCGCGACGGGTGGGATCGGCGAGGGCGGCGAACGTGGTGCTGAGCGGATCGGGGGGCATCGAGAAAACCTTATGGTTAATTTACCTAAAGGTAAAATATATCTGCCCCATCGGCATGTCAATCCTCGCCATGCATCGATCGGATTGCGGCACGGTATCCAGACGGGCAGCCCGTCGCAGGAGCCTCATTCCCATGAACGGTGTGGACAGGGCGCTACGCTGGTTCGCCATCGGCCCATCGCTGTTTCAGCTAGACGGAGTGCCAGGAATCATGCCGGCCTCCGCGTCATGCGCCATGAAGCAGGAAACACACATCCAGGATTTCCGGCATCACTTCCCGATGCCGGGGTATGGCCAGGCACAAGAGCCTCTGGTGCCGGCCGCGCAACGCAGCAACCCACCCGAAAGTCCAATCACGAGGAGAATCAGATGAACACTCATTTCGAACGTACCGGCGCATTGACCGAATTGACCAGCTACCCGCAATGGGCGCAGGACATGGTGGCCGATTGTGAAAGCACCAAGCAGAGCGTGGTGCAGCATGAGCTGTGGAGCATGATGAGCAACGGCACGCTGGATCGCGCAGGTACTGTCAATTTCATGACGGGCATCTGGCCCGTCATCGAGCGTTTTCCCGCTTACATGGCGCTGAGTCTGCTCAAAACCCGGTATGGCCGCAGTCCGGGCGACAATCTTGCGCGACGGTGGCTGGTGCGCAACATTCGAGTCGAGCAGAATCATGCCGAGTACTGGTTGCACTGGGCGGAAGGAGCGGGTGTTTCCCGCGACGAAGTGCTGCTCGGAAGGCCGCCGCGCGGTACCGAGGTTCTGGCCAAGTGGTGCGAGGAGGTCAGCAGCCGAGACAACCTGGCTGCGGGTATCGCTGCCACCAACTATGCGGTCGAGGGTGCCACAGGCGAGTGGTCTCAACTAATCTATGAGAGTAAAAGCTATGCGGAAAGCTTTCCGTCGAGCACGAGGGCCCATTCACTGCGCTGGTTGCAGTTGCATGCCGCGTACGACGACACCCATCCGTGGGAGGCATTGGAAATAGTGTGCACCCTGATGGGAACATCGCCGGCAACCGACGCAGTGGCACATATCAGTGAATGCATCAAGCGCAGTTACATCAGTATGCGGATACTCGCTGATCGCTGCGTTGAGCCGTATCGCGTTCTGGAAATGCTTAGCGGTGCTGTGGCCTGAGGAAAGCAGTCCGCGGGAAATGCATGGCCAAAGTGTGATGCGTCATTCGTGATACAAAGGACGCGATGCGTACTTCGACGATCACATTTCAAAGGACGTTGTTACGGCGTTTGATGCCATTGGCCTATGCGCTGGTGGCAATCGTGGGGCTAATTCTGGTGCTGACCTGGGGAGCCATGCAGGTTCAGGTCGCTCTCGCCGGTTTCTTGAACGGCGAGAGCATCTGGTCCAAGGCCCAGAAACAGATCGTGGTCGATCTCGATGCATACGCCACCAATGGCGATGCCGCAAATCTTGCTGCCTTCAAGAGCAACTACGACATTTTGATGACCGACCGCTGGGCACGGGACAAGATCGCTCAGGATCATTTCGACTATGACGAGGTCGCAAAGGCGCTGCAGCGAACCAAGACGGTGACCATAGCGATACCGGGCGTAATCTTCATGCTGCGTCATTTTCCCGATGCCCCTTATATGAAGGAGGCGCTCGATGCATGGCGGTCTACGGATAGCTCGATTGCGGAGTTGGGATCGATTTCCAACGGGCTTGAACGAAGCTATGCGGCAGGTGGCTTGTCGAGGGAGGAGATCAATCGGCAGCGCACCCGTATCCATGCGATAAATGATTACATCGATCCTCGCAGCAAATTGTTTTCGCGCGAGATCGCCAACGGCGCCGTGTGGCTGGGCCAGGTACTCTTCGGAAGTGTTGTGGCTGCTGCCATCATCGCGGCCTTGTTGTGGCTGCGCATGGGGCGGCGCATTCTTGAAAGCATCCGCGGCAGCGAGGAGCGCTATCGTCTGCTGTTCGACAGTGCCGCCGATGCGATCGTGATGGTCGACGAGACCAGCGGGCGGATTCTCGATGTCAACCGTACCGCTTCGGCATGGATCGGGCGCGGGGTGACCGAACTGATCGGTGACCGTTTTGTGCATCTGTTCAAGCAGTCGCTGGGCGGGCAGCACGATGGTCGTGCCGCCTGCAATGTCCTGCTTGGCCAGGCTGGCACGAAACGACCGGTGGAGACCCAGAGCAGTGTGGTCAACTGGGGCAACCTGCCGGTGCGCCAGGCGATCATCCGCGACATTTCCGAGCGCGTGGCGATCGAGCAGGAGCGACAGATCGCGGCCGAGGCGCTAGCCAGCATCGTCGAGGGTGTGATCATCGCCGATGCCGACCGCCGCGTGATCTCGACCAATGCCGCGCACACGGAGATCACCGGCTTCACCTGCGAGGCCTTGCATGGCAGGCGTTTCGACGACAGCCGCCGGCTGGCCGACGGCAAGCCGTTGCCGAAGTCGATCTGGGGCGAGATTGCCGCCGGTCGCAACTGGGTCGGCGAAGTCCAGAGCACGCGCAGCGACGGCAGCAGTTATCCCGAGCACATCAGCATCAGCGCGATCCGCGATGCGGACAATCAGGTGCTTTATTTCGTCGCGGTGTTCACCGACATCCATGAAGCGAAACTGCATCAGCACCGGCTTGAGCATCTGGCACGGCACGACCCGCTGACCGGGCTGGTCAACCGGGCGGAGTTCGAGCGGCGTTGCAGCGAGGCGATTGCAATAGCCGAGCGCGAGCGGCTGGCGGTGGTGGTGCTGTTCATCGACCTGGACGCCTTCAAGATCGTCAACGACAGCTACAGCCATGCGATCGGCGATCGCCTGCTGGTCAAGGTCGCCGAACGCATACGGCGACAGTTGTCCGAAAGTGATGTGGCAGGGCGCATCGGCGGCGATGAGTTTACCGTGCTGATCAACCGGGTCAGCCTGCGCGAGGATGCGCGCGCGATCGTCAACCGGCTGCTGGTCAGCTTGTCCGAGCCGTTGGTGGTCGACGATTACGAGGTCGTGCTCAGTGCGAGCATCGGCGTGGCCGGCTATCCGCTGGATGGTTCCGATGCGGCAGCCCTGATCGCCAACGCCGATGCCGCGATGTATACGGCGAAGACCGAAGAGCGCAACACGTTCCGTTTCTACACGCCGATGATGCATGCCGATACCCGCCGGCGCCTGCAACTGGCCAGTGAGTTGCGTCAGGCGCTGGCGCGCAACGAATTCAATCTGCTCTACCAGCCCAGCGTCGAGCTGCGCACCGGACGCATCGTGGCGGCAGAGGCGCTGCTGCGCTGGCAGCATCCGGATCGTGGCGAGGTGTTGCCGGGAGAGTTCATCCCGGTGGCGGAAAGCCTGGGCATGATTCGCCGCATCGACGAATGGGTGATGCAGGCCGTGTGCGCGCAGATCCAGGTCTGGGATCTGGCCGGCATGCCGCCGATCCGTGTGGCGGTGAACGTCTCCGCGCGCTGGTTTGGTCATCCGGCGTTTGTGGATGGTGTCAGCCGCACCCTGCAGTCGCGGCAGCTGTCGCCGAAGCGCCTGCTGCTGGAGATCACCGAGAGCGCGATGCTGCGGCTGGGTGACGACACCGAGCGCACCATGCGTACCCTGCATGCGCTGGGTATCGATGTGGCGGTCGACGATTTCGGTACGGGCTATTCCTCGATGGCCTACCTCAAGCTGCCGGCCGTGGCCTATCTGAAGATCGACCGCTCCTTCGTTACCGGCCTGCCGGGCAATACGAATGATGCCGCGATTGCCGAGGCCATGCTGGCGATGTCCAGGAGTCTCGGCCTGGGCACGATCGCGGAAGGTATCGAGACCGAGGCACAGCATGATTTCCTGCTGCGCGCCGGTTGCGCCGAAGGGCAGGGCTATCTGTATTCATACCCGTTGAAAGCTGACGAGATACTGCACCTGCTGTGCCCGAACCAGCAGCCGGCCCCGGTCAGCAAACTCAGGCTGGTACCGCCCAAGCGCACCTGAGCGTTGTCATGGTTGCTGCCGCTTACAGCGGTGCGCAGTGCCGGTGCAGCCATTCCAGGTCGGCGTCCTCCAGCAACGGACTGAGCGCAGCGCGCACGGCGGCGTGGTAGTCGTCGAGCCATGCGCGTTCCTCCGGGTTGAGCATGCTCGGCTCCAGGGCGCGGCGGTCGAACGGGCACAGTGTCAACGTCTCGAAGGCGTTGAATTCACCGAACTCGGTGCGATCGGCCTCGACCACCACCGCAAGGTTCTCGTGGCGGATCCCGTGGCGGCCGGGCTTGTACAGTCCCGGCTCGATCGAACTGATCATGCCTGGCTCCAGTGCCACCAGGGCGCCGCCGGCGACGGGGGGGCGGATGCCGTGCGGGCCTTCGTGCACGTTGAGGAAATAGCCCACGCCGTGGCCGGTGCCGTGACCGTAATCCATGCCACAGGCCCATAGCGGGGCACGTGCGAGGGCGTCGAGTTGCGGGCCGCTGGCCCCTTTCGGGAAGCGTGCGCGGGACAGTGCAATCATGCCCTTCATCACCAGGGTGGCATCGCGCCGTTGTTCCGGCGTGGTTTCGCCCAGCGCCAGCACGCGGGTGATATCGGTGGTGCCACCAAGATATTGACCGCCCGAATCGATCAGCAGCAGGCCCTCGGCCTGCAGTGTGCTATGCGACTCCGGCGTGGCGCGGTAATGCGGCAGCGCGCCGTTGGCCTGATAGCCGGCAATCGTGGCGAAGCTTTCGCCGACCCAGCCAGGCTGAGCCGAGCGTTCCTCGTGCAGCAAGGTATCGACATCCAGCTCGGTCACCGTCATGCCGGCGGCGAGACGCTGTTCCAGTCGACGGAAGCCGCGCACCAGGGCGGCACCGTCGCGACGCATCACGCCACGAATGTGCTCGAGCTCGGCAGCACTCTTGACCGCCTTGAATGCGGTGCTCGGGTTGGCTGCCTCGATTCGCGTGACGGTTGGTGCGATCGCCGCGGCGATCGCACTGACTACCCGACCGCTGTCCAGCAGCAGGTTGTCGGGGGTGCCCAGTTCGCCGAGGGCCGAGGTGACTGCGGTGTAGTCGGCGATGCCGATGCCGTCGGCGGCCAGCGCGACAACCAGGGTGTCGCCGAGCTTGGCGCGGTTGACGAACAGCGTGGCCCGGCCGCCGGGCTGCACCAGCAGGTGCGAGAGGAACACCGGATTGCATTCGACGTCGCTGCCACGCAGGTTGGTCAGCCACGCAATGTCGTCGAGGCTGGAGAGCAGGTGATGGGTGGCGCCGAGCTTGCGCATCGCGTTGCGCAGGCGGCCGAGTTTGTCGGCGCGCGGGATGCTGGCGTAGCTTGGGTCATGTGCGACCACCGGCGCCTGCGGCAAGCCGGGGCGGTCGGGCCAGATGGCACCCGGCAGATCCAGGTCGGTGCGCAGTGTGGCGCCGATTTCTGCCAGTCGGCGCTCGATCTGCCGCTGGGTGGTCAGCGCCACGCTGTCGCCGGCTACCGCCAGCACGTCGTTCTCGTGCAGATGCTGCTGCAGCCATTCCAGGTGTTCGGCTGCGTGCGGCACACGCAGCTTCATCAGACTGACGCCGCTGTTGGCCAGTTGCTGCTCGGCCTGCGCGAAGTAGCGCGAATCGGTCCACAGCCCGGCATGATCGCGAGTGACGATCAGGGTGCCGGCCGAGCCGGTGAAGCCGGACAGCCACACACGCGCCTGCCAATGTTCGGGCAGGTACTCGGACAGGTGCGGGTCGGCAGTAGGGACCAGCACGGCGGAGACGCCATGCTGCTGCATGGCCGCGCGCAGGGCGGCAAGACGGGTGGGGATGGGGTTGTTCATGGGTGAAATGCTAGCAGAGGGCCTCGCGCTTCATCGGGCCTCGCGCCATCCTGATACAGGTACGTCCCACCAATCGGCGTGCCCTCCAAAGTGTCTGGCTCCGATATCCGCCCGCGGCTTCTAGTCGTAATCCACTGCAATCAGCGCGAACTGCGCCGGGCCGCCCGGCAGCTCCGCAGCAAACTCGTCATCCACGCGCTTCCTGAGCGCCGCCCGCGCCAGTGGCGAGTCGATGCTGATCCAGCCCAGCTTCGCGTCGGTTTCGTCGGGACCGACGATGCGGTAATGCAAGGTCTCGCCGGTGTCGACGTTTTCCAGTTCGATGCGTGCGCCGAAGAACACCTGTCCACGATCGCCGGGTGCGCCTTCGGCGACCTTCAGCGAGGGAATCCGTTTGGTCAGATAGCGCGCACGGCGGTCGATCTCGCCAAGCTGCTTCTTGCGATAGATGTACTCGGCATTTTCCGAGCGATCGCCTTCGGCGGCGGCGGCGGCGAGTGCCTTGACCACTTCCGGACGCAAGACATGCCACAGATGGTCGAGCTCGGCCTTCAGCCGCTCGAAACCGTCGCGGGTGATGATCGCGGTGGAGCCGGGCGCGGGTGGTCGCCAGCGGCTCATGCGGGGTTTGCCAGTCGACGCCGCTGAATGTCGATATCGGCGCGCAAGGGATGATCGGGCCATGCCGTTGCCAGCTGATCCAGCAGCTGTGCCGCTTCGGGGTGCCGCTCGGGCTGCTCGCCAAGCAGGCGTGCCGCCAGCAGGCCGTACTGTGGTACCTGCGGATCGCGCGGCCAGTGCGTGAGGTAGCCGCGGCAGAGGTGCAGGGCGAGCCGGTGCATGCCCAGTCGTGCCGACAGATCGGCCAGCTCGCCGCAGGTACGCGGATCATCCGGGATGAAATCGGCATCGATGCCGCAGCACTCCTGCAGCACGCCCAGCGCGCGGCGTGATTCGCCCTGCGCGATCAGCGCAGCCATCCAGATCTGGCCATGTACCAGCAGGCCGTCGCGCAGGTGCTGCTGTTGCAACAGCCGGCGATAGGCCATGTGTACGGATGCCGGCGCGGCGCGATCCTGCAGCCGGGCGACCAGCAGCGCGGTAGCGGCGGAAAGATCGCTCTTCGCCACTGTATCGACCTCGGCCAGCAG
Organism: Rhodanobacter koreensis; assembly: GCF_054782855.1. Taxonomy (NCBI): domain Bacteria; kingdom Pseudomonadati; phylum Pseudomonadota; class Gammaproteobacteria; order Lysobacterales; family Rhodanobacteraceae; genus Rhodanobacter; species Rhodanobacter koreensis. The sequence goes on along the minus strand of NZ_BAAGRR010000002.1, from coordinate 1,134,266 downwards.
GGCCTCATCGGCATCCTGGCCGCCCGCCCTGGCGAGCTTCGGCGCTTCCGGTTCCATCCCGAAGCGCTCGTGGCGCTGATGGATCATCACGCCCATCAGGTGAAAGGCAAGCACGATCAGGTAGGTGTAGGCAAAGGCGAACAGCGGCAGTGCCAGCAACCGCGGCAGCAGGGCGGCCGTGATCGATGCGAGCACGATCAACAGGCCAAGCAGCAGGTTGATCGCCACCGGTGCCAGGTATGCCGTACCGAAGGCAGCGATGACGCGCGCCCAGTTCAACGGGTTGATCGCCAGTGCCATGTTGCCGTCGAACGCCAGCGACATGTCGATCGCCGGCAGTGCCAGCGCGGACACGATGAGCACTGGCCATAGTGAGCGCGGGAAGAACACGATGGCGAGTACGCAAAGTGCGACCACCAGCAGATGGATCGCGGTGAGGCCCCAGCCACTCGCGCTGTTGCTGTCGCTGCCGACATCGGGCGGATCGGCGTAGCCGTTGGCGGTGTGCAGCAGGCAGTCGGCGGCGTAGCGCCAGGTGGCGGCCCACACCAGTGCGCTGGCCAGGACACCGATGTAGGAGGGCAGCAATCCGACGTAGTGGACCAGCGCCAGCACCACGCAGGTGGCCAGTCCGGCGCCGCGCAGCGGATAACCGAAACCGGACCGCAGGCGTTCGCCGAAGGGTGTGTCGACGGCACTGACTTCGATGCGTGGCATGGGATGGCGCTCTCAGCGCTTGCCGCCGAACATGCCGCCGGGCTGGCTGCCCGTCGTGTGCGCGACCTGTTTGCCTATTGTCTCGATCTTGCCACGGCGGTCGCCGTAGTGAGGGTCGAGGCCGACGCTGGTGCTGTCGTTGCGGCCGATCAGGATGTCAGTCATGGCATTCCGTTCCCTGGGTGATGCCGGGATTGTAGCCAACACCATCGCATTGCCGTGCCGCTGCGTTGAGTCGGCGTGCCGTGCCGGCTATGGTGTCGGTTTTACGCGAGTGAAGTCCGTGATGGTGTTGCGTCCCCATGTTTTTCTCCTGCGCCTGCTGCCGTTTGCAGCGGCGCTTGGATTGCTGACTGCCTGCGCAAGTGCGGGTGCTGGCAAGCCTTCCGCACCGGTCAATGCGCTCTATGCCGAGCTCGACCAGGCAAGCAAGGGTTACGAGACCGCCCTGCAACAGTCGCGTGCCGGTGACATGGCGGCTTCCCAGCTGACGCTCACGCGGTCGCTGGACCAGCTGAAGGAGGCATCGGCGCGCTGCGGCAATACGCCGGGTTGCGATCCGCAACGGTTCTTCTCGGTGTTTGATCGCCTGCTGCGCCTGAAGGACGGTGATTTCGACGATGGCACGGACCTGAACAGCGATGTGGATCCGTCACAGGCAGCACTTGCTGCGGGCAAGACCGGCGCGGCCAGCCTGCCCGAGGCGCAGCGCAGCGTGACTCTGCTGCACGGGCAGAAACTGTCCGAGCTGATCGCGATGAACGGTCCGGTGAAAGCGGCGCTGGAAATGTGGCTGACCCAGTGGCGGCCCCAGCTGATGGACGCCTATGTGAACTATCAGTACCTGCGTCACGAGATGTGGCCGCAATACCAGAAGGCCGATCTGCCCGAGGCGCTGCTGTTCGGCATCATGGCCAAGGAATCGGGCGGCAAGGTGCATGCGGTGTCGCGTTCGGGCGCGGCTGGCCCGTTGCAGTTCATGTATGCCACCGGGATGCGTTTCGGTCTGGGGATGGACAACGGTTTCGACACGCGCTTCGACCCGGCGGCGTCGGCGCGGGCCAATGCCGAATACCTCAATGAGCAGCTGGGGATCTTCAACAACAATCTTGAACTCACGATCGGTGCCTACAACGGTGGCGAGGGCCGCATGCGCCGGCTGGTCGGCGATGACACCTCGGTGAGTTTCTACGACCCGCGCATCTACAACCAGCTGTCGCAGGAAACCCGCGACTATGTGCCTGCGGTGCTCGCCGCCGCGTGGCTGTTCCTGCACCCGGACAGCTACAACCTGCGCTTCCCGCGGGTCGATGGCGTGCCCGGTTCGATCACCCTGCAACGGCCGGCGTCATTGTCGGAGCTGACCGTATGTCTGGGCTCGGCCGATGGCATGAGCGACGGCTGGTTCCGCACGCTGCGCAACCTCAATCCGCGCCTGGATCCGCAGGTGACTCAACCGACCGGTGCCCAGCTGCAGGTGCCGAAGCCGCTGGAAAGAGCCTACGCGTCGCGCTGTGTCGATGGCCCGTGGCCGATCCTCGCGCACGATCTGCACAGTGCCGTGGTGCCGGTGGTCGAGGCACCGCCACCGCCAGCGCCCGTGGTGCGCAGGGACCGAAACTACAAGGTCCGGCGCGGCGATACGCTGGTCAGCATCGTGCGCAACCTGCATTGCTCGAGCGTGCAGGAAATCGCCGAGATGAACGGACTCAAGCATCACCACATCGGGATCGGGCAGGTGCTGAAGTTGCCGGTCTGTCAGTAGAGGTGTGCTGCGGTTGCCTGGCTTCAGGCGACCGCGCTGTTCTGCATCCAGCTTTCGGTGGTGCTGGTGCTGCCGTGAACTTCCTTCAGTTCGCGCAGCAACTGCATCAGCTGCCGATGTTGCGGCTGCAGGCTGGCATGCGGGGAGTTCTTGGTCTCGTGGTAGGCCACGGCCAGCCACAGCGCGATGCCGCGCAGTGCCACCTCGGGATTGGTCGAGCAGGCGCGCTCGTAACCGGCTTCGGTGCCCTGGCCCCAGGGCTGGTAACGCGCCTCGGGCGGGGTGCCGTACAAATGCGGAAAGTCGCTGCGCGAGGCCTGGCCGATCTCGCGCAGGGTCAGTGTGCTCAAGCGTGTGCGGTTGCGCTTGGGTAACGCGCGGATGCTGCGCTCGATATCGCGGAACTGACGGCCAAGCTGGCGCGCACGCATCATCACGAAGAATGGAGTGAGTAGTTGCATGGGTCCCCTCGTCGCTGAAGTCGGCAGCGCTGACGCGCGGCGAAGACGCGAGCGTAGCGGGGCGGGCGCTGTGGTAGCGCGTAAAGCGTCACAAAATGACGCGTGACGTCAGTTTTCCGGTGGCCGACGGCCGGGGACGCGTGGCGGTGGCCGTCCGGGTCAGCTATGGCCGAGCCGCTGCCCCACCAGTACTGCCTGCTGCGGCTGCAGGGCATCCAGGGTGACCATACCCTCGGGCAACAGCAGGATCACCGTGGAGCCCATGTTGAAGCGTGCCATTTCGGCGAAACGCTCCAGCGTGATGTTCTGGCCGGCGAACGACTTGCGCCGGATCGACGAGGCATAGGGCGGAATCACCAGCCCGTCCCACACCGTGGCCACCGACGAGACCAGGATCGCGCCCACCATCACCACCACGAACGGGCCATGTTCGCCCTCGAAGTGGCAGACCAGCCGCTCATTGCGTGCGAACAGGCGCGGGATCGCCGCCACCGCGAACGGCGCCACGCTGAAGATGCGGCCGGGCACGTGCACGGTTTCCTTCAGCGTGCCTTTCAATGGCATGTGCACGCGGTGGTAGTCGCGCGGCGACAGGTAGACCGTGACGAAACGGCCATTGCGGTACGGTACGGCGGCGACCTCGTCGCCACCCAGCAGTTCGGTGGCGGTGTAGTCCTGACCCTTGGCCTGGAAGATGCGGCCGTCGACGATCGGACCAGCCTGGCTGATGCGGCCATCGGCGGGCGAGAGCAGGGCCGTCGGATCAGGGGCTGCACGACGCGCATCCGGGCGCAGCTTGCGTGTGAAGAACGCATTGAAGTGCTGGTAGGCCAGCGGATCGGGCTGTGCCGCCTCGGCCATGTTCACCTGGTAATTGCGCACGATGGTGCCGATCAGCCAGTTCTTCCATGGCGCGAAGGTCCAGCGCGTGGCCCAGTAGACCACCCTCGACAGGGCGCGATGCGGCAGGATGTACTGCAGGAATACGTTGAAAGTCATCCGCCCAGTATACGGGGTCGGTCAGGTTGCTGGCCCTATAATGGCCGGCCTTACGCCTTGTCCGACCGGGATTGCCGTGACTTCCGAACTTGCCTCCATCATCGATTTCATCCGTTACGGCGCCAGTCGCTTCTCGGCCGCCGGGCTGACCTTCGGGCACAGCCACGACAACCCGATCGACGAGGCCACCCACCTGGTGCTGGCCAGCCTGCACCTGCCGCCGGACATTCCGCCGGCGTATGGCGCGGGCAGGCTCACCGCGGCCGAGCGCACGAACGTGCTGGCGCTGATCGAGCGCCGCGTGACCGAACGTCTGCCGGTGGCCTATCTGGTCGGCGAAACCTGGTTCGCCGGGTTGAAGTTCAAGAGCGACCGCCGTGCCCTGGTGCCGCGCTCGCCGATCGCCGAGCTGATCGAGTCGGGTTTTGCGCCATGGCTGGACGAGCGCCACATCGAACGCGCACTCGATCTGTGCACCGGTTCGGGCTGCATCGGTATCGCGATGGCCGAGTACAACCCGGAATGGCAGGTCGACATCGTCGACATCAGCGACGAGGCGTTGTCGCTGGCGCGCGAGAACATCGTGTTCCAGCACGTCGAGGGCCGGGTCGAGGCGATCCAGTCCGACCTGTTCGCCGGCGTGAAGGGGCGTCGCTACGACCTGATCGTCTCCAATCCGCCGTACGTCACCGAGGACGAGTACACCGCGCTGCCGGGTGAGTACGCGCATGAGCCGAAGCTGGGTCTCACCTCGGGCATCGACGGCCTGGACTTGTGCCTGCGCATGCTTGACGAGGCTGCCGACTACCTGACCGACGATGGCCTGTTGATCGTCGAGGTCGGCGAGAGCGAGCACGCGCTGGCCGCGCTGCTGCCGGAAGTCCCGTTTATCTGGATCGAGTTCAAGGTGGGCCAGATGGGTATCTTCGCGCTGGAACGGCGCGATCTGGTCGAGCACGCCGCGGCTATTCGTGCGGTGGCTGCCGCACGTCGTCCGGGCTGAGCCTGGCCGGATGGAGCTCGGCACCACCCGACTGCGGCTCGATGCCTTGCGCCCGGAGGATGCCGAGGCGCTGTTTGCCTATCGTGCCGACCCGGCGGTGGCGCGCTTCCAGGGTTGGCGTCCGGCGGATCTTGCCGCTGCGCGTGGCTTCATCGACGAGCAGCGGGATGTGGCGCCGGGCGTCTCGGGTGGCTGGTTCCAGCGCGCCATCCGCCTGCGCGATGACGGCAGGCTGATCGGCGACCTGGGTGTGCACCTGCCCGAACAGGCCGAGGCTTCGGTCGAGTTCGGGATCAGCATCGCACCGGCTCATCAGGGGCACGGATATGCCAGCGAGGCTGTGCGTGCGCTGTTCGAACTGGTTTTCGCCCGGCTCGACCGGCATCGCATCCACGCCTCGGTCGATCCGCGCAACCTCGCCAGCATGGCGATGCTGCGCGGGCTGGGCATGCGGCAGGAGGCGCATCACCGTGAAAGCCTGTGGCTGCAGGGCGAGTGGGTCGATGATGTGGTGTTTGCACTGCTGGCCAGCGAGTGGCGTGCCACCCGGTCAGCCGACTGACCCGATCGGCGCATCATCGCGTTAAGCTGTGGGAGTTTCCCTCGGACCTCCAAGCCTGTGTCCAGCAATTCGTTCGGCAAGCTTTTCACTGTCACCACTTTCGGCGAAAGCCACGGCCCGGCGATCGGCTGCGTAATCGACGGCTGCCCGCCGGGGCTCACGATCAGCACCGGAGAATTCCGCCAGGATCTGGAGCGCCGTGCCACCGGTCGGAGCCGCTACACCTCGCAGCGGCACGAGGCGGATGATGTGGAAATCCTCTCCGGCGTCTACGAAGGCAGGACCACAGGCACGCCGATCGCGCTGCTGATCCGCAACACCGACCAGCGCAGCAAGGACTACGGCGACATCGTGTCGACGTTCCGTCCCGGGCACGCCGATTACACCTACTGGCAGAAGTACGGTATCCGCGACCCGCGTGGCGGCGGCCGTTCCTCCGCGCGCGAAACCACCATGCGGGTGGCTGCCGCCGTCATTGCGAAGAAATGGCTGGCCGAGCGTTACGGTGTGCGTATACGTGGTTACCTGGCACAGATTGGCGAGGTCACACCGGATGCGTTCGACTGGGCGGCGGTGGAGCAGAACCCGTTCTTCTGGCCGGATGCGGAACAGGTGCCTGCGCTGGAAAGCTATATCAATGCGCTGCGCAAATCAGGCGACTCGGTCGGTGCACGCGTCAACGTGGTGGCCGAAGGCGTGCCGCCGGGCTGGGGCGAGCCGATCTACGGCAAGCTGGACGGCGACCTGGCCAGCGCGCTGATGTCGATCAATGCGGTGAAGGGTGTGGAGATCGGCGACGGCTTCGCCGCGGTCACCCAGCGTGGCAGCCAGCATCGCGACGAGATGAGCATGAGCGGTTTTGCCTCCAATCATGCCGGCGGCATCCTCGGCGGGATCAGCAGCGGTCAGCCAGTGACGGCCTCGATCGTGCTCAAGCCTACCTCGAGCATCCTGATTCCGGGCCACAGCGTGAACCTGGCGGGCGAGCCGACTGAAGTGGTGACCAAGGGGCGGCATGATCCGTGTGTCGGCATCCGTGCCACGCCGATCGCCGAGGCGATGATGGCGCTGGTGCTGATCGATCACGCGCTGCGCCATCGCGCGCAGTGCGGCGACGTGGGTGCGGTGGCGCCGAGAATCCCCTGATCGCGTCCGCCACGTACTGTGGCTGCACGCGATCCATCCCCCATCGACGAGGTGACAGCAAGGTGAGCAAGCAGCAGCGGGTATGGGTGTCACGGCCACTTTTCCCCGAGATCGTGACGAAGCTCGATCAGCATTTCGAGGTGGTGGCGGAGAGCACCGACCAGAAACGCACCACCGAGCAACTGAAAAAGATCCTGGCCGGATTCGACGGTGCCTTGTTGGGCCTGAATGACCGCGTCGATGCCGCCGTGCTCGAGGACAACAACCGGCTGAAGGCGATCGCCAACCTCGGTGTCGGCTACAACAATCTCGACATCCCCGCGATTACTCGTGCAAGCATCATTGCCAGCAACACGCCCGAGGTACTCAATGAGAGCGTGGCCGATTACGCCTGGGCCTTGCTGCTGGCTGCCGCGCGTCGCATGGGAGCGGCTGAGCGCTGGCTGCGCGCAGGGCAGTGGCATGGCATGCGGTTCGACGACTGGCTCGGTGTCGACGTGCACGGCAAGACACTGGGCATCCTCGGCATGGGCCGGATCGGCCAGGCGATCGCGCGGCGTGCGCAGGGCTTCGGCATGCCGGTGCTGTACCACAACCGGCATCGCCTGCCGGAGCCGCTGGAACAATCCTGTGGCGCCCGCTATGTCGACAAGTCGACCCTGCTGCACGAGTCCGACCACCTGGTGCTGGTGCTGCCGTTCACGCCGGAAAACCGCCACGCGATCGGTGCCGCCGAACTGGCGCTGATGAAGCGCCGCGCCGTGCTGGTGAACATCGCCCGTGGCGGCATCGTCGATGATGCCGCGCTGGCAGCAGCGCTGCGCGAAGGGCGGCTCGGCGCGGCCGGGCTGGATGTGTTCGAGGGTGAGCCGGCGGTGCATGCGGACCTGCTCGCGCTCGAGAATGTCGTGCTGAGTCCGCATATTGCCAGCGCCACCGAAGATACGCGTCGCGCCATGGCCACTCTTGCGGCCGACAATCTGATCGCTGCGCTGGGCTGCGGGCCGCAGGCCGGGCATCCGCCGACGCCGATCAACCCGGAAGTGCTGGGTCATTGACAAGACATATGGCCGCCTAGCCGTCCAGACGTATACTTGGATTTTCTGCACGCGATGTAGGCGTGTGCCATCCCTCCCCATCGAAAGCGGATCATGAGCAAAAAGAGCAGTTACAAGGTGGCAATGGTCGGTGCGACGGGCGCCGTCGGCGAGACGGTGCTGGCGATTCTCGCCGAGCGCGATTTCCCGGTCAGCGAACTGGTGCCGCTGGCCAGCGAACGTTCGGCTGGCGGCAAGGTCAGCTTCGGTGGCAAGGACATCACCGTGCAGCTGCTGGATACCTACGATTTCGAAGGTGTCGACATCGCGTTCTTCTCGGCCGGTGGCTCGGTCAGCAAGGTGCATGCGCCCCGTGCAGCGGCGGCCGGCGCGGTGGTGATCGACAACACTTCGGAGTTCCGCTACCAGGACGACATCCCGCTGGTGATCAGCGAGGTCAATCCGCACGCGATCGCCGACTACACCCGCCGCGGCATCATCGCCAATCCGAACTGCTCGACCATGCAGATGCTGGTGGCGCTGGCACCGATTCATCGCGCGGTGCAGATCGAGCGGATCAACGTGGCCACCTACCAGTCGGTATCCGGAGCAGGCCGCACCGGCATGGAGGAGCTGGGCAAGCAGACGGCGGCGCTGTTGAACTTCCAAAGCGTGGAGCCGGGCAAGAAATTCCCCGCGCAGATCGCGTTCAATGTGATCCCGCAGATCGACGACTTCCAGCCGAACGGCTACACCAAGGAAGAAATGAAGCTGGTGTGGGAGACCCGCAAGATCCTGGAGGACGAGTCGATCCAGGTGAATCCGACCGCCGTGCGCGTGCCGGTGTTCTATGGCCATTCCGAAGCGGTGCACATCGAAACCAGCGAAAAGATCACCGCCGAACAGGCTCGCGAGTTGCTGCGGCAGGCGCCGGGCGTGGTGCTGGTGGACGAGCGCAAGCCGGGCGGCTACCCCACCCCGGTGGGCGAGGCGGCCGGTAACGATGCGGTGTATGTCGGGCGCATCCGCGAGGACATCTCGCACGAGCGCGGGCTGGACCTGTGGATCGTGTCGGACAATATCCGCAAGGGTGCAGCGCTGAACGCGGTGCAGATCGCCGAATTGTTGATCGAGGATTATCTCTGAGATGCGTTACTGGTTACTCATGGGTCTGGCGGGGTTCATGGTCGTCACGACAGCACGGGCGGTTGACGAGCAGCCGCCGTCGCATCAGGCCGATACACGGAATCCGGCACAGGTCTCGGTGCGCCAGGCCCGGCAGCGTGTAGCGCAGCACCAGGCTGAAGTGAAGCGGCTGGAGCAGGATGTCGCCCGTCAGGAATCGGACAGCAAACAGGCCAGCGAGCGCCTCCAGCAGCAGGATCAGGCGATCGCCGAGCTGCAGAAGCAGCTGGAGGCGCTTCATGCCAGGCCGCCGGCCAGCCAGCACTGAAGGTGGCGCTGCAGTGAGAACGCGCTGCAGCAATGCGCTGCAAGTATTCGTCCCGGCTATTGTTGATTGGCCTGCATATAACTAAAGTGGCAGCTCGTTTGGGCAGCAGCCGTCACGGCGGCAACACCAAGAATGGCGCCAGGGATCGTTCGGGGGAGCACGCGATGAATCGTTCGTTGAAGTTGTCGATGTTGATGGCATTGGCACTGGGCAGCAGCCAGGTGCTGGCGCTCGATCTTGGCCAGATCCAGGTCAAGTCGGCGCTGGGGCAGCCGCTGCTGGCGGAAATTCCGCTGCATCCGGCCAGCCCGGCGGAGCTGCAGAATCTCACAGTCCAGCTGGCATCCAGCGAGGATTTCGCCCGGGCAGGCATCACTGGCGGACGTACCGCGATCCCGCTGCATTTCAGTGTCGCCAATGCCGGCAGCGATCATCCGGTCATCCGCATCACCAGCAGCGTGGCGGTGGACGATCCCTATCTCGATCTGTTGATCGAGGTGAACAGCCGTGCCGCCGGCAAGAGCGTACGTGAGTTCGCCATCCTGCTGGATCCGCCAGGGACGTCCAGCGTGGCCGCCACCGCAGCTGCACAGACCCGTGTCGAGCGCAGGAGCGAGCCCGTGGCGTCGAGGCGGTCCGCTACTGCTGCCCCCGCCGCTGCGCCGAAGCCGGCGCATGCAGCTTCGCCTGGGCCAGCTGCAGCCACCGCCGGCAATGGCCAGTATGGCCCGGTCGAGCATGGCCAGACCCTGTCCTCGATCGCCCGCAGCACCGCGCCGAGCGGTGTCGACGTGCAGCAGATGATGCTGGCGCTCAAGCAGGCCAACCCGGATGCGTTCTACCACGACAACATCAATGCGTTGAAGAGCGGCGCCGTGCTGCGCGTGCCGACCTCCGCGGAAGCACAGGCCATGACGATCGCCGCGGCCGTCGCCGAAGTGCGTCGTCAGAACAGCGACTGGCGTGCCGGCACCCCGGCCAAGCCGGCCATCGTGGCCGATACCGCGACCCGCGCATCCGCTTCCAGCGCACCTGGCAACACCTCTGCCGGCGGCGGGGACCGCCTTGCGCTGGTACCCGCGAAGGACGTCAAGGAGGGCGGAACCCAAGGTGGTGGTAATGCCGAGGGCAAGGGGGACAAGTCCGCCGCCAGCCTGCGCCAGGATCTGTTGCGCACCCAGGAAAGCCTGGCCAGCCTGCAGCAGCAGGGAGCTGATCTGAAGACCCGTCTGAAGGATCTGACGGACATCAACAGCAAGAACGAGCATTTGCTGTCGCTCAAGGACAGCGAGATTGCCGAACTGCAGAACAAGCTGGCAGCCGCGCGCAAGGCGGCCGGCTTGCCTGCGGCGGCACTGGCAGGCGCCGCTGCAACGACAGCCAAACCCACAACGAGTGCCAGCGTGGCAGCTGCTTCGTCGCAGGCCAAACCGGAAGCCGCGCCAGCTGGCTCGACCGCTGGCACGAGCGTGGCGCCTGCCGCCACGGGCTCTACCGCGGTGACGGCGGCCCCGGCGGTCGCCGCTTCCAGCGCGTCAGCCAGCGCATCCACGGCCGGCGCTGCCGCACCCGTGGCCAAGCCGGCAGTCAAGCACGTTGCCTCGCCGAGGCCAGCGCCGGTGGTCGAGCAACCCTGGTACATGCAGACATGGGCCTGGGCGGCCGGCGCTGGCGCGATCGTGGTGCTGCTCCTGCTGGCTCTGCTCGGTCGCCGACGCAAGCCCGCGGCGGCGGCGGGGGCGAAATCCGCCGCGTCGCTGGCCGACCGTTTCGGCACCGCGCCTGCAGCCGGGCAAGGTCTCGTCGGTGGCGACGACGTCGATCAGGAGGAGTTGCTCGACCAGCTGGCCGAGCATCCGGACGACATCGGCCTGCATCTGGAACTGGTCACCCTGTACTACTCGCGGCGCGACGTCGAGCATTTCGAGGCAGCGGCCGAAGCGATGCATGCCCATATCACCGACCCGCAGCAGGACGAGTGGCAGGACGTGGTGCACATGGGTGAGGATCTGGTGCCGGGTCATCCGTTGTTCGACCATCACCCCGAATTGCCGGGCCATGAGGAAGCCGAGGCCCGCCGCGCGTTCGATATTGACGACTATGCGGCCGACGACGGCGCGCCGGCGGCAACGCCGTCAATGCCGCCACCGTTGCCACCACAGGCACCGAAGAAGGTCAGTGAATACAGCTTCAATTTCGACCTGACCCATCCGACCGCTGTCGCGGATACCGCAGCACACAAGCCTGCAGCCGCGGACGATGCCACGGTGATGGCGCCGCTGGTGTCGGATACGCATGCGCCGGAAATGCACGAGGCTCCGGCTGCCAAGATAACGTCGGACTGGCATTTCGACGACGCAGCCAACACGCATCACATGGACGACCATGGCGGCGACCTGGGCGAGTTCAACGACGATCCGGTCGATACCAAGCTCGATCTGGCCCGCGCCTACGTGGATATGGGAGACGCCGACGGCGCACGTGCCATGTTGAGCGAAGTGATGAAGGAGGGCAGCCAGATGCAGCGGGACGTCGCCAAACGCCTGCTGGATACGCTGCACTGAGCCGGCTCAGGCACCGTACGCGCAATGAAATCGGGCCGGCCTTGCCGGCCCGATTTCATTGGCGGGCTGCTAATCTTCGCTGTCTTTCAACGGCCCTTTGCACAACCTCATGCGTATTGCGCTCGGCATCGAGTACGACGGCACCGATTTTTCCGGCTGGCAGCGCCTGAAAGCCGATGCCAGCGTACAGGGAGCGGTGGAACAGGCACTGTCGAAGGTAGCCGCGCACCAGGTCGAGGTCAGCTGTGCCGGGCGTACCGACGCGGGCGTGCATGGCCGCTGCCAGGTCGTGCATTTCGATACCGAAGCGGTGCGCGACATGCGTGGCTGGGTGCTTGGCGCCTGTTCCAACCTGCCTGCCAGTGTGGCCGTGCTCTGGGCGCAGCCGGTGCTGGACAGCTTCCACGCGCGCTATGCCGCGCGCAGCCGGCGTTACCGTTATCACATCCTCAATCGTCCAGTACGCGCGGCACTGGATGCTCGTCGTGTCACCTGGGAACGGCTACCGCTGGATGCCGAGCGCATGCACCGGGCGGCGCAGGCCCTGCTGGGCGAGCATGATTTCAGCGCGTTTCGCGCGCTGTCCTGCCAGGCGGTGCATCCGCGTCGCACGGTACTGGCCGCGAACGTGCGGCGCGATGGCGAGCAAGTCTTCGTCGACATCGAGGCCAATGCGTTCCTGCATCACATGGTGCGCAACATCGTGGGCTCGCTGCTGCCGATCGGTCGCGGCGAACAACCGGTCGAATGGCTGGGTGGACTGCTGGCCGGCTGCGATCGCCAGGTAGCCGGGCCGACTGCACCGGCCACGGGGCTGACTTTTGTCGGCCCACGTTACGAGACCTACTGGGGCCTGCCGCCGGAAGTCTGCCTGCCTGGAGCTGGCCCATGACGCGGACACGGATCAAATGCTGCGGCATGACCCGCGTCGAGGACGCACGGCTGGCTGCCCGGCTCGGTGCCGATGCGATCGGCGTGGTGCTGACCGCGCACAGCAAGCGGCAGGTGACACTGGAACAGGCGCGAAAGATCGTGGCTGCAATGCCGCCGTTCGTCGCTACCATAGCCTTGTTCATGGACGATGATGCGGATCAGGTGCATAGGGTGCTCGATGAAGTTCGGCCCACGCTGCTGCAGTTCCACGGCAGCGAGTCCGACGACTGGTGCGCGCAGTTTGGCCATCCGTTCCTGAAGGCGATCGCGTTGGGTGGCGGAGCGGTCGGGCTGCCGCGCCTGCACGATTATCCGCATGCCGCCGGCCTGCTGCTGGATGGCCATGCGGCAGGCGAGGCGGGTGGCAGCGGCAAGTCGTTCGACTGGTCGTTGATGCCGCACGATTCCGTGCAGCCGCTGTTGCTTGCCGGTGGCCTGCATGCCGGCAACGTGGGTGCGGCGATCCGCGCCGCGCGTCCGTGGGCCGTGGACGTGGCGAGCGGGGTGGAGTCGGCGCCGGGCATCAAGGATGCGACCAGGCTGGTGGATTTCATGGCGGCCGTGCGCGCCGCGGACAAGACGGAAGGGCAGTCATGAGCGAACTTTCCGGCGCGATTCCCGCGCCAGCCGCCATCGAGGAATATCACGCCGACGGCGATCGTCCGTTTGGCCTCGACGACGTGCTGGGCCGCGAGCGCCCACTGGTGATCCGCGGCCTGGTGCGCGACTGGCCCATCGTGAAGCTGGCCCGGCAGTCGGACACCGCGTTCGCACAGCGGCTGGCGGAGCTGGACAACGGTGCCGACGTGAGCACCCTGATGGTCGCGCCGGAAGCCGACGGCATCATCGGCTACGCGGCGGACATGAGCGACCTCAGCTACCAGCACTTCAAGGTGCCGGTCACCCTCGGCCTGCAGCGGCTGGCGAGCTACAGCCGGCGCGAGAACGCCCCCGGACTGGTGATCCAGAGCGCGCCGATCCGCGATTGCCTGCCCGGATTCCTCGCCGAGCATGCGCTGCCTTTCCTCGACCCAAGCGTGGAGCCGCGCCTGTGGATGGGCAACCGGGTCACCACACCCACGCATTTCGATTCGCAGCACAACATCGCCTGCGTGGTGTGCGGCACGCGTCGCTTCACGCTGTTCCCGCCGGAACAGTTGCCCAATCTCTACATCGGCCCGCTGGATTTCGCGCCCACCGGCGCGGCGATCAGCATGGCTCGGCTGGACCAGCCGGACGATCCGCGTTACCCACGCCTGAAACTGGCGCTGGCGGCCGCACAGGTGGCCGAGCTGCATCCGGGCGATGCGATCTATATGCCGCCCCTGTGGTGGCACAACGTCGAGTCGCTGGAGCTGCTCAACGCGCTGGTGAACTACTGGTGGAGTCCGGTCGACGTTCCCGGCTACCACACCGGCCATGCGCGGGCCGCGTTGTACCACTGCCTGCTCGCCTTCCGCGCGCTGCCGCCTGCCGAGCGGGCCAATTGGAAGAACCTGCTGGACCACTACGTGTTTGGCGACGAAGAGGCCATTGCGCACATCCCCGAACACCGTCGTGGCGTGCTCGGCCCGCTCACGCCCGAAACGGTGGAGCAATTGAAGCAAGGCGCGCGCCTGAATCTCTGACGCGGTTCGGCTTCAGGCTTCTGCCAGCTCCCGCTGCAGCCAGCTCATCAGTGCGGCCAGGCGCGCATCGCCGGCGCGCTTCGGCGCACACAGCACCCAGCTCGCTGGCGTGGTGCTGAAGCCCCACGGCGCCACCAGCCGCCCGGCGGCGAGGTCATCGGCCACCAGCGGCTGCGGTGCGATCGCCACGCCGAGGCCGGCCACCGCCGCTTCCAGCAGATAGTAGAGATGCTCGAACGACTGCCCGTAGTGCAGTCGGCCGGTGGCGATGCGCTGCGCACGCGCCCATGCCGGCCAGGCCTGCGGTCGCGAGGCGGTGTGCAGCAACGCTTCCTTGCACAGCGCATCGATGCTGGCCTTGCGCAGGGCCGTGTAGCGCGGATGGCGCGGACTGAGCACCGGGCCGATCCGCTCCGGGGAAAGTGCGTGTACCTGCCATTCCGTCGGCCATGGAGGCTCGGCCAGCAGCAGGGCGGCGTCCAGGCCGGGCAGGGCTGGCGCGGGCAGTTCCCCGATGGCGGACAGGTGCAGTTTCAGGTCGGGCAGGTCGCGGCCCATCCGTTCCAGTCGCGGAATCACCCAGCGCGCCAGCACACTGCCTGTGCAGCCGAGCACGAGCGGAGCCTGGCTCGACTCCTGGCGCAGCTTGTCGCAGGTCTGGCGCAGTTGCGCGAAGGCACTGGCGGCGCCGTCGCGCAACTGGCGGCCTGCCGGAGTCAGCATCAGCCCGCGACCCTCGCGGCCGAACAGCGGCACGCCCAGCTCGGCCTCCAGCGCACGGATCTGCCGGCTCACCGCACCGTGGGTCACGTGCAACTCGACGGCGGCGCGGCTCACGCTTTCCAGGCGTGCCGCCGCTTCGAAGGCCCGCAGGGCATTCAGCGAGGGCAGTTCGCGGGTCATGGCATCTGTGAGTTTTCCTGACAGGTGGCGGCAATCTTATCGCTTTTGCCGGACGTGCCGCTGCGCTAGGGTGAGCGCCTTGTCGCGGCGCGCGCCGCAATGGTTTCCAAATACGAGTGACGGCCATGCCCACAATCGACGATTTCCACGCCTGGCCCGATGCGCACGGTCGCTTCGGCGACTACGGCGGCAGCTATGTGGCCGAGACGCTGATGGCACCGCTGGCCGAACTGACCGAGGCATACCTGCGCCTGCGCGATGATCCTGCCTTCATCGCCGAACTCGATCGCGACCTGAAACACTACGTCGGCCGACCCAGTCCGATCTATCACGCCGAGCGGTTGTCGCAGCATGTCGGCGGTGCGCGCATCCTGCTCAAGCGCGAGGACCTGAATCACACCGGCGCGCACAAGATCAACAATACGGTCGGCCAGGCCCTGGTCGCGCGCAACATGGGCAAGACCCGCATCATCGCCGAGACCGGCGCCGGTCAGCACGGCGTGGCCAGCGCCACGGTGGCCGCGCGGCTGGGTCTGAAATGCGTGGTCTACATGGGCGCGGTGGATATCGAGCGGCAGAAGATCAACGTCTACCGCATGAAGCTGCTCGGTGCCGAAGTCGTGCCGGTGACCTCCGGTTCGAAGACGTTGAAGGATGCGCTGAACGAGGCGATGCGCGACTGGGTGACCAATGTCGCCGACACGTTCTACATCATCGGCACCGTCGCCGGTCCGCATCCGTATCCGCTGATGGTGCGCGATTTCAATGCGATCGTCGGGCGCGAGGCGCGTGCGCAGATGCTGGAACAGTACGGCCGGCTGCCGGACGTGCTCACCGCTTGCGTCGGCGGCGGTTCCAACGCGATCGGGCTGTTCCACGCGTTCCTGAACGATCGCGCGGTGCGCATCGTCGGCGCCGAGGCGGCGGGCGAGGGTATCGCGACCGGGCACCACGCGGCTTCGCTGGCGGCTGGCCGGCCCGGCGTGCTGCATGGCAACCGCACTTACGTGCTGTGCGACGACAACGGTCAGATCACCGAGACGCATTCGATCTCGGCCGGGCTCGATTATCCGGGTGTCGGACCTGAACATGCGTTCCTCAAGGATGCAGGCCGTGCCGACTACGTCGGGGTGACCGACGACGAGGCGATGGAAGCGTTCCATCTGCTGGCACGCACGGAGGGCATCCTCGCCGCGCTGGAGTCCAGCCACGCTGTAGCGCAGGCGATCAAGCTGGCGCGCGAGTATCCGAAGGACGGCATCGTGCTGTGCAACCTGTCCGGCCGTGGCGACAAGGACGTGCATACGATCGCCGCGCGTGAAGGAGTGGAAGTATGAGCCGCATCGATCGCCGTTTCGCCGCGTTGAAGGCTGCCGGTCGCACCGGGCTGATTCCGTTCGTCACTGCGGGTGATCCTTCGCCGGAACATGCGGTGACATTGATGCATGCACTGGTCGATGCCGGCGCCGATCTGGTCGAGCTGGGCGTGCCATTCTCCGACCCGATGGCGGACGGCCCGGTGATCCAGCATGCCAGCGAGCGGGCGATTGCGAAGGGTGTGGGGCTGTCCGACGTATTGGGGTGGGTTGCTGCGTTTCGCCAGCGCGATGCGGAGACGCCGATCGTGCTGATGGGGTACCTGAATCCGGTCGAGATCCACGGCTATGCGCGCTTCGCCCATGAGGCCGTGCAGGCTGGTGTCGACGGTGTGTTGCTGGTCGACTGTCCGCTGGAGGAGTCGGCCGTGCTGCGGCCGTTGCGCGACGCCGGACTGCAGCAGATCCTGCTCGCCGCGCCGACCACCGAACCCTCGCGTATGGCGCAGCTGTGCGGTTCGGCCGAAGGTTTCCTGTACTATGTCTCGTTCGCCGGCATTACCGGTGCGGCACACTTGAGTACCAGCGACATAGCGGCACGTGTGGCGGATGTCCGCACGCATGCGAAGGCGCCGGTGGCAGTGGGCTTCGGCATTCGCGATGCGGCGAGTGCCAGGGCGATCGCGGACTTTGCCGATGCGGTGGTGATTGGCAGTGCGCTGGTCGAACGACTGGCCGGGGCAGTGGATGCCGAAGAGATGACCGTGCGGGCGCGTGCGTTCCTTGCGCCGATCCGCGCCGCGCTCGATGCGCATTGAGAACACGTGCCGCCCGTAGGCTGCACGCTCACGAAGAACCAGGTGATGCGATGAATTGGCTGCAGAAAATCATGAACCCGCGCACCCGCCCGCAGAACACGAACGGCGGCAAGGGTTCGGTGCCCGAGGGCGTGTGGGAGAAGTGCGCCGGTTGCGGCACCGTGCTGTACAAGCCGGAGCTGGAGCGCAATCTGATGGTGTGTCCCAAGTGCGGCCATCATCACTACATCAGTGCGCGCATGCGCCTGGACACCTTGCTCGATGGAGGTTCCACGCAGGAATTGTGGGCCAGTCTGGAACCCACCGATCCGCTGAAATTCCGCGACTCCAAGAAGTATCGCGATCGCATTGTCTCCACCCAGAAAAAGATCGGCGAGAAGGATGCGATGGTCGCGATGAGCGGCAGGCTCAAGGGCCGTCCGCTGATGGCGGTGGCGTTCGAGTTTGCCTACATGGGCGGTTCGATGGGTTCGGTGGTTGGCGAGAAATTCGCGCGGGCCGCCGAGCGCGCGCTGGCCGACAAGAGCGCACTGGTGTGCTTCTCCGCCACCGGCGGCGCGCGCATGCAGGAGGCATTGTTCTCGCTGATGCAGATGGCCAAGACCTCGGCCGCGCTGGCACGCCTGCGCGATGCCGGTGTGCCGTACATCAGCGTGCTGACCAACCCGACCACCGGCGGCGTATCGGCCAGCCTGGCGATGCTCGGTGACATCAACATCGGCGAGCCGAAGGCGTTGATCGGGTTTGCCGGTCCACGCGTGATCGAGCAGACCGTGCGAGAGACCCTGCCCGAAGGCTTCCAGCGTTCCGAGTTCCTGGTCGAGCATGGCGCACTCGACCTGATCGTCGATCGTCGCGAGATGCGCGACAAGCTGGCCGACCTGCTCGGCATATTGACCAGGGCATCGCGCGCAGCCTGATGCTGCACCGGTGCAGGAAGCGATGCCGCCCTCGGGCGGCATCGTCGTTTTCGCCGGCGGATTTTTGCGTGCGGGTTTTCCACAATCGATGTGGACGCTGGCTGGTAAAGCCTGTGGACAAGCCGCGTCCACCGCTTGTCGATCAGGCACTTGCTACGCGCTGATCAGAAATTGCGCAAGCGTGCCATTCGAATACGACGCATGGCAGCTGCCTATCGTCGTGTTCGGCGACAAGGTTTTCCACAGCATCTGTGTACTTCGTCCGTGAAAGCTTGTGGACAACATCGCTCAGTCCCTTTGCCGACAGACAGTTGGCACGGCGTGCTGAAATTCTGAGCAGCGTTTGTCAGTTCCGGGCGTAGTAATCCACAGCGATTGTGGAACGCCACCGGTAAAGCCTGTGGACAAGTAGGCTATCTGCCTGACGCCAAAGGTGCTTGCGACAGTGTGCGCAAATGCTGAGCAGCACGGTCGCTGCGAATCATCGCGGCAGCAAGGGCAGCAGCATCAGCGACAAGCTGCCCAGACCGCTGCCGATGAGGATCGCCGCAAGCACATCGCTGGGATAGTGCAGGCCGAGGATCACCCGCGAGGCGGCGACCAGCGTGGTGAAACCGATCAGCAGCGGTGCCAGTTGCGGATACCAGCCCAACGCCACAATAGTGAAGCCTACCGCTTGCAAGGTATGTCCCGACGGAAAGCTGAACTCGTCCAGTGGCGGCACGTGAGCGATCACGCCGGGACAGACACGATAGGGACGTGGCCGCTGCGTCCAGCGCTTCAGCAGGCGATAAAGCAGCAGCGCGGCAAGCCCGGTGGCGGCCATGTGCACGGCGGCGATGAGTCCGCGTTGACCGCCGACCATGGCCAGCGCCGCCATCAACGCATACCAGAACATGCCATCGCCAAGCCGGCTGATGCCGCCGAAGAACCATCCGACCGCGTGTCGCGCACCCCAGCGGTTGGCTGCCACACAAACTCGTCGATCCAGTGCCAGGCGCGGCAAGCTCGACGAAAGCTCAGGCGTGTGCAACGGCGGCAATGTGCTCATGTTGGTTCTCCTCGGCCATCTCGCGCAGCAGGATTTCGAAGTCGCGGATCACGGCATCCGGCGAAAGCCCGGCCACGCCGGCATGAGCAGCGCGGCCCATGTGCCGGATCAGGCCCGGGTTGCTGGCGAGTCGCGTGGTCGCGTCGATGAAAGCGGATGTATCGCCTGACGGAATGCAGTAGCCGTTGACGCCATCGATCAGATGCTCGCGTGCCGCGCCCTCGGCATAGGCCACCACCGGCAGGCCGGCAGCCAGTGCTTCGAGGATCACGTTGCCGAAGGTTTCGCTGAGACTGGGGAACGGGAACAGGTCTGCGCTGGCGACATGCTTCGCCAGCGCTTCGCCGCGCTGCACGCCGGCAAAGATGAAGTCCGGATGTGCCGCTTCCAGAGCGGCGCGTGCCGGGCCATCGCCGACCCAGACATAACGTGCCCGCGGTATCCGTTGCTGGATCGCACGAAAGGCCTGCACCGCCAGTTCCAGATTTTTTTCCGGCGCGATGCGCCCGACGTAAAGGACCACCGGCGTGCCGGCATCGACGCTCCAACTGTCGCGCAAGGCATCATCGCGCCGGTTCGGATGGAACAGTTTCGTGTCCACCGCGCGGCGCAGCAGCCGGGCGTTGGTTATGCCCATGGCGTGCAACTCCTGTGCAAGGGCATCGGTCGGCACCAGGGTGGCGGCAGCGCGCTGGTGAAAGCGGCGCAGATAGCCGCGTACCACGGACGTGAGCAGGCCCAGGCCGTAATGGTCGGCGTAACTGTCGAAGCGGGTATGGAAGCCGCTGCTGATGGGGATGCCCAGCCGCGCGGCTGTGCGAATGGCCGACCAGCCCAGCGGGCCCTCGGTGGCGACATAGACCGCATCGGGGCGCCGCAGACTCCAATGCCGGCGCAGCACGCGGCCGGCAGGCAGGCCGAAGCGCAGTCCCGGATAGCGCGGCAGGGCGCCGCCGCGTACATCGAGTACCTCGATGCCGGGTTCGTCGCGGTGTGCCTGTGGCTGGCGCGGGCGGATCAGGTCCACGCTATGGCCACGCGCGGCAAGACCGGCGGCGAGGCTGTGCACGGTCAGTGCGACGCCGTTGATTTCCGGTGGATAGGTTTCACTGACAATGCCGATGCGCATGACGATACCTGTGCTGGCTTGGCACAGCTTGATCGGATGGCGTTGCTGCGGTGTGGCGGGTGGATGACGCCCCAGTGACGCCCGCGATGGCGCGGTCGACATGACAGTGGTGTTTCAGGAAGATAAGGGCGCCTGCATGGGCCGGGCCCGTTCAACATGGAGATCGCTGATGAAACGCATCCTGCTTGCTCTAGCCCTGACCGGGCTGACTGCTGTCGTGATGGCCGCCGATGCTCCCGGGCTGCCGGTTACCAAGGCTCCCGCTGGCGCCGAGGTCTACATCATCACGCCTCGCGACGGCGCCACCGTCGGCCAGGAATTCACCGTGCGTTTCGGCCTCAAGGGCATGGGCGTGGCGCCGGCTGGCGTCGCCAAGGAAAACACCGGCCATCACCACCTGCTGGTCGACGTGCAGGAGCTGCCGCCTGCCGGCCAGCCGATTCCCAAGGACTCCAACCACCTCCATTTCGGTGGTGGCCAGACCGAGGCCACGCTGAAACTGAAACCCGGCACGCATACGTTGCAGCTGGAACTGGGTGACGCCAGCCATGTGCCGTTCGATCCACCACTGGTGTCGAAGAAAATCACCGTCCACGTCAAATGAGCTTGACGATCAGCGGCCGAAGTAGACCGAGACACCGAGATTGGTTTGCCAGGCGGGAGCGATCCCATCCAGCCGGCGATCGAAACCCATGTCGAACTGCACGCGCGGCGTGAGCATCCATGCCAGTCCCGCTCCGGCAACCGCACCGCTGCCTTGACCTGGCGTGTGCAGCAGGGCGGTTTCGGCATACAGCGTCAGCGTCTTGCCCAGCGTGTAGTTGTCGCTGAATGCCATGGTTGTGCTGTCTGCGCCACCGCTGCGCACGTTCTGCAGATACAGGCCCAGCGAATTGCGATCGTCCACCTGCAGGTTGAACTGCGCACCCAGCAGATACTGGCGCCGGTCGCTACGAAACGCTTTCGCGCCATCGGTGAATTCCACGCTGCCCAGCAGGCCCCAGCTGAAGGCCTGGTCCGGGGAGGGCAGCGCCAGCTTCAGGCCCAGCACGGTGTCGCCATGCCCCTGGCTGCGGTAGTCAGTACCGACACCGGTCTGCCGTAGCGAGTTCCACACCGAGCTGCCCAGTTGCAGCTCCAGCGGGCCGCCGATGCCGATACGGAACAGGCTGTCGGCGCTGAACTGCGAGCTGGTGATGCCATCCTGCTGCCCGCGGTTCCAGTCCGGCAGGCCCTGCTCGACGGTGATGTCGCCGGCACCCAGCACGACCGGCGTGAAACCATAGCCGGGACGGTCGTAGCCGGGATTGTCGGCCAGCGCGGGCAGGGCGATGCCGAGCCAGCCCAGCAGCGCAACAAGTGGTGCGAAGTACAAAACACGGTGTGCCCGCTGCGTCATGCGTCGGTTCCGCCCCTGGTATCGGCTAAAATCCATCACTTCGCTTCATAACCTTTCCAAAATCAGACCTTTCGAAAAGATCCCATGACCGTCCGTACCCGTTTCGCCCCCAGCCCCACCGGTTTTCTGCATATCGGCGGTGCGCGCACTGCGCTGTACTGCTGGCTGGAGTCGCGTCGGCGCGGCGGCGAATTCATCCTGCGCATCGAGGATACCGATCGCGAGCGTTCGACGGATGCCGCCGTGCAGGCGATTCTCGATGCGATGCATTGGCTGGGACTGAACCATGACGAGGGTCCGTTCTACCAGACCCAGCGGCTGCAGCGTTACAGGCAGGTCGCCGATGAGCTGGTGGCCGCCGGCAAGGCGTATTACGCCTACGAGAGCAAGGACGAGATCGAGGCGATGCGCGAGGCCGCGATGGCGAAGGGCGAGAAGCCGCGCTACAACGGCTATTACCGCGATCGCAACGAACCTTTCCGTGAAGATCCCAATCGCGTAATCCGCTTCCGCAACCCGACCGAGGGTTCGGTGGTGTTCGACGACAAGGTGAAGGGTCGGGTCGAGTGGGCGAACAGCGAGCTGGACGATCTGGTGATCTTCCGCTCCGACGGCTGGCCGACCTACAACTTCGCCGTGGTGGTCGACGACATCGACATGGGCATCACCGAGGTGATCCGCGGCGACGACCACGTCAACAACACCCCGCGCCAGATCAACATCTATCACGCACTGGGCGCGAAGGTACCAGAGTTCGCGCACCTGCCGATGATCCTCGACAAGGAAGGCAAGAAGCTGTCCAAGCGCACCAGCGCGGTCAGCGTGATGGATTACCGTGCCGACGGCTTCGTTCCGCATGCGCTGCTGAACTATCTGGTGCGGCTGGGCTGGTCGCATGGCGACCAGGAGATTTTCTCGCGCGAGGAGATGATCGCGTTGTTCGACATTGCCGACGTCAACAAGGCGGCTTCGCGCTTCGATACCGAGAAGCTGGCGTGGCTCAACCAGCATTACCTGAAGACCGATGATCCGCAGACGCTGGCGACGGAGTTCTCCTGGCATCTGGCGCGTGCCGGCATCGACATCGCGCACGGCCCGGCTCCGGTCGACGTGATCGTGGCACTGCGCGATCGGGTGCATACGCTGAAGGAAATGGCCGAGCGCGCGAAGATCTGGTACGCGCCGATTGCCGAATGGGACGACAAGGCGGTGGCCAAGCATCTGAAGAACGACAGTGCCGTGGCCGTGCTCGCCGAGACGAAGACGCTGCTGGCCGATTGCGAATGGAAGCCCGAGCCGATCCATCAGGTGATCGAGCAGGTAGCGGCAAAACTGGCGCTCGGCATGGGCAAGATCGCCCAGCCGCTGCGCGTGGCGATGACCGGCACGCAGGTATCGCCGTCGATCGATCACACGATCTATCTGGCCGGTCGTGGCGAGGCGCTAAAGCGCATCGATGCTGCCGTCGAACTGGCCCGAAGCTGATCCCGCTGCCATGTCGATGACGTACTAGCACGGCATGGACGAATTGCTCGCCAAGGCTACCCAGGGCGTCGACCTCGATGCACCAGGCGCGTTCTGGCATGTTTTCATCAATCTGTTGAATCTGCTGCCGTGGGCCGCCATGTTCTGGTGGAACCTGCTGTTCATCGTGGTGGGCGCGTTGCTTGGCTGGTGGCGTGGTCGCCTGGCGGAAGGCATCGTATGGGCCCTGGTGCTGGGTCCGATCGGCTGGGTGGTGATACTTGCAAGACCCCTGCACCAGCCACCTGCAAGACCGCCGCCGCTGAGGCGGTGACTTCGTCACGGTGCACTGCAGACGGAAGTGTATGATTCATCACAGAGGTGAAACCTTTGAGCCACGACGCTGCCCACCATGCGCATCCGCACCACCCGCATCATCACGATGCGAAGGGTTTCGTGCGCGCGGTGGAGCATGCCAGCGAGGAACGCGGTCTGCGTCTCACCCCGTTGCGCAAGGAAGTGCTTGAACTGATTGCCGCCGCGCACAAGCCGATCAAGGCCTACGACCTGCTCGATCTGTTGCGCGAGAAGCACGGCAATGCAGCGCCACCCACGGTTTACCGCGCACTCGATTTCCTGCTGGACAATGGCTTCATCCACAAGCTGGAATCGATCAACGCGTTCGTCTCCTGTCATCATCCGGCCGAGGCGCATCAGGTGCCGTTCCTGATCTGCGATACCTGCGCCAGCGCGCAGGAGGTCTGCGATGAACGAGTGGCCGAGCTGATCGAGGCGCAAGCCAAGGCATTCGGTTTCCGGCCGCAGGCGCAGACGCTGGAAGTACACGGCACCTGCAAGAACTGCCGCAAGGCCTGATCCGGTTGCCTGGATCCAGGCTGCACGTGGTTGACAACGGTGTTGTATGGCGCGCCCGAAGCGGACCGTTGATGTCCGGAAGGCTGGTCATGCCGTACAGGCGGATTTCGCAGGATGGTGGCCGGCTGGCTGCGGTGGCATTCCACAATGTTATAAAGTAACATGTCGCGGACTGGCGTTAATGAGCCGCCACATTTGGCGGTGCCAGAATAGGTCGATGGACTCCGAGCAGGCGAACAAATCCCGCTGGTGGCGTGTCGCTGATCGCATCGGCGCGACGGCTTCGTTCCTGTGCGCGATCCACTGCGCGCTGCTGCCGTTCGTGCTGGCGCTGTTGCCCTTCATTGGTCTGGAGTTTCTGGCCGATCAACGTTTCGAGCGTGGCTTCGTATTGTTTGCCTGCACGCTGGCGCTGCTTGCCATGGTCCGCGGTTACCGTCGCCACCAGATCGCTCTGCCGCTGCTGCTGGCGGCGCCCGGTCTGATTCTGCTGCTGCTCGGCGTCACCTATGCCGAGCACTATTCAATCATCCTGCACAGCGTGCTGGTGACATGCGGCGGTCTGCTGGTGGCCAGTGCACATTTCGTCAATCTGCGCAGCGACCGTCGTTACGGCCATGACCATGTACATGGCCCGCAATGCGCGCATTGAACCGCGTGTGGCTGGTGTGGGGTGATTGTGTAACGGCGGCTGCCGTTCCTAGCATGTGCGGATGAGCATGTCGCATATCCATTCCCACGACCACCCGCATGTGCACGAACATGCCACGCCGGACGAGCGTCCGAGTCGCAAGCTGCTGACTGCGTTCGTCCTTACCACCTTGATGCTGGTAGCGGAGGTGGTCGGCGGTACGTTGTCCGGTTCGCTCGCGTTGCTGGCCGATGCGGGCCACATGATGGTCGATGCCCTGGCGCTGCTGCTGGCCCTGGTCGGTGCGTGGATGGCGACCCGACCGGCCGATGCGCGACGCAGCTACGGCTATGGCCGGATGGAAGTGCTGGTTGGTTTCGTCAATGCGCTGAGCCAGTTCGTGCTGGTCGGCTGGATCATCTACGAGGCGATCACCCGGCTGCTGCATCCGGGGGAGATCCTGTCCGGGACGATGCTGGTGGTAGCAGTCATCGGCCTGCTGGTGAACCTGCTGGTGCTGCGCATGCTGCACGGGCATGCGCATGACAACGTCAATCTCGCCGGCGCGAGCCTGCACGTGCTGGGCGACCTGCTTGGTTCTGTTGCCGCCGTGCTGGCTGCGCTGGCGATCCGCTGGTTCGGCTGGCTGTGGGCCGATCCGGTGCTGTCGCTGCTGGTGTCGTTGCTGATCCTCAATAGCGCCTGGCGGTTGTTGAGGCTGTCCGCGCACATCCTGCTGGAAGGTGTGCCCGACGGCATGGACAGTGCGGCGGTCGAAGCCTCGCTGCGGAGTGCCGATCCGTCGATCCGCAACGTGCACCACCTGCATGTGTGGCAGCTGGCATCGGGCTCGCGCATGGCCACCCTGCATGCCGAGCTGTACGAGTCTGCCGATAGCGCGCAGGCCCTGCGCGCTATCAAGCATATGCTGCTGGATCATTTCGGCATCCAGCATGTCACCGTCCAGATCGATCCGGGCGAGTGCCCTGACCAGATCGACTGCGCCGGGCACGGCCATCCCTGATGCTGGCTGCATGGGTCGCGCACTGCTATCATTGACGGCCGTTCATCCAATAAATCAAGGAGTTCCCATGGGTAAGGGCGATCGCAAGACCCGTCGCGGCAAGACCTACCGCGGCAGCTACGGCAATACCCGTGCGCACGGCGCGCTGCCGGCCGTCGTTGGCGCCAAGCCGACGGTGACCAAGCCGGCCGCCGCGAAGAAGGCTGCGCCGAAGAAGAAATCGGCCTGAGCCAGCCCGCACCGGACTGATGAAGACCCCCGCCTCGGCGGGGGTTTTTGCTTACTGGAATCAAGGGCCGGATGTTTGGACAACCTGGTCGGATATCCCTGGATTGCCGCGGCGTGCCCGTGATGCCGGCTATCGCGAGCCATGCCTGTGTTCGTAACACTGCGGATTCGCTACGAATCGCCTGGTATGGTCGTCCAGTACGCTCCAGACACCGCAATCTGAACGCCGATCGACACTCAGCGATGGCAGGTTTGCCGCGCTGCCGCATGCCGTGTATCATGCGATCTATTGTGTTAATGCATTAGTACATTATGAAGCGTCGATCACTTGATCCTGAAACCACCGACGAGTCGGCCAAGCGGAGCCTCTGCGAGGCGCTGCTGTCGATGAAGAACGCCGACGAGATGAGGGCCTTCCTGGGCGACCTGTGCACACCGGCCGAGCTGGAGGTGCTGGTGGACCGCTGGCGGGTGGTGCCGTACCTGCTTGAGGGCATTGCCTACCGGGAGATCCACGAGCGCACCGCGGTCAGCATCACCACCATCGGACGGGTGGCGCGCTATCTCAACCAGGGCAATGGCGGCTATCTCGCCGCGGCAGCACGTGCAGCGCGGCGGCAATCGCTGGCGGCGAAGAAGGCGAAGGCATGAAGACGCGCGACCGTTTGCGCATTGCGATGCAGAAATCCGGCCGGCTCACCGAGCCGGCGCTGGAACTGCTCAACCGTTGTGGACTCACTTTCCGGCAGAGTCGCGACAAGCTGTTTTGTTTCGGCGAAGGCGAGCCGGTTGATCTGTTGCTGGTGCGTGATGACGACATCCCCGGGCTGATCGCACAAGGCGTATGTGACCTCGGCATCGTCGGGCGCAATGTGCTGAGCGAATTCCAGCTCACCGCGGGACGCGAACTGGCACCACTCAGCGAGCTGCGTCCGCTCGGCTTTGGTCGCTGCCGGTTGTCCATCGCGGTACCGCAGGAGCTGGATTACCACGGGCCGCAGCAACTGGAAGGCCGGCGTATCGCCACCTCGTATCCCGGCCTGCTCGGCGAATGGCTGCGCACGCATGCCGTGAATGCCGGTGTGGTGACACTGGCCGGCTCGGTCGAGATCGCGCCGAAGCTGGGCACTGCGGACGCGATCTGCGACCTGGTGCAGAGCGGCGGCACCCTGGTCGCGAACCAGCTGCGCGAGGCCGAAGTGCTGCTGGAAAGTGAGGCGGTACTGGCGGGTCCGTTGACGCTGCCGGTTGACGAGCGCGGCGACATGCTGGAGCTGCTGCTGAAGCGGCTGGATGGCGTGATCCAGGTGCGCGAGTCGCGCCTGCTGCTGCTGCAGACCTCGCGCCACACGCTGGAGGCGGTCACCCGGCTGCTGCCGGGCGGGCCACAACCAACCCTGCTGTCGGTCGCCGGTCAGCCGGATCAGCTGATGCTGCAGGCGCTGTGCGCCGGCGAGGTGAGCTGGCGGCAGCTGGAAGAGATCAAGAAGGCCGGTGCGCGCGAGATGTACGTGCTGCCGGTGGAGAAGATGCTGGCATGAAGCAGGTTGGCATGAAGAGCAGGCTGGCATGAACCGTATCGACTGGAATGCGTTGGACGAGACCGCGCGACGCGAGGCATTGGCACGGCCCGCACAATCGCGTGCGGATGAGCTGCGTCGTGGCGTGGAGCAGATCATCGCTGCCGTGCGCGAGCGTGGCGATGCCGCACTGCGGGAACTCAGTGCGAAATACGATCGCTGCACACTGGACGCGATTGAAGTGGACGAGGCCGAATTCGCTGCGGCCGAAGCCTCGCTCGATCCGGTCCTGAAAGCCGCGATCCACGAAGCGGCCGCGCGCATCGAACTGTTCCACCGTGCCGCCGCGCCGCAGCCCGTGGGTGTGGATACCGCTCCCGGCGTGCGGGTGGAACGGATCCTGCGTCCGATCAGTCGTGTCGGCCTGTACGTGCCGGCTGGCACGGCGCCGCTGCCGTCGACCGCGCTGATGCTCGGTATCCCGGCGCAGATCGCCGGTTGCCGTCAGGTGGTGCTGTGTTCGCCGGCACGCGCCGACGGATCCTGCGACGAAGCGGTACTGTATGCCGCGCGCGTCACCGGCGTGCACAAGGTATTCAAGCTCGGTGGTGCCCAGGCGATCGCGGCGATGACTTATGGCACGGCGAGCGTACCCCGTTGCGACAAGCTGTTCGGCCCGGGCAACTCCTGGGTCACCGAGGCGAAGCTGCAGGTATCCACCGATCCGGAGGGTGCGGCGATCGACATGCCGGCCGGTCCGTCCGAGGTGCTGGTGATTGCCGATGCGCAGGCCAATCCGGCCTTCGTCGCCGCCGATCTGCTGTCACAGGCCGAGCATGGGCCGGATTCGCAGGTGATCCTGCTGAGTCCTTCCACGGCACTGCTGGACCAGGTGGCGAGCGAGGTCGATCGGCAATGTGCCGAACTCCCGCGTGGCGACATCGCGGAGAAGGCGCTGGCACAGAGTCGCTCGATCGCCGTCGATTCGCTGGCGCAGGCAGTCGCGGTGAGCAACCGCTACGCGCCCGAGCATCTGATCCTGCAGGTGGCCGAGCCACGCGCCTTGCTGGATGGCATCGACAGTGCCGGTTCGATCTTCCTGGGTGCATGGACTCCCGAATCGGTAGGCGACTACTGCAGCGGCAGCAATCACGTGTTGCCGACCTACGGTTACGCGCGCAGCTACAGCGGCGTATCGGTGGCGAGTTATCAGAAACAGATCACGGTGCAGGAAGTGAGTGAAGAAGGCTTGCGCAACATCGGTCCGTGCACGGCGACATTGGCGGCAGCCGAGCAACTGGAAGCACACCGTCGTGCCGTGACCCTGCGGTTGGCCGCACTGGAGGCGCGGTCATGAGCGTGCTCGATCTGGCGCGACCGGAAATCCGCGCGATGCAGCCGTATTCCTCGGCGCGCATGGAGGCCAGCGGTGGCCAGGTGTTCCTCAATGCGAATGAATCGGCGTGGCCGCCGGTCGGCGACGACGGCCTTGGCTGCAACCGCTATCCCGAACCGCAGCCAGCCGCCTTGATCGAAGCACTGGCTGCGCTCTACGGCGTGCGCCGCGAGCAGCTGCTGGTGGGCCGCGGCAGCGACGAGGCGATCGATCTTCTGGTGCGCGCGTTCTGCCGTGCCGGCGAAGACGCGATCCTGATCCAGCCGCCGACCTTCGGCATGTATGCGGTATGCGCACGGATCCAGAATGCCGGCGTGATCGAGGTGGCGCTGAAGGCCGATTTCACCCTGGATGTGGACGCGATACTCGCCGCTATGACACCGGCGGTAAAACTGGTCTTCATCTGTACCCCGAACAACCCCACCGGCCAGCTGGTACCGCGTGCGAGTGTCGAACGACTGGCGCAGGCGCTGGCCGGCAGTGCCTTGCTGGTGGTGGACGAAGCCTATGTGGAATTCACCGATGCTGGCGACGCCAGCGTGGCCGACCTGCTCGACCGCTACGACAACCTCGCCGTATTGCGCACCTTGTCGAAGGCCTGGGCCCTGGCGGGCGCGCGCATAGGAACCTTGCTGGCGAATGCCGAGGTGATCACGCTGCTCAAGCGGATCATGCCGCCGTATCCGCTGCCGTTGCCATGCGTGGAAGCTGCGCTGATCGCATTGTCCGGCTGGGGTCAGGTAAATGCGCGTAATCACGTCGCCATCGTGCGCAATCAACGGGCGCGGATGCAGGAAGCGTTGCGCCAACTGCCCGGTGTGCATGAGGTGCTGCCGTCGCAGGCCAATTTCCTGGCCGTGCGTTTCGAGGATGCGGCTGCGGTATATCAACAGCTGCTCGCCGCCGGCATCGTGGTGCGCGATGTACGCCGTTATCCGAATCTTGGCGACGCGCTACGCATCACCATCGGCACGCCTGATGAAAACGATCGCGTGCTTGCCATCCTGCAGAAGGTTGCGACATGCGCGTGAACCGTAGGAGCGCACCCTGTGCGCGAAAACCAGGTTGCGACGCCGCCACCCCAATCGCGCACAGGGTGCGCTCCTACATTGCTGCGGGGAGATTCCGGTGAGCCGCAAGATTCTTTTCGTCGATCGCGACGGCTGCCTGATCGAGGAGCCGGCCGACCAGCAGATCGACAGCTACGAGAAGCTGACCTTGTTGCCGGGCGTGATCGCTGCGCTGCAACGCTTCGTAGCCGCAGGCTACGAGCTGGTGATGGTGACAAACCAGGATGGCCTCGGTACAGACAGTTTCCCCGAGCCGCATTTCACCGGGCCGCACGAATTGCTGATGCGTATCCTCGCCTCGCAGGGTGTGCGTTTCCGTGAGGTGCTGATCGACCGCAGTTTCCCGCACGAGGGCAAGGACACCCGCAAGCCGGGTATCGGCATGCTGCGCCACTACCTCGCTGATGATGGCTGGAGCCGGGCGGCCTCGGCGATGGTCGGTGATCGCGAGACGGATCTGCAGTTCGCCGCGAACATCGGTGTGCGCGGCCTCCGCGTTGGCCCGCTCGGTGTGAGCTGGGACGAACTGGCACATCAGTTGCTGGATGCACCGCGCACGGCGACGGTGGTGCGCAACACCAGGGAAACCCGCATCACGGTCAACGTGGATCTGGACAAGGTGGCCGAGCCGAAGGCACGCACCGGGCTGGGTTTCTTCGACCACATGCTGGAACAGATCGGCAAGCACGGCGGTTTCGCGCTGGAGCTGAACTGCGACGGTGACACCCACATCGACGAGCACCACACCATCGAGGACTGCGCACTGGCGCTGGGGCAGGCGTTGAAGCAGGCACTGGGCGACAAGCGCGGCATCGGCCGTTACGGCTTCACCTTGCCGATGGACGAGTCGCAGGCCAGCGCGGCACTGGATCTGTCCGGACGCCCGTACTTCGTGTTCGAAGGCAGCTTCCCGCGCGAGCGCGTGGGCGAGGTGCCGACCGAGCTGGTGCCGCACTTCTTCCGTTCGCTGTGCGAGACGCTGGGTGCGAACCTGCACCTGGCCGTGCGGGGCGACAACGCGCATCACATGGTCGAGGCCTGTTTCAAGGTGGTCGCGCGCACCTTGCGCCAGGCGATCCGTCGCGAGGGCAGTGAGCTGCCCAGCACCAAGGGCACGCTGTCATGAGCGTGGTCCTCGTCGATGCGGGCGGCACCAATATCGGCTCGGTGCGCTATGCGCTGCAGCGGCTGGGCGTGGATGCCGCGCTGACCGCGGATGCCGCAACGATCCGCGCCGCCGACAAGGTGGTCCTGCCCGGCGTCGGTGCGGCCGGCCCCGGCATGGCACGGTTGCGTGAGCTGGGGCTGGTCGAACTGATGCGTACGCTGACCCAGCCGGTGCTGGGTGTCTGCCTGGGCATGCAGCTGTTGTGCGCGCATTCGGAAGAGGGCGATACCGCATGCCTCGGCCTGATCCCGGCGCCGGTGCGCCGCTTCATCGAAGCTCCCGGCCTGCGCGTGCCGCACATGGGCTGGAATCAACTGCGTGCGAAACAACCGCACCGGTTGCTGGCCGGGCTGGGCGATGACGATCAGGCCTACTTCGTGCACAGCTATGCGGTGCCGGTGGGCGACTGGAGTCTTGCCACCAGCGACTACGGCGAGGCGTTCTCGGCTGTGATCGCCCGCGACAACTTCCATGGCATGCAATTCCACCCCGAGCGTTCCGCCGCCGTCGGCGCGAAGCTCCTGCAGAATTTTCTCAAGCTATGAACTGTGAAGTGATCCCTGCGATCGATCTGCGTGGCGGCCAGGTAGTGCGCCTGAAGCAGGGCGACTACGCGCAGCAGACTACCTACGCGGCCGACCCGCGCGAACTGGCGCAGCGCTATGCGGCTGCCGGTGCGCGCTGGCTGCATCTGGTCGACCTGGACGGTGCCCGTTCCGGCGCCCTAGACAATCTGGCCGTCATCCAGACCATCGTGGCTGACGGCATGCAGATTCAGGCCGGTGGTGGCGTGCGCGAGGAGGCCGATCTCCAGCGTCTGTTCGAGGCGGGTGTGCGCCGCGTGGTACTGGGCAGCGTGGCGATCCGCGATCCAGAGCTGGTCGCCGGCTGGCTGGAAAAGTACGGCGCGGAGCGGCTGACCATCGCGCTCGATACGCGCCTTATCGATGGCCGCTGGGCGTTGCCCAGTGCCGGCTGGACCGAAGTCGAGGCGCGCACGCTGGACGAGCTCGCGCCGTGGTACGCCGCGCGTGGTGCGCGTCATCTGCTGTGTACCGATATCGATCGCGACGGCATGCTGGCCGGTTTCAACCTGGAGCTGTACCGCCACCTCGCCGACCGCGTGCCGCAGCTGGTTGTGCAGGCCTCTGGTGGCGTGCGTTCGCTGGAAGATATCCGTGCGGCACGCGAGGCCGGCGCGCAAGGCGTGATCCTCGGCCGTGCCTTGCTGGAAGGACGCTTCACCGTGCAGGAGGCCTTGGTTGCATGAGTATCAGCGCGTGCTTGCCAGCTCTGCTCCTGCCCCTGCTTGCCCCAAAGGGACTTCCTTCGGTCGCAGGGGGAGGTTGTGACCGAAGGGAATCCCCTTTTTGGGAGGAGGGAGTAAAGCTTTTGACTTTGAGATCAAGAGCAACCCCTCCCCAGCCCTCCCCTGCAAGCAGGGGAGGGAATGTGATTTCGGCATCGCTCCTGCGCACCTCGCAGGTGGGCACAGGAGAGATACGATGCTGAGCCGCCGCATCATTCCCTGCCTGGACGTGCGCGACGGCAAGGTGGTCAAGGGCGTGCGTTTCCGCGATCACGTGGTGATGGGCGAGATCGTCGAGCTCGCCTTGCGCTATCGCGACGAGGGCGCCGACGAACTGGTGTTCTACGACATCACCGCCAGCCCGGAAGGGCGCAGCGTGCATCGCGGCTGGGTCGAGCGGGTAGCACGAGTGATCGACATCCCGTTCTGCGTTGCCGGCGGCATTCGCTCGGTGGACGAGGCGCGTTCCGTGCTGCATGCCGGCGCTGACAAGATCTCGGTCAACTCGCCGGCTTTGGAGCGCCCCGAGCTGATCGATGAACTGGCCGCCGCCTTCGGCGTACAGTGCGTGGTGGTCGGCATCGACTCGCTGCGCGATGCGGACGGTGTATGGCGCGTGCGTCAGTACACCGGCGACCCCACGAAAACGCAGGCGCTGCCACGCAAGACGCTGGACTGGATGGTCGAGGTGCAGCAGCGCGGCGCCGGCGAGATCGTGCTCAACTGCATGGGCAGCGACGGCGTGCGCCAGGGTTACGACCTGGAACAGCTGTCGATGGCCCGCGCGATCTGCCAAGTGCCGCTGATCGCCTCCGGTGGTGCCGGTGCCTTGGAACATTTCCGTGATGCGTTCATCGAGGCCGATGTGGACGGTGCGCTGGCCGCCAGTGTGTTCCACTCCGGCGCGATCGCGATCCCCGGACTCAAGCACTATCTGCATGGGCAGGGCGTAGCGGTGCGAGAAGTGAGTAAAGAAGCGAGGAGTGAGAAGTGAGAGAAAAGCTAACCCCATTCCAATGGCTGCGCCTCGCGCCGCTCTTGCTCACTTCTTACTCCTCTCCACTCACTCCTCTGCCACGCTCATGCGCATGACCAACACTCCAGCCACCGACTTCAGTCACCTCGATTGGGCCAAGGGCAATGGCCTGCTGCCGGCGATCGTGCAGCACTGGTTGAACGGCGAGGTGCTGATGCTCGGCTACATGAATGCCGAGGCGCTGGCGCAGACGCAGGCCAGCGGCAAGGTGACGTTCTACAGCCGCAGCAAACGACGCCTGTGGACCAAGGGCGAAAGCTCCGGCCACGTCCTTGTACTGAAGGGTATCCGCATCGACTGCGACGCCGACACCTTGCTGGTGCAGGCCGAGCCGCATGGACCGACCTGCCATCTGGGTACGTCCAGCTGCTTCGGCGATGCCGTGCAGCCGCCACTCGGGTTCCTCGCCGAGCTCGACGCGCTGGTCGCGCAGCGCCATGCCGAACGTCCCGAGGGGAGTTACACCACCAAGCTGTTTGATGGCGGCATCCGCCGGATGGCGCAAAAGGTGGGTGAGGAAGGTGTCGAGACGGCACTGGCCGCTGTGGCACAGAATGACGAAGAATTGCTCGGCGAGGCTGCCGACCTGATCTTTCACCTCACCGTGGTGTTGCGTGCGCGGGGGTTATCCCTGACCGACGCTGTGGCGTTGCTTGCCGGGCGGCATGCTGCTCCGCGCAGTGGGCAGTAAGGGCAGGTCAGTCAGCATGCGTATCTTGCAGCTGCGGGATGCAAGGGTGGATTACTGCGCTGTTCCCGTCGTGCTGGCAGGCGCCGGCGCGGCGGGCTTGAATACAACCGCTGGTCCGGGCGTGAATCCCTTGCGCCACAACGCAAGCTGATCCTCGATGCCACTGCCGATATCGATCTGTGGTTCCGACGGAGTCAACTCGTCCTTCGTCTCCCATTGGCTGATTTCGCTGCTGGCCTGCTTGAACGCATCGACGAAGTTGTCGGTGCGGTTCAGTGCATCGACCAGCCAGGCCCTGCCGAAATAGGTGATGTCCGAATCGCTGCCGCAGCCGAACGAGCTGCGATCGGTGCGGGCGGCGGTGAGCACCAGGGTGCCGGGACTGTGCAGCGGTGGCACGAAACCGCCGGAGTAGCAGGCGTTGACCACGACCACCTTCCACTTGAAGTGCCGCTTGGCGAGGATGTCGGCCAGATCCGCTGCGCCGATCTGGTCCAGCGGCAGCGGGTCCATGTCGACCAGCAGGTTGTGATCCTCGCCACCGTGACTGGTGACGTAGAGCAGCAGGATGTCCTGATCCGGCTGCATCGCCTTGTCCAGGCCATCGAGCGCGGCTTCCAGGTTGCTCCAGCTGGCCAGCGGATGCGTGGCCAGGGTGGCCGGGTTGTTTTCCAGCACAAGGCTATGGGCGGTGGCGCCAAAGCGTTGGGCGAACATTTGCGCGGCGTATTCGGCCTCGTTGCGGAACACGTCCTCGCCACCGTCGCCGGCGAAGGCCAGCAGGTACAGGTTCGGCTTGCCGGGCACGCGCGGGGTGAGTTTTGCCAGCGCCTCGCGGACCATTTGCGGCTGCGCGTAGATCACCTGTTCCGGGGTCGGGGCGGAGTTCGGCCAGTTATCGCCGCTGTCGGGTGCGGTCCCGCTTGATGAAACCTCGTCTGGCGCGCTGCTGCTGGAGATGACCGTTGTGGAGACGGCAGCGGCAGGCATGGACGGGTTGGCACTCGGCGGCAGCCCGGCATGGCCGGGAAGCAACAGCATCAGCAGCACCCCGGCGGCGAAGGCAAGCAGGACAGTCAGGATGGTGCGCATGGCAGGGTTCGCGCCGGGGCTCAGGGAGTGATCGCGTTGAAATCGCGATAGGCGGGATGACGCGGTTCGGCCGGCCACGTCAACGGTTCGCGGATCAGCCAGCCGGTAGTGAAGCCGACAGCCTGTGCCGCGTCGAGTTCTTCCGCGATATCGGACAGGAACAGGATGTGCCGGGGCTCTTCATCGATCGCCGCAGCGATGCGCCGGTAGGATTCGGTCTCGCGCTTCGGGCCGGTTTCGGTGTCGAAATAACCGGCAAACAATGGGGTGAGGTCACCTGCCTCGCTGTAACGGAAAAACAGCTGCTGCGCCGGTACCGAACCGGAAGAGTAGACGTACAGGCGCAGTCCGTCGGCACGCCAGTCGCGCAGGCGGGCGGCGACTTCGGGATAGAGGTGGGCGCGATAGTCGCCGGCGGCGTAGCCGTCCTTCCAGATCATGCCCTGCAGCGCTTTAAGCGCAGTGGATTTGCGATCCTGGTCGATCCATTGCAGCAGCAGTTCGACCATGTCCTGACGGCTGGCCTCGACCAGGCCAGCCTCCCGCGCCGCTTCGTGTAGCCAGTGCAGCACCTCGGGTTTGTCGCCATGGGTTTCGACGAAGGCCGGTAGCCGCTTGCGCGCATACGGAAACAGCACATCGCGAACGAAGCTGATCGAGCTGGTGGTGCCCTCGATGTCGGTGACGATGGCGCGGATTTCGATCATGGCGGTGATGCTGGTAAAGGACGATCAGCATAAACGAATGGCTGCCGCATTGCGCCGTGGGCGGTCACCGTTTCGGCGGCCGGCTATCAGCCAGCTACGGCTTGGCGCGGTTGCATCCGTGGAAAACGCTGGGCGATGTCGTCGCCGGTAAAGTTCGCCACCCAGCCTTCCTTGTTGGTGAACAACCGGATCGCCACGAAACAGGGCGCCTCGCTCATGTCGAACCAGTGGCGGGTGCCGTCCGGCACGCCGATCAGGTCGCCCTGTTCGCACAGGATGTCGTAGACCTTGCCGGTGATGTGCAGGGTGAACTGGCCGGAGCCGGCGACGAAGAAGCGCACTTCGTCCTCGCTATGCGTGTGTTCGCTGAGGAACTTCTGCCGTAGCGCTGCACGCTCGGGGTGATCGGGCGCGAGGCTGATCACGTCGACGGCCTGGTAGCCCTTCTCGGCCATCAGCCGGTCGATGTCGCCGCGATAGGCGGCAATCACCTCGTCCTGGCTGGCACCAGGCACGATCGGCTGATTGGCCTCCCATTGCTCGAAGCGGACACCGACCTTGCCCAGTTCATGGGCAATCGCGGCGTGTTCGTGATGTTCCGCCAGCGGCGATTGCGGCCGGGATTCGTCGAAGATGCGCAGGCGGCTCATGATGCCCTCAGTTTTTTCAGGTCGAGTTCGCAGCCGAGCAGGAACTCCAGCGCTTCCAGATGACGCTGGGCCTCGGCCATGTCGCGGCCCCAGGTGTAGATGCCGTGGCCGTCGATCAGATAGGCATGCAACGGCTTGCCGGCATCCAGCCAGGCATCGACCTGGGCGACCAGTTCGGGCATGTGCTGGGTATTCGGGAACACCGGAATCTCCAGCACGCTCTCGTGCGTGCGGTAGCTGGTGATCGCCTTCTGCAATTCCCAGCCCTGCAGGCGGATCGCGCCGTCGCCGGCGAACAGCCGCGAGGCGACGCTTTGCGTGCGCGAGTGGGTATGCAGCACTGCATGCATTTCCGGCAAGCGCCGGTAGATCTGCGTGTGCAATGCGGTTTCGGCGCTGGGGCGGGCGTCGGTGCCGACGGCGTCGCCATGCAGGTCGATCAGCATGATGTCGTTGCGACCGAGCCGTCCCTTGTGCCGGCCGGAGATCGTGATGGCGGCATGCTCCGCATCCACCCTCATCGAGAAATTGCTGCTGGTGGCCGGGGTCCAGCCCATCGCCGACAGCTCGCGCGCGGTGTCCGCAATGGCGTCTGCGCGCGCATCGAACAGGCTGGCGGATATCGTTGCAGGAAGGTCTTGACTCATGCTGTTTGGACGTCCAAATGAGTGGCAACTATAACACGCGTGGAATGGGCGCTTTGCTGGAATGAGAGCCATTCTCGCAAGTCAGGACAGATTGCGGCAGCAGGCGTACCATTCCTTGAGAATCCGGCGCAGGGTGCACCGGATAGATCCCGACGGAGGCTTGTCCATGTCGAACGAACAAGATATCGAATCGCGTCGCCGATTCCTCAAGGTCGCCGCTGGCACCACGGTGGCTGCCGTGGTCATCGGCGGCCTGCCGCGTTTTGCGCGCGCTGCCGACCTGCCGCCGGTGACCGAGGCCGATCCGACGGCCAAGGCTCTGGGTTACGTGGAAGACGCCAGCAAGTCCGCCAATGCGAAGCACAAGGCCGGCGACGAATGCTCCAATTGCCAGTTCTATTCCGGCGGCGCCACCGGTCGCGGACCGTGTCAATTGTTCCCGGGCAAGTCGGTGAATGCGAAAGGCTGGTGCGTGTCGCACACACCAAAGAAAGCCTGATCTGATCGAGGCGTGGTGTTCGGCCACGCATGCGGATCATCGAATGGCCGGCCCGTTGCCGGCCTTTTCTTTGGATGCTTGTCATGGACACGGATCGCGCATGGCGATCACGTGAAACCGAGAGAGGGGGATGCGGGACGGACTGTCCGGAGAAAAGTGCTGCCCGACGCGTCAGGCTGAGGAGCTGACCTACCTGACGCGCCGGGCGGCGATCCGGGGCCCACTGCCAAGTGATCAACCCGCGGACTGGCGATGATACTCCCGCGATCGGCGAATGGGCGATCAGGCTCTCAAATTGTCTTGAAAAATTCTCGTTAAAACAATTGAAAACAATGAGTTATGCTTCAATTCGCAATAATTTTTGAGAAGTTGACCTGCTTTTTCCAATAAAGCGGATTTCGAGACATTCGACGAAAATGGCAGGATTTTTCCGCCATTTCACGAAGATAGGCAAACTCAGGATTCGGTGGCCCCAGTGTCTTGCTGGCGCAGGCGACTGTGCCGGCGGCCATAGCCGAAATAGATCGCCATGCCGAGCACCGTCCAGATGCCGAGCAGCAGCCACTGGTACCAGTTCTCCCAGTACAGCAGTGTGAGGCAGCTGAGCACGCCGAGTACGCAGGTGACCGGGGCCCATGGCACGCGGAACGTGCGGGGCAGGTCGGGCCGCGTGTGACGCAGGATCAGCACGCCGG
Source organism: Rhodanobacter koreensis (assembly GCF_054782855.1). Classification (NCBI taxonomy): domain Bacteria; kingdom Pseudomonadati; phylum Pseudomonadota; class Gammaproteobacteria; order Lysobacterales; family Rhodanobacteraceae; genus Rhodanobacter; species Rhodanobacter koreensis. The sequence continues at coordinate 1,095,759 of NZ_BAAGRR010000002.1, read as the reverse complement.
CACAGACGGCAACGAAGGCGATCAAGGTGCCCATCGAGACGAGGTCGCCGAGCACGTCGAGCGGAAATACCGCCGCGAGTGCCGCGATGCCGACGCCGGTGATGACGGTATTGATGTGCGGTGTGTGATAGCGCGGGTGGATCTTCGCAAACACCGGCGGCAGCAGGCCGTCACGTCCCATGATCATGAAGATGCGCGGTTGCGCGATGATCATGACCAGCACCACCGACGACAATCCGATCAAGGCGCCGATTTCGACCAGCCAGCGCAGCCAGCCGAGTTCGGCATGTGCCCTGACAGCGGTGACGACCGGTTCGCTGGTGCCGAGCTGGTTGAACGGCAGCAGCCCGGTGATCACCGCGGCGACGCCGATGTACAGAATGGTGCAGATGGCCAGCGAGGCCAGCGTTGCGATCGGCAGGTCGCGCTGGGGGTTTTTGGCTTCCTGTGCCGCAGTCGAGGTCGCCTCGAATCCGATATAGGCGAAGAACACCAGCGTGGCGGCACGCATGATCCCCGGCCAGCCGTATTTCTCGGGGCCCTGGCTCGCCGGGATGAACGGGTGCCAGTAGTCCGTGTTCACGTAATGCCAGCCGGCGGCGATCACGATGACGATCAGGCCGACCTTGAGGATGACCATGGCGAGATTCGCACCACTGGACTCCCGGATGCCGACGTAGCACAGCCACGTCAATGCCAGCACGATGCCCACTGCGGGCAGGTTGAACAGCGCGCCGGTCGTCACGAGATGACCGTTCATGTACGCAAGTGGCGCATTCGTCAGCACGGTAGGCAGATGGATGCCGACGTGATCGAGCAGGCTGACGAAATAGCCGGTCCAGCTGACCGCGACCGCCGATGCGGAGACGCCGTATTCGAGCACCATGTTCCAGCCGATGAACCAGGCCATCAGTTCGCCCAGGGTGGCATAGGCGTAGGAATACGAACTGCCCGACATCGGGATCAGGGTCGCGAACTCGGCGTAGCACAGCGCGGTGAAACTGCAGCAGATGGCCGCGATCACGAACGCGAGGATGATTGCCGGGCCTGCATGCTCGGCCGCGGCCTGACCGGTGATCACGAAGATGCCGCCGCCGATCACGGCGCCGATGCCGAGCGCCGTGAGCCCCCAGGGGCCCAGCGTCCGCTTCAGGCCGGGGCCGTCACATATGTCGACGTTCGAGAAATCGGTCTTGCGAGCGAGCAGCTGCTTGAGCATGGGCATTCCGGATATGACGCCGGCACGGTAGGCACCGTGCCGGCAATGCAGCAGTCGGGGTGGGGCGCCGGATCAGTCCGGCTCGGTACCGTTGGCCAGATGGCTCTTGCGGTAACCGTAGAGGTAGTAGATCACCAGACCGACTGCTGCCCAGCTGAAGAAGATGATGATGGTCTTGAGCGAGAGGTTGAAGAACAGCAGCAGGCAACCGATCACGGCGAGCGGGCAAACCAGCCATGCCATCGGTGTGCGGAACGGGCGCGGCCGGTCAGGCTGCTTCTTGCGAAGGATCAGCACGCCGATCGATACCATCATGAAGGCGAAGAGGGTGCCTGAATTGGTGACATCCGCCAGTGCGCCCACGGGAAACATGGCGCCGAACAGGGACACGAAGATGCCGGTGATGAGCGTGATCACGTGCGGCGTGTGGAAGCGCGGATGGATCTTCGCCAGCGAGCTCGGCAGCAGGCCGTCACGGGCCATGGTGAAGAAGATGCGGGTCTGTCCGTAGGTCATGGTCAGGATGACCGACGGCAGCGCGATGCTGGCCGCGAAGCCGATCAGGTTGCCAAGCGTGTTGTGGTTGAGCAGGCGCACGACGTGTGCCAGCGCTTCCTTGCTGCAGACGAGTGCCTGCGAGGCATGGCACGCAGCGGCCATGGCAGGCGTGCCCGGCTGCAGTGCAAGACCGTCCGGGCCGAGCATCGGCTGGGCGCCCACCGAACCGACGGCGCCGTAGCTCACCAGCAGGTAATAGATGGTGCAGACACCCAGCGAGCCGATCAGGCCGATCGGAATGTTGCGGTTCGGATTCTTGGTCTCCTCGGCTGCCGTCGACACGGCATCGAAGCCGACGTAGGCGAAGAAGATCGAGGCGGCGGCGCCAAGCACGCCGATGCCTCCCATCGGGCTGCCCCAGCCATTGGGCACGAACGGATGGAAGTTCGGATCCTTCACGGCGGGCAGCGCCACGAAGATGAACAGGGTCAGCGCCGCCACCTTGATCAGCACCAGGAAAGCATTGACCTTGGCCGACTTGGAGGTGCCCACGACAAGCAGGAAGGTGACGGCCAGCCCGATCAGGAAGGCGAGCAGGTTGAACGTGCCACCATCCATCGGGCCGGTGCGCAGGAATTCCGGCAGCCCGAATCCTCGGTTGGCAAGCAGGCCATTCACGTATCCCGACCAGCCGACGCAGACCGTACTGGCGGCGATCGTGTATTCCAGCACCAGCGCCCAGCCGACAACCCAGGCGATGCCTTCGCCGAGCACGCCGTAGGTGTAGGTATAGGCGGAACCTGCCACCGGTATCATCGAGGCCAGCTCGGCATAGGCCAGTGCGGCCAGGCCGCAGACTACTGCGGCGATCACGAAGGCGATCATCATGCCGGGGCCGGCCTTCTGGCCCGCTTCGGCGGTCAGCACGAAAATGCCGGTGCCGATGATCGCTCCAATACCGAGCATGGTGAGCTGGAAGGGGCCGAGCTGCCGTGTGAGGCTTTTCTTCTCGGCGGTGGCGAGAATCTGGTCGAGCGACTTGACGCGCTGGAAAAGCATTTGGTGATTCCCCGTGAAAACAAATACCACATACGTCCGCAACCGCGACGGGCATGACGCGACCAGCCGATGTGACGCGCAACCATAACGGAGTGAGGGAAGGGGGACAAGCTGCGACGCAGCTATGATGGGCATTGCCAAGCCATACCCTGCCGCACGTCATGCCATCAGATATTCCGAGGATGCTGGTCGAGTTCCGCGAATACGCGGAACACTGGCCGGATGAAGCCGAAGGGGCTTTGCGTTTCTGCAAGTTCCTGCAATCCGACCCGTCGATATTCGAGCGCAGCCACCCGCCAGGCCACTTCACGGGTTCGGCATGGCTGGTGAGTGCCGACGGTGCGCGGGTACTGCTGATGCACCATCGCAAGCTGGATCGGTGGTTGCAGCCGGGCGGCCACGCCGATGGCGATGCGGTGCTGGCGCGCGTGGCGTTGCGCGAGGCGCAGGAGGAAACCGGCGTGGCCTGCCTGCGTGTTGAGGGCGGCATCTTCGACATCGATCGACATCGCATACTCGCACGTGGAAGCGAACCGGAGCACTGGCATTACGACGTGCGTTACGTGGTGCGCGCCGGTGCGGACGATCGCTTCGTGATCAACGAGGAATCGCGGGCGCTCGCATGGCGGCCGGTGGTCGAGGTGGCGCATGACGCCAGTTTCGACAGCTCGCTGCAGCGGATGGCGCGCAAATGGTTGGCCAGGGACAAAGCTGGCTTCTAGCCGTATTTCGCGGGTGCGGGGTTCAGGTGTCCGCAGGCGTCGCAGGTACGCGCCTCGTGTGAACCGTAGAAGCGGTCGAACACCGGCGGGAAATCGTGCTCGATGCTGTCGAGCACGAAGTACTCCTCGTACAGCTTGTGGTTGCAGCGTTCGCAGAACCACAGCAAGCCATCCTTCTCGCCGTTGATGCGGCGGCGCTCGATCACCAGTCCGATCGATGCCGGCATCCGTTGTGGCGAATGCGGCACGCACGGCGGCAGGTAGAAGATTTCGCCGGCGCGGATCGGAATATCCCGGGCGTGGCCATCGTCCTGAACCTTCAGCACCATTTCGCCCTCGAGCTGGTAGAAGAACTCGGGGCCTTCGTCGTGATGATAATCGGTGCGCGCATTCGGGCCGCCCACGATCATGATGATGAAGTCGCCGTCGACGATGCACTTGTTGCCGACCGGCGGCTTGAGCAGGTGGCGGTGTTCTTCGATCCAGCGATGCAGATCGAGCGGCGGCAGCAGGGCCATTGCGGCGGTTCCTGGAAAGGTGGCGACACCTTAGCGCCGCCGCCAGCGCAAAAAAAGCCGCTGGAGCATGGCTGGCGGTTTCAGTCCCCGCGGCGGGTCACGGTATCAGCACCTGGTCGATCACCAGGATCATGCCATTGGACTGCGCCAGATCGGCGATGGTGACATGGGCGACATTGCCCTTGTCGTCGCTGATCGCCCAGCGGTCGGCATCCTTGCTGATGGTGATCGAGTCGCCTTCGATGGTCTTCAGCGCAGCGGTGCCGCCGCCTGCTTCGACCGCCTTGGCCAGATCCCTGGTGGTCAGGCGTCCGGGTACGACGTGATAGCTGATGTCGCGGGTCAGCGCGGCTTCGTTGCCGGGTTTCAGCAGGCGATCGCGCGTGCCCGCAGGCAGCGCGGCAAATGCCTGGTCATTCGGCGCGAACAGGGTGTAGGGGCCGTGGCCCGCGAGCGTGCCGGCCAGGTTCGCGGCCTTCATCGCGGCGGCCAGGGCGGTGAGGTCCTTCGCGCCATCGACGTTGCGGACGATGTCGTTCGACGGCGACATGGTGGGCTCGCTGGGCGGCGCGGCTTTCGGCGCGGTGCTTTTCACCGTATGGGTCTTGCCGGTCTTGCCGGCCGCCACCAGGGGCACCACAGCCACCGCCAGCGAAAGGCCGATGGCGCATGCTTGCAGGAGTCGCGCGATGTTCACAGCCATTTCCCGTCTCTTGTCCGTTGCATGGATCGGAAGCAGCGGAAGTCTGCTGCGGATGCTACCCATATGAGTGTATCCAACATTGCGGCGCTGCCGTCACAACGAAAAACCGCCCCGACGAGGTCATCGGAGCGGCGGAGAGATTCAAACGTTGTGTTGCAGCGGATTACGGCATCAGCACCTTGTCGATCACGAAGATCACGCCATTGGACTGGATCACGTCGGGAATGGTGATGTCGGCGACATTCCCCTTGTCGTCAGTGACCGTCCATTTGCTGCCGTCCTTGCCAACGGTGATCGAATCGCCTTCGACGGTTTTGAGTACCGCCTTGCCGCCACCCGCCTTGACTGCCTCGGCCAGATCATGCGAAGTCAGTCGACCAGGAACCACGTGATAGGTGAGGACTTTTGTCAGCGTAGCCTTGTTCTCGGGTTTCAGCAGGTTATCGACCGTGCCTGCGGGCAATGCCGCAAACGCCTCGTTGGTCGGTGCGAATACAGTGAACGGACCCGCGCCGGAAAGGGTATCGACCAGGCCGGCAGCCTTCACGGCGGCGACCAGGGTGGTGTGGTCCTTCGAGTTCACCGCGTTCTGGATGATGTTCTTCGACGGATACATCGCTGCACCGCCGACCATTGGGTCCTTGTGCATGCTCATCGAACCCATGGCATCCGCCTGGGCGAAGGCCATCGGTACGACGGCAGCGGTGGACAGCGCGATGCAAAGGCTGACGGCGAGGGTTCGCAGGGAATGGTTCATCTTCATCATGTGTTTCTCCAGGTCTTTTCCGCTTACCGGATTGGAAGCATGTGGAGATACGGCGTAAGGACAGATCCGGATGCACGAATGGTGGCGACAGAGATCCTGCCCACCTCGTCGTCCCTGCGGATAGACCCTCTCCCAGGTCGTCATCCCGGCGAAGGCCGGGATCGCTTCGACGCGGCCGTGTTGGAAAAGCGATCCCGGCCTTCGCCGGGATGACCATATGAGGGGTGGAATGTTAACGGTCGCGACTGCTGCCGCGATTCAGACCTCGAGCGTCGCCAGATCGCCTTTCTCTTCCAGCCATGCCTTGCGGTCACCGGCGCGCTTCTTGGCCAGCAGCATGTCCATCAGTTTCGCAGTACCGTCGTCGTCGCCGATGGTCAGTTGCACCAGCCGACGCGTATCCGGGTGGATGGTCGATTCGCGCAACTGCGGCGGGTTCATCTCGCCCAGGCCCTTGAAACGGGTGGTGCTGACCGCGCCCTTGATCTTCTCGCGCTCGATCCGCTGCAGCATCGCTTCCTTCTCGCTCTCGTCGAGGCAGTAGAACACCTGCTTGCCGACATCGACGCGGAACAGCGGCGGCATCGCCACGAACACGTGGCCTTCGCTGACCAGGGTCGGGAAATGTCTCAGGAATAGCGCGCTCAGCAAGGTGGCGATGTGCAAGCCATCGGAATCGGCATCGGCGAGGATGATCACCTTGCCGTAGCGAAGACCGGACAGATCGTCCTTGCCGGGGTCGCAACCGATCGCCACGGCGAGGTTGTGCACTTCTTCCGACGCCAGCACCGAGGTCGACTCGACTTCCCAGGTGTTGAGGATCTTGCCGCGCAGCGGCAGGATCGCCTGGAACTCCTTGTCGCGTGCCTGCTTGGCGCTGCCACCGGCGGAGTCGCCCTCGACCAGGAACAGTTCCGTGCGGGTGAGATCGGTCGCGGTGCAGTCGGCCAGCTTGCCGGGCAGTTGCGGGCCCTGGGTGATCTTCTTGCGCACGATCTGCTTGGCCGCCTTCAGCCGTGCGCTGGCGCGCTCGATCGCCAGTTGGGCAATCCGCTCGCCCATGTCCACATGCTGGTTGAGCCACAGGCTGAAGGCGTCGTGGATGACGTTCTCGACCATGCCGGCGGTCTGCCGCGAAGACAGTCGCTCCTTGGTCTGGCCGGCGAACTGCGGGTCCTGCAGCTTGGCCGACAGCACGAAGGCGAGCCGTTCCCACACATCTTCCGGTGCCAGTTTGACGCTGCGCGGCAGCAGGTTACGGATCTCGCAGAACTCGCGGATCGCGGTGGTCAGGCCAGTGCGCAAACCGTTGACGTGGGTGCCACCCTGCGCGGTGGGGATCAGGTTGACGTAGCTCTCCTGCACCAGTTCGCCTTCCGGCAACCAGGCGAGTGCTACTTCCAGACCTTCCACGTCGCGCGCCATGTGATGCACGAACAGCTCGTTCGGCAACGCCTCGCTGCCGTCGAGTTCACCACGCAGGTAATCGCGCAGACCATCCTCGTAATGCCACTCGGTCGTTTCGCCACTGGCTGCGTCGGTGAGCTTCACGTTGAGGCCGGCGCACAGCACGGCCTTGGCACGCAACAGATGCTTGAGTTTCGGCAGCGAGATCTTAGGCGAGTCGAAATACTTCGCCTCCGGCCAGAAGCGCAAGGTGGTGCCGCTGCGCTTCTTCGGTACCGTGCCGATCACTTCCAGCGGGCTGATCTTGTCGCCGTGCGCGAACACCATCTGGTATTCGGAGCCATCGCGGCGGATCGTCACTTCGACCCGGTCGGACAACGCATTGACCACCGAGACGCCGACGCCATGCAGGCCGCCGGAGAAGTTGTAGTTCTTGCCGCTGAACTTACCGCCGGCGTGCAGCCGGGTCATGATCAGCTCGACGCCCGAGACGCCTTCCTCGGGGTGGATGTCCACCGGCATACCGCGGCCGTCGTCGCTCACTTCCACCGAGCCGTCGTCGTGCAGCATGACCTCGATCGAGCTGGCGTGGCCGGCCAGCGCCTCGTCCACCGAGTTGTCGACCACCTCCTGCACCAGATGGTTCGGGCGGGTGGTGTCGGTGTACATGCCGGGGCGGCGTTTGACCGGATCCAGGCCGGAGAGGACTTCGATATCGGCGGCGTTGTAGCGACTGCTCATGCGTGTGTTTCGATCCAGACAAGACGGCAAAGCATGGGGTGCGCGGGCAGGCAGGGTCAAGCCGATCAGCGATAACCCTGCGCCTGCAGCGAGAACAGGTGCGCATAGTGGCCGTCCTGCGCCATCAACTGTTCATGGCTGCCGTGCTCGACGATCCGACCGTCCTGGATCACGATGATCTGGTCGGCCATGCGTACGGTGGAGAAGCGGTGCGAGATCAGGATCGCGATGCGGTTGCCGGCCAGGTCGCGGAAGTGTTCGAAGATGTTCGCCTCGGCCTGGGCGTCCATCGCCGCGGTGGGTTCGTCCAGCACCAGGATGTCCGCGCGCGAGCGCATGAAGGCACGCGCCAGCGCGATCTTCTGCCACTGTCCGCCCGACAGTTCACGCCCTTCGCGGAACCACTTGCCGAGCTGGGTGTTGAAGCCGGACGGCAGGCCATCGATGAATTCGCTGGCCATGCCCTTGTCGCTGGCCTCGCGCCAGCGCGCCTCGTCCTCGAAATGGCTGACGTCGCCGGCGCCGACGTTCTCGCCGACGCGCATCTGGTAGCGCGCGAAATCCTGGAAGATCACGCCGATACGCTGCAGCAGGGTGCTTTCGTCCCAGTCGCGCAGGTCGGTGCCGTCGAGCAGGATGCGGCCGCTGTCGGGCGAGTACAGCCGCGTCAGCAGCTTGATCAGGGTGGTCTTGCCGGAGCCGTTCTGGCCGACCAGGGCCAGCGATTCGCCGGGACGGATATGCAGGTTGATGTCGTGCAGTGCCGGCTCACTGGCGCCGGGATAAGTGAAGCTGACCTGTTCGAAGCGGATGCCGTCGTCTGGCTTTGCGCCGCGCTGGGCCGTGCCCTGCGACGGTGGTACCGGCGTTTCCAGATACTCGTACAGGGTCGACAGATACAGGTTGTCCTCGTACATGCCGCCGATCGCCGACAGCATCGCCGAGACCGCCGACTGGCCTTGCCGGAACAGCGACAGGTACATCGTCATCTGACCCAGCGTGATGCGCCCGATCACCGTGGTCATGGCGATCCACGCATAGGCACCGTACAGCGTGATCGTGCCCAGCAGGCCGAGTCCGAAGCCCCAGCTTTCGCGGCGGACGGTCAGGTCGCGATCCTCGCCGTAGAGCTTGTCGAAGATGTCGCGATAGCGATCCAGCAGCAGCGGGCCAAGCTCGTACAGCTTGACCTCCTTGGCGTGGTCCTCGCGCGCGAGCACGGTTTCCAGATACAGCTGCATGCGCGTTTCTGGCGAACGCCAGCGGAACAGCCGGAATGCGTCGCCGGAAAACTTGGTTTCGGACAGGAACGAGGGCAATCCGGCCAGCAGCAGCACCGCCACCGCCCATGGCGAGAAATGGAACAGCAAGGTGCCGTAGCTGATCAGCGAGATCGCGTTCTGGCCCAGGCCGAACGTGCGGGTGACCAGCGACAGTGGTCGGGTCGACGCCTCGCGGCGGGCGCGAGTGAGCTTGTCGTAGAACTCGGAGTCCTCGAAATGCGCCAGTTCCAGCGTCAGCGCCTTCTCCAGGATCATCACGTTGACGCGTTGTCCCAGCTGCGCGCGCAGCAGCGACTGGCACATCGACAGGCCGCGCTGCGCTCCGGCGAGGGCTGCCACCAGGATGCCTTCCAGCGCCACCCACTGGAACACCGATATCAGCGGCGCATGGCCGTTGTTTGCCCACTGGCGGCTTGCGCTGACCACCGCGTCGACGATATGCGCGCCGACATAGGCCACGCCGGCGGGCAACAGACCGGCAATCAGCGTCAGCAACGCCAGCGCGACGGTCAACGGGCGGCTGGTGCTCCACACCAGTTCCAGCGCGCGCCCGCTGTAGCGGAACACACCCAGGAAGCTGCGGGTGAGTTCGGTGGATTCAGTCGGCGGTGAATGAGCGTGGGGCGGCACGTGGGGAGATCGTCAGGCCAGCAGCGTCAAAGGCGCAGAACTCCCCAGATGGGGGTCGTGCCGCCCCATGCAAGGTGGCAAGTCGGAGCTGGAACAGCGAAGCTGATCAATCCAGCGTCTTAAGTGACTGGCAACGGCACTGGATCCCAGCTCTTGCCCCCTGTTTGGGGTTCGCTGGGATGACGGGTTATTCAGACCATCCTTTGCGGGCTGAGTCCATGATCAGTGCAACTGGACATCCACGATTTGTCGATCCGGCTGGTACAGCGCCGGAAACAGCTGCTGCAGGTGTGCCACCTTCGGCGCGTCGTTGATCACGATGTACGGATTGTCCGGATGCTGGCTGAAATAATGCTGGTGATAAGCCTCGGCGGGATAGAACCCCTTGAGCGGCACGACCTGGGTCACGATCGGTGCCGGGAAGGATTTCGCTGCTGTCAGTTGCGCGATGTAGTCGGTGGCGATCTGCTTCTGCTCGTCGTTGCCGTAGAAGATCACCGAACGGTATTGCGTGCCGCTGTCCGGGCCTTGCCGGTTGAGTTCGGTGGGGTCGAGCGCGACCGAGAAGAACACCTGCAGCAAGGTGCCGTAGCTGACCTGTTGCGGATCAAACCGTACCTTTACCGATTCGGCATGGCCGGTGTTGCCATCGCTGACCTCGTCGTAATGCGCCGTGTCGGCGTTGCCGCCCGAATAACCGGCAGTCGCCTGATGCACACCCTTGATATGTTCGAACACTGCCTCGATGCCCCAGAAGCAGCCGCCGGCGAACACGGCAACCTGGTCGCCGTGTGCAGTGGCCTTCGGAGCGTCCATCCTTGGTGCTGGCAACACCATCGCGTCACGGGCAGCCACCGGCTGGCATGCGCTCACGGCAAGTACCGACAGGGCGACAAGCGGAAGGATCTGGAAACGGATGCGGCGAATCATGGTGTGCCTCGCTGACGGTGGCTGCGGGCTGCGCCCGGTTACCTGTTCTTCGCTGGCTGCCTGTTGCGGGTTACCTGCATACCGTCAGCCGCGCCGGTACCATCGTCATATACGACTCAAGCGGAGCACGAGATGCACGGTTCCATCGATCTGGATGCTTACTTTCGGCGCATCGGCCTGAATGGCCACGTTGCACCCGACCTGCCGACGTTGCGTGCACTGGTCGCGGCCCACGTGGCCAGCATTCCGTTCGAGAATCTCAACCCGCTGTTCGGCCTGTCGGTCGAGCTGGAGCTGGCGGCGCTGGAGAGGAAGCTGGTGCACGACGGCCGCGGCGGTTACTGCTTCGAGCAGAACCTGTTGTTCGCCGCGGTGCTGCGGACGATCGGTTTCGAGGTGTCGGGATTGATCGCCCGCGTGCTGTGGCGGCAGCCGGAGGATGCAGTGACCGCGCAGACCCATATGCTGCTGCGTATCGAGCTGGGCGGCGAGAGCTGGCTGGCCGATGTCGGCTTTGGCGGCCAGGTGCTTACCGGTGCCTTGCGTCTGCAGGCCGACATCGAGCAGGACACCGGACATGAGCCGTTCCGGCTGGTCATGGTGGATGGCGACTGGCGCATGCAGGCCTTGATGCATGGGCAGTGGCTGTCGCTGTACCGCTTTGACCTGCGGCCCAGCCAGCCGGTCGATTACGTGGTGGCCAACCACTATGTGTCCACGCATCCGGCATCGCGCTTCGTGGGCAACCTGATCGCGGCCCGCACCACCGCCGACCGGCGCCTGAGCCTGCTCAACCGCGAGTTCACCGTGCGTCGGCTGGATCGTGAGCCCGAGCGGCATGCCTTGCGCGACAGTGCAGAGATACGTCGCGTGCTGGAGCAGGAATTCCTGCTGCGGGTGCCGGATTTCGCCGGCTTCGATCAGCGGCTGGACAGCCTGCCGCAATGATCCGTCTGAGCAGTCGGCCTGCTCAGCGCGAATCGGGCAACACGTGGATTTCCACGTCGTCGAGGGTGGCGACCTGGCCTGCGTGGATCTTGCAGGTCTTGCGCAGTTCGGTGACGCCATCGACCTTGACCGCACCGGTGGCGACGATCGCCTTGCCGGCACCGCCGCTGTCGCACAGGCCGACCAGCTTGAGCAGCATGTTGAGCTCGACGTAGTCGCCTTCCAGTTCGAATTCGATGGTTTGCATGATGTTCCGGGGTGGCTGAGGTGGCCTGGTTTCAGGAGGCGGCGTGGCTGCTGTCGAGCGCATCGTCGGGTAGCGCGAGAAACGCAAACCAAGGTGTCTCGTGCTCGCTGCCGAATGTCGCAGCATCGTCGAGGATGCCCAGCAGGATGTCATAGTCGGCCTCGGCGGCCCGGCGCAGTTCGTCGACATGATCGAACAGCAGCACATGCCCCCAGGCCGGTATCCAGTGCAGATCGCGCAGGCAGTCGGCCAGTGCGTCCCAGTTGTAGCCGAACGTGGCAGGCAGCCGCAGCGATACCGCAAGGCGTTGCAGCAATTCATCCTTGTCGTGGCAGCCGGTCAGATCCGTGCGGCTGACATGCAGATCGTCGCGAAGCGCGGTCCTGGCCAGACGATCGAGATCGCCGGCGCCGACGAAATACACGCCGTTCTGGGTTGGTCGGGTCAGGTCCGGATCGAGGCCGTGTGTGCTCACGGGCTGACCTTGAAGCTGCGGAAGCTGTGGTAGTGGTCGTCGGTGTAGTAGTAGATGTCGGGCGGCGTGCCGCCGGTGATGATGCGCCGTGCGCCGCGATTGCCTGCGCCGGGCGTCTCCACCGTGTATTCGTGGTAATAGCCACGCGGCTGTTCCGGCAGCAGGTGTTCGTAGTTGCCGAACACTACGCCGTCCTGGCTGTGCGGAAAGGGTCCGCCATGGGCTATCAGGGCCAGCGTGTCGCGCGCTTCGGGCGGCAGGTATGCCGGCAGTGCGGATGCGGTGCCATTGCCGGCCGGCGAGGTTGCAACCGGATTGGTCGGTCCGAGTTGCGATGGCACATGCCGGTGCCACCACATCATGACGAGCACCAGCACGGCAAGCAGGATCAGATGGGGAAGTCGGCGCATGCGGATGGCTGGCGTGAGGGTGCAGGGCAGAGCTTAGTGCAGGCCATGCCCACGGGTAAGTCCGGGAGCAGCAGCGGGCACGAGTGCAGGATGGTCGCGTTACCGGCTCTTTTCGCCATCGGCTGGGCCGGCAGCGGACGGTTCGCGGGATTCAGTGGTTGCCGTCGATGCGCGACTGCAGTGCCATCGCAGCAGCCGGATTGCGATGCTTGGCGCTGCTGATGAAGAACACGAAGACATCGCGGGGTTGCACCGCCGGTTGCAATGCGGCTGCATGGGGCAATTCGGCGATGTCGGCGCCTGCGGCCCAGCCTTGCGCGTGTTCGGCCCAGCGATCGAGGGCTGCGGGAGCATAGCCGGCGGGCATGTCGTCGGCGCTGCGCATCAGGCGTGCGTAGGTGAAGTCTCCGGTGAGGTCGGCCAGTGAGGGGTAATCGGGCGAATCGGTGAACACCGTCGGCACGCCATGCGCTCGTGCCAACGTTACATAGCGCTCGCCCAGGAAGCTGGGGTGGCGCACTTCCAGCACGTGGCGCAGCGGCTGCCCATCCAGTTCGCGTGGCAACGCGTCCAGAAAGGCGGCCAGATCGTCGGCGTCGAACGGTCGCGACGGTGGCAGTTGCCACAGGATCGGGCCCAGCCGGTCGCCCATTTCGGCAAGGCCGCCGTGCACGAAACCGCCGATGCCCTTGCCGGTTTCAGCCAGCCGCCTGCCTTCGGTGATGTAGCGCGGAGCCTTCAGCGAGAACACGAAACCTGCAGGCGTCTCCGCGGCCCATTTCGCGTAGGTCGCCGGCTTCTGCGCGCCGTAGTAGGTGCCGTTGATCTCGATCGCGCGCAGCTGGCGGCTGGCGTATTCCAGTTCACGCCGCTGCACCAGCCCGGCGGGGTAGAAGTTGTTGCGCCACGGCGCATAGTTCCAGCCGCCGATGCCGACGCGGATGCGCTGGCAGTCAGGGGCTGGCTGGTTGGCAAACAGGTCGGCTGGCATCGGGTAGGTCGTGCATGACGTGGGCGGTGCCTCATCTTAGCCGCCTGCAGGCTGTTGGCCGGAATGGCGTGGCGGGACGGGCCGCATGCTCGTTCAAGCTTGCGTGACTTCCAGCGCTGGTGTCGTGCGTGGTTTGTCGCGATAGTGGCGCGGTTGCCATATCAGCGGAGCCTTCGATGTCCCAGCGATCCCTTTCCTTGCGCCTCGTGGGTTGTTGCGCGCTGCTCGTGTTTGCCGGCAGCGCGGGGGCGCAGGCGCCGGCAGCGAAATCCTCTTCATTGCCGTTCAGTACGCACGACATCGTGCGGCCACTGCTGCCGGCCCAGCTGCAGGATTTTGCTGCCTACGTCGACAGCGCACGCAAGACTTTCGACGTGCCGGGTATCGCGGTGGCGATCGTCAAGGACGGCAAGGTGGTGATGGAGCAGGGCTTTGGCCTGCGCGAGATCGGCAAGCCGGACAAGGTCGACGCACACACGCTGTTCGCGATCGCCTCCAACACCAAGGCGTTCACCGCCGCGTCGCTGCAGCAGCTGGCCGAGGCCGGCAAGCTGAAGATGGACGACCGGGTGATCGACCACCTGCCGTGGTTCCGCATGTCCGACCCGTACGTCACGCACGAGATGCGCATCCGCGACCTGCTGGCGCATCGTAGCGGCCTCTCGCTCGGTGCAGGCGACCTGCTGTACTGGCCGCCGACTTCGTATACGACGAAGGAAGTGGTCGAGCGGCTGCGCAACGTGCCCATCAAGAATGGCTTCCGCAGCGGCTATGCCTACGACAACATCCTGTTCGCGGTGGCCACCCTGGTCATCGAGCAGGCCTCGGGCCAGAGCTATGCCGACTATGTGCGCGAGCACATCTTCCAACCGGTCGGCATGGATGAATCGCTGATCGACAAGACCTACCTCAAACCCGGCATGGATGTGGCGATCGGCCATGCCAAGGCCAATTTCAAGGATCTCGAACCGGTGCCGCCGATGGCCTGGCTCAACGATCCCGGCGCCGGTGGCATCTATGCCAGCGTGCATGACCTGGCCAAGTGGATGAACGTGCAGCTGGCCGGCGGCGTATTGCCGACCGCTGGTCCGGATGGCAAGCCGGCGCGGCTGTTCTCCGCGGACAGCCAGCGACAGATGTGGTCGATGCTGACGCCGATCACCATCGGCAAGCCGCCGATTCCCGAGCTGGCACCCGTGATGCCGCATTTCTACGGCTACGGCGAGAGCTGGTTCCTGTCGGACTATCGTGGCCAGCGGCTGGTCTGGCATACCGGCGGTTGGCCGGGCATGGTTTCACGCGTGACGCTGGTTCCCGAGTTGCATCTGGGCGTGGTGGTGCTGACCAACCAGGAATCCGGCGCTGCATTCAATGCAGTGACTTACCGCGTGCTCGACGCCTACCTGAATCCGGACCAGAAGACGGCGGCTTCATTGACGGATTGGGTGGCGGTGTACGACAAGGCGGTGAAGCTCGGCGAAGCCAAGGCCGACGACAGCCTGGCCAAGCATGAAGCCGCTCGCGACAAGAGCAGCAAGCCCTCGCTGCCATTGGCGCAGTACGCCGGTATCTACCGCGATCCGTGGTACGGCGACGTCATCATCAGTCACGAGAATGGCAAGCTGCGCCTGCGGTTCTCGAAGACTGCGCAACTGATCGGCACGATGACGCCGTGGCAACACGACACTTTCATCGTGCGCTGGGACGATCGCGCGCTCAACGCCGATGCGTTCGTCAACTTCAGCATGGATGTGGACGGCCATATCCGCGAGGTGCGCATGCAGCCGATGTCGCCACTGACCGATTTCAGCTTCGATTTCCAGGATCTGCGGCTGGCTCCGCTCAAACCGGTTGCCGAGGAAGAGTGATGATGAAGGGGCGTCCCGCGTACTCATTCGCGGGCGCATCCTCTGTTCGATACCGTGTTCCATAACCAGTGCCAGGGGGTGTGCATGTCGTGCCGTCGTCGTGTCCTGTCCAGCGTCACCCTGTTCGTGCTGCTGGCGGGGTGTCTGCCCGCATTTGCCTCGGAAGATGTCGCTGCGCTGATCAAGCGTCAATCGCAGGAGTTCTCCGATGCCTCGGCCAGCGGCAACGCTGCCGTGCTCGATCGTTATCTCGATGACCGTGTGACCTTCATGATCGAGGATGGCAGCGTGGTGTCGAAACACGACATCCTGGCCAGCGCCGGGCCGGCCTTGAAGGGCATGTCCAATCACCTCGTGCAAACCGACTTCAACGTCGAGGTCTACGGCACGGTGGCGGTGACCCGCTTCACCGACCAGTCCACCGTGAGCATGGCCGGGCAGGTATCGCATGCGAACTACCGCTCGACCGAGGTGTGGCTGAAAGAGGCCGCTGGCTGGCGCATGATCTCGAGCCAGACGATCGCGGTGCCGCAGGATCCACCGGGCATCGCGTTGCCGGTTACGGTGCTGGACGAATATGCGGGTACGTACAAGGCTGGCCCAGACCTCACCTTGGTGATCAGCCGACATGGCAACGAGCTCGTCGGCGCGTTGAATGGCGGCAAGCCGTACGCCGTGAAGGCGGAGGTTCGCGATGTGTTGTTCACGCCGGGCCAGCCGCGGTTGCGCAAAATCGTCCAACGCGATGCAGATGGCAAGGTCATCGGTATCATCAGCCGGCGTGACGGCCAAGATGCACTGGTGTTGAAGCGGGCAAGTTGAGTTGCAGGGTGGGACGTGCGCTGCGGCATCGGCCACGGCGCAGTCATTTCGAACATTCGGTCACCAGGGGAATTCTTGATGAACTACTGCCGTCACGCTGTTGCTGCGTTGCTGGGTCTTGGCTTGCTGTCCGGCGTTGCCCTCGCGCGGCAGGACACATCCGCCGTTCCCACCCATCGCTTCTTCCATGTGCAGCTTGGTGCAGCGTCGACACAGCCGACCTCGGGCCGACTGCTGTTGTTCGCGATCGACGCGAAGACCGCAGAGGCCGAAGCGAAGACTGAATCCGACGGCAAGAGCAGCATGGTCGAGGAGGTGGATGCCAACCCGTTCCGTGCCACTGAAACCAGCGTGGCCGCGCGTGAGGTAAGCCACTGGGTACCGGGGCAGAGCATCGATCTCGATGCCGACCGGCTGGCATTTCCGGCGGTCTATTCGCAGCTGCCGCCGGGCGATTACTACGTCCAGGCCGTGCTCGATGTCGATCACAGCTACAACTACACCGGACGTGGTGCCGGTGACCTTGTCAGCGAGGTGGTGAAAATCCATCTGCCGAGCGCCGGCATTCCCACGCTGACCTTGGCCCGGGCGTTGCCGGCACGCGATCCGTGGACGGCTTCAGCCTCAGCGCCGGCGGCCATGCATGAAGCGCTGGCCGCGGCGCGCCGGCACGCGACCCTGGTGGATTTCGTCAGCCCGTCGCTGAGTGCGTTCTGGGGTCGTCCGATCCATATGCACGGCTGGGTGCTGACGCCGCCGGGCTACGATGGCAAGGCCGCCACGCGCTATCCCACGGTGTATTACACGCAGGGATTCGGCGGCAACAACGATCGCGTGCTGGGACCGCTGTCCTATGTCGATGCGGCGATGGCGAAGGGCGAGATGCCGCCGATGATCTGGGTGTTCCTCGACGAATCGAGCCCGACCGGCACGCACGAGTTCGCCGACTCGGTGAACAACGGCCCGTGGGGCCACGCGCTTACCGAGGAGCTGATCCCCCAACTGGAATCGCAGTACCGGATGGATGGCCGTGCGAACGGACGCTTCCTCAACGGCCACTCCTCCGGCGGCTGGGCCACGCTGTGGCTGCAGACACGCTACCCGAAGATCTTCGGCGGTACCTGGTCGACCTCACCCGACCCCAGCGATTTCCACGATTTCACCGGCATCGACCTGTATGCGCCGAACGCCAACGCTTACCACCGGCCTGACGGCTCGGCGTATCCGCTGGTGCGCGATCACGCCAAGGTACTCGGCACGTTCGAGCAGTTCGCGAAACTCGAGCGTGTGCTCGGTTCCTATGGCGGCCAGCTGGCCTCGTTCGAGTGGGTGTTCTCGCCGCGCGGCAGCGACGGTCAGCCGGTGCCGATGTTCAACCGCGACACCGGTGCCGTCGATCCGGCAGTAGTGGCATGGTGGCGCGACCACTACGACATCGCGTATCGGTTGCAGCGCGACTGGCCGCAGCTCAAGGCGGACCTGGACGGCAAGATCCATCTGTACGTCGGCACGGCCGACACCTTTTATCTGGATGGTGCCGCGCACCGGTTGCAGGCGGTGCTGGACGGCCTGCATGCGAAGTCCGAATTCCACTTCCTGCCGAACCGTACGCACTTCGACCTGTATATGCAGGGCAAGGATCGTCAGGCCCTGCTCAAGCAGATCAGCTGGGCGATGTACGCGACCGCGCGACCGGATTCCACGCTGAAGGCGCCGGCAAGCGTGGCACCCTGATCCCGATGTCGGTGGATCATTGTTCGCAAGTTTATGCGACGCAGCCTTCCGCCAAATGAACGCGTGAACAGACCTACACCTCACCGTCACGCTTTTGCGGCATAGTCGTGCGGCAGGCATTGCCGTTGCGGGTGCCTGGGTGTCGTCGCAGGCAGTCGCATACCGCATCACGCGGAAGGCAACAGGCATGGGACCGACAAGGCGGAAGGGGTGGCCCGTCACAAGCAGATCGGCGTTACCCATTTCGCTATGCGAATTCACGTTGGAGGGAGTCCGAAGATGAAATCGTCAGCTTTGTTTGCCGTGGCACTGGCCTGTCTGTTCGCCGGTTCCGCCGTTTATGCGCAGCAGGCTTCCGCACCTGCTGGTTCCACCGGCCAGTGCAAGGATGGCAGCTACTCCAGTCAGGCCACCAAGAAAGGTGCGTGCAAGGGCCACAAGGGTGTGAAGGAGTGGTATGCCGCCGCGAGCACACCGGCAGCCGCAGCTGCACCCGCTGCCGCCGCCGCACCTGCCGCCGCTGCGGCACCGGCCGCGAACACCGCCATGAAGTCGTCCCACGCGATGCCGGCACCAGCGGCAACGCCTGCCGCGGGTGGTGGTGCGGGCCAGGTGTGGGTCAATACCGGTAGCAAGGGCAAGGCGTATCACTGCCAAGGCAGCAAGTGGTACGGCACCACCAAGCAGGGCAAGTACATGAGCGCATCGGACGCGCAGGCAGCGGGTTATCACGCAGCCAAAGGCGAGAAGTGTTCGTAACCCGCGGTTTCGACCGCTAGGTATCAACAAAGGGCCGGTTCACACCGGCCCTTTGTTTTGCCTCATGACGCATGCCAGGGTGCTCCGGTCATGGTCTGGGTCAACGACAAGAGCAAGGTCTACCACTGCCCCAGCCACAAGTGTCCGTCGTATGCATGATCGAATGCGCGGACGCGGCATCACCATCCACGAAGGCTATCAACTCTAGCCGTGGTACTTCGTGCGTCATGTCCGTGGTCTTCACGACATGATCGATCACCTCTTTGCGCGAACGAACCTTCCAGCTCCGATCCGATACTGTATTTGGTCATACCGTGTTCCTCGAGTTTGAACACGGCGGATTCCGGTTTTCGCTTGAACTAAGTCGCACCGCGGCGTCGGCTTGGATGAATTGTCAGGTGCTACCAGCCGACCACTTCGTCAGTACCTCCGAAGATGGCAGGAACGCCTTTGAAGTGAGGTAGCTTGTCCATGACCGGAAGCCGCGCATACTGGCAGTGATTATGAAACTCCGGCTTGAATGCGCCCTCTGGAAGCAAGTTACCGCTCAGTCCGCGCATTCCAAGCCCCGAAGGTTCCCCGAAAAGCAGTGTCCCGCAGGTGGAGCAGCGAGTACGTGGAAGGGTTTTGTATGTCCACGTTGTGTGGCCATCTCCAGTAACCGTGATTGCTTCTGCTGGATAGAGCGCAATGGGTACATATGCTCCGCCCGTTACAGCTTGGCAGTCGTCGCAATGGCAGTAGAACTGGGCTACAGGTGCACCGCTGATTTGAAGCTGGACACTGCCACACCGGCACCTCAAGGTGATTGGTCTCATTGCGAACCTCTTCTTTGGACACTGATGGTGAGTGGTTGACGTTCAACACTCTGCTTCAGTTTTGAAGCCCGTAGTCGCGGGCCCGGCAGCACACGAGCAGTAAAGAAATTCCGTCTGGACATTTCGATGCCTTTCCTTGCGAATCCGTTGCGCCTAAGCTCATCGGATCACGTATCGTCAGAAGGTACGAAGCTTTAGCCATGACAAAGAGCAGAAGACTGTACGGTTGCCCGGTCGAGTTCGCGCTCGACATGCTCGGCGGCAAGTGGAAGACGGTGATCCTCGCGCGGATCAAGGAGGGACCGATGCGATATTCCGAGCTGCGCCGGGTGATTCCATCGCTGTCTGAAAAAATGTTGTCCCAGCGGCTCGGCGACCTGGTCGAGATTGGCTTCGTCAGCCTGGAAGTCGATGACGATGGAAAGGAGCGTTACGCGCTGACCAGTGTTGGCCGCGATCTCGCGAGCACGCTTCAGGCTCTCTACGATTGGGGTGATGCGCGCGGGCGAGCGATGGGTGTGAGGTATCGCCCCGATCCGGCGCGCCCGGCTTGATGCGACCGTCATGCTGTCGCTCCCGCAGAACTCACGGCGCGGCAGAAGCTCGCCGTATCCGTGACGACCGCTTCGCCGATGAATTCCAGAGTCGCGATTGAACGGTCGCGTGCAGCGGCATCGCCGAACCCGCATGCGTCATTGATCAGCACGGCCGTAAAGCCGTTGTCGGTGGCTTGACGAACGGTGGGTTCGATGCCGATCTCCATCGCGATTCCGGCAATGGCGATCGCGCGGATTCCGCAGTCATGCAGGGCAAAGGCCAGGGCAGTGGAATCGAACGCCGACATGGTGAGCTTGTCGAACACCGCCTCGTCGGGCAGTGGCGCCAATGCCGGAACGATTCCGGTGGCCTCGGCGTCGGGCGGGAACCACGATTCGATGGCGTCGGGATCTTCGTGCTGTTGCCATGCCATGGCGGTACGTAGCTGGGTCATTCCCATCCAACGGCGCGGCAGCGAGAGATGCCGGGTGAACGCTACCCGCATGCCTGCCGTTCGCGCGGCGTCGAGAGCGTTTGCCGTTCGTTCGATGATTGTTTCGGCGCCGGCAACCTGGCAGCAGATCCCCGCCTGCATGTCGTAGATGACCAGCGCCATGCGTTGCGGGTCGCACCATTCCGCCAAGGTTGTCGGAATATCGATGCCGCATCCGGACCGAATCATTTCGTTACGGTCCGATCCCAGGGCGTCGCGACGTCGACTGAAGAGTCGAAGAGGTATTCGAGAGGCAACGGTGCGTCGAACGCCAGGAAATGCCATTCCAGCAGCCCCGCCTTCGATAGCGGGAAATCTTCGGTGTAACGCTTCGCGTCTTCAACACTGTCGAGCTCGAAGACGATGATCACGCCACCGACATCTGCGCGGGCGTAGTTCTCGCGGACGATCCCGGCTTTCCACAGCCTCCACACATTCGACACTTCGTCTCGCAGATAGGGCTTCAGGTCTTCGATCGTCACTCCAGGCTTGAAGTTGTCAAAGGCGATTATCTTCACGGACTGCCTCCTGCCGAATGGGATGGCAGTAAAGGGCAGCACTTGGCGTGCGTCAACGCACCGTTTGGTGCGTTGCGTGTGTGTGCACGAAGAGCCCTTGTGCGATCTGGGCGTCGAGTATTCCCTTGTGGTCGGGCGAGGATATCGGATGATTCCGCAGCGGATAGACGGCGTTCGGACCGATGCGTCAGCGGAGTTGCAGCTCAGCTGCTTCCTCGATAGTTGCTCGTCCACGGCACAACGCGAGCCCGGCACGTCGTCCAGCTTGGCGAGAATCGCATCAGTTGCGAGTGCGTCGCGGCGGCTGCCCGTTGCTCAGGTTTCCTGCCACGGGTCGTAGCTGCCGAAGTACCACAGGTGGCCTTCCGGATCGTGGCAGCTGTAGCCGGCGCCGCCATAATCCTTCTCGGCATAGTCGTCTACGATCACCGCTCCGGCTGCCTTGGCCTGCAGGTAATGCGACTTGCAGTTGGCCACGATCACGCAGGCACATTGCGTTTCACGGCCGCCGATCTCGTCGGGCTGGGCGATATGCCGGCCGAAATCGTTGTCTCGCACTTCACCGAGCATGATCATGCCGTTGCCCAGAGTCAGTTGCGCATGTTCCACGCCGCCCTGGTCGTTTTCGTAGACGGCGTGCCTGGTGAATCCGAATGCCTTGCATAGCCATTCGATCGCGGCGTGTGCATCGCGGTAGCGCAGACACGGGATGATCGTGCTGCCTTGCTGTGGCGAAGGACCCATGATGAAGACTCCGGTGGGAACGGAACTGCAAGGCTAGCGCCATTGCCGGCTTGCGCGCAGCTCCTTCGCCAGGTCGCTCAATCCTGTTCGTCGTGGCTGTCGGGAAGCGGTGGCAAGTTGCGCACGATCATGCTCTGCGGGCTCGTCATCGGCAGCTTTGCTTCGCGCAGGCGTTCGAGCACTTCAAACAGCAGGTCGCTCTTCACGCCGCTGACCTCGCGTGGGCTGTTGACGTAGGCGGTGCAACTGAACAGCATCGTGCCGCCATCGAGGTTCTCCAGTTGCACGCTGGGCGCCGGCATGCCCAGCGTGCCGGGGTGCACGCGCAGCACCTCCAGGATCAGCTCGCGCGCCTTGCCCGCGTCGGTATCCAGCGGCATCGGCAGCTTGATCTGCACGCGACCCTGCGCGTTGGCCAGGGTCACGTTGCGCACGTTCGAGGTGATGAACTGCGAGTTCGGCACGATCATGGTCGAGCGGTCGCTCATCTGGATCTCGGTGGCGCGTACGTTGATGCGGCGGATATCACCCTCGACGCCGCCGATGCTGACCCAGTCGCCCACCTTCACCGGACGTTCGGCGAGCAGGATCAGGCCGGAGATAAAGTTCTGCACGATTGCCTGCAGACCGAAGCCGATACCTACCGACAGCGCGCTGGCCATCCAGGCGATGCTTTGCAGGTCCACACCCAGATCGGCCAGGGCCAGTCCGAACACCAGCACGCCGCCGACGTAGCCGAGCAGGGTGACCATCGAGTTCTGCATGCCGGGATCGAGCGAGGTCTTCGGCAGCAGTTGCTCGCTCAGCCAGTTCTTGATCACGTGCAGCACGATCATGCCGAGCGCGAACAGCAGCGCGGCGCCGAAAATGGCTCCCGGCACGATCTTGAGCTTGCCCAGCGAAGCACCCGACAGCAAGCCGCCCACGCGGCCTGCCAGTTCCTGCGGGCCGGCACCGAACGGTGCAAGCACGAACGCCACGGCCAGGATCAGCAGGGCCGCCCGAGTGATGCCGGACAACAGCGTACCGGTCTGCTCCAGCGCGCTGGGGGGCAGCCCGAAGCTGCTCTGCATGCGCATGCCGGTGCGCCCCTTGGGTGCGAACACGGTGTCGAAGATGTCGTCGACCAGGTGCATCAGAAGGTACAGCGAAGTAAGGATCACCCCGACCCAAAGCATCTGCCGTGCGATGAAGAACGCGAAGGCGATGTAACCCGTGGTCACGCCGAGCAGGGTGATGCCCACACAGACGAAGGCTGCCCCCACCACCAGACCGACCCACAGCGGACGCCGTTCGGGCAGTTCGCCGGCGGCCAGTATGGCGCGGCGTGACTGACCCAGGCGCAGCAGGGCACTGCCCACCAGCAGCCCGATCAACAAGGAGAGCAGCCCGCGCGTCGTCACCGTGGTCGCGAGGCTGGCACCGATCGCGTTGTTGATGCTTTCGATGACGCCAAGCAGCAGGGCAGCAGCACCCAGCAGCCAGGGAAACGCGCGCAACCGCTGCGCCGCGTCATCGGAGAGGGCAGGCAATCGCCATGACGGACGTTTGTTGGACAACATGGCGCGACCGAGGCCGGTCATGAAGGCAGCGAACGTGACCAGCCGCACCATCTTGCGCGTCAGGTCGTCCAGGTCTTCGTCCAGCAGCTCGTTCCAATTCAGCGCGAGATAGGCGAAGTGCGCTGCCAGCCCGATCGCCAGCGTATAGGCCAGTGTCACCGCGACCGCCAGAGCGCTGCGTCGCAGCCGGCCGGCCGGCATGCGGTTGGCGGTCACGCTCACGAGTACACGTTCGACCAACCGGCGCCCCGCGGTGAGCAGCAGCACGGCGACGATCAGGCACAGTACGAACGGCGTACGGTTGGGTGGCTGCCAGGCTTGTTCGACGGCTGCCGCCACATCGCTGCCCAGTCGCGCGGCGTGGGTTGCGTCTCCGGGGAATGCCTTGACCGGGTCGGCCCAGAACGCACGGCTGAATGGTGTCGCGGTGCGTGAAGCGAGCTGGGTCTGGAACTGGTCTGCACGCAATTCGGCGACGTGTGCCGCGAGTTGGGTGGCCTCCGTGCTGAGCGAATTGGCCTGCTTGATCTGGCCGTCCAGGTCGCTCTTGGCCTTGCTCAGCTGCCGTCGTTGTGAACTGAGTTCGGCGGATTCGGCAGGCGCTCCCTTGGCGGGCGGAGGGCCGAGTACGTCCAGTCGGGCCTGCAGGCTGGCGGATTGCGGCGACAGCGTGGAGCCCAGCTGCTCCGCCTGCTGCTGTACCGCGAGCGCGCTGGTGCGCAGGTCGGACAGCGGCACATCGTCTTTCTTGGATTCCACCGTGGCCTTGATGCCGTCCAGCTGGGAGCGCAGCTGGGTGAGCGTTTGCGCCGGAGTCGGTGCTGGCGTCGCAGCGGCTGCAGTGGCATCGGGCGTGTCTTGCGCCAACAGGTTGCCGCTGGACACGGCCAGCAGCATGGCGAGGAAATAGCGGAACAGGGTAGGCATCCGTGGATGATCACGGCCTTGTCCGGACGGGTCAATCGAAATGACCTCTCCGGAGCGCGGGCTTTGACGCGGCGTTCAGGCTGCGCGATCCACGCTGAAGTGATGGAACCCCTGGATACAGGCAACGACGAGCGGCTGGCGTGGGACGGTGACGTGGCCCGCGCCCGGGCGCTGCAGACGGAACTGGCCCGGCGAGCGCGACTGCAGGACGACTATCCGCCACTGCGCATACTGGCCGGTGTTGACGTGGGCTTCGAAGCCGAAGGTGCGGTCACTCGCGCTGCGGCAGTGTTGCTGGATGCGAAGACCCTGCAAGTGCTGGCGGAGGTGGTCGCGCGACTGCCCACCCGCATGCCGTACATTCCCGGACTGCTCTCGTTTCGCGAGTTGCCGGCGGTGCTGCAGGCCTTGGCCCAACTGCCGCAGGTGCCCGACCTGATCTTCGTCGACGGGCAGGGCATTGCCCATCCACGTGGACTCGGCATCGCCGCGCACCTTGGCGTGATCAGCAACCTGCCGACCATCGGCGTGGCGAAATCGATCCTGGTAGGCCATCACGACGAAGTGGGGCCATGGCGCGGCGATCGTGCCGATCTCCGTTATCGGGGCAAGACCATCGGTACCGTGCTGCGCAGCAAGGATCGCATCAAGCCGCTGATCGTTTCGCCCGGACATCGGGTAAGTATGGTCAGCGCGCCACGGCTCGTACTGGCCTGCTGCACGCGCTACAGGCTACCTGAACCGACACGGCTGGCGGATCGGCTCGCGTCGCGGCGTGATGGGCAGAAGTTACAAAGTCTTGATCTGGATTTTGGCGGCAACTAGGCTGCTCCGCTCTCGGGCATGGCATGCTCACCGTTCCGCTGGTGTGCTTCAAGCACCATGCCCGCAGGAATGACTGGAACGCCCCATGATCTTCCGCTGGTTCGAATCCCTGATCGACCCGTTCAAGGAACCGGTCGACGACATGCCGCCGTCGCCGGTAGGCCGGTTCTATATCTTCTACCTGCGCCAGGTATGGCCGGTGTTCGCCGCGGCGATCGTGGTCGGCTTCGGCGTGGCGATCATCGAGGTGT
The DNA here is from genome assembly GCF_054782855.1 of Rhodanobacter koreensis. Classification (NCBI taxonomy): domain Bacteria; kingdom Pseudomonadati; phylum Pseudomonadota; class Gammaproteobacteria; order Lysobacterales; family Rhodanobacteraceae; genus Rhodanobacter; species Rhodanobacter koreensis. Next base: position 1,070,354 of record NZ_BAAGRR010000002.1, on the reverse strand, counting down.
CGCTGTTCGGTTTCATCGGCAGCATCGTCGACATGACCAAGGGTGTGCCGGCGGCGGATTTCTTTCACCAGCATGGCCGTGAGCTGCTGTGGATGGGTTTCGTGGCCTTGATTGCACGGCCGCTGATGATCGGCGCGCACGACCTGCTGGTGAACCAGTCGATCGCCCCCAGCCTGACCAACCGCATCCGCTGGCAGAACCATCGCTACGTGATCCGGCAGAGCCTGGGCTTCTTCCAGAACGACTACGCCGGTCGCATCGCCAACCGCATCATGCAGACCGGCGCCTCGCTGCGCGAGTCGGCGGTGCAGATCGTCGATGCCATCTGGTACGTCACCATCTATACCGGTAGCGCGATCGTGCTGTTCGCGCAGGCGGACTTCTGGCTGGCCGCGCCGCTGGTGCTGTGGCTGTTTGCGTATGTCGGCACGCTGGCGTTCTTCATCCCGCGCACCAAGCAGCGCTCGTGGCTGGCCTCGGAGGCGCGCTCGAAGCTGATGGGCCGCATCGTCGACGGCTACAGCAATGTGCTGACGCTGAAGCTGTTCGCGCATACGCGGCGCGAGGAAAGCTACGTGGCCGAGGCGATGGCCGAGCAGACCGGCAAGCTGCGCCGGATGACCCGGCTCACCACCGCGATGGACGCCAGCATCACCACGCTCAACGGCTTCCTGATCGTCGGCACCTCGGCGCTGGCGATCTGGCTGTGGAGCCAGGGCAAGGTGACGGTGGGCGCGATCGCGCTGTCGACCGGGCTGGTGATCCGCATCAACAACATGTCCGGCTGGATCATGTGGGTGGTCAACGGCATCTTCGAGAACGTGGGCACGGTGCAGGACGGCATCACCACGATTTCGCAGCCACGTGCGGTGCAGGACCGCGAAGGCGCGATGCCGCTGGAGGTGGTCAATGGCGCGGTGCATTTCGAGCAGATCCATTTCCACTACGGGAAAAAGGGCGGCGTGATCGCCGGACTCGACCTGGCCGTGCGTGCCGGCGAGAAGATCGGCGTGGTCGGGCCATCCGGCGCCGGCAAGTCCACCCTGGTCAACGTGCTGCTGCGGCTGTACGACCTCGAAGGCGGCCGCATCCTGATCGATGGCCAGGACATCGCGAACGTCACCCAGGAAAGCCTGCGCTCGCAGATCGGCGTGGTGACCCAGGACACCTCGCTGCTGCACCGCTCGATCCGCGACAACCTGCTGTACGGACGTCCGGATGCCGGCGAAGCGCAGATCCTCGACGCCGTGCGCAAGGCGCGCGCGGACGAATTCATTCCGCAGCTGATCGATGGGGAAGGCCGAGTCGGCTACGAGGCGCTGGTGGGCGAACGGGGTGTAAAGCTCAGTGGCGGCCAGCGCCAGCGCATCGCGATCGCGCGCGTGCTGCTGAAGGACGCACCGATCCTGGTGCTGGATGAAGCCACCTCCGCACTCGATTCCGAAGCAGAGGCCGCGATCCAGGACAGCCTCGACATCCTGATGCAGGGCAAGACGGTGATCGCGATCGCACATCGCCTTTCCACCATTGCCCGGATGGATCGGCTGGTGGTACTGGACAAGGGGCATGTCGTCGAGACCGGCACGCACGCCGAGCTGATTGCGCACGAAGGCTTGTATGCGCGGTTGTGGCGGCGGCAGACGGGTGGGTTCGTGGCGGCGGAGGATGCCGTGGCGTGAGAGTGCTGCGCCATGACCGGGCTTGTTGATGTGTTGAATCCTGGTAGCCGATAACCCAGGGAAATCTGAGGGCATCTGTGTGAATCACAAAATCGTGATACGGCCAGTGGTGGAAGAGGACTATCCAGCCTGGAAAGTCCTCTGGGACGGTTACAACGCCTTTTACGGCCGTAGCGGTCCAGCCGCGTTGCCGATCGGGATCACGCAGACGACCTGGTCGCGTTTCTTCGATGCCTATGAACCCGTGCATGCGCTGGTTGCCGAAAGTGCAGGGGTGATGCTCGGCCTGGCGCACTTCCTTTATCACCGCAGCACGATCCAGCTGGGCCCGAGCTGCTACATGCAGGACCTGTTCACGATTGAGGCAGCCAGGGGCAAGGGAGTGGGCCGTGCGCTGATCGAAGATGTCTACCGGCGGGCCGGTGATGCCGGCTGCCAGCGCGTCTACTGGCAAACCCACGAAACGAATGCCACCGCAATGCAGCTCTACGACAGGGTTGCCGAGAAATCCGGCTTCATTGTCTATCGCAAGCTGCTGTAGATGGACGTAGAGGCGCCAGTCGCGTAAATGATAGGCTCGATGTTTTGAGCGGGCGTGTGAGCATGGCGAAGGAGGCTGGTCGAAAGCACGCCGTACTGGTCGGAGCGGGCATCCTCTGCAGCCGCATCTTCGGCCTGGTGCGCCAGCGCGTGTTCTCGCACTTCTTCGGCCTGTCGGACGCCGCCGACATCTTCAGTTCGGCGCTTCGCGTTCCCAACTTCCTGCAGAACCTGTTTGGCGAAGGCGTCCTCTCGGCATCCTTCATTCCGGTCTATGCCGGGTTGCTTGGCCAGGACAAGCGTGAGGAGGCCGGTCGACTGGCCGGTGCGATAGCGGCCATCCTGGCCTTGCTCATTTCCATCATCGTCGCTGTCGGCGTGGTGGCCACACCCTGGCTGCTGTGGCTTATCGCGCCGGGCTATTCGGGTGAAAAGCGCGAGCTGACGATCCTGATCGTGCGCATCCTGTTCCCCGGCACCGGCATCCTGGTCTGGTCGGCGTGGTGCCTTGGCATCCTCAACAGCCACCACAGGTTCTTCCTGTCGTACGTCGCGCCGGTGGTGTGGAACCTGTCGATGATCGTGACGCTACTGATCTTCAGGAACCTGCCGTCCGACAAGCTGATCGTGTATCTGGCGTGGGGCACCGTGCTGGGTTGCCTGCTGCAGTTCCTCGTCCAGCTTCCTTCGGTGCTGAAGCTGGTGCCGGACATGCGGTTCCGCCTCGATCTGCGCAGCCTGCATGTGCGGCAGGTGGTCGGCAGTTTCATGTCCGTGGCGGTCGGACGCGGCGTGGTGCAGATCAGTGCCTTCGTGGATCAGGCGATCTCGACCCTGCTCGGTCGGGGCGCGATGGCCGCGATGACCACGGCGGCCTCGATCAACATGTTGCCGATCAGCCTGTTCGGCATGGCGGTATCGGCCGCGGAGCTGCCGACCCTGTCGCGGATGGCCGGGCAGGAGTTCGACAAAGCTACCGCGACGAGTCTTTCCGCGCGACTGGACAGCGGGCTGGAGCGCATCGCGTTCTTCGTCGTCCCCTCGGTCGTGGCATTTTTCGCGCTGGGCAACGTGATCGTGGCGGCGCTCTACCAGTCCGGCGAATTCACCAGCAAGGATTCCTACTACGTGTGGGCGATCCTTGCCGGCTCGGGCGTGGGCCTGCTCGCCTCGACGTTCGGTCGTCTCTATTCGTCGACCTACTACGCGATCCGCGACACGCGGACACCCTTGCGTTTTGCACTGGTGCGGCTGGCCGTCACGGCAGTCCTTGGCCTCGCCAGTGCCTTGCTGCTGCCTTCGATGCTCGGCCTGCCGGCGCAGTGGGGCGCGGTAGGCCTTACCGCCTCGGCCGGCGTGGCCGGCTGGATCGAGTTCTATCTGCTGCGGCGGAAGATGAACATGAAGCTGGGGCCGACGGGTGTTCCGATCCCGATCATGTTCAGACTCTGGTCGGCAGCGTGCCTGGCGGCCGTCGCAGCATGTGGAGCCGAGTATCTGGTGCCTAGCCACGGCCCGATCCTGACCGCGGTCTACGTGCTTGGCATCTACGGCGTGGCCTATTTCGCAGTGACCTGGCTGATGCGCATCAGGGAATGTGTGGAACTGCTGGACAAGTTGTTGCGTCGCGTGGGAATCGGGTAGCGGATGTCGCTATGCCTGCTTTCGACCCACTGCCGCCGGTGGCCACTGTCCGGTGTCGGGAAACCTGGCCCTCAACGCTTGGTATGTGAGCGCAGCAATGCGCTCACCACGATGGATAGTCAGTCATGGCGTGGCCATTTGCCGCTCGCACGCACTTCACACGGCCCGACCCCGATTCGGCTGCGTATTCCGGTCACATTGACCACAAGTTCCGGCAGAAACTGATCAATATTCCGGTGGCGATCACCTCTTCGCCGCTGTCGTAACGCGATCAGTGTCAACCCTCATAAGCCGATGAGTTTCAGTAAAAGATCATGACGCGCATCAGAAAGCCGCCCGAAAGCGGATTGATCGCCGGTTCGTGGACCTCTGATCAAAATTGTCCAGCAAGCTCCCAAGCGCAAGCCAAAGCGGCTGTCTAAGAGGCCCAAACCTCGATAAATTAGTCCTTTTCTACCCACTAGCGGCAGGCGCTCGTTTGGCACGGAAAGATCGGCGTGCCAACCATGCCAGTGGCAACTGCGCGACCAGTGCCAACCCGACACCAGCCCAAGGAGTCAGCGCCATGCTTCCACGCGCCACCATGGCGCTACCCAACATTTCCCCCAGTGTGATGCCCAGATTGAAGGCTGAGATATTCAAGGCCGAAGCGAAGTCCAGCGCACCTGGCGTCCATCTTTCCGCTGTGGCGAGCATGCCTGCCTGGAAGCTTGGCGACATACCGAAAGCCAATAGCCCCCAGACGAACAACAGCACCACCATCGGAGACCGATAGGGAATAAACAACGCGAGCACAACCAACGTAAGCGACAGCCCCGTCAACATGCGTCGCAGCGCGACCGGCCAGCCAACGCTTGCCGCCCAGCGCCCGCCAGCGAGATTGCCTACCAGTGTCGCTGCGCCGAACACTACCAAGAGCAGACTGGCGTTCCGAATCGAGAAGCCAGTGATGTCAGTGAGTATTGGTGTGATGAACGTGAAGGCTGCAAAACTGGCGCCAAAGCCCAGCACGGTGATGCTCAACATCGCCAGAATGGGCGGTTGTAGCAGCGCCGCTAATTGCGTGACCGCGTGTCCTGCCGGCTGAGCCGGCAGACTTGGCATCCATAGCGCGGTCGCCAGCCATGCCAAAGCGGCCAGCAAGGCCACCGCGAAAAACGGCAATTGCCAGCCGAAACCGTTGCCGATTAGGGTGCCCAGCGGCACCCCGATCACCATCGCTAAGGTGAGGCCCGCGAACATTACTGCGATGGCGCGGCTGGCTTGCCCTGTCGGGGCCAGTCGTGCAGCGACTGTGGCGCCGATCGCGAAGAAACTGCCATGTGCCACCGCCGTCACGATGCGTCCGGCCAACAGCAGCGCGTAATTGTCGGATAGCGCCGACAACAGATTGCCGACCAGAAACACGCTGATCAGTACCAGCAGCACCGGCTTTCGAGGGAACCGGGCTAGTCCCAGCACAAGCAACGGCGTTCCAATCGCCAGACTCATTGCGTACAGCCCGACCAGACTGCCGGCGCGCGCAAGCGATATGCCTAGGTGATCCGCAATGGCCGGGAGTATGCCGACAACGATAAATTCGGCTATACCAATGGCGAAGGCGGTGACAGCTAGCGCCCAGATACCGGCGTGTGTTCGATACTGATTTGTCATACGTCCACTGGATAGTCGGTATAGCCCGCCGCGCCACCACCGAAGAAGCGGCTGGCATCGGGTTCGCACAGCGGCTTTCCGAGGCGAAGCCGCTTGGGCAAGTCTGGATTCGCGACAAATGGGCGGCCAAATCCGACTAGGTCGGCCCGGCCATTGTGCAAGGCTGCCTCGGCGCGTTCGACCGTGTACTTGCCGGCATAAATCAGCGTGCCGTGATAGACCACGCGGAACGCCTCCTTGAACGCATCTCTTGGATGACCGGGTCCGACTGATGACACACAAGACCGCCAAACGGTTTATCCGATATTCTCCGCATGATGGAAGGCTGATGCTAACGGCGTTGTTGGCTAAAAACCGAACATTTTTTGCTGCCCATTCCAACCGGATGTTTTCAAAAATTGCTCCCAGCTAAGGCAGCCTTTATCGATACGCCGGCTCCATTCGAGGTCGCGATCCTTGCGGAAATATCCGTACTGCACGGCAAATTCGGCCATCCCCGTGGTCTCTCGCGCAAGCTCATGGTTGTCCCGAAATTCGGGAAAATGGTGAAGTAATTCCTCCAATTTGTATGCCGAGACGTAAGCTGCTTTCTGCCCGGTAACACGCGTGAACGTTTCAACCATTTCGGCTGGAGAGATTTCATCGCCGATGACCGGTAACGTCTGGCCAGCGTAAGTATCTGGGTGATCAAAGATCTCCAGGACCGCCGGCCCCGTGGCACTCAGCGGATCAACGAACGGTGCGCGGAAGTGCTCGGGCAAGTAAACAGGAAATACCAGGGTGTCCCCATCCATGCGCGGTGGGTAGTATTCGAGCAGGTTTGTATAGAAAAAAGAAAGCTCGATAAAAGAGCTGAGGATCGGTAGCCCGCGAATGTAAGCCTCGACACGACTTTTATCAGTGAAATGTGGTGCAAATTTCGTCCCTTCCGTGATCTTGTCAACATTCTCCAAGGTGCTGAAAACCACATGTTGAACGCCGGCTTCCACGGCGGCATCTGCCAGCTCTTTGCCAATGTCGAATTCGTGGGTTGCCGGTGGCGCAACGCCCGGTGTCATGAGGAATGCACCGTGAGCGCCTTGGAAGGCTTTGACGAAGCCCTCTTTGTGGCCGGTCGCGAGCGGGACGCTGACCAGTTCAGCGCCTTGTTCCGCCAACTTGAGCGCCTCCGGCGAATCGACCCGTCCCGTGATGGCCCGAACGTGGTAGCGCCCGCTGCGCAACAGTGATTCCGCCACGCTGCGGCCCTGCTTGCTCAAGCTGCCTGCGATGGCGACGATGGGTTTGCTTTCAGATGACATGCCTATCTCCTTTGCGCGTCGAACTCGGCCGGTATGGGGGATCGCACCGCGCCTTCCAAAAATGGCAGGCAGCACGCAATCTGTGAAATCGATTGATTTATTGCTTACAATCCACCCGGTGGATACCAAGCGCATAGACCTGAATCTGCTTATCAGCCTTGAAGCTCTTCTGGCCACGTGCAATGTCACGAAAGCGGCTGCGCGACTTCACTTGAGTCAACCAGCGCTGAGTGCGCAGCTGAACCGCCTTCGAGAACTATTCGACGATCCACTGCTTATCCCTGCACATCGTGGAATGACACCTACAGCCAAGGCACTCGAACTGATCGGCCCGTTGCGCACCGCGTTGGACCAATTACGTAGCACGCTCCACAGCCTTGATAACTTCTCACCATCGACTGCCGAGCTGACTTACTCGATTGCGTGCACGGATTACATTGAGGTGGCGGTCGTTTTGCCTCTAATAGTGGCGTTGCGTGAGAAGGCTCCAGCCGTGCGGATTGCCGTGCATCGTTTGGATCCAGGAAGACTGAGCCGCCAGCTCGCGGATGGCGATGTCGATTTGGCCATTGCTACGCCGGATGACAGCGTGCCGCACCTGCGCAACAAGCATCTGTTCGAAGAGACTTACGTTCTTATCGCACGACGAGGCCATCCGCACGTCGAAGAGGGACTTTCAGCTGAAGGGTTCGCGAGTTTGGAGCAGTTGGTGGTCTCGCCAGCAGGCGGAGGCTTCTCAACCCCAGTCGACATCACCTTGGGAACTCTTGGTCGAGAGCGCACCGTGGTAGCGTCGGTAGCGTCTTTCCTTGTTGTCCCGGAAATCGTCTCGGCTAGTGATCTTGTTGCCTTGGTGCCGAGACGCTTGATTTATGGCCGACTACCCGAACTTGAGGTGATAGATGTTCCGTGGCTATCGGAACGCTTTCAAGTCGAGCTGGTGTGGCACGAGCGCGCCCAAGGGCATCCGGGCCAGCGCTGGATTCGCGAGCTGATTTGCGAGCTGATGGCCCAGTGACTGCTGAGTCTTACCCTTAGGACAAAAAACGGTGCGTGGAAACGAAAAGCAATTTCTTAGATGAGGCGGTCACATTACAGATTGGTGGGCCGACCTCTCCGGCCAATGTCGGCTTCTGGCCGATAGCTGATATTCAGACGCAAGCCACGAAAACAAATCTCAATCGCAGCAACGATTAGTAAGATGCTCGAAATCTCAAGGGCTGAACCATGAGCACAAAAGCCACGGCCGATGCCGAGCTCAACAAGAGCGGCACTGCGGAAGCCACGACTTCACCGACGGGCATGCATCGTCCACCACACTGCGCCCTGGACACTGAAGAGACGGCCTGTCTTGACGAAGTTCAGCACGAAGCCGCGCTACGTGAGTCCATGCTGCGCGCACCCCGATAGGCGGTGGATCTATCGGCTCCGGCGGGAGCGACGGCATCCTGATAGTCGCAGGCTGCTGGCAGCGTAGCGATATAACGCTTGACTCTGGACCTAGATCATTGGTCTAGACTTGTGGCATGAACACACAAACCAGCTCACTCACCATCGGTGCCGTCGCCAAGCGCGTCGGTGTGGCGATCGACACGATCCGTTACTACGAGCGCGAGGGCCTGCTGCCTGAACCGGTACGGCGCGCCTCGGGCTATCGCAGTTATGGCGAGGGCACGATTGCGCAGTTGCGTTTTATCCGACGCGCCAAGGATCTGGGTTTCACGCTGGAAGAGATCCGCGAACTGCTGGCGTTGTCGGCGGACCGGCAGCGCGGGGTGAAGGCGGTGAAGCAGCGGGCACAGCAGCGGCTGGCGGCGATCGAGCTGCGCATCAGCGAACTGCAGCGGGTGCGCGACGGGTTGGCGCAGCTGGTCGAGTCCTGTCCGGGACATGGCAAGCCGGAGGAATGCCCGATCCTGCGTGCCCTGAGCGATGAGACGGTGTCGTGATGGGCGAGTCCGCTTCCTGTTGCCATGGCGGTGACAAAGCGCTGGGTGCGATGGCGACCGATCCGGTCTGTGGCATGACGGTGGATCCGCACTCCGCGAAGCATCGCGCGGAGTATGACGGCCACACGTACCACTTCTGTTCCGCGCGTTGCCGCGAGAAGTTCGTGGCCGAGCCGTCCGCTTGTCTGGAAGGTCGCGCGACTCCACCACCGGCAGCGCCCGGCACGACCTACACCTGTCCGATGCACCCGGAAGTACAGCAGATCGGACCCGGCGACTGCCCCAAGTGTGGCATGGCGCTGGAGCCGATGATGCCGAGTCTGGACGAGGGCGACCACGGCGAGCTGTCGTCGATGACGTGGCGTTTCTGGACGCTACTGGCGTTGACACTGCCCGTGTTCGCGCTGGCGATGGGGCCGCATCTGTTCGGCTGGCATCTGCCCGTGTCGTGGGGTGGCGTGGCCGGCTGGGTCGAGGCGCTGCTGGCGACGGTCGTGGTGCTGTGGGGCGGCGCACCGTTCTTCGCGCGCGGTTGGCGTTCGCTGCGGCCGTGGCATCCAAACATGTACACCCTGATCGCGCTGGGCACCGGCGTGGCATGGTTGTACAGCGCGGTGGCGTTCCTGTTGCCCGAGGTCTTCCCGGCCGGCTTCCGCGACATGCACGGCAACGTCGCGGTGTATTTCGAATCGGCAGCCGTGATCGTCACTCTGGTCACGCTGGGTGATTTTCTGGATCTGCGCGCGCGCCGGCGTACCGGTGCGGCGTTGAAGGCGCTGCTCGGCCTGGTGCCGAAGACCGCGTGGCGGATCGACGCAGACGGCAATGAAGCGGATGTGCCGATGGACGAAGTGCGTGTCGGCGATGTGCTGCGCGTGCGCCCAGGCGAAAAGATACCGGTCGACGGCGTGGTGCTGGACGGCGAGAGCCACGTCGACGAGTCGATGCTCACCGGCGAGCCGATGCCGGTGGCCAAGGTGAAGGACGATCCGCTCACCGGTGGCGCGGTGAATCAGGATGGCGCCTTGACCATGCGCACGCAGAAGGTCGGTGGCGAGACGATGCTGGCGCAGATCGTGGCGCTGGTGGCGCTGGCGCAGCGCAGCCGGGCGCCGCTGCAGCGCGTGGCCGATCGGGTCGCGGCGTGGTTCGTGCCCGCGGTGGTCGCGGTCGCGTTGCTGGCATTTGCGGCGTGGGCGATCCTGGGGCCCGAGCCGCGGCTGACGCATGCGCTGATTGCCGCGGTGTCGGTATTGATCATCGCCTGTCCGTGCGCGCTTGGGCTGGCCACGCCGATCTCGATCATGGTCGCCAGCGGCCGCGGTGCGCACCACGGCGTGCTGTTCAAGGATGCCAGCGCGATCGAGGGGCTGCGTGACATCGACACCCTGGTGGTGGACAAGACCGGCACGCTGACCATGGGCAAGCCGGCACTGACCGAGCTGGCCGCCCTGGGTGGTCAAGCGCGCGAACACTTGCTGGCACTGGCCGCTGCGCTGGAACGGCCGAGCGAGCACCCGCTGGCGCGGGCGATCGTGATGGCAGCAGAGGCCGAGGGCGCGGCGATGCTGGTGGCGACGGACTTCCGGTCGCTGACCGGCCGTGGCGTCAGCGCGAAGGTGGGTCGCGACGAGGCGGCGCTGGGCAATGCGAAGCTGATGGCCGAGTTGCACATCGCGATCGACGGCGAAACCACCGCCCACGCCGAGCAGTTGCGCGGGCAGGGCGCCACGGTAATGTTCCTGGCTGTCGACGGCACATTGACCGCCCTGCTGGCGGTGGCCGACCGGATCAAGCCGGACACGCCGGCGGCGATCGCGGCGTTGCACGCGGCCGGCCTGCGCATCGTGATGCTCACCGGCGACAACGCCACTACCGCGCAGACGGTGGCGCGCACGCTGGGCATCGACGAGGTACATGCCGACGTGTCGCCGGCCGACAAGGCCGCGGTGGTGAACGCGCTGCGGATCGAGGGTCGCCGCGTGGCGATGGCTGGCGACGGCATCAACGATGCGCCGGCGCTGGCTGCATCTGACATCGGCATCGCCATGGGTAGCGGTACCGATGTGGCGATGGAGAGTGCGCAGGTGACCCTGGTAAAGGGCGAGCTCGGTGCGATCGTGCGGGCGCGCACGCTGTCGCAGGCGACGGTGCGCAATATCCGGCAAAACCTGTTCTTTGCCTTCGTCTACAACGCGGTTGGCGTGCCGCTTGCGGCCGGCTTGCTGTATCCGTGGTTCGGCATCACGTTGTCGCCGATGATCGCCGCGCTCGCGATGAGCCTGAGTTCGGTGTCGGTGGTGAGCAATGCGCTGCGGCTGCGACATGTGCCGTTGTGAGGCAGGCATCGAGTGACGATTGTCACCGACGATGATTGACGGTTGCCTCTGCGACGGGTTGTGCCACCGGACGATCATTCTCCTGCACCGTGGGGGTGCGGGAGAACACACATGAACGTCATCAACGACACCCGCAGCACGCTGGAAAAACACCTGCCGCTGTTGCTTGGCCTGCTGGTGGCCCTGCTGGCCGGCAAGGCACTGAAGAAAATGTTCTGGACCTTGTTCGGCATGTACATGGCGCTGCACTACAGCGGTATTCACCTGTTTGGCTGAGGCAATGCTTTAAACTTTGTGCCTGCCTGTCCGCGCTGCTGCGCGGATGCCGTTCGACTCACCCGCACAAAGTCACTGCATGACCCGCAATCTTGCCGAATGGTTGGCGTACCAGGAACGCGTCAACGTACGCAGCATCGAGCTGGGGCTCGATCGCGTACGCGAGGTATGGCAACGAATGGGTGCGCCGGCTCCGGCGCATCGGGTGATCACGGTGGGCGGCACCAACGGCAAGGGCTCGACCGTGGCCCTGCTCGAGGCGATGCTGAGGGCAGCCGGTCTGCGTGTTGGCGCGTTCACCTCGCCGCACCTGCTCGATTACAACGAGCGTATACGGATTGATGGCGCAAATGCCGATGATGCAGCGCTGATCGCGGCGTTCGAGCGGATCGAGGCGGCGCGTTGCGCGACTTCAGGCGATGCCATCCCATTGACCTATTTCGAATTCGGCACGCTGGCCGCGCTGGACCTGTTTGCCCGTGCCGGACTGGACGTGGTCGTGCTCGAAGTGGGGCTGGGCGGGCGGCTGGACGCGGTGAACCTCGTCGACGCCGATATTGCGATCGTCACCACGGTGGATCTGGACCACATGGACTGGCTTGGGTCGGATCGCGACAGCATTGGCCGCGAGAAGGCCGGCATCGCACGGGCCGGGCGCCCGGTCATCGTCGGCGAGCTTGAACCACCGGCGGGCCTGCTCGATGCATTGATGGCATGCGGTGCGCAGATCGAGCGCGCCGGCATTGATTTTCGCGCTGAACGCCATGCCGACGGCTGGCGCTGGCTGCATCGCGATGGCAGCGCAATGGAACTGCCCGAACCTGCGCTGGCCGCACCGGTGCAGTTTGCCAACGCGGCTGCGGCGATTGCTGCCCTGCATGCGCTGTGGGCGGATGACGCGTCGTTCGCGCCGAAGGATGTCTTTGCAGCGGTCAGCACCGGGCTGCATGAAGTGCGGGTGCCGGCGCGACTGCAGTCGCTAGGCGGCGATCCGGTCCTGGTCGTGGACGTGGGGCACAACCCGCAGGCCGCGCGTGCGCTGGCCGAATGGCTGGATGCGCAGCCGGCCGGTTGCGTGCATGCAGTGTATGGCGCGCTGGCGGACAAGGATGTGGCCGGGGTGATCGGCGCACTTGGTCCACGTATTGACCACTGGCATCTGGCCGGACTGGATCACGCTACGCCGCGCGGATTGGCGGTGGCGACGCTGGCTGGAATACTCCGGGAGGTGCTCCCGCAGGCCGTATTCGATGCGCATGCGGATGTGGCTACCGCGCTGGCGGCGGCCCGCGCGGCGGCGCGGCAGGGCGAGCGCATTCTCGCATTTGGCTCGTTTTTCGTGGCCAGTGCGGTCATTGCCGAAGCGGTCGGCTGAACGTATTGACTGTGCCGCGCGAGCGATCAGCCATGGCATCCGGCGCAGGCAGGTATAATCGCGCCGTCACGTGCCACGTTTGCCGCCTTGGAGCGAAGTCTTGAAAACACGCCTGCTGGGAGCTGCCGTTCTGATCGCCTTGGCGGTTCTGTTCCTGCCCATGATCTTCAGCGGCAAATCGCCGACACCGGGTGGTGATCAGGCCGTGAGTCTGGCGATCCCGCCGGCACCGGACCGCGACCTGCAGACCAAGACCATGAGTCTGAATCCGGATGCGGCTGTGGCCACATCCGCGCCCACGTCCGTGCCCAATGCGGCGACTCCGTCAGCCTCTTCGTCGTCGATCCGCCCGGCTGCCGTTACGCCAGGTGCGGCGGGTCAGCTGGCCACGGTGAATATCGGCTCGACCCGTCCGCGCGACGTCGAGACCGATCCCCTGGCAGGCAAGGCGCCGACGCCGACGACGGTAACCACCGGCTCGGGCTCCTCACCGGGCCAGCCGGTGATTCCGATGCAGAACAAGCCGACGGCCGGCGTGCCGGCCGCTGTCGCATCGAAACCCGCGACGACCCAATCGCCGACGGCCGCTGCGGTGACTGCCGCAGCAGTCGGGCATGGCAGCTACACGTTGAATCTCAGCGCCTATGCCAGCGCGGCCGGTGCCACGAACCTGCAGCATCGCGTACGCGCGCTGGGTTATCCGGTCAATGGCCGCACCATCACCCAGGCTGGCCAGCCGCGCACCCTGGTGCTTGCCGGGCCGTTCGAGACACGTGCGGCCGCCGAAGCGGCGCGCCTGAAGATCACCCAGTCGATCCCCGGCGTGCCGGCGCGGCTTGAGCAGGATGCCAGCCACGACGAAGCCGCCGCGCCGGCCGCCGCCGCTGGCGCCGCGCCGCCGCAGACGACCACCCGCGCCGGTGGCTGGGCAGTGCAGCTGGCCGCGATGAGCAACCAGGCCGACGCGAACGCCCTGCGCGACAAGCTGCGCGCCAATGGGTTCGACGGCTTCGTCGATACCGTGCAGTCCGCTGGCAAGCAGCTGTGGCGCGTGCGTGCCGGTCCGCAGACACAACGCGCCGATGCACTGCGCCTGCGCGACCAGATCAAGGCCAAGCTGGGCACCGATGGCAACGTCGTCCCGGTACCCTGAATGGCACGTGTGAGCGTGGCCATCGGCTCAAGGTGTCAACGAGGTAGATGAACGGATGAACTGGACCGATTGCATCATCCTCGGCGTACTGGCCCTTTCTGTCCTGATCGGGCTTTTCCGTGGCTTGATTTCCGAAGTGCTGTCGCTGGTCATCTGGATCGCCGCGTTTTGGGTGACATGGGCGTTCGGGCCGGTGGTGTCGGCGCATCTGGATCACACGATCTCGATACCTTCCCTGCGCTACAGCGTCGGTTACGGTGTGGTTTTTGTCGCCGTGCTGATAGTCGGAGCGCTGGTGCGTTTCGCGGTAAGGCGGTTGATCTGGAGTACCGGTCTGTCCGGCATCGATCGGGTGTTCGGCATGGTGTTCGGTTTCGTGCGCGGCATCCTGATCGTGACGCTGCTGGTTTTTCTGGTTGGCCTTACTGCGCTTACGCGCGAGTCGTGGTGGCAGCAGTCAGTGTTGCTGCCGCAATTCCAGGAGGCCGCTGCCTGGCTGGGGCAGAACATGCCTGCCGACGTGTCGGCCAGCGTACGCGAGCATCTTCATCATCCGTCGGAAGTGCTTGATCGGATCCATCCAGCCGAGGTGCTCGACAAGCTGCATGGCTTGCCGAGCTCGCTGCGCGCCCCCACATCGGGCGCGACACCTGCAACTGCGGCATCGGCGCACCAGGCACCTCCGGCGACTGCAAGCAGTGCGGCCACCCATTCCCAGAATTTCTGAAGCAGGCAACACACCATGTGCGGAATCATCGGCATTGTCGGTACCACCGAAGTGGCATCGGCGCTTTATGACGGACTGACGGTACTGCAGCATCGAGGCCAGGACGCCGCCGGCATCGCCACCGTGGACGGTTCGCGGCTGCGCCTGCACAAGGGCAACGGACTGGTGCGCGACGTGTTCGGGCAGGCCGCGATGAGCGGCCTGCGCGGACGCATCGGCATCGGCCATTGCCGCTACCCCACGGCCGGCTCGGAGGGTTCGGCCGAGGCGCAGCCGTTCTATGTCAACTCGCCGTACGGCATCGCGTTTGCGCACAACGGCAACCTGGTGAACACCGACGTGCTGCGTCGCGAGATGTTCGAAGGTGACCGCCGCCACATCAATACCGAGTCCGATTCCGAGGTGCTGCTGAACGTCCTGGCGCATGAGCTGCAAATCCAGGACCGGATGGAGCTGACCCCGGACCACATCTTCAAGGCGGTTGCCGGCGTGCATGCGCGCGCCAGCGGCGGTTACGCCTGCGTGGCGCTGGTGCTCGGCTACGGCCTGGTCGCATTCCGCGATCCACATGGCATCCGCCCGCTGGTGCTGGGCGAGCGGGTCACCGCGGAAGGCCGCGAATATGCGGTTGCCTCCGAATCGGTCGCGTTCGACGTGCTCGGCTTCAAGCGCGTCCGCGACATCATGCCGGGCGAGGCGGTGATCATCACCGACCAGGGGCAGCTGTACAGCCGCCGCTGCGCCGAAGGTGCGGCGCATACGCCGTGCATCTTCGAATACGTCTATCTGGCGCGGCCTGATTCGATGATCGAGGATGTCTCGGTGTACAAGGCGCGCCTGCGCATGGGCGAGAAGCTGGCCGAGAAGATCCTGCGCGAGCGGCCCGAGCATGGCATCGACGCAGTGATCCCGATTCCCGACACCGCGCGCACCGCGGCCAGCGCATTGGCCGGCGCGCTGGGCGTGCCGTTCCGCGAGGGCTTCGTCAAGAACCGCTACATCGGCCGCACCTTCATCATGCCGGGGCAGGGTGAGCGGGTGAAGTCGGTGCGCCGCAAGCTCAACGCGATCGACCTGGAATTCCGCAAGAAGAACGTGCTGCTGGTGGACGACTCGATCGTGCGCGGTACCACCTCGAAACAGATCATCCAGATGGCCCGCGATGCCGGCGCGAAGAACGTGTACTTCGCCTCTGCCGCGCCGCCGGTACGCTATCCGAACGTCTACGGCATCGACATGCCATCCGCCTCGGAACTGGTCGCCGCCGGCCATACCGAGCAGGAGGTGGAAACGATGCTCGGCGCCGACTGGCTGATCTACCAGGACCTCAAGGACCTGATCTGGGCCGTGCAGGACGGCAACGAGGCACTCAAGCAGTTCGATACCTCCTGCTTCTCCGGCGAATACGTCACCGGCCTCGATCAGCGTTACCTGGAACAGATCCAGATGCTGCGCTCGGATGACGCCAAGGCGGCGCGGCGGGTGGTTTGAGCGGGACGAGCGGCGAGTAGCGAGGGCGCCAAAGCTGGCTCTTTTGCTTTCGGGCGATGAAGTCCGAACATGCGTCCTCGCTGCTTGTCCGTTGCCCTTAGCTTTACTGCCATGAACGACCTCCACGTCGCCGCCAAGCGTTGCCTCGACGCCACCGACCCGGCAGAGAAGCTGCGTCTTACCCATGAAACCTGGCAGGCCCTGCTGGCCGGTGAACTGCGCGCGGATCCCGCGTCGGCGCTCCCCGAACCGATCACCGCTCCCGGCCGCCCGGCAAAGCCGCAACTGGTCAATGCCCGCCAGGTGCCACAACGCGGACTCGGCAGCGCGGAAGGGCGTGCCGCCCTGGTGCACGCTGTGGCGCATATCGAGTTCAATGCGATCAATCTGGCGTGGGACGCGGTCTATCGCTACCGCGGCAAGCCGGAGGCGTATTACCGCGACTGGGCCAGCTGCGCCAACGACGAAGCGCGCCACTTTGCGATGCTGTCGGGGCGACTGGCGGAGCTCGGGCATGCCTACGGCGACTTCGATGCCCACGACGGCCTGTGGGCGATGGCCGAGAAAACCGCTGGCCGCGACACGGCCCGCATGGCGCTGGTGCCGCGCGTGCTGGAAGCACGCGGGCTGGATGTCACTCCCGGCATGATCGAGCGCCTGAATCACCTTGGCGACACCCGGACGACGGCGATCCTCGAGGTCATCCTGCGCGAGGAGGTCGCCCACGTCGCCGCCGGCACCCGCTGGTATCACCATTGTTGCGAGCGCGACGGCGTCGATCCGGTCGACACGTTCTTCGAACTGCTGCGCGATTACATGGGTGTCAGCCTGCGCGGCCCGTTCAACCTGCCGGCCAGGCGCGAGGCAGGGTTTGCCGAGGAAGAGCTCGATCGGCTCACAGCGCTGGCGCTGGAAAGCCGCGCAGCGTTGTAGGGGCGGCTTCAGCCGCGACGGAAGCTGTGTAATGCGCAGATGCATACCATATTTCGTCATGCACATGTGCGAACGTGGTCGCAACGCCTATACTTTCGGACTCCGGGGAATCCAGGCGCTTCAGGGGGCGGCATGGGCGAGGAACGTAGGGAGCGTTATCTGCGCGCGAAGCCGATCGCGTTGGCCGCGCTGGATCTCGCAGCGGCGGAGCGGGCGGACTGCGTCGCGGCGGCCTGTGGCGCCGACGAGGCGCTGTACGACGAAGTGCGCTGGATGCTGGAAGCGGCCGAGATCACCACCGGGGGCACCGACCTGCCGCTGCTGGTGGATTTGCTCGACGACAGCGGTTCCAGCGTGTGCGCGGCCGGCAGCAGCCAGTACCGCATCCTGCGCCGGCTGGGCGAAGGCGGCATGGGCGTGGTCTATCTGGCCGAGCGCCTGCTGGACGAGGGCACCCCGAACGAGATCCGCCAGCCAGTGGCGCTGAAGTTCCTGCACGCGCTGGGCATGCCGAGCGGCGAGCTGCGGCAGCGCTTCGCGGAGGAACGGCGCATCCTGGCGACGCTCAGTCATCCGAACATCGCGCATCTGATCGACGCGGGCAGCACTCGCGATGGGCGCCCGTTTCTGGCGCTGGAGTACGTCGAGGGCGAATGCATCGACCAGTGGTGCGAACGGCAGCGGCTGTCGCTGCGCGAACGCGTGGCGTTGTTCCTCAAGGTATGCGCAGCGGTGCAGTACGCGCACGAGCATCTGGTGATCCACCGCGACATCAAGCCGGCGAACATCCTGGTCACCGCCGAGGGCGAGCCGAAGCTGCTGGATTTTGGCATTGCCCGGCTGCTCGATCACGTCGATGGCGTGGCCACGGCGCGC
The DNA here is from genome assembly GCF_054782855.1 of Rhodanobacter koreensis. Taxonomy (NCBI): domain Bacteria; kingdom Pseudomonadati; phylum Pseudomonadota; class Gammaproteobacteria; order Lysobacterales; family Rhodanobacteraceae; genus Rhodanobacter; species Rhodanobacter koreensis. The sequence continues at coordinate 1,052,418 of NZ_BAAGRR010000002.1, read as the reverse complement.
ACGCTGACCGCGCAGCGCGCGTTGACGCTGGCCTATGCCAGCCCGGAGCAGGTGCGTGGTCAGCCGCTGAGCACGGCGGCCGACGTGTGGTCGCTCGGCGTGGTGCTGTACCAGTTGGTGTGCGGTGTGCGTCCGTTCGGCAATCACGCAACGGACGTGGCGATGGATGTGTCCAACGCGATCGTCACCGGTCACCTGATATCGCCTGGGCGACAGCTGCACAAGGCATCGCCGCAGACCCGGCAGGCGGTGCGCGCGGTGCCGAGCGACATCGACGCCATCGTGCTGAAGGCGCTGCGTCGCGATCCTGTCCGGCGCTACGCCAGCGTGGGCAAGCTGGCCGACGACCTGCGCCGGTTCCTCGCCTCGCGGCCGGTGCGCGCACGGCAGGGGCGCCGCTGGTATCACGCCTGGCTGTTCATGCGCCGGCACCGGTTGGGGTTGGGCGTGACTGCGCTGCTGCTGACGATGCTGATGGGCTTCGCAGCGGTGCGTCAGACGCAGCTGCGGCGGGTGGAGATCGAGCGTGACAAGACGCAGGCGATTGCTGGCTTCCTGCAGGATCTGTTCGAGAACGCCGACCCCACCCACGCGCACGGCAGCCATGTCACCGTGCGCGAGGTACTCGATCGCGGCGCCGCGCAGCTGATGACGCGCAAGGATATCGCCGCGCCGGTGCGCACTCGCCTGCTGCTGTCGATGGGGCGCTCGTACAACCAGCTGAGCCTGAGTGACAAGGCGATCCCGCTGCTGAGGGAGGCGCGCACACTGCAGCAGACCTATGCCGCCGATGCACTGGAGCGTGGCGAGGTGCTGGCGGCGCTGGGCCGCGCGTATTCGACGGTGATCGACCTGTCCTCGGCGATCCCGCTCGACCAGCAGGCGATCGTGTTGCTGGGGCAGGCGCCGGGCGACCACGAGGACGCGATCCTGCGTGTGCGCATCAACCTGCTCTACAACCAGCTCGGCGTGCTCGACCTGCCCCTGGCGCAGATCACCGAGCAGATCCGGCAGATCGTGGCGCAGCTGGACGCGCGCGCGCAGCCCGACCACGAACTGCATATGCAGGCGTTGGCGGTGCTGAGCATGGCGGAGGCCTCAACAGGCGAAGATGCGGCAGCGATCGCCGCCGCACGGCGCGCGCTGGACGCAGCCGGGCACTACTACGTGAAGGACGATCCCGCCGTGGTCTACTACCGCTTCGTGCTGGCGCTGGTATCCATACGCAGCGATCCTGCCGGCGCACTGCAACTGTACCGGCAGGCACTGGCCGACTATGACCACATGATCGGCACGCCCGGCCCGGGGCTGGCGGGGTTGCTGTCCTACTTCGGCGGCGCACTGGGACAGGCCGGGCAGCCGGCCGCGGCATTGCCGGCGCTGCAACGCGCGCTCGATATCGCCCAGGGCTTCGCCGCCGATTCGCCGGATTTCTACCTGGGCACGCTCGACAAGCTGGCACAGCAGTATGTCGAACTCGGTCGCGACGCCGATGCCGAGGCCCTGCTCGTGCCGCAACTGTCACAACTGGCGCAGCGCGTGGCGAGCCGATCCGCCTGGGCCGTCATCAACCGGGCCAATGCGCTGAACGTGCTGGGTGCGGTGGCGCTGCATCGGGGCGATGCCGCCGCGGCGATGCGCGATTTCCAGCAGGCGCAGGCGCAACTGGGTACGCGCGAGCAGCAGGTGTCGCCCGGCAGCTACGCCGCAAGCGTGGCCGGGCAGGGCGAGGCGGCGCTGAAGAGAGGGCAGGTCGAGCTCGCCGCGCAGCGGCTGGCCGAGCTGGAGGCATTCAATCAGCGCAGCAAGGCAGCGCCGAGTGGCAAGCCGGCGCTGGATGCCGCGCTGCTGCGTGGACGCGTGGCTCTCATGCGTGGCGACTACACCACCGCCGCGTCGCTGGCGACGGCGAACATGCCGCTGGCGAGTGGACGCTGGGGTGCGTGCAGCCGCCGCAGCGTGGCGCTGCATCAACTCCAGCGCGCTGCGCAGGTGCGCGGCAGCACAACGGTGGCTCCCCTGCTGCCGAATTGCGCTGCCACCGACAGCGTGGCGATGCATTGATGCAGGGCGACCGATGAGCAGCGCACGCGACGCCGAAGTGACCCGCCTGCTGCATTCGGCGCAGGCCGGCGATGCGGCCGCGATGGACGAGGCCTTGCGCCAGATGTATGCCGCGCTGTACCGGCTGGCCAGTGCGCAGCTGCGCCAGAACCGCAGCGAGCGCACGCTCAGTGCCACCGCGCTGGTCAACGAGGCATACCTGAAAGTGTTCGGCGGACAAGGCGCGCTGGAGTGGGAAAACCGCGGTCATCTGCTCGGCGTGGCCGCGCGGGCGATGCGCGAGGTATTGGTCGACGCGGCCCGTCGTCGCCAGGCGCTCAAGCGCCCGCAGGAAAGCGATCGCATCGAACTTTCCGAGGTCTCCGGCTCGCTGACGCCGGAGGTGGACTACACCGCGTTGCTGGAATGCCTGGTGACGCTGGAGAAGCTCGACCCCCGCCAGGCCAGCATCGTCTCGATGCGCTTCTTCGTGGGCCTCAACGCCGACCAGATCGGCGTGGCGCTGGGCATCTCGCCCGCCACCGTGCAACGCGAATGGCGTCTCGCGCGGGCGTGGCTGCAGCGCGAGCTTCAGGGATAACCGATCGCCGGCTCGATGCCCGGGGGTATCGCCGTTGGTGGGACCGAAGGGGACGTTTTCCCCGCTCCCGCCTGCGATGGCGTGCATGGCCAGCGCGGGCCATGTTTTCAACATGAACGAAACATGAATGCATCTGGCGATGGTTGACCAGTTCCGCCGGAGCGCTGCGCATTAACCAAGTGGAAAGGCAGTACGCCCGCCCACGCAGTGCAACCCGGGGGATGAAGCCACGCACCGAGCGGCAACCCTTCGCAGGCCTGCGAAGGCAACGTATTGATTGACGATCCGATGAGCTGCACGCGTCCGTGCCGGGCGCCTGCCGCACATCTGTCGCCGCCATTCACCATGTTTAGTGCCACCGGAAAACCGAACGCCGCAACCCTATCCGACACCCAAGTACCGGCAGACCCTCTCCAAGGAGATATCAGCATGGCCAAGCAAAGCAGTCAGAAGTTCATCGCGCGCAACCGTGCGCCGCGGGTGCAGATCGAGTACGACGTCGAGGTCTACGGCGCACAGAAGAAAGTGCAGGTGCCGTTCGTGATGGGCGTGATGTCCGACCTGTCCGGTGCCAACAACGCCGAGTTGCCGGCGATCGAGGAGCGCAAGGCGCTGGAGATCGACGTGGACAACTTCGACAACCGCCTGCAGTCGATGAAGCCGCGCGTTTCCTTCGCCGTGCCGAACACGCTGACCGGCGAGGGCAACCTCAACGTGGACATCACCTTCGAGAGCATGGACGACTTCTCGCCCGCCGCGGTGGCCCGCAAGGTGGGCGCGGTGGCGAAGCTGCTGGAGGCGCGCACCCAGCTCGCCAACCTCGGCACCTACATGGACGGCAAGGCCGGTGCGGAGAAGCTGATCGCCCAGGCGATCAACGATCCGGCGCTGCTGCAATCACTGGTGTCGGCGCCCAAGCCCGGCGACGGCAAGGACGGGGAGTAAGCGACCATGGCAACCGAGAAACTGGCCGAACAGGGCGGCGCAACACAGACCCTGGTACCCGACGATTTCGCCGCGCTGCTGAGCAAGGAATTCAAGCCCAAGAGCGAGCGCGCGAAGGAGGAGGTGGAATCCGCCGTCCGCACGCTCGCCGAGCAGGTCTTGAACAAGGCGGACATCGTCTCCGACGACGTCACCCAGACCATCAACGCCTACGTGGCCGAGCTGGACCGCAAGATCAGCGAGCAGCTCAACCTGGTCATGCACCACGAGGACTTCCAGAAGCTGGAAAGCGCGTGGCGCGGCCTGCATCACCTGGTCAACAACACCGAGACGGATCAGCAGCTGAAGATCCGCGTGATGAACATCTCCAAGAAGGAACTGGGCAAGACGCTCAAGCGCTACAAGGGCACGGCGTGGGACCAGAGCCCGATCTTCAAGAAGATGTACGAGGAAGAGTACGGTCAACTCGGCGGTGAGCCGTATGGCTGCCTGATCGGCGACTACTACTTCGATCACAGCCCGCCCGACGTGGAACTGCTGGGCGGCATCGCGCAGGTGGCCGCAGCCGCGCACGCGCCGTTCCTCGCGGCGGCCAATTCCACCCTGATGGGCATGGACAACTGGAACGAGCTGGCAAACCCGCGCGACCTGGCGAAGATCTTCTCCACGCCCGAATACGCCTCCTGGCGCTCGCTGCGCGAGTCGGACGACGCCAAGTATCTTGGCCTGGCCATGCCGCGCACGCTGGCACGCCTGCCGTACGGCGCCAAGACCGATCCGGTGGAGGAGTTCGATTTCGAGGAGGACACCTCGGGCGCCGACTCGTCCAAGTACACGTGGCAGAACGCTGCCTACGCGATGGCGGTGAACATCAACCGCTCTTTCAAGGAATACGGATGGTGCTCGCGCATCCGCGGCATCGAGTCCGGCGGCGCGGTGGAAGGCCTGCCGGTGCACACCTTCCCCACCGACGACGGCGGCGTGGACATGAAGTGCCCCACCGAGATCGCGATCACGGATCGCCGTTCGGCCGAGCTGGACAAGATGGGCCTGATGCCGCTGGTGCATCGCAAGAACTCGGACATGGCCGCTTTCATCAGCGCACAGTCGCTGGCCAAGCCGGAGGAGTACGACGACCCCGACGCCACCGCCAATGCGGCGCTGAGCTGCCGCCTGCCGTACCTGTTCGCAGCCAGCCGTTTTGCGCATTACCTGAAGTGCATCGTGCGCGACAAGATCGGCTCGTTCAGCAGTCGCGAGCAGATGCAGAACTGGCTGACCAACTGGGTCATGCAGTACGTGGACGGTGACCCTACCAACTCCAGCGAGCAGACCAAGGCGCGCAAGCCGCTGTCGGCGGCCGAGGTGGTGGTGGAGGAAGTGGAAGGCGCGCCGGGTTACTACACCTCCAAGTTCTTCCTCAAGCCGCATTACCAGCTGGAGGGTCTCACCGTGTCGCTGCGGCTGGTGTCGCGCCTGCCGTCGGCGGCGAAGGCCTGAGTATCGTCGCGACGTTTCAGTGATGTACCGCTGTCAAAAAGGATCGTCGGGTTAGGGCAACGCCTTGGCCTGACGGCATCCACCATCAAGCAGACAACTGAGGAGAGGTTTCATGGCATTCGACATGCACATCAAGTTCGGTTCGGGCAAGGTCAAGATCGAGGGCGCGTCCAACCACAAGAAGCACAAGGGCGAGGTGCCGATCCTCGCGTGGTCATGGGGCGTGAGCAACACCGGTGACCTGCACACTGGCGCCGGCGCGGCCAGCGGCGGCAAGGCGCACGTGCAGGACATCTCCATCACCAAGTACGTGGACGGCTGCTCCAACGCGCTGCTCAATGCCTGCTGCACCGGCGGTCGCGTCGATCAGGCGTGGCTGTACGTCACCAACGCCACCGGCGAGCAGACCGACTTCCTCACCATCGAGCTTTCCGAAGGCGTGCTGGTGACTTCGCTGTCCACCGGCGGCAGCGGCGGCGAGGACAAGCTCACCGAGAACGTCACCCTGCACTTCGGCAAGTTCAAGTATTCGTTCCAGCCGCAGGACGACAAGGGTGGCAAGGATGGCGGCACGAAGGACTTCACCTACGACATCCAGCAGGTGGCCAGCGCCTGAGTTCGAACCGGCCCCTGCAGTGACCTCGTTCCACCAACCCCTCTATGCCTGAGCACGGACATGACTCCCGAAAACATGCTGAAAGAAGGTCGGTTGGACGAGGCGCTGCAAGGCCTGACCGCGCAAGTGCGCGGCAACCCGGCAGACGCGAAGGCGCGGGTGTTCCTGTTCCAGTTGCTGTCGCTGCTGGGGCAGTGGGAACGTGCGCAGAACCAGCTCAAGGTGAGCGGCGAGCTCGATCCGCTCAACGCGCTGATGGTGGGCGCGTACAGTCGGGCCCTGCTCGGCGAGCTGGAACGGCGGGACGTGATGACCGGCATGCGATCGCCGATGGTGATCGGCGAACCCGCGCAATGGCTGGCACTCCTGCTGCAGTCGCTCAAGCTGCTGGCCGAAGGCCGGCATGCGCAGGCGCAGCCGCTGCGCGAGCAGGCGTTCGAGCAGGCCGAGGCGGTGAGCGGCAGCATCGACGGCACGCCGTTCGAGTGGATCGCCGATGCCGACCCGCGCTTCGGTCCGTGCCTGGAGATGATCGTCAACGGTGGCTACGCCTGGGTGCCGTTCGCGCGCCTGAAGGAACTGCAGTTCGACCCACCGGTCGACCTGCGCGACAAGGTGTGGGCGCCGGTGCAGGTGACGTGGAGCAACGGCGGCCAGGCGGTGGGTTTCATTCCGTGCCGTTACCCCGATTCCGAACGCGCAGCGGACAGCGAACTGGTGCTGGCGCGCAGGACTGACTGGACCGATCTCGGCGGCGAGTGCTACGCAGGCTCGGGTCAGCGCATGCTGGCCACCGATGCCGGCGAATACCCGCTGCTGGACATCCGCAGCATTTCATTCAACGCGGCCTGAGCAGGATACGTCATGGCCGAACTCACTACCCAGGAACGCTTGCAGCCCTCGCTGCTCGATCGCCTCACCGACGACGAGCCGGGCAAGGCCGACGAGAGCCGCGAGAAGCGCGTGATCTCGGCCACGCGGCTGCGCGACTGCGTGGCGCGCGACATGTCGTGGCTGCTCAACTGCGTGAACCTGAGCACGGACGAGGATCTGGCCGACTACCCTGAGGTGGCGCGCTCGGTGCTCAACTTCGGCATCCCCGATCTCACCGGCACCGCGTTGTCGGGCGTCAAGGCCGACGTGCTGCAGCGCCAGGTGCGCGACGCCATCCTTGCGTTCGAGCCGCGGCTCACGCCAGGCACCCTGCAGGTCACCCTGAACACCGATGCCCAGCGCATGGATCGCCGCTCGCTGGTGTTCAACATCGCATCCGAAATGTGGGCGCAGCCGATTCCGCTGAACCTGTACCTGAAGACCGAAGTGGACCTGGAGACGGGCAAGTTCAACGTGTCGGAGAGCTTCGGATGAGAGCCTGACCATGGACCCGCGCCTGCTCCGTTATTACAACCGCGAGTTGCAGCACGTCCGCGAGATGGGCGGCGAGTTCGCGCGCGAGTATCCGAAGATTGCCGGGCGCCTGGGCATGGAAGGCTTCGAGTGCGCCGACCCGTATGTGGAGCGGCTGCTGGAGGGCTTCGCCTTCCTCGCCGCGCGCGTCCAGCTGAAACTCGACGCGCAGCATCCGGTGTTCACCCAGCATCTGCTGGAAATGATCTATCCGCATTACCTCGCGCCGGTGCCCTCGATGGCGGTGGTGCAACTGCATCCCGATCCGAAGGAAAGCGCGCTGGCCACCGGACACACGGTGGCGCGGCACATCGCGCTGCGCGGCCTCACCGGGCACGACGAGCGTACCGCCTGCGAATATCGCACCGCGCACGACGTCACGCTGTGGCCGCTGGAGCTGGTCGAGGCGAAGTATTTCGAGACACCCGCCGCGCTCGCCGCCGCCGGTGTGCCGATGCCGGCGAACAAGACGGTGCGCGCGGGACTGCGGCTGAAGTTCACCGTCACCGCCGGTGCGCAGGCGAACATGCTGGCGCTGGACGAGCTGCCGGTGTTCCTAGCCGGCGCCGACGAACTGCCCAAGCGCCTGTACGAACAGCTGCTCGGCAATGCGGTCGGCTACGTGGTGCGCACGCCGGGCGCGGGTGGCACGATCAGCGAGAGCTTCGACGCCGGCGCCATCCACGACAAGGGTTTCGCCGACGACGAGGCGCTGCTGCCATACACCGACCGCTCGTTCAGCGGCTACCGGTTGCTGCAGGAATATTTCGCCTGTCCGGAACGTTTCCTGTTCGCGGTGTTCACCGGGCTGAAATCGGTGCTGGCGCGTTCGCAGGGCAGCGAGTTCGAGATCGTCGTGCTGTTCGACCGCAGCGTGAGCCGGTTGCACAACGCGGTGGACGCGGGCAACTTCCGGCTGTTCTGCACGCCGGCGATCAACCTGTTTCCGCGCCGCGCCGACCGCATCCACCTGCAGCAGGGGCGCACCGAGTACCACATCCTGCCGGACCGCACGCGGCCGATGGATTTCGAGATCCACAGCGTCACCGAAGTGGAGGGCTTCGGCGATCGCCAGGAACCCGAGCAGCGCTTCCAGCCGTTCTACGGCAGCGACGAGCGCACCTGGCACAGCGGCAGCGCCGCGTTCTACACGATCCGCCGCGAACCGCGCCTGCTGTCGTCGCGGCAGAAGCTGCAGGGCGCGCGCTCCAGCTACGTCGGCAACGAGGTGTTCATCGCGCTGGTGGACGCCAGCGACGCGCCGTATGCGACCCAGCTGCGCCAGATCGGCATGCGCCTGCTGTGCACCAACCGCGACCTGCCGCTGCAGATGCCGGTGGGCAAGTCGCGTACCGATTTCACGCTCGACACCGGCGCGCCGGTCACCTCGATCCGCTGCGTGGCTGGCCCCACCAAGCCGCGCGCGCCGGCGGCGAACGGCGAGACGGCATGGCGACTGGTCAGCCACCTGCAGCTCAACTACGTGTCCTTGCTGGGCGACAGCAACGAGGAGGGCGCCGCGGCGCTGCGCGAGATGCTCACGCTGTATTGCGACGAGTTCGACGCCGGTGCGCGGCGCCAGATCGAGGGCATCAAGGCAGTGCGTGCCGAGCCGGTGGTGCGGCGCATTCCGGTGCCGGGGCCGATCAGCTTCGGCCGCGGGCTGGAGATCACGCTGACCTGCGACGACGGTGCCTTCGAGGGCACCGGCGCCTTCCTGCTCGGCTCGGTGATGCAGCACTTCTTCGCGCGGTACGTCTCGGTGAACTCGTTCACCGAGACCGTGCTGCGCACCCTGGAACGCAACGAGGTGGCCCGATGGCCCGCCCGACTCGGCAAACGACAGATCCTGTAGCGCTGGAGCGCGCGCTGCGCGAACAGCCGGAAGCCTTCGATTTCTTCGAGGCGCTCCGCCTGATCGAGTGCGCGCATCCCGAGCGGCCGCGGCTGGGCGAATCGACCAAGCCGGCCGAGGATGCCGTGCGCCTGTGCCAGACGCCGACGCTGGCGTTCGCGCCGCGTTCCGTGGATCGCTACGAGCCCGCCGCGGACGGCAAGCCGGCGCGCCTGCATGGTCTGTTCCTCGGCCTGTTCGGGCCGAATGCGCCGCTGCCGCTGCACCTCACCGAGTACGCGCTCGATCGAGAGCGCAACGCGAAGGACGCCACCTTCACCGCGTTCGCCAACATCTTCCATCACCGCATGCTGAGCCTGCTCTACCGCGCCTGGGCGGACTCGCAGCCGACGGTACAGCTCGATCGTCCGGACGAGGACCGTTTCCGCCTGTACATGGGCGCGCTGGTGGGCCTGTCGACACCGAACCTCGACGGTCGCGACGCGCTGCCGGACCAGTACAAGCGCTTCTTCGCCGGTCGCCTGCTGACCCAGGCACGCAATGCCGAGGGGCTGCGCAGCCTGCTCGAACACTTCTTCCATATCCCGGTGCGCATCGTGGAGTTCGTCGCCGAATGGATGCGCCTGCCGAACGCCGCGCATCTGCGGCTGGGCGCCTCGCCGGAAGTGGCCGGCATGGGCCGCACCGCGGTGATGGGTGAATACGTGTGGGGCTCGCAGCAGCGCTTCCGCCTGCGCCTGGGGCCGCTGACGCGCGCGCAGTTCAACAACTTCCTGCCCGGTGGCGAGGCGCTGCGCCAGCTGGTGGCCGCGGCGAAGACCTACGTGGGCGAGGAAAAAGCCTGGGACGTGCAGCTCGTGCTGAAGCAGGCCGAGGTGCCCGTCACGCGGCTGGGGCAGGCCGGCCGCATGGGCCTGTCCACCTGGCTGGGTCGTTTGCAGCAGAGCGCGGACGCCGATCACGTCGTACTCAAGCCGGTGGGGTAGCGCATGGCTTTTCCACCGTTCGTCCATTTCATCGTCGCGGCGACCGCTGTCGTGCCGCCATCGCAACCGCAAGGATAGATTCATGGCCGAGATTAGTCGCAGCGCCCTGTTCGGCAAGCTCAACAAGCTGGCCTATCGCGGCATCGAGAGCGCCACGGTGTTCTGCAAGTTGCGGGGCAACCCGTACGTGGAACTGGTGCACTGGATCCACCAGATCCTGCAGTTGCAGGATTCGGACCTGCACCGCATCGTCAAGCAGTTCAACCTGAATCCGTCGAACCTGGTGCGCGACGTCACCGACGCGCTGGACCGCCTGCCGCGTGGTTCCACCACCATCTCCGACCTGTCCAGCAACGTCGAGGAAGCGGTCGAGCGTGGCTGGGTGTTCGCCACCTTGATGTTCGGCGAGGCGCAGGTGCGCACCGGCTACCTCATGGTCGGTGTGGTGCGCACGCGCCACCTGCGCAACGTGCTGGTGGGCATCTCGGCCGAGTTCGACAAGATCAAACCCGAGGCGTTGGCCGAGAAGTTCGCCGAAGTGGTGGCAGGCTCGCCCGAGGATGGCCAGAGCGCCAGCGACGGTTTCCACATGGGTGGCGCCGCGCCGGGCGAGGCCAGCGGCGCGATGGGCCCTGCACAGATGGGCAAGCAGGAAGCGCTTCGCCAGTTCACCGTGGATCTCACCGAGCAGGCGCGCAACGGCAAGATCGATCCGATCGTCGGTCGCGACGAGGAGATCAGGCAGGTGGTGGACATCCTCATGCGTCGCCGCCAGAACAATCCGATGCTGGTGGGCGAGGCCGGTGTGGGCAAGACCGCCGTGGTCGAAGGCTTCGCGCTGCGCATCGCCAACGGCGACGTGCCGCCGCCGCTGAAGGACGTGGAGCTGCGCACCCTCGATGTCGGTCTGCTGCAGGCCGGCGCCAGCATGAAGGGCGAGTTCGAGAACCGCCTGCGCCAGGTGATCGAGGAAGTGCAGTCGTCGCCGAAGCCGATCATCCTGTTCATCGACGAGGCGCACACCCTGGTCGGCGCCGGCGGTGCGGCCGGCACCGGCGACGCCGCCAACCTGCTCAAGCCCGCGCTGGCACGCGGGAACCTGCGCACGGTCGGTGCCACCACCTGGGCCGAGTACAAGAAGCACATCGAGAAAGACCCGGCGCTCACCCGGCGCTTCCAGACCGTGCAGATCGACGAGCCCAGCGAGGAGAAGGGCATCCTGATGATGCGTGGGGTCGCCAGCGTGATGGAGAAACATCATCGCGTGCAGATTCTCGACGAGGCGCTGGAAGCCGCGGTCAGGCTGTCGCATCGCTACATCCCCGCGCGGCAGCTGCCGGACAAGGCGGTGAGCCTGCTCGACACCGCCTGCGCCCGCGTCGCCATCAGCCAGCACGCGGTGCCGCCGGAAGTGGACGACACGCGCAAGCGCATCCAGGCGCTGGAAACCGAGTTGGGCATTATCGGCCGCGAGAAGACCGTGGGCGTGGACGTGGCCGAGCGCGAGGCCAATGCCAACGAGAAGCTCGCCACGCAGAAGACGCGACTGGAAAAGCTCGAAGCCGACTGGCAGGCCGAGAAGGTGCTGGTCGAACAGATCCTCGCCAGCCGCGCCAAGTTGCGCGGGGACGCGGCACCGGTGGAAGGCACCGGCAGCAAGCTGGAACAGGCCGCGAACGCCGAAGCCGAGACCATCGTTCCGGAGCCTGCGCTAAGCGATGCCGAGCGTGCCGCCGCGCTGGAGCAACTGAAAGGCCTGCAGGCGCAACTGGCCGAATTGCAGGGCGAGCATCCATTGATCCTGCCCACCGTGGATTATGTTGCCGTCGGTTCCGTGGTCGCCGACTGGACCGGCATCCCGGTCGGCCGCATGGTCAAGAGCGAGCTCGAGACGGTGATGAACCTGGCCAGGCTGATGGGCCAGCGCGTCATCGGCCAGGACCACGCGATGGAGATGATCGCCAAGCGTATCCAGACTTCGCGCGCGGGCCTGGACAACCCCAGCAAGCCGATCGGCGTGTTCATGCTCGCCGGCACCTCCGGCGTCGGCAAGACCGAAACCGCGCTGGCGCTGGCCGAGGCGCTGTACGGCGGAGAGCAGAACCTCATCACCATCAACATGAGCGAGTTCCAGGAAGCGCACACCGTCTCCACGCTCAAGGGCGCACCGCCCGGCTACGTCGGCTACGGCGAAGGCGGCGTGCTCACCGAAGCCGTACGCCGCAAGCCGTACTCCGTGGTGCTGCTGGACGAGGTGGAGAAGGCCCATCCCGACGTGCACGAGATCTTTTTCCAGGTGTTCGACAAGGGCGTGATGGAAGACGGTGAGGGCCGCTCCATCGACTTCAAGAACACCCTGATCCTGCTCACCACCAACGCTGGTACGGAGCTCATCGCCAGCCTGTGCAAGGACCCGGAGCTGATGCCCGATCCCGACGGCATGGCCAAGGCATTGCGCGAGCCGTTGCTGAAGGTCTTCCCGCCCGCTTTGCTGGGTCGGTTGGTGCCGATTCCGTATTACCCGCTCAGCGAAAAGATGCTCGGCGAGATCGTGAAGCTGCAGCTCAACCGCATCAAGAAGCGCATCGAAGCGCGCTACCGCATTCCGTTCGATTACGACGACGAAGTGGTAAGGCTGGTGGTGAGCCGCTGCACCGAGAGCGAATCGGGTGGCCGGATGATCGATGCGATTCTGACTAACAGCATGTTGCCGGATGTTTCGCGGGAGTTCCTCAATCGCATGATCGAAGGCGTGCCGGTGACGGGGGTGAAGGTCGGAACCGGCGATGCAGGGTTTTCGTATGCGTTTGCCTGAGCCGTCGGGCCAGAAGTGAACCCGATCCCGTTTTCTGTTTTATCCAAACATAGTCAGGAGAAGGCATGAGACTTACGGAGGGGCAGACAGGGGCTTGCCATGCAGGTGGCGAGGATGTCGTCTACCCGGGAATAAACACCTGCATGACATTGACGGTCGTCTACAAGGATCCCGCATATGTCGTCGGTGGGCATTTTTCGCGGCCAGTTACCGGGATGGCGAGTGTCGCGCCACTGCAGGTCGTCCAGAACATGCGCTCGAAGCAGGCGCTGATCGGGACGGTTTCCGCGATTTATCTGATCGGGGCGAGGAATGTCTGGGGTTCGACAGAAATGGCACCGCTCTACGATTTTGTCGGCGAGTTGAACGACGCATTTGACAAGCTGGAGGAATTCGATACGACGAGCTGGAGCAGCGTCGATATCACATTCGGGCATCTCGGAGACATTGTCGTGGCGCCCACGGCGAGCGGGCAGGTTGGTCAAGGACAACCACCCGCGCGGTGGATGTAGATCCGATAAATGAGGTTCGACGCGCTGACGTTCGAGGTGGTCTATGTCAAATCCAAGGGCGCTGCGCTATGTGCGTGCATGCAGTGCTGGGTGGATGAGAAATCGACTCGTTGCGCTTCCTGGGCAACGCCGTTGGCAGGAAAAATGACTGGGTTAACTTTCCGATCCGCATGCCTGGTCAAACAAGTGAAACCGGCGCTTTTCTTCGTTTGATGGTCGAAAGTTAATATCATGGGAGAGAGAGAATGGCTTTTAATTTAGGGTGCAGCTGCAGGGTATGGGCCATCGATGGTTGGGTGAATGATGGGCAGGCGACCAACGTCAACAACAACATCGTCGCTTTGGGCACGATGCTGTTTACCGAAAACTATGCGGGAACCCATGATCAAAAGGTAACCCAGTTCTTGCCTGCCAGGATATCTTCTTCCACGACACACAATTGCATCATCTATGGGGAGTTTGAATATCCAGGCGATGTAACCCCGACGCATATGTGGATGGAGTATCTCGGTTATATCTACGATACGATTCCCGGTAATCCATTGTGTAGAATTCTTGCAACGGCAGTGACCAGAAGGCACCCGCCAAGTGGTTATTTATATAATGCGAATCAGATTGGCAGCGTCAATTATTTTCTGTCTCAGGCTCAGGAGACCATTCTTAATAACGCGGCGGGTCACTGGGCTGCTGCTGCGGCTGGTGGTCGCGCTATCGAATGTTTCAATCCGTAGGCGATGGAGCGAAGCGGATCAGGTTCACTTTTTGTTTGCTTTCCGAGGTAAATAGCCATGCAACCCGCTGCCCGCCTTACCGACATGCATGTCTGCCCGATGGTGACCGGCATCGTGCCGCACGTCGGCGGCCCGATTTCCGCGCCCGGTGCGCCCACGGTACTGATCGGCGGCCTGCCGGCAGCGCGAGTGGGCGACATGGCGGTGTGCGTGGGGCCACCGGACAGCATCATCGTGGGTTCGCCGAAGGTATTGATTGGCGGACAGCCGGCGGCGCGCATGGGCGATTCCTGCGCGCACGGCGGCACGATCGTGCTGGGATGTTTCACGGTGTTGATCGGGTGATGGGGGCAGGTGTGAACCGCAATTCGTCCAACGTCGTCGTTCGCGAGCCAGCCATGCGCATGGCTGCCCCGAACCATGCTGTCGTGCTGAAGCAGGCGATGCAGGCGCATCAGGCAGACGACCTGGACACGGCCGAGCGGCTGTATCGCGAGGTGCTGGAACTGCGCGTGGCGCAGCCGGATGCGCTGCATTACCTGGGTGTGCTCAGCCACCAGCGCGGGCGCAGCGAGGAGGGCGTGGAGTTGATCCAGACGGCGCTGCAGATCACGCCTAGGCATCCGGATGCGCACAACAACCTGGGCAATATCCACAAGGAGCGCGGGCGTCTGGCCGAGGCGGAGGCATGCTACCGACGCGCGCTGGCGTGCGGGCCGCAGCATTACCAGGCGCTGAGCAATCTCGCGGTGGTGCTGGAGGCGCAGGAGCGCGGGGAAGAGGCGCTCGATGCCTACACGAAGCTGGTGCAGCAGGCGCCGCAGTTTGCGCCGGGGCATTACCTGCTGGGCCTGTTCCTGCGCAACTACGCGCAGAACATCGAACATATGGAACAGTCGGTCGAGTGCTTTCGCACCGCTTTCGCGCTGGACGATCGCTTGCTGCGCGCGCTGGAGCAACTGGGCGTGTCGTTGTACGCATTGCAGCGCCGCGACGAGGCGGTGCAGGTGTACCGCGACTGGCTGGCGCGGGATGCGGACAATCCGGTGCCGCGGCACATGCTGGCGGCCTGCGGCGGCGCCGATGCTCCGCCACGCGCGGATGACGCCTACGTGCGCAACTTGTTCGACGGTTTCGCCGACAGCTTCGACGAGCAGCTGCTGCACAACCTCAACTATCGTGCGCCGCAGGTGCTCATCGATGCGTTGGGCGAGGTGTTGCCCGCGCCGGCCTCTGCGCTGGACGTGCTGGACGCCGGCTGCGGCACGGGTCTGTGCGCGCCGTTGATCCGCCCGTTCGCACGCCGCCTGGTCGGTGTGGATCTGTCCGGCGGCATGATCGGGAAAGCACGCCAGCGTGGTGGTTACGACGAGCTGGAGGTAGCCGAGCTCACCGCCTGGCTGCGGGCGCATCCGGCGGCCTACGACGTGGTGCTGTCCGCCGATACGCTGGAATATTTCGGCGAGTTGCTGCCGGTGCTGGTTGCGGCGCGGGCGGCACTGCGGCCCGCTGGCTGGCTGGCTTTTACGGTGGAGGCGATGGCCGGCGATGCGGGCGAGATCGAGCTGACGTCCAGTGGCCGCTATCGCCATTCGCGCGGTTATGTGGAGCGCATGCTGCAGTCGGCGGGTTTCGAGGACGTGCGCATCACCGCCGATACCTTGCGCAAGGAGTTCGGCCAGTGGGTGGACGGCTGGGTGGTGCTGGCACGGCGAACGGATGGATAGGGTCGGGACGTGCAGGGCGTGAGCGGGCGGTAAGCAGCAGGCGGATCGGTGACGACAGGGGTATGACGATGGACGGGATGTGGACATTGAAGCGGATCGCCCGTCCGCGGAGGCGGTTCGGATGACTCACGCGATAACCATTTGTTCCCGGCATGACGACGCGCTGCTCTTTGCGAGCATGGTTGCGTCGGAACACCTGGGCAAGTTGTTCGACTGCAAGGTGCAGTTCCTCAGCGCGAACCCGAGCGTGGACTTGCGCAAGCTGCTCGGCAAGCCGATGACGGTGAAACTGGTGGCACCGGATGGCTACACGCGCTATTTCAACGGCATCGTCAGCGAGGCGGCGCAGACCGGTTTCGAGAGCATCAAGGACGTGCAGTACGCGGCCTATCACGCGACCCTGGTGCCCAAGCCCTGGCTGCTCACGCGCAAGATGGACTGTCGCATCTACACCAAGATGAGCGTGCCTGACATCGTCAAGCAGGTGCTTGGCGACATCGGCTACGCTGACGTCAAGGTCGATCTCAGCGGCAACTACCCCACGCGCGACTACTGCGTGCAGTACCGCGAGGACTGCTTCAACTTCATCAGCCGGCTGATGGAACAGGAAGGCATCTACTACTACTTCACCCACACGGACAGCACACACACGATGGTGCTGGCCGATAGCCTGGGTGCACACGCGGCGGTCAAGTCGTTCGAGACCATTCCGTATTGCCCGCCGACGCAGGGCGGCAAACGCAATGCGGCGACGATCGGCGCATGGAGCGCGGCGCGCTCGGTGCATTCGCTGAAGTACCAGCTTACCGATTACGACCCTTTGAAGCCGAAGACGTCGCTGCTGGCCACCGAGTCGATCGACAACGGTACCGACTATCACGGCGTCACCGGGCTGGACGTGTTCGACTATCCCGGTTCGCACGACCTGACCACCGATGGCCAGCGCTATGCGCGGGTGCGTGTGGAGGCATTGAATGCGCAGCACGCAAAGTACGCCGGCAGCACCGATGCCTGTGGCGTGGCCACCGGCGCGTTGTTCACGCTGAAGGATTTCCCGCAGAAGGCGCTGGACCAGGAATACCTGGTGGTCGGCACGCTGATCAGGCTGGAGGAGTCCGATTACGTTTCCGGCAGCGCGGGTGCCGAGCCGTTCAGCTGCAGCTTCGAGGCGATCACGAGCCAGCAGCCCTACCGCAGCCTGCCCACGGCGGTGAAGCCGAGCATTGTGGGCCTGCAGACGGCGGTGGTCACCGGCAGCGATACCGATGAGGACATCGCGGTCGACCAGTACGGCCGCGTGCAGGTGACGTTTCACTGGAACACGCCGGACAAGCCGAACGCGCAGAGTTCCTGCCCGGTGCGGGTGGCGTCGCCATGGGCGGGCAAGAACTGGGGCGCGGTGAGCATTCCGCGCGTGGGCCAGGAAGTGGTGGTGAGTTTCCTCGAGGGCGATCCGGATCGGCCGCTGATCATCGGCAGCGTCTACAACGCGGTGAACACCGTGCCGTACGCGCTGCCCGACAACAAGACGCAGAGCGGCATCGTCAGCCGCAGCCTGCTGGGCGGCACGGCGGATGCCAACGAGCTGCGCTTCGAGGACAAGGCCGGCAGCGAGGATTTCTTCATCCACGCGCAGAAGGACATGCACGAGGAAGTGGAGAACGATCACGTGGTGGCGATCGACCACGACGAGACGATCACCATCAAGAACGACCAGACCGCCGACATCAAGCACGACCGCAAGCACACGGTGGGCAACGACGACAAGCTCGACGTCACCCAGAACGGCACCACCACGATCGGGCAGAACTTCAAGCTCAGCGCGGGCAACCAGATCGAACTGGTCACCGGTGCGTCCAGCATCGTGATGAAGAGTTCCGGCGAGATCGAGATCCACGGCGTCAACGTCAAGATCATCGGCGACATGTCGGTGAAGGTGGAAGGCCAGACCGAGGTTGGCGTCAAGGCCGGCGCCACCATGGACATCGGTGCGGGCGCCAGCGTGAAGGTGCACTCCGACGCGATGATGAGCGTGGAGGGCGGCGCGATGACCACGGTGAAAGGGCCGATGCTGACGCTCAAGGGCGACGGCATGGCGCAGTTGTCCGGCGGCATCATCATGATCGGCTGAGGAGACGCATCCATGTCCGCAGTAATGCAAGCGTCCACCCAGATGGAACTGTCCGCACCGGCCAGTGCACGGCTGCAGCCCGGCATGACGCCGCAGGCGGCGGTGCAGGCGCTGCTCGACGCGGGCGAGGCGCCGGATGCGCTGAAACTGCTCGCGCGCCTGCTGCCCAAGCGCTACGCGGTGGCGTGGTTGTGCCAGTGTGCGCGCGACCAGCCATTGTCGCTGGAGGACAAGGCCGGCGCATCGCTGGCCGAGAAGTGGGTGCGCGAACCGAGCGAGGACAATCGCCGCGCCGCGCTCGAGTTCGCCAACGCGGGCGGCTACAAGTCGCTCGGTGCGTGGCTGGCGGCGGCGGCCGGCTGGTCCGGCGGCAGCCTGGCCCCGGCTGCGCAGCAGAAGCCGGTGCCGCCGGCCGAGCATCTCACCGCCTGCGCCGCGGTGGCGTCGATCAACCTGATGGCGGGGTTGGTGGCCGACCGATTCGCACCGCGCCGCGCCGACTTCATCGCCCGCGCGATGGAGCTGCTCAACACCAGCACGGGTGCTGGCAATCACACGAGGAAAGCATGAGCGTGTCCACGCCACAGACATTGATGCTCGCCGTCATCGGCCACCAGGCCGCGCAGTTCGGCAGCCGCAGCCAGAAGGCGTTTGCGGGCAAGGACGGCAGCATCGGCCGCGCCGAGGATTGCGACTGGGTGCTGAGCGCGGCCGGCGTGTCGCGCGTACACGCGATGATCCGTTACCTCAACGGTCTCTACTTCATCGAGGACCGCAGCACCAACGGCATGCTGCTCAACGGCGCACCGCTGATAAAGGGCGATCCGTCGGCATTGAAGGACGGCGACCGTCTGCAGATCGACACCTTCGAAGTATCGGTGCGCCTGGAGCAGGACAGCGAGACCATCGTGCAGGTCACGCCACGGGCGGAGCCGCGTGCGACGCCTGTCGAACCGCTGGCCGATCCGTTCGACTTCGGCTTGCCTGATCTCGCGCCGTCGCGCGGTGCGCCGAGCCACGCCGTGCCGGCGGGCGGCAGCCTGATTCCCGACGCGCAGGCTGCCGGCCCCGGCGCCGAGCTCGATCCGTTGAGTTTCTTCGACGCGCCGTTCGCATCCACCGAGTCGATGCCGCCCGCTGCAGCGCCTGCGTCGAGCTGGAATCACACGCCGGGCACCGAGGACCACTTCCGCCCGCCGACCACCGACGTGCAGCGCCATGCCAGCACGTTGCCGGAGAACTGGGACCTCACCACGGGCGACTTCGCGCCGAAACCGGTGGCGCCCGCTGCGCCGGTACCCGCGGCAGCGCCAGCACCTGCGCCACCCGCGGCGCCGATGGCGGCTGCGGCGAGCGCTCCGTCGCTGCCGTCCGAACTCGATCCGATCTTCCGCATCGTGGTGGACGGCGTGATGGACGTGCTGCGCGCGCGCGCCGAGATCAAGAACACGTTCCGCCTGCCGGTGACGATCATCCAGCGCTCGGAGAACAATCCGCTGAAGTTCGCGCTGGGCGTGGACGAGGCGATGCAGAAGATCATGGCGCCGCCGAACGCGGCCTTCCTGTCCGGCCCGGCCGCCTTCCAGGACGCGTTCGACGACATCCGCTGTCACCAGATGGCGATGCTGGCCGGTGTGCGCGCGGGCTTCGAGGCGCTGCTGACGCACTTCAATCCCGATCGCTTCGAGCATGAGGCGGACGGCGCCAAGCGTGCCGCGTTCGGCGGCAAGGGGCGCTACTGGGAGCGCTATCGCGAGCACTACGAGGGTTTGATGAAGAACCCCGACGAGTGTTTCCGCCGCCTGTTCGGCGACGAGTTCGCGCGTGCCTACGAGGAGCAGCTGGCGCGGCTGAAGTCGGCGCGCCGCGCGGAGCAGGCGCGGCGGCGCTGATACGACACGATGAAGCACCGGCGACCCCGCCGGCCACGGAAACTTTCGAGATGACCAGGCGCGACGCATGACGCAGAACAACAAGGTGGTGTGGAGTGAAGGGCTGTTCCTGCGGCCCCAGCACATGCAGCAGCAGGAACGCTACCTGGAGCGCTTCGTGGAGCTGCGTGCCGGCGGCCTGCGTCCGTACACCTGGGGCTTCCACGAACTGGAGCTTGAATCCGACCTGCTGGCGATCGGCAAGCTCGGCATCAAGCGCGCGCGGGGCGTGTTCCCCGATGGCACGCCGTTCTCGATGCCGGGCGACGATCCGCTGCCGCCCGCGCTGGAGGTGGACGCGAACTGGCGCGACCAGACCGTGTACCTCACCCTGCCACTGCGCTCGCCCACCCAGCCGGACAGCGGCCGCCCCGAAGCGCCGGCGGAGAAGCTGTTCCGCTTCCGCGTGCGCGAGACCGAGGTGCGCGACGCCTCCGGCAGCGTGGAAGGTTTGACCCCGCTGGAGGTGGGTGGCCTCAGCAGCCGCCTGCTGCCGCAGTCGCAACCGATGGAAGGGCTCACCCAGATGCCGCTGGCGCGCATCGTGGAGTGCCGCGCCGACCGTCGCGTGCTGCTCGACGAGGCGTTCATGCCCAGCGCGTCGAGCTGCCAGGCGGTGCCGCGGCTGGTCACCTTCCTCACCGAACTGCTGGGCCTGCTGCATCAGCGCGGCGAGGCGCTGGCCAGTCGCGTCGCGGTGACCGATCGCGGCGGCGCGGCCGAGATCGCCGACTTCCTGCTGCTGCAAGTAGTCAACCGCTGCCAGCCGCTGATCGCGCACCTGTCGGCGGCACCGGTGCTGCATCCGGAGGAGTTCTACCGCACCCTGGTGTCGATGGCCGGCGAGCTGGCCACGTTCACCGCACCGGGCAAACGGCCGCCGATGTTTCCGCCTTATCGTCACGAAGCGCTGCGCGAGAGCTTCGAGCCGGTGATCGTGGCGCTGCGCAACAGCCTCAGCGCGGTGATGGAGCAGACCGCCACACCGATCCCGCTGCAACAACGCAAATTCGGTGTGTGGGTGGCGGTGGTGCCCGACCTGACCTTGTTTGACACCGCGGCGTTCGTGCTGGCGGCGAAGGCCGACATGAAGTCCGAGGATCTGCGCCGGCAGCTGCCCGCGCAGTCGAAGATCGGTTCGGTGGAGAAGATCCGCGATCTGGTGAACCTGCAGTTGCCGGGCATTTCGGTGACGCCGATGCCGGTGGCGCCGCGGCAGATTCCCTACAACGCCGGCTATCTGTATTTCGAGTTCGACAAGCACTCGGCGATGTGGCGCGAGCTGAAGACGTCCGGCGGCATCGCGTTCCACTTCGGCAACGAGTTCGCCGGACTCGACCTGCAACTGTGGGCGATCAGGGGCTGAGCGTATGAACACTCCGAAAGGTCCCTTTGACGACGATCCGCTGCGCGACGCCACCGTGGTGCGTCCGCGTGGCGCGACATCCGCTCCCGCACCGGCGGCTCCGAACCCGCCGCCCGCCGCTGCGCGCGGCCCCGCGCCGTACCGGCCATCCGCCGCGCCGGCGGAGATCAGCGAATTCCTCGGCAGCGGCATCAATCCGCTGGTGCAGGCAGCCAGCCCGCTTCTGCTGCTGGGCGTGCAGCTGCGCCACAGCGTGTCGCCGCCGAATGCCGTGCATCTGCGCGAGCAGGTGATCGAGCAGGTGCGCAAGTTCGAGAGCCATGCGCA
Source organism: Rhodanobacter koreensis (assembly GCF_054782855.1). Classification (NCBI taxonomy): domain Bacteria; kingdom Pseudomonadati; phylum Pseudomonadota; class Gammaproteobacteria; order Lysobacterales; family Rhodanobacteraceae; genus Rhodanobacter; species Rhodanobacter koreensis. The sequence continues at coordinate 1,030,925 of NZ_BAAGRR010000002.1, read as the reverse complement.
GGCGGCGAACATTTCCACCCAGACGACCACCGCCGCGCGCTACGTACTGTGCGCGATGCTCGACGAGGCGGTGCTCAATGCGCCGTGGGGCGAGCACAGCGGCTGGGCGCAGAAGACGCTGCTGGTGACGTTCCACGGCGAGTCGTACGGCGGCGCGAAGTTCTTCCAGATCCTCGAGCGCCTGTGCGCGGATTTCTCGCGTCATATCGACCTGATCGAGCTGATGTACATCTGCCTGGCGCTGGGTTTCGCCGGGCGCTACCAGATCGAGGCGGGCGGCCGCGCCAAGCTGGCCGACATCCAGGAGGACCTGTACCGGCGCATCAAGTCGCAGCGTGCGCCGGCGGCGCAGGAACTGGCACCGCACTGGCGCGGCATCGAGGACCGACGCAATCCTCTGATCCGCTACGTGCCGCTGTGGGTGATTGCCGCGGCCGCGGCCTGCGTGCTGCTGGGCACCTTCCTGTACCTCTACACGCGGCTCAACACGCTGTCCGCGCCGGCCAGCGCGCAGGTGGCGCAGATCGGGCTGGAGAGCGCCACGCCGCCGGACGCCGCGCGATTGCCCAAGCCGGTGCACAAGACCCTGAAGGAGCTGCTGGCGCCGCAGGAGCAGGGTGGCCGGCTCGCGATCGTCGAGCAGGGTGACGGCAAGGAACTGGTGCGACTGAGCGCAGCGGACATGTTCGCCTCCGGCGGCGTCGACGTCAGCGCCACCGAAGTACCACTGCTGCACGCGATCACCGCGGCGCTGAACCAGGTGCCGGGGCGGGTGATCGTGGTGGGCCACACCGACGACCAGCCGATCCATTCGCTGAAGTTCAAGGACAACTTCGCGCTGTCGGCGGCGCGTGCGCACGCCGTGCTGCAGATCCTCGGCGAGGGCCTGGACAATCCCGGGCGGCTCGAATCCAGCGGTGCGGGCGCTTCGCAGCCGATCGCGCTGCCACCCAGCCTTCCGGCCAGCCGCGCGCGCAACCGGCGCGTGGAACTCATGTACATCCCGGAGGGCTGAGCATCGTGAAAAAGCTTCTGACGCTGTTCAAGTCCGGCTGGTTCATCACCCTCGTCGGCATCGTGCTGCTGGCGGTGCTGATCTGGCTGGGCGGCCCTTATCTGGGCATCGGTGAGTCGCAGCCGCTGGCCAGCGCGCTGGCGCGGCTGCTGCTGATCGTGCTGATCGTGGTGGTGTGGCTGGTGTGGCTGCAGATCCGCCAACTTCGCGCGCGCGGCAAGGCGAAGCAGATGTCCGGAGACCTGGCCGGGCAGGATGCGCAGGGCGGCGACCGCGACGAGCGTAGCGCCAGCGAGCGCGCGCAGTTGCAGGGTCGCTTCCAGGAAGCGGTCGACACGCTGCGCAAGAGCCGCCGCGGCGGCGCCAATCTGTACACGCTGCCGTGGTACATGGTGATCGGGCCGCCGGGGTCGGGCAAGAGCACGCTGCTGCAGAATTCCGGACTCAACTTTCCGTTGTCCGAGCGCTTCGGCAAGGAAGCGCTGCGCGGCGTCGGCGGTACCCGCAACTGCGACTGGTGGTTCACCGACGAGGCGGTGTTCCTCGACACCGCCGGCCGCTACACCACGCAGGATTCCGACCGTGCCGCGGATGCCTCGGCGTGGACGGAGTTCCTCACGCTGCTGCGCAAGTACCGCAAGCGTCGGCCGATCAACGGCGTGATCATCGCCATGAGCATGTCCGACCTGCTGGTGCTGGACGAGACCGGCCGGCAGGAACATGTCGCGGCGATCCGGCGCCGGCTCGACGAGCTGGTCGAGCAGTTGCGCATCGGCGTGCCCGTGTACCTGGTGCTGACCAAGTGCGACCTGATCGCCGGTTTCGGCGAGTTCTTCGACGATCTCAACCCGGAGCTGCGCAGCCAGGTCTGGGGCGTGTCGTTCCCGGTCGGGCAGACCATGGACGGCAGCGCGGCAAGGCGTTTCGACGAAGAGTTCAGCCTGCTGCTCGATCGGCTCAACACGCGCATCCTCGATCGCCTGCACACCGAGCGTGACCGCAACCGGCGCGCGGCGATCCTGTCGTTCCCGCAGCAGCTGGGCGCGCTGCGCGAGATCGCGCGGCAGTTCGTGGAGGGCGTGTTCAGCGGCCACCAGTACGGCACGCCACCGCTGTTGCGCGGTGTCTATCTCACCTCCGGCACGCAGGAAGGCACGCCGATCGACCGCATGATGAGCGCGGTGGCGCGTACATTCGGCCTCGATCCCTCGCGCGTGCAGGCGCCGGGTGCGCAGCGGCGCACATTCTTCGTCGAGCGGCTGCTGAAGGATGTGCTGTTCCGCGAGTCCGGTTTCGCCGGCACCAATCCCGCGCTGGAGCGGCAGAAGATCCTGCTGCAGGCGTCGTCGTATGCCGGCGTGCTGCTGGTGACGGTGCTGCTGCTGGCCGGCTTCGCCAGCAGCTACGGCCACAACCGCGATTACCTGGCCCAGGTGCAGGGTGCATTGCAGAACGTGCCGGTGAAGGCCGATCTCAGCGGCGCCACCACGCAGAAGGAATACTTCGCGCAGGTGCTGCAGCGGCTCGAATCGATGTCGGCGGTGCAGGACGTGGCGCAGCAGTACCAGGGGCACGTGCCCCTGCTGATGCGCTTCGGCCTGTACCAGGGCCACGCAGTGGGTGACGAGGTGCACGATGCGTATGTCCGCGAGCTCAACGGCCTGCTGCTGCCGGGCGTGGCTTCGCAGTTCCGCAGCGGGCTCACCAGCAGCGCGGGCGATCCTCAGGCGCTGTACTACTACCTCAAGGGTTATCTGATGCTGGGCGAGCCGAAGCACCAGAACGCCGACGAGCTGGTGGCGCTGACCAACATCGAGTGGCGCAAGGTGTTCCCGAATGACCCGGTGCTGCAGCAGGCGCTGGCGAAGCACTTCCACGCGCTGGTGGATCAGCCCGGCCAGCTGCGCGCGCTGACGCTGGACGACGCACTGGTGGAGCAGGCGCGCAGCACGCTGCGCACGGCCGACCTGTCCACGTTGATCTACGGCAGCCTCAAGCTCGGCGCCGACAGCAGCACGGACTATCCGCCGCTGCAGTTGGACAAGGAACTGGGCCTGCTCGGCAACGTGTTCCGCCGCCAGAGCGGTGCGTCGCTGTCGCAGCCGCTGCCCGCGCTGTACACCCAGCCGATGTTCGCGCACGAGGCGGACAAGGGCATCGCGCAGGCGGTGAAGCAGTTCGCCCAGGACGACTGGGTGTTCGGCGCGAACAAGATCGATGCCATTGCGCAGGCGCGCCTGAGCCAGCAAGTGCTGGCGCTGTACCAGACGGACTACATCAAGGCGTGGGACGACCTGCTCGCTGATCTGCAACTGCAGCCGATCGGCAACATCCAGGACGCCAGTGCGATCGCGGCCAAGCTGTCCGGTCCCAGCTCACCGCTGAAGGCGCTGCTGAAGCTGGTACACGACAACACCAGCGACCTGCTGCGCGCGCCGCCGGAATCGGGTGGTGACAAGGCGTTGGCCGAAGCGGAGAAAGCGGCGGAAAAGAAAGCCGCACAGAAGGCCACGCAGAATGCGCTGAGCCGTGCGCTGGCCAATGCCGGCGGCGCGCCTGCCGCCGACAGCGACGCGAAGCCGGGTGCGGCGATCAGCGCGCACTTCGACACACTCGACAAGCTCAGCGAGGGCGCGCCGGGTGCCACGCCGATCGATCACACCGTGAGCGTGCTCGACCAGCTCAGCAAGACGTTGCTGACGATGACCGACTTCAGCGGCGCCGCCGGCCAGCCCAATCCGCAATTGCTGCTGGCGCAGCAGGAGGCCGCGCAACTGCCGCCGCCGGTGTCAGGCTGGGTCGCCGCGCTTACCGGCAAGAGCCAGGCGCTGGTGGCCAGCGGCACCAAGGGCGCGCTGGGCGACCAGTTCCAGCAGACGGTGGGCAAGGACTGCGCCGACTTCACCCGCGACCGCTATCCGTTCGCGCCCGCCAGCCGCAATGACATTCCGCTGCAGAACTTCGCCGAGCTGTTCGGCTACGGTGGCCGCTTCGACACGTTCTACAAGCAGACGCTGGAGAAACTGGTCGACGCCAGTGGCCGCAGCTGGGTGTGGAAGAGCGGGCCGGGCGCGGTCAGCGGTTCGCCCGGCATGCTGGCGCAGATGCAGCTGGCCGACACCATCAAGCAGATGTACTTCCGCAACAACGGCAGCACGCCCGAGGTGGATTTCACCCTCGTGGCGCCGCAGCTCGACGCGGGCATCGGCAAGCTGGCGATCGACGTGGGCGGGCAGAAGTACGAGTACCAGCCCGGCGGCACCACCAGCATGGCGATGAAGTGGCCGGGGCCGCAGCCGGGCCACGTCGCGATCTCGGCGTACGACACCACCGGCACGCTGCTGAGCACGTTCGATTACCAGGGCGACTGGGCGTTCTTCCACGCGCTGCAGGCGGCGCACCTGCAGAAGCAGTCGGATCTGCGCTATGTCGCCAGTTTCGACTTCGGCGGCCACGTCGCGAAGGTGACGCTCCAGGCCGGCAACCTCAAGAATCCATTCCTCGACACCACGGTGCAACGCTTCAGGTGCGGGGGATAAACGCATGCCGAATCCGACAGGGGTGGGATTCTTCGGCAAGCTTCCCGGTGCAGGGGATTTCGTGCAGCGCCGGCTGCCGGCACGTTTCGTGGAAATCTGGGACCGCAGCTTCGAACAGGCAGTGGACGCCAGCCGCGGCGCGCTCGGCGAGGGCTGGCATGCGGCGTATCGCAGCAGTCCGGTGTGGCGTTTCGTGCTGGCGCAGGGCGTATGCGGCGAATCGGCGTGGGCCGGTGTGACGGGCCCGGCGGCCGATCGCGTGGGCCGTTGCTTCCCGATGGTGCTGGCCGCGCCGCTGGCCGACCCGGCATCGGTGACGCAGGCGCTGCGCGGCGACGACTGGTTCGATGCGCTGGAACGCGTGCACACCGTCGCGCAGGCGGACGTCTCGATGCATGCAGACGCGTTCGACGCGCAGGTGACGCGCTTGCCCGGGCCACTCGATGCGATGGTGGCGACGCCAACGGAGCTGCCGCCGGTGGACTGGTCTGTGGCGGCGCAGTGGCGACTGCCGCTCGCGCCGGCTTCCGTCGGTGCGCAGCTGACCGAGTTGTGGGCGCGTCTCGCCGCCACCCGCGAGGCGTGGTGTCTGTGGTGGACGCGCGGAGCCGGGCAGGTACCGGCGAGCGTGGTGGCCACGCGCGGCCTGCCGCAGCCGTCGGCATATGCGGGCTTTCTGGATGCCGCGCAGACGGGTGCGTCGTGGCAGTCGCTGGGTGTGTTCGGGCGCTTGACGGCGAACGCGCCGGCGTCGCACGAGACGGTCGCGCCATCGGTGACAACGATCGCCGCGCCGCCGGCGCGGCTGCCCGACGACCTGTCCGATGTGTTCGCCGATCTGATGCCGTCGGCATCGGTTACACCGGCAGGCGACGAAGCCGTCGGCGAAATACATGCCGGCGCGCCTTCCAGTGGCGTGGTGGTGCTGCAGCGCGATGACGTCGCCTTGACCGTGGTGGCCGCCGACGAGGGTGCACCCGATCCGCGCCGGCAGGCGGCGGCGCTGAGCGGCGCGACGGTCGCGGCACTGGACGCAGGCGAACTCGCCGCCGGCATGCAGCCATTGCGCACGCGATTGCTGGCGTTGCATCCACGCTTGCGTCTGCGTGGCGAGGATCTGATCGATCCGGTGCCCGAGGACGGCGCGTTGATCGCCGTGCGCATCACCGAGCGCTGGGCCGACCTGTTGCGCATCGGCACTGCCGCCGCGTGGCACTGGCGACGCGGCCAGCTGCAACCGCTGTTCGCCACCGGCGGAGCGGTGCGCGCGGACGACGACACGGCACGCCCCGGCGACTTCGACGATCTGCTGTTCAGCCGCAGCTCGCCACTCGCGCCCGGCCTCGGCGCGGCGACGCAGCCGCTGTGCGACGAGGTCGTCTGCGCGGTGGAGGAGGGCGACCGGCTGCTGCTGGTCGCAACCCGCGTGCTGGTGCAGCTGAGTCCCGACGTGTTTTCCCGTGCGCTCGCGATGCCGTCCTGCGACGACGCGCGCGCGCGAATCGCCACCGCCGCCAGCCTCGGGTCCGATCCGGCCCGGTGGCCGCTGGCCGTCATCGAGATCAGGTCATGACGACACGCTTTCTCTCTGCCGGCCGCACGGACACGGGCAAGGTTCGCCGCCACAACGAGGACGCCATCCTGGTGCGCGAGGATGCCGGCCTGTGGGTGGTGGCCGATGGTCTGGGCGGCCATGCGGCGGGCGACTACGCCAGCAACATGATCGTCGAGCGGCTGGCGGCCCTGCCGCGATCCGGCAGCGTGTTCGACTTCATCGAGTCGATCGAGGACGCGCTGGTGCAGGTCAACGCCGACCTGCTGCACACCGCCGCCGAGCGCGGTGTCGACATCATCGGCTCGACCGTGGTGGTGCTCGTGCACGACAAGGACTTCATGCTGTGCGGCTGGGTCGGCGACAGCCGCGCCTACTGCTTCGAGGACGGTCGCCTGCGCCAGATCACCAGCGACCACGTGCACGGCGTCAAGGACGACGTCACCCAGTTCGGCGGGCAACCCGGGCCACCGCAGCCCGGCGCCGGTGCGCTGACCCGCGCGATCGGCGCCGAGGCATCGCTGTTCGTCGACTGGGTGGTGGCCGGCAACCGCCCGGACATGCAGTTCGTGCTGTGCTCGGACGGCATCAACAAGGAGATGTCGGACGAGGAGCTTGACCTCGCCTGCCGCCGCAACCTGCCGCCGCAGGAACTGCTGGCGGATTTGTTCGACACCTCGCTCGGCCGCGCCGCGCGCGACAACGTTTCCGCCGTCATCGTGCGGCTCCAGGATTGAAGAAGACCGCCTCGACATGACACCCATCGTTGAACTGATTGACGCGTTCCAGGCCGGCCGGCTGAAGCTGCCGGCGTTGTTCGACGCGCTGACCGCGCGTGGCGCACTGCCCGAGGCCGAACATCGCGCCGAGCTGGCGCTGCTCGAACGCCGACGCGACGAAGGCGACCTCGATCCCATGCTGGCCCGTGCGCTGATCACCAAGCTCACGATCCTGCAGGCACCGACGGTGCCGCTCGATGCCGACGCCGAGGATGCGACCGTGATGAAGCCTGCCTCGCGGCCGCCGCCGGCCGGCGCAACCGCAGGCGCAGCGGGCGAGGACGACGCCACCGTGGTGCAGCCGACTTCGCGGCCGCCGCCACGCGACGAGGCCACCATCGTCAAGCCGGCGTCGCGACCTTCGCCCGCGGACGGCCAGACCACCGGCGTCACCGGCACCCAGGGCACCAGTTCCAGCAGCAGCTTCAACCGCGACAGCTGGCAGCGCGTGGCCACTGCGGAAGGCGGCGACTACGCCACCGTGGGCATGCTGCTGAAGGGGCGCTTCCATCTGGAACGCGAGATCGGCCGCGGTGGCATGGGTGTGGTTTTCCTCGCGCGCGACGAACGCAAGGTCGAGGCGCGTGATCGCGATCCCTATGTCGCGGTGAAGGTGCTGAACGACGAGTTCCGCCGCCACCCCGACTCGCTGATCGCGCTGCAGCGCGAATCGCGCCGCTCGCAGCAGCTGGCGCACGACAACATCGTTCGCGTCTACGACTTCGACAAGGACGGCACCATCGTCTTCATGACGATGGAGTACATCGACGGCTCCGACCTGAAGGCGCTGATACGCGAGCGTGCCTACAACGGCCTGCCGCTGGCCGAGGCACGACCGCTGATCGAGGGCATGGCGTGGGCGCTCAAGCGAGCGCACGCCGCGGGCGTGGTGCACTCGGACTTCAAGCCCGGCAACGTGATGGTGACCCGCGACGGCGTGCCGAAGGTGTTCGATTTCGGCATCGCCCGCGCCGGCAAGCACCTGGGCGATGCGGTCGGCGAGCAGACCGTGTTCGACGCCGGCACGCTCGGCGCGCTGACTCCGGCCTACGCCAGCCTGGAGATGATCCGCGGCGCCGAACCGTCGCCCGGTGACGACATCTACGCGCTCGGCTGCGTGGCGTTCGAACTGCTCACCGGCAAGCATCCGTTCGACAAGGTCAGCGCCGAGGTGGCGCTGAAGGAAGGACGCAAGCCGCCGCCGGTGCCGGGCCTCACACGGCGCCAGTACAAGACGCTGTGCGATGCGGTGGCCTTCCACGGCGAGCAGCGCCTGAAGACCGCCGCCGAACTGGTGGATGGCCTGCGCGACGTGCACCTGCACGAACGCTATGGCCGGCACCTGGCGTACGGCATCGGTGCGGTGGTGGTGCTCGCGGCGGGTGGCTGGGGACTGTCGCAGTACCTGCATAGCCGGCATGTGGCACAGGTGATTGCGCAGTTCGCGCTCGCCAACCCCCACCATTACTCAAACGAGGATCAGGCGCTGAAGGCGCTGGGCAGCCTCGGCGACGACGAGCGCAAGCGGCTCGTGCTCGACCAGGGCGACGCGATCCAGGGCTTTCTGCTCGCCCGCATCGACGCGTACTGGAATCCGGGCAAGGGCCGCTACAACTACGCCGGCGCGCAGCACGTGCTGCAACTGCGCGACCAGCTCAAGTTGTACTCGCCGCAGCTGGACATGAAGCGCGGCGCGATCGAGCAGCAGAAGAACGACCTGCTCAACACGCTCGACACCCAGCTCACCCAGCGCATCGATGCGGGCACGATCTTCGAGAACCAGCCGGACAACGCGGTGGCCACGCTGGCGACGATCCGCGCGATCGATCCGCACAGCGACCTGCTGAAGAACGCCGAGCTGGAGCTGAAGTACGACATCGCGATCGGTCAGTCGCTCGGCACGCATCATGTGGACGAGGCGAAGACGCAACTCGCGCTCGCCACCCGGTTGTTTCCCGATTCCTTGCGATTGAAGCAGCGCGTGGCGCAGCTGGCTGCGCTCAGCCAGAGCGTGCCGGCGGCGCAGCCGCAGGCCGGGCCGCCGGTGCAGAGCGTGCCCGAGGCGCGCAAGGAGCTGGCCGCACTGATCGCCCAGCCGGCGATGACGCCCGAATGGCAGGCCGCGGTAAGCGGCGCCATGGGCGTGCTGCGCAACGACCACGCGCCGGAAACCCAGCGGCTGACCGATGCGCTGGCCGACGTCATCGCCACCCAGGCCAGCCAGCAGACCGCACCGCTGCAGCTGCAGCAGGCCGACAGTCTGGTCGCGCTCGGCCTGCAGTACGCACCGCAATCACCGAAGTTGCTCGCCCAGCGCACGCGACTGGGCGCGATGCAGCAGCAGCAACAGGCGCAACTCGCGCAGGAGAGCGCCACGGCCGAGGTGGCCTCGCGCATCGAATCGCTCAAGCGCGCGGCGGCGGCCGACGACATCGCCAAGGCGCAGGAATCGCTGGAGCGCATCCGGACCCTGCAGCCGGACAACCCGTTCCTTGCCAAGGACGGTCCGCAACTGCTCGCCAATGCCTATCTGGGCCAGGCGCAGAGCACGTTCCAGCAAGGCAAGTATCAGGGCGCTGTGGACACGCTGGCCAAGGGCCTCAAAGCACTGGGCGACCGTCCGGACCTGCGCAACGCGCATGCACGCTATACGCTGGTCGCCGCGTTGATGAAGGCGCGCGGCAAGCCACTGGCGAGCGCCGACTTCACGCGCATGCAGAGGCAGCTGGACGATCTGCGAAAGGCAGATGCCGATGGCCTGGGCCAGCTCGAAGCGGACATGAAGCTGCACGGCCAGCTCGAAGGCACGCTGGCGGACCTGCTCGAAAGCTTGAAGTCGAGCGTGCTCGCCACCACCGCACCCACCACGCCGGAAGCGAATGCGCCGGCGACCCCGGCACCGCCCGTGGCCGGCGTGCCTGCGGCAGGGGCGCCGTCGAAGCCGGGCGTGGCCGCCGCAAAACCCGGTACCACGGTCGCGCCGACGGCAAAGACCGGTGCTGGCACGGTGGCTGCCGCGGTGGCCGGCGCGGCGGGCGCCGATCCCTGCGACCGCCCCGACCTGGTCGGCAAGGGCCGTGCCTGCTTCGACACGCTGGACGGCAATCATCGCGGGCCGGCGCTGGTGGTGGTGCCGGGTCTGGGCGGTGGCAAGCCCTATGCACTGTCGCGCGCCGAGATCACGGTCAGCGAGTTCAATCGCTATTGCAGCACCACCAGGCAGTGCGCGCTGAAGCCGGTGGCGGACCGCGAAGCCGGCGGCCTGCCGATCAGCGACATCAGCCTGGCGCAGGCTCGCGCCTATGCCGGCTGGTTGAGCCAGGCCAGCGGCTATACCTATCGCCTGCCCAGCGACGCCGAATGGCTGCATGCGGCGCAGGCCGGCAGCGGCTGGAAGCAGTCGCCGGACAGTAATTGCATTCCGCCCTCGTCCAGCGGCGACGACAATACGGGCGCGCCGATCTCGGCACTGGGGCGCGAGCCGAATCCGTGGGGGCTGGTGAACATGTCCGGCAACGTGTGGGAGTGGGTAACCAGCGGCGGCGCCGTGGCGGTGCGTGGCGGCAGCTACAACAGCTATTGGTCCGACTGCACCGTGGCCAGCCAGCGCAGCGACAGCGGGGCACCGCAGAAGGACGTGGGCTTCCGCATCCTGAGGGAGCTGAAATGACCGAGCGCGAACGTCAGGCCAATCACAACCTGCACAGCCTGGACGAGGCGCATCGGCTGGGTCGGATCACCCGCGAGGAATACCGCGCGCGCCGCCGCTACGTGCTGGGCACGTTGTGCGACAGCCACGGCGTCACCGCGCGCAACGCGATCGTGCCCACGTCGAACCCCGCGCCAGACGTTGGCGGCTCGAAGCGTGTCCATCACGGCGCCTCGGAGGAGATGCTGCCCACGTTGTTCCCGTCGCGCTCCGCAGTGGCGTGGAGACAACTGTTGCTGTTCGGGGGAGGCGCCGTGCTGTGCGCGCTGTTGTTGTATGGCCTGCTGCGGGTCGGCTGACGGCGACGCCGGCCTGGCGAGGGCGAACATGAGTGGAGTTTGAACGGACACAGAGCGGGTGACCAAATCCGTAGTCGTCTTGCGCAATACCTAAGTGAGCAGGGCAATGTGTGCGCCACATCACAAACAATGATTGCCGTCGGATGGAGCCGGATCACGGTGCCGTCCGGTGTGTGCACCTGGAATCCGGGGCTGCCTGGGGCGGTCACCAGAACATCGTGCGGTATCGAGCGGCCACAGGCCCGAGGGGAGAGTGTCGTGCGGATTGCTTGTCTGGCAGCAGCTTTGGCGTTGGCCTTGACCGGCGGCGAGGCTTGGGCGCAGGGCCTGTCGCCCGCCCAACCCGGTCCGGCGCCCGGCAGACCGGCCGCGGCGACCGCGCCGTCGCAGGAAATTCTGGTGAGCGGGGTGGCGGCCGACACGCCCGGTGTCCAGCAGATCGTCGACACCGAATACCAGCGTGCGATGGCGGCGGCAGGTCACCCTGCGGCGCTTGACCGCCCGCATCTGCAAGCCGTGGCGGAGCGGATCACTGCGGCGCTGAAGCAGGCTGGTCACGCCGATGCGCACGCCTATCTCGCGGATCAGGTGGTCGCCTTCCAGGCGCATGACATAAGCGCACCGGTGGCGCCTGCCGCCGCGGCGACGCCCGCCGTCGCGCAGGCTGCAGCCGTTGCACCGCCCGCATCGCCGGCCGCGCCGCCGGCACTCGCGGCGAACGTGGTGCCGCCATTGAAGGACCGCGACACCGATGCCGCCCAGGCCCAACAGATCGCGGTGAGCGGCTTCGTGGTGGACGGCGTGGGCAAGCATGCCGACGCCGGCATCACGCCAGCCACCGTCCAGGCGCTGGCCGACGCGCAGTACCAGCGGCTGGGTGGCAAGGACGGCCAGTCGGCGCAGCTCACCTTCGTCCAGTTGCAGGGCGTGGCCGACGCGATCACCGAGCGCTACCGCAAGGCCGGCTTCATCGTCGCCACCGCCTTCCTGCCGGCGCAGACCGTGGGTGCCGACCAGCGCATCCATATCCAGGTGCTCGAAGGCAGGATCGGCCGCATCATCGTGAAGGGCACCAAGCGGTATTACCCGGGGGTGATCGCGGCACCGGCCGAGAGGCTCAAGGGCGAGCCGCTGCAGAAACACAACATCGACACCGCTCTGCTGTACGACCGCGACCTGCCGGGCGTGTCGGTAGCGTCCACCTTCCAGCCGGGCGAGCACACCGGCGAGACCGACCTCATCATGGTCGCGCGCGAGGCGCCGCTGCCATTCACCTTCACCACGGGCGCGAACAATTACGGCACCGATCTCACCGGTCGCTACCGCGCGCAGGCCGGCATCACCTGGAACAGCCCGCTGGGCATCGGCGACAGCCTCGCCGCCAACGTGGACTACGCGCTCGACCCGAACCAGAACGTGTATGGCTCGCTGGTGTATCGCGCGCCGACGGTCGTGGTGCCGGGGCTAAGCGGCGTGGTCGGCGCGACCCGCAGCGAGCTGCAGATCAACTCCGGCGAGTTCGCCGCGCTCGACGTGAAGGGGCCGAGTTCCTCGTATTTCGGCGGCGCGGACTGGAAGTTCGTCAACGACGAAGACCTGAAGATGCTTGGCTCGCTGCACGTGATCCACGAGGAGTCCAAGCTCAGCAGTCTGGGCTTTCCGCTGTCCGACGAGCGCTTCAATGTGGCCGAACTCGGTTTCGGGCTGGACCACACCGACCGCCGCTTCCAGGGCGTCGACATCTTCACCGTCGGCATCCGCAAATCGATCAGCGATGACTCGCGCGAGCCGGACCTGGTCAGCCCCGACCACGCGCACAGCTTCCTGGTCACCCGCCTGGCGTACACGCGCCTGCAGTTTCTCAGCAAGTCGCAACGGCTGTATTTCAAGCTCTCCGGCCAGTACACGCGCGACGCACTGGCGCCGCTGGAGCAGCTCGCCATCGGCGGCCCGGACAGCGTACGCGCGTATCCGATCGCCGACGCGCTGTTGGATCGCGGCTATTACAGCTCGCTGGAATACCACGTCGACGCGCCGGGCTTCGGCGACAAGGTGTCGCCGTTCTACGGGCGGCCGTGGCGCGAGCTGCTCGAATTCGAGACGTTCGTGGATTACGCGCGCGGCTTCCCGGCCGGTGCGAACCTGGGCAACAACGCGAAGCCGTTGAGCTACAGCGGAGCGGGCGCAGGTTTCATCTTCCGCCTGCCGCGTTTCCATCATTTCGAATTTCATCTGGACGGTGCCGTGCCGCTGGGCAGCCAGGACGCCTCGGATCGACATGGCTATCACGTATACGCGCGATTCGGCTTCACGTTTTGACGGATGACGACCATGAACAAGCTCATCGACACGACGCATCGCATCTCCCGTCAGCCGACCGGCGCGCACGCCATGCCGCGGCGCAAGCTGCTGCCCGCCAGCCTTTCGATGCTGGGCCTGATAGTCGCCGGCTCGTTCGCGTTCTGTGGCGTGGCGCTGGCCGGCGTGCCGGGCATCGCGCCCAACACCTCGCCCACCGGCGGCGTGATCGTGGGCGGTGCCGGCGCGATCCTGCAGAACGGTGCGAATACCGTCGTCAACCAGCAGTCGCACCTGCTCGCGCTGAACTGGCAGACGTTCAACGTGGGCAAGGACGCCTCCGTGCTGTTCAACCAGCCCTCGTTCAACGCGGTGGCGCTCAACCGCATCCTCGACCAGAACCCCAGCCAGATCTTCGGCCACATCAACTCCAACGGCCAGGTGTTCCTGATCAACACGCACGGCATCATCTTCGGTGCCAGCGCGCAGTTGAACGTGGGCGGCCTGATGGCCAGCACGCTCGACCTCACGCCCGGCGATTTCCTTGCCAGTCATTTCAACCTCGACGCACACGGCGGCAGCGCCGGCATCGTCAACCACGGCACCATCCAGGCAGCCAGTGGCGGCTCGGTGAGCCTGGTCGGTGGCCAGGTGCAGAACGACGGCCTGATCGTGGCCAACTACGGCCGCATCAACCTCGACGGTGCCGACAAGGCCGTGCTGGACTTCGACGGCGATGGCCTGATCAACGTGCAGATCACCGGCGCACTGCAGCAGCGGCTCAATGTCGACGAGGCCGCCGTCACCAACAAGGGCACACTGCAGGCCGACAGCGGCACCGTGGTGCTGCAGGCCTCGGCCGCGAAGAGCCTGTTCACCAACCTGGTCAACAACAGTGGCGTGATCGACGCACACGGCATCAGCACCGATGGCGGCGTGGTGCGTCTGATCGGCAACGGTGGCGACACCGTCAACAGTGGCAGCATCGATGTCTCGGGCGTGCACGGCGGCAGCGCGCAGTTGCTGTCCGATCAGAGCGTCAATGTAAGCGGTAACGTGAACGCCTCCGGCACGCTGGGCGGCGGCAGCATCCGCGTGGGTGGCGGCCAGCGCGGCGGCGAAGGCCTGCTCACGGCAGCCAGCAGCACGCTCGGTGCGGGTGCCACGCTGGATGCCGATGCCACGCGGTCCGGCAACGGCGGCTCCGTGGTGGTGTGGGGCAACCAGAACGCCGACATCGCCGGCAACCTCAGTGCCCGCGGTGGTGCGCAAGGTGGCAACGGCGGTGCCATCGAGACATCGGCGGGGCATGTGAATATCGCCGACAGCGCTCACGTCAACACGCTGGCCCCCGGCGGACAAAGCGGCGACTGGCTGATCGATCCGCAGGACTTCACCATCGCCGCCAGCGGTGGCGACATCACCGGCGCCACGCTCGGCAGCAATCTCGGCAGCGGCAATGTCACGATCCTGTCCAGCAGCGGCGCCACCGCCGGCAGCGGCAACATCAATGTGAATGATGCGGTGAGCTGGAGCGCCAACACGCTTACCCTCACTGCGGCCAACAACGTCAACGTCAACTCCGCGCTCACGGGCAGCGGAACATCGGCGCTGGTGCTGAACTCGGCCACTGCCAACGGCACGGACACCGCTGTGGCGGGCGGCGCCATCAACATCAACAGCAACATCACCACCGGCGGCAGCCAGACCTACAACGGCCCGGTGACCTTGGGCGCGGACGCGACGCTGGCGAGCACCGGCAGCGGCACAATCGGTTTCGGCTCGACGGTGGACGGCGCGCACGCGCTGACAGTGAATACCAGCGGTGCGACCACGTTTGGTGGCGTAGTGGGCGGCACGACAGCGCTGACCAGCCTGGGCAGCACCGGCAGCGGCGCGGTCACGCTAGGCGGCAACGTGACTACCAGCGGCGCGCAGACCTACAGCGGTGCAGTGACCTTGGGCGCGGACGCGACACTGGCGAGCACCGGCAGCGGTGCGATCGGTTTCGGCTCGACGGTGGACGGTGCGCATGCGCTGACGGTGAACACCAGCGGTGCGACCACGTTCGGTGGCGTAGTGGGCGGCACGACAGCGCTGACCAGCCTGGGCAGCACCGGCAGCGGCGCGGTCACACTGGGTGGCAACGTGACGACGACCGGCCTGCAGAATTATGCGGGCGCGGTACTGCTGGGCAGTGGCATCACGTTGCAGACGACCAACAGCAACGTAAGCTTTGGCAACACGGTGGACAACGCGGCGAGCGGCACGCCGGAAACACTCACGGTGAGCGCCGGCAGCGGCGCGGTGACATTTACCGGTGCCGTAGGCGCGGGCACCAACGGTGCGATTGGCGCCTTGACCTTGAATGGAACCGGTGCGACGAGTCTGGGTGCGGTGAAGGCGGCGAGTCTGGCCACGAACACCGGCGCGACCACGCTCAATGGGGACATCACCACGGCCGGGGGGCAGACCTACAACGGCGCGGTGACGTTGGGCAGCAATGCCACGCTGGCGAGCACCGGCAGCGGTACGATCGACTTCGGCTCGACGGTGGATGGTGCATATGCCCTGACGGCGAGCACCAGTGGCGTGACCAGCTTTGGCGGCGCAGTGGGTGGCACGACGACGCTGACCGGCTTGAGCAGCGCCGGTAGCGGCGCGGTCACACTGGACGGCAACGTGACTACCAGCGGTGCACAGAGCTACAACGGTGCGGTAACGCTGGGCAACAGCATCGCGCTTACCTCCAACAATGCCGGGGTGGGTTTCAACGGCACGGTGGACAACGCGGGCGCCACGCAGGAAGCGCTGACCGTGAATGCCGCCAACGGCCTCGCATCGTTCAGCGGCGCGGTAGGTGGTGGCAGCAACGGCGCGCTGTCGGGCCTGACCACCAGCAGCAAGACGTTCAATGCGAACGCGCTGAATATCGGCCTGGGTGGCCTGTCGGTGACGACGACCGGCGGCGGCATCGGGCAGGGTGGTGCCTTCACCGTCACCGGCACGTCGACCTTCAGCGCCGGCGGCGGCGCGCTCGCGCTGAACAACGGCAACAACGACTTCACCGGTGCGGTGACGGCGACCGGCACGGGTGTGTCGATAACCGACAAGAACAACCTCGACATCGCCGGCGTGACCGACAGCGGCAATGGCGCGGTAAGCCTGACCGCCGGTGGCACGCTGACGCTGCCGGGCAGCGTGATCAACGCCGGCTCGGGCGCGCTCACGCTGGCGTCCAATGGTGGCTCGCTGACGACGAGCGGTGCGCTGAGCGGCGGCGCCGTGTCGCTGACTGGTAGTGGCGGCCTTACGTTGAACAGCAACGTGACGGCGAGCACATTGCAGCTGGGCAGTGCGAATGCGGCGATCACCCAGGTGGCTGGGGCGTTGACGGTCAATGGCACCACCACCGTGAACGCCGGCAGCGGCGCGATCACGCTGACCGCTGGCGCCCCCATCAACAACTTTGGCGGTGCGGTGAACCTCACCGGCGGCACCACGCAGATCGCCTCGGTGACAAATCCGCTGACGCTGGGCACGTTGAACACCGGTGCGCTGACCGTAACCAGCGGAGGCACCTTGAACCTCGGGCAGGGCACGGTGACGGGTGACCTGAACGCCACCAGCAGCGGCACGATGAGCGAGTCCGGTGCGCTGACGGTGACGGGCAACGCGACGTTCACACAGAACGGCACGGGCGCGGACATCCTTCTCGGCACACAGGCCAATGACTTCCAGCAAGGGGTGACCTTCGCGGTCGGTTCAGGCGCGGGGATCAACAACCTTTCGCTGGAAAACACCGCGGCGACACCGGGTCCACTGACGCTGCCTGCCAGCGTGGCGGGCAACCTCACGCTTGATTACACCAACGCGGCACTCGCGTTGGCGTCGTGGCCGTCCATCGGCGGCAACCTGGACGTGACCGCCGGCGGTGCCGGCATCACGCTCAACGGCAATGTGGCCACGGGCGGTTCGCAGACGTATCACAGCGCGGTACTGCTGGGCAGCGGCACCACGCTGACGACCACCAACAGCAACGTGAGCTTCGACGGCACGGTGGGCAACGCGGGTGCCACGGCGGAAGCACTGGCCGTGAATGCCGGCAGCGGCGCGGTAACGTTCACCGGCGCCGTGGGCGGCGGTGCCAATGGTGCGCTTGCCGGCCTGACCACCAGCAGCGGCACGTTCAACGCGAATGCGCTGAATATCGGCAGTGGCGGCCTCTCGGTGACGACCACCGCAGGCGACATCACCCAGGGCACCGGTGTGTTCGCAGTGACGGGGGCATCAACCTTCAATGCCGCCAGCCATGCGATCAGTCTGGCCAACAACAACAGTTTCGGTGGCGCAGTGACGGCCACCGGCACAGGTGTGGCGATCACTGCCGCAGGCGACCTGACAATCGCCTCGCTGACCGATGGCACGAATGGCGCCGTGAGCCTGATTGCCGGCGGTTCGCTGGCCTTGCCCGGCGGCAATATCGACACCGGCACCAGCGATCTGACGCTGTCCGCCGGCAACACGCTGACGACGTCAGGCACCCTCAGCGGTGCCAATGTATCCCTGACCGGCACCAACGGTCTCATCTTGCAGAACAATGTCACGACGACTGGCACGCTGGGTCTCTACAGCGGCAACGGATCGATCACCCAGTCGCTTGGAACGCTGGCGGCTGGCACGCTGACCGGCAATTCGAAGGACAGCGCCACGCTTGACGGCAGCAACGCAATCGCGAACCTGGGCGCGTTCAACGCGAACGGTTTCAGCCTGACGAACGCCGCGGCGCTGACGGTGACCGGCGCAGTCACGGGCGGCACGGGAGCGAGCACGCTCACGACAGGCGCGGGCGACAACCTCACGCTGGCGGCCACCGGCAGTGTTGCCGGCACCGGCGTGACGCTGAGCTCGGGCGGCACGCTCGACGCGGTGGCGGGCAGCAGCGTGAACAGCAACAACGGTGCACTGACCTTGAATGGCGGCGTGTTCACGCTGGACGGTGCGTTGAATGCGGGCACCGGCACGGCGACGCTGAATGCGACCGGTGCGATCACGCAGGCGGCAGCGACGGGCGTGATCACGGCCGGCACGCTGACGGGCAGTTCGACCGGCAGCACCAGCCTGCTGGGTGCGAACAAGATCGGCACGTTGAGTGCGTTCAACGCGACGAACGGCTTCAGCCTGACGAACGCCGCGGCGCTGACGGTGACCGGCGCAGTCACGGGCGGCACGGGAGCGAGCACGCTCACGACAGGCGCGGGCGACAACCTCACGCTGGCGGCCACCGGCAGTGTTGCCGGCACCGGCGTGACGCTGAGCTCGGGCGGCACGCTCGACGCGGTGGCGGGCAGCAGCGTGAACAGCAACAACGGTGCGCTGACCTTGAATGGCGGCGTGTTCACGCTGGACGGTGCGTTGAATGCGGGCACCGGCACGGCGACATTGAATGCGACCGGTGCGATCACGCAGGCGGCAGCCACGGGCGTGATCACGGCCGGCACGCTGACGGGTAGTTCGACCGGCAGCATCAGCCTGCTGGGCGCGAACAAGGTAGACGCGCTGGGCGCATTCACCACGGGTGGCGATTTCGCGTTCAACGACGCCCAAAGTCTCACGGTCAACACGGCGCCCTCCGCGAATGGCGGTGCGGGCAACATCACGCTGACCACTACCGGCGCCAGCTCCGATCTCGTGTTGGCGAGCGGTCTCACCGGCAACACGGTGACGCTGAAGGCAGGGCGCAATCTTGCACAGACCACCGGCGTCATCACTGCGGCCACGCTGACCGGCAGCTCGAGCGGCAGCACCACGCTCGGTGGCGCGAACGCGATCACGAACCTGGGCGCGTTCAGCGCGAACGGTTTCAGCCTGAGCAACGCGCAGGCGTTGACGGTGGCCGGCGTGGTGAATGGCGGTACGGGCGCGAGCACGATCAGCACCACGGCCGGCGCGCTGACGGTGAACGGCAACGTCAGCGGCACGGCGGTGACACTGGCTGGCACGGGCGGTCTGGCGATCAATGCGGGCGTCGACAGCGGCAGCGGCACGACCACGCTGACCTCGGGCGGCGCGATCAGCGAAGGTGCCGGCGGTGTCATCACCGCGGCCACGCTGACCGGCAGCTCGAGCGGCAGCACCACGCTCGGCGGTGCGAACGCGATCACGAACCTGGGCGTATTCACCACGGGCGGCGATTTCGCGTTCAACGACGCCCAAAGTCTCACGGTCAACACGGCGCCCTCCGCGAATGGCGGTGCGGGCAACATCACGCTGACCACTACCGGCGCCAGCTCCGATCTCGTGCTGGCGAGCGGTCTCACCGGCAACACGGTGACGCTGAAGGCAGGGCGCAATCTTGCACAGACCACCGGCGTCATCAAGGCGAATACGCTGACGGGTAGTGCGGCCGGAAGCGTCAGCTTGAACGGCGCCAACCTGGTCGGCGCACTGGGCAGCTTCAGTGCGAACGGTTTCAGCCTGAGCAACGCGCAGGCGCTGACGGTGGCCGGTCCGCTCAACGGTGGCAGCAGCACCACGTTGGCCACGACCAGCGGCGGCCTGACGATCAATGGCGCGGTGAGCGGTGCGACGACTACGCTCACTTCGGCCGACGCGATCAGCGAAGGCGCGGGTGGCAGTCTCGTCGCAGGTACGCTTGCCGGCAGTTCGGCGGGTGACACCACGCTCAACGGCAGCGGCAACCGCATCGGCACGCTGGGTGGTTTCAGCGCGACGAACTTCAGCCTGATCGACGGCCAGGCGTTGACGGTGGCAGGTCCGCTCAACGGTGGCGCCAGCACCACGCTGACCACCACGAGCGGCGACCTGACGATCAACGGCGCGGCGAGCGGCAGCACGACCACGCTGACCTCGGCCGGCGGGATCGGCGAAGGCAGCGGCGGCAGCATCATCGCCGCCACGCTGACGGGCAACGCGACGGGTGCGGTGGCGTTGAACGGCGCGAACAAGGTCGCTTCGCTGGGCAATTTCAACGCGAGCGGCTTCAGCCTCAGCAACGCGCAGGCGTTGACGGTAGCCGGCACGCTCAACGGCGGCAGCAGCACCGCGCTCAAGACCACCAGCGGCAACCTGACGCTCGACGGCGCGGTGAGCGGCGGTACGACCACGCTGGTGTCCGCTGGCGCGATCAGCGAAGGTGCGGGCGGCAGCGTTACGGCCGGCACGCTCGCCGGCAGTTCGGCGGGCGACACCACGCTCAATGGCGGTGGCAATCGCATCGGCACGCTGGGCGGGTTCAGCGCGACGAACTTCAGCCTGATCGATGGCCAGGCGCTGACGGTGGCCGGTTCGCTCAACGGCGGCACCAGCACCACGCTGACCACCACCAGCGGTGACCTGACGATCAACGGCGCGGTGAGTGGTGCGACGACCACGCTCACCTCGGCCGGGGCGCTCAACGAAGGCAGCGGCGGCAGCCTCGCCGCGACCACGCTCACCGGTCGCGCGGTTGGTGCGGCCACGCTCAATGGCGCAAACAAGGTCGGCACACTGGGCAGCTTCAGCGCGAGCGGCTTCAGTCTGAGCAACGCGCAGGCATTGACGGTAGCCGGCCCGCTCAATGGCGGTGCCAGCACCACGCTGAAGACCACCAGTGGCGGTCTGTCGATCAATGGAGCGGTAAATGGCGGGACGACCACGCTGGTCTCCGCTGGGGCGATCAGCGAGGGCGCGAATGGCAGCGTCACGGCGGGTACGCTCACCGGCAGTTCGGTGGGCAGCACCGTGCTCGATCCGGTCAATTACATCGGCACGCTGGGCAGCTTCACGGCGAACGGCTTCAACCTGCTCAATGGCCAGGCGTTGACGGTGACTGGCCCGGTCAACGGCGGTGTCAGCACCACGCTGACCACCACCAGCGGCGACCTGTCGATCAACGGCGCGGTGAGCGGCAACACGACCACGCTGACCTCGGCCGGCGCGATTGACGAAGCCGGCGGCGGAAGCATCACGGCGGCCACGCTGACTGGCAGCGCCAGCGGGCCGTCCGTGCTGGGCAGCGCGAGCGGATATCGCGACAACCATGTCGGCATCCTCGGCGGATTTTCCTCGCCTGCCGGCTTCAGCCTCACCAATGGCCAGACGCTGACCCTCGCCTCGGTGGGCGGTAGCGCGTACACGGTGAATGCGGGCACGTCGGCGCTGTATCTGGCGGTGACCAACGGCGATCTGCTGCAGAGCGGCACCACCTGGCTGTACGACGGCAGCGGTACATGGTCGTCCACCGGCCGGATCGGCACCGCGATCAACCCGATCTACGTCACCGGCGTGAGCGATCAACTGGTCGCCGCAGTGGGTCAGCCACCGGCGTATTTCTATGCGGTGGACCGGCAGGGCAATTTCCTGCCGCTGACCGGCGAGCCGAGCGTGAACATTCCCACCTCGGTGCTGACCAGCCGCGCGCAGAACACCAACAACCACGGGGACAATTACATCGACTCGAGCGTGATCTCGGCGAACTACCGCTCGTTCGGCATCGTGCCGTCCGGCATCCTGCTGCCGCCGGATCAGCAGGCGTGCCAGCCCGGCCAGCCGGCGAATCCGGACTGCCCGGACGAAT
Organism: Rhodanobacter koreensis; assembly: GCF_054782855.1. Classification (NCBI taxonomy): domain Bacteria; kingdom Pseudomonadati; phylum Pseudomonadota; class Gammaproteobacteria; order Lysobacterales; family Rhodanobacteraceae; genus Rhodanobacter; species Rhodanobacter koreensis. The sequence continues at coordinate 1,009,156 of NZ_BAAGRR010000002.1, read as the reverse complement.
GAGCCAGTTACGCACCGGTTCGGCGAAGGCGTGGCGCAGCGTGGCGCCACGGCCTCATGACGCGCGGATCGCCAGCGGGGCATGCTGGTGAATACTGCACGGGTTGCTACGCACCTGCTGTATGGCCTGGTCGCGCTCGGATTCGGCGTACCGACCTTGGCGCAGCTGCCGCCACGGCTGACCGGCGATGCCGTGACGACGCGGCTCGATGCGACCGGGCATGCGCTGGCGGCGCGCGCCGCCAAATTGCACGACGCACGTCTCGATGCGACCAGTCAGCGGCTCGAACAGATGGTCGCGACATTGCGCAAGGTGCTGGCCGGCAACATGGACAAGCCGGCCACCGCGCTCGACGGTTCGTCGCAGGCCGCGCTGCTGCGCGCCGATGCGGCGGCCCAGCGCACACAGGCGTATCTCGATGCCTCTGACGGCTGCCTTGGCGGCGACGCGAAGGCGCTGATCGAGGCGCTGGCCGTCAGCGTCGACCAGTTGGCCGTCGAGCATGCGTCGAAAGCCGCGCCGCCGGTGATCGATGCCGTCGAGACGATGGACCATCGACCGCTGTTCGCGATCCGTCCGGAGCCCAAGCCGGTGGCGTTTGCCCTGGTCGGTGCAAACCTGTCCGACCCGCAGTGCGCCGATCCGCAGATCACGGTGACCGATGCCGGTGGCAAATCGCTTGACGCGCAGCCCGTGGTGACCGGTGTGTCACCTGCGCGCATCGAATTGAAATGGCCGACGGGGACCGCGCTCGAACCGGGCAGCTACGTGTTGCATGTGCTGCCCAAGCGCAAGGTGTTCCTGCTCGGCTGTTCGGCGCAACCGGAGGCTGCCGCGGCGGTGCAGGTCGTGCCGCCGCTGCGCATCACGGTCAGCTATACGTTGACGGCGGTCTGTCATGCGGCCAATGGTGAGCGGAGCATGTCGCTGGGTACGGGGGCGATGCCCGACATCACCGCGCATGGCGCCACGGTGTCGCAGCCGATCGATACATCGGCCTGCGCCGACCCGGTCAGTTACGCGATCACGGCCAAGGCCGCCTACGAGGACGGCAGCAGCGCCACGGCGGGACCGATCGTGCAGAGCGCCGACGCCGCGATCACGGCGGGGTTGCCGGGCGGGCTGTCGGTGAGCTGGGATCCGGGCATGCACACGCTGTTCGTGCGCGCCGGCGCCAACCGTTGCAAAGGCGTTTACTGACCGGCGCGCACAGCGCGATGCCTCAGTTGTCTCCGGTCGAACCGGAGATCACCTGCAGTTCGTTGATGCCCGTAGGCGCGAGATCCTTCAGCAGATCCACGAAGTTCATGCCGATCAACCGCTGGGCGCGGCGCAGCAGCAGCGGCACCGGGCTGGAGGGTTCGCGTTTTGCGTAATACTCGCACAGCTCGTCGAGCCGACGTATCACATCCTGGGGGCCCTCGATGCGGCCACTGGCTGCGGTCGTGCCGCCCGGCGTGGTCGCGCCACCCGCTTCGGCGCCGGCTGCATCGTCGGCGCCGGCGGCCTGCGGCAGCCGTCGAGCCAGCTGCGGATCCAGGAACTTCTTCAGTTCGTGAATATCGCCGAGCAGGATTTTCAGATCCGGTCCGGCCGTGCCTACGTACTCATTGAAGGTGTTGTCGATCGCCTTGACGTGATCGAGCGCTTCGTTGATCGCGGCGACCGCATCAATCAATTGATCTTCCGGGCAGTCCATGCAACAGGCTTCGATTTCGTTCAATGCCGGCAATCCGGCCGCATCGCCGTCGGCCGTGGCGATTTTCAGCGTGCCATTGGCGATACGCAGATCGCGCAGCGAAAAGCGGCCGAGCCGCGGCGATTGCACGAAGGCGGTGGTGCGGAAATAGCCGAGCACGCCCTGCAGGTCGCCGATCGGCACGATCGCATTGACGCGGGCGGTGGGGTCGTTGTCGTCCTCGGCATCCAGTTGCGGATGCACGCCGTCCCAGTACTGCTCAAGCAGGCCGCGGATCAGGCGCAGTCCCGCGGCCCAGCCGGGCAGGCCTGACGTGCGCATCCAGGCCGTAGCCAGGTGCACCGCCACACGCAGATCCTTGGAACGCCCCAGCAAGGCCTCGGCCAGTGCAATTACCTTGTCCCAGTCCGGTTCCTCGGCGGCCTTGACGTTGTCGCCGATGGCACGCTCGGCCTTGGGCACGGCGGCACGTTCAAGCGCCATGAAATCCGTATCGTATTCCAGGTTTTCACCCGTCGGCGATGTTTCCGCAAGTGATGCGAGAAGTGGATCCAGCGCAAAGTTTGTCATGGGAATACACGACTCTCCGGATGAGACCCGGATAATACTGCAATTGCGAATGCATATAACGAAAGCGCGGCCGGTTTTCGTCAATCCGGCCATGGTTGTCGCCACGAAAAAGGCCACTCGATGAGAGTGGCCCAAGTCGTCTGTTTTCTTGGTCGGGGTGACAGGATTCGAACCTGCGACTTCTACGTCCCGAACGTAGCGCTCTACCAGGCTGAGCTACACCCCGTGGGAAGCCGCGTATCTTAATCGCCGGGCAGGAGCTTGGCAACAGGTTCGACACATTCTGCTACCGAGGCAGCTGCGGAGGGCGCATGGCGTTCTGCTAATCTTGACGGCTGCCGTCGCGCGGTCTGCGGTCAGACGGAATGTTCCCCATCGTCAGTAGAGGATTCCATGGCGCTTACCCCGGCCCGCACCATGCCCGGCGTGCTCGAGCTGCTGCCGCTCGACCAGATTGCGTTCCAGCGCATGCTCGACGTGATCCGTCGCAATTACGAGCGCTTCGGCTTCCTGCCGATCGAGACGCCGGTGATCGAATACTCCGACGTGCTGCTGACCAAGAGCGGCGGCGAGACCGAGCGGCAGGTGTATTTCGTGCAGTCGACCGGTGCATTGAGCGCTGCCAAGGCCGACGAGGGCATGCCCGAGCTGGCGTTGCGCTTCGATCTCACCGTGCCGCTGGCGCGCTATGTCGCCGAGCATGAGCGTGACCTGAGCTTCCCGTTCCGTCGTTACCAGATGCAGAAGGTGTATCGCGGCGAGCGCGCCCAGCGTGGTCGCTTCCGCGAGTTCTACCAGTGCGATATCGATGTGATCGGCAAGGATGCGCTGTCGGTGCGTTACGACGCCGAGATTCCGGCGGTGATCTACAGCGTATTCCGCGAACTGAACATCGGCGCGTTCACCATCCAGCTCAACAACCGCAAGCTGATGCGGGGCTATTTCGAGAGTCTCGGCATCGTCGACGGCGAGCAGCAGATGCTGGTGCTGCGCGAGGTGGACAAGCTGGACAAGCGTGGCGCCGATTACGTGCGCGACACGCTGACCGGCGAGACGTTCGGCTTGAGTGCCGAGGTGGCGCAGAAGATCCTCGCCTTCGTGCAGGTGCGTTCGACCTCGCTGCAGGATGCGTACGACAAGCTCGATGCGCTGGGCGCCGGCCCGGAAGCGATGGAGCAGGGCCGCAACGAGTTGAAGGAAGTGCTGGGCCTGATCCACGCGTTCGGCGTGCCGGAAACGCATGTCGTGCTGAACCTGTCGATTGCCCGCGGCCTCGACTACTACACCGGCACGGTCTACGAGACCACCTTGAATGACCACCCGCAGATCGGCTCGATCTGCTCGGGTGGCCGCTACGAGAACCTGGCCAGCCAGTACACCAAGTCGCAGCTGCCGGGTGTCGGCATCTCGATCGGCCTGACCCGGTTGTACTGGCAATTGCGTGATGCCGGTTTGATCAGCACCGCGACCAGCACGGTCGACGTGCTGGTGACCCAGATGGACGCGGCGCAACTGCCGGCCTATCTCGCACTGGCCGGCGAGCTGCGTGGCGCCGGCATCGCCACCGAGGTGGTGCTGGAGGGTGGCAAGCTCGGCAAGCAGTTCAAGTACGCCGACCGCGCCGGCATCCGCTTCGTGATCGTGCTGGGTGAGGAAGAGATCACCAAGGGCGTCGTCACGGTGAAGGATCTGCGTCGCGAGGATCAATTCGAGGTCGCGCGCAGTGAACTGATCAAGACCTTGCGGGTGGAGCTGGAGCAGGCCGCCGCGATGGGCTGAACGCCCTGCGGTCAGGTGATCAGGAAACGGGCGACGCAATTCATCAGTGAGGCAGCAGTGAGCAAATTCGACACCATCGTTCTCGACGGCAACAGCCTTACCCGTGCCCAGCTGGTGGCTGTGGCACGCCATGGCAACAAGGTTTCACTGGACCCGGCGGGACTCAAGCGCGTGCAGCGCGCCGCGGATTTCCTCGCCGAGAAAGTCAGCTGTGGCGAGCCGACCTATGGCGTCACTACCGGTTTCGGGAGCAATGCCGACAAGCTGCTCGGTGCGCATCGGTTACGCGATGAATTGCCTGGTGGGGATCCACACAAGCCCGAAGGCACGCTGCTGGAAGAATTGCAGCACAACCTGATCACCACCCATGCGGTGTGCGTGGGCAAGCCGTTTGGCGAGGACGTGGTGCGGGCGATGCTGCTGATCCGCATCAATACGCTGATGCGCGGTCACTCGGGTATCCGTGTCAGCACGCTCGAGGCGCTGACCGCGATGCTCAATGCCGGCGTGGTGCCGGTGGTGCCGGAGAAGGGCTCGGTCGGCGCCAGTGGCGACCTGGCGCCGCTGTCGCATCTGGCGATCGTGCTGCTCGGTGGTGGCGAAGCGTTCTATCAGGGCGAGCGCGTGTCGGGTGCGGAAGCGCTGAAGCGCGCCGGCCTCACGCCGATCCGGTTGTCGTTCAAGGAAGGGTTGGCGCTCAACAACGGCACGGCGCAGATGCTGGCGACGGGCGTGTTGGCGCTGGACACGCTGGAGCAATTGCTGGATACGGCTGATCTCGCCGCGTCGATGACGCTGGATGCGTTCGCCGGCCGCAGCGGTGCCTTGCGCCCCGAAGTGCATGCACTGCGTCCGCATCCGGGCCAGGTCGAGACTGCTGCGCATGTGCGCGAGCTGCTGGCCGGTTCCACCCTGGTCGATATTCCGTATCACCTGGTGCCGCGCTTCAAGTCGTGGAGTGCCGAAGCGTGGAGCGAGCCGGACGATCAGGCGCTCAGTTTCGACATCGGCTGGGACTGGGTGCCGGCCAACCAGCGGCATGGTCGCGAGGCGTTCTACAGCCGCTTCCTGCCATTCAAGGGCGGCAAGAAGCATCAGCCACAAGATGCCTACAGCCTGCGCTGCATGCCGCAGGTGCACGGTGCGGTGCGCGATGCCTGGGCGCAGGCGTGCCGGGTGTTCGATATCGAACTGAATTCGGTCACCGACAATCCGCTGATCTTCCCGGACAACGAGGACGCGCAGTTCATCGAGGAACAGGTGATCTCCGCCGGCCACTTCCACGGCATGCCGCTGGCGCTGGCGATGAGCTACGTGAAGGCGGCGATTCCCGTGCTGGCCTCGATCTCCGAGCGTCGACTCAACAAACTGGTCGATTCGGCCACCAACGATGGCCTGCCGGCGTTCCTCACCGGCAACGAGGACGGTACCGATTCCGGCTTCATGATCGTGCAGTACACCGCCGCAGCCTTGGTCAATGACCTGGCCACCCGTGCGCATCCGGCCAGCGTGTATTCGGTGCCGACCAGCGCGAATGCCGAGGATCACGTGTCGATGGGCGCCAACGAGGCGCGCCACGTGCTGGAGATGACCGAGGATCTCAGCCATGTGCTGGCGCTGGAGCTGTATACAGCAGCGCAGGCGCTGGACTACCGCCAGGCGATGCTGAATGCCGCGCGCCGGCTGGCCAGCCGAGGTGGCTGGCAGGCGCTGGCCGCCAAGATCAGCAACGCGCCACGCGAGGATCAGCCGCACTACGCGCAGTTCGTCACCGAGGTGCAGCAACTCACCGCCGCACTGGCCAACGCCGGCGACTTCCATGCCGGAGCCAGCGTGCGTGATGCCCATGCGATCTTGCGCCAGCACATCGGCTTCATGCATCGCGACCGCGCGCTGGATGGCGAGGTGCGTACGGTCTGTACGCTGGTGCAGCAGGGTGCGTTTCGTTCTGCGGTATGAACCATCATCTTTAATGGAAGAAAGTCCATGAGCCTGATCCAAACTCCAGTGTCCTACGGCGAGCTGATCGACAAGATCACCATCCTCGAGATCAAGTCGCGACGGATTACCGATGCAACCAAGCTGGCCAACGTGCGCAACGAGCTGGACCTGCTCAACGCGACCTGGGCCAACCACGCGGCCTCGCAGATCGATATAGTCGACGAGCGGTCGCGTCTGTTCGCAGTCAACGAACTGCTGTGGGATATCGAGGACAAGATCCGTCTGAAGGAACGCGCCCAGGCGTTCGACCAGGAGTTCATCGAGCTGGCGCGTGCGGTGTATTTCCGCAACGACGAGCGCGCGGCGTTCAAGCGCGAGATCAACCTCAAGCTCGGCTCGCAGCTGGTCGAGGAAAAGTCGTACCAGGATTACCGGGCCGTCTGAATCGCCGGTTTCAACCCAGGCCAAGTTCGCGCGCTGCGGCATCGTAGCGCTCGATCACCTCATCGACACCGATCAGGTCCATCACGCCAGGCTTCTCGATCTTGCTGCCCCACGCAATCTCGCCGGCCGGCTTGCCAAGATACTTGCGCGCGGCTTCGTCGTACTTGTTCACGCACCAGCGGCGATCGGAGTAGGGGCCGGAACGATCCGGGTTGCTCGCCGCGTGCAGCCCAAGCACCTTGGTGCCGACCGCATTGGCCATGTGCATCGGGCCGGAGTCGGGCGTCAGCAGCAGCTGCGCGCGGCCGAGCATGGCCATCAGCTTCTTCAGCGTGTCCTTGCCGGTGAGATCGAGCGGCGTGCGCTGGCACGCGGCCAGCACGGCATCGGCCATCGTGCGTTCCATCGCGGAAGGGCCGCCGATCAGCGCCACGCGCCAGCCGCGGGCAGCGGCATGATCCATCACCGCGGCATAGCGCTCGGGTCGCCAGTTGCGCAACGCATGGCTGGAGGTAGGGCTGACCAGCAGGATTGGCGTATCGCCGGGTAGCTGTTCGGCGGCCCATGCATGTGCTTCGTCGGGAATCGGAATGTCCCAGCGTATCGATGTCTGCTTCAATCCCAACGGTTCGCAGAAGCTGCCGATCGCATCCAGCACATGTTCGCCACTGCGCGCCGGGATGCGCTCGTTGATGACCAGGCCATGCAGGTCCTTCGCGCGTGCGTGGTCGTAGCCGACACGGCGCTCGGCCTTGATGCCCAGGCTCAGCAGATTCGAGCGCATGGCGACCTGCATCTGCAGCAAGGCATCGAAACGTCGTCCGCGCAATGCATCACGCACCGCACGCATGCCGGCCCAGCCTGCCGCCTTGTCGAACGTGACGAACCCCACCCCGGGCAGATCACCGACAAGCTTGCGTTCCAGCTTGCCGACGATCCAGGTCAGTGCGGTGTCCGGCCATGCCTGTTGCAGGGTGCGTACGAGCGGCACCACATGGGTGACATCGCCGATGGCGGAGGTGCGCAGCAGGCAGATCGAGGCAGCGGCAGTCATCGGGTTCGGTGTCATGGGGCTTGGGCTAGAATTGCCTGAGAGTGAGCGGTGAGCGGAGTGCAGCAGCACTGATGATGCAGGAACGCACATACAAAGACGCGGTCGGCTCGATTCTGTTCGATGCCGCGGTGTCGCCACAAGTCGGACACGAGTGGTTTGCGCCGGACTACTGGCGCGAGCGCAACGCCTTGCGCACGCAGGCAGGCGGCCGTGGTGGCGTGGCGATCATCGCGACGCCGGTGGGTGAATGCGTGTTGCGGCATTATCGTCGCGGTGGCCTGGTCGCTGCCCTGATGGGGGATCGCTATCTGTGGGCCGGGGCCGAGCGCACGCGTCCGTTTGAAGAATTCAGGTTGCTCGGCGAAATTGCCCGGCTCGGCCTGCCCGGGCCGGCGGTGGTGGCCGCGCGCTATGTCCGGCATGGCCTGTTCTACAGCGCCGACCTGATCACCCGTCGCATCGTCAATGCGCGGACACTGGCCGAACGCCTGGCGGAAGGACGGCTGGATAGCGAGCTGGCTGAAGAAGTCGGCGCGCTGGTGGCACGCTTTCATCGCGCCGGCATCTGGCACGCCGATCTGAATGCGCACAATGTGCTGGTGACGCCGGACGAGTTGTACCTGATCGACTTCGACCGCGGTCGCTTGCGTGCCCCGGCCGTCGCCTGGCAGCAGGCCAACCTGCAGCGGCTGCACCGTTCGCTGCTCAAACTCGGTGCCGCCGACCAAGACGAGGCGGCCTTCGAGAAAGCCATCTGGCAACCGCTACTTTACCGATACGGGCGTACCCTGACTCCATGAACTGGCATCTGCATTTTCTCGGTGTGGGCGCCGCGCATGCGGTGGAACTCGGCTCCTCGGCCGTGGTGCTGGAGCGTGCCGGCGTGCCGCAGCTGCTGATCGACTGCGGCCCTGACACGCTGGATCGCTACGTGGCCGCCTACGACGCGTTGCCGCCGGCGCTGTACATCACGCACACCCACATGGATCACGTGGCCGGGTTGGAGCGGTTGTTCTTCCGGCTGTGGTTCGATCCGCACCTGCGCGGTACCACCCGGTTGTTTGCCCATGCCGGGCTGATTCCCTGGCTGCAGGCACGCGTGGCGGATTATCCCGGCGCGCTTGCCGAAGGCGGCGTCAACTTCTGGGAAGCGTTTCGGCTGGTGCCGTGCACGCGTGGCTTCTGGCTCGACGGGTTGTGGTTCGACGTGTTCGCCACCCGGCATCACGTACCGGGCACGTCGTACGGACTCGCGCTGGACGGCAGTTTTGTCTATACGGGCGACACCCGTCCGATCCCGGAAGCCCTTGCGCGTTACGCTGACGGCAACGAAGTGATTGCGCACGATTGCAGCCTGGTCGGCAATCCGTCGCACACGGGCATCGACGATATCGAGCGTGAATATCCGGGCGAAGCAATGCGCTCGCGACTGCTGCTGTACCACTACGGCAGTGTGGCCGATGGCACCGCACTGGCTTCGCTCGGCTATCGCATCGCGGCCATGGGTGACCGGATTGCCGTGGGTGAACCGTCTGCACCACGGGCCGATGCGGGCTGAATCCGGCTGCATCTGCTTGCCTGTAACCGGGCCTGACGTTATCCTTCCGCTTCTTTGCCGGGCCTTGATAGCCTGACAAAGGCGGTTTCACCCATGCGGAGAGGTGTCCGAGTGGTTGAAGGAGCACGCCTGGAAAGTGTGTATACGGTAAAACGTATCGCGGGTTCGAATCCCGCTCTCTCCGCCAGTGAGTGAAACCGTGCGAGTGCCTTCGAGTTCTCGCTACATGAAATGCTGCGACAGCTATCCGCGCTGTCGTGGCAGGGCTAGCAGCCCACGTCTATGGTGGCCCCGTCGGTCCCCCCGCGACGATAGTTCGCAAACTCCGCCAGGTCCGGAAGGAAGCAACGGTAGCGAATGATTCGGGTGCCGGGGTGTGGCTGGCGGGGCCGCCGCCTTTCCGGGCCACGAACATTCCACGCCCGCTTTACTGACTTAGCTTCCGCTACTTGGCACAATCGACGTTCGCCCCAAGGTAGTCAGGCATGTCTTATCAGGTACTCGCCCGCAAGTGGCGCCCGCGCAAGTTCGCCGAACTGGTTGGGCAGGAGCATGTGGTACGCGCGCTCACCAATGCGCTCGAGACCGGGCGCATGCATCATGCCTACCTGTTCACCGGCACTCGCGGTGTCGGCAAGACCACGATTGCGCGCATCTTCGCCAAATCGCTGAACTGCGAGCGCGGACAGTCGGCCGATCCCTGTGGCGAGTGCTCGGTGTGCACGGCAGTGGACGAGGGTCGTTTCGTCGACCTGCTGGAGATCGATGCGGCCAGCAATACCGGCGTGGACGACGTGCGCGAGGTGATCGAGAACGCGCAGTACGCTCCTTCGCGTGGCCGCTTCAAGGTGTACCTGGTCGATGAGGTGCACATGCTGTCGAAGAACGCGTTCAACGCGTTGCTGAAGACATTGGAAGAACCGCCGCCGCACGTGAAGTTCCTGCTCGCCACTACCGATCCGCAGAAGCTGCCGGTGACGGTGTTGTCGCGCTGTTTGAAGTTCAACCTGAAGCGCTTGCTGCCGGAGCAGATCTCCGGCCAGATGCGACACATCCTCGGCGCGGAGAACATCGCCTACGAGGACAGCGCCATCGGCGAGCTGGCGCGTGCGGCGGATGGTTCGCTGCGCGACGGCCTGTCGCTGCTCGACCAGGCGATCGCCTACGGCGGCGGCACATTGCATGCTGACGATGTGCGCACCATGCTCGGCAGTGTCGCGCGTGGTCAGGTGCTGGGCGTACTCGATGCGCTGGCCGCCGGCGACGGCGAGCGGCTGCTGGCCGAGTGCACGCAGATCGCTTCGTATTCGCCGGATTTCGGCGGCGTACTGGATGACCTTGCAAGCGTGCTGCATCGCCTGCAATTGATTCAGCTGATCCCGGGCTACCAGCCGGAGGAAGGCAGCGACGACGACAACGCGCTGGTTGGCCTGGCCGAGCGGATGACGCCGGAAGACGTGCAGCTCTACTACCAGATCGCCACCTCCGGACGGCGTGATCTGGTGCTGGCACCGGATGCGCGTACCGGTTTCGAAATGGCGTTGTTGCGCATGCTGGCGTTTCGGCCGGGGGATGGTGCGCCGGCAGTTCGTGCCGAAAGGCCTGCCGTCGCCAGCACCCCGATGCCACCGGCAACATCACCACGATCGAGTGCGGCAGCGCCTGCGCGCCCTGCCGCCGTGGCCGAGAGCCGGCAGGATTCCCCGCCACCGCCACGTGTGGAGCCGGCAGCACGCCCGGAACCGGCGGCGACTGCCGTGACGGCTCCGATGGCGAGGGATGCCAATGGCCTGCCGAACTGGGAGGCCTTGATCGAGCGGGCCGGTTTGCGTGGCCCGTTCGGCCTGCTGGCTCAGAACGCGGTATTGCGCGAACGCGATGGTCAGACCCTGGTGCTGGCGCTGCAGCCCGCCCACATGACCCTGGCGGTGGAGCCGATGGTCAGCCAGATGGAGGAACGCATCGGGCAGGTGTTGGGCGAACGCATCCGTCTGCGCTTTGTCAGCAACAGCAAGGATGCGACGGCCACACAGACACCGGCGGCGCGTGCCGCCCAGGCGCGCGATGCGGCTCAGGTAGCCGCCGAGCAGGCGATCGAGGGTGATCCGCTGGTGCAATCGCTGAAGCGCGAATTCGGGGCGCGCGTGGTGCCGCAATCCATCAAGCCCGTGGAACGTTGAACTTTTGTAGTTGAATTCGGAGCAGTGTGATGAGAGGACAGATCGGTCAGCTGATGCAGCAGGCCCAGCGCATGCAGGAAGACATGAAGCGTGCGCAGGAAGAAATCGCCAAGCTGGAAGTCACCGGCAGCGCCGGCGGCGGTCTGGTCAGCGTGGTGATGACGGGCGCACATGAAGTACGTCGGGTGCAGATCGACCGGCAGACGTTTGCGGATGATCCGGAAATGGCCGAGGACCTGGTCGCCGCCGCTATCAACGATGCGGTGAACAAGGTGGCCGAGGTCAGCAAGAACAAGCTCGGCGGCGTCACCGCCGGGATGAACTTGCCGGCCGGCTTCAAGATGCCGTTCTGATTGATCGTGAGCAACGGGTCCAACCTCCTCGCTGATTTGATCGAAGCCCTGCGCTGCCTGCCCGGCGTGGGCGGCAAGAGTGCGCAGCGGATGGCCTTCCATCTGCTGGAGCGCGAGCGCGAGCGTGGTTTGAAACTGGCGGCTGTGCTGGAGCAGGCGATGCAGCGCATCGGCCACTGCAGCCAGTGCCGCAACTTCAGCGAGGATCCGCTGTGCGCACTCTGCGCCAGCAGCAGTCGCGACCGGCAGGTGCTGTGCGTGGTGGAATCGCCGACCGACCTGGCGGCGATCGAGCAGGCCACCGGCTATCGCGGCCAGTACTTCGTGCTGATGGGGCGCCTGTCGCCGCTGGATGGACTGGGGCCGGAGGAACTGGGGCTGGCGCAGCTCGCCCAGCGACTGGGCGAGGGCGAAATCGAGGAGCTGATCATCGCCACCAATCCCACGGTCGAGGGAGAGGCCACGGCGCATTATCTGGCGCAGCTGGCGCGTGCCGGCGGCGTGCGACCGACCCGACTGGCGCATGGCGTACCGTTGGGCGGCGAGCTGGAATACGTCGACCGCAGCACACTGGCACATGCGTTCGGCGGGCGGCAGCTGCTGGACTGACCATACGGAGCAAGCGGGCATGAGCGACACCATCTTCAGCAAGATCATCCGCCGCGAGATACCGGCCGACATCGTCTACGAAAACGACGAAGTGCTGGCGTTTCGCGATCTGAATCCGCAAGCGCCGGTGCATGTGCTGTTTATTCCCAAGCGACCGCTGGCGACGCTCAATGACGCGACTGTCAGCGACGCTGGACTGCTGAGCGGACTGTTGCTGGCTTGCGCCGACTATGCAAAGCAGGAAGGCTTTGCCGAGAAGGGCTACCGCACGGTGATCAACTGCAACGAGGACGGTGGGCAGACCGTGTTCCACCTGCATGTGCATCTGCTGGCCGGGCGTCGCCTGCACTGGCCGCCAGGTTGAGCACAATCGCCACGATGTGCGGATAGCGAACAAGAGAACGCCGGCTTGATGCCGGCGTTCCTGTCTGCGCTTACTTGCCTGGCGGCGGCGGTGGCGGCCGCACCACGATCACCCGCGGACCACCGTAGTATCCCGGGCCACCCCAGCCCCACGGTCCGCCCCAGTACGGGCCGAAGCCCGGTCCCCAGAACGGGTCGTAGTAACCCGGCGGATAGGCTGCATAGACAGGACGTTTCGGCCACAGATAGACCACATCGGCTTCGACGCGCGGATAGGCGTAGTCGTAATCACCCACCTTCTGCGACACCGCACCGTGCAGCGTGCCGGTCACGGTCAGCTCGCGTCCCCGGGTGAAGACCTCGGGATCATAGAAGCCGGCGCGGCAGGCGACGAAGCGTCCCTGGTTCTCGCCGGCGTTGCCTCCTTCCGGGCGCGCCTGACTGTCCAGCGTACGCGACAGCAGGTAGAAGCAGGTTTCCTGCTGACCCGGTTCGGTCTTGATGATCTCGCCACCCCAGCGCACACGGGTACCGCCAGCGCCACCTTGCTGCGCACTTGCAGTGGAGACATTCGCATAGTTGCCCTGAAGCGGTTGAGGGATCGTTGCGCAGCCGCCCAGCACGGCGATGGCTGCGGCGAGGGTGAGGGGACGGTAGAGGGACATGGCAGCTTCTCCATAGGGACGGTGGCGTGCGCCACCGTGTCGACTTTCATTTGACCACGCCGGCGACCCGAAAATCCCGAACCGCGTGTCGAAATTCACGCAACAATTCAGGAGGCGGTTCGTCATGGGCATAACGCAGTTCCAGGTAATACCTCATCAACAGGTCGAGTTCACCGCGCTGCCCCGGTAATGCGCGGGCAGCACGGCTCAGATAATGCCGCGGGCCTTCGCTGGGCCGGCGCACGACACCCTTGCGTGCCAGCTTTCGCTCCAGCTCGCGCAGCGCGACGCGCAACGGATCGCGCACCTGCCGCCGCAGCAACGCCCATCCCAGGCCGATCGCCATGAACAGCATGCTGCAGATGGCAAGCAGCGCACCCAGCGCTTTCGTGTCGGCATCATGAATACCGAACGGAGTCAGCAGGCCGCGCTGGCGCAGGGCATCAAAACCGATAACGCCTTGCCCCCACCAGCGGTTGACGACGTCCCAATGATTGCGCAGCGATCGCAGCCAGCCGTTGTCGTACCACGGCAACTGCCCATCCGCTGCGGCCGCCGCACCCAGACTCACGCGCTGTGGCCGTACGGCGCCGGTGGGGTCGATACGGATCCAGCCGCGGCCGGCCAGCCACACCTCGCTCCAGGCATGGGCGTCGGAATAACGCACCAGCAAGTAACCGCCCAGCTTGTTCCAGTAGCCGCCCTGATAACCGGTGACTACCCGTGCCGGAATGCCGGCGGCGCGCATCAGGACCGTGAACGCCGAGGAATACTGTTCGCAGAAGCCTTCATGGGTGTCGAACAGGAAATCGTCCATCGCGTCGCGGCCGAGCGGTGCCGGTGACAAGGTGTAGCGGAAGCCGCCGTCGTGAAACAGCCCCAGTGCGACTTGCACGATCGCGGCATCGTCGCTGCCGTAACGCTGGCGCCACTCGCGCCCAAGCGCGAGGGTGCGCGGGTTGAAACGGGCAGGCAGGGACAGGCCGAGGCTGCGCTCCCGCTGGTCGAGTTCCGGCTGCAAACGGTATTGAACGGCTGAGCTTGCCGCATAGGTGAGCGGATCGTTGACCGGCTTGTCGGCCATGACCACGCGGTCCTGGCGCATGCTTGCACCGGTCGGTGCATCGATCGGTACATCCAGCATCGGCAGCACATGCCGGTGCGTCGGCTCCATGCTGATCTGGTATCCGGTGCCGCGGATAACCTGCAGTTCGGCCGGCGCACGGTGGGCGATATCGACGTAAGTCCAGCGGGAACCGTCGTAAATCCACATCACATAGGCACGAAAATAGCGCAGGTCCGGCGGCGGCGGTGCGCCATCGAAACCCACCCGCATCGCGGGGTGGTCGTCGGTCAGCAGATTGGTGAAATCGCCCGGCGACATGCTGTCGCTCAGCCCGGTACGGGCCTCTCCGGACGAAGGTGCACCCCACAAGGGCGAACTCAGTCGTGGCACCAGCAGGAACGCCAGCAGCGCCAGCGGCAATGCCGCCATCAGCAGGCCCAGGCCCGGCAGCAAGGACCCGCGCAGCGTAGTGGGTGCCTGCGCCGGTTCCAGTGTCCGCAACGTTGCCAAGGCCGGCAGCAGACCGAGCGCCACGACTACGGTGGCGACCATGCCCTGGTCGAACAGCAGTGCGGTCATCAGTGCAAAGCAGGCGAAGCTGATGCCGACGCGGACATCGCGGGTGGACTCGGTTTCCAGCAGTTTCAGGATCAACAGGCCGACGGCAAGCGCCGCTCCCGGCTCGCGGCCGAAGATGTTGCCGTACTGGGCGATCACCGCCAGCGTCAGCAGTACCAGCAGTGGCAGCTTGAGCCAGCGCGGTACACGGTGGATGTGCTGGCGCCGCTGCCACCAGCGCCAGCCCAGCGTCAGGGCCAGGGCAACATCCAGCCACCATGGCAGGTGCGCGGCGTGCAGGCCCAGCACGAAGGCCATGGTCAGGCTCAGCAGATCGAATGTACGAGTGTCGATGGATGATTCGGCGCGAGTACGGTGCGGGGTTGCCGACGTCATGGCAGTTGCGCCAGGGCGCTCATGCAGCGCGCATAGTGCAGCGGACCGCTGCCGCTGGCGATCTCGTTGCCCGGCAGCCACAGACTGTAGTGGCGCCGCTTGGCCTGCGCCTCGCCCAGCCAGCGGGCCAGTCGGGAAATGCGGGTTTCATTGTCCAGCCCGGCCAGCTGGCGCCAGTCCAGCTGCCATTGCGGGCGGCTTTGCGGTTGCTCGAAATCCTTCACCAGCAAGTTGATGTGGCGTGCGCTGGCTTTCCAGGCGATGTGCCGCTGCGGGTCGCCGGCACGATAATCGCGCAGCGCGGCGAGTTCGTCGCCCCGGTGCAAACGCATGTGACGTGAGTCATCTGCGGTAGCGTGTGGTGGCGGGCCACCGGTTTCCGGTCGCGGCCATACCAGCACCGATTGCTCGGGATGCAGCCAGCTCCATGCGCGGAACAGACCCAGTGGCCACGTGCTCCACAACCGCAGTCGCGGCAGCGGTTGCCAGCCGCGCTTAAGCGTTGGCAGGGTCAACTTCACCTTGGCCGACCCGCTTTCATCGATGGCGAAAGCCGTGGAACTGTGCCCCAGGTCGGCACGGATCGCATTGCGGCTGCGCTGCGAGTCGAAGCTCAGGGTGAGCTCCATCGGCTGGCCGGCCATCGCATGGCCTGCACGAACGTGACTCAGTCGCAGGCCGTCGAGGCTGCGGAACGCCACCAGCATGCTGGCCGCACTGGCTGCACCGAGCAGGCAGGTGAGCAGCAACGCGGCATTGTTGGAATAGTTCAGCGCGCCGATCATCATCACCAGCAGCAGCACCGAAAAGCCGATCCCGAAACCGGTCGGCACGATATAGATGCGCCGCCGGTGCAGTTCGATGGGCAGGCTTTCGAGGCGTCGATAGCGGGTGAGCGCAGGCAGTCGGCGTTCGGCCCAGGTCTGCACGCGCTGCAGAATGTCGCGCATCAATCCACCGCCACCTCGGCCAGCAGTTGCCGCGCCAGCGTATCGCCGCTGGCACCGCGCGCCGACAGCAGGCGATGGGCGGCCAGTGGCACGAACAACGCCTGGATGTCTTCCGGCAGGACATGCGTGCGGTTGCTGAGCAGGGCCCATGCACGCGCCGCGCTCAGCAAGGCGAGTCCGGCACGCGGCGACAGGCCCACGCGGATTTCGGGATGCCGGCGGCTGGCGGCAAGCAGAGCCTGCAGATAATCGAGCAGGGCGGTGCTGGCGGTGATCGCCTGCGCCTGCCGGTGCAGTGCGAGCAGGGCGGCGCCATCGAGTTGCGGCATCAGCTGGGCCAGCAGGTCGCGCCGGTCGCTGCCGGTGAGCAGGGCCCGCTCGGCCGTCGCGTCGGGATAGTCCAGCGACAGTCGCAGCATGAAGCGGTCGAGCTGCGAGTCGGGCAGCGGGAAGGTGCCATTGAGATCGAGCGGATTCTGCGTGGCGACGACGAAGAATGGCTGTGCCAGCGCGTGTGTCTGGCCGTCCACCGTCACCTGGTGTTCGGCCATCGCCTCCAGCAGGGCACTCTGTGTTTTCGGACTGGCACGATTGATCTCGTCGGCCAGCAGCAGGCCGGTGAAGATCGGGCCGGGATGGAAACGGAACTGGCCGGTTTCGCGTTCGTACACGCTGACCCCGATGATGTCCGACGGCAGCAGATCGCTGGTGAACTGCACACGCTGGAAATCGAGTGCGAAGCTGGCTGCCAGCGCATGGGCGAGCGTGGTCTTGCCCACGCCCGGCACGTCTTCCAGCAGCAGATGGCCGCCGGCAATCAGGCAGGTGAATGCCAGTTTCACCTGGCGCGGCTTGCCCAGCAGAACCTGGTTGACCTGGGCCATTGCGGCGTCCAGACGTTGCTGCAAACCTTCATCGCGTAGCGGGGTGATGGCGGCCATGATTCCTTCGGGGCAAGGCAGGTTGAGAGCTTGAGGCAGTGTAGCGACTGTCAGGCGTGGACGAGCCTATGGCAACGTGACCCCTGCCTCACGCAGCAGTCGTGCCAGCGCAATCAGCGGCAAGCCGATCAGTGCGCTGGGATCGCGATTGTCGATCGATTCGAACAGACTGATGCCGAGGCTCTCGCACTTGAAACTGCCGGCGCAGTCGAGCGGTTGTTCGTGCTCGATATAACGCGTGATTTCTGCCGGGTTCAATTCACGAAAACATACACGGGTGTGGTCGACATGCGTATGCCGGCGGCCATCGCGGGTGTCGAGCAGGCATAGCGCGGTGTGGAAGTGCACCTCGCGACCGGAGCTTGCCGTGAGCTGGGCATGGGCGCGTTCGGCGGTTCCGGGCTTGTCGAGGATCCGGCCATCGAGTTCGGCAACCTGGTCGGAGCCGATCACCAGGGCGTCATGCAGCCCGCTGGCGGCGGCTTCAGCCTTGGCGATCGCCAACCGCAATGCGCGTGCGGCCGGGGTCTCGCCAACCAGCGCGGTTTCATCGGTGCCGGGTGCGCGCTGCTCGAAATCCGCTGTCAGCCGGCGCATGAGTTCGGCGCGGTAGCGCGAAGTGGAGCCCAGTACCAGCCGGGGTGTCGTCGATGCTGGCAGGGTCATGTATCGGATTCACGTCGTATATGTTCGCGCATGGCGCTGTTCAGGTCGCTCTGGGCCTGGGTGAGTGCCTGCAACAGCGGTTGCAGGCGATCACGCGTGCTGCGCATGGAGGTGACAGCCTCATCCAGTTCGTGCTGGCTGGCCTGCGGGGAGCGGTCGCGAATCCACAGGCGTTGCTGCAGCAGGGCACGCAGGCCACCGTCGATGGCATGCCGGGCATCCTGTTCGCTGGCAGCGGGCAGGTCGGGGTTGAGCGACATCACCGCATGTGCCTGCTGCAGGCCGGATCGGCAGGTCTTGAGATCCGTCTCCAGCCGGTCGGCCAGATCCAGCAGGTTCTGCAGGCTGTGGCTGCGCCGCGCCTGGCGTCGACGCATGAGCAGGGCCCAGACGGCGCCGGCAAGCAGCAGCAACAGCAGCACGGCGAAGCCGAGCGTCGAATAGGCATTCACAATGTCAGCTCAGGCAATGAAGGGATTCAGTCTGCCGCATCGGGGCCGGATCAGGCAAAATAAGCCCTTCCAGCGGCTGTTTCATGGCCTGGGGAGGCGGTACCAGTTGACTTGGGGCGGCTTCAAACCTAATATTTCGCGATTATGTCCGTGACACTGCCAGAGTCCGTGGACGCTTGGCGCATGGTCTCGGCGCGGCGTTCGTTCGAGGGAACGCTGCCCATTGCAGCCATGTCACGCCTGTGCGATGCACTGGCAGATGCCAATGGGGTGGCGCAGTTCGAGCTGGATTTCGGGCGCGACAGCATGGGCACGGACTATCTCGACGTTCGCGCGCAGGCTTCGCTCACGCTGGTCTGTCAACGCACGCTGGAACCGTTTGTACTGCCGGTGGTGGTGAACACCCGGCTTGGCTTGATCAAACTGGAGCGCGATGAGGCTGGCTTGCCGCCTGACTGCGAACCGCTGCTGGTGGCCGAGGATGGCCGGTTGAATCCGGCGGATGTCATCGAAGACGAATTGCTGTTGGCGCTGCCGCTGATTCCGGTCAATCCGGACAGCAGCCTGCCCGACGAAGTGACAGGCCATGAGCCGGAACAGGATTCCACCGGTGAAGGGCGCTCCGAAAATCCGTTCGCGGTGTTGCGCGAACTGAAGAAGTAAACGCCTGAAGTAAAAGTAGATCCGGCTCAATCGATCCGGATCATGTCGACTTAAGAACATCTAGTCTCAATCATCAAGTTTCAGCTGGAGAACTACCATGGCAGTTGCCAAGAGCCGCCGTACCCCGTCCACCCGCGGCATGCGTCGTTCGCACGACGCGCTGAAGACCGTGCAGCTGTCCACCGATCCGACCAGTGGCGAAGTGCATCTGCGCCACCACGTCACCAAGGATGGTTACTACCGCGGCAAGAAAGTGATCGAAACCAAGGGCGCGGTGTCGGTCGAGGATTGATCGGTTCCGCGGAATCCCCCGGATTCCCGCGATACGATCATGCAAGCGGCGCGGCGACGCGCCGTTTTGCGTTTATGTACGCCGGAACGTAACGTGGCGGTGTTGTGCCGCCGACTACGGCGTTCGATCCTCTGATTTCGTCGATGGATAGCTGAATGTCCCAGATCTACACCCGCATCATCGCCACTGGCAGCGCACTGCCCGAACGTGTGGTCACCAACGCCGATCTGGAAAAGATCGTCGACACCAGCGACGAGTGGATCCATACCCGTACGGGTATCCGCCAGCGCCATATCGCTGCCGACGGCGAGACCACGGGTGATCTGGCCTTCCTTGCCGCGCAGCGTGCGCTCGAAGCAGCCGGTGTCAAGGCGTCCGAACTTGATCTGATCGTGCTCGGCACCACCACGCCGGACATCATCTTCCCGTCCACCGCTTGCCTGGTTCAGCACCGGCTCGGCGCCAACGGTTGTGCAGCATTCGACGTCAACGCAGCTTGCTCCGGCTTCGTCTATGCGCTGGGCATCGCCGACAAGTTCATCAGGAGCGGACAGTCGAAGAAGGTGCTGGTGATCGGCGCCGAGACGCTGACCCGGATGGTCGACTGGACCGAGCGCGAAAGCTGCGTGCTGTTCGGTGATGGTGCCGGCGCCGTGGTGCTGGAGGCTTCCAGCGAGCCGGGCATCTATGCCACCTGCCTGCATGCCGACGGCGGCTTCAAGCATTTGCTTTACAACCCGGTGGGTGTCTCGGTCGGTTTCAAGGATGAGCCCAACCACGGCGTGCGCATCAAGATGTCCGGCCGCGAAGTATTCAAGGTTGCCGTGAAGACGCTCGATTCGCTGGTCGATGAAACCCTGCAGGCTGCCGGTATGGTCGAGTCGGATATCGACTGGCTGATTCCGCATCAAGCGAATCTGCGGATCATCGAAGCGACCGCCAAGCGGCTGAAGATGTCGATGGACCGGGTCATCGTCACGGTCGACAAGCATGCCAATACCTCGTCCGGTTCGGTACCGCTGGCGCTCGACTATGCGGTGCGCTCGGGCAAGGTGCAGCGCGGCCAGAACCTGCTGCTGGAAGCGTTTGGCGGCGGCTTTACCTGGGCATCGGCGCTGCTGCGCTACTGAGGCAGGCGCTGTCCGACTGATGGTTCGATGCCGCCTGCTGGGCGGCATCGTGTTTTGGCAGTCGGCGCGAGTCATGAATACAGCTGCGTATGGCTGCTGATGCTGGCACCATGGCGGTTTTCGTTGATGGAATTCACGCATCCATGAGTTCAGCTTCTACTTCGCTCGCTTTCGTTTTCCCTGGGCAGGGCTCGCAGTCGGTCGGCATGCTGGCTGAGCTTGCTGCTGCGCATGCCGAGGTGCGCTCGACTTTCGACGAGGCTTCGCAAGGGGCTGGCCTCGATCTGTGGGAGCTGAGCGAGCAGGGACCCGAGGACCAGCTCAACCGTACCGAGAACACCCAACCTGCGCTGCTCGCTGCCAGCGTGGCGACATGGCGGGTGTGGCAGAAGCTGGGCGGTGCGCTGCCGGCCCGGTTGTCCGGCCACAGCCTTGGCGAGTACAGCGCGCTGGTCTGTGCCGATGCACTGTCGCTGCATGATGCGGCGGCGCTGGTGGCCGAGCGTGGTCGACTGATGCAGGCAGCGGTGCCGGCAGGCGTCGGTGCGATGGCGGCGATCCTCGGGGGCGACGACGCGCAGATTGCCGCGGTGTGTGAAGAGGTGGCGCGGGGGCAGGTGGTGTCGCCGGCCAACTTCAATTCGCCTGGCCAGCTGGTGATCGCCGGCAATGCCGAGGCGGTGGACCGTGCGCTGGCACGGCTTGCCGAGCTGGGCGTGAAGAAGGCGATCAAGCTGGCTGTCTCGGTGCCATCGCATTGTGCATTGATGCGCGATGCTGCCGACAAGCTGGGTGAACGCATGGGCTCGATCAGTTGGCAGCTGCCGTCGATCCCAGTGGTGCAGAACGCCGAGGCGCGCAGTTACGGCACGGTGGATGAAATCCGCGGCGCCCTGCAGCGCCAGCTGTACCTGCCGGTGCGTTGGACCGAATGCGTGCAGGCGCTGGCTGCTGGTGGTGCCGCGCGTATCGCCGAATGCGGTCCGGGCAAGGTGCTGACCGGCCTGATCAAGCGCATCGACAAGACCATCGAAGCCCGCGCGATCGGTGCGCCGGCTGAACTGGATGCCGCACGCGTCGAGTGGGTGTAAGTACACTCGTGATTTTTCATGGCCGGGTCCGCGGGCTCGAGCCATCCTGATTTCCCCAAGGAACCCACAGATGAGCAACCCACTGCAAGGTGAAATTGCCCTCGTCACCGGCGCCAGTCGCGGTATCGGCGCGGCCATTGCCGACGAACTGGCGTCGATGGGCGCCACCGTAATCGGCACGGCGACCAGCGAGAGCGGTGCAGCCGCGATCGGCGACCGGCTGTCGGTACATGGCGGTCATGGCCGCGTGCTGAACGTCACCGACAGTGCGGCAGTCGATGCGTTGGTCGACGCCATCGCGAAGGAATTCGGCGCAGTCTCGATTCTCGTGAACAACGCCGGCATCACGCGTGACCAGCTGCTGATGCGCATGCGCGAGGAAGACTGGAACGTCATCCTCGATACCAATCTCAGCTCGGTCTACCGCACTTCCAAGGCGGTGATGCGCGGCATGATGAAGGCGCGCAAGGGCCGCATCATCTCGATCGCCTCGGTGATCGGGCTCACGGGCAATCCGGGTCAGGCGAATTATGCGGCGGCGAAGGCCGGCATCATCGCGTTCTCCAAGTCGCTGGCGCGCGAGATCGGCACCCGTGGCATCACCGTCAACGTGGTGGCGCCGGGCTTCATCGACACCGACATGACGCGCGCCCTGCCCGAAGAATCGAAGCAGGCACTGCTCGGTCAGATCGCGCTGGGTCGGCTCGGCGAAGTGGCGGATATCGCCAAGGCGGTCGGGTTTCTGGCCTCGCCGGCAGCGGCCTACATCACGGGCGAGACCTTGCACGTCAACGGCGGCATGTATATGCCGTAAGGCCTGCGGAGGTAATTGTCGCCAGCGGACTCGTTTTAGGCGACAATCGCGCTTTCGCGCTGGCTTAGCGGGGGCTGCGCCCTGGTATCACCGGCGGATCGTGGCGGCCAGGCGGTTTAGCCACTACAATGCCGCCGGCCTTTTGCAGGCATTGCGCCGGCACAGACAAACATTTACTCCTTGAGAGGTATGGGCAACATGAGCACCATCGAAGAGCGCGTCAAGAAAATCGTCATCGAGCAGTTGGGCGTGAAGGAAGATGAAGTCACGGCGAACGCTTCGTTCGTGGACGATCTGGGCGCAGATTCGCTGGACACGGTGGAACTGGTGATGGCGCTCGAGGAAGAGTTCGAGACCGAGATTCCCGACGAAGATGCCGAGAAGATCACCACCGTGCAGCAGGCCGTTGATTACATCAAGGCCCACTCCAAGGATTGATTTGGTAAGCCATTGATCGCTGTGCGCCTGACTGGCCTGCACTCTGCGAGCCAGTCGATCCATACAGCGATACCGAATGCTGCGCCTTCTTGGCGCAGTTTTCGTTTCTGCATTTTGTAACGTCCGACCCCGTATGGTGCGCAGAATGCATCCCCGTCGAGGCGGGTGACGTATCTACGATCCGTGCTGCAAGGCATCGGCCTGCGGCGGGTTTACGGAATCACGAAGGAAGATCAGCATGAGCAAGCGACGTGTGGTAGTGACCGGCATGGGCATCATCTCGCCGGTCGGCAACGAACTCGCCACCGCCTGGGAGCGTGTCCTCAAGGGCGTCAGCGGGATCGGCCCGGTTACCCATTTCGATACCTCCGCATATTCCACGCGCATCGCCGGCCAGGTCAGCGGCTTCGATCCGTCGCAATGGATGCCGCTGAAAGACGTCAAGAAAATGGACCCGTTCATCCACTACGGCGTGGCGGCAGGTACCCAGGCGTTGCGTGATTCCGGGCTGGAAGTGACCGAGGCGAATGCGCCACGCATCGGTGTCGCGGTCGGCGCCGGCATCGGCGGTCTGTACACGATCGAAGCGACCACGCTGGAGCTGGAGGCGAAGGGCCCGCGTCGTGTCTCGCCGTTCTACGTGCCCAGCTCGATCATCAACATGGTGTCGGGCCAGCTGTCGATCATGTTTGGCCTGAAGGGGCCGAACATTGCCTGTGTCACCGCCTGCACCACCGGCGCGCACAACATCGGCCTGGCTGCGCGAATGATCCAGTACGGGGACGCGGATGCGATGATCGCCGGCGGCGCCGAGTTCGCCACCACCGGCACGGCGATGGCCGGCTTCTGCTCGGCCAAGGCGATGTCCACCCGCAACGATGAGCCGACCAGGGCGAGTCGCCCGTGGGACAAGGATCGTGACGGTTTCGTGCTGTCCGACGGTGCGGGCGTGCTGATGCTGGAAGAATACGAGCACGCCAAGGCGCGCGGCGCGAGGATCTATGCCGAGCTGGTCGGCTTCGGCATGAGCGGCGATGCGTTCCACATGACTGCGCCGAGCGAGGGCGGCGAAGGTGCGGCACGCTGCATGCAGACCGCGTTGAACGATGCAGGCCTCAACCCGGCCGATGTGCAGTACGTCAATGCGCATGGCACGTCCACGCCGCTGGGTGATCTGGGCGAGGTGATGGCGGCGAAGAAGGTCTTCGGCGACCACGCTTACAAACTAGCGATGAGCTCGACCAAGTCGACCACCGGACATTTGCTCGGTGCAGCCGGTGGCGTCGAGGCGATCTTCAGCATCCTGGCGCTGCGCGACCAGGTGCTACCGCCCACGATCAATCTGGACGAACCGGGCGAAGGCTGCGATCTGGACTTCGTGCCGCATACCGCACGCGAAGCGAAGGTCGACGCGGTGATCTCCAACTCGTTCGGTTTCGGCGGCACCAACGGCACGTTGGCCTTTCGCCGCGTCTGAGCGTGACCTGCCATCGTCGAGTTCTCGGCGGCCGGCGCGACCTGCTCGCGCCGGCCGCTGCCTTTCCGGATCGCTATCCGTGCCTGCTGGAAAGTGTCGTGCGGGGTACCGCGCAATCGCGCTACGACATCCTGTTTGCGTTTCCGCACGAGCGGCTCACGCTGCACGCCGACGGTCGTCTGTGCGATGACGCGGGGGAGATGCATGCAGGGCGTTTTCTCGATGCGCTGGATGCCGCCTGGCAGGCCGAGCGGTTGCCGCACGAGGACGATGAGTTGCCGTTTCACGGTGGCTGGGTCCTGCTGCTGGCATACGAACTGGCCGGGGAGATCGAGCCGAAACTGAAGCTGCGACCGCCGCCGTCATTGCCGTTGGCATTGGCCGTGCGCTGCCCGGCCGCGGTGATCGTCGACCATGCCCGGAATTGCACGATCGTGCTTGCCGAGGACGGTCACGAGGATCTGCTCGATGCACTGGAGTCCGATCTCACGGCGGCACCGCTGATTGCGTCCTTGCCTGAGCCCATCGCCTGGGAAGAGGACTCGCCGCAACGCTTCCTCGACGGTGTGGAGCGCATCCACGAACACCTGCATGCCGGCGACATCTTCCAGGTGAACCTGTCGCGGGCCTGGCGTGCACGTTATGCGCAGTCACCGGCACCGGCGTCGCTGTATGCGGTGCTGCGCGAGGCCAACCCGGCACCGTTCGCCGGTCTGCTGCAACAGCCGGCATGGGCGGTGGCGAGTTCCTCGCCCGAACGCCTGGTCGAAGTGCGCCGCGGTGTAGCACAGACACGACCGATCGCCGGTACGCGACCACGGCTGCAGGGTGACAACGAGCTGGCGCGTATCCGTGAATTGAGCGCGCATCCGAAGGAACGCGCCGAGCATGTGATGCTGATCGACCTGGAGCGCAACGACCTTGGTCGTGTCTGCGTGCCGGGTACGGTCGAGGTCGACGAACTGATGGTGGTGGAGAGTTACGCCCACGTTCACCACATTGTCTCCAATGTACGAGGCCGTCTGAGCGCCGAGGTGACTCCTGGTGAAGTCATTGCCGCCACGTTTCCCGGTGGCACCATCACCGGTTGTCCCAAGGTGCGCTGCATGGAAATCATTGCCGCGCTGGAGGACGCGCCGCGTGGCGCCTATACCGGTGCGCTGGGTTATCTCGACCGCAACGGTGATCTCGACTTGAACATCCTGATCCGCACCCTGACCCTGGCCGGCGACGAAGTGAGCCTGCGTGCGGGCGCGGGTATCGTCGCCGATTCGGTGGCGGAGCTTGAGCTGGATGAAACCCGTGCCAAGGCCCGTGGTCTGTTGCGCGCACTCGGAGTGCCCGACTGATGAGCACGCGGATGCTGATCAACGGCGCACCGGCTGACAAGGTTCCGGCGCTGGATCGGGGCCTGGCCTATGGCGATGGCCTGTTCGAAAGCATCCGTTTCGTTGCCGGTGTGGCACCCTTGTGGACACGGCATATGCAGCGTCTCACCGAAAGCTGCGAACGTTTGCGGATACCGGCGCCCGACACTGAGCAATTGCGGAGCGAGGCGGCGACAGTCAGCCACGGCATGCCGCAGTCGGTGGTGCGTATCACCGTGACGCGCGGTATCGGCGAGCGCGGTTACGCTTTGCCGGTACCACCGCAGCCGATGCGCGTGGTGGCTGCCTTTGTACCCCCGCCCGTTGCAAGCGAGGCCTACGCGCATGGTGTGCACCTGCGCGTCTGTGCGACCCGGCTGGCGGAGCAACCGCTGCTGGCCGGCATGAAACACCTGAACCGGCTGGAACAGGTGCTGGCTCGCGCCGAATGGGACGATCCGTCGATCGCCGATGGCGTGCTGTGCGACAGCCACGGTTGTGTTGTTTCGACGACCATGGCCAACCTGTTTGCCGTCGTCGACGGCGTGCTGCTGACGCCGGCGCTGGATCGCTGCGGTGTCGCTGGCGTGGCCCGTGCCGAAGTGCTGGCGACGTACCCGCAGGTGCGGGTTGGCGAGCTGACGCTGGATACCCTGTCCGGCGCCAGCGAGGTCTTTCTCAGTTCGAGCGTACGCGGCATCCTGCCGGTATGTTCGCTGGTTGAACGGATATATGCGCCGGGCCCGATCGCCCGTCGCCTGCAACAACATTGGCACAATCTCGGGTTTCCGATGGAGCAGGGCGGATGAGTCATCAATCGATGCGTGGACGCGCACGGTCAGGGATGCTGGTACTGGTCGCGCTGCTGGCGCTGGCCGGCGCGCTGATCTATGGCTGGAACGATTTCAACCGTTTCAGCGGCAGCCCGCTGCATGTCACCGCGCCGGGCGAGAGCATCGATATCGGTCGCGGTACCAGCTTCAGGAACATCGTCGGCGAACTGCAGCAGCGAAAACTGAGCACGGCCAACCCGTTGTACTGGCGATTGCTGGCCGAGCAGATGCATGTGGCTGGCAGACTGCATGCCGGCGAGTACGCGCTGGAAGCCGGCATCACCCCGCGCCAGCTGCTTGCCAACATGGCTGCGGGCAAGGTGCTGCAACGCAACTTCACCATTGTTGACGGCTGGACCTTCAGCGAGCTGCGCCAGGCGCTGGCGAAGGCCGACAAGCTCAATCACGACAGCGCCAACCTGGACGATGCGACGATCATGCAGAGGATCGGCGCTCCCGGCGAGGCGCCGGAGGGCCGATTCCTGCCGGAGACCTACGCCTATGTGAAGGGCGACAGTGACCTGGACATCCTCAAGCGCGCGCATGCCGACATGGTCAAGACGCTCACGGCGCTGTGGGCGGGACGCGACAAGGATCTGCCGCTGGCCACGCCCTATGACGCGCTGATCCTGGCCTCGATCGTGGAAAAGGAAACCGGCCGGGCCGATGAGCGTGCGCGGATTGCCGGTGTGTTCGTGCGGCGCCTCGAGAGTCACATGCTGCTGCAGACCGACCCCAGCGTGATCTACGGCATGGGTGCCAGCTATGCCGGCAACATCCACAAGAGCGACCTCACCACCGACACGCCCTACAACACCTACACCCGTCCGGGCCTGCCGCCGACGCCGATCGCGTTGCCAGGCAAGCCGGCGCTGGTGGCAGCACTGCATCCGGCAGCCGGTACCGAGCTCTATTTCGTCGCCCGCGGCGATGGCGGGCATGTGTTCGCCAGTACGCTGGAAGAACACAATCGCAACGTCGACTGCTATCAGCGGAAGCATTGCCAATGAGTGCATCGCAAACCAGTTGTGCACGCGGGAAATTCATCAGCCTCGAAGGCGGCGAGGGAGCCGGCAAGAGCACCTTGCTGACCGGATTGCGCGAAGCCATCGAACAGCACGGTATCGCGCTGGTGCAGACACGCGAGCCCGGTGGCACGCGGGCGGGCGAGGCGGTGCGCGCGATCGTGCTCGATCAGGCGCATCGCGACCTCGCTGCAGAGACCGAGTTGCTGCTGATGTTTGCCTCGCGCGCGCAACTGGTTCGCGAAGTGATCGAGCCGGCACTGCGCGCCGGTCAATGGGTGTTGTGCGATCGCTTTGCCGATGCCAGCTATGCCTACCAGGGTGGTGGCCGCGGTCAGCCGACATCGCGCATTGCCGAGCTGGAGCGCTGGGCTTGCGATGGCATCCGACCCGATTTGACCCTGTTGCTCGATCTGCCGGTGGCGACCGGGCGCGCGCGTGCGGCTGGCCGTGGCGATGCCGACCGCATCGAAGTCGAAGCCGACAGTTTCTTCGAGCGCGTGCGGGCAGCCTACCGCGAGCGCGCGGCTGCCGAGCCGGAGCGTTTCCGCACGATCGACGCCAGCCAGTCGCCCGCGGCGGTGCTGCAGGTGGCGCTGGCCGCCATGACCCATCTGTTCGAGGCAGCCGCATGAACGTCATGCCATGGCATGCGGAACACTGGACGCGGTTGCAGACGCGCCGCCAGCGCGACGCGCTGCCGCATGCGCTGCTGTTTTGCGGGCCGGCCGGTCTCGGCAAGCGCGCGTTCGCCCAGCGTTTCGTGCAGGGCCTGCTGTGCGAGCGGCCAGTCGACGGCGAGGCCTGCGGCGATTGCCGCAGCTGCCTGCTGGTCGTGGCGGGCACGCATCCGGACGTGATCGGGCTGAGTTTCGGCCTGCGCAAGGATGGTGTGCAGCGTAGCGAGATCGTGGTCGAGCAGATCCGCGAGCTGTCGGCGCGGCTGGCCATGCGCAGCCAGTTTGGTGGCTGGCAGGTGGCGACGATCGACCCGGCCGACGCGATGAATACGGCCGCCGCCAACGCGTTGCTGAAGACGCTGGAGGAGCCCTCCGCACAGACCATGCTGATCCTGCTCGCCGATACGCCGTGGCGATTGCCGCAGACCATCCGCAGCCGCTGCCAGCGGGTCGAATTTCAACTACCGGCCACCACGCAGACATTGGCATGGTTGCAGGCCGAAGGCGTACGTGATGCTGCAGCGGCGCTCGCCGCCGCAGGCGGCAACCCCGGCTTGGCGCGGGCCTGGGCGCAGCAAGGTGCGCTGGAGCGGCGGCTCGAGGTGCGCAAGGATCTGGCTGCGCTGGCGGCCGGCCGCGGCCAGCCCACGGAAATGGTCAAGCGCTGGCTGGACAGCGAGCCGGCACAACGGCTGTGGTTTGCCGCGCAGGCTACGGCCGACGAGATCAAGGCACGGGCGACCCAAGGTACCGGGCCGCTGGCCAGTGCGATGGATGTCGAGGCGCTGGGTCACTGGTACAACGCCGTGAATCGCGCCCGCGAGAGTCTGCGCGGCCCGTTGCGCGGCGACCTGCTGTTGCTGGAACTACTGGCGCAGTGGCGTTGACCGGAACCGTCGTACACGCATTACCGGCCACGGCAACGCCCGAACTGCCGGGTTTTTCCATGCAGACTCGCCTGCTGGTGGTGGCGCCACACCCTGACGACGAGACCATCGCCACCGGCCTGCTGATCCAGCAGGTGCGTGCGGCCGGTGGTGAGGTCCGGATCCTGTTGCTGACCGGCGGCGACAACAATCCCTGGCCGCAACGCTGGCTGGAGCGGCGTGTGCGGATCGGCGATGTCGACCGGCGGCGCTGGGGACAGCGCCGCCATGCGGAAATGCAGCAGGCGCTGCAGAGGCTCGGCCTGCCGGCGTCGGCGCTGGAAAGCATGGGCTGGCCGGACATGGGCCTCACCGGCTGTCTGCTGCAGTCAGACGGTACGGCAGTGTCATTGCTGACTGCGGCAATCAGCCGGTTCCGACCCAGCCTGATCGCGTTGCCCTCGATCCACGATCGTCATCCGGATCATGGTGCCGCGCATGTGCTGGTCCGGCTGGCGTTGGCGGGACAGTCCGATCCGCCGCAACTGCTGACTTATCTGGTGCACGGTCAAGTCCGGGACACCGGATTCGTCGAGCTCGGCAGTCCGCCCGGGCAGGCAGCAATCAAGCAGATGGC
Source organism: Rhodanobacter koreensis (assembly GCF_054782855.1). NCBI lineage: Bacteria > Pseudomonadati > Pseudomonadota > Gammaproteobacteria > Lysobacterales > Rhodanobacteraceae > Rhodanobacter > Rhodanobacter koreensis. The sequence goes on along the minus strand of NZ_BAAGRR010000002.1, from coordinate 979,599 downwards.
CTTGGCAGCGCATGGCAGCCAGATGGCCTTGAGCGGTCGCCGCATGCGTCGTCTGGCGGCGCGCCCCGAGCGTTATGCCGCACCGGCACCATCATCGCCGGTCCTGCCGTGGCAGCCACCCTTATGGCTGCGGCCATGGTTGCGCTTGAGCCTGGTCAGCGCGACGGGCACACGGAGCTGGTGCTGGCATGACGCGCCGCTGTGGCGTGACTCTCGTGGCGATTATCGGGTATCGCCATCGCACGACATGGCCGGCCAGCCGCAATTTGCCAGGCTGGCATCGACCCTGCCTTCGGTGTGGATCTTCGATCACTGGGGCTGGTGCGAACTGCAGGGCAACCCGTCACCGTCATGATGACGGCCTTGCATAGGTCGATTGACAGGGCTAGCTTGGCGGGAAGGGGAATCAGGGGCAGCGGAGTGATGGCCGAACATCGCGGCACGGCAGCGTAGTTGCCCTCGATGCCTGGGTCGTCATCAAAGCCGGCAATGAATCCCATCGATCACACAAGGGTCAGATCGAGGCAGTAGCGGCCGATTCCATCCACTGGCTGGTCACGCGTATGCACAATCGGGATCAGAAATCGACGCAGGTCGGTGCGGAAGCCGCTGTTGCATCCAGCGAAAGCTTCTATGCGGCACTGTCCGAGATCGGCCAGTTGCTGGTCCGTTCGCTCGATCCGCCGGTGCTTTACGAGGCCGTGATCGAGGTGCTCGAGCGCCGGATCGGCGCACGCTTCGTGATGGTGGGTGAGCTGGATCGCGAAAGCAGCCGGTTCCGTCGGATTGCGCCGGCGCGGCTGGTTCCCGGTACGGAAGATATCTATCCTGAAAGCATGTCGTTCGCCGTCGCGCGGCCGGTGTTTTGGCAGGGTGCGCCGCAGGTGGAAACCGATGTCCGGCACGTATCGGGTCTGGAGATGCTCCGCGCTGCGTACATACGACACGGGGTCGCCGCCGTGATTGCGGTGCCGGTGCTGAAGTTCGGGGAGGTGTGTGCCGCGCTGGCGATACGTTCAACGCACGCCAGCTTCTTTTCCCCGCAGATGATCGAACTGCTGCAGCAGGTTGCAGCAAGCATCGGCCTGGGGCTGGAAGCGCATGGGCAGCGGATGCGGCTGTTGCAGTCAGTGCAGGACGAGGCGCGCCAGCGCTGCGCGCTGCGACTGCTCAGCGAGATGATCAAGCTCGCCACACACAGCGTGGACGAGTCGGTCCTGCTGGCCGAGGCCTGTCGTGTCGCAAGGCGTACCGGCGGCTATCAGGCGGCCTGGATCGGCTTGCTGCAGGATGGCGCCGGCACCATCCTGCAGTTGCGTGCCCATGACGGCGTGGCCAGCGGTATCGGTACGGATGCCCGGCTCGATCTGGCCGATCTCCGGCATGTCGACGATGCGGCCGTGATCGCCATGGCGACGGGACAGGCCCGGATCAGTCACCGGTTGTCATCGGGTCGTGTGGACTGGCCGTTCGTGGCCGGCATGGCGGGGTTGCACGCGGTGCTGGCACTGCCGCTGCGGGTGGACGGAGCGATCATCGGCGTATTCGTGATCGGCGCGGCCGGAGCGGATGCCTTCACCGCCGTCGAGGTCCAGGTCTTCTCGGAGATGACGGTCGAGCTTGGCCTCGGCATCCAGATGCAGCGCGCACGCTCGGCCCGCGTTGCGGCAGAGCAGAATCTGCGGCTCAACCTGCAGCACTTCCGCACCATCCTGTCGAACCAGTACACGGGCATCCTGGTGGTTTCCGAAGACAATCGCGTGAAATTCGCCAACGAGGCCTTCTGCACGCTGTTCGGCTTGTCCGAGACACCGGCCGAACTGGAAGGCCAGCCGGCAGCCGCGATGTATGCGCGCCTGAAGCCGGCTTACGAGGATCCCGAGCGCGAGTGGGCCAGGATCCAGCAGATCCTGGCCCGTGGCGAACCGGTCGAGGGCGAGGAAATTTCGATGCAGAGCGGTCGCACCTTTCTGCGCGATTTCGTGCCGATCAGGATTGATGGTGTGGCGCAGGGACGCCTGTGGCAGCAACGCGACATCACTGAGCAGAAGATGCACGAAGCCCGGGTCGAGCAGCTGGCCTTCTACGATGTGGTCACCGGGCTACCGAATCGGCGTCTGCTGTTCGAAATGCTGGAGCAGACGCTGGCACGGGCCGGCAGGCAGCAATCCCAGCTGGCCGTCGGCGTGCTCGATCTTGACCGTTTCAAGAGCGTCAACGACACGATCGGACATGGCGGCGGTGACCGTGTCCTAGCCGAGGCTGCGGCGCGAATCCTGGGTATGTTGCGCGAAGCCGATGTGCTGGCGCGTTTCGGTGGCGACGAGTTTGCGCTGGTGATCTCCGGTCTCGACAGCCGGGAGCAGCTCGACGTGATCAGCCGCTGTATCCTGCAGGCGCTGCGGGCGCCGTTCAACCTGATGGGCGAACAGCTCTACCTGTCTGCCAGCATTGGCTGGACCCTGTTTCCACTCGACCGCTCCGATGCCGAGGGACTGGTGCGCCACGCCGATCTGGCGATGTATGCAGCCAAGGAGGCGGGCAAGGATCGGGGCGCACTGTACGAACCCGTGATGGAGCTGGAGCAATTGCGGCTGCAGGCGATGCGTGAGCGGATTGCACAGGCGCTGCAACAGTCGCACCTCCAGCTGATGTTCCAGCCAATCGTGTTCATCGACGGCCTGCCCGGCCTGCACGGGGTGGCAGGGATGGAGGCGCTGTTGCGCCTGGATGACACCGGGCAGGAGCTGATCGAGCCCGCCAATTTCATGCACGTGCTGGACGATCCGCAACTGGCGCGACCGATTGGCCGCTACGTACTGGACGAGGCGCTGCGGCGATGCCAGGCCTGGATGCACGAGGGCATCTCGATCCCGGTGTCTGTCAACATCAGTACCCGGCACCTGCTGCATCCGGCATTCTTCAGCGATATCGATGCCGCGCTCGAGGCCTACCCGGACGTGATGGATGTGGGCTTCGGCATCGAGGTAACCGAGACCGGCCCCTCGATGGATCATGCCCACGCAAAAACCGTGATCGAGGAGTGCCGGCGTCGCGGCATCCGCGTCGGCCTGGACGATTTCGGTACGGGCAGTGCGTCGCTGAGCCATATCCAGCAACTGGATATCGAACACATCAAGCTCGACCAGAGCTTCGTGCGGAACATTCTCAGCGACGAGCGCAACATGGCGATTGCCGCAGGTGTCATCACCACCGCGCGCATGCTGGCCAAAACGGTGATTGCCGAAGGGGTCGAGACGGCGGAGCAGGGCGATCTGCTGGCTTCGCTGGGTTGCCATCAGTTGCAGGGTTTCTCGATCTCCCGGCCGTTGGCCGCCGAAGCGGTGCCGACGTGGGTCGCCGGCTGGGTCCCGCCGGCTTCGTGGGGACGGCTGGTGAACGAGCGGCAGTCGCTGCTGACCGGCCAGCCGGACAACACGTGATGTCGCCCCAAGGCAACTGTGTCCGCAGCGATACCACGACAGTGGTGCCGGCGGATCGCAGCGTCTAAGATCAACGCCATCGATCGGGCGGCGGGATCGCTCGGCAGGAGCTCAGCATGAAACCCATGGGCGCCCGTCAGGGCATCATTTCACTGAAAATCAAGGATGCGGCCTCGCTGTACAACGCGTACATGCCGTTCCTCAAGCATGGCGGCCTGTTCGCGCCGACCGCGCAGGCCTATTCACTGGGCGATGAAGTGGTGCTGCTGGTCACCCTGGCCGAAGAAACCGAGCGGTTGTCGGTGGTCGGCAAGGTGGTCTGGATCAGCCCATTGGGTGCTCAAGGCAATCGTACCGCCGGCATCGGCATCCATTTCAACGAGTCGAGCGATGCTGAAGCCGCGCGCAGTCGCATCGAGAACATCCTTGCCGGCACGCTGAACTCCGAGCGCGCCACCCACACCATGTGACGACATCATCACGCCATGGCGGCAGCGCATGGCGATAGTCCGCGTGGTGCTGGCCGTCAAGGCTTGTCGTTGTACCCATGCGCGCTGATACAATGGCGGGATTCGCGAACTCATCTCGCGGAACATCGGACGCTTGCGGCTTCAAGACCTGCAAGCGTGGCTGAGCAGCTCATGGCCGTATCGGCCTGCCGAATCGAAGTCGCCGGACCGTGAGTTGCTGGATTCAAGTCCCCACGGTCACTGATGCGCCTGATGGCGCGGAGGTAAGTTGCATCGTGCTTGCCGAATACTGGCCCGTTCTGTTGTTCATCGGCGTTGCCACCGGCCTCGGCCTGGTATTGCTGGCCGTCGGCCTGCTGGCTGGCCCGAGTCGTCCCGAGGCGGAAAAACTTGCGCCCTACGAGTGCGGCTTCGAGGCATTCGAGGACGCGCGCATGCGCTTCGACGTGCGCTACTACCTGCTCGCCATCCTGTTCATCATTTTCGATCTGGAAATCGCCTTCCTGTTTCCGTGGGCGGTGGTGTTCCAGCAGATCGGCATCATCGCGCTGATCGAGATGGCGCTGTTCCTGCTGCTGCTGGTCATCGGTTTTGCCTACGTGTGGAAGAAGGGAGCACTGGAATGGGAGTGATCTCCTCCATCGACAAGGTGATGCATAACCCGCAGCCACTGAACCTTGTCGACGATATCCTGCGGCCGGCCGGCGACAACCCGGTGGTGCAGCGCGGCTTCGCCACCACCAGCGTCGACGCGCTGATGAACTGGGCACGTACCGGTTCGATGTGGCCGATGACGTTCGGCCTGGCCTGCTGCGCGGTCGAGATGATGCATGCCGGCGCCGCGCGACTGGATCTGGATCGCTATGGCGTGATCTTCCGTCCCAGCCCGCGCCAGTCCGACGTGATGATCGTGGCCGGTACCCTGGTCAACAAGATGGCCCCGGCGCTGCGCAAGGTCTACGACCAGATGCCCGAGCCGAAGTGGGTGATCTCGATGGGTAGCTGCGCCAATGGCGGCGGCTACTACCACTATTCCTATTCGGTGGTGCGCGGTTGCGACCGCATCGTGCCGGTGGACATCTACGTGCCGGGCTGCCCGCCCACGGCCGAAGCCTTGATCCACGGCATCCTGCAGTTGCAGAAGAAGATCCGCCGCACCAGCACCATCGCGCGTTCGTGAGGCCCTGATATGTCCGACACACCTGCGACCTCGCTGGCCGAACGCCTGGCTGCGCGATTCGGCGACACGCTGACCATCAGTACGCAGCGCAACGAAATCACCGCCGAGCTGGCCGCTGCCGACCTGATCGCGGTGGCCATCGCATTGCGCGACGAGCCGGACTTCCGCTTCACCGAACTGGTCGACCTGTGCGGCGTCGACTACCTCGGCTACGGCCAGACCGAATGGGAAACCGATACCGCCGGTGGCGACGGTTTCTCGCGTGGCGTGGAAGGCCAGGCGATGGGTCGTTTCGACTGGGCCGGACGTCCGCGCGGCAATAACGAGCCGCGCCGCTTTGCCTCGGTGGTCCATCTGCTGTCGATCGAACACAATCGGCGCCTGCGCCTGCGCGTGTTCTGCGCGGACGACAGCATGCCGGTGGTGCCGTCGCTGACCCTGGTGTGGCCGGGCGTGAACTGGTTCGAGCGCGAGGCGTTCGACCTGTACGGCATCATCTTCGATGGCCATCCGGACCTGCGCCGCATCCTCACCGACTACGGTTTCGTCGGCCATCCGTTCCGCAAGGACTTCCCGCTGATCGGCAATGTCGAAGTGCGCTACGACCCCGAGCAGAAGCGGGTGATCTACGAGCCGGTGTCGATCGAGCCGCGTGTGCTGGTACCGCGCACCATCCGCAACGACGCCGACCTGATGCAGGCCAAGGCCGAAGCCGCCGACCACTGGCGGGAGAATTGAGCATGCAGGAAATCCGCAACTACACGATGAACTTCGGCCCGCAGCATCCGGCCGCACACGGCGTGCTGCGCCTGGTGATGGAGATGGACGGCGAGACCATCGTCCGTGCCGATCCGCACGTGGGCCTGCTGCATCGTGGCACCGAGAAGCTGGCCGAGTCCAAGCCGTTCAACCAGTCGATCGGTTACATGGACCGGCTCGACTACGTCTCGATGATGTGCAACGAGCACGCTTATGTGAAGGCGATCGAGAACCTGCTGGGGATCGAGGCGCCGGAACGTGCGCAGTACATCCGCACCATGTTCGACGAGATCACCCGCATCCTGAACCACCTGATGTGGATCGGCTCGAACGCGCTCGATCTCGGTGCGATGGCTGTGTTCCTCTACGCGTTCCGTGAGCGCGAGGAGCTGATGGACGTGTACGAGGCGGTGTCGGGCGCGCGCATGCACGCGACCTACTACCGTCCCGGCGGCGTCTACCGTGACCTGCCGGCGCAGATGTCGCAGTACCGCGAGTCGCCGTGGCACAAGGGCAACGACCTCAAGCGCATCAACAGCTGGCGCGAAGGTTCGATGCTGGACTACCTCGAGGCGTTCACCGCCGACTTCCCGTCGAAGGTGGACGAGTACGAAGACCTGCTGACGAACAACCGCATCTGGAAGCAGCGCACCGTCGGCATCGGCGTGATCAGTCCGGAGCTGGCCCAGCAGTGGGGCATGACCGGCGTGATGTTGCGCGGTTCGGGCGTGGCCTGGGACCTGCGCAAGAAGCAGCCGTACGCGAAGTACGCCGAGATGGATTTCGACATCCCGGTCGGCGTCGGCGGCGACTGCTACGACCGTTACCTGTGCCGCGTCGAAGAGATGCGCCAGTCGAACCGGATCATCCAGCAGTGCGTGAAGTGGCTGAAGGCGAATCCCGGCCCGGTGATGGTCGAGAACTTCAAGGTCGCGCCACCGTCGCGGGTCGAGATGAAGGAGGACATGGAAGCCATGATCCATCACTTCAAATTGTTCACCGAAGGCTATTGCGTGCCGGCCGGCGAGACCTACGCCGCGGTCGAGGCGCCGAAGGGCGAGTTCGGCTGCTATCTGGTTTCCGATGGCGCCAACAAGCCGTTCCGCGTGCACCTGCGCGCACCGGGCTTTGCCCACCTGTCATCCATGGACACCATCGTGCGCGGCCACATGCTCGCCGACGTGGTGGCCATGATCGGTACCTATGACCTCGTGTTCGGCGAAGTGGACCGCTGAGCCGGCACGACGGAGAAACGCATGAAAGCCACCGGACATTTCGAGCAGGTCAGGAACGTCGATCCGCTCGTCGTACTCAACGACCATACCCGCCATCACATCGATGAGTGGGTGGCCAAGTTCCCGCCGGATCGCAAGCGCTCGGCGCTGATCCAGGCGCTGTTTGCCGCGCAGGAGCAGAACCAGGGCTTCCTCACCGACGAACTGATCACCGCGGTCGCGAAGTACCTCGACCTGCCGGCGGTGTGGGCCTACGAGGTTTCCAGCTTCTACTCGATGCTCGAGACCAAGCCGGTCGGCCGCAACAATGTGGCGATCTGCACCAACATCTCGTGCTGGCTCAACGGCGCGGAAGGTCTGGTGCGCCACTGCGAGAAGAAGCTCGGCATCAAGACCGGCGAGAGCACGCCGGACGGCCGCGTCTATCTGAAGCAGGAAGAGGAATGCATCGCCGCCTGCGTGTACGCGCCGGCGATGACGGTGAATGGGCATTACCACGAGCGGCTCACCACCGAGAAGCTCGACGAAATTCTGGATGGGTTGAAATAATGGCCGTCGGACCCGCCCCGCAGGAACACCAGGTCGTCTACACGACGCTGCATTTCGACACGCCGTGGTCGATGGACAGCTATCTGCAGGTCGATGGCTACAAGGCGTGGAAGAAGATCCTCGCCGAGAAGCCCGATCCGGCTGCGCTGATCGAGGAAATCAAGAAGAGCAGCCTGCGCGGTCGCGGCGGCGCGGGTTTCCCGACCGGGCTGAAGTGGTCGTTCATGCCGAAAGGCACGATGCAGAAGTACATCCTGTGCAACTCGGACGAATCCGAGCCGGGCACGGCGAAGGATCGCGACATCCTGCGCTACAACCCGCACGCGGTGATCGAAGGCCTGGCGATCGCGTGCTACTGCACCGGTTCGACCGTGGCCTACAACTACCTGCGCGGCGAATTCCATCACGAGCCGTTCGAGCATCTCGAAGCGGCACTGAAGGAAGCCTACGCGGCCGGCCTGCTCGGCAAGAACATCCAGGGCACCGGGCTGGACGTGGACATCCACAACGCACTCGGTGCGGGCGCCTACATCTGTGGCGAGGAAACCGCGCTGATGGAGTCGCTGGAAGGCAAGAAGGGCCAGCCGCGCTTCAAGCCGCCGTTCCCGGCCAACTTCGGCCTGTACGGCAAGCCGACCACGATCAACAACACCGAGACCTATGCCTCGGTGCCGGCGATCCTGCGCAACGGCGCCGACTGGTTTCTCAACCTGGGCAAGCCGAACAATGGCGGGCCGAAGATCTTCTCGGTCTCCGGTCACGTCAACAACCCGGGCAACTTCGAGATCCGTCTCGGCACCTCGTTCAAGGATCTGCTGGCGCTGGCCGGCGGTGTGCGCAACGGCAACCAGCTGAAGGCGGTGATCCCGGGCGGCTCCTCGATGAAGGTGCTGCCGGCCGACGTGATGCTGGAAAGCACGATGGACTACGACTGCCTGCAGAAGGCCGGTTCGGGCCTCGGCTCCGGCGCGGTGATCGTGATGGACGACACCACCTGCATGGTCAGGGTCTGCCAGCGCATCTCGCGTTTCTACATGGCCGAGTCCTGCGGGCAGTGCACGCCGTGCCGCGAAGGTACCGGCTGGATGTACCGCGTGCTCTCGCGCATCGTCGAGGGCAAGGGCACCCAGGACGACCTGCACCGCCTCAAGGCGATTGCCGGCCAGATCGAGGGTCACACCATCTGCGCGTTCGGCGAAGCCGCGGCGTGGCCGGTACAGGGTTTCCTCGCGCGTTTCTGGAACGAATTCGAATACTTCGTGCAGCACGGCCGTTCGATGGTCGATGACAAGCTGGCCGAAGCCAACCCTGCAAATCAGCGTGGAGTTGCTGCATGAGTGCGCAGCCAACCAATAACACCGCGCCCGACCTGATCAATATCGAGGTCGACGGCAAGCCCACGCAGATCCGCAAGGGCGCGATGATCATCGAGGCGGCCGACGCGATCGGTGTCGCGATCCCGCGCTTCTGCTATCACCGCAAGCTGCCGATCGCCGCGAACTGCCGCATGTGCCTGGTCGACGTGGAGATGGGCGGCAAGCTGATGCCCAAGCCGCAGCCGGCGTGTGCTACTCCAGTAGCGGAAGGCATGAAGGTGACGACGCGCTCGGACAAGGCGCTGAAGTTCCAGAAAGACGTGATGGAGTTCCTGCTGATCAACCATCCGCTCGACTGCCCGATCTGCGATCAGGGCGGCGAGTGCGAGCTGCAGGATGTGGCGCTCGGCTACGGTCGCAGCGTGTCGCGCTACACCGAGCGCAAGCGCACCATCGCCGACGAGAACATCGGGCCGCTGGTCGCCACCGAGATGACCCGCTGCATCCAGTGCACGCGTTGCGTCCGCTTCACCAGCGAGATTGCCGGCACCTATGAGCTGGGCGGCATGAATCGCGGCGAGAACCTGCAGATCGGCACGTATATCGGAAAAACGGTAGAAACGGAGCTGTCGGGCAACATCATCGATGTCTGCCCGGTCGGCGCGCTCACCAACAAGCCGTTCCAGTTCCAGGCTCGTGCCTGGGAGCTGATCGCGAAGCCGTCGATCGGCTATCACGATGCGCTCGGCTCCAACCTGTGGCTGCATACGCGCCGCGGCGAAGTGCTGCGTACGGTGCCGCGCGACAACGAATCGATCAACGAATGCTGGCTGTCCGATCGCGACCGCTACAGCCACCAGGGCCTGTACGCGACCGACCGACTCCATGCGCCGGAAGTGAAGCGCAACGGCCAGTGGCAGACGACCACCTGGGAAGATGCGTTGCAGTTTGCCGGTGAGGTGCTTAAGAAGGCGCCGGGCAGCGAGCTGGGCATCCTGGTGCATCCAGCCAGTTCGAACGAGGAGGGCGATCTGTTGATGCGTCTGGCCCGTGGTCTGGGCAGCGCACACGTCGATCATCGACTGCGCCAACTCGACTTTGCCGACAACGCCCTAGCCAGCAGTTTCGCACTGCCGGTTACCGACGTCGCGCAGGTGAAGGCTGCCTTGCTGGTCGGCTCCGATCTGCGTCACGAGATGCCGCTGCTCAACCATCGTCTGCATCAGGCGGTGAAGAAGGGCGCCAAGGTCTATACGGTCAATCCGGCCAGCTTCGATTTCAATTACAGCCTTGCCGGCGAGTCGATCGTCGCGCCGCATGCGCTGGTCGATGCGCTGCTGGCACTGGCCAAGGCGGCCGTGGCCGCTGGCGCAAATGCGCCGGCAGCGCTGGCCGATGCGATCGACGCTGCGACCAGCGATCAGGGCGACAGCGATGCGATCGCTGCGATGAAGTCGGGCAGGGCAGTAGTGATTCTCGGCGAAGCCGCGGTCACGCATCCGCAGGCTTCGTGGCTGCGCGCGCTGGCTCGCTTCATCGCCAACGCCACCGGTGCCGGTTACAACGAACTGCCGGTGGGCGCGAATGCCATCGGTCTGGCCAGGCTCGGCGTGCTGCCGGGCAACGGCGGGCTCGACGCGCAGGCGATGCTGGCCCAGCCGCGCAAGAGCTACGTGCTGTATGGCGTCGAGCCGCCGCATGATTTCGCCGATGGCGCGGCAGCCCTGAAGGCGTTGCGCAGTGCGGAGCAGGTGGTGGCGTTCAGCGCCTACGCCAGCGCTGCGTTGCGCGAAGTGGCCGACGTGATCCTGCCGATCGCGCTGCTACCGGAAATCGACGCGACCCTGGTCAATGTCGATGGTCTGGCACAAGGTGTCAGCGCCGGTGCCAAGGCACCCGGTCAGGGCCGTCCGGGCTGGAAGGTGTTGCGTGCGCTGGGCGGCGCGCTGAAGTTGGCCGGTTTCGAGTTCGACGACTTGGCCGGCCTGCGTGACGGCATCAGCGAACGTGCCGTGGCACCGCGCAGCGGTCTGGCCGCACGCACGGCTGCCGCTGGCCTGACCCGTCTCGCCACCTGGCCGATCTATCGTGGCGATGCGGTGTTGCGTCGTGCCACTGCGTTGAATGCACATCCGCTTAATCGTGCCCCGGCGGTGCGTCTGAATGCGGCTGAGGCACAGCGACTCGGTCTGGCCGCAGGTGCGCAGGTGCGCATCGGCGACGTGCTGCTGCCGCTGGTTGTCGATGTGGCCGTGCCGGATGGCGCGGCGTGGATCGAGGCTGCCCAGGATCTCACCGCCACGCTGCCGCCGTATGGCGCGGCCATCACCTTGAGCAAGGCATAAGCATCATGGCTGATCAACTTATCAACCAGCTCTTGTGGCCGATCATCTACATCCTGTGCATCACGGTGCCGTTGATCATCGCGGTGGCGATGTTCGTGTACTGGGAGCGCAAGGTCATCGGCTGGATGCATGTCCGCATGGGGCCGAACAAGGTCGGCCCGTTCGGCTTGCTGCAGGCGTTCGCCGATGTGGTCAAGCTGCTGATCAAGGAAGTGATCCTGCCGACTAACGCCAACCGGGCGCTGTATTACCTGGCGCCGCTGCTGGCATTGATTCCGGCATTGGCGGCATGGGCGGTGATTCCGTTCAGCAGCAAGATGGTGTTGTCCAACGCGAATGCCGGCGTGCTGTACCTGCTGGCGATGACCTCGATGGGCGTGTACGGCATCATTCTGGCCGGCTGGGCATCCAACTCACGCTACGCGCTGCTCGGCGCGATGCGTTCGGCGGCGCAGGTGATCTCGTATGAACTGGCGATGGGTCTGTGCCTGGTCTGCGTGCTGGTACTGGCCGGCTCGCTGAACCTCACCGATATCGTCAACGCGCAGGCTGGCCACAAGGGCCTGTTCGACTGGTTCTGGCTGCCGCTGCTGCCGGTGTTCGTGATCTATTTCATCTCCGGCGTGGCCGAGACCAACCGCGCACCGTTCGACGTGGCCGAGGGCGAGTCGGAGATCGTCGCCGGCTTCCACGTGGAATATTCCGGTTCGGCCTTCGCGATCTTCTTCCTGGCCGAATACGCCAACATGATCCTGGTCAGCTTCCTGGCCGCGGTTCTGTTCTGGGGCGGCTGGCTGTCGCCATTCCCTGACACCTGGGGCTTCATCGGGCAGGGCGGTTTCATCTGGTTGTTCATCAAGGCCTTCGTGTTCGCCTTCATGTTCCTGTGGTTCCGCGCCACCTTTCCGCGCTACCGCTATGACCAGATCATGCGGCTGGGCTGGAAGGTGTTCATTCCCATCGCCATCGTGTGGGTTCTCGTGGCCGGCTGCATGAAGTACTACGGCCTGGTCAGCATCGGCACGGGGGTCTGAAGAAAGCCATGTCCCGCATCACCCATTATTTCAAGAGCCTGCTGCTGGTCGAGCTGTTCCAGGGCATGGGCCTGACCATGCGTTACATGTTCAAGCCGAAGTACACCGTGCGCTATCCGATGGAGCACATCCCGAAGTCGAACCGCTTCCGCGGCCTGCATGCGCTGCGCCGCTATGCGAACGGCGAGGAGCGCTGCATCGCGTGCAAGCTGTGCGAAGCGGTATGTCCGGCGCTGGCGATCACGATCGATTCGGCACCGCGCGAGAGCGACGGCCAGCGCCGTACCACGCGCTACGACATCGATCTGTTCAAGTGCATCTTCTGCGGCTTCTGCGAGGAGAGCTGCCCGGTCGACTCGATCGTCGAGACCAGCATCCACGAGTATCACTTCGAGCATCGCGGCGAGAACGTGGTGACCAAGCAGCAGTTGCTGGCCATCGGCGACCGCTTCGAGCAGCAGATTGCCGCCGATCGCGCGCAAGACGCGGCGTACCGCTGAGGCCAACGATGAATCCCCAACTGTTCCAACTCATCTGTTTCTACGCCTTCGGTTTCGTCACCGTGGCTGCCGCGCTGTCGGTGATCACGTTGCGCAACACGGTGCACGCGGTGCTGGCGCTGGTACTGACCTTCTTCAGCGCGGCCTGCCTGTGGATGCTGATTGATGCCGAATTCCTGGCGCTGGCGCTGATCGTGGTCTATGTCGGCGCGGTGATGGTGCTGTTCCTGTTCGTGGTGATGATGCTCGACCTCGACCAGGAAAAGATGCGCGAGGGTTTCGTCAAATTCCTGCCGGTCGGCCTGATCGTGGCTGCGGCGATGCTGGTGGAGATGCTTGGCCTGATCGGTGTACGCGCGATGCATACGCAAGTCATGGGACCCGATCCGGCTGCCGTGGCGGGTACTTCCAATACGGCATGGCTCGGCCATGCGCTGTACACGCAATATCTGCTGCCGTTCGAGGTTGCTGCCCTGATCCTCACCGTGGGTGTGGTGGCGGCGGTGGTGCTGACCCTGCGCCAGCGCGGTGATGCGCGGCATGAGTCGGCCAGCCAGCAGGTCAAGGTCAACCCGCGTGACCGCGTCCGCATCGTGAAGATGGCGGCCGAGCGTCCCGTCGACGAAACGCCGGTCCCGTCGCAGGAGTCCAAATCATGATCACGCTCTCGCACTACATCGTGCTCGGCGCCGTGCTGTTCTGTATCGCCGTCGCCGGCCTGTTCATCAACCGCAAGAACGTGATCGTGCTGCTGATGTCGATCGAGCTGATGCTGCTTGCAGTGAACACGAATTTCATCGCGTTCTCGCGCTTCCTCGGCGACGTGTCGGGGCAGGTGTTCGTGTTCTTCATTCTTACCGTGGCCGCGGCGGAAGCTGCCATCGGCCTGGCGATCCTGGTGCTGCTGTTCCGCAATCGCAGCACGATCAATATCGCCGATATCGACAGCATGAAGGGTTGATCCGATGCAGCTATCAACAACCATTCTGCTGACGATCGCGCTGGCTCCGCTGATCGGTTGCGTGCTGGCCGGCTTCCTGGGCAAGTTCCTCGGCCGCGCCGGTTCGCACAGCGTCACCATCCTCGGCGTGGCGATCTCGTGCGTGCTGTCGTTCTATGTGCTGTACCAGCTCACTCTGGGCGGCGCCGAGACGTACAACCAGAACATCTACACCTGGTTCCAGATCGGCCACTTCAACGCCAGCGTCGGCTTTCTGGTCGACCGACTGACCGCGATGATGCTGGTGGTGGTGAGTTTTGTGTCGCTGCTGGTGCACGTGTACACCATCGGCTACATGGCTGATGACGACGGCTACAAGCGCTTCTTCAGCTACATCTCGCTGTTCACCTTCTCGATGTTCATGCTGGTGATGAGCAACAACTTCATGCAGCTGTTCTTCGGCTGGGAAGCGGTGGGCCTGGTGTCGTACCTGCTGATCGGCTTCTGGTACAAGCGGCCAACCGCGATCTTCGCGAACCTGAAGGCGTTTCTGGTCAACCGCGTGGGCGACTTCGGTTTCCTGCTCGGCATCGCGGCGGTGCTGTATTTCCTCGGCACGCTGGATTACGCCACAGCGTTCGGCTCGGCGTCGTCGCTGATCGGCAAGACCCTGCAGATCACGGCGAATACGCAGTGGGATGCCGCCACGGTGATCTGCATCTGCCTGTTCATCGGCGCAATGGGCAAGTCGGCCCAGGTGCCGCTGCACGTGTGGCTGCCCGACTCGATGGAAGGCCCGACCCCGATCTCCGCGCTGATCCATGCGGCGACGATGGTCACCGCCGGCATCTTCATGGTGGCGCGCATGTCGCCGCTGTTCGAGCTGTCGCAGAGCGCGCTCAGCTTCGTGCTGGTGATCGGTGCCACTACCGCGCTGTTCACCGGCTTGATCGGTATCGTGCAGAACGACATCAAGCGCGTGGTGGCGTATTCGACGCTGTCGCAGCTGGGCTACATGACGGTCGCGCTGGGCGTGTCGGCCTACAGCGGCGCGGTGTTCCACCTGATGACCCACGCCTTCTTCAAGGCGCTGCTGTTCCTTGGCGCCGGTTCGGTGATCATCGCGATGCATCACGAGCAGGACATGCGCTACATGGGCGGCCTGCGCAAGTACATGCCGATCACCTGGATCACCATGTGGATCGGTTCGCTGGCGCTGGTGGCGATTCCGTTCACCTCCGGCTTCTACTCGAAGGACGCGATCATCGAGGCGGTGGGCGAGTCACACCGCTGGGGATCGGGCTACGCCTATTTCTGCGTGATGGCCGGCGCCTTCGTCACCGGGCTGTACACCTTCCGCCAGATGTATCTGACGTTCCACGGCAAGGAACGCTTCACGGTCGTCGATCATCATGCTCACGGTCACCACGACGCGCATGGCGATCATCACGACGATCACGGTCATCATGAACCGGGCGTGCTGGAGCATGCACCGAAGGAATCGCCGTGGGTGGTGACGCTGCCGCTGGTGCTGCTGGCGATCCCGTCGCTGCTGGTCGGTTTCTTTACCGTGGGTCCGGTGCTGTTCGGCGGCTGGTTTGGTCAGGCGATCCACGTGGACGAAGCCAATAACGTGCTGGGCGAACTCGGCCGCGAATTCCATGGCTCTGCCGATATGGCCCTGCATGGTTTCTGGAGCCTGCCGTTTGGCCTGGTGGCGCTGGCGTTCGCTGTCACCACCTACGTCTACCTGTTCAACCCGGCGATGACCGGCAAGATCAAGAGTGCATTGAAGCCGCTGTGGACCGTGCTCGACCGCAAGTACTGGGTCGACGATGTGTACTTCGCGGTGTTCGCCCGTGGTGGTGTCAAGCTGGGTCGCCTGTTCTGGAAGGCGGGTGACACGGCGGTGATCGACGACACCATGGTCAACGGCTCGGTGAGCATGATCCACCGTATCGCTGCCACGACGCGCCGTCTGCAGTCGGGTTATCTCTATCACTACGCCTTCGCGATGATTCTTGGCCTGATCCTGCTGCTTGGCGGGTACTGGTTCTTTGGTTCTGGGCTGATCGGTTCCGGACTGGCCGGGCAATAAGGGAAGCAAGCACACATGTTCAATCACTTGCTCAGCCTGCTGATCTGGCTCCCCGTCGCCGGTGCGATTCCGGTCCTGCTTGCCGGCACCGCCCGTCCCAACCTGGCGCGCTGGCTGTCGCTGCCGGTGGCCGTGCTGACCTTCGTGCTCAGCCTGTTCCTGCTGGTGCAGTACCACCCCGATGCCGGTGGCATGCAGCTGACCGAAAGCTATCTGTGGATCGCCTCGTGGGGCGTCCATTACGGCCTGGCGGTTGACGGCATCTCGGTGGCGCTGATCCTGATGACCACCTTTGTCGGCATCCTGGTGATCGCCGGCGCGTGGGAAGTCATCCAGGACAAGCCGCACCAGTACATGGCCGCCATGCTGATGCTGGAAGGCCTGCTGATCGGCGTGTTCTGTGCCACCGACGCGCTGCTGTTCTACGCGTTGTTCGAGGCGATCCTGATCCCGATGTTCATCCTGATCGGCATCTGGGGTGGGCCACGCCGTGTTTACGCGACGCTGAAGTTCTTCATCTACACGTTCTTCGGCTCGGTCTTCATGCTGATCGCGCTGCTGTACCTGTACCAGAAGGCGCACACGTTCGACCTGGCCACGCTGGCGGCCTTGCCGCTGACGATGCAGGAGCAGACCTGGATCTTCTTCGCGTTCCTGATCGCGTTCGCGATCAAGGTGCCGATGGTGCCGGTGCACACCTGGTTGCCGGATGCCCACGTGGAGGCGCCGACCGGTGGCTCGGTGGTGCTGGCGGCGGTGATGCTGAAGGTCGGTACCTACGGAATGCTGCGCTTCATCCTGCCGATCGTGCCGGATGCGGGTGCGCACTACGCCTGGCTGATCATCGTGCTGAGCCTGATCGCGATCGTCTACATCGGCTATGTCGCGCTGGTGCAGGAGGACATGAAGAAGCTGGTGGCGTATTCCTCGGTGGCCCACATGGGCTTCGTCACGCTGGGCATCTTCATCGCGTTCCTGCTGGTGCGCGAGTCGAGCCATGCCGACATGGCGCTGCTCGGCATGCAGGGCGCGATGGTGCAGATGATCTCGCATGGCTTCGTCTCCGGCGCGATGTTCACCTGCATCGGCGTGATGTACGACCGCATGCATACGCGCCAGATCAAGGACTACGGCGGTGTGATCAACGTGATGCCGTGGTTCGGGTTCTTCTACGTGTTGTTTGCGATGGCGAATTGCGGCCTGCCGGGTACCAGCGGTTTCGTCGGCGAGTTCATGGTGATCCTGGCCAGCTTCGCAGCGAATCCGTGGATCGCGCTGTTTGCCGCGTTCACCCTGATCATCGGCGCGGCGTACACGCTGTGGCTGGTCAAGCGCGTGTTGTGGGGTGACATCACCAATTCGCATGTGGCCGAGATGAAGGAAATCAATGGCCGCGAAACCTTCGTGCTGGTCTCCTTTGCCGCCGCGGTGCTGGCGCTGGGCATCTGGCCGCAGCCGCTGATCCATCTGATGGACAGCTCGGTATCGCAGCTGGTGCACCAGCTCGCCATTCACAAGATTTGATCGGAATCGAACATGCCGACTTTCAATGACATTCTGATCATGCTGCCGGAGTTCTATCTGGTGGCCGCGGCATGCGTACTGTTGCTGACAGACGCGTTCATGAAGCCCGAGCAGCGACCGCATCTGCACTGGATTTCGATCTTCGTCTTGCTGGTGGCGATCTACCTGGTGATTGCCGGTCAGCCGGAGCAGGCTGCAACCGCGTTCGGTGGCATGTTCGTGCGCGATGACGTGGCCGAGATACTCAAGGTCTTCACGCTGGGCACCACGACCTTGGTGTTCGTCTATGCGCGACCCTATCTGATCGACCGCAAGCTGCTGATCGGCGAGTTCTACACGCTGATGATCTTTGCGGTGCTCGGCATCATGCTGCTGGTGTCGGCCGGCAACCTGCTGACCGTCTATCTCGGACTGGAACTGCTCTCGCTGTCGTCGTATGCGCTGGTGGCATTGAACCGCGACGCCAGGCTGCCATCCGAGGCGGCGATCAAGTACTTCGTGCTGGGCGCACTGGCTTCGGGCATGCTGCTGTACGGCATGTCGATGGTCTACGGTGCCTCCGGCATGGGCGGTGCGCCGAGCCTGGATCTGGCCCAGCTGCACAACGTGATGTCCTATACCACTGCACCGAATCTGCTGCTGTTCGGCCTGATTTTCATGGTCGTCGGCATCGGCTTCAAGCTCGGTGCAGCGCCGTTCCACATGTGGATCCCGGACGTCTATCAGGGAGCACCGACTCCGATCACCACGTTCATTGCCTCCGGCTCCAAGCTGGCTGCCTTCGGCATGGCCTTTCGCCTGCTGAGTTCGGGCATGGGCGACCTGTCGCAGCATTGGCATCTGATGCTGGCGGTGCTGGCGGTGATATCGCTGGCAATCGGCAACCTGGTCGCGATCGTGCAGACCAACCTAAAGCGCATGCTGGCGTACTCCACCATCTCGCACATGGGTTACCTGCTGCTCGGCCTGGCCGCTGCCGGACCGGAAGGCTATGCCGCGGCGATGTTCTACGCGATCTGCTATGCCCTGATGGGCGTGGCCGCGTTCGGCGTGATGCTGGCGCTGACCCGTGCCGGTTTCGAATGCGAGGAAATCGCCGACCTGAAGGGGCTCAACCAGAAATCGCCGTGGATGGCCTTCCTGATGCTGTTGGCGATGTTCTCGCTGGCCGGCGTGCCGCCGCTGTTCGGCTTCTGGGCCAAGGTGCTGGTGCTGGAAGCGGCGATCCACGCGAACATGCTGTGGCTGGCCATCGTCGGCATCGTGTTCGCGATCGTCGGCCTGTACTACTACCTGTACGTGATCAAGGTGATGTACTTCGACAAGCCGGTCGAGGGCAGCGTGCTCACGGTGCAGCAGGACAAGCCCTTGCGCGTGGTGCTGTCACTGAATGCGTTGTCGCTGCTGGTGCTTGGCCTGTACTGGGGACCGTTGCTTGGCTGGTGCCGATCCGCGTTCGGACTCTGATCGACGATTCATGGAAATCATCGTGTCATGGCACGATGATCCAATGCATGGCGGCGGATTTATCGAGTTGAGGCTTGCAAGAAACTGGCCACCCCGCTAAACTCTTCGGACTCTGATGCGGGGTGGAGCAGTCTGGCAGCTCGTCGGGCTCATAACCCGAAGGTCGTAGGTTCGAATCCTACCCCCGCTACCAGATCTTTCTTGATGCAAGAAAGCCTCCTCGTGAGGCTTTTTTGTTGGGCGCAAGGATGCGTCATATCGGGCTGCGGTTGGCGGCTCGGTGTCGGAAAGAGCTGTCAGAGAGGGACATCGGCGAGATAAGGAAATGGGCCGTTGGAGCCCATTTTTTGTTTCTGCTGTTCTTGAAGAGAGCGATCCGGGAAGGCGAACCCATGGATACACAGGCATTGGCGCAACGCTTCACCGAGGTACTGGCCGATCTGGGCCTGGAATGTCTTGGCGTGGAGTTCACCCCGTCGCACGGGCAGAGTACGCTGCGCGTTTATCTGGATCTGATCGATAAAGACAGCGCGGACGAAGGCGAGCGTCGCGAAGTCGGCATCGAGGATTGCGAAACCGCCAGTCGCGAATTGTCCGCGCTGCTGGATGTCGAGGATCCGGTTCCTGGCCACTACGTGCTGGAAGTTTCCTCGCCGGGCATCGATCGGCCGCTGTTTACTGCCGCACAATTTGCGAAAGTCAGCGGGCAGGAAGTGAAGTTGCTGCTGAAGGCGCCGCTGGAAGGACGTCGTCGCCTGCGCGGCAAGCTGCTGTCGGTGGAAGGTGAACATATCGTGCTGGAAGCCGAAGGCAAGACATTCGAATTCGAGCACGCGCTGGTGGAAAGTGCGCGTGTGGTGCCGGACTGGGTGGCGCTTGGCTATGCGCCGCAACCCAAGCCCGGCAACAAGATGCCCGGCAAGAAGAAGGCTGGCGGTTAATTGACTGAAGAGTGCGACCATGGATGGTCGCTTTTTGATCCTCGCGTTCAGTGATGAACGCAAAAGTTAACGATTGGACGCCGCTGGGCGCCTATGGAGTTGTTGCAATGAGCAAAGAACTTTTGCTGGTCGTCGACGCGGTAGCCAATGAAAAGGGCGTGCCGCTGGAAGTGATTTTCGAGGCGATGGAGGCTGCACTGGCTTCCGCGGCGAAGAAGCGTTATCCGGATGAGGAGCCCGATATCCGCGTGTCGATCAACCACAGCACTGGCGAGTACCAGACGTTCCGCCGCTGGGAAGTCATTGCCGACGACGGCGAGATGGAGTCGCCGTCCTACCAGCTGCGCCTGATGGACGCGCTGGACGAGCGCGCCGACGCCGAAGTGGGCGAGTACATCGAACAGCAGGTCGAGAATGCCGAATTCGGCCGCATCGCCGCGCAGGCTGCCAAGCAGGTCATCGTGCAGCGCGTGCGCGAGGCCGAACGTCAGCAGGTGGTCGATGCGTTTGCCGACCGCGTGGGCGAGCTGGTCACCGGCATCGTCAAGCGCGTCGAACGCGGCAACATCTATCTCGACCTGGGCAGCAATGCCGAGGCGTTCATTCCGCGAGACAAGACGATTCCTCGCGAGTCGGCCCGCGTCGGTGACCGCGTGCGCGGCTACCTGTACGAAGTGCGTTCGGAAGCGCGTGGTCCGCAGCTGTTCGTGTCGCGCGCGGCGCCGGAATTCATGATCGAACTGTTCAAGCTGGAAGTACCGGAAGTCGGCCAGGGCCTCGTCGAGATCAAGGGCTGCGCCCGCGATCCGGGCGACCGCGCCAAGATCGCCGTACTGGCTCATGACAGCCGCACCGATCCGATCGGTGCCTGCATCGGCATGCGCGGTTCGCGCGTGCAGGCGGTCTCCAACGACCTCAACGGCGAGCGCGTCGACATCATCCTGTGGCACGAGAACCAGGCGCAGTTCGTCATCAATGCGATGGCGCCGGCGGAAGTGCAGTCCATCATCATGGACGAGGAAAAGCACTCGATGGACATCGCGGTGGCCGAGGACAAGCTGTCCCAGGCGATCGGCCGCGGTGGCCAGAACGTGCGGCTGGCCAGCAAGCTTACCGGCTGGCAGCTCAACGTGATGACCCAGGACCAGGTCACCGCCAAGAGCGAGTCCGAGCAGGAGGCCGCGCGCCAGCTGTTCATGGACAAGCTCGAAGTGGATCAGGAGATCGCGGTCATCCTGGTGCAGGAAGGCTTCTCGAGTGTCGAGGAAATTGCCTACGTGCCCAGCGCCGAGCTGCTGGCGGTGGAGGGCTTCGACGAGGATATCGTCGAGGAACTGCGTGCCCGCGCCCGTGATGCGCTGCTGACCGAGGCTCTGGCGGTGGAGGAAGGTGTCGACGAACACCAGCCGTCCGCCGAGCTGCTGGCACTGGACGGCATGGATGAGACGACGGCCTATGCACTGGCCGCTCGTGAAGTGAGTACGGTCGATGATCTGGCGGATCTGGCGGTAGATGACCTGATCGATATCGACGGGATGAATGAGGAGCGCGCTGCAGCGCTGATCATGGCGGCACGTGCGCCGATGATCGCGCGGCTGGAGAAAGGCGGCTAACCGCGGACGGCAATGCCCTGGACGGGTGTGCCGAGAAAGGCTTTACAGGCCTTTCACCAAGGATGGAGGTGGCGGCATGGATAATGTCGCACTGACGATAAGCGCGGGAACGGCGGAGCAAAGAACACGATGTCGGACGTCACGATCAAACAACTCGCCCAGGTACTGGGCATGCCGGTCGACAAGCTGCTGACCCAGCTTGGCGAGGCAGGCATGAAATTCTCCGATCAGGAGCAGATCATCAGCAGCACCGAAAAGGTGAAGCTGCTGGGGTTCCTGCGCCGCACGCATGGCAAGAACGAAGCCGCCGCCGAGGTCGAGGACAGCGCGCCACGTCAGATCACGCTCAAGCGCCGCACGGTCGGTGAGCTGAAGGTAGCCACGCCAGGTGGTCGCGGTGCGGCCGGCGCGGCCAAGACGGTCAATGTCGAAGTGCGCGCCAAGCGGACTTACGTCAAGCGCAGCGTGATCGCCGAGGAATCCGGTGCCGATGGCGAGCGCGAGGAGGCTGTGCGCAAGCTGCAGGAATCCCAGCAGCAGCGCGAGCAGGAAGAGCGCGAGCGGCTTGAGGGTGAGCAGCGTCGTCTGGAGGAGGCGCAGCAGCGCGCCCTTGACGAGCAGCAGGAGCAGGCACGGCGCCAGGCCGAGGCCAGCGTCGCAATCGAGACAGATGGGGCTGCTGCCGCAGCGGAGCCGGTCCAGGTTCCGGTTGCCGAGGCCGTATCGACGGACAAGACCGAAGACGAGGCTGCGAGCGTGCAGCGCATCGACCAGCGCGATCTGGGCATGATCCTGCCGCGCATCCACGAGCCGCGCAAACGCGAAAAGCTGGTCAAGCCAGCACCCGCTCCGGCGCCGGTGGCAGCTGCTCCGGCGGCACCGGCAGTCCGCCCCGGTGTGGCCGGCAACGCGGCAGCACCAGCGGCATCCGGTGACGCCGGTCGCGGCAAGTCCCCGCGGCATGCCCGCGAACGCGACGAGGCCATCGGGAGCAAGGAAGAGCGCGATGGCAGCAAGCGTTTCGCTGGCGGCCAGATGCACCTGAGCGATGCCGACCGCGCGCGCCGTTCCTCCTCCAGCAACAAGCGCGGCAAGCCCGGCCGCGGCAACGTCCGTGAGCTGTCGCGCGGCAGCAGCAATGCGCCGTCCGGTCCGCATGGTTTCTCGCGTCCCACCGCCCCGGTGGTGCGCGAAGTGATGGTGGGTGACACCAACGTCGTCGCCGAGCTGGCCCAGAAGATGGCGGTCAAGGGCTCCGAGGTGGTGAAGGCTCTGTTCAAGATGGGCGTGATGGCGACCATCAACCAGACCATCGATCACGATACCGCGGTACTGGTGGTCGAGGAACTCGGTCATACACCGGTGGCCGACAGTCAGAACAATGCCGAGGAAACCCTGGCGGCACATACCCAGAACGTCGAGCTGGAGGGCGAGAAAATCACGCGCCCGCCGGTGGTGACCATCATGGGCCATGTCGATCACGGCAAGACCTCGCTGCTCGACTACATCCGTCGCACCAAGGTGGCTGCCGGCGAAGCCGGCGGCATCACCCAGCACATCGGTGCGTATCACGTGGAAACGTCGAAGGGCGTGATCACGTTCCTCGACACGCCGGGACACGCCGCGTTCACCTCGATGCGCGCCCGCGGCGCACAGTCGACCGATATCGTGGTGCTGGTGGTGGCTGCCGACGACGGTGTGATGCCGCAGACGGTGGAAGCGGTGAAGCATGCACGCGCCGCCAAGGTGCCGCTGATCGTCGCGGTGAACAAGATGGACAAGGACGGTGCAAACCCCGACAACGTCAAGCAGGGTCTGGTGCAGTACGAAGTGGTGCCGGAAGACTGGGGCGGTGACGTCCAGTTCGTGCCGGTATCGGCCAAGACCGGCGACGGTGTCGAGGATCTGCTCAATGCGATCTCGGTGCAGGCTGAAGTGATGGAACTCAAGGCTGTTGCCGATGGCCGCGCTTCCGGCGTGGTGATCGAGTCCCGTCTGGACCGTGGCCGCGGCCCGGTCGCGACGGTACTGGTGCAGCAGGGCACGCTGAAGAAGGGCGACTTTGTTGTTTGCGGCATCGAGTACGGCCGCATGCGCGCGTTGATCGACGAAACCGGCCAGCAGGTACAGGAAGCCGGTCCGTCGATTCCGGTGCAGGTGCTCGGCCTGTCCGGTGTGCCGGAAACCGGTGACGACTTCGTCTGCGTCGAGGACGAGCGTCTGGCCCGTGAAGTGGCGCAGGAGCGTGAGCTCAAGCGTCGCGAAACGCGCATGGTCAGCAAGAGCAACCGGCTCGAGGACATCATCGCGAAGATGGGCCAGGGCGTGGAGCAGCAGACGCTCAACATCCTGGTCAAGGGCGACGTGCAGGGTTCGGTCGAAGCGTTGCGCGAGTCGCTGACCCAGATCGGCAACGATCGGGTCAGGGTCAACGTGGTTTCGTCCGGTGTCGGTGGCATCAACGAATCCGACGCCACCCTGGCGGCGGCCTCGAAGGCGCTGGTCATCGGCTTCAACGTGCGTGCCGATGCCTCGGCGCGCAAGGTGATCGAGACGGCTGGCCTGGACGTGCGCTACTTCTCGATCATCTATGACGTGATCGATCAGGTGACCCAGGCGGCGACCGGCCTGCTCGGCATGGAAGTGCGCGAGGACATCATCGGCACCGCCGAGGTCCGCGACGTGTTCCGCAGCTCCAAGTTCGGCGCCGTGGCCGGTTGCATGGTCACCGAAGGCTCGGTCAAGCGCAGCAAGCCGATCCGCGTGTTGCGTGACAACGTGGTGATCTTCGAGGGCGAGCTGGAATCGCTGCGTCGCTTCAAGGATCTGGTCGACGAAGTGCGCAACGGCATGGAGTGCGGCATCGCGGTCAAGCAGTACAACGACGTGAAGCCGGGTGACCAGATCGAATGCTTCGAGCGCACGGAAGTGGCGCGTACCCTGTAATGAACTGCCGCCTTTCCCCTGCAAAGGGGAAAGGGCGAGATCCGTCGCCGTAATACGGCGACGGATCTCGATCTGATTTGGAGATACTCATGCCATCCCGTGATTTCAAACGTACCGACCGCATCGGTGCCGAGCTGCGCCGCGAACTGGGTTTGCTGGTGCATGCGGCCGTGCGCGATCACGGGCTGCCGTCGGTCAGTGTATCGGACGTGGAAATCACCCGTGACCTGGATTGGGCCACCGTGTGGGTGACGGCCATGCTGCCCGAGCAGGGGTTGCCGACCGTGAAGGCACTGAATGCGATGGGCCACGAAATCCGTCATTCACTGGCGCACAGCGGCATGCGCATGCGCCGGGTGCCGGAGCTGAAATTCAAGTATGACGACTCCGTCGACAAGGGCGAGCGCATCGAGTCGCTGTTGCGCGACCAGGCGCGCGATCTGGCGCCTCCCGTTGATGACAAGCAGGACTGAGTCGAAGGTCGGGGCACTGCTGAATCGATGAGCCGTTCTGCGCGTATCCAGTTCCGTGACCTGCACGGCATCGTCCTGCTCGACAAGCCGCTGGGCCTGAGTTCCAACCAGGCGCTGCAATCCGTGCGCCGGCTGCTGCGTGCGGCCAAAGGCGGCCATACCGGCGCGCTCGATCCACTGGCCACCGGCCTGTTGCCGCTGTGCTTCGGCGAGGCGACCAAGCTGGCCGGTACCCTGCTGGGCGCGCGCAAGGCCTATGTGGCCGAGTGCCGGCTCGGCATCACTACCGATACGGCGGATCGCGAAGGCGAGACCGTGCGACAGCGTCCGATACCGGCGCTCGACGCAGCGATCATCGAAGCGGCGCTGGCAAAATTGCGCGGGCGTATCCTGCAGGTACCGCCGATGTATTCGGCGCTCAAGCAGGACGGCGAGCGGCTGTATGCCAAGGCCCGCCGCGGCGAGATTGTCGAGGTGCCGCCGCGCGAGGTGGAGATCCACCGGCTCGAACTGCTGGAGCGCACGGATGACACGCTGACGCTGCATGTGGAATGCGGGTCCGGTACCTATGTGCGTTCGCTGGCGGTGGACCTGGGTGAGGATCTGGGCTGCGGCGCGCATCTGACCACCTTGCGCCGACTATGGGTGGAACCGTTTCGCGAGCCGCAAATGGTGACCCTGGACGAACTGCAGCAAGCGGCCGGGCAGGGCGACGAAGCCCTGTTGAGATGGTTATTGCCTGTCGCGGCTGGATTGTCAGATTTGCCGGCCTTGCAGCTCGATGAGGCACAAGGCATGGCCATTTCACGCGGCCAGCAAATCGTCCTGCCAGGCCTGCAGGCCGTCGGCCGTTGTGCCGCGTTCGCCAGTGATGGTGCGCTGCTGGCCGTGCTGGAACCGGACGAAGAGGGCCGGGCGCGCATCCTGCGTGGCTTCAACCTGCCGTCAGGCTGAAGAAATTGCGCCTATAAGCGGCTGCGCACTTGTTGTAACACCACTCCCATCAGTAGAATAGACAAGTTAATTCAACGCTTTCATTCAACTAGGCGAAGCTTGTGCACGCGTCATCACGATGATGCATGCACAAGCTTCGCATCGCCTTTCCAAGGAAACACATACCCATGTCCCTTACTGCAGAACAGACCGGCAAGATCATTGCTGATTTCGGCCGCGTGCCGAACGACACCGGTTCGACCGAAGTCCAGGTGGCCCTGCTGTCCGCCCGCATCGACCATCTCACCGGCCACTTCAAGGAACACAAGCAGGATCACCATTCCCGCCGTGGCCTGCTGAAGCTGGTCAACCAGCGCAAGCGTCTGCTCAGCTATCTGAAGGATCGCGATCTTGCGCGCTACCAGACCCTGATCGAACGCCTCGGCCTGCGTCGGTAATTTCGTGCGTGAGTGGCTTGTGCGTTCGTCCGTGAACGCCGAGATCAAGAAGCGGCCATCCCTGGCCGCACTCTCAAATAGAACTCAGGAATTCCCACGTGGCAAAAGTAACCAAGTCATTCCAGTACGGTAGTCACGAAGTCACGCTGGAGACGGGCGAAATTGCCCGCCAGGCGTCCGGCGCGGTCATGGCCAGCATGGGCGGCACCGTGGTGCTGGTCACCGCAGTGGCGGCCACCAAGCAGAAGGAAGGGCAGGATTTCTTCCCGCTCACCGTCGACTACGTCGAGAAGTTCTACTCCGCCGGCCGCATTCCGGGCGGTTTCTTCAAGCGCGAAGGCCGTCCGACCGAGAAGGAGACGCTGACCTCGCGTCTGATCGATCGTCCGGTGCGCCCGCTGTTCCCGGAGGACTTCAAGAACGAAGTGCAGGTCATCGCGCAGGTCGTCTCGCTCAACCCCGAGGTTGACGGCGACATCGTGGCCCTGCTCGGCGCTTCCGCCGCGCTGAGCCTGGCCGGTATCCCGTTCAAGGGCCCGATCGGCGCCGCGCGCGTCGGCTACGCCAACGGCAAGTACCTGCTGAACCCGTCGCACACCGAGCTGAAGACCTCCGAGCTGGATCTGGTCGTTGCCGGTACGTCCGGTGCGGTGCTGATGGTGGAATCCGAGGCGAAGCTGCTGTCCGAGGACGTGATGCTCGGCGCGGTGATGTTCGGTCACCAGCAGATGCAGGTCGCGATCCGCGCGATCGCCGAGCTGGCCGCCGAAGCCGCCAAGCCGTCGTGGGACTGGCAGGCGCCGGCCCGCAACGAATCGCTGGTCGCTGCGCTCAAGGGCGCCGTCGGCAGCAAGCTGGAAGAAGCTTTCCAGGTGCGCGACAAGCTGCAGCGCCGTGACGCGATCTCCGCGATCAAGTCCGACGTGCTGGGCTCGCTCAAGGCCGAGGCCGAAGAGAAGGGTTGGGCCGCAGGCGAGCTGTCGAAGGAATTCGGCGAGCTCGAATACCACACCATGCGCGACAGCGTGCTGAAGACCAAGGTGCGCATCGACGGTCGTCAGCTCGACGACGTGCGTGCGATCACCGTGCGCGTCGGCGTGCTGCCGCGTACCCACGGTTCGGCCCTGTTCACCCGCGGCGAGACGCAGGCACTGGTCGTCGCCACGCTGGGCACCACGCGTGACGCGCAGATCATCGACGCGCCGGAAGGCGAGTCGAAGGATCCGTTCCTGTTCCATTACAACTTCCCGCCGTTCTCGGTGGGTGAGGCTGGCCGCTTCGGTGCGCCGAAGCGTCGCGAGATCGGCCACGGCCGCCTTGCCAAGCGCGGCGTGCAGGCGGTCAAGCCGACCATCGAGGAATTCCCGTACGTGGTGCGCGTGGTCTCGGAAATCACCGAGTCCAACGGTTCCTCGTCGATGGCTTCGGTGTGCGGTTCCTCGCTGGCGATGATGGACGCAGGCGTGCCGTTGAAGGCGCCGGTGGCCGGTATCGCGATGGGCCTGGTCAAGGAAGGCAACGACTTCGTCGTGCTGTCCGACATCCTGGGCGACGAGGATCACCTCGGCGACATGGACTTCAAGGTGGCCGGTAGCGCCGATGGCATCTCCGCGCTGCAGATGGACATCAAGATCGACGGCATCACCGAAGAGATCATGAAGGTGGCGCTGGCCCAGGCCAAGCGTGGTCGTCTGCATATCCTCGGCGAGATGGCCAAGGTCATCACCACCGCTCGTGCGGAGATGAGCGAGTATGCCCCGCGCCTGATCACCATCAAGATCCACCCGGACAAGATCCGTGAAGTGATCGGCAAGGGTGGCGCCACGATCCGTTCGATCACCGAGGAGACCGGTACCACGATCGACATCAGCGACGACGGCACCATCATCGTCGGTTCGGTCAACCGCGAGGCCGGTGAAGCCGCGCGCAAGCGCATCGAGCAGATCGTCTCCGACGTCGAGCCGGGCCGCATCTACGAGGGCAAGGTCGCCAAGCTGATGGACTTCGGCGCGTTCGTCACGATCATGCCGGGCAAGGATGGTCTGGTACACGTGTCGCAGATCTCCAGCGAGCGCGTCGAGAAGGTTTCCGACAAGCTCAAGGAAGGCGACATCGTCAAGGTCAAGGTGCTGGAAGTGGACAAGCAGGGCCGCATCCGCCTGTCGATGAAGGCCGTGACCGAAGACGAGGCCGCTGCCGGGACGCCTGCGGCGTAAGCGCCCGAAGCGTGTTCGAGTGATACAAGAACGGGCCGCAAGGCCCGTTTTTTGTTGGGTGTACCCGGCAGGACGGACCTGCCCGGAGGCGAAAACGCTCTGCTCACCCGGCATCGGGGAGAGTCATGCATCGACGCACGGGCCGGGCAACCCGCACGGCCGCCGTTGCCGGCCATAACCATGTCTTTCGTTCTGCCGCAAAGCGGCTAGACTCGGATTACCGCCGGTTCTGGAGGGATGCCGTGAAGCCCACCGATATCCGCAATCCGGGTTACTTCCACAAGGTCGTCGACTGCCAGTGGGCGTGTCCGGCCCATACGCCGGTGCCGGAGTACATCCGCCTGATCGCGGCGGGGCGTTACGACGAGGCCTTTCTGGTCAACTGGGATTCCAATGTCTTCCCTGGCATCCTCGGCCGTACCTGCGACCGCCCCTGCGAACCGGCTTGCCGGCGCGGGCGCGTCGAGGAAAGCAACGGCGAAAAGCCGGAACCGGTGGCGATCTGCCGCTTGAAGCGCGTCGCTGCCGACCACAAGAGCGCCGACATTGCGCATCACCTGCGCGCTCGATTGCCTGCACGCCTGTCCGGCACCGAGCATTTCCGGATCGCCTGCATCGGCGCTGGTCCCGCCTCACTCACCGTCGCGCGCGATCTGGTCCCCCTGGGTTATCGCATCACGATATTCGAAGCCGATGCAAAGGCTGGCGGCTTCATGCGCACGCAGGTGCCGCGATTCCGCTTGCCCGAAAGCGTGATCGACGAGGAAGTCGGCTACATCCTCGATCTCGGCATCGAGTTTGTGGGTGGCCGGCGCATCGATTCGCTGCGCACGTTGCTCGATGAAGATTACGACGCGGTGTTCGTCGGTTGCGGTGCGCCGCGCGGACGTGATCTGGATCTGCCCGGACGCCTCGACGCTGCGGCCAAGATCCATATCGGCATCGACTGGCTGGCTTCGGTGTATTTCGGCCATGTCGACAAGGTCGACAGGCGCGTGATCGTGCTTGGTGGCGGCAATACCGCGATGGATTGTTGCCGTTCGGCGCTGCGTCTTGGCGGTGCGGACGTCAAGGTGATCGTGCGCTCCGGCCTGGAGGAGATGAAAGCCTCGCCGTGGGAAAAGGAGGATGCACTGCACGAGGGCGTCGAGATCCTGGGGTGGCTCAACCCCAAGGCATTCCTGCATGAAGACGGCAGGCTCACCGGCGTCGTGTTCGAGAAGATGCGCGCGGAATACGACGCATACGGCAAGCGCACGCTTGTTCCCACCGGCGAGCCGGATCAGACCTTCGACTGCGACGAGGTACTGATCGCGGTAGGCCAGCAGAATGCGTTTCCGTGGATCGAACGCGACCTCGGCATCGCCTTCGACGAATGGGGTATGCCGAAGCTCGACAGGACCACGCTGCAATCGACATTACCCCGGGTGTTCTTCGGCGGCGATGCCGCGTTCGGGCCGAAGAACATCATCTGGGCGGTCGAGTACGGTCATCAGAGTGCGATTTCGATCCATCGGCTGCTGCAGGGCGAGGACGTGCATGCGCGCCCATCGCCGTTGGTGAATCTGGTCTCGCAGAAGATGGGCATCCACGAGTGGAGCTATGACAACGCGGTCTCTGGCGACGAGCGTTTCAAGGTGCCCTGGGCTGCGAAGGAAAAGACGCTGACGAGCATCCATCAGGAAGTCGAGCTGGGCTTCGATGCGGAAACCGCGTGGAAGGAGGCCCAGCGCTGCCTGAATTGCGACGTGCAGACCGTGTTCACCGAAGACGTCTGCATTGAGTGCGACGCCTGCGTCGACATCTGCCCGATGGATTGCATCACGTTCACCGCCAACGGCGACGAAGCCGACCTGCGTACACGGCTGAACGCACCGGCCCCGAATCCGGCGCAGGACCTGTATGTATCCGGATCGCTCAAGACGTCCCGGGTCATGGTCAAGGATGAGGATGTCTGCCTGCACTGCGGCCTGTGCGCGGAGCGTTGCCCGACCGGAGCCTGGGACATGCGCAAGTTTCTGTTGCAGCAGACCCATGCCGGCGCAGATGGCGGCAGTTGCGGTGAACATTGAGGAGACGACGTGACCCCACTCAGCGCCTGCAACGACTTCGTCGTCAAGTTCGCCAACGTCAATGGCTCCGGCTCGGCGTCGGCCAACGAATTGTTCGCGAAATCCATCCTGCGCATGGGCGTGCCAGTCAGTCCACGCAACATCTTCCCGTCCAACATCCAGGGTCTGCCGACCTGGTACGAGGTGCGCATCAACGAGCGCGGCTGGCTGGGGCGGCGCGGCGGCGTGGATCTGATGGTGGCGATGAATCCGCAGACGTGGGACGCCGATGTCGCCGAGATCGGGCCCGGCGGTTACCTGTTCTACGACAGCAGCAAGCCGTTGCCGAAGTCGAAGTTCCGCGACGATGTGCGCACGATCGGCATGCCGTTGACCGAGATATGCAGCGCCAACTTCAAGGATCCACGCCAGCGCCAGTTGTTCAAGAACGTCATGTACGTCGGTGCGTTGTCAGTACTGCTGGGTATCGAACGCGAGGTGATCGCGACGCTGATCGGCGAGCAGTACGCGGGCAAGGAGAAACTGCTCGCGGCGAATTTCCAGGCACTGGATCTCGGTCGCGACCATGCGACGCAGCATCTCGAACCGCTCGGGCTGCGCGTGGAACGCCGCGACGCGATTGGCGATCGCATCTTCGTCGAGGGCAATGCCGCCGCGGCGCTGGGCATGGTCTATGGCGGTGCGACGGTGTGCGCGTGGTATCCGATCACGCCATCGTCCTCGCTGGCCGAGGCGTTCGAGAAATACTGCGCCAAGTTTCGCGTCGATCCCGCAACCGGCAAGCACCACTACGCGATCGTGCAGGCCGAGGACGAAATCGCCTCGATCGGCATGGTGGTCGGCGCCGGCTGGAACGGCGCGCGTGCGTTCACCAGTACCTCCGGCCCGGGCATCTCGCTGATGAACGAATTCATCGGGCTGGCCTATTTCGCCGAGATCCCGGTGACCATCATCGACGTGCAGCGTGGTGGTCCCTCGACCGGCATGCCCACGCGCACCCAGCAGTCAGACGTGCTTGCCTGTGCGCACGCCTCGCATGGCGACACCAGCCACGTGCTGCTGTTTCCGGAGGATCCGCATGAGTGCTTCGAATTCGCGGCAGCGGCGCTCGATCTGGCTGATCGTCTGCAGACGCCGGTGTTCCTGTTGAGCGACCTCGACATCGGCATGAATCACCGCCTGTGTGCGCCGTTCGCCTGGGACGAGGCACGCCGTTACGATCGCGGCAAGCTGCTCAGTGCCGAGCAACTGGAGGCGGGTGTGCCGTTCGGCCGCTACCGTGATGTCGACGGCGATGGTATTCCGTATCGCACGCTGCCGGGTACGCATCCGACACGTGGCAGTTTCTTCACCCGCGGCACCAGCAAGAACGCCGACGCGCGTTATTCGGAAAAGGGTGAGGACTACGTCAGCAACATGCAGCGGCTGCAGAAAAAATTCACCACGGCGAAAACGCTGTTGCCGCAGCCGATCCTGGGTCGGACGGCGCAGCCGGCGCGCTACGGCGTCATCTATTTCGGTTCGACCTCACCGGCGATGGCTGAAGCGGTAGCGATCCTGGAACAGGGTGGCCGGTACCTCGACACCCTGCGCGTGCGCGGCTATCCGTTTGCGGACGCGGTCATGGAATTCATCGCCGCCCACGAGGCCGTACTGGTGGTCGAGCAGAATCGTGATGCGCAGTTGCGTACGCTGCTGATCGAACAGTTCGAAGTCGATCCGATGCAATTGATTCCGGTGCTGCATTATGACGGCACGCCGATCACCGCGCGTTTCATCGCCGATGCGATCGGCGAGCGGCTGCAGGCGGCAAGCGTGCTCCCGTTGCGTGACGACCAGATGGCATGACATGACCTACCTCGCCAAACCCGCGCTTCATCACCCGTCGCTGCAGCGCAACCGCGTCGGTTACACGCGCCGCGAATACGAGGGTGCGGTATCCACCCTGTGTGCCGGCTGCGGGCACGACTCGATCTCGGCGGCGATCATCCAGGCGTGCTGGGAGATGGACATCGAACCGCATCGCGTGGCCAAGTTGTCCGGCATCGGTTGCAGCTCGAAGACACCAACCTATTTCCTGGGCCAGTCGCACGGCTTCAATACCGTGCACGGACGCATGCCCTCGGTGCTGACCGGTGCGAACCTGGCCAACCGCGAACTGCTGTATCTGGGCGTTTCCGGTGACGGCGATTCCGCCTCGATCGGCATCGGCCAGTTCGTGCACGCGATCCGTCGCGGTGTGAACATGGTCTACATCGTCGAGAACAACGGCGTATACGGTCTGACCAAGGGGCAATTCTCGGCGACCGCGGACCAGGGATCCCGCTCCAAGCGCGGCGCGGTCAACAGCGACAGCCCGATCGACCTGGTCGGGCTCGCGCTGCAGCTGGGCGCCAGTTTCGTGGCGCGCGGATTTTCCGGTGACAAGGCACAGCTGGTGCCGTTGCTGAAGGCGGCGATGGCGCATCGCGGCGCCGCGTTCATCGACGTGATCAGCCCCTGCGTGGCGTTCAACAACCACGCCGGCAGCACCAAGAGCTACGAATACGTGCGCGAGCACAATCATGCCCTGAACCGGCTGGACTTCATCCCGGCCTGCGCGGCGATCACCACCGACTATGCACCGGGCGATACGGTCGATGTGCCGCAGCACGACGGCAGTATCCTGCGCCTGCGCAAGCTGCCGCAGAGCCACGATTCCAGCGATCGCCTCGCGGCGATGAATTACCTGCACGAGTGTCAGGCGCGCGGTGAAGTGGTCACCGGCCTGTTCTACGTCGAAGCCGATGCACCGGATCTGCATGCCCACCTGGATACCGCACCGGTGGCGTTCAACCGGCTCGGCGAAGCCGAGCTGTGTCCAGGCCCGGCGACATTGGCCAGGATCAACGCCAGCCTGCGCTGAACGGCCAGCTTCTTGCGGATGCATGGCTGCACGGATCGACACACCACCGTCCGACATGCGCTGCTAGGATGTTGGGGACCGACGGATGAGGAACCGGGCATGGCCGAGCAGGCAAGCGATTTTCTGAAGAACTATCAGGCGCTGGCGCAGCAATCCTGGGAAGCCTGGACGCGCCAGTTGCAACAGCAGCAGCCTGGTGCGAATCCGTTTTTTACACCACCGGCGGCTCCTGCTTCCGGCAATGACACGCTGGAGCGTACGCTGGCCGGTTTGAAGGGATATTTCGATTTGATGCAGGGAGCCGCAGCGTCCAGTGGAACCGGGGCTCCTGGTGACTGGCGCCAGCAGCTGCAGCAGATGTTCGGTGGCGCCAGCCAGCCGTTTGCGCAGGCGTTTGGCGGTATCGACGGTAGCGGGGCCGAGGGTTTTGCCCGGCAATGGCAGTCCTGGTTGCAGGCGGCACGGCACGGAGGCTTCGGCGATCTGGCGGGTGCGCAGGGGCCGATGCCTGCGTTTGGGCTGAATCGCGAGCAGCAGATGCAGCAGCAGGCCCTGGCCGCTACCGTGTTCGAGTCGCTGCAGGCTTCCGCGCGCTATCAGGCGTTGATCCAGCGCGCCAATGCGCAGGGGATGGAAAAGCTGCAGGACAGGCTCGCGCAACATGACCAGCCCGGTCGCCAGATCGATTCGCTCAAGGCACTGTATGACTTGTGGGTGGATGCTGCCGAGGAGGCTTATGCCGAGATCGCGCTGTCCGACGAGTTTCGCGAAGCCTACGGCGAGATGGTCAATACGCAGATGCGCGTACGCCAGCTGCAGCAGAGGCAGACCGAGCAGATGTGCCAGCAACTGGGTGTGCCCACCCGCAGTGAAGTATCGAGCCTGGGCGCACGCCTGCAGCAACTGCGTCGAGAGCTGCGTGCCAATCAGTCGAAGCCGGCTGATGCACAGGCCGATCAGATCGCGGAACTGCGCCGTGAGCTGAATACGCTCAAGCGCCAGCTGGCGGCCGGTGGCAACCGACCGGCCGCTGCGCCTGCAGCGAAGTCGACGGCCAAGCCTAAGGTTTCAGCGGCAAGGAGGAAGGCTGCATCCGCGTCACCACCGCGCAAAGTGGCTGCAAAGAAGGCTGCGGCAACGGGCAAGGTCCGTGCCCCGGCGACCGGCCGCGCCAATCCACGCAAGCGCAAGTAAGGAGACGCCGCCATGTACACGCCATTGCATATCGATCCAACCAAGGCTATTGGCGACATCGCCACGTTCCAGCGCAAGCTCGCGGCCGGCATGGGCCACCTGCGCGACATGCGCGAGCCTGAGTACGCGAATACGCCACGCAAGCTGGTCTACAGCGAGGACAAGCTGAAGGTATGGCATTTCGAGGGGCGCGGCAGGCCGACCGCGAAGACGCCATTGCTGATCGTCTATGCGCTGGTCAATACGGTGTGGATGACCGACCTGCAGGCCGACCGCTCGATGGTGCGCAACTTGCTGGAGCAGGGCGAGGACGTCTACCTGATCGACTGGGGCTATCCCGACGGCGCCGATCGCTGGCTGACACTGGACGACTACATCAACGGCTATCTTGATCGTTGCGTCGATGCAGTGCGCCAGCGGCATGAGCTGGATGCGATCAATCTGCTCGGCATCTGCCAGGGTGGCGCGTTCTCGCTGTGCTATACCGCATTGCACGCGGACAAGGTGAAGAACCTGATCACCATGGTCACGCCGGTGGATTTCCACACGCCGGACAACATGCTTTCGCACTGGTGCCGCAATCTGGACGTGGACCAGTTCGTCGACACGATGGGGAATATCCCGGCCGGCCTGATGAACTACGTCTACCTCACCCTGAAACCGGTGCGGTTGAACCAGCAGAAATACATCGGCATGGTCGACATTCTCGACAACCCGACCGAGCTGGAGAACTTCCTGCGCATGGAGCGCTGGATCTTCGATTCGCCGGATCAGGCCGGTGAGGCGTTCCGCCAGTTCATCAAGGATTTCTACCAGGGCAACAAGCTGGTCAAGGGCACGCTGGAGATCGGCGGCCAGCCGGTGGATCTGGGCATGGTGACGCAGCCGGTACTGAACATCTTCGCCGAGCAGGATCACCTGGTGCCACCGGATGCCTCGCGTGCGATGGGCAAGCATGTCGGCACCACCGATTACACCCAGCTGGCGTTCAAGGGCGGCCACATCGGCATCTACGTATCCGGCCGCGCGCAGCGTGAAGTTCCGCCAGCTATCCACCAGTGGTTGCGTGCGCGAGACTGACACTTTTCCACGGAGGTCGTTGGTATGGAGAAACGTTTATATCGTTCACGCACCGACAGGAAACTGGCCGGTGTCTGCGCGGGGATTGCCGAGTATTACGGCTGGGATCCGACCCTGGTGCGCGTCGGCTGGATCATCCTTACACTATTGGGTGGATCCGGCATCCTGCTGTATCTGATCCTGTGGCTGGTGATGCCCGAGGCGCCCTGATGCACAAGGGCCTCGGGCCATCCGCTGGCACCGTTCCTGTTCGAGTAAAAGATCATTCCGATGGATTACGACCGATACGACCGCATCCGTGCCGTGCAATGGCGCGGTGACCACCTGCGCCTGCTGGATCAGCGCCGACTGCCACATGAGGAAATCTGGATCGATTGCCGCGATGCCGCGCAGGTAACCCAGGCGATCAGGGATCTGGCGGTGCGCGGTGCCCCGGCGATCGGTATTGCCGCCGCGTGGGGCGTGGCGATGGCTGCGCAGCAGCATGCGGTGCTGGATGACGTGCTGGCGATGCTGCGCGCAGCGCGGCCGACTGCAGTGAACCTGATGTGGGCGCTGGACCGGATGAAGCGGCGCATTGCTGCCGGTGCCGATGCGGACGTTCTGGTACGCGAGGCGCAGGCGATCCAGGACGAGGACCTGGCCGCCAACCGGCACATGGGCGAACTGGGTGCTGCGCTGATCGCTGCCGGCTCGGGCGTGCTGACCCATTGCAATACCGGTTCGCTGGCTACCGCCGGTTACGGTACGGCGCTGGGCGTCATCCGCGCCGGCGTCGCGGCTGGGCGGATCAACCGGGTCTATGCCGGTGAAACCCGACCCTGGCAGCAGGGTGCACGACTGACCATGTGGGAGCTGGTACGCGACGGCATCCCGGCACAGCTGATAGCCGATTCTGCCGCGGCGCACTTGATGAAATCCGGCGCTGTGCAGTGGGTGATCGTGGGCGCCGACCGCATTGCCGCGAACGGCGACACCGCGAACAAGATCGGCACCTACCAGCTGGCGATCGCCGCGAAATATCACGGCGTGAAGTTCATGGTGGTGGCACCGTCATCCACCGTCGACATGGCCACCGGCACCGGCGAGGAAATCGAGATCGAGCTGCGCGACCCGGCCGAGTTGCTGAGCACGGCCGGGTCGCGCACTGTGGTCGAAGGCGCACAGGCATGGAATCCGGTGTTCGACGTGGCGCCAGCCGAACTGATCGATGCGATCGTCACCGAGCGCGGCGTGATCGAGCGGCCGAACAGCCTGGCAATGCAGGCGATGTTCGGGTGATGAAGCTGTCACGCGAGATCACGCTGTTCGCGGTCGGTGGCGTGCTGGGTCTGCTGGTCGATGCCTCGATCGTGCAGGCGCTGGTCGGCTGGGAAGGCTGGAATCCGTATTTCGCCCGCGTGCTGTCGTTTCTGGTGGCGGCAACGGTGACCTGGTGGTGGAACCGCCGCTACACCTTCGTTGCGCGCCGCAGTGACCGCTCTCCACACACCGAATGGCTGCATTGGCTGGGCCTGATGAGCTTCGGCGCGCTGATCAATTACGGGGTTTATGCACTGCTTTTGATGAGCTTTCCGGCGCTGCACCGGTGGCCGGCCGTGGCCGCAGCAGCGGGTTCGGCCGCAGCCGCGCTGGTCAATTTTTCGACAGCGCGCGGGATGCTTTTCAAGTCCTCCAGGACGTCATCTTAAGTCATTGATTAATAACGACTAAATCCTGTCGTTTTGATGGCGTTCGTGTTACACTTCACAGGTTGATTTCGGGCCGCTTGCGCATGCGCTGGAGGCGCGGTGCCAGCGCCCTTTTATGCACTCAGGAAAGCCGATTCATGGCAGAACTCGCCAAAGAAATCATTCGCGTCAACATCGAAGACGAAATGCGTCAGAGCTATCTCGATTACGCCATGAGCGTGATCGTGGGCCGCGCCCTCCCGGACGTCCGCGATGGTCTGAAACCCGTCCATCGCCGTGTGCTGTTCGCGATGAACGACCTGGGCAATGCCTGGAACAAGCCGTACAAGAAATCGGCCCGCGTGGTCGGTGACGTGATCGGTAAATACCATCCGCATGGCGATGCGTCGGTCTACGACGCGATCGTGCGCATGGCACAGCCGTTCTCGCTGCGCTACATGCTGGTCGACGGTCAGGGCAACTTCGGTTCGGTCGACGGCGACAATCCCGCTGCGATGCGTTACACCGAAGTGCGCATGTCGCGACTCACGCATGAGCTGCTGGCCGACATCGACAAGGAAACCGTCGACTTCGGCCCGAACTACGACGAAAGCGAACACGAGCCACTGGTGCTGCCGGCGCGCGTGCCGAACCTGCTGGTCAACGGTTCGGCCGGCATCGCCGTCGGCATGGCCACCAACATCCCGCCGCACAACCTCAACGAGGTGATCGCGGCGACGATCGCACTGATCGATGAACCATCGCTCGGCATCGACGACCTGATGCATTACATCCCGGGGCCGGATTTTCCGACTTACGGCATCATCAACGGCTCGTCCGGCATCATCGAGGCGTACCGCACCGGCCGCGGCCGCATCCTGGTCCGCGCCAGGGCGGAGATCGAGACCGAATCGAACGGCCGCGAGACGATCATCGTCCACGAGCTGCCTTACCAGGTGAACAAGGCGCGGTTGATCGAGAAGATCGCCGAGCTGGTCAAGGAAAAGAAGCTCGAGGGCATCAGCGAGCTGCGCGACGAGTCCGACAAGGACGGCATGCGCGTCGTCATCGAGATCCGCAAGGATGCGATGGGCGACGTGGTGTTGAACAACCTGTTCCAGCAGACCCAGTTGCAGGTGACGTTCGGCATCAACATGGTGGCGCTGCTCGATGGCCAGCCGAAACTGCTCAACCTCAAGGACATCCTCGAGGCGTTCATCCGCCATCGCCGCGAGGTGGTTACCCGCCGCACCATCTTCGAGCTGCGCAAGGCACGTGCCCGCGCGCACATCCTCGAAGGCCTGACCGTCGCGCTGGCCAACATCGACGAGATGATCGAGCTGATCAAGACCTCTGCCTCACCGGCCGAAGCGCGCGAGCGCATGCTGGCGCGCAAGTGGCAGCCGGGCATGGTCGGCGCGCTGCTGTCGGCCACCGGCGCCGGCGCGTCGCGTCCGGAAGACATGGACCCGCGTGATGGCCTGAAGGCCGATGGCTACCAGCTCTCCGACGTGCAGGCGCAGGAAATCCTGGCGATGCGTCTGCATCGCCTGACTGGCCTGGAGCAGGAAAAGCTGTCGGACGAGTACCGGCAGATCCTGGAAACCATCCGTGGCCTGATCGAGATCCTGGAAAATCCGGAGCGCCTGCTCGAAGTGATCCGCGGCGAACTGGAAGCGGTCAAGGCCGAGTTCGGTGACGCGCGCCGCACCGAGATCCAGCATTCGCAGGAAGATCTCAACGTCCTCGACCTGATCGCACCGGAAGACGTGGTCGTCACGCTGTCGCATACCGGCTACATCAAACGCCAGCCGGCCAGCACCTACCGTGCGCAGAAGCGCGGTGGCAAGGGCCGATCGGCGTCGGCGCTGAAGGACGAGGATTTCGTCGAGCAGCTGTGGGTGGTCAACACGCACGATACCCTGCTCACCTTCACCAGCACCGGCCGCGTGTACTGGCTCAAGGTCTATCAAATGCCGGATGCGGGCCCGAATGCCCGTGGCAAGCCGATCATCAACCTGCTGCCGCTGGGTCCGGAAGAGAAGGTGCAGGCGGTGTTGCCGGTGCGCGAATACGGTGACGACCGTTTCGTGTTCTTCGCCACCAGACACGGCACGGTGAAGAAGACGCCGTTGTCCGAGTTCGCGTTCCAGCTGCAGAAGGGCAAGATCGCGATCAAGCTGGACGAGGGCGACGCGCTGGTCAATGTCGAGCTCACCGACGGCAACAGCGACATCCTGCTGTTTGCCTCGAACGGCAAGGTCAACCGTTTCGACGAGAATACCGTGCGCTCGATGGGCCGCACCGCCACCGGTGTGCGCGGCATGCGGCTGGCCGAGGGCGCGCAGGTCGTTTCGCTGATCGTGGCGGCCGAAGGTGACATCCTCACTGCCACCGAACGCGGTTACGGCAAGCGTACCCAGCTCGTCGAGTTCACCAAGAAGGGACGCGGCACCCAGGGCGTCATCGGCATCCAGTGCTCGGAACGCAACGGTGCGCTGGTCGGTGCCGTGCAGGTCACCGAGGCGCACGAGTTGATGCTGATCTCCAACCAGGGCACGTTGGTGCGTACCCGCGTGGCGGAAGTCTCGCAGCTCGGGCGCAACACCCAGGGCGTCACCCTGATCCGCCTGCCGGCCGACGAGACCCTGGTCAGCGTGATGCGGCTGGATGCGGACGAGGACAACGGTGAGGCTGCCGAAGTCATCGACATCAACATGCCTTCAGGTGATAGCCCGGATGCGGTCGATTTGTCGCCGACCGAGGAATGAGCCTGAGGTTGTCCCATACGAGAAAACCCCGGTCATGCCGGGGTTTTTCTTTGCCGGGGTTGGCCGCATTGCCGGATGGCTGTGTCGGTCAGCTGCGGCTAGATGAGGTACGGCCAACGTCTGCTTACAGCCATTTCACGCTAATCCTGTTCTGGATAGCCTGTTTGGGCAGCATGACAGTCGCCGTCGCTTCCTTCGCATTCCAGGTCCACTGACTGACATTGCTACCGTTGACCGATATCGACAGCGGCTTGTTCGCCGCGTGGATGCGCAGTTCGTATGAGCGCGCCTGTACCTGGCCGGCAAACGAGCCCTTGGTCGGTTCGATGACGAGCTGATGGGAGCCATCGCTGCTCGTGGCATAGGTCATCGGCGTAAGCGCGTACTGGCCCTGGCTGTAGGCGAGCGAAATGCCATCATCTTCGTACAGCTCGAAGCTGCCCTTGCCTGATCCATAGACGTTGAGGATCACATGGTCCAGCGGTTGGGCATTCGAGTAGTCGCTTACGCTCTGCTCGGGAATGATCGACCCTTCGCGAACGAACACCGGCATTTCATCCACGGCATAGTGTGCGGTAAATGTGGTGCCGCCTTCGTAGTGCTTGCCGGTAAAGAAATCGATCCACTGGCCGGGCGGAAGGTAGACGGTCCGATTGCCACTATCGTCGAGTACCGGAGCGACCAGCATTTCCTCGCCGAAGAAGTACTCGTGGGAGTGCCGGTAGGCTTCCTCCAGATCCGGGTACTGCAGGTAGAGCGGTCGCAGGATCGGCATGGATTGCGTGTGCGCCAACCACGTATACGTATATGTGTAGGGGATGAGCTGGGTGCGCAGGGTGAAGTATTTCTTCATCAATGCAATGCCCTGGTCACCGTAGACCCAGGGCATTCGCACATTGCCCTCGCGCGGGTTGGCGTGGGCGCTATGCATGCGCAGGATCGGGCTGAAGGTGCCGAACTCGATCCAGCGCGCATACAGGTCGAAATCGATTCTGGCGCCGTGGAATCCGCCGATGTCATGGCTGATGTACGGCACCAGCACATTGCCGCCGCGGGCAGTGAAGGCGACTTCATAGGCGAGCACCGGCCACTGCGAATACGTGTCGCCGGTAAAGAAGGCTGGATACCGTTCGCTGCCCCAATCGCCATAGCGGCTGAGGATGAAGCCGCGCTGGCCGGTTTCCTGCTGCGTGTAGTCGTAGAAAACCTTGTTGGTCCACAGCTGCCTGTTCAGGCCGGGCATGTCGACGGCACCGCCACCGCCATCAACCCACCAGACATCCACGCCTTGCTGCATCAGCGGCTTGTGCAGCTCGCGCATGAAGATGTCGGCCTGCTCCTGGTTGGACAGATCGAAATAGATGCGTTTCGGTGGTTCGACGTTCCTTATGGCGACCGGGCCGCGGAGGATGCCGCCACCGTTCTGACCGGGCACCACACGCAGTGCGATTTCATTTTGCTGTCCGGCTTTGACGTATGAAGCAATGTCGGCATAGGTCAGCCGCCGCGGCCATTGGATCTGGCTGTGCGGTACTTCTTTTCCGTTGACGAATATCCGGTAGGTCTGGCCGACCTCGCCCAGGTACA
This sequence comes from Rhodanobacter koreensis, assembly GCF_054782855.1. NCBI lineage: Bacteria > Pseudomonadati > Pseudomonadota > Gammaproteobacteria > Lysobacterales > Rhodanobacteraceae > Rhodanobacter > Rhodanobacter koreensis. The sequence goes on along the minus strand of NZ_BAAGRR010000002.1, from coordinate 937,880 downwards.
CATACAAGGCATCGGGAAGCACCGCCGGCAATCGCACCGATGTTCGGTACCACGCAATGCCCCTGTAGGACCGGTAGCCCTGATCCTGCCAGGGCATGCCGGTATGGATCGGCTTCCAGTGTGCATCGTCGTGATCCTTCGCGAACCAGTGATTGCGCAACCCCTGATCGTGCGGGTCGGTGGAAAACTTCCAGTGTTTCGAGATATCCATGTCGAGCGAAGGTTTTGCAGGCAGCGGCCGCCCAAGCGCGTGCAGCACTTCCGGTGCGTGGCTGTCGCTGAACGACAGGATGCTTTCATCGGTGTTGGCATACCCCGGGTGATCGTTGAGGCTCACCTTGACACCCTGGCTGTGCAGCCAGTTCAGGAGCTGATCGGGGTGCGGTATGAGCGGACTCCAGTCATAGCCGCCCTGCCAGCCGTAGTTGTGCCAGGCGAAATCCAGCACGAGTGTGTCAAAAGGAATGTGGTTTTCGCGGAGCCGTGATACCTCGTCCTCCAGGTGCTGCTGGTTGTACCGTTTGAACGCAGGTTGCCTGGACTCTGCCGTATCCGGGAAATATTCGAAATTGAAATCCGTGATCCAGGGGCCGAGGGTGTATCTCGGAATCATCGGGATGGGGCCGCATAGCTGCGCGTACTCGTTGAACACCTTTCGGTAATCGCGGTTGTACGTGAAGAGATACCAGTCCTGGCCGTTCGTTTGCGGGCGCGGTTCTATCCACGTCTTCCGCGCATTCCACACCGGGGTCTGGCTGTCGTCGATGAACGCATAGCCATTGCGGCTCAACAATCCGGGCTTGGCCTTGGCGAGCAGCACGTCGATCCCCGGAATGATGTCGTTGACCGGACTCTCGAGATCCATCTGTCCTTCGGGCAGGTTGGGTTTGCTGATGTTGTCCAGGGAATAGGTCAGTCCGCCCAGGTTCAACGAGTCCATGTCACCTGGGCGCCATTCGTGTACGCTGCCGGCCGGATTGCTCCAGGTCACCTTGAGGTTGGCTGCGGTAAACGCACCGGAGTGCAGCCGATAGCGCAATGTCATCGCGTCGGTAGTGGCGATCAGCCAGCCATCCTTCTCCGTCGACTTGACGTGAACCGCTGGCCAATCCCTTTTCTGCACGACCGCGGTGGGCGCATCGACAAACGTCCCGGAAGACGAGTACTCCATCCGCACCAGCGTGGGGGTCAGGAATTCGAATCGGGCATCCCCCGCGGCGATGGTGGGCTTGCTTTGCGTATGGGCACAGGACATCAGGAACGCCGGAACAAGTCCGACAAGCAGCCATTTCATGGCGACGCCGAGGATCCGATGAAAGCTCATTGCATGCCTCCTTCCCGTGGACCGGGTGGGTGTCATTTCGCCTTGTCCGTGGATACTGGTTGGCCAGCGGTGTCAGGTCGCGTGGCGGCATCGCTGCTCGACATTCCCTGCGGCTGCGCGAATGGCTGCAGCGGGCCGAAACGGGACATTCGATCAAACATCTCTTGCCGTCGGTGGATATCGCCACTGATGCCACTGGTCAGCACGGTTACTCAGTGGCTGATGGCCTCCAGCATCGCTTCGGCGCTGGAAACACGGAACTCGCCCGGCGCCTCGACATGCAACTGACGCACCACACCATCCTCGGCATACAGCGCAAAGCGGCGGGCGCGCAGACCCATGCCGTAGGCCGTGCCATCCAGTTCCAGACCGAGTGCCCGGGTGAAGCTGGCATTGCCATCGGCCAGCATCAGCAGGCCGGGCGGTACGTGTTGCGATTCGGCCCAGGCGCGCATCACATGGCTGTCGTTGACAGCCATGCACATCAGGCTGATGCCGCGCTCGCTGAAGTCACCGACGTGCCGCACATAGCCGGGCAGGTGCTTGTTCGAGCAAGTCGGAGTGAAGGCACCGGGTACGGCGAACATCACCACCTTGCGACCGGCGAACAGTTCCCTCGTCGTGTGTTGTTGCGCAGCGGTGCCGTCGACGACGGTGATGCCGATGTCAGGAAGGATCTGGCCGATCTGGATGGTCATGGGATGGAGCCTGCCGGGAAGTGTCGGAGCGGCTGATGCTACGCCCGTGTCATGCCGGCTGTCGCCTTGAATCGCGTGAGTTCCGCACTTATCTCAAGGCGCAATGCTTGTGGGTGAAATGGCTGTGGCGGATCATGCCCCGCATGATGGCCACGGCCGGGGAGTGACGGTGGAATTCAAAGATTATTACGAGATTCTTGGCGTGAAGCCGGAGGCAAGCGAGGCCGAGATCAAGGCGGCCTATCGCAAGCTGGCACGCAAATACCATCCGGACAAGAACAAGGAGGCCGGCGCCGAGGAGAAATTCAAGGCGATCAACGAGGCCAACGAAGTACTCAGGGATGCCGAGAAGCGGCGTTCCTACGACCAGTTGCGTGCCGGCGGCTACCGGCAGGGCGAGCAGTTCCGGCCGCCGCCAGGCTGGCAGGGGCAGAGCCAGGGTTTCGGCGATGGCGGCGATGGTGACTTCAGCGATTTCTTCGAGAGCCTGTTTGGTCGCGGTGCGGCTGGCGGTGGCCAGCGTGGGCAGCCGCGCCCACGTCGTGGCCAGGATGTGCAGGCATCGGTCCGGATCGACCTGCAGACGGCATTCGACGGCGGCCGCACACGGTTGGCCATGCATGACCCGGCCGGTGGCGAGCGCGTACTGGAAGTGAAGATTCCGGCCGGCATCAACCCTGGCCAGGTGATCCGCCTTTCCGGGCAGGGCCAAAGTGGCATGGCCGGTGGGCCCAATGGAGACTTGTTGCTGGAAGTAGGCATTCACGACGATGCACGCTTCCGTCTGGACGGCCGCAACGTGGTGCATGTACTGCCGATCACGCCCTGGGAGGCCGCTCTTGGTGCCACGGTGCCGGTGCCGACCCTGGCCGGCACGGTGGATCTGCGCATTCCGGCGGGCTCACAGTCCGGACGCAAGCTGCGCCTGAAGGGGCGCGGCATGCCGGGTGCGCATCCGGGTGACCAGCTGGTGGAATTGTCGATCCGCATACCGCTGGCGGATAACGATGCCCAGCGCGCGGCCTATACCGCACTGCATGAACAGTTCAAGGATTACGACCCACGCCGCTGAGTTCGTGCCTGTGGTGGATCAATGAAAAACGGCGCCGAAAGGCGCCGTTTGCATGAGGCTGGCGAGTTGCCGGATCGGATCAGTGCGGCAGAAACTCGTTCAGAGCCTTGACCAGTTCTTCTTCCTTGATCGGCTTGGTCACATAGGCCTTGGCACCCTGGCGCATGCCCCAGACCTTGTCGGTTTCCTGGTCCTTGGTGGTCACCAGGATGATCGGGATATGCGCGGTGTCGGCATTCTTGCTGATCGTGCGGGTGGCCTGAAACCCGTTGAGGTTGGGCATCACCACGTCCATCAGGATCAGGTCGGGCTTTTCGGCCTTGGCCACTTCGACGCCGGCAGCACCGTCTTCGGCAGAAAGCGTCTCATGCCCGAGTTTTTCGACGATCCGCTTGATGCCCAGCAACTGGGACGGAGAATCGTCGACGATCAGGATACGTGCCATAAGGTGATAGTCCCCAGCGAGTTTCGTTGATTCTAAGCCGTGGCGAAGCGACTTCCAAGCGTGCTCTCGTCAAACCGTGTTGCCGACGCGTACCAGGGTGCGGCCGAACGAGTCGCCGGCGAGCATGTGCGCAAACACGCCGGGCAGTTCGTCGAGGGTGATTTCACGCGTGGCGATGCGTTCCAGTTGCCGCGGCTTCCAGTCGCTGGACAGATGCTGCCAGACCGCGTCGCGGATGTCGCGTGCAGTGCCGGCCGAAGCGATGCCGAGCAGGGAGGCGCCACGGATGATGAACGGCATCACCGTGCTGTCGAAGGCGATGCCGCCGGCATTGCCGCAGATCGCCACGTTGCCATAGGGCGCTACCAGCGGCAGCAGGCCAGCCAGCATGGCGCCGCCGACATTGTCCAGCGCACCGCCGAAACGGACCGAATCCATCGGCTTGCCGCTGAACGCGAGAGCGTGACGATCGATGCAGTCCGCTGCGCCCAGACTGCGCAGGAAGTCGAAGTGATCGACCTTGCCGCTGATCGCGTGCACCGCGTAGCCGGCACGGCTGAAGATGTCGATCGCCAGCTGGCCGACGCCACCGCTGGCCCCGGTCACCGCGATCGGGCCAAGCGCCGGCGACTGCCGGTTGTCCTGCATGCGCAGCAGCGCCAGCGCGGCAGTGAAGCCGGCGGTGCCTATGATCATGCTTTCGCGCAGGCTCAGGCCGTGCGGCAACCGGATCGTCCAGCGCGCATCCAGCCGTGCGTACTCGCTGTAGCCGCCGTCGCGGGTCTCCGAAAGTCCGCTGCCGGTGCACAACACCGCATCGCCTTCCCTGAACGCCGGATCGGTGGACGCGACCACGTGGCCAGCCACGTCGATGCCGCCGTTGAGCGGGAACTGGCGCAGGATCTTGCCTTTGCCGGTGCCGGCCAGCGCGTCCTTGTAGTTCACCGAGGAATACGCGGTCCTGATCAGCACCTCGCCAGGCGAGAGGGCATCGGCATCGATGGTTTCGATGCCGGCGCGATGGCCAGTGTCATCGTTGTGGATGCGGAAGGCGCGGAAGCTGGTCATGGCGTATCTCCGGTTTCAGGCCTTGATGCTGGACGGACTGATTACACGAGACGCGCTGCCGCCGTCGTAGTTTCCCATCCAGTCGAACAGCGCGGCCATCGAGTCCCCGAACCAGACACTGTCGCGCTGGCCGGATCGCACGAAGCCCTCGTTCACCATGTGATCCATCATCGCGCGCAGCTGGCTGTAATAGCCGCGCACATCGAGAAACGCGCAGGGGTAGCGATGCAGGCCGAGTTGCGCCCAGGTCAGCATCTCGAACATCTCGTCCATCGTGCCGAAGCCACCGGGCAGGGCGACGAACGCATCGGACAGTTCATACATGCGCGTCTTGCGCTGATGCATGGTCTCGACCACCTGCAGCTCGCTCAGGCCCGGATGGGCCACTTCCAGCTCCACCAACTGGCGCGGGATCACCCCGATCACCTTGCCACCGGCAGCCAGCACGGCGTCGGCCACGGTGCCCATCAGGCCGACCTTGCCACCGCCATAGACCAGGGCGATGCCGCGATGGGCCATTTCGGCGCCGAAGGCGCGGGCTTGTTCGGTGTAGCCGGGATGATTGCCGGGGCTGGAGCCGCAGTAGACGCAGAGGGAAGTTGGCTGAGGCATAGGGATGTCGTGGTGCGTTGAAGAAAGTGTTCGTCATTCCAGCGAAAGCTGGAATCCAGTGCCTTCGGCCTTAGACGCTAAAGTCGCTGGATTCCAGCTTTCGCTGGAATGACGCCAGATGTTGTGGCTGGGTATGCCACAAAAACAGACGGCCCACTCATGTCGCCACGAGTGGGCCGTGGATCCCGGATCGACGCACATCCATGTGCTGTCCGGGATGATCGCATCCTGCGATCAGTTGCCCTTGTGGATCGCGCGCTTGTCGACCGACAGCGCTGCTTCGTGCACGGCTTCCGACAGCGTCGGGTGCGCGTGGACGATGCGCGCCAGGTCTTCGGACGAGCCCTTGAATTCCATCGCGACGACGCACTCGGCGATCAGCTCGGAGACGCCCGGGCCGACCATGTGCACGCCGAGGATGCGATCGGTCTCGGCATGGGCAAGCATCTTCACCTGGCCCACGGCTTCGTTCATCGCAACGGCGCGGCCGATCGCGGCGAACGGGAAGCTGCCGACCTTGTACGGGATGCCGGCGTCCTTCAGTTCCTTCTCGGTCTTGCCCGCCCAGGCGATTTCCGGCTCGGTGTAGATCACCCATGGAATCGTGTCGTAGTTGACGTGACCGGCCTTGCCGGCGATCCACTCGGCCACCGCCACGCCTTCCTCGGAACCCTTGTGCGCCAGCATCGGGCCACGCACGGCGTCACCGATGGCCCACACGCCATCGACGCCGGTGTGGTTGTGCTCGTCGACCACGATGCGGCCGCGCTCGTCCAGCTTCACGCCGGTGTCGTCGGCCAGCAGGCCGGCGGTGTAGGCGCGGCGGCCTACGGCGACCAGCAGCTTGTCGACGACGAGTTCGTGCGCACCGTCCTTGTCCTCGTAGGTGAGGGCAACCTCTTTCTTCTTGATCTCGGCCTTGGTCAGCTTGGCGCCGAGCTTGATCGTCAGCCCCTGCTTGGCGAACTCGCGGGCGGCGACCTTGGCGACGTCGGCGTCGGCGACGGAGAGGAAGTCCGGCAGCGCCTCGAGAATGGTGACGTCGGCGCCGAGACGCTTCCACACACTACCCAGTTCCAGGCCGATCACGCCGGCGCCGATCACGCCCAGGCGCTTCGGCACTTCGGCGAGGTCGAGTGCGCCGGCGTTGTCGAGGATCATCTTGTTGTCGAACTTCGCGAACGGCAGCTCGATTGGCACCGAGCCGGAGGCGAGGATCACGTTGGTCGCGCCGATCGTCTGCTTGGCACCGTCGGCACCGGTAATCTCGACCTGATTGCCCTTGAGCAGCTTGCCGGTACCGAAGTACGGCGTGATCTTGTTCGCCTTGAACAGCTGCGCCACGCCGCCGGTGAACTGCTTGACGATCTTGTCCTTGCGACCGATGAAGGTAGGCACGTCGATGCGCGCGTTGTCGGCGCTGATGCCATGCACGTCGAAGTTGTGCGTGAGGTTGTGGAACTGGCGCGAGGAATCGAGCAGCGCCTTGGACGGGATGCAGCCCACGTTGAGGCAGGTGCCGCCGAGTGCCTGCTTGCCGTCCTTGCCGGCGAACGCGTCGACGCAGGCCGTCTTCAGGCCGAGCTGTGCAGCGCGGATCGCGGCCACATAGCCGGCGGGGCCGGCGCCGATGACGATGACGTCGAATTTGTCGCTCATGAGTATTCCTTTGCTAGCGAGTCAGTGCTCGCAGATGGAGCGGATATGGGCTCTGGTGGCTGAAAAAGCAATTCGAAAATCGTTGCTTTAATCATCTTCCAGCACCAGAGCCACGTTACCTATTTTTGATCGCCGAGACGGCGATCAAAGACCAAGAAGCATGCGCTGCGGATTCTCCAGCTGGTTCTTGATGTCGACCAGGAACAGCACCGCGTCCTTGCCGTCGATGATGCGATGGTCATACGACAGCGCGATGTACATCATCGGCGCAGCGATGATCTGGCCGTTCTCGACGATGGCGCGGTCCTTGATCGTGTGCATACCGAGGATCGCGCTCTGCGGCGGGTTGACGATCGGGGTGGACAGCAGCGAGCCGAAGGTGCCGCCATTGGTGATGGTGAACGTGCCGCCCTGCAGGTCATCCAGCGACAGCTTGTTCGCGCGCGCCTTGACGGCGTAGTCGGCAATGCCTTTCTCGACGTCGGCGAAGCTCATGTCCTGCACGTCGCGCAGCACCGGGGTGACCAGACCCTTGTCGGTGGACACGGCGATCGAGATGTCCTGGTAGCCGTGGTAGATCACATCGTTGCCGTCGACCGAGGCGTTGACGAACGGATACCGCTTCAGCGCTTCGGCCGCGGCCTTGACGAAGAAGCTCATGAAGCCGAGCTTGACGCCGTGTTCCTTCAGGAACGCTTCGCCCAGCGACTTGCGCATCTTCGTCACCTCGGCAAGGTTCACTTCATTGAACGAGGTAAGCATGGCGATCGAGTTCTTCGACTGCATCAGGCGTTCGGCAATGCGCAGGCGCATGCGGGTCATCGGCACGCGCTCTTCCGGACGCGAGCCCGGCGTCGGCTTCGCTACTGGCGCAGTGACGGAAGCAGCGGCCGGACGCGAGCCGGCGTTGATCACGTCTTCCTTGATGATGCGGCCATCGCGACCGGTGCCGGCAATGACGGAGGTGTCGACCTTGTTTTCGGTGGCGACGCGCTGTGCGGCGGGCGAGAGCTCGGCAGCAGCCTTCGGTGCGGCAGCGGCAGCCTGGGCCGGAGCGGGGGGCGGCGTGGCCGCGGCGGCAGGAACCGGAGCAGCGGCAACCGCGCCTTCCTCGATGATCGCGATGACCTGCTGGCTGTTCACCGTATCGCCGGCCTGCTGGCGGATTTCCTTCAGCACGCCGTCGACCGGCGAGGGCACTTCCAGCACCACCTTGTCGGTTTCGAGATCGACCAGGTTCTCGTCGCGCTTGACCGCATCACCAGCTTTCTTGTGCCAGGTGGCGATGGTCGCGTCGGAGACGGACTCGGGCAGAACGGGGACTTTGACTTCGATGGACATACGTGATCCTTGGGTCTTTATTCTGCGGAGTGGTCGGTGCCGACCGGCGCAACCAGCGCCTGTTCGACGAGTGCCGCCTGTTCGGCAACATGGGTATTGAGGTGGCCGGCGGCCGGTGCCGGCGAGCGTGCACGGCCTGCATAGGACAGGCTGTGCTTGCTGCCGATGCAGGCCTGCAGGTGGTGGCGGATCTGGAACCAGGCACCCTGGTTCATCGGCTCTTCCTGACACCAGATCACTTCCTTGGCGGAAGGATATTTGTCCAGTTCGGCCGTGACTTCGGTACGCGGGAACGGATACAGCTGTTCGACGCGCACGATCGCCACATCTTTCTGGTCGCGCTTCTCGGCGTCTTCCAGCAGGTCGTAGTAGACCTTGCCCGAGCAAAGCACGACACGCTTGACCTTCTTCGCCGGCAATTCGCGGTGCTCGCCGATCACCAGCTGGAAGCTGCCGTTGGCCAGCTCGTCCAGCGTCGACACGGCCAGCTTGTGGCGCAGCAGCGACTTCGGTGTCATCACGATCAGCGGCTTGCGCACCGGGCGCAGCATCTGCCGGCGGATCATGTGGAAATCCTGCGCCGGCGTGGTCGGCACGCAGACCTGCATGTTGTCGAACGCGCACAGCTGCAGGAAGCGCTCCAGGCGTGCGGAGGAGTGCTCCGGACCCTGGCCCTCATAGCCATGCGGCAGGAACAATGCCAGGCCGCACAGGCGGTTCCACTTCGCTTCGCCGGAGCTGATGAACTGGTCGATCACCACCTGCGCGCCGTTCGCGAAATCGCCGAACTGGCCCTCCCAGATGTTGAGCGTGTCCGGATCAGTGGTGGAATGGCCGTACTCGAACGCCATCACCGCCTCTTCGCTGAGCAGCGAATCAATCACTTCCACATCGGCGCCGGCACGCACGGTGGCCAGTGGCATGTAGGTGTGACCATCCTTCTGATCATGCAACACGGCATGGCGATGGAAAAATGTGCCTCGACCGGAGTCCTGGCCGACCAGACGCAGGTCGTGACCGGCATCGATCAGGGTGGCGTAGGCCAGGTTTTCGGCGAAGCCCCAGTCGGCCGGCAGTTCGCCGGCCGCCATCTTGCGACGGTCGTCGTAGATCTTCGCCACGCGCGCCTGCAGCGTGATGTCGGCGGGCAAGGTGAGGATCGTGCCGGAGAGTTCCTGCAGCTTCTGCTTCGGCACGCTGGTGTCGGTCGGTGTCGACAGCTTGCCGCCGATGTAACGCGCCCAATCGACGTGGCCGTCGCGCACAGGCGAAGGGTCGAGCTCGGTCATCGGCGCGCCGGCTTCGAGTCGGTCGCGGTAGGCGTCGAACTGCTTCTGCGCGTCGCCCTCGGCGAGCACGCCTTCCTTCACCAGCTGTTGCTGGTACAGGTCGCGCGTGGTCGGACGCTTGCGGATGATCTGGTACATCACCGGCTGCGTGGCGGCCGGCTCGTCGGCCTCGTTGTGACCGTGGCGGCGATAGCAGACCAGGTCGATCACTACATCCTTGCGGAACTGCTTGCGGAAGTCATAGGCGAGGCGAGTGACGGCAATCACCGCTTCCGGGTCGTCCCCATTCACGTGCCACACCGGCGCATTGACCATCTTGGCCAGGTCGGTGCAGTACATGGTGGAGCGCGCGTCCTGCGGATTGGAGGTGGTGAAGCCAACCTGGTTGTTGATGACGATGTGCAGGCTGCCGCCGATCTTGAAACCGCGGGCCTGCGACATGTTCAGCAGTTCCATGTTCACGCCCTGGCCGGCAAAGGCCGCGTCGCCGTGAATGACCACGGCCATCGACTGCGTGTGCAAGGTGTCGCGGCGGCGGATCTGGCGCGCGTGCACCGAACCGGTCACCACCGGGTTGACGATTTCCAGATGCGACGGGTTGAACGCCAGCGCGACGTGCGTGCCACCCTTGGGTGTCTTGACGTCGGCGGAGAAGCCCATGTGGTACTTCACGTCACCCGAATGCGCGGGATCGTCCGGGTGCTCGAAGAGACCCTCGAACTCGTCGAACAGGGTCTTCGGCGGCTTGCCGAGGATGTTGACCAGCACGTTGAGGCGGCCGCGGTGGGCCATGCCGATCACCAGCTCCTTGATGCCGTTGTCGCCGGCGGCGCGCACCACGTCGTCGATCATCGGGATCAGGCTGTCGCCACCTTCCAGCGAGAAACGCTTCTGGCCCACATACTTCGTGTGGAGGTAGCGCTCCAGGCCTTCGGCGGCGGTCAGGCCGTCCAGCACGCGCTGCTTGCCGGCCTTGTCCAGCGGGCTCTGGCCGGCGGCCTGCTCGAGGCGGCTGTAGATCCAGTGGCGCTGCTCGTGGTTGCTGATATGCATGAACTCGGTGCCGATCGTGCTGGCGTAGGTCTTCTGCAGGCGTCCGAGCAGTTCACGCAGTTTCAGGCGCTGGCCGCCACCGGCGTAGTTGCCGGTATCGAACTCGGTATCCAGATCGGCATCGGAGAGACCATGGAAGGCCAGTCCGAGATCCGGCGCCGGCATCTTCTCGGTCAGGCCGAGCGGATCGAGATCGGCGGCCAGATGGCCACGCGAACGGTAGGCGGTGAGCAGGCGCAGCACGCCGGCCTGTTTGCGCGCATGCTCGTCGCTCACGGGAGCGGCGGCCGTACCGTTGTAGCGCTGCTTTTGCGCAGCCTCGATACGTGCAATGGCGGCGGTATGGGAGACGTCTCCCGACTCGCGGCCCTTGAAGGTCTCGAAGTACTTGCTCCACTCGGCGGGTACCGACGAGGTGTCGGCCAACCAGGCGTCGTAGAGCGATTCGACGTAGTCGGCGTTGCCGCCAGCGAGTTGGGAAGATTCGAAGAACTCGCGGATCAGGTTTGTACTCACGTCACCACCGGCAGGGAAGGGATGCTTGCAGCCATCCGTGTGACCAAGGAAATCGCGGTCTTGCGTCGGTTTTCAAGCCCGACAGGCCGCTCAGACGGATGACTGGGGAGAATCCCGACAATTATAGCCTTTGGCTGCTGCGACGCGGCAACCCACAAGGTGTTCGAAACCGGCAGCCGGCACGCATTCGAGACGATGGTCTAACGTATTTTCGCCACGGGCAGCGGTTTCATGCGCTTTGTCGGTGCCGTCGACGATCGGCAAAGGAAATCCCCGGGCCAGCTGGTGTTCAGCCGGTTCCACCGCGTCGGTCAGATATCCAGTGCCTGCAGGACGCTGGCACGTTCCGCGCGATCCCACACTTCATCGAAATGCTGCTGCAGCGGCGCCTGGCTCGCGCGGTCGTGAAGGGCGGCGCGGCCCTGTGGGCGGTGCGCCTCGGGCAGGAACAGGTAGCCGCCGGCATCGTTGAGCAGATAGGCCGAGACATAGGCCAGGTCGGCCTCCTCCACCGGCACGCGGACCTGCATGGTGCTTGGCAGGCGCTGCGCCAGTGCGATCAGGCGGTAGTCGTTGCGCAGGGCGGTGGCCGGGTCGTGCAGCAGGATGCGGATCTGCGCACCACGGCCGGAGATGGCGATGCGCCGCAGTTCGGCCAGTTCTTCCGCGCTGGCGTAACTGTCATTGCCCAGCACGGGCAGATAAATGGCCAGTCGGTGCCGTGCCTCACCCAGCAGTTGCACACGCGTGGCGGCAGTCTCGCTGCGCGTGGTGGCTGGCAGTGCGCCAATGTCATGCAGAGGTGCGGTGTCGACGGCGTCCTTCGGCAGTGCCAGGCGCATGGCCCGGTGTGGCAGGCCGGCATCCTCGAATGCCTCGCCGTAGGGAATGAAGCCCTCGCGCTCATAGAACCCGAGCGCGCTGATCTGTGCATCCAGCGCCACTTCCGGCCAGCCCTCGCTGCGTGCGCGCCCGATCAGTTCGCGCAGCAGCGCCATGCCGACGCCATGGCCCCGCCATGCCTGTTGCACGGCCATGCGACCGATCTTGTGGGCAGGTGTGAGTCGGCCGCAGCCGATCGCGTGGCCGGTGTCGTCACGTGCCAGCACGTGCCAGCAATCTCCATCGAGGCCATCCCGTTCGCGTGTTTCGGGCACGCCTTGTTCCTGCACGAATACCGTGTAGCGCAAGTCGAGCAGGTCCTTGCGTTGACCCTCATTCGACCAGTCGGCGACCTCGATGTGGAAGTTCTGCAGCTTCATCGGCGGCGGGATTTTCTCGGCAACAGATGGCCGTCATTGACCAGTGCAAGCAGCAGGGAGCGTTCGATGGTGCCGAGTTTGGCGGTCGGACCGATTGTCCGCTGCTCGCACAATTGCTGTGCCAGTGCGGGTGTGGCCGGGTAGGCGTGGCCGCTGACATACAGCATGCAGCCGGATTTGCCCTGGCTCCAGGCCAGTCGCGACCACGGGTGACGCAGCAGTTGTGCGCCGGCATCGAGTTGCTTGGCCAGCGCGTCTGCACTCAGCGGCTTTTCCAGTGGGGCTGGTACCTGGGCGTTGCGGTAGCGGGTGATGAAGCGGCCGAACCAGTCGCGCAGCATGTCGTCGTGCAGCACGGCGGCAAACGGCAGCGCCATCTTCAGCCGCTCGATCGCGGCACGATCGATCTCGCCGGTGGCCTTGGCCGGTTTCAGGTCCGGGTCGGCATAGCGCAGCTCTTCCGGCAGGTGCTCGGCGATATGGTCGGCCAGATCACCGGTCAGTTCGGCCTGCGAGGGTGCGCGCATGCCGATCGAGAACGTCATGCACGGACCGCCGAAGGCCACGCCATCGTGCGGCACGCCTGGCGGCAGGTACAGCATGTCGCCCGGTTCCAGCAGCCATTCGTGGGTGGGCTCGAACTGGGCGAGCTGCTTCAGTTCCACGTCGTGGCGGAATTCCTTCGGTGCCATCGGATCGTCACTGATCGCCCAGTGGCGCTGGCCCAGGCCCTGCAGCAGGAATACGTCGTACTGGTCGACATGCGCACCGACACCGCCACCCGGCTCGGCATAGGAAACCATGATGTCGTCCAGGCGCCAGCTCGGCAGGAAACTGAAGTGCTGCAGCAGTTCGGCGACATCCGCATCCCACTTGTCCACATCCTGCACCAGCAGGGTCCAGTTGCTATCGGGCGTATTGGCGAAATCGGCTTCGCTCAACGGGCCCGGATTGACGTGCCAGCGATCGCGCTTCTCGTCGTGCATGATCAACCGGGCCAGTGCGCCCTCCTCGCAGGCCAGACCGGCCAAGTCGTCCGGTTGCAATGGCGGCCGGAAGTCTGCGAAAGCGCGGCGGATCAGCAATGGCCGTTTCTGCCAGTAGTCGCGCAGGAATTGGGCGGGACTCATGCCTAGCGGGCGGGCGGCGCTGCCGCGAACTTCGATGGGGAGGTGCTTGATTGGGCTCATCCGCCCATTGTAGTGACGGCGGCCGGCTTTGGCTTGGCCTCAGCCGAACATGCGGAAGGCATTGTTGATGCCCAGCGCGAGCACGGCGAAACCAGCCAGCAGGGTGGCTGCCCGCGCCGGAATGCGACGGATGAACAGGGCGCCGAACGGGGCGGCGAGTACGCCACCGATGATCAGGCCGATCACGGCGGTGCCATGGCTGGTGCCGATCGTGAGCAGGAAGCTGATGCTGGCCGCGATGCTCACCATGCACTTGGCCAGGTGCACGCTGCCGATCACCACGCGTGGCGGCAGGCCGCGCGCGAGCAAAATGGTAACGGTCAGCGCGCTCCAGCCGCCGCCGCCGATTGCATCCACGAAACCAGCACCCAGCCCCATCGGCGCGGTACCGCGCGGTACATCGGTGCGTTGTCCGGGTTCCCGGCTGCGGCGGAGCAGCAGGAACAGGCCCATGCCCAGCAGGTACGGCGTCAGCGCGATGCGCATCCATTGCGATGGCACGTTGACCGCCACCAGCACGCCGAGCAGGGCACCCAGTACGCCGGGTATGGCCAACGCAAGAAACAGCGGGCGCCGCACGTTGCCGGCGATGAGATGGCTGATGCCCGAGGCGCCGCAGGTGAAGGTCTCGGCGTAATGCACGCTGGCGCTGGCCGCGACCGGCGGCATGCCCAGCCCCATCAGCAGTCCAGCCGAGGTTACGCCGTAGGCCATGCCCAGTGCGCCGTCAATCAGCTGGGCAAAGGCGCCGACGGCGACGAAGGTGAGCAGTTCGATCAAGTCCGGCATGTCTGTCGATGGGGTGCTGCGGGAGAGTATCAGCCTTGTGCGGGAGTGCATAGAAATGAATGGCTGGCATAACGACATTCCAACATATGCTTTCAGGCATCACTTGCCACTCATTAATATGGACGTCGAGACGTAAAGACGTCCAAAGGAACAACACGTGAATGCTGCACTGAAATTGCCTTTGCCAGATCCCATGCTGGGCGCGGACCGCCTGGCGCAGCTTGCCACGCTGACGAATGGATTGTCATCGGCAGACCTCTACTGGATTGCAGCATACAGTGCAGCCCTGGCGGCACGACTGCCGGAACGTGCCGGACTGGCCGTGGTCAGCGAGCCAGCGGGGCAGGTGGCCGAGCGATTGAGCATCGTCTACGGCAGCCAGACCGGTAACTCGCGACGCGTGGCCGAACAGCTGGCGGGCAGGGCGGAAGCTGCCGGTCTGGCGGTGCGCCTGCTGCGTGCCGGCGCCTATCCGGTGCGCGAGCTGGCACAGGAGCGCCATCTGGTCGTGGTGATCAGCAGCCAGGGCGACGGCGACCCGCCGGACGATGCGATCGGCTTCATCGAATTCATTGCAGGCAAGCGTGCGCCGAAGCTGCCGTTGTTGAAATTCGCCGTGCTGGGACTGGGCGATTCCAGCTATCCGAAGTTCTGTGCGGTCAGCCGCGAACTGGATGCCCGGTTGATCGAGCTCGGCGCCAGCCGCTTCGCCATGCTCGGCGAGGCGGACGTGGATTTCGATGCCACGGCTGCCGAGTGGTCGGCCGGTGTGCTGGAAACGGCCTGTGAGGCGCTGGGCCCGTCGACTGCTACGGCGCGTCATGCCAGCCCGCTGCATGCAGTCAGTGCACCGTCACGATATTCACGTGACAACCCGTTCCCTGCCACGGTGCTGGAAAACCAGCGCATCGTGTCGCGCGACAGCGACCGCGATGTGCGCCATATCGAGTTGTCGCTGGAAGGCTCCGGGTTGCATTACGAGCCGGGCGACGCCATCGGCGTGTGGCCACGGAACCCGACGGTGCTGGTCGAGCAATGGCTGTCGGCGTTGAAGCTCGATGGTGCGATCGAGGTCGAGCACGACGGCCGCCGCCAGCCGCTGGCGCGCTGGTTGAGTCATGAGCGCGAACTTACACGGTTGACCCGGCCGCTGGTGGCAGCGCAGGCCGCAGCCACCAGGCATGGCGAACTGCAACGTGTGCTTGAGCCCGGCCAGCAGGCTGCCTTCGCGGCCCTGCTGGAAAGTCATCAGCCGATCGACCTGCTACGCCGGTTTCCGGTGGCGTGGGATGCCGCCACGCTGGTTGCCACGTTGCGCCCGTTGACGCCGCGGCTGTACTCGATCGCGTCCAGCGCCAGGGTCGTGGGGCCCGATGAAGTACATCTGACCGTGGGTGTGGTGGAGTACTTCGCGCATCAGAGCACTCACTACGGCGCTGCGTCGGCTTTTCTCGCCGGTGCGGGCGATGACGCACGGGTGCCGGTCTTCATCGAGTCGAACGAGCGTTTCCGGCTGCCTGCCGATGGCAGCCGTGACGTGATCATGATGGGCCCCGGTACCGGTATCGCGCCGTTCCGTGCCTTCGTGCAGGAACGTCAGGCGACGGCGGCTGGCGGGCGCAACTGGCTGTTTTTCGGGAATCGCCATTTCGCGCAGGACTTTCTCTACCAGCTGGAGTGGCAGGAGGCCCTGCACGACGGTGCGCTGCATCGCCTCGACCTGGCGTTCTCGCGGGATGGCGCCAGCAAGGTCTACGTGCAGCAGCGCCTGCGCGAAAACGGCCGCGAGCTGTACGCATGGCTGCGCGAAGGTGCGCACCTCTATGTCTGCGGCGATTCCGCGCACATGGCCAGGGATGTCAACGAGGCCCTGCTGGACATCATCGCCACGCATGGCGGCCTGTCCGCCGAGGATGCCCGGGCGTGGCTGGCCGAATTGCTGCAACAGGGGCGCTATGCCCGCGACGTCTATTGATATTTATTTCTGCGTTCATCCGTGAACGCGAGAGTCAAGAAGCGGCCATCCATGGCCGCACTTTTCGAGACAACATCCCGATGCCTTCCCATCTCGAACAAATCAAGATCGACAGCCGATTCCTGCGTGGTGGCATTGCCGCCGGCCTGGCCGACCCCGTCACCGGGGCGATCAGCGAGGACGACAACAAGCTGCTCAAGTTCCATGGCAGCTACCAGCAGGATGACCGCGACATCCGCGATGAACGCCGCCGCCAGAAGCTGGAGCCGGCGTATGCCTTCATGGTGCGTGCACGCCTGCCTGGTGGCGTGATGACGACGGCTCAGTGGCTGGCGTTCGACCGTATCGCCACCGATTACGCCAGCAGCGGACTGCGCATCACCACCCGCCAGACCTTCCAGTGGCACGGCATCATCAAGCGTGACCTGAAGCCGACCATCGCTGCGATCAATGCAGCCTTGGCCAGCACCATCGCGGCCTGCGGCGACGTCAACCGCAACGTGGTGTGCAACACCAATCCGGTCGAGTCGCAGGCGCACGAGGAGGCGTATGCATGGTCGGTGCGCCTGTCCGAACATCTCAAACCGAAGACGCGTGCCTATCACGAGCTGTGGCTGGACGGCGAAAAGCTGGTGGGCGAGAAACAGCTCGATGATGAAGAGCCGCTCGATGAGGAGCGGGAGCCGCTGTATGGCCCGACCTACCTGCCGCGCAAGTTCAAGATCGGGCTGGCGATCCCGCCGCTCAACGACGTCGACGTGTTCGCCCAGGACCTGGGCCTGATCGCGATCATCGAGCATGGCCGGCTGGCTGGTTTCAATGCGGCGATCGGCGGCGGCATGGGTGCCAGCCATGGCGACCCATCAACTTATCCGCGGCTGGCCGACGTGATCGGCTTCGTGCCGCCTGAGCAATTGCTGGCGCTGGCCGAAACCGTGATTGCGGTGCAACGCGACTGGGGCGACCGTGAGGAACGCAAGCATGCGCGGCTGAAATACACCATCGACCGCAACGGCCTCGAGGCCTTCAAGACCGAGCTGGAACAGCGCCTCGGTTTTGCCCTGCAGCCGGCCCGTGCATTCCGCTTCGACCACAACGGCGATCGTTACGGCTGGGTCGAAGGCCATGCCGGCCATTGGCATCTGACCCTGCAGGTCGAGGCCGGCCGTCTGCTCGATACCGAGGCGCACACCTGGCTCGGTGGCATGCGCGAGCTGGCGTCGGTGCATACCGGCGACATCCGGCTCACCTGCAACCAGAACCTGATCATCGCCAACGTGGCCGCCGCGGATCGCGAGCGGATCGACACGATCGTCGCCCGTCACGGCATGGATGGCTACCGGAAGCACAGCGCGATCCGGCGACATGCAGTCGCCTGCGTGGCGCTGCCTACCTGCGGCCTGGCGATGGCCGAAAGCGAGCGTTACCTGCCGCAACTGCTGCCGAAGCTCGAGGCATTGCTCGACCGGCACGGATTGATCGACGCACCCATCCTGCTGCGTCTGTCGGGCTGCCCGAACGGCTGCTCGCGCCCGTACCTGGGCGAGATCGCCCTGATCGGACGCGCTCCCGGCCGTTACGACCTGCGCCTCGGTGCCGATTTCAGTGGACAGCGCCTGAATCAGGTCTATCGGGAGAACGTCGACGAGGCAGTCCTGCTCGATGTGCTTGGACAACTGCTTGCCCGCTATGCCGGTGAACGAGCTGTCGGTGAACACTTCGGTGATTTCCTGTTGCGTACCGGGATACTCGGCCAGCCGCGACAGATTCCGCTCAAGGTCGTCGCATGAGCGGGTCATGCAATGACATGGAGTTGCCCCGCAACCCGCGTGGTCCCGGTGCGCTGGACGGGTTGAATGCCTGGCTGGCCGGCCAGACCGCCGAGCAGCGCGTGGCATGGGCGCTGCAGCACACACCGGGCCATCACGCGCTGTCGTCGAGCTTCGGTGCGCAGGCGGCGGTCTCGCTGCATCTGCTCACCCGCCAGCAACCGGATATCCCGGTGATCCTGATCGATACCGGCTACCTGTTTCCCGAGACGTATCAATTCGTCGACACGCTGACCGAACGCCTCGAGCTGAATCTTCGGGTGTATCGCCCGGCGATCGGTCGAGCCTGGGCCGAGGCTCGCTATGGACGACTATGGGAGCAGGGTGTCGACGGCATCGACCGTTACAACAACATCCGCAAGGTCGAGCCGATGCAGCGCGCGTTGACCGAGCTGGGCGTGCAGAGCTGGTTTGCCGGCCTGCGGCGCAGCCAGTCAAGGAGCCGCCAGGACATTCCGTTCGTCGAGTGGAGCCGTGACCGCTGGAAATTCCATCCGATCGCCGACTGGAGCGATCGTGATGTGGGCATGTACCTGCAACGCCATGGCCTGCCTTATCACCCGCTGTGGGAGCAGGGCTATGTCTCGATCGGCGATACCCATACCACCCGTCGCTGGGAGCCCGGCATGGATGCGGAAGACACCCGCTTCTTCGGGCTGAAGCGCGAGTGCGGGCTGCACGGTCCGGGCTGATCCTGCACCAGGCATCTCGCGATGGCGATGACTTCCATGCCATCGTTCGGGCTGGATGGCCTCAGGCGCCGGCGACAGGCCTGTCCGTTGAATTCCCCGGACCGGGCAACCTCGTGCGGGCGATGCGGCGCAGGCGATGTTCCTCGCGACCGACGTACACCGCGGCAGCGGCCACCATCAGGGCGAGCAAATACCAGGTGATCAGATAGGCGAGATGGTTGTTGGGAAACGTGATCACCGTGAGGCCACCTTGAGGCCATCGGTTTTTGCCGCCGGCAGGAGCGGCATCGGCATCCACGAAATACGGCGCGACATCCGTCAGTCCACGGGCCTCGGCGATCGCCTGGACATCGCGCGTATACCAACGCTCATGGGTAGGGTCGTTATGGCGCAGGAACGCACGGGTCTGGCTCATGCGCAGCAGGCCGGTGACAGCCGTCGTACCGTCAGGAGGCATCACGCAGGGGGCATTGGGGTCGCACTCTGCGGTCGGCACGAAGCCGCGATTGATCAACACTACGCTGCCATCGGCGAGGCGTAACGGCGTCATCACCCAGTAACCGTTGCCCAGCTCGGTGCTGGCCCAGACCAGGGTCTGGCGCTTGCGCAGGAACACGCCGCTCAGTCGCACATGGCGGTACTCGTCGGCATCGGCGGTGATATGCGCCCACTGTGCCGGGCTCGGTGCGTCGACGGCAGGCGCATGTACGCGCTGGTCGACGCGGGCGATCAGATCGCGCTTCCAGCCAAGCCGATGCACCTGCCAGGTGCCCAGGGCGATGAAGCCGAAGAAAAACACCAGCGCCAGCACGGCCAGCGCAGCGAGGGCCAGCGGACCGCGTGGGCCGCGGCTGGCGTCCTCCGATGCAGGGTTGTCTAGCCGGGACATGATCCGGCGAGGCATGCGAAGAGCTTGCCCCGCTTCATGGCAGGTTCTTCGTGTCCATCATCGACGGCATCATGTTGTGGTCGAGATGGTACATCACCCAGATCGAGCCGCTCAGCGTGATCACCACCAGCACCAGGGTGAAGATCAGCGCCAGCATGTTCCAGCCGCCCTGAGACTTCGCGTCCATATGCAGAAAATAGATTATGTGCACGATCATCTGCACGGCTGCGAAACCCAGCACCACCGCAGCCGTGGTGCTGGATTTGTCGAACTGGCTGGTCATCACCAGCCAGAACGGAATGGCGGTGAGGATCGCCGCCAGCACGAAGCCGGTCATATAACCTTTCAGCGTGCTGTGACTGGCGCCGTCGTCGTGGCCGTGGGCGTCGTCATGGTGTTCGATGTGCGCGCTCATGGCAGCACTCCCATCAGGTAGACAAAGCTGAACACGCCGATCCAGACCACATCGAGGAAATGCCAGAACATCGACAGGCACATCAGCCGGCGCTTGTTCTCGGCGATCAACCCCTTCTTGCCGACCTGCACCATCAGGGTGACCAGCCAGACGATGCCGAAGGTGACGTGCAGGCCGTGGGTGCCGACCAGGGTGAAGAACGAGGACAGGAAGGCGCTGCGCTGCGGGCCGGCACCGATCGCGATCAGATGGCTGAACTCGCGCAGTTCGAGGAACAGGAAGCCCGCACCGAGCAGGCCGGTGATGGCCAGCCAGCCCAGCATCGCGCGCTTGCCGTTGCGCTGCATCTCCAGCACGGCAAAACCATAGGTGATCGACGACAGCAGCAGGAAGGCCGTGTTCAGCGCCACCACCGGCAGCTCGAAGATTTGCGCGCCGGTCGGACCACCGGCGTAGTTGCGCCCGAGCACGCCGTACACCGCGAACAGACAGGCGAAGACCAGGCAGTCGCTCATCAGATACAGCCAGAAGCCCAGCAGGGTGCCATTCTGCGGGTGGTGTTCTTCGCTGAGGTGGAAACTCAGCGTGCTCGGCTGGCCGGGCAGGGGGATGGCTTGGATATCAGACATGGTTGGCTAACAGCTCCGAGCGGGCCGCCTCGACACGGGCCACTTCATCGGCCGGGATGTGGTAGTCGCGCTGGTAGTTGAAGGTATGACCGATCGCGACCACCAGCAGCGCGATGAACGACAAGGCGGCCAGCGGCCACATGTGCCAGATCATGGCGAAGCCGAGCACGGTGCTGATGCCGGCGAGGATCACGCCGGCACCGGTGTTCTTCGGCATGTGGACCGCGATGAAGTCGGCCGTCGGTCGCTGGTAGTCGTGTTGTTTCATCTGCCACCAGGCGTCCCGGTTGTGCACGCGCGGGGTGAACGCGAAGTTGTAGGCCGGTGGCGGCGACGAGGTCGACCATTCCAGCGTACGGCCGCCCCAGGGGTCGCCCGTATGGTCGCGCAGCGCTTCGCGGTTGCGGAAGCTCACGTAGAACTGGATCAGCATGGCTCCGATGCCCAGCGCGATCAGCAGCGCGCCGAAGGCGGCGACCTGGAACCAGATCTGCAGCGAGGGATCCTCGAAATGGTTCAACCGGCGCGTCACGCCCATCAGGCCGAGCACGTACAGCGGCATGAAGGCAAAGTAGAAGCCGACCACCCAGAACCAGAACGAGACCTTGCCCCAGAACGGATCGAGGCGGAAGCCGAACGCCTTCGGGAACCAGTAGTTGATGCCGGCGAACAGGCCGAACAGCACACCGCCGATGATCACGTTGTGGAAGTGCGCCACCAGGAACAGGCTGTTGTGCAGGGCGAAGTCCGCCGGCGGCACCGCCAGCATCACGCCGGTCATGCCGCCGATGGTGAAGGTGACCATGAACGCGACCGTCCACAGCATCGGCACCTCGAAGGTGATCCGGCCCCGATACATGGTGAACAGCCAGTTGAAGATCTTCGCCCCGGTGGGGATCGAGATGATCATCGTGGTGATGCCGAAGAACGAGTTGACGCTGGCACCCGAGCCCATCGTGAAGAAGTGGTGCAGCCAGACCAGGTAGGCCAGCACGGTGATCACCACGCTGGCGTAGACCATCGAGGTATAGCCGAACAGGCGCTTGCGGCTGAAGGTGGCTACCACTTCGGAGTAGATGCCGAATGCGGGCAGGATCAGGATGTAGACCTCGGGATGGCCCCAGATCCAGATCAGGTTCACGTACATCATGGCGTCGCCGCCAAGGGTCGTGGTGAAGAAGTTGGTGCCGACGTAGCGATCCAGCGCCAGCAGTGCCAGCACCGCGGTCAGTACGGGGAATGCGGCCACGATCAGCACGTTGGTGCACAGCGCGGTCCAGGTGAAGATCGGCATGCGCATCATGGTCATGCCGGGTGCACGCATCTTGATGATGGTGACCAGCAGGTTGATGCCCGACAGCAGGGTGCCGACACCGGCGATCTGCAAGCCCCAGATGTAGTAGTCGACACCCACATCCGGGCTTTGCGCGATGCCCGAAAGCGGTGGATAGGCCAGCCAGCCGGTGCGCGCGAACTCGCCGACGAACAGCGACATCATGATCAGCGCCGCGCCGGCGGTGGTCATCCAGAAGCTGAAGTTGTTGAGGAACGGAAACGACACGTCGCGCGCGCCGATCTGCAGCGGCACCACGAAGTTCATCAGGCCGGTGACCAGCGGCATCGCCACGAAGAAGATCATGATCACGCCGTGCGCGGTGAAAATCTGGTCGTAGTGGTGCGGCGGCAGGAAGCCCTGGGCATGGCCATACGAGATGGCCTGCTGCATGCGCATCATGATCGCGTCGGAGAAACCGCGCAGCAGCATCACCAGGCCGAGCACCATGTACATCACGCCGATCTTCTTGTGATCGATGCTGGTGAACCACTCGCGCCAGAGATAGCCCCACAGGCGGAAGTAAGTCAGCGCGCCCAGCAGCAGGGCGCCGCCGGTCGCCACGGCGACGAAGGTCCACAGCAGGATCGGCTCGTGAAACGGAATCGCGTCCCAGGTCAGGCGACCGAAGATCAGTTTGGCAAGGTCGGGGGAATCAGACATCGTGGTTACCGGGAAAGTCGGTGCTGCGCGAAAGGATGACGGGATGGATCACTGCGGCTGGGCCATCGGCATGTCGTGCATGCTGTCATCGGCCGCGTTGTCATGAGCGGTGCTGTCATGGGTCATGCTGTCGTGGGCATGTTCGGGCGCAGGCAGGTTCGGGCCCTTCATGCCGCTCATGCAGGATGGCCCCGGCGTCACGCACTGGTTGACGATGGCCTCGAACAGGGAGGGCTCCACGCTGGCGTAGCGACTCACCGGGTCGTTCTCGCTGGGCTTGACCAGCTGCAGATAGGCGTCGCGACTGAGTACCTGGCCCGTTTTCGCCTGGGCGATCCACTGTCCGAACTGCGCCTCGCTCATGCCATGGAACATGAAGTGCATGCCGGAGAAGCCGGCACCGCTGTAGTTGGCGGAGAAGCCCTCGAAATCGCCGGGCTTGTTGATCACCGCGTGCAGGGTGGTCTGCATCCCCGGCATGGCGTAGATCTGGCCGGCCAGCGCAGGCACGAAGAACGAGTTCATCACGGTCGATGCGGTGATGTGGAACTCGATCGGCCGGTCCACCGGCGCTGCCACCTCGTTCACCGTCGCAATGCCCTGTTCCGGATAGATGAACAGCCATTTCCAGTCCAGCGCCACCACATCGACTTCCAGCGGTTTGGAGCCGGCAGGCAGGGGCCGGCCCTCGGACACGCGTTCCAGCGGGCGGAAGGGGTCGAGCTTGTGCGTGCTGACCCAGGTCACCGCACCGAGCGCAATGATGATCAGCAGGGGCGCAGACCAGATCAGCAACTCCAGCATGGTGGAGTGGTTCCAGTCCGGGTCGTAATCGTCGCGCTTGTGCGATGCGCGGTAACGCCACGCAAACAGCAAGGTCAGCACGATCACCGGCACGATGATGATCAGCATCAGCAGCAGTGACGTGATGATCAGGTCGCGCTGCTGCAGTGCGACGTCACCGGACGGCGACATGAGCACGGTATGACAGCCCGTCAACAGCAAGGCGACAGGCAGCAGCAATCCGCGGAGAGCCTTCAGGGACATGACTATCGATGTAGTGGGGCGGGGAACCTTGGAATTTTACGCGGATCGGCCGATTTGAGGAATGAGGCATTTTGTCCCATGGCGGCCGCGACGCACCGGTGCGATCCTATTGCCTGATGCCCACGCGACCCCGAGCCAGCACGATGTCGAGCACGTTCCAGTCCTCCCCACAGCCCACGACCGATGCGCTGGCGCGCCGCGTCAGCCGCCTGCACGGTCAGGCCAGGCTCGCTCCGAGCGAGATCGCCATCGGCGTGGTGATCGGGCGTGCTTCCGAATACTTTGATTTCTTCGTGTTCGGGATCGCTTGCGTGCTGGTGTTCCCGTCGGTGTTTTTCCCGTTTGCAAGCCAGCTGGATGGCATGCTGCTGTCATTCGCGCTCTTCGCGCTGGCGTTTGTCGCGCGTCCCATGGGCACCGGGCTGTTCATGACGATGCAGCGGCGCTGGAGCCGCGGCACCAAACTCACCGCGGCATTGTTCCTGCTCGGCACGGCCACGGTAGGCATGGCGTTCCTGCCAGACTACGGTTCGATCGGTGGCTGGGCGATCGGGTTGCTGACGTTCTTCCGCTTTCTGCAGGGTATCGCGCTGGGTGGATCGTGGGATGGCCTGCCGTCGCTGCTGGCGATGAACACCCCACCGGAACGGCGTGGCTGGTACGCGATGATCGGACAACTGGGCGCGCCGATAGGCTTCCTGATCGCCAGTGGACTGTTCCTGTTCCTGCACGCCAACCTGTCGCATGAGGATTTCATCGACTGGGGCTGGCGCTACCCGTTCTTCGTCGCCTTCGCCATCAACGTGGTCGCGCTGTTCGCGCGGCTGCGCCTGGTCGTGACGCACGAATACACGAAGGCGATGGAAGAGCGGGACCTGGAGCCGGTCGGTGTGGTCAAGCTGGTGCGGACGCAAGGCTACAACCTCTTCCTCGGGGCCTTCGCCGCGCTGGCCAGCTATGCCTTGTTCCACCTTGTCACGGTGTTCCCGCTCTCATGGATCGTGCTGGGCAAGACCCAGTCGATCAACAGCGTGCTGGTCGTGCAGATCATCGGCGCGGCGGTCGGCATCCTGGCCACGATCGCCTCCGGTTTCATCGCCGACAGGATCGGCCGGCGTCGCACGCTGGGCCTGCTGGCCGTGCTGATCGGTATCTTCAGCCTGTTCGCGCCGTGGCTGCTTGGTGGCAGCCGCCCGGCGCAGGATGCCTTCATCCTGGTCGGGTTCGCCTTGCTGGGCCTGTCCTATGGCCAGGCCGCCGGTAGCGTCACCGCCAATTTCGAGGCGCGTTTCCGCTACACCGGCGCGGCGCTGACCTCCGACCTGGCCTGGCTGATCGGCGCGGCGTTCGCGCCACTGGTGGCATTGAGCCTGTCGTACCGCTTCGGTTTGGGTGCCGTCAGCCTGTATCTGCTCTCAGGCGTCGCCTGCACCCTGGTGGCCTTGCGCGTCAACCGCTCGCTGGAAATTCGCGACTGAGCTTGGTTTGCCAGTGGCAGCAGCACGGTGGCTGATGCGGGCCCTGCTGCCGGGGCGAGCCCCCGGCAGTCATCATCAGGCTGCGTCGGGCAACGCTGACCGTGATCGCTCCCGCCAGTACGGTACGGCAGGCCAGTCGCCTGCCGCATCGGCAGCCAGCACACGTGCCACCTCGCGGCGATGCAGGTGCGGTGCGAACAGGCTGATGAACTCCAGCACATAAGCGCGCAGCACACGTTCGCGACGCAGCACGATCCAGGTCGTGCAGGACGGGAACAGATGATCGGCCGACAACACTTGCAGATCGGTGTCCGTGGGCAGCATGGCCATCTCGGCCAGCACGCCGATGCCCAGTCCGGCGCGCACATAGGTCTTGATCAGGTCGGCATCGCTGGCGGTCATCGCGATCTGCGGTGTCAGGTCGGCGGCATCGAAGGCACGGCGCAGCGACGACTCCGCCTTCTGTGAAGAGTCGTAGCTGATCAACGGCAGTTCCGCCAACTGTGCCAGCGATACGGGCTGCTTGTTCTTGGCCAGCGGATGGTCGCGTGGCGCGACGATTACCCGCTGCCAGTGGTAGGCCGGCAAGGCAATGCCGCTTGCCGGTGGTGCGCCGGTGCTGCTGACCACGGCCAGGTCGACACGGCCGGCTTCCAGTTGCGCCAGTACTTCGGCATCACGTACCGGCTGCAGATGCACGCTGACCTGGGGGTAGTCGGCATTGAGCGCGCCGATGGCAGCGGGCAGGGCAAAGCGCGCCTGGGTATGGGTGGTGGCGATGCGCAGTTCACCTTGCGCTTCGTTGCGCAGGTTGGCGGCGATCGAGCGGATGTTGCCGGCCTCGGCAAGGATCGTGCGTGCGCGTTCAAGCACCTGCGCACCGGCGGGAGTCACCGCGTCGAGGCTTTTGCCCTTGCGCACGAACAGCTGGAATCCGAGCTCGTCCTCAAGTTGCCGCAGCTGCTTGCTCAATCCGGGTTGGGTGGCATGCACGCGTTCGGCGGCCAGCGTGATGTTGAGGCTGGAGTCGGCGATGGCGATGAGGTAGCGCAACTGGGTAAGCGTCATGGCGGTAGATCCGTAGGCGGTCGTGGTCGATGGATTGAGGCTCGAGCGGAGTACAGATACATCGCATGGAGCAGGCCGGCATAGTGGATGGCATGGTGATGGCGACGACGCCAGGGTCGCTGTGGATACTTTCTAGATTATTGATTATGCCGATCATGGTTAGACGTCTATACGGCCATTTAACAAATAAGTCAACCATTTTTATGGATGGCCATAACCCGATGGCATATGCGCGCCGGAACAAATCATTTGCCGGGCAGGTGCCACCTTCGTAGCGTGGACCTGTATCCATACGCGCAAGACAGGTTCGTCGCATCATGAAGCTCTATCCGCTATTCGTCGACCTGTCCCGCCGCGCCGTACTGGTGGTGGGCGGCGGTTCGGTAGCCGAACGCAAGATCGCGGCGCTGCTCGGCGCGCAGGCACAGGTGACGGTGAACGCGCCGGTGCTGACGCTGCAACTGCAGCGCTGGGTCAGCGAAGGGCGCATAGCGCATCGTGCCGATGCCTTCCAGGAAGGCTGGCTGGACCGGGTCTGGCTGGTGGTGGCGGCCACTTCCGACCGTGAGACGAATGCCTTGGTGGCCACGCTGGCAGGGTTGCGGCGGATCTTCGTCAATGTGGTCGACGACGCAACGCTATCGAGTTTCCACGTACCGGCCGTGGTTGACCGTGCACCGCTGATGATCGCGATCTCCAGTGGCGGCGAGGCACCAATGCTGGCGCGGCTGCTGCGTGAGCGACTGGAGGCGTTGCTCGATCATTCACTGGGTACATTGGCAAGCCTCGCAGTGCAGCTGCGTGGCCGCATCCGGGCGCGGCTTACGGACATGGCGGCGCGGCGGCAGTTCTACGAGACCCTGTTTGCCGGCCAGGTCGCGAAGCTGCTGCGCCAGGGCCGGCCTAAGGAGGCACTCCATGCAGCCGAACAGGCGCTCGCTCTGGCGTCAACGGGGCACTCGGGATCGGTAGTGTTGGTGGGCGCTGGCCCTGGTGATCCGGGTCTGCTGACTTTGCGTGCGCTGCGTGCCCTGAACGAGGCGGACGTGATCCTGCATGATCGGCTGGTCAGTGCCGAGGTGCTGGAGCTGGCGCGACGCGATGCCGAGCGTATCGAGGTCGGCAAGCAGGCGGCCAACCATCACACTACCCAGGATGGCATCCATGCTCTGCTGCTGGAACATGCAAGCGCAGGCCGGCGGGTGGTGCGGCTGAAGGGTGGCGATCCGTTCGTGTTCGGTCGTGGCGGCGAGGAACTGGAATTCCTGCGCGCCCATGCAATTCCCTACGAGGTGGTGCCGGGCATCACTGCCGCAGTGGCCTGTGCGGCCTATGCCGGCATACCGTTGACGCATCGCGATCACGCCCAGTCGGTGCGCTTCGTCACCGCGCACTGCCGCAGCTCGCTCGACACCCTGGACTGGGCTGCCCTGGCGCAGGAGCGGCAGACGCTGGCCGTGTACATGGGCGTGGGCGAGCTGGCGGCGCTGCAGGCGCAGCTGATCGCCCACGGTCGCGCGGCGACGACTCCGTTTGCGTTGATCGAGAACGGCTCGCGTGCGGAACAGCGGGTGGTCACCGGTACCCTGGCGAACCTGCACGAGCGTGCATCCGCCCATGCCGTGAGTTCGCCTGCATTGTTGATCCTCGGCGAGGTAGCCGCGCTGGCCCAGTCGCTGGCCTGGTTCGGCCAGCTGCCACTGGGTGCCACGGTGCACGACATTCGCCAGGTCGCGACGGGCAGGCGCAATATCACCCCGCCACCGGTACGCACTGACCTGTTGACCGCGATCCATCGCGGCTGACGATAGTTTTACCTGTGTGGGCGCATCATCGCCGACGCTGTTTTCTGGCCGATTCCATGGAGTGACCCATGATCTACAACAGCATCCTCGACACCATCGGCAATACCCCGATCATCCGGCTCCACCGCCTGGCGCCCAAGCACGTCGAACTCTACGTGAAGGTGGAGGCGTTCAATCCGGCCGGTTCGGTGAAGGATCGCCTCGCGCTGGCGATCATCCTCGATGCCGAGCAGCGCGGCACGCTCAAGCCCGGCCAGACGGTGGTCGAGGCGACCTCGGGCAATACCGGCGTGGCACTGGCGGCGGTGTGCGCGGCGCGCGGCTATCCGTTCGTGGCCGTGATGACCGAGACCTTCTCGATCGAGCGGCGCAAGCTGATCCGCGCCTACGGCGGCAAGGTGCTGCTGACGCCGGCGGCGGCACGCGGCACCGGCATGGTGCAGAAGGCGGCGGAGCTGGCGCAGAAACATGGCTGGTTCCTCGCCAGTCAGTTCGAGAATCCTGCCAACCCGGCCTATCACCGCCAGACGACGGCACCGGAGATCCTGCGCGACTTCGCGGGTCGCCGGCTGGATTATTTCGTTACCGGCTGGGGCACCGGCGGCACGCTGACCGGCGTGGGGGAGGTATTGAAGGTGGCTCGACCGGAAGTGAAGATCATTGCCAGCGAGCCGGTCGGCGCGGCATTGCTGTCGGGCAAGGAATGGCAGCCGCACAAGATCCAGGGCTGGACCCCCGATTTCGTGCCGGCTGTGCTCAATCGCGGCGTCGCTGACAGTATCGTGCCGGTGGATGATGTGCTGGCCCGCGATACATCCCGCGCGCTGGCGCAGCAGGAGGGCATCTTCGTCGGGATATCGTCCGGCGCCACGCTGGCCGCGGCACTGCAGGTAGCGGCGGATGCGCCGCAAGGCTCGGTGCTGCTGGCGATGCTGCCTGACACCGGCGAGCGTTATCTGTCGACCTTCCTGTTCGAGGGTGTCAACGAGGGGTCGGACGAGATCGA
Source organism: Rhodanobacter koreensis (assembly GCF_054782855.1). NCBI lineage: Bacteria > Pseudomonadati > Pseudomonadota > Gammaproteobacteria > Lysobacterales > Rhodanobacteraceae > Rhodanobacter > Rhodanobacter koreensis. The sequence goes on along the minus strand of NZ_BAAGRR010000002.1, from coordinate 908,733 downwards.
GTGACAGCAAGAGGCCCGCATCTGCGGGCCTCTTGCCGGGTGGCTCAGACGTTCTTCGCCAGCGTTTCGGCAAGGCCGATATAGCCGCCGGGCGTCAGTTCCAGCAGGCGCTGCTTTGCGTCGGCCGGCAAGTCGAGGCCGGTGATGAACGCGCGCATCGAGTCGCGGGTAATGCCCTGACCACGGGTCAGGGCCTTGAGCTGTTCGTACGGCTCGGGCAGGCCATGGCGGCGCATCACGGTCTGCACGGCTTCGGCCAGTACTTCCCAGCTGGCGTCGAGGTCGGCGCCAAGGTGGTCGGCATTGACGGTGAGTTTGCCGAGGCCCTTCTTCAGCGATTCGAGTGCGACCAGCGTGTGGCCGAACGCAGTGCCAAGTGCGCGCAGCACGGTGGAATCGGTGAGGTCGCGCTGCCAGCGGCTGATCGGCAGCTTTTCGGCGAAATGGCCGAGCAGGGCGTTGGCCAGACCGAAGTTGCCTTCGGCATTCTCGAAGTCGATCGGGTTGACCTTGTGCGGCATGGTCGATGAGCCGACTTCACCAGCCTTCAACGTCTGCTTGAAGTAGCCGAGCGAAATGTAGCCCCAGATGTCGCGGGCCAGGTCGATCAGGATGATGTTGGCGCGGCGCACGGCGTCGCAGTATTCGGCGACGTTGTCGTGCGGCTCGATCTGGGTGGTGTAGGCGTTGTAGTCGAGACCGAGGCTTTCCACGAAGCGCTGCGAGAATGCCTGCCAGTCCACTTCCGGGTAGGTGATGACGTGAGCGTTGTAGTTGCCCACCGCGCCGTTGATCTTGCCGGACACTTCGACTGCCGCCAGTTGCTTGCGCTGGCGCTCCAGCCGCGCCACCACATTGGCGATTTCCTTGCCGAGCGTGCTGGGCGAGGCGGTCTGGCCGTGGGTACGCGAGAGCAGCGGAAGCGCGGCGTTGATGTGCGCGATTTCGCGCAGTTGGCTGATCACGGCGTCGAGTTGCGGCAGCAGCACCTGGCTGCGGGCGTCGCGCAGCATCAGCGCGTAGGACAGGTTGTTGATGTCCTCGCTGGTGCAGGCGAAATGCACGAACTCCTTCGCCTGGGCCAGGCCGGCGTCGGCACCGATCTTTTCCTTGATGAAGTACTCGACCGCTTTGACGTCGTGGTTGGTGGTTGCCTCGATCGCCTTGATCCGCTCGCCGTCGGCCACGCTGAAGTGGGTGGCGATCGCCTTCAGCGTATCGATCTGGCCGGCGTCGAACGCGGGCAGTTCGACGATGCGCGGATCCGCAGCGAGCGCGAGCAGCCATTCGATCTCCACCCGCACGCGGCGATGCATCAGGCCGAACTCGCTGAAAATCGGGCGCAGCGTTTCGACCTTGCCGGCATAGCGGCCGTCCAGTGGCGACAGGGCGGTCAGGGCGTGGGTGGACATCGCGGGTATTCCGGTATGGGGAAACGGCTATTTTACATTGCCGGCGGCTTCATGCCTGACCGCCTATAGTCGGCAGGTCTTCTTGAGCAAGGATCCGGTCATGAGCGGTTTCCGTATCGAACACGACAGCATGGGCGAGCTGAAAGTCCCCGTCGACGCCCTGTATGGCGCGCAGACCCAGCGCGCGATCGACAATTTTCCGATTTCCGGCCTGCATCTGCCGCGCGAGTTCATTCGCGCACTGGGCCTGATCAAGGCAGCGGCAGCCGAGGTCAACCTGGCTATGGGCCACCTGAAGAAGAACCAGGCTGCGGCGATCCGCAAGGCGGCGCTGGCAGTGGCGGATGGCCAGTACGACGCGCAGTTCCCGATCGACATCTTCCAGACCGGTTCGGGCACCAGTACCAACATGAATGCGAACGAGGTGATCGCGCACCTGGCGGTGAAGGGCGGTGCCAAGGTGCATCCGAACGATCACGTCAATTACGGGCAGAGCTCGAATGACGTGATTCCTACGGCGATCCACGTCAGCGCCACGCTCACCACCAGTGAACAGCTGCTGCCGGCGCTCAAGCATCTGAAGAAGACCATCGACAAGCGCGCGCGCGAATTGCGGAACACGCCGAAGACCGGCCGCACCCATCTGATGGATGCGATGCCGATCACCTTCGGCCAGGAGTTGTCCGGCTGGTCGGCGCAGATCGGTTCGTCGATCGAGCGTATCGAGGATGCGTTGAAGCGCATGCGCCGGCTGCCGCAGGGCGGCACCGCCGTGGGAACCGGCATCAATGCCGATCCTAAATTCGGCCCGGCGATGGCGGTGCAGCTGAAGAAGCTCACCAGCGTGAAGTTCGAGTCGGCGGAAAATTATTTCGAGGGCATGGCCTCGCAGGATGCGGCGGTGGAACTGTCCGGCCAGCTGAAGGCGTTGGCAGTGGCGCTGATGAAGATCGCCAACGACCTGCGCTGGATGAATTCAGGTCCGCTGGCCGGCTTGGGCGAGATCGAATTGCCCGCATTGCAGCCGGGTTCGTCGATCATGCCGGGCAAGGTCAATCCGGTGATTCCCGAGGCGACCGCGATGGTGGCGGCGCAGGTGATCGGCAACGATGCCAGCATCACCATCGCCGGCCAGTCCGGCAACTTCCAGCTCAACGTGATGCTGCCGCTGATCGCGCACAATCTGCTGCAGTCGATCGGGATATTGAGCAAGGTCAGTGTGTTGCTGGCCGACAAGTCGATCGCCGGTTTCAAGGTCAATACCGCGCGGGTCAATCAGGCACTGGCAATGAATCCGATCCTGGTCACTGCGCTGAATCCGGTGATCGGTTACGAGAAGGGTGCAGCCACCGCCAAGCAGGCCTACAAGGAACATCGGCCGATCATGGACGTGGCATTGGAAACCACCGGCCTGTCGAAGGACGAGCTGAAGAAGCTGCTCGATCCGCTGACGTTGACCAGGGGCGGCATCCACGGTGGAAACGGTGGCGGTTGAAGACACCCACAGCCCTCGATGCATCGTGCATGAGGGCTGTGAGCACCCGGATCAATCGGAGGACACGGCAAAACCTTTCTTGTCGGCCATGTCCTTGCCGCAATCGTCGATGTCCTTCTGCTGCATGGTTGCATAGGGCCTGAATTCGGGCATCGCCGCGGCCAGTTTCTGCTGCATGGACAGCAGGTCGGGCAACCGTTGGCACAACTTGGCGGCGGCAGCCTCGATCTTGTCGGTTTGAGGCTTGATGCTCGCTTCGATCTCCTTGTCGCTCTTGCCGCTGAGCGCCCCCCAGATCGCCTGCTTGGCCGCACTGACGCCGATATCCGCGCCGCTGGCGCCGATGTCCATGCCAGCCTCGGCGATACCGATGATCTGCTGGCGGTAATCCACCAGCATGGTGTGCTGTTCCGGTGTGGCCTGCACCGGCTTGCCGGCGATCACCAGCTCGCCTTGTGGGGTGATTACCGCCTTGGAGCGGGTATCGCCATGGTGGTGCTGGTCGTTGCCGATGTGGACGTCACTCACGCTGATGTCCTGGGTGACCAGCTCCCGCTTGGCCTGCTCGATCCCCTTGCGGACCTCGGCGGCAATCATCGACGAGGAGGTCTGTTCCCGGGCCTCCTTCGCTGCCTGCGCCATGTCGCTGGCGGCGCCTGATGGGTTGTTATCCTGCCCTGACTGGCTGCAGGCAGCCAGCGGCAGCAGCAGCGCGGATGCAAGGATGCTGATGGCGATCACGTTGGTTTTCATCGATGTTCTCCCCGTTCGAGTCCGGTCGGATGTCAGCTGTCGTCGCGCCAGCGGCGGAACCAGATCGCTCCGATGAGCATGGCCACACCTGCCACGGCACCGATCAGGAACTCCGGAGTGACCAGCACGGCGTAGTTGTGGGTCAGGTCGAGCATGTTCGCGAGAATCTGATGGTTGTCGGTGGCGTCCTGACCGAATTTCGAGGCGATGTCGTGGGACACTTGCCCCGGAATCCAGCCACCGGGAAATACGCTGAGCAGGGCACGTCCGACCACATTGCCCCAGAACCACTTGTCACTGAGATTGAACAAGCCCATCAGGTTGAACCAGCTGACCACGATGCCGGTGCCTACCGGAATGATCAGCGCCCACAGGAACGGCTTGCCGCGTGCCCAGGCCGAGCACAGCATCAGCCAGCCCACCGTGGGCAGCGCCCACACCACATACAGCGGGATGTTGCTGAGCATGACGGTGGCGATGCGGAACGGATGCGGCAATGTCCACAGCATCTGCCACAGATTCGCGCCGTGGAATGATGCGGTGATCGCCAGCATGACCAGGACCAGCAGTCCGGTCACGACGCTGGTGACGATCGCGATCGCCGGTGCCAGCACCGTGGCGCAGGCTACCTTGGACAGCACGGTGTCGCGATCGGAGATCGGCAGCGATTTCCAGAACAGGATGCTGCGGTCGCGGCGATCGTCGTAGAGCGAATTCAGGCTGTAGAAGAAAACCACCACGAACAGCACGATGCCGATCAGCACCACCGGTGTCAGGATGCTGATGTCGAGTGCCTTGCCGATCGTATCCAGGGCATCGGCGCCCATGTGCGCGGTGATCGTGTTGAAGTCGATGCCGTTGACATGCACTCCGCCGCGCGCACGGAACACCTCACCGGTGATGATGCTCATGAGGGTCAGCAAGAGGACGACGCCGCCGGTGATGATCGGTGCCCATACGAAGCTTCCGCGATGCTCCCAGAACTCGCGCTTGACCAGCCAGTAGAAGGTTTTCATGCGTATGTCCCTTTCATGGTGGCGACGAACAGGTCGCTGACGGAAGGCCGGCGGACTTCGCCCAGCGCTTCCAACTGCGCGCGTTCGACGCCGTCGAACAGGAAGATGCTCTTGCCGAACACCTGGCGCTCATCGAGCGGCTTCAGCGCACGGGCCGTGGCGGCATTGTCGGCGTTCACCATCACCTCGATGAAGCGCTCGCCGATCGCATCCATGTCGGCATCCAGCACGATCTTGCCGTCGCGGATGAACATCAGGTCGGTGAGGATGTGTTCGACTTCCTCGACCTGGTGGGTGGTGACGATGATCGTCTTGTTCTCGTCGAAGTAGTCCTCGAGCAGGCTCTGGTAGAACTGCTTGCGGTAGAGGATGTCCAGGCCCAGCGTCGGTTCGTCCAGGATCAGCAGCTTGGCGTCGATCGCCATGACCAATGCCAGGTGCAACTGCACGATCATGCCCTTGGACATCTGTCGCACGCGCTGGTTGGACGTAAGCTTGGTGCGTGCTAGGAACGCCTCGCACTTGGCGCGATCGAAACGCGGATGCACGTTGGCGACGAAATCGACCACCTCGTGCACCCGGATCCAGCGCGGCAGCACCGCCACGTCGGCGATGAAGCAGACTTCGCCCATCAGCTTGTCGCGCTGCTTGCGCGGGTCGAAACCGAGCACGTTGAGCTGGCCGGTGAAGTCGGTAAGGCCGAGGATGGCCTTCAGCGCGGTGGTCTTGCCGGCGCCGTTGGGCCCGATCAGGCCAACGATGCGGCCAGGCGCGATCTGGAAGCTGGTGTTGTCCAGTGCCAGCGCATTCTTGTATCGCTTGCTCAGGCCGCTGGCCGTGATCACCGCGCTCATGGCTTCTCCTCCTTGTCGATGCTGCCTTCGCGCATGTCGGTGCCGGCCTCGCGCAGCAGCGTCTTGAGATCCAGCCCCAGTCGTTGCAATCGTGCAAACAGCGTCGGCCATTCTTCGCGCAGAAACCGCTCGCGTTCGGATTTCAGCAGCGCCTCGCGGGCGCCTTCGATGACGAACATGCCCAAACCCCTCCGTTTTTCAACCAGTTGTTCGTCGACCAGTTCCTGGTACGCCTTGGATACGGTCAGCGGATTGATCTGAAAATCCGCGGCCACCTGGCGTACCGACGGCAGCGGGTCGCCCTCGTTCAAGGCGCCGTCCAGGATCATCGCCACTACACGCTGGTGCAGTTGGCGATAGATCGGGACGCTGTCGTTCCAGGTGATGGTCATGTTTTATTCCTTGGTGATACGGCCGAACTTGTTGCCAAACGAATAGTAGGGCATGGCCAGCTGGGACCTGACCAGGCTGAACTGTTCCGTGCCGCCAGCACCGCCCAGGCGGCTGATGCTAGGGATCACGGCGAGGCCGGCTGCGCCGATGTCGGCCAGCAGGGCTGCAGCGCGCTGCTCCTCGGCGCTGGGGCGAACATTGACCGGTGCCAGGTTGATGACCTTGATGCCGTTGATTTCGGTGCTTGCTGCCGGCTGGCTGGCCACGTTGTAGTTCAGGACGCCGAGAGTGGCGGTGGTGAACAGGACGGCGGCGACGCTGGCGATCAGTTTTTGCGCTTTCATGACGGGCCTCCTTAGTGAGCTCGTTGGCTGGTGTTGTAGTGAACTATAACACCATGTTTTGAACTGTCAACAGCCAGGATGCGATTTCGCAACATGACTGATGGCCTATGCCAGAGTTGGCCTGTCGGGGCTTGCTTGCGGCCTGGTGATGCTCGCGCGGCACCTGCCAACGCAGCACGGCAGCTGCAGTCAACCGTTGCGAGTACGGCAATCAGACGAAACTTCGGGTGGATCGCAGCCGGGGTGTTGCTACATCGCACCCATGGTCAGCCTTGTTTGCGCTCCCGAAACGCAAGCGGCCCCGCATTGCGGGGCCGCTGCATACAACCAGGTGAGGTGTTCGGGATCAGGCGACCCTGGCCGTTGGAGCGCTCAACGTGCCGATTGCTTTCTGCGCCGACTGCAATGCCTGAGCCTTCGGTTCGTCACCCATGGCCAGCCCCTCGGCGCGCACGAACTCCACATCGGTGATGCCGATGAAGCCGAATGCCGCGCGCAGATAGGTTTCCTGGAAGTCCATGGCTGCATGCTGGGCGCTGGCATACATGCCGCCACGGCTGGAGGCGATGATCAGCCGCTTGCCGCCAGCCAGCCCTTCGGGGCCGTTCTCGGTGTAGCGGAAGGTCTTGCCGGCGACCAGGATGCGGTCGATCCATGCCTTGAGCTGGCTCGGGATGCCGAAGTTGTACATCGGTGCACCGATCACCACGATGTCGGCGGCCAGGAAATCTTCCAGCACCTGGTTGCCCAGCGCGACGGCGGGATCGCTGGCGTCGGCCACCGGCGCCCAGTGCGGCAACGGTTCGGCGGTGAGATCGTGGTAGTGGGTCTCGATGCCGGCTGCCTGACGCTTCAACTCGGCTACGATGTCGGCGGTCAGCTGGCGCGATACCGAATAGGTACCTAGTGCGCTGGAATCGATATGCAACAGTTTCATGGTGAGGTTCCTGATCGGGCCGACGGATCGGCGATGCAATCAGGTTATATTTAGAACAATGCGGCGATAAGATGGGTGTTTTCGGACGTATAGTTCTCTTTTGGAAACAATCATGACGGTATTGAGCGGAGCCCTGCAGGATCTCAACGATCTGTATTTCTTTGCCGCAGTGGTCGAGCATGGCGGCTTTTCTGCAGCCGGGCGGGCACTGGGTGTGCCGAAATCGCGCCTGAGCAAGCGCGTAGCCCAACTGGAGGAACGGCTTGGCGTGCGCCTGCTGCAGCGAACCACGCGGCGCTTCATGGTGACCGAGGTCGGCGAGCGCTTCTACGCACATTGCCGTGCCGTGCTGGAAGAGGCACAGGCAGCACAGGATGCGGTGGATGAATTGCGCGCCGAACCTCGCGGCCTGGTACGCCTGAGTTGCCCGGTTTCGCTGGCGCAGACCGTACTGGCCTACCTGCTGCCGGACTTCCTCGCGCAGTACCCGAAGATGCAGGTGCGCATGCTTTCCAGTGACCGCCGGGTCGACGTGATCGGCGAGGGCTACGATCTGGCAATCCGGGTACGCAGCAAGCTGGACAGCGATGCGAACCTCGTGATGCGCAGCTTCGGTCAGTCGCGCACCAAACTGGTGGCCAGTCCCAAACTGCTGAACGCGCAAGGACGCCCGACCAGTCCCGATGAACTGGCGAAGTTGCCGGCACTGTCGATGCGCGAGCACGAGGGCGCGCAGGTGTGGGAACTGATCGGCGGGAACGGTGAACAGGTGAACGTGGAAGTGCAGGCGCGCCTGATCACCGGTGACTTCGCCGTGCTGCTCGAAGCCGCCCGTCGTGGTCTGGGTGTTGCGCTGCTGCCGGAGTTTGTCTGTGCACCGGCGATCACCCGCGGCGAGCTCGAAGTGGTGCTGCCGGACTGGAGCGTGCCCGAGGGCACCATGCACTTCGTCTATCCCAGCCGGCGCGGCATGTTGCCTGGTGTGCGTGCGCTGGTCGATTTCCTGGCCGAGCGGCTTCCGGCCACGACGCTGCTGAAGCACGAGCAATGCAAGGTGCGCCCGCTGGAAGCTCTGCCCAAGCCTTGATGGTGATCCACGAGGCATGATGTGCGTAACACCCCGCATGCGCTACGCTTCCATCTTTATGGACATCCATACGGCCGAATGATGATCGACACCAAACTCCCGAAAGTCGGCACCACCATCTTCAGCGTGATGAGTCAGCTCGCGCTGGAGCACAAGGCGGTCAACCTGGGTCAGGGTTTTCCCGACTTCGAGCCGCCACAGGCATTGCGGGACGCGCTCAGCCGCGCCATGAACGAGGGGCGCAACCAGTACGCGCCGATGCACGGCACGGCGGCCCTGCGCAAACAGGTCGCGTTGAAGACCGAGCGCCTGTACGGGCGCAAGCTCAACGTGGACAGCGACATCACCGTCACGTCCGGTGCCACCGAAGCCATCTTTGCCGCGATCGCCGCGGTGGTGCGTGCTGGCGAGGAAGTGATCGTGTTCGATCCGGCCTACGACTGCTACGAGCCGGCCATCGATCTGCAGGGTGCGCGTGCGGTGCATATTCCGCTGACCGTTCCGGCGTTCGCGATCGACTGGCAGCGCGTGCGCGACGCGGTGACCCCGAAGACCCGCATGATCCTGATCAACAGTCCGCACAATCCGTCCGGCGCGGTGCTGTCGTCGGCCGACCTGGAGGAACTGGCGGCGATCGTGCGCGACACGAAGATCGTGGTGCTCTCCGACGAGGTGTACGAGCACATTGTGTACGACGGCGTGCAGCATGAGAGCGTGCTGCGTCACCCGGAACTGGCCGAACGCAGCATCGTGGTCTCCTCGTTCGGCAAGACCTATCACTGCACCGGCTGGAAGGTCGGCTATGCGGTGGCGCCGGCCGCCTTGTCGGCCGAGTTCCGCAAGGTGCACCAGTACCTCACGTTCTGCACCTTTCATCCGGCGCAGGTGGCGTTTGCCGAATTCATGGCCAGCACGCCGCAGCATTATCTGGAACTGCCGGCGTTCTACCAGGCAAAGCGCGACCGCTTCCGTGCGCTGCTGACACCGTCGCGCTTCAAGCTGCTGGACGTGCCGGGCGGTTATTTCCAGCTGGTCGATTATTCGGCGATCCGCGATGAGAACGATCTGGCCTTCAGCAAGTGGCTGGTCGAGCAGGGCGGGGTGGCGGCGATCCCGCTCACGCCGTTCTACGAAACTGCGCCGGGCACGCGCCTGCTGCGGCTGTGCTTCGCCAAGAGCGATGCCACGATGGATGCAGCGGCGGAGCGGTTGTGCCGGCTATGAACATGCCAGCTTCAGATATGCATGCACTGAAAGTCTCGCTGGTACAGGGTGCCACCCGCTGGCACGACGCACCGGCCAATCGCGATTACTACGGCGCGCTGGTGCGACAGGCGCAAGGCAGCGACCTGATCGTATTGCCGGAGACCTTCCTGTCCGGCTTCAGCAACGACACCCAGGCCAGCGCCGGAACGATGGACGGCGAGGGCGTGGCCTGGCTGCGTGCGCTGGCGATCGAGGCGGGTGCGGTGATCTGCGGCAGCCTGGCGATTCGCGAAAACGGCACCGTCTACAACCGTCTGCTGTGGGTAAGGCCCGACGGCAGCTTCGCGCAATACGACAAGCGCCACCTGTTCCGCATGGCCGGCGAGCACACCCGCTACGGTGGCGGCAACGAACGGTTGATCGTGGAGTTGAGGGGTTGGCGGATCCTGCCGCAGGTCTGCTACGACCTGCGCTTTCCAGTCTGGCTGCGCAACCGCCGACTGGCCTCTGCCAGCGGCGGCATGGACTACGATCTCGCGCTGTTTGTCGCGAACTGGCCGGCGCCGCGCCGTGGCCCATGGCGTACGCTGTTGCGCGCACGCGCCATCGAGAACCTCAGCTACGTGATCGGCGTGAACCGGGTCGGCGTGGACGGCAACGACCTGCCTTACGCAGGTGATAGTGCGGTGATCGATCCGGTCGGCGAGCCGCTGGTCGAACTGGGTGTGCAGGAGCAGGTGGTGACAGTTACGCTCGATCCGGCGCCGCTGCTCGCGCATCGCGAACGGTTTCCCGCATGGATGGATGCCGATGCGTTTTCACTCGATCCGGGTTGATCCAACCTTCTCTGTGCGACAACAAGAAGCCGCCCTTGAGGCGGCTTCTTGTTGTCGATTCGTGGTGAATCAAAGTATGGCCAGCGCCCGCGATCGGTCGCTCGATCAGTTTCGGATACGCCACTATCGCGGCAATCAGTGCGACGTCGTCGAGAGCAGGGTCATCCAGCCCGAGTGACCGGTATTCCAGTCAGCCGATGCGCAGCAACTCGCGCGCACTCATGCCGGGTTGCCAGGGTGAAGGCGCGTTTATAGCATCGATCGCCTGCTCAATCAGTAGGGATATTCCCGTGTTTGCATCTGGGAAAATTCCCAAATCCATGTCAGTTATCGCTCTTGATTTAAGCGCCTCGGGCAACTTAGCCTTAACAACATGTCGTTGCTGGCTCACGGCGTATGACGTCAGCAATGTTCAAGGAAAGAACTGGGACACTACAGGGAGTGAACTCATGTCGTTCAGGGATGCGCAGACAGATGCGATGCTCGCTACTCCGGCGAGATCCAAGGTTTCGGATACTCACGCGTTGAGGCATCGGGAAGCTTTTTTGTTTCCACGAGTGCCATGTTTCTCGTCCTCATTCTCAGATCCCGACTCCGGCACGGCGCGGCTGCCGTGACCGTCGACGCTGGACGGACTGGTTGCCTCAAACAGCCGTCCATTCATTAGGTTTCCAGGTTTATCGATACGACGCACGCCAGCGCTGGTGGGTGCGTATTCGTCAGTGCTTGTCTGCCTGTTACGACAAGGGGAAAGAAGCCCAAGTCAGCTCACGCTGCCTAATCCTTCAACACGGAGTTGTTATGAAAATTGATTCTATGCGGCCAGTCCTGCTGGCCCTCGCGGTGAGTTCATCGTTGTTGCTTTTCGGTTGCTCCGACATGGCTGTCGGTGGCAGCAAGAACCCGGTCAGCGGGTCGGCGGGAGGCTCCACGAGCACCAATGCCGCCACAACGCTTGAACATTGCGCGCGCCCGCTCGGCACGATCGCAGTTGAAGAAGATACCGGCCAATCGTGGTATCTGATCCTCACCACCCAATATCACCTGCCGGCGACGACACCGCTGATTCGTTTGATGATCCAGCAGAGTAATTGCTTTGTCGTGGTGGATCGTGGTCGCGCGTTGGGCTCGATGATGCAGGAACGTGATCTGGGTGCATCGGGTGAGCTCCGAAACAGCAGCAACATGGGCAAGGGACAGATGGTTGCCGCCGATTACGTGGTTACGCCCAACATCCAGTTTTCGCAGGGCACGGGTGGCGGTGGCGTCGGTGCCCTGGCGGGTCTCGCCGGCGGCTATGGCGCGATCATCGGCGCCGTGGCTGGCTCCATGAAAACAAGCGAAGCGTCCACGACCCTGATGCTTGTCGATACGCGTTCCGGCGTGCAGGTGGCTGCGGCAGAGGGTAATGCGCGCAACACCGATTTCGGTTTCGGTGCGCTCGGTATCGGTGCGGGAGGTGGCGGCGCCATGGGCGCATACAGCAAAACGCCGCAGGGCAAAGTCATTGCGGGTGCTTTCCTCGACTCCTACAACCAGTTGGTGCGTGCAGTACGCGAATATGCACCGCAGCACGTTGCAGGCGGCCTGGGTACCGGCGGTACGCTCGCTGTAGATGGCGCAAGCAAACCCAGCGACAGCTTTTCCGTGGCTGACGCGCAGCGCAAGCTTGCCGGTCTGGGTTTGTACACCAGCAAGGTCGACGGTCGCTCCGGGCCAGGCACGTCGGCGGCGATCAGCAAGTTTCAAAAAATTCGTGGATTGCCCATGACTGGTCAGCTGGACGAGGCGACGATTGGTGCACTGAGCCAGTGAAGTGATTCTTGCGCATTTGGATGAATGACCGGTTCCGGCATGCTTGCATGCCTACAGTCACCTTGCGGCCATCGACCGGACTCATTATTGCGATGTGCTGATCATCCCCGCAGAAAACAAAAGCCGCCATCAGGCGGCTTTTGTTTGGGTGTCGACGGGGTTGGGTGGGTGGCCCTCAGAGTATCGCCAGTACCGCTTCCGGTGGACGTCCGATGGCTGCCTTGCCGTTGGCCACCACGATCGGCCGTTCGATCAGTTTCGGGTGCGTCACCATTGCGGCGATCAGTGCGGCCTCGTCGAGAGCAGGGTCATCCAGCCCGAGCGACTGGTACTCCGCTTCGCCGCTGCGCAACAGTTCGCGCGCGCTCATGCCGAGTTGCTCCAGCAGCACGGTCAGCTCGGTGGTGCTGGGCGGCGTGTCGAGGTAATGGATCACCTCGCACGCGCCGACATGCTGCTCCAGCAACGCCAGCGTGGCGCGCGACTTGGAGCAGCGGCTGTTGTGATAGATGCGTACCATCGATCAGCTGCTTCGCGTGGTCAAACTGAGCCGAGGCTCAGCGGTTGCCCGAACGATTGCCACCGCGACCATGTGGCCGTCCGCCCGGCGCGCCGCCGTGACCCTGAGGGCGTGCGCCACCACCTTGCGGGCGGTTGCCGCCGCGGCCTTGACCTTGTGGGCGATTGCCACCAGGACCCTGTGGTCGGCCGCTGCCTTGTGGTCGGCCATTGCCATGCGCCTGGTTGCCGTAGGGCGAATTGCCGTGAGCATGACTGCCCTGACCTTGCGGGCGGCTACCGTGTGTGCGATTGCCGCCGGTGCCGCGCGGCTCACCGCCGAAACCGCTGTAGGGGCCGCCGGTGCCGCGGCTCTCGCCACCGGCACGTGCACCAAACGGCTTGCCGCCGGCAGGGCGGCGATTGCCGGGAGCACCCGCGGCTGAGCCGCCGGGGCGGCCACCACCATCACGACTTTCGCCGGCGAACCAGGTACGCACCGACGGCAGCTCCTGGCCCGGCGCCACGCGCCGACCCTTGCCACCACGACTGCCGCCACCGGGACCACGTTCGGGGCGTGCGAGGTTGCCGTTGACTTCCCTGCCATCGCGGCGTGGCGGCTTGCGGCCGCGCACGGGTTCTTCGCGGATGCGGTCGTAGGCGCGCAGTTCGCGGGCCTCGTCCTGGCCGCCGGTCCAGGCGCTGCTGGCACCACGCTCGGGGCGGTATTCGGTAACATTGCGGTTGGCGCGGCGCTGGTGCAGCACCGGACTCAGCGTCAGCACCGGCTGCGGCGCACCGAGGCCGGTGGTCTGGCGCAATTGTTTTACCGCTTCGGCATCGAGCGCTTCGCATTCGCCGCGGCGCAGGTTGCGCGGCAGCTCGATCTTGCCGTAGCGGATGCGCTTGAGACGGCTGACCAGAAAGCCTTGCGAATCCCACAGGCGACGCACTTCGCGGTTGCGGCCCTCGCGGATCACCACACGGAACCAGCTGTGGCTGCCGCCGCGGCTGATCACCGCGATCTCGTCGAAGCGGGCAGGGCCGTCGTCCAGTTCCACGCCGGCCTTGAGCCTTTCGATGATCTCGTCGGGCACCTCGCCATGCACGCGGCACAGATACTCGCGCTCGAGCCCGCTCCTGGGATGCATCAACGCGTTGGCGAGTTCACCGTCGGTGGTGAGCAGCAGCAGGCCGGTGGTGTTGATGTCGAGGCGACCCACGGCGACCCAGCGCGCACCCTTCAGGCGCGGCAGCTGTTCGAACACGGTGGGGCGACCTTCGGGATCGTCGCGGGTGGTCAGCATGCCCTCGGGCTTGTGATAGATCAGCACCTCGGTGTCGTCACGGTTGTCGGTGGCGACGACGAACTGCTTGCCATCCAGCACCACGCGGTCGCCGGCGTGCACGCTGGCGCCGATACCGGCCGGGCTGCCATTCAACTCGACTTCACCGGACTGGATGCGCTGCTCGAGCATGCGGCGCGAGCCGAGGCCTGCATTGGCCAGCACCTTGTGCAGGCGTTCCTCGATCTGGGCAGTTGCGTCGTCGGCGCGCGGTTCGCGCTTCAGGGATAGAACGGATTTCTGCGGCGCAGTCATGCGCGGTACTCCTCGGTATCTTGCTCGTCGGCGCCGGTTTCGGCGTCCGCGGCGGGGGTCGCTGCCTCGTCGGCAGTGCTGGTCGGGATCTCGGCGGATGGACTCAGGTCGGAGCCATGTCCGTCGGACTCGGGTGAAGTGGCCGTCGCGTGAGCGTCGGCCGTGATGGGCTGGGCGTCATCGGCATCGGCGGCGTCCGCCGGTGTCTGGTCATGTGTTTCGATGTCATCGGCCGCCGGATTCCCGACTTCCTCGTCCGGATCGATCGGCAGGTCGCGCACGATGCGGGCGGGCAGGGGTTCCTGTTCGAAGCGCAGCTGTGGGTCTTCCATGTCGCGGATTTCCGACAGCGGCGGCAGCTGATCCAGCGATTTCAGGTTGAAGTAGTCGAGAAACATGCGGGTGGTGCCGAACAGCGCCGGCTTGCCGGGCACGTCGCGGTAACCGACCACGCGGATCCACTCGCGTTCTTCCAGCGTCTTGATGATGTTGGAGGACACCACCACGCCGCGGATCTGCTCGATTTCGGGGCGTGTGATTGGTTGCCGATAGGCGATCAACGACAGGGTTTCCAGCAGCGCGCGCGAATAGCGGCTGGGCTTCTCGGTCCACATCCGCGAGATCCATGGATGGACCTCCTGGCGCACCTGGTAGCGGAAACCGGAGGCCACTTCCTTCAGCTCGATGCCGCGGCCGTCACAGTCGCCGGCCAGCGCTTCGAGTGCCTTGGCGATCTGCGCGTGGCTGACCTCGTCGGCCTCGCTGAACAGGTCGCCCAGCTGATGAACCGTCATCGGCTGGCTGGAGGCCAGCAGGGCGGCCTCGATGATGGGTTTGAGTTGCTCGATCTGCATGGCCTTGGGTCGGATGCCGATTCAGTAGGTGTGGTTCATTCGTTGGACGACTCGATCAGTGCCGACTCGCCCGGTTGTTCGTCGTCCGCTGCCGTGTCGGCAAATGCCTCGGCGTGATGTGCCTTGGCCTTCACATAGATCGGCGCCAGCGGTTCCTCCTGGACGATTTCCACCAGCATTTCCTTGGCCAGTTCCAGCATCGCGAGGAAGGTCACCACCACGCCGAGGCGGCCTTCGTTGGCGTCGAACAGGCTTTCGAAACGATGGAAGCTGTTGTCGTCCAGCCGGCTCAGCAATTCGCCCATGCGCTGGCGCACACTGAGTGTCTCGCGCTTGATCGCGTGGTGACCAAACAACTCGGCCCGGTGCATCACATCCTTCAGGGCCAGCAGCAGCTCGGTCAGATCCAGCGGCGGCGGCAACTTGATCACGTTGCGTTCGCCCACCTCGGCATGCACCACCGCGGTGTCGCGTTCCAGCCGCGGCAGCGCCTCGATATCTTCCGCCGCCCGCTTGAACCGCTCGTACTCCTGCAGGCGCCGTACCAGTTCGGCCCGTGGATCGTCTTCCAGCCCTTCTTCGGCAGGTGGCCGCGGCAGCAGCAGCCGCGACTTGATCTCGGCCAGGATCGCAGCCATCAGCAGGTATTCGGCGGCCAGCTCCAGCCGCATCACGTCGCGCATCAACTCGATGTAGGTCATGTACTGCCGGGTGATCTCGGCGACCGGAATGTCCAGGATGTCCAGATTCTGCCGGCGGATCAGGTACAGCAGCAGGTCCAGCGGCCCCTCGAACGACTCCAGGATCACCTCGAGCGCATCCGGCGGAATGTACAGATCCTGCGGCATCTGCAGCATCGGCTGGCCACGCACGATGGCCAGCGGCATTTCCTGCTGTTGCGGTACCGACGCAAACGCACCCTGCGGTGCGGTGACCAGGCTCTCGGGCTCGACTGGCTCAGTGCTCATCAATGCATGTCGTCTGGCCGCCTTCAGCGGCTGGCAGTGCGTTCAACACGTTCGGAACCATTCCATGCGCTGGCATGACCCATGGAAAGCCCATGTTCGGAATGCGGCGGTGAGGCGGCGTTTCCAAGGTGCGGCTAGGGATACTGCGGTCTTTCACAAACTTCCGCCGAGGCGCCTCGGGCGCCATCGTCGCGACGGGCATGATGAAGCCACGCTCTTGGTGGTTCGGTCAGGCAGGCCGTGGGCGATCACTGTGCACCGGTTCCGGGTTGTCAGCCACGGCAAAGGTGCAAGTCACAGATGGCGAAAACGACGCCACTGACTGTTCATCATCGGTCGGTTTGAGAGCTGTCGGGTGAAACCCCATCGGCCGTCGGCAGTGACCGGCGAGCACTTTCCATGGAGCCACGCGTGGACAAAGAGTAGCGACTACCCGGTGACAAGTCCAGCCATGGCTGGACGGCATGGATTTCCACCCGATGGCCAGTACCCATCCGTGGCGGCCGATGCTGTACACATCCGGGCTTCATGCTGTGGCCGGAGGCGGGCACAATACGCGGTCAATCGGCCCGATTTCATGATCCGGGGTGTCGTTCGATCCATGCATATCGTCGATGTGGGGCGGCAAGTGACCTAATGCGTCGGTCTGCTACGTAGCATGCGGATTCATGTCACCGGTTCGGCACGCTTGGACAATGGATTGCTGCAGGTAGCCGGCCACATCTGAGATGTACAAGCGGGACGGCAGGTGAAGGAGATGGGCAGGCATCGGGTTCGACGCATGGCATATTAGTTGCTTACATACCGGCAACGGACACAATCACACTTTGAAGTCCGTTGAATGTCAGGCAACGCATCTCGATGGCTTCAAGGATGTGCGGAACGGAGCTTTTGCCGGCGGCGGTTGCAAGCGTATTAAGGTAGTAACGGGATGACGATGACGACCGACAAGAATGGACAGGGTGGCAACGCGCCGGAACAGTTGCGTCCGGCACGCATGCAGATCGCCACGACGGTGCTGATGAGCCGCAACGGCGAGTCGCATCCGACCGAGCTGGTCGACATCTCGGCTACCGGCGCGCTGCTGCGACGCCCGCTTGGCTGGGCGGGCGAAGTGGGGCAGAGCTGGGTGCTCGACATGATCTTCGGGCACAACCTGCACATCCATCTGGAGGCGGCAGTCGCGCGCATTTCCGATCATCACATCGGCTTTTCCTACAGCCGCATTCCGGAGGACAAGCAGGTCCCGCTGTGGAACCTGCTGGGTGGTTACGCCGATATCCTGGAGTACTGGAAAGATAGTTGAGAGAAACGGCACGACGCCACGAAAAACGCCCGCATGATGCGGGCGTTTTCGATTTGAGGTGGCGTGGCTTCAGGCGCTGGCTTTCTTCTCGTCGCGCAACTCGCGGCGAAGGATCTTGCCCACGTTGCTTTTCGGCAGCGCGTCGCGGAATTCGATGAACTTGGGCCGCTTGTAGCCGGTGAGGTTCTCGCGGCAGAACTGCTTGAGCGCCTCTTCGGTCAGGTTCGGGTCCTTGCGCACCACGAACAGCTTCACCACTTCGCCGGAATGCTCGTCGGGCACGCCGACCGCCGCCACCTCGAGCACACCCGGGTGCGCCATCACGGCGTCCTCGACCTCGTTCGGGTACACGTTGAAACCGGACACCAGGATCATGTCCTTCTTGCGGTCGACGATGTAGAAGTAGCCGTTCCCGTCCATCTTCGCGATGTCGCCGGTATGCAGCCAGCCGTCGGTGCCGAGCACCTTGGCTGTCTCGTCAGGTCGTTGCCAGTAACCCTTCATCACTTGCGGGCCGCGAACCATCAGTTCGCCCACTTCGCCGGTCGGCAGCGGCTGGCCTTCCTCCGACCAGATCGCCACGTCGGTTGACGGTACCGGCAGGCCGATCGAGGCGTTGTATTCCTTGATATCCAGTGGATTGATGCACACCGCCGGCGAGGTCTCGGTCAGTCCGTACGCTTCGGCGAGGGTGCAGCCGGTGACCTTCTTCCAGCGGTCGGCCACCGCACGCTGCACGGCCATGCCGCCGCCCAGGGTCAGATGCAGCTTCGAGAAATCCAGCTCGGCGAATCCGGGCGTGTTGAGCAGGCCGTTGAACAGCGTGTTGACGCCGGTCAGCGCGGTGAAGCCGGACTGCTTAAGCTCCTTGACGAAGCCGGGCATGTCGCGTGGATTGGTGATCAGCCAGTTGAGGCCGCCCAGGCGGGTGAATACCAGCCCGTTCGCGCACAGGGAAAAGATGTGATACAGCGGCAGCGCGGTGATGATCACTTCTTCACCGGGCTTGGCGTTCGCACCGACCCAGGCGCCGGCCTGCAGCATGTTCGCGATCATGTTGCCGTGGGTCAGCATCGCGCCCTTGGCCACGCCGGTGGTACCGCCGGTGTACTGCAGGAAGGCGATGTCGTCGTGGCCCAGGGTCACCGGTTGCAGCGGATGCGCCGCGCCGCGCGTCAGCGCATCGCGAAAACGTACGGCCTGCGGCAGATCAAACGCAGGCACCATCTTCTTGACATGCTTGAGCGCGAAATTGATCAGCACGCCCTTCGGGCCCAGCAGGTCGCCGATGCCGGTGGTGATGATGTGCTGCACCGGGGTTTCGGCAACGATCTGCTGCAAGGTCGCGGCAAAGTTGTCCAGCACCACGATGGCCTTGGCGCCGGCGTCCTCCAGCTGGTGCTTGAGTTCGCGCGCGGTATACATCGGGTTGGTATTGACCACGACCAGCCCGGCGCGCAACGCACCGAACAGCGCGATCGGGTACTGCAGCACGTTCGGCATCATGATCGCGATGCGATCGCCCTTGCCGAGCTTGAGTTCGCCGGTGAGGTAGCCGGCGAACTGGCGGCTCATTTCGTCGATCTGGCCGTAGCTCAGGCGGTGGCCGAAATTCGCGAATGCCGGTCGATCACGAAAACGGCTGAACGCTTCCTCGAAGACGGCGGGTACCGATGCATAGGTATTGACGTCAATCTGGCTGGGCACGCCTGTCGGATAGTGATCCAGCCACGGACGTTCGTTGCTCATGCTAGGGTTCCCTGTGTTGTCGATGACCGCAGGTCGATGATGGCTTCAGGATGACCGCAGCATCCATCATGCGCCAGACGCTTTGTTCATTGGAGCATACGCCTGCGTACAGCGGCAAGCCGCATTGCATCGAGTTTCCGCCCATGAACCGATTGAGAAAAGCTGCTTGCCTGTGGATCGTCCTCGTGCTGTGCACGACAGTGTTGTGGGGGTGCCGTCGCACGCCGGACGAAGCGCAGGTGCGTGAGGCGATTGCCTCGATTGACCATGCTGCCGAAACGAATGCTGCGAGCGATGTCACTGCGCCGCTCAGTGACGATTTCGACGGCAATAACGGCGAGCTGGATCGACGCGCATTGGCGAACATGGTCAGGCTTGTCGCTCTGCGTGGCGAGCATATCGGTGTGACGATGGGGCCGGTCACGATCGAGCATCGCGGCGAGCGGATGGTGGCCACGTTCACGGTCACTCTCACCAGCGGCAGTCATCTGCTGCCCGACCAGATGGGCCTGTACCAGGTCGAATCGGCGTGGCGCAAGGACGGCGGCAAGTGGCGCTGTTATACGGCGAGCTGGAAACATTCGATGTAGTTGGCCGATCCATAAAAAAACCGCCCCGGATCCGGGGCGGTTTCGGTTTGTCACCAGGCCACGCTGAAACTCAGGCGGCTTTCTTGCTGGCCAGCTGACGCAGCACGTACTGCAGGATGC
The DNA here is from genome assembly GCF_054782855.1 of Rhodanobacter koreensis. Classification (NCBI taxonomy): domain Bacteria; kingdom Pseudomonadati; phylum Pseudomonadota; class Gammaproteobacteria; order Lysobacterales; family Rhodanobacteraceae; genus Rhodanobacter; species Rhodanobacter koreensis. The sequence goes on along the minus strand of NZ_BAAGRR010000002.1, from coordinate 888,899 downwards.
CGCCGTGACGGAAGAACTCGCGTTCCTTCGGGGTGAGCAGCATCACGTTTACGGTGAACTGCTTCTTGCTGCCGTCGGTGGCCGTGGCGGTGACAGTGGCCTCCTTCGAATTGCCGTCGTCCAGTCCGGTGATGTCGAAGGTCTCCTTGCCGGTCAGCCCCAGCGACTGCGCGTTCTCACCATCCTTGAAGGTGCACGGCAGTACGCCCATGCCGACCAGGTTGGAGCGATGGATGCGCTCGAAGCTCTCGGCGATCACCGCCTTCACGCCCAGCAGCAGGGTGCCCTTGGCAGCCCAGTCACGCGACGATCCGGTGCCGTATTCCTTGCCGGCCAGCACCACCAGCGGGGTCTTGGCCGCCTTGTACTTCATCGCCGCGTCGTAGATCGCCAGTTGTTCGCCACTCGGCACGTGCAGCGTATAACCACCTTCCACACCATCCAGCATCAGGTTCTTGATGCGGATGTTGGCGAAGGTGCCGCGCACCATCACGTCGTCGTTGCCGCGACGCGAACCGTAGGAGTTGAAGTCCTTCGGCTCGACGCCCTTGGAGATCAGGAAGCGGCCCGCCGGGCTGTCCTTCTTGATCGAGCCGGCCGGCGAGATGTGGTCGGTGGTGATCGAGTCGCCGAACAGGCCGAGCACGCTGGCACCGTGGATGTCATCGATCGTACCGGCTTCCTTGCTCATGCCGTCGAAGTAGGGCGGGTTCTTGATGTAGGTGGAGTCATCCCACTTGAACAGCGCGCCATCCGGCGAGGCGATCTGGTTCCAGCGGCTGTCGCCCTTGAACACGTCGGCGTAGTTCTTCTCGAACATGGCCGGATTGATCGCACCAGCAATCGTGTCGGAGATTTCCTTGTTGCTCGGCCAGATGTCCTTCAGGTACACCGGCTGACCGTCGCTGCCGGTACCGAGCGCGTCCTTGGTCAGGTCGATGTCCAGCGTGCCGGCCAGTGCGTAGGCGACCACCAGCGGCGGCGACGCCAGGTAGTTCATCTTCACTTCCGGATGCACGCGGCCTTCGAAGTTGCGGTTGCCGGAGAGCACCGAGGCAACCGCGAGATCACCCTCGGAGATGCCCTTGCTGATCTCGACCGGCAGCGGGCCGGAGTTGCCGATGCAGGTGGTGCAGCCGTAGCCGACGATGTAGAAGCCGATCTTCTCCAGCTCCTTCAGCAGGCCGGTTTTTTCGAGGTAGTCGCTGACCACCAGCGAGCCCGGGCCGATCGAGGTCTTCACCCACGGCTGTGCCTTGAGGCCCTTGGCCGCGGCCTTCTTCGCCAGCAGGCCGGCACCCAGCATCACTGCCGGGTTGGAGGTGTTGGTGCACGAGGTGATCGCGGCGATCACCACCGAGCCGTCACCGATCTTGAAGCTCTCGCCGTCCTTCTCCACCCGCACGCCGCCATTGGTGATGGCGTTGGCGGGATTGCCGACGGCGGACGAACCACCTTCGCTGATGAAGTCGGCGGTGGCCTGCGTACGCGGTTGGCGGTTGGCGGTGAGCGGACCCACGGCGTCGTGGAAGCTCTTCTGCACGCCTTCCAGCAGCACGCGATCCTGCGGGCGCTTCGGACCGGCCAGCGACGGCTTCACGTCGGCCAGATTCAGTTCCAGCGTGGTGGTGAAATCGGCATGCGGGGTGTTCGCGTCGTGCCACAGGCCCTGCGCCTTGGCATAGGCCTCGACCAGTGCGATCTGAGCGGCATCGCGGCCGGACAGGTGCAGGTAGTTCAGCGCTTCCTGGTCGACCGGGAAGATGCCGCAGGTCGCGCCGTATTCCGGCGCCATGTTGGCGATCGTGGCGCGATCGGCCAGCGGCAGGTGCGCCAGGCCATCGCCGAAGAACTCGACGAACTTGCCGACCACGCCGAGCTTGCGCAGCATCTGGGTAACGGTGAGCACCAGGTCGGTGGCGGTGACGCCTTCCGGCAGCTTGCCGGTCAGCTTGAAGCCGACCACTTGCGGAATCAGCATGGAGGAGGGCTGGCCCAGCATTGCCGCCTCGGCCTCGATACCGCCCACGCCCCAGCCCAGCACGCCGATGCCGTTGATCATGGTGGTATGCGAGTCGGTGCCGAACACGGTGTCCGGGTAGGCCCAGTTCTCGCCGTTGGCTTCATTGGTGAACACCACGCGGGCGAGGTGCTCCAGGTTCACCTGGTGCACGATGCCGGTGCGCGGCGGCACCACCTTGAAATTGTTGAACGCCTTCTGGCCCCAGCGCAGGAACGAGTAGCGCTCCTGGTTGCGGTGGAACTCGATCTCGACGTTCTGCTCCAGCGCGCTGGCCGAGCCGTAGGCATCCACCTGCACCGAATGGTCGATGACCAGTTCGGCTGGCGCCAGCGGATTGATCTGGTTGGCGTCGCCGCCCAGCTTCACCACCGCGTCACGCATCGCAGCCAAGTCGACCACGCACGGCACGCCGGTGAAGTCCTGCAGCACCACGCGGGCAGGCATGAAGGAGATCTCGGTATCCGGCTCGGCCTTGGCGTTCCAGTTCGCGACCGCCTCGATTTCCTTCGTCGTGACGTTGAGGCCGTCCTCGTGGCGCAGCAGGTTTTCCAGCAGGATCTTCATCGAATAAGGCAGGCGCTTCAGGTCGAAGCGCTGGCCCAGCTTGGCCAGGCTGGCGTAGCTGTAGTGCTTGCCGTTGGCTTCGAGCGTGTCGCGTACCGAGAATGAATCTTTCATGGGAGAACTCCTGGCTAAATCCTGCGGCTGGGATGGGGAGGCAACGTTGCGTGCTTGCCAGACCGGCAAAGAGCGCAATTATCGCGCAAACACGGAGCAGTCGCTAACCGGCCAGCCGGCTCCGGCTTCATGCACGGGCCTTGTGGCGGCAGGTAGACTGCGCCACTGGCAAGGCGGTTGCGCTGCTGGTTCGCCGCATAGCATGGGCTCACGGTTGTTTATGCACAAACGTATTTGATGACATGCAGCATTCGATGATTTCGATGGGCCTGGCCGCCGTCTCGCTGCGCGATCTTGCGCTGGTGCAGGCGGTGCATCGCCATGGCAGTTTCAACAGCGCGGCGCGCGCCATGCACATCAGCCCGTCCGGGCTGTCGCATCAGGTACAGAAGGTGGAGCAGGCGCTGGGGGCGCCATTGTTCGAGCGTGGTGGTCGACGCATCGTGCCGACTGCCGGCGGCCAGCGTCTGTTGCAGCAGATCGACGCCGTGCTTGCCGCAGGCGAGCACCTGCAGCAGGTTGCCCGCGCCGGCGCGGTGGCGTTTGGCGGCGAACTGCGGCTTGGCGTGCCGGCTTCACTGGGGCCATATCTGTTGCCGCATCTGATCGCACCATTCCCCCAGCATTACCCGGGCGCGCGGCTGGGCATCTCCGAAGGCAAACCGCGTGGCCTGTTGCGACGCTTGCATGAGGGCGAGCTCGATGCCGTGCTGGCGCCGCCGGTACCGGCGGTCAGCGGCATCGCGATGCGACCGCTGTTTGTCGAGCCGTGGGAACTGATGTTGCGCACCGACCATCCATTGGCGGGCGAGAACAGCATCGCACTGGACCAGCTTGATCCGGCCGAGGCGATCCTGATGGCCGAGAGCCATGCGGATGGTCTCGACGGCGAGGGTGGCGAGCATGGCCACGTACAGGATGTGAGTCTGGAAAGCCTCGCTGCACTGGTCAGCCTGCGTGGCGGCTATGCGCTGGCGCCGGCGCTGGCGCACGAGCGACTGACCTCGATGCCGAACATCGTGCTGGCCAGACTGAAAGGGCCAGCCTCGGGCCGCGAGATCGCGTTGTACTGGCGCGACGCTTCGCCATGGCACGACGATCTGCAAACATTTGCCGAACTGCTGCGCAAGCTGGCGCGCCAGCGGCCTGGGTTGCGCGTGACGGGTGCAAAGACGAAGACGGCGTCGCTCTGACAGCAGAAGGCCGCCTTGCGGCGGCCTTCCGATCCATCGGTGAGACGACAACTCAGCCGCGCGAGGCGCGCTTGCGGTCGTTCTCGGTGAGGTGCTTCTTGCGCAGGCGGATCTCCTTCGGGGTGATCTCGACCAGCTCGTCGTCGTCGATGAAATCCAGCGCCTGCTCCAGCGAGAACTTGATTGCCGGGGTCAGCTGGATCGCATCGTCCTTGCCCGAGGCGCGCATGTTGGTCAGCGGCTTCGGCTTGATCGCGTTGACGGTGAGATCGTTGTCCTTGGCGTGGATGCCGACCAGCTGACCCTCGTAGACCGAGTCGCCCTCCGCCGCGAACAGCTTGCCGCGATCCTGCAGCGGCCCCAGCGAATAGGCGGGCGTGGTGCCGCCACCGTTCGCAATCATCACGCCATTGAGGCGCTTGGCGATCTGGCCTTCTTCCTTCGGACCGTAGTGATCGAACACGTGGAACAGCAGGCCCGAGCCCTGGGTGAGGGTCTTGAACTGGTTCTGGAAACCGATCAGGCCGCGCGCCGGGATGAGGTACTCGAGGCGCACGCGGCCCTTGCCGTCCGGCTCCATGTTCTTCAGCTGGCCCTTGCGGACGCCGAGGCGCTCCATCACCGGACCCTGGTGGGTTTCCTCGAGATCGACCACCAGCTGCTCGATCGGCTCCATCTTCTGGCCGTCGATCTCCTTGATGATCACTTCCGGACGCGACACGGCCAGCTCGTAGCCTTCGCGGCGCATGTTTTCGATCAGCACCGACAAATGCAGTTCGCCACGGCCCGAGACAAGGAACTTGTCGGCATCGGAGCCATCCTCGACGCGCAGGGCGACGTTGTGCACCTGCTCGCGTTCGAGACGGTCGCGGATCTGGCGGCTGGTCAGGAACTTGCCGCCCGAGAGATCCTTGTTGCCGGCGAACGGCGAGTTGTTGACCTGGAAGGTCATGCTGATCATCGGCTCGTCGACGGTCAGGGGTGGCAACGCTTCCGGAGTGTCCAGCGCGCAGATGGTGTCGGAAATGGTCAGTTCCTGGATGCCGGAGATGGCGACGATGTCGCCCGCCTCGGCGCTGTCCTGCTCGATGCGCTCGAGGCCGAGGAAGCCGAGCACCTGCAGGATCTTGCCCTGGCGCTTCTTGCCGTTGCGGTCGATGATGGCGACCGGCATGTTCTTCTTCAGCGCGCCGCGCTGGATGCGTCCGATGCCGATGACACCGACGAAGTTGTTGTAGTCCAGCTGACTGATGCGCATCTGGAACGCACCGTTCGGATCCACTTCCGGCTTGGGGGCGTGGTCCATGATGGCCTGGTACAGCGGGGTCATGTCGCCTTCGCGGACGGAGTCGTCGAGGCTGGCGTAGCCGTTCAGCGCCGAGGCGTACACGATCGGGAAATCCATCTGTTCGGAAGTGGCGCCGAGGCGGTCGAACAGATCCCACACCTGGTCGACGACCCACTGCGGACGTGCGCCCGGGCGGTCGACCTTGTTGATCACCACGATCGGCTTGAAACCCATGGCGAACGCCTTCTGCGTCACGAAGCGGGTCTGCGGCATCGGGCCGTCCATCGCGTCGACCAGGATCAGCACGGTATCGACCATCGACAGCACGCGCTCCACCTCGCCGCCGAAGTCGGCATGGCCGGGGGTGTCGACGATGTTGATGCGGTTGCCCTGCCAGGTGATGGCCGTGTTCTTGGCCAGGATCGTGATGCCACGCTCCTTTTCCTGATCGTTGCTGTCCATCACGCGCTCGGCCAGCACGGTGCGCTCGTTGAGCGTGCCGGACTGTTTCAGCAGCTGGTCGACGAGCGTGGTCTTGCCGTGATCGACGTGGGCGACGATGGCGATATTGCGCAGATTTTCAATGGACATGGGATCGACTCGGGTGGCGCTTGGAGCCACCACGTGGGTTATCAGAGGGTTAACCCGAGAATTATACGGATTTATGTGACAACTTGCCCGTATTCGTGCGCGAGCCCTGTTCAGGGGGCGATGGCTGCCGTCATGGCCCCATCGGCGCACGGCTGGCCACGGAGCGGCGTCGGTCTAGACCATGCCGGTGAAATAGTACGCGGCAATCACCACCAGCACGGCCAGCGTCTTGATCACGGTGATCGCGAAGATGTCCTTGTAGGACTGCCGGTGGGTCAGTCCGGTGACCGCCAGCAGGGTGATCACGGCACCATTGTGCGGCAGCGTGTCCATGCCGCCGGAGGCCATCGCGGCGACCCGGTGCATCACCTCCAGCGGAATGCCGGCCGCATGCGCATTGGCGATGAAGGTATCGGCCATTGCCGCCAGCGCGATGCCCATGCCGCCGGAGGCCGAGCCGGTGATGCCGGCCAGCGCGGTCACGGTGACCGCCTCGTTCAGCAGCGGGTTCGGAATCGTGTGCAGCGCATCGGCCACCAGCTTGAAGCCGGGCAGGGCCGCGATCACTGCGCCGAAGCCGTATTCCGAGGCGGTATTCATCGAGGCCAGCAGTGCGCCACCGACCGCGGCCTTGCTGCCATCGGCAAACTGGCGCGTCACGGGTCGCCAGGCAAACGCCAGCACGCACAGGATGCCGACCAGCAGCGCACCTTCCACCGCCCAGATCGCAGCGATCTTGGCCACTTCCTGCACCACCGGCTTGGCTTCGCCGACCACGCTGGGCAGGAATGATTGGGTCTCGCCGTAGACACGGGGGATCAGGTCGGTGAACAGCTTGTTGCAGACGCCGACCAGCACCAGCGGCAACAGCGCGATCAGCGGGTGGGCGAGCTTGCCGTAATCGAATGGCACCGGTTCGTTGAGCAGGTTGTCACCATAACCTTCACCCGCGGCGGCAGCCTTGCGCCGGCGTGATTCCAGATACGCCAGGCCCACGATCAGGATGAACACGGCGCCGATCGTGCCCAGCCACGGCGCCGCCCATGCGTTGGTGCCGAAGAACGCGGTGGGGATGATGTTCTGGATCTGCGGCGTACCCGGCAACGAATCCATGGTGAAGGTGAACGCGCCAAGCGCGATGGTGCCGGGGATCAACCGCTTCGGGATGTTGCTGGCGCGGAACAGCTCGGCCGCGAATGGATACACCGCGAACACCACCACGAACAGCGACACCCCGCCGTAGGTCAGCAATGCGCATACCAGCACGATCGACAGGACCGCGCGGCTGCGCCCGACCAGGCCGATGGTGGCGGCGACGATCGCCTTCGAGAAACCGGACAGCTCGATCAGCTTGCCGAATACCGCGCCGAGCATGAACACCGGAAAGTACAGCTTGAGGAAGCCGACCATCTTGTCCATGAACAGGCCGGTGAACATCGGTGCGACCAGCGACGGCTCGGTCAGCAGCACAGCCCCCAGCGCAGCGATCGGCGCAAACAGGATCACGCTGTAGCCGCGATACGCCGCGAACATCAGGAAACACAGCGCAGCCAGCACGATCAGGAAAGCCATCCTTGCGGATCCTCGGGAGACAACGTCGGAATCGACGAGGGCCGAGTATCGGCGCGTGCCAGCCGCGCGGGCACTGTACGAAGGTACAAGTGTCGTGTCAGTGCCGGCTGCCTACTCTTCGTCGCATCAGCATCCATCGTCGATGGCTGCGTCACTGCCTGCATCCTTCAGCGATGGATGCGCCAAGTCGAAAGGGGAAGTCATGAAGCGCACGTATCTGAGTCTGGCGATTGGTCTGGCGACGACTGGCCTGCTGTTTGGCGCACCGCTGTATGCGCAGCAAAGCAGTACCAGCACAGCTCCGGTTGACCAGGCCAAGCCGGCCAACGCCAAGCAGCTCGGGCAGGTCACGGTGACCGCACGCAAGCGCGAGGAAACCCTGCAGGACGTGCCGATCGCGGTAAGCGCCTTCACTGCGGAGTCGCTGTTCAATCAGAACGTGCAGAACCTCGCCGACCTGCAGGGCAAGGTGCCGTCGCTGCAGATCTATGCCGCGCGTGGCTCCAACACCACACTTACCGCCTATATCCGCGGCGTCGGCCAGGCCGATCCGACCTGGGGCTTCGATCCGGCGGTCGGCATCTATCTCGACGACGTGTACATGGCGCGTCCGCAGGGCACCATGCTCGACGTGTTCGATGTCAGTCGCATCGAGGTATTGCGCGGTCCGCAGGGCAGCCTGTACGGCAAGAACACCATTGGCGGCGCGATCAAGTACGTGTCCGCACCGCTGCCGACCAAGACCGAAGGCGCGGTGGAGACGACCATCGGTACCCACGGCGAAAAGGACGTCAAGGCCAGCGTCGGTGGCGCCAGCGCCGACGGCGTGTGGCGCGGACGCATTGCCTATGCCAGCGAACACAACGACGGCTTCGGCACCGACCTGCTCAGCGGCAGCCGCAACGGCAACAAGAACACCAATGCCGCGCGCGCCACGCTGGGTTTCTTTCCGTCGAGCACCTTCAACGCGCAGTTGACGATGGATGGCGTGCGCGACAACTCCAATCCGCGCGGCGCCAAGATGCTCATCGCCAATTCGTTCGACCCGGGCTATGCACCCTTGTCGAGTGACTACGACACGCGCAGCGGCATGGCGCAGGTCAACCACACCAAGCTCTATGGTGCCGCGCTCACGATGAACTGGATCGCCAGCCAGGACTGGTCGCTGAAATCGATCACCGCCGTACGTGGTTCGTCGACCGGTACCAACATCGACTTCGACACGTTGCCGGAGCAGATCGCGGATGTCGCGGCCGTCTACAAGGATCACCAGTTCACCCAGGAATTCCAGGCCAATTACGATTCCGGCGGTTCCGTGCATGGCGTGTTCGGCCTGTACTACTTCAACGGCACCGCGAGCGGGCAGATCCGCAACATCTTCCTCGGCTCGCCGCCTTACAGCACGCTGGGCTATTCGCAGTACGGCAGCACCGGCGGCACCATCGGTACCAAGAGCTACGCCGGTTACGGCGACTTCACCTGGGACATCAGCCCGGTCTGGAGCCTGGATGTCGGCGTGCGCCTGACCGACGAGAAGAAGACCGCGCTGATCCAGAACTACGGTTACGCGAACGCCAGCTTCACCGATCCGACCTCGACACTGGCCAACTTCACCGGTGCACACACGACGCACAACGTTTCGCCGAAGGTGTCGCTGGACTACTCCGCAACCGATCAGGTCAAGCTCTACGCCAGCTACAGCGAGGGCTTCCACTCCGGTGGCTACAACATCCGCGCGAACTGCTCGGCGATTCCCGAGTCGTGCCGCCCGATCCAGGACGAGAAGGTGCAGTCGTTCGAACTGGGCAGCAAGATGACCTTCTTCGACGACAGCCTGATGATGAACACGGCGCTGTTCCACAACATCTATTCCAACATCCAGCTGTCGGTGTTCACCTCGTACACGCTGCCGAACGGCAGCCAGGGCTTCTTCGGCGATTTCACCAACGCCGGCAAGGGCCATATCGACGGACTGGAAGAAGAGTTTGCCTGGAAGCCGGCCGAGAACTGGACCTTCAGCGGCAACTTCGCCTACCTGCATACCAAGTACACGCAGTTCATGAGCAGTGGCGTGAACATCGCCGACACGCAGAGCTTCACCAATGCACCGAGGTGGTCCGGTGCGTTGAACCTCGAGCGCAGCTTCCCGCTGTCCAATGGCGGCAGCATCACCGGCCGCGTCAACTACACCTACCAGACCAGCGTCTTCCCGGAGACGACCTTGTCGCCGCTCATCGAACAGCCGGCCTACGGATTGTGGAACGCCGGCCTGATCTGGCAGATCAACCAGCCGTGGACGCTGAGCCTGCAAGGCTCCAACCTCGCCAACAGGTCGTATCGCACCACCGGCTACAACATCGCCGCACTAGGCATCGTCACCGGCTTCTACGGCGCGCCGCGGATGGTGACGTTGACCGCACGCTACACGTTCTGAGCCGGGACGTTCGGATGACAACCGGTTCATGCGCAGCCACCATGGTTACGCATGAGCCGGTTGCAGTTGTCGAATCACGGAGATCGTCCATGTCATTGAAAGTCTGGATCCGCTTGTGCGGTTTGTCGCTGTTGCTCGGCAGCGGGAGTGCCTGCGCGGCCCAACCGACAGGTACCTTGCCGAAACTGAAACTTGACCCGTCGCGGGTCGCGGTGGTCGGACTTTCGTCTGGTGCTTACATGGCAACCCAGGCGCAGCTCGCCTATCCGGAGCTGTTCCCGAATGCGGCGCTGGTCGCTGGTGGCCCTTACGGTTGTGCTGGCGGCAAGCTGGACGTTGCCCTTGGCAGCTGCATGAAAGGTGTGCCTGCACCGGATGTCGGGGCTTTGGTGGCAAACGCCACGAAGCGTGCGGCTACCGGCGAGATTGGACCCTTGAAGGATCTCGCCCATGCGCATGTCTACCTGCTGCACGGCAGCGCCGATGCGCTGGTGGCACCGGCGGTGGCCGAGGCCGGGGCGCACTTCTACGAGCAGCTGCGTGACAGCACGCCTGGCCTGAGCGGCATGCAGGTACACGACGATGGCCAGCGCGCGTTCGCACACAACCTGCCGGTGGCCGCCAGCGGTGACGACTGCGACAAATCGGCGTCGCCGTACCTTGGCCACTGCGGCTTCGATGCCGCCGGTGAGATCTTCGCGCAGATGTTCGGCAAGCCGGCCCACGTGGCGGCGCCGGCACGCGGTGAATTGCGCACGTTCGACCAGGATGCGCTGCGTCCCGATGGCGCCGATGCCTTGCTGGCCAAGACCGGCTACGTCTATCTGCCACCGGACTGCCTCGCCGGCAAACCGTGCGGCCTGGTGGTCGCGTTCCATGGCTGCAAGCAGAACGCCGATGCGGTGGGCGAGGCGTTCGTGAAAGATGCCGGCTTCAACCGCTGGGCCGATGTCTATGATGTGGCCGTGCTATATCCTCAGACTCGCGCAAGTTTCGCGCCCTTGAATCCGCAAGCATGCTGGGACTGGTGGGGATATTCCGGAGCCGACTACGACAACCGTCATGGCGTGCAGCTGCGCTGGCTGGTGAACGCGGTACACGTGCTGGGATTGCCGACGACGCATTGATGCTAGTTTCTGCTCCTCCCCCTGCGCGCAGGGGGAGGTTGGGAGGGGGTTGTCCGAGCTTGCAACAAGATCAAAAGCACCCCTCCCCAGCCCTCCCCTGCAAGCAGGGGAGGGAGCCCGCCTTGTGGAACCTTCCATGCTGAGCGCTGGCCTGATCGCCGTTGCCGCGCTGTGCTGGCTGGGCCTCCTGTTCGGCGTGGCACTGCTTGGCGAACGCCGCCCGCAGCTGCTCGAGAAGCGCTGGGCGATCGTGTACGCCTTGTCGCTGGCGATCCACTGCACCTCGTGGACGTTCTACGGCACGGTGACCCAGGCCAGTCGCTCCGGCTGGTGGCTGCCACCGACATTTGTCGGGGCGATCCTGATGTACTTGTTCGCACTGAAATTCCTGCGCCGGATGGTGCAGCTGGTGCGCGAGTACAACGCCGGCTCGCTGGCCGACCTGATCGCGGTGCGGCTGGGACGGCACTCGGGGCTGGCCGCGCTGGTCACCGTGGTGGTGCTGATCGGCATCGTGCCGTACATCGCGCTGCAGCTGAAGGCGGTGGCGATGAGCTACGGCATCCTCAGTCAAGGACAACTGTCCGAGTCGGAGCCGTGGCAGGACAGTGCGCTGTATGTCGCGCTGCTGATGGCGCTGTTCGCGATGCTGTTCGGCACGCGGCGCGCCTCGACCATGGCGCACAACCGCGGGCTGGTGCTGGCGATGGCGTTCGAGTCGCTGTTCAAGCTTGGTGCGATGCTGGCGCTGGGTACGTTGCTGTTCGTCGCGTTGCCGGCGGGCTTGCCGCTCAACGTGCCGTCACCACCGGACAGCAGCGGTTTCCCGGCGCTGATCCTGCTCGGTGCACTGGCGATGTTCACCATGCCACACCAGTTCTATGCGGGCATTGTGGAATGCCGTAACGACGGGCATCTGCGCAGTGCGCGCTGGCTGTTCCCGCTGTACCTACTGCTGATCTCGCTGCCGATCCTGCCGCTGGCGCGGCTGGGCGATGCGTTGCTGGGGCCGAGCGGGGTGTCGTCGGACATGTACGTGCTGGCGCTGCCGCTGGCGCGCGGTGAACACGGCCTGGCGCTGATCGCCTTCCTCGGTGGCCTCAGTGCCGCCACCAGCATGGTAGTGATCGCCACGCTCACCTTGAGCCTGATGGTGGTCAATCACTTCATAGCGCCGCTGCGGGTGAAGGCCGGCTGGGGCCGCGACGAACATGGCGATCTGCGTGGCGAGCTGCTGAACCACCGACGCGTGGCGATCCTGGTGGTGATCCTGCTGGCGTGGGCGTACAGCCGCGTGCTGGCGCGCAATGAGGCGCTGGCCGATATCGGTGCGATCTCGTTCTCCGCACTGGCCGGACTCACGCCGGCGCTGTTGGCCGCGGTATACCGCCCGCAGCTGGGCTCGCGCGCGGTGATGGCCGGGCTAGCGGCCGGCACGCTAGTGTGGATATACGCGGTGCTGCCGTCGCTGCTGCCGTCTGCCTTGCCTTGGCTGCACGTGGGCCCGTTCGGCCTGCACTGGCTGGCACCGGACGATCTGCTTGGACTCGGCGACTGGAACCGGCTGGGTCGTGCGGTGGTGGTGAGTCTGGCGGCGAATGGCGCGGTGATGCTGGCGGTGGCCGGCTCGCGTTATGGTCGGGCCACGCTAGTGGTCAGCGTGGGTCATGTCGGCGTGGCTGAATTGCATGCGCTGGCGGCGCGTTTCCTGCCACCGGAGCGGGTCGAGCACTTGTTCGCCAACGCGCCTGCCAGCGGATCGGCCGGCGCTGTGCGCGTGGCCGAGGTCGAGCACGAACTGGCCGCAGTGATTGGCGCCGCCTCGGCGCGGTTGCTGCTGGAAGTAGTGCATCGGCAGGGACGCGACGATCTGGACACCGTCGTCGCCATCGTCGGCGAGGCGGCACAGGACCTGCGCTTCAACCAGCGCGTGCTGGAAGCAGCACTGGAGAACATGAGCCAGGGCATCTGCGTGGTTGACGCCGAATTGCAGCTGGTGGCCTGGAACAGTCCGTATGCACGCCTGTTCAACTATCCGTCCGAACTGCTGCAGGTGGGCCGCTCGGTCGCCGAGCTGACCCGCTACAACATCGATGCCGGCATGCTCGGCCCCGGTGAAGTCGAACAGCGCGTGCAACAGCGACTCACCCACATGCGCGCCGGCACCCGGCACCTGTCCGAGCGGCGCTTCCCCGACGGCACCATCGTCGAGATCCGCGGCAACCCGATGCCCGGCGGCGGGTTCGTCGCCACCTTCACCGACGTCACCGCGTTCCGTCAGGCCGAAGGCTCGCTCAAGCGTGTCAACGAGACACTCGAACTGCGGGTGGAGGAGCGCACCCGCGCATTGGCCGCAGCGTCGGCGGAAGCGCAGGGCGCGAACGAGGCGAAGAGCCGTTTCCTTACTGCAGTCACGCACGACCTGATGCAGCCGCTGCACGCGGCACAGTTGTTCGCCCACTCGCTCACCGAGCGCGGTGCCGATGCCACCACCGCGCATCACCTCAATGGCGCGCTGGCCGCCACCGAAGGCCTGCTCGCCGGCCTGCTAGACATCGCACGGCTCGAAGGCGGCCGCCTGCATCCGCAGCCGCGCGCGTTTCCGCTGGCCGAGGTGCTCGATCCGCTGGCTGCGGAATTCCGCGCCATCGCGCTCGACCGCGGCGTGCGGTTCGACGTGGCCGGTACGCGCGCATGGGTGCGCTCCGATCCGCAGCTATTGCGCCGCGTGCTGCAGAACTTCCTGTCGAATGCGTTGCGTTATGCGGAACATGGCCGCGTATTGCTCGGTGTGCGTCGGCGTGGCGATCAGTTGCGGGTGGAAGTGTGGGATACCGGCCCTGGCATCGCTCCGGGCGAGCAGCAACTGATCTTCCAGGAGTTCCGGCGCGGCAGTGCTGCGGGCGGCCAGGGACTCGGACTGGGCTTGTCGATCGCGCAACGCATGGCCGGTCTGCTCGGGCATCCACTCGGGCTGCGCTCGTGGCTGGGCCGCGGCAGCGTGTTCGATCTGAGCATGCCGATTGCGCGAGCTGCCATGCGACTACCACCTGTTGCCTATGCGCAGCAGTCGTTGCCGGCCGGTCGTGCGCTGGTGTTGGACAACGAGCCAGCCGCACTCGCCGCACTCAGCAGTCTACTGACCAGCTGGGGTTGGCACGTACATGCCGCGCGCAACGCCGAACAAGCCTTGGCTGTGCCGTGGCGAGCGGACCTGCATATCCTTGATTTCCACCTCGACGGCGGTCACACCGGTTGGGATGTGTGGCATCAGCTACGCGAACGGCACTCCAGTGTGCCAACCGTGATGCTCACCGCCGATCGCGATGGCGAACTGCGTCAGCGCTTGCTCGATGCGGGCGTCGGGGTCTTGTACAAGCCGCTAAAACCGTTGGCGTTGCGGCAGGTCTTGCAGCGGGTGACAGTCGGAGCCGGGCGCGCCTAACGCTGGTATCGAGCTTAGTTCACGCTGTGCCGCTGAAAGCGGTCATCAACAGCAAGCTGGCAGGTTGTCTGTGGTGCAATGTCCGCCTTGGGTCGCAAGCAGACATTCCCCTGTCAGCAATGCTACTCGCCAAGATTCAAGCCGAAGTAGGTGGTCCAGGCATCTGCATGCCCAACTTCGCGTAAAGGTGGTTCCCGATCAGCGCCCGAATACCTTTGCAGGCGATTTCAAGATCAACGCTCGTGTACCCATCGGGAAATTCACTGGATAGATGTGCAAGTCCCTTGTTGGTGAGCTCAAAGATCGCCAACAAGGCACGCTCGCCGCGTTCACGCTTTCCGCCCTTGTAGTCATCTAATGCCGACGACGGCGCCACCATTTCCAGGGTCACCCCATTGACGCTGTAGTGCTCAATCGCAATGTCATCTGGAAGCCGATTCCCCTTCGCCACGAGTTTTCCCTGCTTGGCCGCCAGACCTAAAAACTCCAGCAGTGAACGTGCATGAACAAACCCCACTTCAATCATGGGATTCAGGATCGCACTGGCGTCACCCCGCAAGATAACTTCTCCATTGACAACGACCTCCATGATCCTGGGTGAAGACAGGTCATACAGTTTGTTGTAGGCCCAAAGCATCGTGTCGATTGCCTGAAGCCGGTACGGGATCCACACGTTAAGTACTTCGGTCTTATCCATCGCGTTCGCCCAAGAGTGCCATGGCTTTGATGGTCCGCTTCGGGTCGAAAACGGCTCTTACGAACCATCTTCGGTATCCGTCACTGTGCACAAAGTCTCTCTCATATCACCCGCGCCGGTTCTCCCAAATCCAACGACCGCAGCAACATCCCCGCTTGCGTCCGATTCCTCACCTTGAGCTTCTCGAAGATCGCCGTCACATGCGCTTTCACCGTACGTTCTTGTATCGCCAGCCGGTCGGCGATCTGCTTGTTGAGCAAGCCCTCGGCGAGCAGGGCGAGGACGCGGGACTGCTGTTCCGTAAGGCGGGCGAGGCGGCTGGCGAGGTCGGTGTCGGCTGGATCGGCGGGCAATGCCGCAACGGCGGCGGCAAGATCGGGTGGTAGCCAGTTGCCGCAGTCGAGTACGTGGCGGATCGCTTCGCCGATTTCGGCCGGACTGGCGCTCTTGGGGATGAAGCCGGCGGCGCCGTGATCGAGCACGCGGCGCACGATGCGCGGCTCATCGTGCGCGGAGACCACCAGCACGGCGACGCCGGGATGCTGGCCGCGCAGCGTGGCGAGACCGGACAGGCCCTGGCTGCCGGGCATGTGCAGGTCGAGCAAGACCAGGTCGGTGTCCGGTTCGGCGGCCAGTGCGGCGAGTACGCCGGACAGGTCGGCGGCTTCGCGCACGCGGCAGTCGGGCAGGCTTTCGCTGGCGGCCAGACGCAGCGCGGCGCGGAATAGCGGGTGGTCGTCGGCGATGAGCAGGCTCGTCATGCCGTGGACGTTAGCGGGCTGGGGCACTGCCGTCGAGGTCCGGAGGTCACTGCTGTCATGCTGGACTTTCGTACGATGGCGGTCGCGTGCATGCTTGTTATGGTGGCGGGATGAAAAACTCCGCCCGCGTAATCCCTCTGTTGGTCCTGCTCATGCTGTCGGCTTGTGCTGGCGGCCCTGTGCCCAAGGAACCCGTGATGCGTGATGTCGAGTACGGCGAAGTGCGGATGACCGATCATCGCGGTGGCGATGATTTGCTGAGTGCCGGGTTGGGGCTGGCGGGTCTGGCCAGCGTGCCGCTGCCGTTTGCCGATCCACTGAATCCTACGGCGGAAGAGCTGCGCCGACGCGCAATCCAGACCAGCTGGAAAGGCATTGCCGATCTTGGTCCGTTGGGTGGTTACGGCACGGTCTATGGCGGCGTGCCGGATGTACCCGGTCGCGAATACCAGGCGTTTGCGCGCATCCCCGGTGCACGCGCACCGCATCGCGTGCTGCTGCAGGTACCCGATCATTTCGACCGGCAGAAACGCTGCCTGGTAGTGACTGCCTCGTCGGGTTCGCGCGGCATCTACGGCGCGATCGCGCTGGCGGGTGCCTGGGGTCTGCCGCATGGTTGCGCGGTGGCCTATACCGACAAGGGCACGGGTGCCGGCTACTTCGATTACGCCGACAACAGCGGCGTCGGGCTGGATGGCCGTCGCGCCAAACGTGGCGAGGCCGAGCTGGAGTTCCAGCCCACGCCGGCGCCGCCGACGGCGGGCATCGCGGTGAAGCAGATGAACTCCGGCGACAATCCGGAAGCCGACTGGGGCCAACATGTGATCCAGGCGGCGCAGTTCGGGCTGGCCATGCTCGATCGTGCGTTTCCCGCCGATGCGCCGTTCACCCCGCAGAACACGAAGATCATCGCCACCGGCCTGTCCAACGGTGGCGGTGCGGTGCTGCAGGCTGCAGGTCTCGACAAGGAACATTTCTTCGCCGGCGTGGTGGCGCTGGAACCGAACGTCCACGTGCTGGGCCACGGTCGTGCGATGTACGACTACGCCACCGAGGCGGCGGTCTGGCTGCCGTGTGCGTTGAGCGCCGAGCATTTCGCCAGCGTGCCATTGGCGCGCGGCCCGCGGGGCGTGCCGCTGCCGGCATGGCCGGTGCGCTGCGCCAGCCTGCGCGCGCAGGGCAAGCTGAGTGGCAACACGGTGGCCGAACAGGCGGAGCAGGCACGGCAGTATCTGCATGCCCGCGGCTGGACGGACGAGGCGATGAGCACGGCCGCCAGCACCACCGCGTTCGATCTGTGGCGGGTGATTGCCGCTGGCTATGCCTCGTCCTACCTGCGCCGCGGCGCCACCGACATGCCGTGCGGTTTCCATTACGCCGCGCTCGATGCCAAAGGGCAGCCGGGTGTGGCCGACCCGGCCACGCGGGCGACGTGGTGGGCGGATGGTTCGGGCATTCCGCCGGGCAACGGCATCGGCCTGTTTGGCGGTACCAGTGTCTCGACGGATCCCACCCTGGTCGGCAGCGAGTGCCTGCGCGCACTGTGGACCGGCGACGATCACGAATCGCAGGCGCTGCATGCTTCGATTGCCGCCACCGTGGCCCGGTTGCCGCGCAAGGACCTGCCGCTGTGGGTGGTGCACGGGGCCAGCGACGGATTGTTGCCGACCGCCTTCAGCTCCGAACCTTATGTGGCCTGGCTGCGCGACCAGGGACGCACGCCGGTCTACTGGAAGGTGCCGTACGCGCAGCACTTCGATGCGTTCCTCGTGTTGTCCGGCTTCGGCGACAAGCATGTACCGTTATTGCCGTATGGCTATGCGGCGCTGGATCGGCTGTGGGCGCACCTGTACGAAGGGGCGGCATGGCCAGCCGGGGTACCGACGCCGGCGGCACAGCCACGCGGTGCAGGGGTGCTGGAGCGCAACACGCTTGGCCTGCCTTAGTTCCAGGCGGTCATAGCGCTGCCACACCGGCGGCACTGGAGTATTCTTGGCAGCCCTCGCGCCCGAGCCGTGGCGCGATGCAGCTTCCGAACCCAAGGATTCTCGATGACCATCAATGTCACCTTCACCACCAACCGCGGCCCGATCCACCTGCGTCTGCATGAGGACAAGGCTCCGGTCACGGTCGCCAATTTCGTCAACCTGGCCAGGCGCGGCTATTACGATGGGCTGTCGTTCCATCGTGTGATCGCCGACTTCATGATCCAGGGCGGTTGCCCCGAGGGCAGTGGCCGTGGCGGCCCGGGTTACAAGTTCGAGGATGAGTTCAACGCTTCGCTGCGTCACGACAAGCCCGGTGTGCTGTCGATGGCGAATGCCGGTCCGCGCACCAATGGCAGCCAGTTCTTCATCACCCATGGCGCCACGCCGTGGCTGGACGGCAAGCACAGCGTGTTCGGCGAAGTGCTGGATGCGGCCGACATGGCCGTGGTCAATGCAATCCAGCAGGGTGACGTGATCGAGAAGGTTACCGTGGAAGGCGATGTCGACGCGTTGCTGACCGCACAGGCCGATCGCGTGAAGGACTGGAACGCGGTTCTCGACCAGCGCGGTTGAGTTTTCGTTAGTTAGTGGATTCAAAAAAGAAACCGCCGGCTGTGACCGGCGGTTTCTTTTTGTGCGCGAATGTCATGACAAACGCGGTTTTGCGCGCCTATGATCGGCGGGCTACACACCTATTCACTCATTAAGGAGAACGACCATGTCATTCCTCGATAGTTTGCTTGGAGGGCAGGGACAGCAGGCTGGTGGTACGGGTTCGCTGATCGGTGTGGCGGGCCAGCTGCTGCAGCAGGCCGGTGGCGTGCAGGGTTTGACCAGCATGCTGCAGCAACATGGGTTGGGCGGTGCCGTGCAGTCGTGGGTTGGTACGGGCGCAAACCAGCCGGTGTCGGGCGATCAGCTCGGCCAGGCGCTCCAGAACGGAGGCATGGGTTCGGTGGTACAGGAGGCTGCCAGCAAGCTTGGCGTCGACCCCAGCGTGGTGCTTAACGGTCTTTCGCAGGTCTTGCCGCACGCGGTCGATCATCTGACGCCTGATGGCCAGGTGCCAGCCGCAGGGCAGGGCAGCGGCTTCAATCTCGGCATGCTCGAAGGGCTTGCCGGCAAGCTGATGGGCGGCGCGGCCTGATCATTGCCGTGTGACCCCATAAAATGAAATCGGCGGGATTTACCCGCCGATTTCATTTGTGCTGCCTGCCAGGGACCGACGCTGATGCTTCGGCCGGTGGTGGCGATTACTTGAAGACGAACTGCACAACCAGCAACAGGATGATCGCGCCGACGATCGACATCAGGAAGCCGGCGGTATGGAACTTGGAGTCGGGTGCCGGTGCACTGATCGCCTTGCCGATCAGGCCACCGATCACTGAACCCACGATGCCGACGATGGCTGTCAGCCAGAAGCCGAGGTGTATGTTTGCGCCGAAAACGTGATCGAGGACGAACTTGCCGATCAGGCCAACGAAGAAACCAACGATGATGGACCATATCAGGTGAAACATGGACACCTACCTCCCTGGGTTGCTGTTGAGTCGACCAATTCCACCAGCGACCGTGTGCACATGGTGCGGCGGCGTCCGCATCATGCAACGAGTCGGCTGGATAACACCATAGGAAAAGATCGCGCAAGCTTTTGCGATTCTGCTGGATGCCGCAGCGCCGCATGCTAAAATTCACGGGTTTGCTGACCTCATCCCCTGACGTCGAGGAACCCATGCCCCAGCTTGCCCAGCGTGTCGGCCGCGCCAAACCCAGCGCGATCATGGTGATAGCCGAGAAGGCCAAGCAGCTCAAGGCTGCCGGCCGCGACATCATCAGCTTCTCGATCGGTGTGCCGAACTTCCTGCCCGGCGAGCATGTGTACGCCGCGGCGCGCGAGGCGCTGTCGCACGACTCCGGCCAGTACGGCAGCAACCGCGGCGCCGAGCCGCTGCTGGATGCGTTCCTGAAGCACATCGAGGCGCTTGGTTTCAGTGGCTACAGCCGCATGAACCTCTCGATCGGCATCGGTGCCAAGCAGGTGCTGTACAACCTGGCCGAGGCACTGCTCGACGAAGGTGACGAGATCTGCTTCGCGGCACCGTACTGGACCACCTATCACGACATCGCCGATATCGTCGGTGCCAAGGTCAACGTGCTGCATTGCGGTGCGGCGCAGAACTACAAGCTCACGCCCGTCCAGCTCGACGCGGCGCTGGCGCGCAAGCCGAGGGTGTTCCTGTTCAACAACCCCTCCAACCCCACCGGCATGGTCTATACGCGCGAGGAAATCGCCGCGCTGGCCGAGGTGCTGGTGAAGCATCCGGACACCTGGATCGTCACCGACGACATCTACAACTCGATGGTGTTCGACGGCATCGGTTACCACAACTTCGTGTTCGCCAAACCCGAACTGCGCGAGCGGCTGGTCTTCGTCGACTCGGTCTCCAAGACCTACGGCATGCCGGGCTGGCGCGTGGGTCTGATCGCAGGTCCCGAGTCGGTGGCCAAGGCGGTCACCACGCTCAATTCCAACCACATCACCAGCATTCCGGAAGTGATCACGGCAGCGGCGGTGGCGGCGTTCTCCGGTCCGCAGGACATCCCGCAGGCGAAGTGCGCGGAGTTTGCCGGCAAGCGCGACATCGTCGTCGCTGCGCTCGGCGCGATCCCCGGCGTGGTCTGCCCGCGGCCGCGGGGTGCGTTCTATGCGTTCCCGGATATCTCCGTGGCATTCGGCAAGAGCCACAACGGCACCAAGATCAACAGTGACGTGGAGTTCTGCGCCGCGCTGCTGGAAGCCAAGGGCGTGGCCTGCGTGCCGGGTTCGGCATTCGGCGAGCCGCGCGCCATGCGCATTTCCTACACCTGTCCCACGACACAGCTGGCGCCGGGTCTCGCGCGCATCGCCGAGTTCTTCGCCGAACTGAGCTGATCGATTGTTCCGGCCCGCATCGCAAGGTGCGGGCCTTGTCTTATGCACCTCAAGTTTTATGCACCCCAAGGAGTTGCCACGATGAAAGCCCCCGTTCGAGTTGCCGTTACCGGTGCCGCTGGCCAGATCGGCTATGCGTTGCTGTTCCGCATCGCCGCTGGCGACATGCTGGGCCCGGATCAGCCGGTGATCCTGCATCTGCTGGAGATCACCCCGGCGCTGCCCGCGCTGCAGGGCGTGGTGATGGAGCTCAACGATTGCGCGTTCCCGACCCTGGCCGGCGTCGTCGCCACCGACGACCTCAACGTCGCGTTCAAGGATGTCGACTACGCGCTGCTGGTCGGTGCACGTCCGCGTGGCCCGGGCATGGAGCGCAAGGATCTGCTGGAAGCCAACGGCGCCATCTTCGGCCCGCAGGGCAAGGCGCTGAACGATCACGCCAAGCGCGACGTGCGCGTGCTGGTGGTCGGCAACCCGGCCAACACCAACTCGCTGATCGCCCAGCAGAACGCGCCGGACCTCGATCCGAAGTGCTTCACCGCGATGGTCCGTCTGGACCACAACCGCGCGCTGAGCCAGCTCGCCGAGAAAACCGGCAAGCACAACACCGACATCAAGAAGATGACGATCTGGGGCAACCACAGCTCCACCCAGTACCCGGATCTGCACCACGCCACCGTGGACGGCAAGGCCGCGCTGTCGCTGGTCGACCAGGCCTGGTACGAGAGCGACTTCATCCCGACCGTGCAGCAGCGCGGCGCGGCGATCATCAAGGCGCGTGGCGCATCTTCGGCTGCGTCGGCTGCGTCGGCTGCGGTCGATCACATGCGCTCGTGGGCGCTGGGCACGGCCGAAGGTGACTGGGTCTCGATGGGCATCCCATCCGACGGTTCGTACGGCATCGCGCCGGGCGTGATCTACGGCTATCCGGTGACGGTGAAGAACGGCAAGTACGAGATCGTTCAGGGGCTGTCGATCAACGATTTCTCGCGTGCCCGCATGGACGCCACCGACAAGGAACTGCGCGAAGAGCGCGCCGGCGTCGAGCACCTGTTCGCGAAAAAGTAAGCGTCACCATCTCATGGCGGATGAAAGAGGGCGGCCACTGTGCCGCCCTCTTGATTTGACGATCCATCCGTTTCGTTCCGATCAAGCGGCGACCGCTTCCTTTTCGACGTTCGCCACTATCGGGCTGCGAATCAGGTGGTCGAACGCGCTGAGTGCGGCGGTGGAGCCAGCACCCATGGCGATGACGATCTGCTTGTAGGGCACGGTGGTGGCATCGCCGGCAGCGAATACGCCGGGCAGCGAGGTCTGGCCGCGTTCGTCGATGACGATCTCGCCGCGTGGCGACAGTTCCAGCGTACCTTTCAACCACTCGGTGTTCGGCAGCAGGCCGATCTGCACGAAGATGCCTTCCAGCTCGATCGTGTGCATGTCGTCGTTGACGCGATCCTTGTAGACCAGCCCGCTGACCTTCTGGCCATCGCCCAGCACTTCGGTGCTCTGCGCGCTGACGATGATGTCGACGTTTGGCAGGCTGCGCAGCTTGCGTTGCAGGACTTCGTCCGCGCGCAGCTTGTTGTCGAACTCGACCAGGGTGACATGGCTGGTGATGCCGGCCAGGTCGATCGCTGCCTCGACGCCGGAGTTGCCACCACCGATCACCGCCACGCGCTTGCCCTTGAACAGCGGGCCGTCGCAGTGCGGGCAGTAGGCGACGCCCTTGTTGCGGTACTCGTCTTCACCGGGCACGTTCATCTGCCGCCAGCGGGCGCCGGTGGAGAGGATGACGGTCTTCGATTTCAGCGTGGCACCGTTGGCCAGGCGCACTTCGATCAGGCCCCCAGTCTCGGTTGCCGGCAGCAACTTTGCCGCACGCTGCAGGTTCATGACGTCGACGTCGTAATCCTTGACGTGTTGCTCCAGCGCCGTGGCCAGCTTCGGACCTTCGGTGTACGAGACGGAGACGAAGTTCTCGATCGCCATGGTGTCCAGCACCTGGCCGCCGAAACGCTCGGCCGCCACGCCGGTGCGGATGCCCTTGCGTGCGGCATAGATCGCTGCTGCCGAACCGGCCGGACCGCCGCCGACAACGAGTACGTCGAATGCATCCTTGGTCTTGAGCTTTTCGGCTTCGCGCTTTGCGGCGCCGGTATCGAGCTTGGCCAGGATCTGTTCCAGGCTCATGCGGCCCTGGTCGAACACTTCGCCGTTGAGGTAGACGGTTGGCACCGACATCACCTGGCGTGCATCGACTTCGTCCTGGTACAGCGCACCGTCGATGGCGACATGCTGGATCTTCGGATTCAGCACGCTCATCAGGTTCAGCGCCTGCACCACGTCGGGGCAGTTCTGGCAGGACAGCGAAAAATACGTTTCGAAACGATAGTCACCATCGAGGTTCCGCACCTGCTCGATCACGTCCGCAGCAGTCTTGGACGGATGTCCGCCGACCTGCAGCAGGGCGAGCACGAGCGAGGTAAATTCATGGCCCATCGGGATGCCGGCAAAGCGCACGCCGATATCACTGCCGACACGATTGATCGCGAACGAGGGTTTGCGCTCGTTGTCGTCGCGGCGCACCAGGCTGATCCGGTCAGACAGCGCGGTGATCTCCTCGAGCAGCTGGTTCAGCTCAAGGGACTTGGCACTGTCGTCCAGGGACGCAACGATCTCGATCGGCTGCGTGACCTTTTCCAGATAGGCCTTCAACTGGGCCGTGAGATTGGCATCCAACATGGGCGAGCTCTCCGTCGATGGGTTTCTTCAGGGTGTACGTGACGAGCACCCGGGTGGACCCGGGTGTCGTCATTGGCACTGTGTTCCGGTAATCCGGACCCGGAAGAACTCCGGGTCCGTGGCGCATGACGCGCGGTGTTGCTTAG
The DNA here is from genome assembly GCF_054782855.1 of Rhodanobacter koreensis. Taxonomy (NCBI): domain Bacteria; kingdom Pseudomonadati; phylum Pseudomonadota; class Gammaproteobacteria; order Lysobacterales; family Rhodanobacteraceae; genus Rhodanobacter; species Rhodanobacter koreensis. The sequence continues at coordinate 865,282 of NZ_BAAGRR010000002.1, read as the reverse complement.
ATCTTGCCGACCAGGTCCAGCGACGGTGCGAGGGTCTTCTCGCCTTCCTTCCACTTGGCCGGGCAGACTTCGCCCGGATGAGCGGCGACGTACTGGGCAGCCTTGACCTTGCGCAGCAGTTCCTTGGCGTCACGGCCGATGCCGCCGGCAGTGATCTCGACGATCTGGATCTTGCCCGACGGATCGATCACGAAGGTACCGCGATCGGCGATGCCGGCGTCCTCGATCAGCACCTCGAAGTTCTTCGAGATCTGGTGGGTCGGATCGCCAACCATGGTGTAGTTGATCTTCTTCACCGCGTCCGAGGTGTCGTGCCAGGCCTTGTGGGCAAAATGGGTGTCGGTGGAAACCGAGTAGATCTCGACGCCCAGCTTCTGGAATTCGGCGTAGTTGTCAGCCAGGTCCTCGAGCTCGGTCGGGCAGACAAAGGTGAAGTCGGCCGGGTAGAAGAACACGACGGACCACTTGCCCTTCAGCTCGGCGTCGGAAACTTCAATGAACTGACCGTTCTTGAGCGCCTGTGCCTTGAACGGTTTGATTTCGGTGTTGATCAGCGACATCGTTGGTTTTCCGTGTTGGTTGAAAGTGAAGCGTGAGAATAGGGGGTCTCACGTGATTACTCTAATTGATTGTTCAGATTGATTCGATTTGTTGAAGCTATCGTATGCAAGCCGTGCAGACAGACTGCAGTTCCGCGAAGTGGGCGATCGGTTCAAGGCGAATTGCTAGGGCAGGGATTCGCGTGGCGCAGTGCGCTAAAATGCACGTTTTGACGCGGAGCAATCCATGACGACGATGGCATCCCCGGGCGCGCGTTTCCGCGCTGCACTGGCTGAAGAGCGGCCGCTGCAGGTGATGGGTGCGATCACGGCCTATGCCGGTCTCATGGCCAAACGCGTCGGCTACAAGGCGCTGTACCTTTCCGGTGGTGGCGTGGCCGCCAATTCGCTGGGCGTACCTGATCTCGGCATCAGCACGATGGAAGACGTGCTCACCGACGCGCGGCGCATCGTGGATGCCACGCAACTGCCGTTGCTGGTCGATATCGATACGGGCTGGGGCGGCGCGTTCAACATCGGGCGCACGATCCGCTCCTTCGTCAACGTCGGCGTGGCCGCGGTGCATATGGAGGATCAGGTCGGCCAGAAGCGCTGCGGCCACCGTCCGGGCAAGGAAGTGGTGCCGAAGGGCGAGATGGTCGATCGCATCAAGGCCGCGATGGATGCCCGTACCGATCCGGATTTCGTGGTGATGGCGCGCACGGATGCAGCTGCCGTCGAGGGCATCGATTCAGCCATCGAACGCGCCTGCGCCTATGTCGAGGCCGGTGCCGACATGATCTTCCCCGAGGCGATGAAGACGCTGGAGGACTATCGCAAGTTCAAGGCCGCGGTGAAGGTGCCCATCCTCGCCAACCTGACCGAGTTCGGCTCCACACCCTTCTTCACCACCGACGAATTGCGTGACGCAGGCGTGGATATCGCGCTGTATTGCTGTGGTGCCTATCGCGCGATGAACAAGGCGGCACTCCATTTCTACGAAACCGTGCGCCGCGAAGGCACGCAGAAGAACATCATCGACACCCTGCAGACGCGCGAGGAGCTGTACGACTACCTCGGCTATCACGCCTACGAGGACAAGCTCGACGCGCTGTTCGCCGGCAAGAAAGACTGAAATCCATTCCATGGGTCGACACTTTCAGGATGTTCTGAATAAGCTTTTGCCCGTAATTCCAGCGAAAGCTGGAACCCAGCGTCTTCAGTGACTTGCAACGGCGCTGGATCCCAGCTTTCGCTGGGATGACGAGTTATTCAGACCCTCCCAAAGTTGCCGACCGGCATTCGCAGGTCCGTGTCGGTGCCTTGTCGCCGACCGATTCCAGAGCTATTGAGGAGAAGCACCCGATGAACGAGCAAGTCCTTCCCAAGGCCAAGAAGTCCGTCGCACTGTCCGGTGTGGCTGCAGGCAACACCGCGCTGTGCACGGTCGGCCGCAGCGGCAACGACCTGCATTACCGCGGCTACGACATCCACGACCTAGCTGCCAAGGGTTGCTTCGAGGAAGTGGCCTACCTGCTGGTGCACGGCGTGCTGCCGAACTGGACCGAACTCAACAATTACCGTGCGCGCCTGAAGCGCCTGCGCGGCTTGCCGGCACCGGTGAAGAGCGCGCTCGAACTGCTTCCGGCCGCGACGCACCCGATGGACGTGATGCGCACGGGTTGTTCTGTACTCGGTACCGTGCTGCCGGAGAAGGACGACCATAACGTCACCGGCGCGCGCGAGATCGCCGACCGCCTGATGGCCAGCTTCGGTTCGATGCTGCTGTACTGGTACCACTTCAGCCACAACGGCAAGCGCATCGAGACGCAGACCGACGACGACTCGATCGCCGCCCATTTCCTGCACCTGCTGCACGGCAAAAAGCCGAGCGACCTGCACGCACAGGCGCTGGACAAGTCGCTGGTGCTGTACGCCGAACACGAATTCAACGCCTCGACCTTTGCTGCGCGTGTAATTGCCGGCACCGGTTCGGACATGTATTCGGCGATCACCGGCGCGATCGGCGCGCTGCGCGGCCCGAAGCATGGCGGCGCCAACGAAGTGGCGATGGAAATCATCGCGCGCTATCGCAATGCCAATGATGCGGAGGCTGATATCCGCGCCCGCGTCGAACGCAAGGAAATCATCATCGGTTTCGGCCATCCGGTGTACACCGTGTCCGATCCGCGCAACGAGATCATCAAGGAGATCTCGCGCAAGCTGTGCACCGATGGCGGCAACCCGACCCTGTTCGAGGTGTCCGAGCGGATCGAGAAGGTGATGGGCGAGGTCAAGAAGATGTTCCCGAACCTCGACTGGTTCTCCGCCAGCGCCTATCACATGATGGGCGTGCCGACCGCGATGTTCACGCCGCTGTTCGTGATCGCGCGCACCTCCGGCTGGAGCGCGCACGTGATCGAGCAGCGCGAGGACGGCAAGATCATCCGCCCGAGCGCCAACTACACCGGCCCGGAAGACCAGGCCTATGTGTCGATCGACAAGCGCTGAGTCCTGATCTCGTGCAGGTAGGAGAGGGAGCCGCAAGGCTCCCTCTCTCATTTGAGGGAGGGACGTCTGGCCCGATGTGTTGCCTCAGCCGGTGGAATGCCCGGCGTTCGGGCGACAAGAGGCTTGTCGCTGTAACACTTCTGATACAGGTGTAACAGTGATCCGTCGGACCGGAAAATTCCCTTGTGCCACAACGGTATCGCAGGTGCATGCAGGGTTCGACCTGTAACGGGATTGGAGCATTGCCTTGTTTTTCAATTCGGCTCACACATGCATGCATCTGTGTGGTGTTTGCGTAATTCATTGATTTACAAGGGATGAATTCTGGCGTCTGCGAGACCGTCACGCTGGCGTGCATGTTGCTTCACCTGAGAGCTGCAAACGCAAGACAAACAGGGGGTCCACCCGTATTGCTCCAGGAGAACGATCATGCGCAAGACTCTTCTCGCAACCGCAGTGCTGCTTGGCTTGGGATTCGCTCTCCCGGCCATGGCAGATCACAACTTCAACAACGGAAACACGCTCACCTACACCAATTCGAGTACGCACACCAATTCGAGCACCCACAGCAAGACGGTCACCAAGACGAACAGCGGTAATGACCGGAGCAACAGTGGCGATGTCAACTCCAATGGGCTGGGCACATCAGCGGCCAATAACGGCGCAACGGCGACCTCGGCAGTCAGTGACTCCTTCAATACCAGCAACGCGGTCGCGGTAAGCAGCCTTGATGGCACAGTGACCAACATCCGCGTTCACGACATCGGCAACGTGGCGACGAATTCGGGTAATGCCAGTGGTGGCAAGGGTGGTGCGGGCGGTGGCGCCCTCGGCGGTTTCGCTGCCGGTGGTGACGGTGGCTCGGGCGGTGACGGTGGAAGCGCCCATGCCCGCAGTGGCCATGCAGGCGGATCGGGCAGCTCCAGTGGCGATGCCGGCGCTCTGAGCGCAGCAGCTGGTGGCGATAGCAGTGGTAACACCGGCAACGCGCGCAATCATCAACGCGGTGCAGGTTCCGGGACCGCAACGAGCGGCGCAGGTAGCTGGGCCGGTGGTGCCGGCACGAGTGGTGCAGCCACTGCCAGCAGCGGCTCGTCGATGTCCAGTGGTGGAACCAGTGGCGCCGCCGACAGCACCGGAGGCATGGGTGGTGCGGGTGGCAGCGGTGCATCCGGTACGGGTGGCTCGGCTACTGCCGGTGCGGGTGGCACCGGTGGTGCGGGTGGATCGAACTCGGTGGATGCCGGCTCGTTCGACATGTCCAACAACATGTCGGGTGCAGCGGCAGCGGCAGCGGGTGTCACCGTAATGGCGCAGAACAGCGGCATTGGATCGCTGATCCAGCAAAGCGTGAATGTTCAGGCCAATCTGAACGTCGGTCACTGAGTGGAACCTCACACCATGGAGCGCTGGGCGCTCCATGGTGTTTTCTGACGGCCGTGCGCTTGTTGTCCATCGGCACCTGATCGACAGGTGCAGGTGTTTCCGTTGCGTGCCGCTGTCATGGGAGATGCAACCATGATGCGAATTGTCAGACCCATGTCCCGGCTTGCCATGCTGCTGCTCGGAGCAGCTACATGGAACATGGCCGTTGCAGCATCAGCCATGCCTCTTGCACCAGCAGTCCCTGCTTCGCCAGCATCCGGACAGCATCCGAAAGCGGTTGCTGCCGCGTCGCGCGATGTGGACGGGCTGGGGCGCAGCGTGGATTCCACGACGCTGGCGACGCTCAGCGGCGGTACCGAAATCTCCGAAAAAATGACGCTCAACGGCACCGTGAGCAACAACAGCGCCGATCACGTAGTGACCGGTTCCAACGCGATCAGCAGCGGTTCGTTCAGCGGTGCTGCGGGCTTGCCGATGGTGATCCAGAACACCGGCAACAACGTGCTGATCCAGAACGCCACCATCGTCAATGTGCAGTTCCAGCCATGAAATATGGCGTGCTGCTCCTGACGGCTGTATCCACCGCGCTACTGCCGGTCGGCTCACTGATGGCAGCAACCGTGGCGATACCCGGCATACAGGGCAACAGCTACGGCTTCCACATCACCAGCCTGAAGGAAGCCCGTTTCAGGAACACGATCCGTCAGAAATACGATTTCAGTTGCGGCTCGGCGGCGGTGGCCACGTTGCTGACCTACCAGTACGGTTATCCGGTGAACGAACAGACAGCGTTCGAGCAGATGTACGCGCACGGCGATCGGCAGAAGATCAGCAAGGAAGGTTTCTCGCTGCTGGATATCAAGGAATACCTGCAGGCGAGCGGATTCGATGCGGATGGCTTCCAGGTGCCGCTGGAGAAGCTTCAGCAGGAGCATCTGCCGGCCATCGTGCTGATCGACGAGAAGGGCTACCACCATTTCGTGGTGATCAAGGGGCTGCGCGACGGACGCGTTCTGATCGGCGATCCTGCTCGCGGCACGCGCACCATGCCGCTTTCGCAGTTCGACGCGTTGTGGAAAAACCATCTCGTCTTCGTGATCCACAACCGACGTTCACTGGCCGTTTTCAACAACCCGGCCGATTGGCGTGTCGCACCGATTGCACCACTGGGCCTGGGTATCGACCGTTCCGGTCTGGGCACGCTCACCTTGCCCAAGGATGGCCCGGACGACCTCAACCTGTGAGCGGATGACTGTGATGAAACCCTTGATCTTCAACATGGCATGGCCCGGTTTCATCTGGCTTTGCGCCTTGATGGGTATGGCATGCGGATGGACAGGTGCTGCACATGCCAGAAATTCCGCGCCATCGGGTGTGATTGCAGCGCAGCGAAGCGCGATGGGAGCAGCCGGTTGGGGCACGGCCGCCAGCAACAAGCACCTCGACAGCGTACGTGGCGGCTTTGATGCAGGCTCGGGCCTGCTGGTTTCGTTCGGCATCGAACGTGCCGTCTACGTCAACGGCAACCTGGCCACCAGTACCAGCTTGTACATCCCCGACATCGGGCAGATGAGTGCGGAACAGGCCGGCGCCCTTGCGGCCGCGACCAGCACCATCAGCGTGGTTCAGAACGGTCCGCGCAATGCCTTCGATCCCGCTGCGCTGGCCCAGACAACGGCCGGTACGGTGGTTCAGAACAGCTTGAACAACCAGAACATCCAGACCCTGACGACGCTCAATACCACGGTCAACACGCTCAACATGCTCAAGAGTCTCAACCTGCAGAGCACCCTGCAGACGGCATTGATCAATTCACTGGGGCATTGAATGTTGCGGTATGAGCGCAAGCCCATGCTCCTGCTGCAGTCATGCCATTCCGTCTGATCGGCACCCGGCTCGCGAGGAAACGTGATGGAACCGAAATCGTGGCGACGCATGTGCTCGGTTGGCTATACAGGCCTGGTCCTGCTGGGCAGTGTGGCGAGCGGGCAGGAAACGGCGGTACCGCAGCAGGCACCGACGCCCGCCGGATCGAGCCAGGTGCCAGCGGATGTCAGCAAGAAACTGGCCGAGCAGGGCGAGCAGCTGGATGCGATGCGCAGCCAGATCGATGCCTATACCGCGCAACTCGACGCGATGAAGCGCAAATTGGTTGCCCAGGAAGCCGACTATCGGGCGCTGCGCCATGCGGTCGGGATGGACGTGCTCGATCGCCAGCGTGCCGGCAACATCAATGCGGCAGGTCCCGGAGCATCTGCACTCCCGATGCCTGCTGCCGACAGCGTTGCCGCCAGCGGACAGACGGATGTCAAACCCGTGGGCCAGGCCCCGGCCCCGACGCAGGATGACCGACCGCCGGCAGTGGCGCCGATCTCCGACCAGCCTGGTGTACTGACACCCAAAGGCAAGTTTGTGCTGGAACCGTCCTACCAGTTCAGCTATTCGTCGGTCGACCGTGTCGACCTTATCGGTTACACCGTCATCCCGGCGATCCTGATCGGCCTGATCGATGCCCGTCAGGTCAGAACGACCACGCAGACCGCCACGATGACCATGCGCTACGGATTGACGAACCGGCTGGAAGTGGAGCTTCGCGTACCCTATGTCTACGCGGGCAGCGAGACGACCAGCCGCGAGATATTCACCGGCAGCGCCGAGGACAATGTATTCACGACCAGCGGCCATGGCCTCGGTGACATCGAGGCGACGGCGCGTTATCAGTTCAATGACGGTGGTGCCGACAGCACCTACTACGTGGGCTGGCTGCGCTTCAAGTCGCGCACCGGCACGGACCCGTTCGAAGTCGTTACCGATTGCGTGACGCGGTGTGTGCAGAATGCGACAGGCACGGGCTTGCCGCTTCAACAGCCTACCGGTTCCGGGTTCTATTCGTTGCAGCCCGGCCTTACCTGGTTGCTCCCGTCTGATCCGGTCGTGATTTTCGGCAACGTAAGCTACCTGCACAACTTCCCGCGCTATGGAGTCAGTCGAAATGTGCTGCTGGCCGGCAAGGAATACCTGGGCAAGGTTTCAGTCGGCGATATTGTCGATGCCAGTATCGGTGTGGGGCTGGCACTGAATGACAAGGCTTCGATCAGCTTCGGTTATGACCAGAGTTTCGTCGGCATCACCAAGCAGAACAATCAGACCGTGGCCGGCTCGGCCAAGACGGTGCTTGGAACGTTCCTGATCGGTGGCGCGTACCGACTCAATGACAAACGCACATTGAATGTCACGCTGGGCGTTGGCGCGACCCGCGATACCCCGGATGTCAATCTGGCGGTCAGGCTGCCGACGATGTACTAGTGGCTTGGGGCGTGTTTGTACATGAGCATGTCGCACAGGTCGATCCATCAGGTTGAGTGAAGGCTTGGTGGGTCGACGCGGTTGGTCTTCGTGTAGCGATCGACGCGCGTGAATCCGTTTGCCGACGGATGCTGGTCATCGTGCTGAATGATTCAGTCGCGTGACTGGAGCAGGGCGTCAGCGGCCTGCCGGTCTCGGTAGCCTGCGTTGCTGCATCAACCAGCCACCACCGCAAATACCGATTACCAGTACGGCATCTACGCTGTATTTCGCCCATCCTGGCATATCGAGCCAGCTGCCCAGCCATGGATCGTGCGTGATCATCCGGCCGGCGGTGAAAGCAATCGCGCCGGCACCGACGTACATGATGATCGGGAAGCGGCCAATCAGTTTCAAGATGAGGGTGGAGCCCCAGACCACCAAAGGGATGCTGATCAGGAGGCCCAGGATGACCAGTCCGAGATGGCCACTCGATGCGCCGGCGATGGCCAGCACATTGTCCATGCCCATCAAGGCATCGGCGATGATGATCGTGCGCAACGCACTCCAGAAGGTATCGCGGGCGCTGACTGCGGGATCAGCGCTGTCATCATGACGCAGCAGCTTCAAGGCGATCGGCAACAGCAGCAGGCCACCGATCAGCATGAGCCCCGGCAGCTTGAGCAGGTAGACGACGACCGCGGTCAGCGCAAAGCGGACGGCGACGGCACCAAACGTACCCCAGAACACGGCTTTCTTCTGCAGCGTCGCGGGCAGGCGGCTGGCTGCCATGGCGATGACGATGGCGTTGTCACCGGCCAGTACCAGGTCGAGCAGGATGATCGCCAGCAGGCCAGAGAGAAAACCGGTGGTGAAGATGTCCATGCGGGAGTCCATGCGCGTCAGACAATGCAGTGAACACGGGCGCGCGCTGCCCGTGTCCACCACAAAAGTCTTGTTCGCAGCATGACTGCCGAGGTGACCGGGGCGAAACGTCGCCCGTGTTGACGATCACCGCACCGAGGCAGGAGAACCTGCGTCGGGAACTACTCCCTTCTGGGATGAGTGATGGATTGTCGGTGTCGGCACCGGCCTGGTCAAGCTATAAAGGGCTGCTGCCGGATGTGCAGGTCAGCTAAAATGGCGGTTTTCCCTGCTACGAGATCTGTCATGAGTGCGCACGACATCCGTTCTGCTGTTCGCCCCGATCCCGACCAGCCGCTGGTCGACATCGCCGACTACGTCGCCGATTACCAGATCGACTCGAAGGAGGCCTACGACACCGCGCGCTACATGCTGCTCGACTCGCTGGGCACATCGATGCTGGCGATGAAGTTTCCGGAATGCGTGAAGCACCTCGGTCCGCTGGTCCCGGGGGCGACCCTGCCGGGCGGTGCGCGCGTGCCGGGCACCAGTCATGAGCTGGACCCGGTACAGGCGGCGTTTGCGATCGGCACGCAGATCCGCTGGCTGGACTTCAACGACACCTGGCTGGCGGCCGAGTGGGGCCACCCATCGGACAACCTGGGCAGCATCCTTGCCGTGGCTGACTACCTCAGCCGCAAGGCCGAGCGCGAGGGCGGCCAGCCGTTGACCGTGCGTGACGTGCTCACCTATGCGATCAAGGCACACGAGATCCAGGGCTGCTATGCGCTGCTGAACAGCTTCAACCGGGTTGGCCAGGATCATGTGATCCTGGTGCGTCTGGCGTCCACCGCGGTTGCTACCGCGATGCTTGGTGGCAACAAGGAGCAGATCACCACAGCCGTGTCACACAGCTGGATCGACAACGGCGCGCTGCGCACCTACCGCCATGCGCCGAATACCGGCCCTCGCAAGAGCTGGGCCGCTGGTGACGCCTGCCGTCGCGCAGTCACCCACGCAATCAATGCGGTCTATCGCGGCGTGGTCGGTTATCCGTCCGCACTGAGTGCGAAGACCTGGGGTTTCTACGACGTTGCGTTCAAGGGCAAGTCGTTCGAATTCGAGCGTCCGTTCGGAAGCTATGTGATGGAAAATGTCCTCTTCAAGATCAGCTTCCCGGCCGAGTTCCATGCACAGACCGCCGTGGAGTGCGCCATGCAGCTGCATGCCCAGGTGGCCGGCAAGCTCGATCAGATCGAAAGGATCGTCATCGAAACGCAGGAAGCTGGCTGCCGCATCATCGACAAGACCGGTCCGCTGGCCAACTACGCCGACCGCGACCACTGCATCCAGTACATGGTCGCCGTGCCGCTGATCTTCGGCCGCCTCGTGGCCAGCGACTATAACGATGATATCGCCGCCGATCCGCGCATCGACGCATTGCGCGACAAGATGAGCGTGGTCGAGAATCCGCAGTTCACCAAGGACTATTTCGACCCGGCCAAACGTTACATCGGCAATTCGGTGCAGGTCCATTTCAAGGACGGCACAAGTACGGAAAAAGTCTCGATCGATTATCCGATCGGCCACCGCAAGCGTCGCGCCGAGGGCATTCCGGTGTTGTTGAAGAAGTTCGAAGCGGCCATGCAGGGCCATCTGCCAGCCCATCAGGTCAAGGCCATCATGGTGGCGACACAGGATCCGAGCCGGCTCGATGCCATGCCGGTACAGGAATTCCTGGGTCTCTTCACATTGTAAAGACGGTGTGAGTGCAAGATTAAGACAAGGCAGGCAAGGCAGCTGGCGCTCCACTTTAATGACGGGCTCTGCTGCCTCTTCCCGTAAAATCCATGAAAACCGTAACTCCGTAGTCCATATCCAATAAGCTTCCGCTAAAGTTGAAAACTGCGTATTGCCGATCGACAATGAACTTTCCTGAACGAAGGCTCACCGAAGTTTGGTTGTAAATGCGTTAAGGTGCCAACGGCTTAACGATTTTGCTACACTCCCCGCCGCTTGTCGCATGAACGCCAAGCAGGGGCTTTAAAAGCCCTGAATGACGTAGTTCAGTTCTGACGCGCGATTTCCGGTTGGGGTTGGGCGGACGCGAAAAATCTAATAAATGAGGAGACACCTGATGAAACGTAAGGGCTTGTACTTTCTGATCGCGCTGGCCCTGGGCGGCGTGGGTGCCGTTCATGCGCAGGACACCGCGGCTCCGGCACCCGCCGATTCCGCGTCTACCCAGACGGCCACGTCGAGCTACGACGACCGCTGGTATATCGCACCGACCATCGGTGGCTACTACAACGACCACAAGCGTGATACCAACAGCCGCCAGTTCTATTACGGTCTGGGCTTCGGTCGCTTCTTCACGCCGAACATGTCGATCGATGCGTTTGTTGACCGCACCAAGCGGAAAATCGACAACGCTGTCCTGACTCCCGGAACAAGCGGTCATAGCCAGGATTCGTGGGCCAGCACCAATGTTGGCGTCGCGGCTCGTTTCTATGCGGGCGACTGGAATGCATGGCGTCCATACGCGCTGGTTGGCGTGATGGGTAGCCATCACCAGAGCACGTTTGCCAGCGGTTGGTCGCCGGCTGCCGAACTGGGCGGCGGTGTGTCGAAGACGGTCACGGACAGCACGGATTTTCGTGTGGAAGCCGGCTACCGTTACGACTGGGACGACAAGACCATGTCGTCCAAGAGCGGCTACGGTGACTGGTTCCTGGGTCTGAGCATCGTTTCGCGCTTCGGTTCCCCGGCTGCTGCTCCGGCTCCGGTTGCTCCGCCTCCGGCCGCGCCTGACTGCTCCAAGACCGTCGTCAATGGCGTGAACCTCTGCGACAACAAGTGCCCGAACCTGCCGGAAGGCACGGTCGTGGGCCCGGATGGCTGCCCGCAGAAGGTCGTGATCGACCTGCGCGGCGTGAACTTCAAGTTCGACCGTCCGAAGAAGGGCGAGACGAACATCGAGAAGTCGCTGGCTGAGCCGACCAAGGACTCGCTGTCGGTTCTGGACCAGGCTGTTGACACCTTGCAGCGTTACCCGCAGGTGCACGTGACGGTGGCCGGTTACACCGACTCGAAGGGTACGGATGCGTACAACCAGAGCCTGTCGGAGCGTCGTGCACAGATCGTGTACAACTACCTGACCAGCCATGGTATCGACGCCAGCCGCCTGGAAGGCCCGATCGGTCACGGCAAGAACGATCCGATTGGCGACAACGCCACGGATGCCGGTCGTGCCCAGAACCGTCGCACGGAGCTGCAGGTTCAGCAGTAATCGAACCTGAGTCATGCAGTATGAAAAAACCCGGCTTCGGCCGGGTTTTTTTTGCCCGCCATATCCGACGCGGCAGCCAGGACATTCAACGGTGCATGTCGATGGCAATCACAGAACCTTGTCGCCCGGTGGCGGCGCCCTATACGCTAGCCGGATGTCACGCGCATCTTTCCGTTCCACTGGCCCTGTCGCGCCGGCAATTCAGGCATCCCGGCATGGATTGGCCAGGGTGTTGTCCAAACTGGGGGCATGTTCACGCAGCCAGGCCGAGCAATGGATACGCGAGGGTCGCGTGAGCCTCGACGGTCGCGTCGTGCGTGATCCATATCATCCGACACTGCTGGATCGACAGCAGGTGGCTGTCGATGGCCGACCGGTGAAATTCGCCGAAGCCTTCCATGTGATGTTCAACAAACCACGCGGTCTGCTCGTCAGTGCCGCCGACGAGCACGGGCGCGCTACGGTCTACACGGCTCTGGCCTCTGCCGGACTACCCTGGCTGGGGCCGGTTGGCCGTCTGGACAAGGCCAGTGAAGGCTTGCTGCTGCTCAGCAACGACACAACATGGGCAGCCGGCATCACCGATCCGGCCACCCACCTGGACAAGACCTATCACGTGCAGGTGGCCGGCCAGCCGGATGCATCGGTGTTGGCGGCGATGCAGGCTGGTGTTCGCGAGGGTGGCGAGCTGCTGAAGGCGCGGCGGGCCACCTTGTTGCGCGCCGGCGAGAAGAATGCCTGGCTTGAAGTCGTGCTGGATGAAGGCCGCAACCGGCACATCCGCCGCCTGCTGGCGGCGCTGGGTTTCGATGTGTTGCGCCTGATCCGGGTGGCGATCGGTGCGCTGGAACTGGGCGATCTGGCGAAAGGGCAGTGGCGTCGACTGAGTGCGGATGAGGTCCGGGCACTCGACACCCGCAAGAACAAAACCTGATTTGCGGGGGCGACTGAAGTCGCCCCCGCAAACGTTACGCGCCGATCACGCCCAGCTGTCGACCCACCTTGGTGAACGCGGCGATGGCGTGGTCCAGATGCTCGCGGGTGTGTGCCGCGCTCATCTGCGTGCGAATGCGCGCCTGGCCCTGCGGCACCACCGGATAGAAGAAACCGGTGACATAGATGCCTTCGTCGAGGAGCGCGGACGCCATCGCCTGGGCTTTTTTCGCGTCGTAGATCATCACCGGCACGATAGGATGCACGCCGGGCTTGATGTCGAAACCGGCCGCAGTCATCTGTTCGCGGAAATAGGCGGTGTTCTCCTTGACACGATCACGCAGATCACCGGCCGAGGCCAACATGTCGAACACCTTGATCGCAGCAGCCACCACGTGCGGTGGGAGCGAGTTGGAAAACAGGTACGGGCGTGAGCGCTGGCGCAACATCTCGATCATTTCGGCACGGCCGGTGGTGAAACCGCCGAGTGCGCCACCGAGTGCCTTGCCCAGCGTGCCGGTGAAAAGGTCGATCTTGTCCATCACGCCATTGACCTCGGCCGAGCCGCGGCCGGTGTCGCCGAGGAAGCCGGTGCAATGGCACTCGTCGATGTGCACCAGCGCGTTGTACTTCGCGGCCAGCGCGGTGACCTGATCGAGCTTGGCGATGAAGCCGTCCATCGAGAACGCACCGTCGGAGCTGATCAGCTTGGTGCGCGCGCCAGCGGCGTCTGCGGCCTGCAGCTGCCTTTCCAGATCCGCCATGTCGTTGTTGGCATAACGGAAACGCTTGGCCTTGCACAGGCGGATACCGTCGATGATGGAGGCATGGTTGAGTGCATCGGAGATCACCGCGTCCTCTTCGCCCAGCAGCGGTTCGTACAGACCGCCGTTGGCGTCGAAGCAGGCCGCGTAGAGAATGGTGTCCTCGGTGCCGAAGAATTCGGCGATCTTCTTTTCCAGTTGCTTGTGCAGATCCTGCGTGCCGCAGATGAAACGCACGCTCGCCATGCCGAAACCGTGCGTGTCGAGCGCATCCTTCGCCGCCTGGATCACGTCCGGATGGTCAGCCAGGCCGAGGTAGTTGTTCGCGCAGAAGTTCAGTACCTTGCGACCGCCTTCCAGCTCGATCTCGGCGGACTGCGGCGAGGTGATGATGCGCTCGGCCTTGAACAGGCCCTGTTCGCGGATGGATTCGAGTTCGCTGGCGTAACGCGCCTGGCCGGGGTAGCTCATGGAGAAGGGTCCGCTGTCGGGGAAAGCGTCCATTGTGAGCCTTTCGCCGGCCACGGAAAACCATGGCGAAAAATGAGTGTTCAGAAGTGAGAAAAGTCAGAGCCTGCCAAGTGCTCTCGTTTCTCACTCCCAAACACTCTTGCCTCGATTCATTCAGTGCATGCCGAAGTCGACGCGTGTGGTCTTGCCCTTGTCATCGATGCCCTTGGCGTCGAGCTTGGGCGCCGACACGAAGACGCGCTTGTCGTCCAGCTTGCCGCGGAACCATTGGCGAACCGCATCGGCGCGGCGTTCGGCAAGGTGGCGCAACGCGTCCTGGTCGACCTGCACATTGGTTTGCAGCAGTTTCTCCATCACGTCCGGTGGCTGCGACTTGGTCAGGCCGATCAGGTCGCGCGGCTTGGAGAACTTGGCATGCTTGTAGGCCTTGGTGAGGTATTTGTTGTAGTCATCGGGACTGAGCTTGGACAGGGCAGCGACATCGTTCTCGTCGCCACCGCGATCCTTGGCCATCTCGTGCGCGACCTGCTCCTGCATCATGACCTTGCGCAATCCGTTCTCGTCGAACTGGGGATCCACCCGGCCAATGATGTCCAGGTTGAGCGAGGGTTTCTCGGTGAGGATCTTGGTGATCTGGGTCAGCCGATCCTGCGCCTGGGCATCGAGCACATTCGAACCCGGTGCAAACTCCACGTAGCCGAGATCCTGGTGATTGCCTCCCATGCCTGAAGCGAGCAGGCGGAATGGCGAGGTAACGGCGCGGCCGATCAGATTGACGAACGCGTGCCAGATCAAACTGCCAAAACTGAAATGCGGATCGCTCAGTGAGCCGGTTACCGGCACATCGACGTCGATATTGCCTTGGGAGTCCTTGAGCAGGGCCACCGCCAGTTTCACCGGCAGATGGCTGATGCCCTTGCCTTCGACACGATCGCCGAAGGTCAGCTGGCTCAGGAAAATATGGTTGTCCGCATTCAACTTGCCCTGGTCGAGCGCGTAATGCACGTCCATGGTGAGGCGACCCTTGATGATCGGGTAGCCGGTGTACTTGCTCGAATAGGGCGTCAGGTGTGTCAGCTCCACGCCATCGGCTTTGCCCTTGATGTCGAGGAACGCTACCGGCGTCAGCGGATTGATCGTGCCGTCGATATTGATCGGGGTGTTGTCGTCGAGCTGGCCCTGCAGGGTGAGATCCGCCGGTGCACCGCCGCTTGCGGTGCCGAAGGCTCCGATCTTGCCGGCCAGCTGCGTGATGTTGGCGGTGTAGTTCGGTTTGATGAAATTGTCGGTGTAGTTGAGATTGCCGCGCGCAAGAATGATCTGGCCGATATGGATGACCGGTGGCGGTGCGGCGCTGCTTGCCGCCGCGACGGGAGCAGCCGTGGTCGTTGGGCTGGTAGCGGCAGGGACCGGTGCGGTTGCCGGCGCGGCAGGTGCAGCCGCGCCGTTATTCGCCTGCGTCACCGAAACCGGTGCGGTCTGTGGTGAGGCGATCACATCCTGCAGGTTCAGGCGGCCGTTGCTGTTGACGATGACGCGTGCATAGAAATTGTCCAGCGCCAGGCCGTCGACCGATACCTGCGGGGCACCTTCGCCAGCGCGCACGTTGAGGCCGGTGGCTGCCAGCGAATTCCAGCGCAGGAAATCGTCGTTGGTGACGTTGTCCAGCACCGTCACGCGACCGAGCGTGAGCCGGCCCTGATAGCTCAGCAGGGGTTCCGGCTTGTGGTCGCTGTAGCGCACGTGCCCGTTCAGGCTCAACAGCGCGCTGTCGACGTGCACGTTGAGCGGTACCTTGACCATCGATTGCAGCGGCGCCACGTTCAGCCGGGTCGCCGTGACATGCAGGTCGGCATGGAGCGGCTCCGGCCGCACGGAGCCGGTGACACGATACTTGCCCTTGTCGATGCCACCGGCCAGGTCCAGTTTCAGCGATTGGCGCATGTTGTCGGACAGGCCATCGATGCTGAACTTGTCGGCATTGACCGTGATATGCCCGGCCTTGCCCGGAACCGCCACATCCCGATACGCAAAGACGCTGCCGTCGATGCCGACATGCGCAATGCTCCAGTGCCATGCTGGTGCTGCCGGCTGCTTGCCGGCAGCATGATGCGGGGATGACTTGACCAGGTCGGTGAGATCAATGCGACCGTTGCGATAGCGCTGGGCGTCGATCTTCAACCCATGCAGGCTGAGGCTGCCCAGGCTTGCCTGGCTGCCGGCCAGATCCAGATGCGTGATGTCGGCATTCAGTGCTTTCCAGGCCACCGGCGTGCGGTTCTTCTGCTGCAGCGCGAAGTCATTCACCGCGAGCTTGCTTGCATCGAGCTGCAGGTTGAAGGTCTTGCTCCAGTCGGCCACCAGTTGTCCGCTGGCGTCCAGGTTGCCGTGACTGACCTGCGCATTCAGCATCGGTGGCGCCATCGCGACGAGCGGTGGCAGGCCCACGCTGTTCAGCACCGCCTGGCCGACGAAGCGGCTGTCGCTCATGTGCAGCGCGCCGTTGATATGCAGCGTGCCGCCGGCAAGGCCCGAATTCAGATCGATACTGGTTGGCGGTGCCGCCAGGGTCGCAAACCCGCGGATCGTGCCGTGCACATTGTCGAGCGACAGCTTCCTCGGACTGGGTCCGCTCAGATCGGCATAGTCGATCTGGCTTCCCTGCAGGGTCAGCGTGGCGATACGCGCATCGGTGGGAGGGGAGGCCGGTTTGGCCGGCGCTTTCCCGGTACCGATCAACGCGTCCAGGTTGCTGCGGCCGCCGGCGAGGCTCGTGTAATGCAAGGTGGTGCGATCAAGAGCGATGGTGTCGAAGTGATAGCGCGATACCAGCGGCTGGACATCGGCCAATGCCGCGCCGGCATGACCCAGCTCCACGATCGGCGCGCCCTCGCGAGTGTCGAGGGTGAAATTGTCCAGTTGCACGTTGCCGGTCAGCTTCAGCTGCTGGCTGGCATTCCTGTCGATGAAATCCAGCTTGAGCTGGGCGGACAGCTGGCCGGCGGGAATCGCCACCGGCAAGGGCGTCGGCACATAACTCAGGTAGCGGGGCAGGTCCAGGTGATCGAGGTGGAAGTCGATCGCCGATTCATGGCTGTCGGAAAACGGCTTGGTCTGCCCGCCGATATGTATCGGGCTGCCATCCACCTGCATGGCCAGCAACGGCTGCACGAACACGTCGGTATCGTGCGGGAGGTTGGCGATGAACGGAATGCCCAGTTCGAGGTGATCGATCCGATGACTGGTATTGAGTACCTTGTCGTCAAACGCGATGTCGCCGTCGTGCACGCTGATGTTGGAGAGTGCGAAGCGTGTCGGTGGTGCATTGGGGTCGGCGGGCTTGCCTGCGAAGCGGTCGATCAGGTCAGTGAAATTGAATTGCTGTTCGCCCGTGCGCGTGATGTGCAGTTGCGGGTGCTGCAAGGTCAGCACATTCAGTACCGGCGCCATGCGGAACAGCGAACTCCATGAGGCGCCGACGGTAAGCTGGTCGATGTCGACAAACGGCGAATGGCCGTCGCGATCACCGATATGAAGCTGATCAATGCCCAGCTTCAGCGTGTATGGATTGAGGTGCACCGCTCCCAGCGTGACCGGGCGATCGAGCATGCTGCCCAGGCGGCTCTGCAGCTGGCTCTTGATCAGCGGTGGCGCAGCGAAGAAGCCGAGCAGGCCGAAGATCAGCAGCAACAGGGCAAGAATCAACACACTCTTGCGCACGCGACGGGAGTGGTACAGGGCTTGTGCGCGATCACGACCCCGCGCGATCAGCTCATGATGCGAAGGACTTTGCTCAGCCATGTCATTACGCTCCGGTGACATGCGAACCGACGGAGCCCGGCTGGGTCAGCCGGACACTCCCTTGCCCCAGATTGCTTGCTCGGTCCGCCTGCAGTGCAGTGTAGCGTGCAGCCGACTGTCATGTTCCCCGCATCGCGCCGGTTATTCAGCACGGTGCAAGCAAGAGTGATACCTCGTGCTCAGTTCCAGGAGCAGACCACCTTGCCGCACGTGCCGGCATCCATCAGGTCGAAGCCCTTCTGGAAGTCGTCGATCGCGATCTGGTGGGTCAGCACCTTCTGCAGCGGGAAGCCGGTCAGCACCATCTGGGTCATCTTGTACCAGGTCTCGTACATGCGCCGGCCGTAGATGCCCTGCAGGGTGAGACCCTTGAAGATCACCTTGTCCCAGTCGATGCCGGCGCCACGCGGCATGATGCCGAGCATGGCGATCTTGCCGCCGTGGTACATGCATTCGAGCATGTCGCTGAACGCGCGCGGGTTGCCGCTCATCTCCAGGCCGACGTCGAATCCCTCGATGTGCAGATCCTTCACGGTGTCCTTCAGCGACTGCTTGGATACGTTCACCACACGGGTGGCACCCATGTCGGCAGCCAGCTTCAGGCGGTAGTCGTTGATGTCGGTGACGACGACATTGCGTGCACCCACGTGCTTGCAGATGCCGGCGGCGATGATGCCGATCGGGCCGGCACCGGTGATCAGCACGTCCTCGCCGATCAGGTCGAATTCCAGCGCGCAGTGCGCGGCATTGCCGTAGGGGTCGAAGAACGCGGCGAGCTCGGACGGGATCTGGTCCGGGATCGGCCACAGGTTCGAGGCCGGCATCGTCATGTATTCGGCGAACGCGCCGTTGCGGTTCACGCCGATGCCGATCGTGTTCGGGCACAGGTGTTGGCGGCCGGCGCGGCAGTTGCGGCAGTGGCCGCAGACGATGTGGCCCTCGGCCGAGACGCGGTCGCCGACCTTGTATCCGGTCACGCCAGGACCGATCTCGACGATGCGGCCGACGAATTCATGACCGATGGTGAGGCCCGGCTTGATCGTGCGCTGGCTCCATTCGTCCCACTTGTAAATGTGCAGATCGGTGCCGCAGATCGCGGTCTTTTCCATCTTGATCAGCACTTCGTTCGGGCCGACCACCGGCATCGGCACCTCTTCCATCCAGATGCCCTGTTCGGGCTTGCGCTTGACCAGGGCTTTCATCGTCTGCGACATGGGGAATCCATTGGCTGGCCCGCGGGGCGGGCGGGGAAACAGCGATTATAGAAGGATCGGATGGTGCTCCGGAAAATCCCGGGCGCGACACGCGGGCCGTACCGGCCGAGTCGTCGCCTGAAGTCATGCAGGGCAGTCATCGGCGGCTTTGCTGTCCGCGTTGTTCAGATATCGAGCCGGTCATAGCTGCGCCTGAACACGATCGGCTGCTGCACGGCTGGTGTGGTCCACGTTTCGGTGACGGTCAGATGGTGGCCATCGGGTGACTGCACCCAGTCCTGCCGGAGGCGGACATCGCCATCGAACTGCATGGTGATCTGCAGGCCCGTGGCGGTCAGGTGGCTCTGCACCATCGCGCTGCCGTTGAGCGATTGCCGGGCAAAGCCGTCGAGCCGGCTGTCCAGCTGGTCCGTGTCACCCAGGACCACGCGGATGCCCTTGGCATCCTGTTGCACGTTCAGCAGCGAATCATCGGCGAGCAGCGGTGGCGGCGTGTCAGGAGGTGGCGCCCCATGGTCGGCAGTCGAGGCCTTGGACTGACCGCGGCCGCCGCCATGACCACCATGGCCGCCCATGCCGCCACCCATCCCGCCGCCACCCATGCCATGGCCACCGCCATGGCCACCATGCTGGCCGGATGGCTGGCTTGCCGATGGTGTGCTGGTCGAAGAGGCGCTGGCAGGCTGCTGCACGGGTTCTTCGCGCTTCCTCTCCAGGCGTAGACGCGCATCGATATCGGACGGGCTGTCGCTGTGCTGCTCGTCAAGCCGCCATATCCCGCTGTAGTCAGGCAGGCCGGAACTGGCTGCGTGGGCTACCCCGGCAACTGCCAACGAGGGCATGGCGAGCAGAAGTACCCGCAGCAGACCGAGCGATTTCGTGGACGTCATGAGGGAGGCTTCCGAGGGTGAATAAGAGGGCGTGACCGTCATCGAACTTCGCGTCGCCGTTTCATGGGCGCATGCACGCATGCGACCTCACTGAAACGCACCTCACGCGGCCGTGGTTGACGCCGATGTGCCCGTTACAATGGGCCGATGCCAGCCGACCAGCGCCCCCTCGCCATTTTCCTGATGGGTCCGACTGCTTCGGGCAAGACCGCACTGGCGTGCGCGTTGAGCGAGCGCTTTCCGCTGGATTTGGTCAGCGTGGATTCGGCGCTGGTCTATCGCGGCATGGATATCGGCACCGCCAAGCCCGATGCGGCGACGCTGGCGCGTTATCCGCATGCGCTGGTGGATATCCGCGATCCGTCGCAGCCGTATTCGGCGGCGGATTTCCGCGCCGAGGCGTTGCCGGCGATGACCCAGATCAGCGCGCGGGGCAGGGTGCCGTTGCTGGTCGGCGGCACCGGGTTGTATTTCCGTGCCCTGCAGCAGGGGCTTTCCGATCTGCCGGAAGCCGATCCAGCCATCCGTGCCCGGCTTTCCAGCGAGGCCGAGCGGTTGGGCTGGCCCGCCATGCACGCTCGCCTGGCCCGGCGCGACCCGGCCGCCGCACAGCGGATCGGCTGCAACGACGCACAGCGCCTGCAGCGTGCACTGGAAGTGATCGAGCTGACCGGCCACCAGCTGTCCGAACTGCAGCGCGGCGGTGACCGCACGCATTTCCCATGGCGCGTGCTCAAGCTGGCCCTGTTGCCGACGGATCGGCGCCTGCTGCACGAGCGCATCGCGCAGCGCTTCGACGCGATGCTGGCGGCCGGTTTTCTCGATGAAGTGCATGCCCTGCGTGCCCGCGGCGACCTGCATGCCGAATTGCCGGCGATTCGCGCGGTGGGCTACCGGCAGGCGTGGGAGCACCTGGACGGCGATTCGACGGTGGCCGAGTTCCGCGACCGCGGCATCTTCGCCACCCGCCAGTTGGCCAAGCGGCAGATCACCTGGCTGCGCAGCGACCTTGGCGCACGCCTGTTCGAGCCGGATCGCCCCGATCTGCCGGCCCGTGCCGCCGATGCCGTGCAGCTGTTCCTGGGCAGATCCGGCGGCCCGGGACGGGCCGGACCGCCGCCAGCGTGATCCAGTACGCCGCCAGCATCAAAAATCCCCTTTCATCAATCATTTGAAAACGGCTAACATCCCTGACATGTTGGGCCGGGGCGCCATTGGCGTTTTTTCTCCGGCCTGTCCGTGGCAAGGGGAGAACAAGAAATGTCCAAGGGACAATCGTTGCAAGATCCGTTTCTGAATGCGTTGCGGCGCGAACGTGTGCCGGTGGCCATCTATCTGGTCAATGGCATCAAGCTGCAGGGAACCGTCGAATCGTTCGACCAGTTCGTGGTGCTGCTGCGCAACCAGGTCAGCCAGATGGTCTACAAGCACGCCATCTCCACCGTGGTGCCCAGTCGCAATGTGCGTATCGGCAATGGCCATGACGGTCACGATGGCCATGAAGGCCACGTCGACCCGACGCCGGCCTCGAATGACGCAGACGCTTGATTGACGGGGTGTCAGCCCGCATGAAGTAGGTCTGCTCCTGAAGGATCATGCCCACTCGTGTTCGATAGACAAAAGAAAGGCGACCGTGCCGTATTGGTTCTGCCGCATTCCCGCGGCGAAGGCGATACGGCGCGCCGCGCCGCGGAGTTCGCCGAGCTGGTGAAGTCCGCCGGTGCCGAGGTGCTGGGTGTCATCAGCGCCCGTGTCGAGGATCCCAATCCGCGTTATTACATCGGCAGCGGCAAGGCCAACGAGGTCGCCGAGGCGGCGCGTGCGCTGGACGCCGACCTGGTGCTGGTCGACCACGTGCTCACCCCGGTGCAGGAGCGCAACCTCGAGAAGCATCTCGGCATCCGCGTGGTCGATCGAGCCGGACTGATCCTGGACATCTTCGCCCAGCGTGCCCGTTCGCACGAAGGCAAGCTGGAAGTGGAGCTGGCCCAGCTCAAGCACCTGGCCACCCGGCTGGTGCGCGGCTGGACCCATCTGGACACCCAGCGCGGCGGTGCCATCGGCAACCGCGGTCCCGGCGAAACCCAGCTGGAAACCGACCGTCGCCTGCTCGCCGAGCGGGTCAAGATGCTGACCAAGCGGCTGGAAAAGGTGCAGACCCAGCGCGGCCAGC
Source organism: Rhodanobacter koreensis (assembly GCF_054782855.1). Classification (NCBI taxonomy): domain Bacteria; kingdom Pseudomonadati; phylum Pseudomonadota; class Gammaproteobacteria; order Lysobacterales; family Rhodanobacteraceae; genus Rhodanobacter; species Rhodanobacter koreensis. Next base: position 843,162 of record NZ_BAAGRR010000002.1, on the reverse strand, counting down.
AGCGGCGTGCACGCCTGCGCAACACCGTGCCGCGCGTTGCCCTGGTCGGCTATACCAATGCCGGCAAGTCGACCCTGTTCAATGCGCTGACCACCGGCGAAGTGTTTGCCGCCGACCTGCTGTTCGCCACGCTCGATCCCACGGTGCGTAAGCTGGAGGACCTGAGCTGCGGGCCGGCCGTGCTGGCCGATACCGTCGGTTTCATCCGCGAGTTGCCGCATGACCTGGTCGCGGCCTTCCGCGCCACCCTGGCCGAGGCGCGCGACGCCGACCTGCTGCTGCATGTCAGCGATGCGGCCGACGAGGAGCGCGATCGCCTGCATCGCGTGGTCGACAACGTGCTGGAAGAGATCGACGCCGGCGACGTGCCGCAGCTGCACATCATGAACAAGATCGACCTGGCTGGTGCCGAGCCACGCATCGACCGCGATGCCGCCGGGAAACCCGTGCGCGTCTGGCTGTCCGCGGCTACCGGTGCCGGCCTCGACCTGCTGCGCCAGGCGCTGGGCGAACTGCTCGGCGGCGAACGGGTGCAGTCGGCGCTGCAACTGCCGCTGTCGGCCGGCCGGCTGCATGCGCGGCTGAAGGCGGCCGGCGCGATCAGCGGTGAATCCGTGGACGAGCATGGCTGGCAGCTGCACATCGATGCGCCGCGCAGCGTGATTGCACCGCTCAGCGGCGGCAATGCGGCCGAAACCCAGCTGTTGCGTGAGTTGCTGGCACCGGCGGAATAGCCGCATTGCACAGCGGACGATGTCATCCGGCTCTGCTAGAATACGCAGCGTTTGTGCGGCCGCCGCTCGGGGTCGCACGGTGCATCGGCAAGCTTTGGTCCCATCTCTCATGGGCTATCTCATGGGTTACTCCGTTCAACGCGTGTTCCGGCCGTAGTTGCCGGCCTCCCGACGGCCTCAAGGAGACTGACAGTGGCATGGAATGAACCCGGCAAGAACGGGCAGAACGATCCGTGGAACAGGAAGCGCCCATCCGGCAAATCGCCGCTGGACGAACTGCTCGCCACCGTGAAGGGCGCCACGGCCAAGCTCAAGCAGGGCCCGGGCGGCATCTTCGCGATCCTGCTGCTGGTCCTGGCGATCGGCCTGCTGCTCAGCTGCTACACCATCATCGGTGCGCGGCAGACCGGCGTGGTGCTGCGTTTCGGCGAGTACTCGCGCACGCTGGCGCCGGGCTTCCACCTGAAGCTGCCGCAGCCGATCGAATCGGTCACCAAGGTCGAAGCCACGCGGATTCGTTCCGTCACCGACAAGGTGGCGATGCTGACCAAGGACGAAAACATCATCACGATCGACTTCACCGTGCAGTACCAGGTGGACGATTCGCGCAAATACCTGTTCTCGCTGAACGACCCGGACGGCACCATCGGCGCCGCAGCCGAGGCGGCGGTGCGCTCGGTGATCGGCAGCAGCGACATGGACCAGATCCTGTCCGCCGCCGGTGCCAGCCTGGTCAGCGAGGCCCAGACGACCCTGCAGAAGACCCTGGACGGCTACGACTCCGGCTTGCGCGTCACCGAGATCAGCTTCCAGAACGTGGCCCCGCCGAACGAGGTGAAGGACGCCTTCGACGACGTCAACAACGCCCGCGAAGACAAGCAGAGCATCGAGAACGGCGCCCTGGCCTATGCCAGCAAGGTGGTGCCGGTGGCACGTGGCGACGCCGCACGCATCGCGGCCGAGGCCGCTGGCTACAAGGCCGAGCGGATTGCCCGTGCGCAGGGCGACGCTGCACGCTTCGACCTGCTGCTGACCCAGTACAAGGCCGCGCCCGAAGTGACGCGCAAGCGCCTGTGGCTGGAAACCATGGAACAGGTGATGGCCGACAATCCCAAGGTGATCGATGGCTCCGACGGTCGCGCCATCATCAACCTGCCGAGCCCGCAGGGCGCCGCGGCAGCGACGATCACCGGCACGGTGACCGCCGGGGCGATCGCGCCGGCACCGGCCAGCAGCAATGCGGCTGACAAGGAGACGCAGCCATGATGAAGCTCACCTCCGCCATCATCGCCGCCGTGATCGTCCTGCTCGGCCTCAACAGCATGTTCGTGGTCAGCGAAGGGCAGAGCGCGCTGCTGCTGCAGTTCGGCCGCATCGTGCATACCGATTATCAGCCGGGGCTGCACTTCAAGCTGCCGCTGATCCAGCAGGTGATGCATTTCGACAAGCGCATCCTGTCGCTGGATGCGCCGCCCGAGCGCTATTTCACCTCCGAGAAGAAGAGCGTCAACGTCGACTTCTACGTGAAATGGCGCGTCGCCGACAACGCGGCCTATTACCGCGCTACCGGCGGCGACCAGACCATCGCGGCGCAGCGCCTGACCCCGATCGTCAAGGATGGGCTACGCTTCGAGTTCAACGCGCGCACCTTGCCTGACCTGATCTCCGGCGGTCGCAAGGACATCACCGAGCGGGTCCGTGCACAGACCGATATCGCCGCGCGCAAGAACCTCGGTATCGCCGTGGTCGACGTGCGCATCAAGCGCATCGACCTGCCCAACGAGGTCAGCGAATCGGTCTACAAGCGCATGCGCGCCGAGCGCCTGCAACTGGCCAATGAATTGCGCTTCACCGGCCAGGAATCGGCCGAGACGATCCAGGCAGATGCCGACCGCCAGGGCCAGGTGCTGCGTGCCGATGCCCAGCGCGATGCGGCCAAGGTGCGTGGTGACGGCGATGCGCAGGCGGCGCAGATCTACGCCCAGGCCTACAGCCAGGATCCGGAGTTCTTCGCGTTCTACCGCAGCCTGCAGGCGTACAAGACATCGTTCGAGAACGGCAAGGGCATGTTGATCCTGAAACCCGATTCGGAGTTCATGCGCTACTTCAGCCAGCCTGCGCCGTCGAAGCGCTGAGCAGTACCCGGATGCACCAGCTGACTGCAGCGCTGTGCCTGATGATGGTGATCGAGGGTCTGCTGCTGTTCGCGGTACCGCAAGGCTGGCAGGCGATGGTGCGCGAAGCGCTGAAACTTCCGCCGCGTACCCTGCGCGTGTACGGTGCCGGCGTGATGGTGATCGGGCTGGTGCTGTTGCAACTGTTTCATTGATACGCGCAGCGGCCCGATGCCGCGGCGCATGATGTTTCCCCGGCTCCCGCGCGGAGCCAACGCAAAGTGAGCGAGAAGATCATGGGTAAGTCAGTCGTAATTCTGGGCGCGCAGTGGGGCGACGAGGGCAAGGGCAAGATAGTCGACCTGCTGACCGAACGGGTCGGCGCGGTGGCACGTTTCCAGGGTGGCCACAACGCCGGCCACACGCTGGTGATCAAGGGCAAGAAGACCGTGTTGCACCTGATCCCCTCGGGCATCCTGCGCGACGACGCGCTGTGCCTGATCGGCAACGGCGTGGTGCTGTCGCCCGAAGCGCTGATCCAGGAAATCGCCGAGCTCGAGGCCAATGGCGTCGAAGTGCGCTCGCGCCTCAAGATCAGCCCGGCCACGCCGCTGATCATGCCGTACCACATCGCCGTGGATAAGGCGCGCGAGATCGCTGCCGGCGGCAAGGCCATCGGCACCACCGGTCGCGGCATCGGCCCGGCATACGAGGACAAGGTCGCCCGTCGCAGCGTGCGCGTGGCCGATCTCATGTATCCGCACGAGTTGCCGGCGCTGATCAAGACCGCCGTCGACTACCACAACTTCATCCTTACCCAGTGGCTGAAGGTCGAGCCGGTCGATTACCAGAAAGTGCTTGACGACGCGCTGGCCTGGGGCGAATACATCCGCCCGATGGTCGACGACGTCGCCACCATCCTGCACGACATCCGCAGGGAAGGCGGCAACATCATGTACGAGGGTGCGCAAGGCGCACTGCTCGACATCGACCACGGCACCTATCCCTACGTCACCTCCAGCAACACCACCATCGGCGGCGCGCTCGCCGGCACCGGCGTGGGCGCGGGCGACATCGACTACGTGCTGGGCATCTGCAAGGCCTATGCAACGCGCGTGGGCAGCGGTCCGTTCCCCACCGAGCTGCACGATGAAATGGGCGAACGTCTGCGCAAGGTCGGCAACGAGTTCGGCGCCAGTACCGGCCGCCCGCGCCGTTGCGGCTGGATCGACCTGGTCGCGCTCAAGCGCGCCACCCAGATCAACGGCATCAACGGCCTGGCCATCACCAAGCTCGACGTGCTCGACGGCCTGGAAACGGTCAAGGTCTGCATCGCCTACGAATACCGCGGCAAGCGCCGCGAACTGGCTCCGCTCGACGCCGACGGCTGGGACGAGTGCAAGCCGGTCTACCTGGAATTCCCCGGCTGGCAGGAATCCACCGCCGGCATCCGCGACTGGAACCAGCTGCCGCCCGCCGCCCGCGCCTACCTGCGCGCGGTGGAAGAACTCTCCGGCTGCAAGCTGGCGCTGGTTGCCACCGGCGCGGATCGTGACGATACAATCGTGCTGGATGATCCGTTTGCCTGATTGTTTCACCCGGCAGTTCATGCGAAGAGGCCCCGCATTGCGGGGCCTCTTCGTTTCCAGCCGTCGAAGGGTGTTGACTTCGACTTCGCATCTTTGGCGTTACGGTCGACTTGAATGGTGGCGGCCAGCATTGCTGGGCGCCACTGCATGACAGTCACGTTTTGCCAAGAGGAACCGCCCATGTCCGACGAACATGCCAAGACCCCCGCCGACCATATCGGCGATACAGTGGCGCAACTCAAGGAGATGCGGCACTACTCGAAGAACAACGTGGAAACGCTGACGGCAGCGTGGCTGCTGTATGACGGCGAGTTGTCCAAGCTGAAGCAGGCGGACCGGCTGGCGAACCTGATGGATCGGCAGAACGAACTACACGATGCGTTGGAGAAGACCATCGCCGAATTCGAGGATGTGCTGGAGAAGATGCAGCCGCCGCCGGAGGAATAGCCTGATGGGCGGATCCCGCGAGAAAGAAGCCCCGGATTCGGGGCTTCTTTGCGTAGACCCGCTCAGTGGCGCTGACACTGGTGTCGCGCCTCTCGTCGTTGGCGGTCTCCCAACCGATTCATCAGCCCGGTTCGGTAGTTCACTGCCGACGAAGAATCCCGTCGCCGATACCCAGGCAAAGCCGCCACATCCAGCGTGTCGGAGACTTTGCCACGTGAGTAACAGCCGGCGGTGGAGCAGGTCGTTTCTTCGGCAACGCCAATCGGCGCACCAGGCGCGCATCGGCGATGTGGCCGTGCAGGATCAGCAGTTCGGTCCAGAGGGAACTCATGGGCATCCGTAAAGTAGAGGGAATGGAATGGAGCGGTGCGCTCAGTCGCGGGTATCGCCCGCGAGCGTGGTGGCCTGCATCGACGGCCGAGTGCTGAAGCGTTCGTACCACGATGACAACCGGGGTCGCCTCGTCGCGAAGGGGTAGACGTTGCGGAAGGCGATCCAGCTCAGCGTGGTGGCCAGTGCGATGTCGCCGATGTCTGGAACATCCGTGGTCGATGGCTCGTCACCGGACTCCCGTTCCAGGACATCGCATGCCGCCGCGATTTTTTCCAGTTGCCCGTGCAGCATCGTTGGCCAGCGCAGCGATTCGGGTCGTCGTTCGGCTTCCCATCGGGCGGCGATGCCGGCGTCCGCCATGCCCGTGGCGAGTGCCTGTTTGCGCAGCGCGAGAAGGCGTGTACGGGGTTCGCAGGGAATCAGCCGTGCTCCGGTATGCAGTCCGTCGAGGTACTCGCAGATCACGCTGGAATCGAACAGCGCCATACCGTCGTCGACGACCAGCACCGGCACCTTGCCGAGTGGATTGAGCGCGAACACCTCGTCGTTGCGGCGGGTAGGGCTGGTGTCGTGGTGGATCACTTCAAGGCGGTGTTGCAGGCCCAGTTCGTGGGCGGCGACGAGCACCTTGCGCGCGTAGGGCGAGTGCGTCTGGTAGAGAAGTTTCATCGGGGTGCGTGCTCCGGAAAGAGGGAATGCGGACTCGGCGCTCATGCCGCGATCAGGCGCTCGCGCATCGTGGACGACAGGTTGCCGCCGCAGAGGATCGTTGCCACGCGGCGACCGGCGAAGCGTTCCGGGTCGTCGAGGATGGCTGCAACGCCGACCGCGCCGGAGGGTTCCACGGCGATACCCAGGTGGTGATGGATGAGGCGCATCGCCTCGAAGATCCGCGTGTCGGCCACGGCAACGACGTCGTCGCAGCACGCACGCAGGTGCGCCAGCGTGGCGGCGATCGGCGCGCGTACCGCGATGCCGTCGGCGATGGTGTCGGCGTGGGCGGTTTCGATGACCCGACCGGCATCGATCGACAGCTTCATCGCGGGAGCGCCGGCGGCCACCGTCGCAATGATTTCCGGCTGCGGCGCCACATGCCGGATCGCCGTGCCGACGCCGGCCAGCAGCGAACCGTTGCCGACCTGCACCACGATGGCGTCGAACAGCGTTGCTGCGGCGAGTTCGAGCGCGAGGGTACCGGCGCCTTCGGCGAGTTCGGCTTCGATGCCGTCCTCGACGAAACGCAGGCCGCCGGCAGCCGCATGGTGGCGGGCGGCATCCTTGGCCGCGTCGAAGTCGGCGCCGGCCAAACGGACCTCGGCACCCAGCCGGCGCATCGCGGCCACCTTCACCGGGTTGGCGGTTTCCGCGGCGAACACCGTGCAGGCATGGCCGCGCCGGATCGCCGCACGGGCCAGGCCCTGGCCGAAATTGCCGGCGGACGCACAGACCACCGGTTCGCCGGGCTGCAGCGCCAGCGCGGCGAACAGCTCGGTGCCGCGGCCCTTGAACGAGCCGATCGGGTTGGCGGTTTCATCCTTGGCGATCAGCTGGCAGCGCAGTGCTGCGTCGAAGGCGTCGCTGGTGAGCGTCGGCGAATCCAGGAACACCGGATCGATGTGGCGCGATGCGGCGAGGATCCGGTCGAGGCGGGTCGTTATGGGCACGGGCGAGGTCTCGCTGTGACGTGGGAGGCGACGACCTATGCTAGGTTTCCGCGGCGCGGCGAAGTGGCGTTGTTCGCCGGCAAAACAGGTTTTCTCCCCGTCTATGAGGTTTTTTCGCCCGATGCCTGCCGAACTCGACAAATTCGACCGCCGGATCCTCGCGATCGTGCAACGTGATGCGCGACGCTCCGCCGAGTTGATCGGTACGGACATCGGCCTGTCGGCATCGGCCGTACAGCGACGCATGGCGCGACTGCGCGAGGAGGGCGTGATCGTGGCGGAGGTGGCGCTGATCGATCCGCGCTGCGTAGACCGGCGGCTCACCGTGATCACCGATCTGGAGGTCGAGCGCGAACGGCCCGAGCTGCTGGCCAGCCTGCGCCAGTGGATCGCTGCGGAGCCGGCTATCCAGCAGGCGTGGTACGTAACCGGCGACGGCGACTACGTGCTGGTGGTGACGGCGCGCGACGTTGACGACTACGACGCACTGATGCAGCGGCTGGTCGCCGCCAATGCCAACGTAAAGCGTTTCCGCACGCGTGTGGTGCTGGACACGCTCAAGCGCAGCCTGGCCGTGCCGGTGGACGTTTCGCCAGTTTGAGGCGTGGCGCCGGGTTCCCGTGCAGCACGTTCAGCTCGAATCGCGCGTTGATTACCTCCCGCGTAATTGCCGGGCTGCGCGTGGATGAGGATAGTGACTCCATAATCGTTGCCGTAGGATGCCGGGCACCGATTTGATGCTTCCTGCTGAAACGAAACAGGTCTCAAGCCATGGCCCTGCACACCTCAGAATTTGATGCGCCCAATCACGAGCTGGGTCGACTGCTGCGCGGCTGGCGCGATCTGCGCGGCAAGAGCCAGTTCGCGCTATCGCTCGATATCGGGGTGTCACAACGTCACCTCAGTTTCATTGAAAGCGGACGCAGTGCACCGAGCCGGCAGACGCTGTTGAACATTGCGCAGGGCCTCGATGTGCCGCTGGGCGACCGCAACCGGCTGCTGCTCGCTGGCGGGTTTGCACCGATCTATGCGGAGGATGCCTGGAACGCGCCGGTGATGCGCAGCATCACGACGGCATTGCAGCGCATGTTGAAACAGCATGAGCCGTTTCCTGCGGTAGTGATGGATCGTTACTGGAACGTCATCATGAACAACGACGCGTCGCCCCGCTTTTTCGGCAGCTTTGTCGACCTGGCTGCGCAGCCCGTACCACGCAACCTGCTGCATCTGATGTTTGACCCGGCAGGCATGCGTCCATTCATTGCGAACTGGGACAGCGTCGCCAAAAGCCTGATTCGGCGCGTTCACCGCGAAGCCGTGGGCCAGGTGATCGACGAGCAAACCAGGGAGCTGCTGGCGGCGTTGATGGCCTATCCCGGCGTCGGCGGCACGTTGAACGTGACCGACACCGTCGCACCCGAACCGAGCCTGCCGATGATCCCCCTGAGCTTTTTGAAGGACGGTCGCACGCTGCATTATTTCTCGATAGTCAGCACCGTCGGCACGCCGCAGACCGTAGCGGCACAGGAGTTGCGCATGGAATGCATGTTTCCGATGGATGACGCGACCGAGGTGTATCACCGAGCGCTGATGGCAAACGCTGACGATGTGCGGCCGGGCCGCCATTGATGGCGCGGTGTTGCTGGATGGGCAACAATCAAGAAACCCCGCGCCGTGGAGTTTCTGATGTCGGACAGTGACCCTGCAGCGGGTGCGTTGGCGCTGGCGATCAGTGTTTCGCTGTGATCTTTTCCAATAGTCCGGTGCTGCGTGGCGCTGCCAGGCCGCCGTCATGCGCGTCGATCCTGTCCAGCAGTGTCTGCGCGGCATCGGGCTTGCCATCGGTCAACAGGTTTTCTGCCTGCTGCAGTTGGGCGTTCAAGGTCTTGTCGATGCCTGCGCGGCAATGCGCGAGTTTGTCTGCATCGGGTTGCACGGGCTTGTCCAGCAGATCCAGTGCGCGGCCCAGCGGCGCCGGATCGGGCAGTTCATGGCCGGTCCAGGGCGCCGCCACCGTGTTCACATGGAAGACGCACCAGTCGCGCAGTGACTGCTGGCTGTGGCTGTCCATGTCGAGATGGAAGGCATCGTTCTGGCCGGTGAGGTAAATCAGCCGCGTGGTGTCCTGGAATTGCCGGAACAGGTCGGCCGGCGGTATCGGCAGCTGTGCGGTGCCGATCGGATCGCTGCCGGCCATCAGCAGCGCGCCGTGGAACAGGTCCGGATAGCCCAGGGCGATATGTTCGGCCACTCGCGAGCCACCGGAGAAGCCGCCGATGTAGACGCGCCGGGGATCGACCGGGTAGCGCTGCATGATGTTCTGCGCGGCCAGCAGAGCCAGCGGCACGCGGCGATCGAGTACATCGGCATCATTGCCGGAGTTCGCCGCGCTGACGTAGATCATGCCGTGGCGATCCAGTATCGCCGTCCATGCCGACGGCACGGTCGCTTCCGGCCACGGCGGCACGAATACCAGCAGTGCGTAACCGCCCGGCGGTTCGCGGGCGGGTACGTGGACGGCGAATTGCTCATGCGCGAGATCGAGCGGTTGCTCGCGCAGGGCGTGGCCCGGGCGCATTGCTGCCTGGTTCACCCGCCACGCATTCAACGGACTCAGCAGGCGCCGCACCAGTTCGGTACTGCGTGAAAGCGGCGAATATTCGGTGAACACCACGTTGTGCTGCTCGCCCACAGGTGCAGCGGCTGCCTGCCCGGCAGCCACCGGCAATGGCATCGAAAGGGCGGCGAGCAGCAGGTAGCAGGGGATCATGGGCTGACGGTAGCACTGGCGATATGGCGCATGCCGATTCGATACGGATAGTGTCAGGCGACCTTGCGTCTGTCATCCCGGCCGGGGGCATCCCCGTTAACATGTCGGCTGGATCAGCTGCACCATCACATCGATCAAGGGAGATGCGCATGTACGGATTGTGCTGGAAGACTGTGCGTACACCGGGGCTGTCCATGTTGCTTGTATGCGCTCTCGGCGTGCCATGGGCAACCACTGCAGCGACCCCCGGGGCGACGTCACCGCAGGCTGCAAAGGCGGCGCCAAGCGATGCCGATCTGGCCAACACATCGTGTGCGATCGGCGAGGAGAAATTCCTGCCGGCGGATTACTACTATTGCCTGGCCACGCAGAGCTACGGTCAGCAGCACTTCGACCGGGCGCAGAAATTCTTCGCGACGGCAGCCAGCTGGGCCAGCAAGCAGGCGCAGTACGTACTCGGCATCATGGCGCTCAATGGTGATCACCAACCGGTGAACCGTCCGCTGGCGCTGGCGTGGCTGACGCTGGCGGCGGAGCGCCCACAGTCGCCTTTCAAGGCGGCTTACACCTCGGCGTATGCCGGCGCCACGCCGGCCGAGCGGCAAGCGGCCGAAAAACTGCTGGCGGACATGCGCCCGACCTATGCCGATGCCACGGCCGCAGTGCGCGCCGAAAAGCGCTATGCGCAGGGCATGGCCATGCTTGAACGCCTGAGTTCCGGTAACGGCCATTACTGCATGGAAGGCATCACGACGCCGGCCGATCCGAGTGTGGCAGGAGACCCGGCGCAATGCCCGCCGATCCCGGCGATGACCAAGGCGCTCGATACGGCCGCCGCGAACGTGTTCGACGGCTGGGCGGGACACGTGACGGTAGGCGCGTTGCAGCAAGTACGCCAGCCAACAGCGGCAGCGCAGCACCCGGGGGGCTGAGGCGCGTCACGCCATTCTTCAACGTTCCTGTCGTGTGCGGGCTGGGCACAACCATTGCTTGTATCGGGACGACCTGGCGGAAAGGCGCTGCCTTGCCCTTTTTCATTGCCCGGCACGGGCCGGAAGTGACGTCATGCAGCCAGAGGGCTGACGCCCGGAGTGCTGTCCCATACACGAGCGGAAACGGAAGCAATGGTTGATACCGAGAAACGAATGGAACCCGACGGCGACGTCTACAGGACCCTGCTGGAGTCGACCCGGGCAATCCCCTGGAAGATCGACTGGACCTCGATGGCGTTTGCCTATATCGGGCCGCAGATCGAGGATTTGCTGGGCTGGGAGCCCTCCAGCTGGATGAGCGTGCAGGACTGGGCCGATCGCATGCATCCGGAGGACCGGGCCTGGGCGGTGGATTTCTGCGTCGCGCAGTCGAAGGCAGGCGTCGATCACGAGGCCGATTACCGTGCCCTTTGCAGGAACGGCGAGTACGTATGGATTCGCGACGTGGTGCATGTGGTACGCAATCCGGACGGTTCGGTCGACTCGCTGATCGGCTTCATGTTCGACATCAGCGAGCGCAAGCGTACCGAGCAGAAGCTGATCGACATGCAGAAGGAACTGGAAGAGCTGTCGTTCAAGGACGGCCTGACCGGCGTGGCCAACCGGCGCCGCTTCGACGCCATCATGGAGCTGGAATGGGCCAATGCGCGGCGCAACAAGCAGCCGTTGTCGCTGGTCATGCTCGATATCGACTATTTCAAGCAGTACAACGACCACTACGGCCATCTCGAAGGGGACCAGTGCCTGAAACAGGTGGCCCGTACCCTGGGAATGGCGGCCACGCGCGCACGCGATTTCGTCGCCCGCTTCGGTGGCGAGGAGTTCGTGCTGGTACTGCCCGAAACGGACGAGAATGCCGCCATGAAACTGGCCGAACGTTGTCGCGAGCTGATCGCGAACGAGCAGATCGCGCACCTGCGATCCGGGATAGGTGCCGTGCTGACGGTCAGCATGGGCGTGGGTACCATGATTCCCGCGCACGGCGACGAGCTGCTGCCGTTTGTCGAGACGGTGGACAAGCGGCTGTACCAGGCCAAGCAACGGGGAAGGAACACCATCGTCGCAGCGAGCTGAGCTGCGCCCTGGCCGATGTCTATCTGCGCAGATGCGATGCCGTCGCCCCGGTCAGCGCCGTGACCGAGCGACTGAGATGGGCCTGGTCGGCGAAACCGCAGACCTGGGCGATGGCGGAAGCGGCGAGCGATGTGCCGCGATACAACTTCAACGCGGCATGCGTACGGGCCTGCAACCGGAATGCCCTGGGGCTGACTGCGAACACCTGCTGGAAACCGCGACTCACGCTGCCGGGATGCAGGCCGTGGCTGCGTGCCCACTGGGCGATCGAGAGGTTGGGATCGGCCAGCATCGCGACAGCGAGTTGTTCGGGCCAGTCACCCGGCGGATGGGTGAAGGGCAGGGCATCGTCGAGCAGCCGGGTCACGGCTGCAGGCACGTCATGTTCGGCCAACTGCGCGATGGCGTCCGCATCGTGTACCCGCGCGTGCGCCGCGCCACTCCAGTCGTCCGGCAGCGGCAGGACCAGCACCTCGGCACCTGTGGCGTGCATGCGGTCGAGGTGGCGTTCGTGCGCGCAGTGGAACAGCACGTCGCCGGCTTGCACACGATGCAGGCCGCTGTCGCCAGCTTCTTCATAGCTGCCAGCAAGCACGACGGCCGCAAAGGCCTGCGCATGTCGATGGCGTGCGAGTACTTCGCCATGCGCGTGTTGCTGGCGCCCCGTTGCGGCAATGCGCAGGCATTCGGTGCATGGCACCTGGTGCCCCGCTGTGCGGGTGGTGTGAAGTTCGTTCAAGACGTGGGTCGCTTCGGCTTGCAAGACTACGCATCCCTCATGATCAGGACCGATTATGCGTCACTCCCTTCTTGCTCTCCTTGCATGCGGTTTCGCGTCGCTCGCCATGCCGATCCTGGCCGTCGCCGAGGCGCATGGCGACGTGGTGGCCTCGATCCTCGCCGCCAACCGTGATGCTGTTGGCGGCAATGCGCCCACCGGCACGATGACGCGCCATTACAGCTATGCCGGGCAGGGCCTCACCGGCACGACTGACGAAATGTTCGACCTGGCGACGGGACGCCATATCGACCGCTACGACACTCCGCCGGTGCATGGTGCCTCGGGTTTCGACGGCAGCACACCGTGGATGACGGATATTTCTGGTGCATCCACACAACAGCAAGGTGGCGACCATCCGGCGCTGGCGATCAACGAGGCCTACCGCTACGCCAATCTCTGGTGGCGTTCCGACCGGGGCGGTGCGCGCATCGAGTCGTTGGGTCGCGACAGGGATGGCGATCACCTGCGTGTGACCCCGCAAGGCGGCAAGCCGTTCGATGCATGGTTCGATCCCGCTTCGCATCAACTGGTGCACCTGCGCGAGGCGCAGGGGTTCCAGACCATCGATGAGCATTACAGCCATTTCGAGAAGATGGCTGGGGTGACGGCGCCGCGTACCACGGTCATTGACGACGGCAGCGGTGCGGCCGGTGAGCAGACGTTGACCCTGGTCGATGTAACGATGGGGCCCGAGCGTCCGGCGAGTGATTTCGCCATGCCGCGCGAAAAACCGCACGACTGGTCGATCGGTGGCAGTGCCGCGGCTGCAGGCGAGGTGGTGCTGCCGTTCCGGCTGCTCAACAACCACATCTTCATCGACGTGATGGTCAACGGCAAAGGGCCGTTTCCGTTTTTCGTGGACACTGGCGGCCACGACATCCTGACGCCATCGACCGCCGATGCGCTCGGCCTCAAGCCGATAGGCGCGACGATCTCCGGCGGTGCCGGCGAGAAGACACAGACATCCGGCTATACGAAAGTGCGTTCGCTTGCGATGGGTGCGGCCACGATGTCGGACCAGACCGTGCTGATCCTGGACATGAGCCCGATTCCGGTGGAGGGTTTCCAGCCGGGCGGCATGGTCGGCTTCGAGATGCTGCAGCGTTTCGTGGTGCGCATCGACTACGGCACGAACACGCTGACCCTGATCGATCCGAAACGCTTCGATCCGCGGGACGCAGGCACGCCTGTTCCGTTTCATTTCTACGATCACATGCCGCAGGTGACAGGGCATGTTGCGGGTATTCCCGCGCGTTTCAATATCGATACCGGTTCGCGCTCTGAAGTGACACTGACGCATCCGTACGTGGAGGCGAATCGTCTGCGTGAACGGCTCCCGCAAAGCATTCTTGCCACCGACGGCTGGGGCGTCGGCGGTCCTTCGCGCTCGCAGGTGGCGCGCATATCGTCGCTCGAGCTGGGTGGCATCACCGTGCCCGACATCATTGCCGGCCTCAATACGCAAACCAAGGGTGTGTTTTCCGATGCCAACTTCGACGGCAATGTCGGCAGTGGCTATCTCAAGCGTTTCGTGGTGACGTTCGATTACGGGCATCAGGTGATGTATCTGAAGCCGCTGATGCAACCGGGGATGGATACCGGCACCTTCGACCGCTCGGGCATGTGGATCAATCTCGGCAGTGATGGCTATACCGTGATGGATGTTGCGTCTGGCGGCCCCGCGGCAAAGGCCGGCTTGGCGGTAGGCGACGTGATCACCGGTCTCGATGGTCGAGGTCCACGCGAGTTGCCACTTGCCGACGCACGCCGGCTGCTTCGCGTTGCACCTGCCGGCGCACATGTGGCGGTGACCGTTCGCCGTGGCACGACATCACGCAAGGTGGATCTGGTGCTGCGTGACCTCATTCCGCCGCATGCGCCTGCGCTGGCCCACTAGCGGTAAATTGGAGGTGCCAGCGGCTGGATGCTTCGATGGCAGTCACGGCGAATTCGTGGGTCGGGACCGGGACAACAGTCGCCGCGACTTGCAAGGCTGCTTGTCCAGAGCGATAACTTGACCGGAGGCGATCAATGACTCTTTCAGCTGTGATGAAGCGGCCGAGCGCGTTTCTTCCGGTGGCGATGTCGATCGCGGCCCTGATCGTGGTGCTTGGGGATGTTGCGATGTTCGGTGTTGCCCGTGAAGCCGATGAAGGGGCTGCTGCCCATCTCTGGCAACTTCTCATCGCCGGGCAATTTCCTGTTGTGGCGTTTTTCGCGATCAGGTGGCTACCGCGGGAACCACGAGCTGCGTGGCGGGTACTCGCACTTCAGGCAGGCGCATTCCTCGCGGCGCTTGCTCCGGTCTATTTCCTCGACCTGTAGCGAAGGTTCAGGAGGCTGCAAAGAAAAGGCCCCGCATCCATCGCGAGGCCTTTTCTCATCATGCGGCAGATCGTGTGGTGAAAGCGGGGGACTTACGCCTCCACTTCTTCCTTGTACGCATCCACCGGGATGCACGCACACATGATGTTCTTGTCGCCGTAGACGTTGTCGACGCGCGCCACCGGCGACCAGTACTTCTGCAGCTTCAGGCTGGGCAGCGGGAAGGCAGCCAGTTCACGCGGGTAGGCGTGGGTCCACTCGCTGCCGCTGACCATCGTGGCGGTGTGCGGGGCGTTCTTCAGCGGGTTGTCCTCGCGGTCGAGCTTGCCGTCTTCGATGGCGCGGATCTCGTCGCGGATCTGGATCATCGCGTCGATGAAGCGGTCCAGTTCGTACTGCGATTCGCTTTCGGTCGGCTCGACCATCAAGGTGCCTGCAACCGGGAAGCTCAAGGTCGGGGCGTGGAAGCCGAAGTCGATCAGGCGCTTGGCCACGTCCTCGGCACCGATGCCGGTGGCGTCCTTGAGCGGGCGCAGGTCGAGGATGCACTCGTGCGCGACCAGACCGTTACGACCGGTGTACAGGGTGGGGTAGTGTGGTGCCAGTCGCTTGGCGATGTAGTTGGCGTTGAGCAGGGCGACCTGGGTGGCCTTGCGCAGGCCTTGCTGGCCCATCAGGGTGATGTACATCCAGCTGATCGGCAGGATCGAGGCCGAACCGTAACTGGCGGCGCTGACCATGCCGACCGATCCTTCACCGCTGAGCGGCTGCTCCTGCGCATCCTGCGCACGCAGCACTCGCCCATCCCTGGGCTTCGTGCGC
Organism: Rhodanobacter koreensis; assembly: GCF_054782855.1. Taxonomy (NCBI): domain Bacteria; kingdom Pseudomonadati; phylum Pseudomonadota; class Gammaproteobacteria; order Lysobacterales; family Rhodanobacteraceae; genus Rhodanobacter; species Rhodanobacter koreensis. The sequence continues at coordinate 827,517 of NZ_BAAGRR010000002.1, read as the reverse complement.
GGCAGGAACGGTGCGAGATGCGACTTCACTGCACACGGGCCGACGCCCGGGCCACCGCCGCCGTGCGGAATGCAGAAGGTCTTGTGCAGGTTCAGATGCGACACGTCCGAGCCCCACTTGCCGGGCTTGGCCACGCCGACCAGCGCGTTCATGTTGGCGCCGTCGGTGTACACCTGACCGCCATGCGCGTGCACGATCTCGCAGATCGCGACGATGTCCTCCTCGAACACGCCATGCGTGGATGGGTAGGTGATCATCAGTGCGGCGAGGCGGTCGCTGTACTTTTCGGCGGCGCGGCGGATGTCTTCCACGTCGACGTTGCCGTTCGCGTCGCACTTGGTCACCACCACGGTCATGCCGCACATCTGCGCGGAGGCCGGGTTGGTGCCGTGGGCGGATTCGGGGATCAGGCAGATGTCGCGATGATCTTCATTGCGCGAACGGTGATAAGCGCGGATCGCCAGCAGGCCGGCGTATTCACCCTGCGCGCCGGAGTTCGGCTGCAGGCTCACCGCGTCGTAGCCGGTACATTCGACCAGCATCGCTTCGAGGCCGTCGATCAGCTCCTTGTAGCCCTGCGTCTGCGACACCGGTGCCAGCGGATGGATGTTGCCGAACTCGGGCCAGGTCACCGGGATCATCTCGGCGGTAGCATTGAGCTTCATGGTGCAGCTGCCCAGCGGGATCATGGTGCGATCCATCGCCAGATCCTTGTCGGCCAGCGCACGCATGTAGCGCAGCAGTTCGTGCTCGCTGTGGTGCGTGTTGAACACCGGATGCTGCAGGAACGCGCTCTTGCGCAGCAGGCTGACGGGTAGCGCATCGGCGGTGTTGGCGTCCAGTTCGTCGATGTCGTCGATACATGCTCCGAACAGTTCGGCGAGTGCGATGACGTCGGCACGCGTGGTGGTTTCGTCGAGGCTGATGCCGACGCTCTCGCCATGGATCTGGCGCAGGTTGATGCCGGCAGCCTCGGCCTTGGCGAGCAGGGCATCGGCGTCGACGTTCACCACATGCAAGGTGTCGAAGAAATCAGGACCTACGGTGTGGCCGGCCTGACGCAGCGCTGATGCCAGGATCGACGCGAGGCGGTGCGTGCGACGCGCAATACGGGCCAGGCCTTCCGGGCCGTGATACACGGCATACATGCTGGCCATCACCGCCAGCAGTACCTGCGCGGTACAGATGTTGGAGGTGGCCTTCTCGCGGCGGATGTGTTGCTCGCGGGTCTGCAGGGTAAGGCGGTAGGCGTGCTTGCCCTCGGCATCCACCGAGACGCCGATCAGGCGGCCCGGCATCGAGCGCTTGTACGCGTCGCGGCAGGCCATGAAGGCAGCGTGCGGGCCACCGTTGCCGAACGGCACGCCGAAGCGCTGCGAGTTGCCGACCACGATGTCCGCGCCCCATTCACCCGGCGCGGCAATCAAGGTCAGCGCGAGCAGGTCGGTAGCGACGGCGACCAGACCGCCGCGTGCATGCACGGCAGCGGCAATCGCCTGGTAGTCGTTGACGGTGCCGAAGGTGTTCGGATACTGCAGCATGACGCCGAAGGCGTCGGTGTTCAGCGCATCGGCGTCGTTGCCGATCACCAGCTCGATGCCCAGCGGTTCGGCACGGGTGCGGATCACTTCCAGCGTCTGCGGATGCACGCCGTTCGACACGAAGAACGTGTTGCTCTTGGACTTGCAGGAGCGCTTGGCCAGCGTCATCGCTTCGGCCGCGGCGGTGGCTTCGTCCAGCAGCGAGGCGTTGGCGATCTCCATGCCGGTGAGATCCGCGCACATCGTCTGGAAGTTGATCAGCGCCTCCATGCGACCCTGCGAAATCTCCGCCTGATACGGCGTGTATGCCGTGTACCAGGCCGGGTTCTCCAGGATGTTGCGCAGGATGACGTTCGGTGTATGGGTGCCGTAATAGCCCTGGCCGATGAAACTCTTGAGCACCCGGTTCTTGTCCGCGATGGTGCGGATCTTGGCCAGCGCCTCGACCTCGGTGATCGCCTTCGGCAGCGCCAGCGGCGCGGCCGACTTGATCTTGCCCGGCACGATCGCGTCGGTCATCGATTCCAGCGAATCGTGGCCGATGACATGCAGCATCTGGGCGATCTCGGCATCGTTCGGGCCGATGTGGCGCTCGATGAAGGCGTGATGGTGCTCGAGGTCACGCAGGGAGGGCTTGGCAGGCGTACTCATAGGGGCAGGGCTCATGGCGAGGGCGTCCGAAAATGGCCGACAAAGGCCGGACGTGCGTGCCGCACGTGGGGCGCCCCTCTGTCCTTTTGCCTGAGAGTTTGGAAGCGTGGGTGCGCTTCGTGCCCCTTCGGCGCCGGATTCAACCGGTCTCTCCAGAGTGTTTACGCCTGATGGTGTGGGGCCTGAGCGATTACGGGCGTTGCGTCTTCGGCAGCGGTCGTGCCCTGTCAGGGCCGCCCGCTTCTCCCACCAAGCGTTTACCGCGGCGATTATACAGGTGCCGTGGACGTGTTGCGGGTTTACGCATCGCAGTATTCAGACAGCATTGCCCGGGCATCCGCAATCGCCCAGGGCCGCCCGGGGCCGCCGCGCTATGCTTGAACACTCTTCCCGATCCTCGAGAGCAACCATGATCCGCATCGGCGAAATCGACCACGTGGTGTTGCGTGCCATCGACATGGCCGCTATGCAGCGCTTTTACTGCGATGTGTTGGGTTGCCGTATGGAGCGTCGGCAGGACGAGATCGGCCTTGTGCAACTGCGCGCGGGCAGCTCGCTGATCGATCTGGTCAGCATTGACGGCAAGCTTGGCCGCCACGGCGGTGCCGCGCCGGGCAGCGAAGGCCACAATATGGATCATTTGTGCCTGCGCGTGGAGGGTTACGACGAGGCAGCGATCCTCGCGCACCTCAAGGCGCACGGCGTACGCGTCGGCGAACTGGGTTCGCGCTATGGCGCACAGGGCGAAGGCCCGTCGATGTACCTGTACGATCCGCAGGGCAACATGGTCGAGTTGAAAGGGCCACCTGCCGCCTGATCGCCTCGAACGGGTTCTTGCCACCAGGCAAGCACGCATTACCTCGCTCAGGCGTCGGCCGATGAGCGTGTTGCCTCAATTGTTCATGCAACTATGGCGTTTTCCTGTCGTAGTAAGTCGAGTCAGCGACGATATGACCGTCCCTGACGGTGTAGACCGAGATGATCGGAACCTTGACGAATTTGCCTCCCGTACCTTTGAGATGCCCCGACAGCACAAATTGTGCGTATACCCTGTCTCCTGAACGGTCGATGTTATCGACGCTGTCGTTGGCGTCGGGGAGGGCATCAAACAGGCCCCGGTAGGTGTCGGCAATCCGCGAGTTGCCAGCCAGCTCGGGATAGTCGGGACTATGCAGGACCGCATCGGTCGCGTAGATGCCCTCGATCGCGGCGGCGTCATGCCGGTTGAAGGCTTCGAACTTCTGCCGGACCGTCTTGACGGGATCGACACCCTGGTACGAAGCAGTGAATCCCGGCGTGCTCGTCGTGCCGTATGCCAAACACACAAGGGTGATCATCGCGGTTGTTTTCATGTCGGTAAGTCCTCCTGTCGCCTGCGCGGGAGTAAAGTGTCCTGGTGGTTCAGATCTGCATTCGTACAGGGCCGGGTGAGTTCTTCGCCAGTCGCGGCGCTGATGGTCTTGATTGCAATGAAAGACGCGCTCGAATGATTGGAAAAAACCGACATCGTGACGCAGGCGGCGTGGATCGAAGCGAACCGTGCCCGGAGGCAGCAAGCGGACAAGGTTGTGGCGTGTTGCGGCATGCCGCGTCACCGGGCAGTTACCGGCATGTACGGTATGCGCCGCCAGCCATACTTGCCGACTGGCTGGAGTATTTCTGGCTCGAGAGCTGGGACCTTCGTGAATGCGTGCCGCAAACGCGTGAGGTGCTGCCGCACCCCTGTGTCCATCTCGTTTTCGCGCGTGGTCGTTCACGCATATACGGTGTGCAGCTGAGGCGCTTCGTTCGGCAGCTCAGCGGCAACGAGCGGATCCTTGGCGCGAAATTTCGTCCGGGTGCGTTCTACCCGTTTCTGAAGGAGCCGGTTTGCTCGATCTCGAACGCTGCCATTCCGGCGCAACAACTTTTCAGCGGCGCGCAGGATGCAGAGGATGAAATAGCCGCCTGTCGTGACGAACGCAGCATGGTGGAAGCGGCGTCGCGGTTTCTTGTCACGCATCTGCCGCCGCACGATCCGAATGTCGAAACCGTCTGTCGCGTCGTGAAAGAAGTCGTCGATGATCGCAGTTTGATCCGGGTCGAGGATATCGTCGCTCGCTGCGGTATCCAGGAGCGGACATTGCAGCGGCTGTTCCACCGTTACGTCGGAGCCAGCGCAAGTTGGGTGGTCAAGCGGTATCGGATCTATGAGGCGCTCGAGCAGCTGGTTGCCGGGAAGCCATCGGCATGGGCCATCCTGGCCCAGGATTTGGGCTACTACGATCAAGCGCACTTCATCAATGACTTCAGAAAACTCGTCGGTCGATCGCCGAGCGAATACGTCAAGATATGACGCAGATCCAAGCGCGGCACGCCCGAGAGCCCGTGTAGACCAGGCGGCTGACCGAACCCCTGAAAAGACGAAGGCCGCCATTAAGGCGGCCTTCGTCTACAATTGGTGCCCAGGAGAGGACTCGAACCTCCACGGAGTTGCCCCCGCTAGCACCTGAAGCTAGTGCGTCTACCAATTCCGCCACCTGGGCAGGTGTCACACCGCTCTGCGAGCTGCGTGAGCCGCGTAATTTAGGCATCTGCCGGTGGCTTGTCAACTCTTTTTCACATTCCGATCTTTCACACCCAATCATCGCGTCGTGTCATTCTCCGCGCCGCGGATACCACAAGGATAATTAGTGACCAGAAAAACTCCCCCCCGGTCCGGCAAGAGCCAGGACCCATCTGCAGGCAAGGGCCCGGTGAAATCCGCTGGCCCGAAACAGCGAGCCGGCGCATCCACCGGACCACGACGCAACAAGGCTGCCGCAGGCGCCGTGCGCGACCCCCATGCCGATCGCGAGGCGCAGCGTTATGCGCGCCCGATCCCCAGCCGCGAGGCGATCCTCACCCTGCTTGAAGAGCGCGGCGAACTGTTGACCGAGGCACGCATTGCCGAGGCGCTGGACATCAGTGACGAAAGCGACCTCGACGCATTGCGCAAGCGGCTGGCGGCGATGGTGCGCGACGGCCAGCTGTTGCTGGGCCGGCGCGGCGGTTATGCGCCGACGCAGAAGCTCGACCTGATTGCCGGTCGCGTGCTGGCCAACGCCGAAGGCTACGGCTTCCTGCGCCCGGACGAAGGTGGCGACGATCTGTACCTGTCGCCGCAGCAGATGCGCGCGGTGATGCACGGCGATCGCGTGCTGGCCAGCGTGGTCGGCATCGACCGTCGTGGCCGCAAGCAGGGCGCGATTGCCGAAGTGCTGGAACGGCGTTCTTCGCGGCTGGTCGGCCGGGTGGTGATCGAGAACGGTGTGACCATGGTGGCGCCGGACGATCGTCGCCTGAACCAGGATGTGATGATCAAGCCGGGGCAGGAGCAGGGTGCTAGCTCCGGCCAGATCGTGGTGGTCGAGATCACCGATCCGCCGACACTGCATCGCGGCCCGATGGGCGAAATTTGCGCAGTGCTGGGCGAACGCCTGCAACCGTCGCTGGTGGTGGAGATGGCGATTGCCAGCCACGACCTGCCGCACGAGTGGCCACCGGAAGTGCTGCGCGATGCAGCGCAGGTGGAATCCGTGGTGACCGCCGCCGAGCGCGAAGGTCGCACCGATATCCGCCAGCTGCCGCTGGTGACGATCGACGGCGCCGACGCGCGTGACTTCGATGATGCGGTATATGCCGAGCCGAAGCGTGGTGGTGGCTGGCGCCTCATCGTGGCGATTGCCGACGTCTCGCATTACGTGCAGGTCGGCAATGCGCTGGATCGCGAAGCCTACGAGCGCAGTACCTCGACCTATTTCCCCGGTTTCGTGGTGCCGATGTTGCCGGAGACGCTGTCCAACGGCATCTGCTCGCTGATGCCGAAGGTCGAGCGGATGTGCATGGTCTGCGACATGGTGGTCGATGCCGAAGGCAACGTCACCAAGTCGAAGTTCTACGACGCGGTGATGCTGTCGCATGCGCGGCTCACTTACGACAAGGTGTGGCAGGCGGTGGGGCTGAAGGAGGCCGATGCGCGCCACGAAGTCGCCGACGTGCTGCCGCAGCTGGAGAACCTGCACGCGCTGTACAAGGCGATGGCGCAGCAGCGCAAGCGTCGTGGCGCGATCGATTTCGAGACGCCCGAAGTGAAGTTTCGCCTTGACCAGACCGGCAACGTCGAGTCCATGGGCGCCACCGAGCGCAATGACGCACACAAGCTGATCGAGGAATGCATGATCGCCGCCAACGTGCAGGCGGCGTTGTTCCTGGAGAAGAAGAAAATTCCCGCACTGTTCCGTGCGCATGAGCCGCCGCCGGCCGAGAAATACGAAGACCTGCAGCAGTTCCTGCGCGAGTTCAAGCTGCGCATGCCGCCGGTGGAAGAGGTCACGCCCGCCGATTTCTCCGAAATCCTGCGCATGGTGCACGACCGCCCCGAGCGCGAGCTGATCCAGAGCGTGCTGCTGCGTTCGCAGAGCATGGCGGCCTATCAGCCGGACAACCGTGGCCACTTCGGTCTGGCGCTGCAGGCGTATGCGCATTTCACTTCACCGATCCGTCGTTATCCGGACCTGCTGGTGCATCGCGCGATCCGCTACGCGCTGACCAACGGCAAGCCGGCCGACTACACCTACAGCCCTGCCGAGATGTCGGCGATGGCGATCCATTGTTCGCAGCGCGAGCGCCGCGCGGAAGAGGCCGAGCGCGACGTGGACGAGCGCTTCAAGTGCGCGTGGATGGAAAAACACATCGGCAGCGAGTTCGAGGGCGTGGTCACCGGCGTCACCTCGTTCGGCCTGTTCGTGGAACTGGACGAATCGAAGGTGTCCGGCCTGGTGCATATCAGCCAGCTCGCCAACGATTACTACCACTTCGACGCGACCCGCAAGCTGCTGAAGGGTGAGCGCACCGGCGCGCAGTTCCGCTTGGGTGACCACGTGCGCATCCAGGTGCTTCGCGCCAGCCTGGAGGATCGCAAGATCGACTTCCGGCTGGTGTCGCCGCGCGCGTCGGCCACGCCGCCGGCAGCCACTGGCAAGGCTTACGACTATGCGGCCAGCGGCGAGCGTTACTCGTTGCCGAAAAAGGCCGCTGGGTCGGTCAAGGCACCCGGCATGTTTGGCCGGGCAGCGAAGGCGATCGGCCGCGCCTTCGGTCGCCGCGATGCCGTGGTGCCGGAAACGCAGACACTGAGCGATAATCCGCCGCCGCGTTCGCGCGCCACCACATCGCATGACGATGGTGGCAATCGCCCGCGTCGTGCATCGGCACCGGCCAAGTCGGCACATGGTCAGCCGAGTCGTGGCAAGCGGCAAGGCCAAGGCCACGCTGCGAAGACGGCATCCACATCGACACCCGCGAGCAGCGGCAAGAAGCGCAGCGGACGCAAACCGAAACCGAAAGGCAAGCCATGAGTGAGAGCTGGATCGTCGGCATCAATCCCGTCGAAGGTGCGCTGAGCAACGACGCCGAGCGTGTACGTGAGCTTGTCGTCGAGAACGGCCAGCGCAACCCGCGCGTGCATGAGCTGATCGAGCGTGCGAAGGCGCTGAAGATCACCGTGAACCATCGCCCGCGCGAGCAGCTCGACAAGCTCGCCGGCGAGGCGCGTCATCAGGGCGTGGCGGCGTTGTACGAACCGCCACCGATGGCGCATGAAAATGATCTTGCCGCACTGATGGAGCGTGACGGCAGCGACACGCTGGTGCTGGTGCTGGATGGCGTTACCGATCCGCACAATCTCGGCGCCTGCCTGCGCAGTGCCGCGGCGGCGAAAGTCACTGCGGTGATCGTGCCGAAGGATCGCGCTGTGGGTCTGACGCCTGTCGTGCGTCGCGCCTCGGCCGGCGGTGCCGATCGGGTGCCGCTGATCGCGGTGACCAACCTGGCGCGCACGCTGCGCGAGCTGAAGGATGCTGGCGTGTGGATCACCGGCCTGGCCGGTGATACCGACACCTCGATCTATGGCGTGGACTTCAAGGGCCCGGTGGCACTCGTGCTGGGCGGCGAAGGCGAGGGCATCCGCCGGCTGACACGCGAACTGTGCGATTTCGTGGCGAAGATTCCGATGCCGGGCACGATGGAGAGTCTCAACGTCTCCGTCGCCACCGGTGTGGTGCTGTTCGAGGCCTTGCGACAGCGGAGTGCAAAACGATGAACCTGCAATGGCATGACTGGGCCGGCTATGTCGGCGTGCTGCTGGTGCTGCTGGCGTTCCTGCTGCTGCAGGCGCACAAGCTGCACGGTAACGGCCTCACCTACCAGCTGATGAACATCTTCGGTGCGCTTGGCGTGATGCTGTCGCTGGTCTTTGGCAGCTTCAACGCCTCGGCCTTCGTGATGGAAGTAGCCTGGGCTGCCATCGGCATCTATGGCGTGGTGCGCGGTGCGCAGCTGCGCCGCGAGGCTCGCTCGCGGGAGCCCTGACCGGCGTCTCGGATGGTTCAGCCACCCAGCTTGGTGATTTCCGGATTGGAAGTGAGATCGCCCTTGCTGCGCTGCTTGGTCAGCGGTTCGCCGGTGACCTGGAACCACACGTTCTCGGCGATGTTGGTGGCGTGGTCGCCGATCCGCTCGATGTTCTTGGCCATGAACAGCAGGTGCGTGCATGGCGTGATGTTGCGCGGATCTTCCATCATGTAGGTCAGCAGCTCGCGGAAGTAGCCGGTATAGGCTTCGTCAAGCACCACATCGTCTTTCCATACCTGGTAGGCCCGCTCGGCGTCGCGGTCGCGATAGGCCAGCAGCACCTCGCGAACTTCGGCAGCAGCCAGCTCGGCCAGATGACCCAGGCCTCCGACGGGGCCTACCGGCGCCACCATCGACAACGGAATCGAACGTTTGGCCACATTGGCGGCATAGTCGCCGATGCGTTCGATGTCGGCAGCGATGCGCAGCGCGGCGAACACGTTGCGAAGGTCACCGGCCATCGGCGCGCGCAGTGCCAGCAGGCGCACCACGTCGTGACTGATGTCCTGCTCCAGCTGGTCGATGGCGTCGTCGTTGCTGACCACGTGCTGTGCGGCCCGCTCGTCGCGACGCTCGACCACGTCGATCGCCGCTTCCAGCTGTATGACCGACAGTTCGCCCATGCGCACGATCTCGCCGGTAAGCCGGGTGAGCTCGTCGTCGTAGCTCTTGATGATGTGTTCTTTGCTGCTGCCGCTCATGGTGATGTCCTGTGTGATCAACCGAATCGACCGGTGATGTAATCCTCGGTCTGCTTCTTGCCCGGCTTGGTGAAGATCTTCTCGGTACCGTCGAACTCGATCAGTTCGCCAAGGTACATGAACGCAGTGAGGTCGGAGCAGCGCGCTGCCTGTTGCATGTTGTGGGTGACGATGACGATGGTGAACTGGCTTTTCAGCTCTTCCACCAGTTGCTCGATGCGGCCGGTGGCGATCGGGTCGAGTGCCGAGGTGGGTTCATCCAGCAACAGTACCTCGGGCTTCAGCGCGATCGCACGGGCGATGCACAGGCGCTGCTGCTGGCCGCCGGAGAGCCCGAGCGCGTTCTGCTTCAGCTTGTCCTTCACCTCGTCCCACAGCGCCGCGCTGCGCAGCGCCTGTTCGACGCGGATCGTCATGTCGGACTTCGACAGTTTCTCATGGTGGCGGATGCCATAGGCGACGTTCTCGAAGATCGTCATCGGGAACGGCACCGGCTTCTGGAACACCATGCCAATCTTGCCGCGCAGGCGATTCATCGAATAGCCCGGATCGAGGATGTTCTCGCCATCCAGCGTGATCTCGCCCTTCGCCTCCAGCTTCGGGTAGATCGCATAGATGCGGTTGAAGATGCGCAACAGGGTGGATTTGCCGCAGCCGGAGGGCCCGATGATCGAGGTGACCTTCTTCTCCGGGATATCCATGTTGATGCCTTTCAGCGCATGGAAGCCGTTGTAGTAGAAGTGCAGGTCGCGCACGGTGAGCTTGGGTGCGACAGCTGCGGCGGCCGCCACCGGCGCCGGGTTCATGGCGAGGGTGGAATCAGTCATGGGACACCTTGGTGCGGGAAAGGACCATACGGGAGGCGAGGCTGAGCAGCAGCACGAACATGGTGACCACAAACGCACCGGCCCAGGCCAGTGCGTGCATGTCTTCGCCCGGGTCGTTGGCGTACTGGTAGATGATCTGCGGCAGGCTGGCCATCTTGTCGATCGGGTTGATCGCCATGTAGTTGTTGCCGAACGCGGTGAACAGCAGCGGCGCAGTCTCGCCGCTGATCCGTGCCAGCGCCAACAGCACGCCGGTGATGATGCCCGAGCGCGCCGCGCGGATCAGGATCTGCAGGGTCAGCTTCCACTGCGGCACACCGAGCGACAGTGCCGCTTCGCGCAAGGTGGAAGGCACCAGTCGCAGCATCTCGTCGGTGGTACGCACGATCACCGGCAGGGCAATCAGCGCAAGTGCCACGCCACCGGCGAAGCCGGAGAAGCTGGTCGAGCCGTGGGTGAGCACCGTGCTCGGCAGCACGATGATGGTATAGACGAACAGGCCCATCACGATCGATGGCGCCGACAGCAGGATGTCGTTGAGGAAGCGGATCGATTCGCCCAGCTTGGTGCCGCTGGCGTATTCGGCCAGCCAGGTGCCGGCCAGCACCCCGATCGGGGTGGCGATCGCGATGCCGATGAAATTGATGATGAGGCTGCCGACCATCGCATTGGCAAGGCCGCCATCGGCGCCGTAGGCGGTGATCTTGGTGAACAGCTTCAGATCCAGCGCACCGATACCCTGACGCAGGGTTTCCCACAGGATCCAGGCCAGGAACGCCAGGCCGACCAGGGTGGCGAACATGCTCAGCCCCATGGCAACCCAGTTGGTAATGCGACGGCGCAGATACAGGGTGTTCATCAGCGGCCTTCCTTTCTGGCCAGCTGGCGCAGCATCATGCGTGCGATCAGCAGCACGATGAAGGTGACCACGAACAGCAGGAACGCCAGCGCCATCAGCGAGGATTTCTGCAGACCGGAGGCCTCGCTGAACTGATTGGCGATGGTCGAGGCGATCGAGGTGCCCGGATCGAGCAACGATGCCGACAGCTGCATCGCGTTGCCGAGTACGAAGGTCACCGCCATCGTCTCGCCCAGCGCACGGCCGAGGCCCAGGAAGATGCCGCCGATCACCGCCGAACGGGTGTACGGCAGCACGATGTCCCATGACACTTCCCAGGTGCTGGAGCCGAGTGCATAGGCCGATTCCTTCAACCGGGTCGGCACGGTCTGGAACACCTCGCGCATCACCGAGGAGATGAACGGGATGATCATGATCGCCAGCACGATGCCGGCGACCAGGATGCTCGCGCCGAACGGATAGTTGCTGCCGAACAGCTTGCCGACGAAGGGCACATGCTGGGCTACCCACGACAGCTTGCCGTCATCGGGCTGATTGCCGAGGTTGTTGGTCAGCCAGGGCTTGATATGGTTGGCGAAGAACGGAGCGAAGATGAAGAGGCCCCACATGCCGTAGATGATCGAAGGGATGCCGGCCAGCAGCTCGATGGCTGACGCCACCGGAGTGCGCAGCCAGGCTGGCGCGACTTCGGACAGATACAGGGCAATACCGAAACTCACCGGCACCGCGATCAGCAGGGCGATGAGCGAAGTGGCGATGGTGCCGTAGACCGGTACCAGGGCACCGTAGACATCATTGCCGGGATCCCATGCAGTGCTGACCAGGAAATGCCAGCCGAACGTGGAGAATGCGCTGCGTCCGCCCCACAGCGTGGCACCGGCGGCACCGAGTAGGGAAGCCAGCACCAGCAGCGCACAAGCTTTCAGCACCCAGCGGAACAACCGCTCATCACGAGCATCACGACGGCTTCGCCGCTCCTGAACGTCGATGGATGATGCGACGGTATCGGTTGCCGGCATGGTGATCCAGGGTTCCGTTTGACTGAAAACCTTCTCCCCCGCAGGCGGGGGAGAAGGCCGGATGCTACGCGTGATGGACGATCAGGTTCAGTGCTTGAACTCGGAGGCCCAGTACGCCTCGATCTTGCTGACCAGTGCATTCGGCAGCGGTACGTAATCGAGCGCGGCGGCGTCCTGCTGACCGTGTTCAAGCGAGAACTTGAAGAAGTCGAACGCTACCTTGCTGTTCACCGCGTTCTTCGGCGTCTTGTACATGATCATCCAGGTGGTGGCGGTGATCGGCCACGCCTGGGCACCCGGTGCATTGGTCATGATCAGGTTGAAGTCCTTGGCGCTGGCCCAATCCGCGGTGGCGGCGGCAGCGGCGAAGGCATCCGCGCTCGGCTTGATGAAGTTGCCGGCGGCATTCTTCATGTCGATCCAGGCGATCTTGTTCTTGACGGCGTAGGCGTATTCCACGTAGCCGATCGCACCCGGAATCTGGTTCACGTACTGCGATACACCTTCATTGCCCTTGCCGCCGACGCCAGCCGGCCATTCCACGGCCGTGCCGAACTTCACCTTGCTGGCCCACTCGGGGCTGACCTTGGACAGGAAGTTGGTGAAGTTGAACGAGGTGCCCGAACCGTCCGAGCGATGCACCACGGTGATCTTGCCGGCGGGCAGCTTCAGGCCGGCATTCAGCGCGGCGATCTTCGGGTCGTTCCAGTTGTTGATCTTGCCAAGGAAGATGTCGGCCAGGGTGGCGCCATCCAGCTTGATCTGGTCAGCCTTGATGCCGGCGATGTGGACCACCGGCACGATGCCGCCGACCACGATCGGGAACTGGCCGAGGCCGTACTTCTCCAGGTCTTCCGCCTTCATCGGCGCATCGGAAGCACCGAAGTCGATGGTGCCTTCCTTGATCTGGGCAATGCCGGCGCCGGAGCCGACCGACTGGTAGTTGAGGTGGTTGCCGGTCTTCTCGGCGTAGGCCGCCGACCACTTGGACATGACCGGGTAGACGAAGCTGGAACCGGCACCGGTGATGTCGGTAGCCTGCGCGGTCATGCCGAAGCTCGAAGCCACGGCGAGCGCTGCGACAGCGGCGAATCGAATGGGGGATTTGCTGAAGGTCAACACGGTAGCTCCTTGGAGGGACGAGAGGATGCGACCTCGCCATTTCAGGCTTTTCGTATTGCCATTGGATGAAATGAATGTTTCAGACAGATGACAGTCTGCCATGGACTGTCATCGCTACCGCAGGAATTCGCGCCTTCGCGGTCCGTAAACCCGGTCCGTAGGCGGGTTTCAGGCCGCATCCAGTCCCGGCTGGGCCTGTTCGAGCAATTCAAGCTGACGCCAGCGGTTGACTACGCTGCAGAACAATTCGGCGGTGCGTTCGGCGTCATAGACCGCCGAATGCGCTTCGCGACTGTCGAAGGACAGGCCGGCGGCCAGCACGGCTTTGCTCAATACTGTCTGACCATAGGCAAGACCGCCGAAGCTCACGGTGTCAAAACAGCTGAACGGATGGAACGGATTGCGCTTGTGCGCGCAGCGGCGCACGGCCTGATTGAGAAAACCGAGATCGAATGCCGCGTTGTGGCCGACCAGGATCGCGCGTTGGCAGCCGGCCGCACCAACGGCTTCGCGCACCACCTTGAAGATGTGATCCAGTGCCTGCCGCTCGGCCAGCGCACCACGCAATGGGTTGTCGGGATCGATCCCGGTGATCTCCAGCGAGCGTGGGTCAAGGTTTGCGCCGGGGAAGGGCTCGACATGCGTCGATACCGTCGGTTGCAGCTGCAGATAACCGCCAGCATCCATCGTCAGCGGTACGGCGGCAATTTCGAGCAAGGCATCGTGCTCGGCATCGAAGCCGCCGGTCTCGACATCGACGACCACGGGCAGAAAGCCACGGAAGCGGTCGGCCATGCGCACGGGGGCAGGGTAGGAATGATCTGGCATCAAACAAGCATAACAGCAGCTTGTGCAGCCTCATTAGCTTGTGCGCTGTATCTAAAGACGTGGTGCGGAGCAGGCCAGTGCCTGCTTCCTGGGCAGAGCCCTCCCCGCATCAGATCTCTGGGTTATTGCCCCAGAAAAATCAGCGGCAAGCCCATTTAGTGGGGCGTAGATCATCGGTGCAGGAATTTTCGAGCGTCGTGCGCCATATGGCACCGTAACCTGATTGTCATTTGCGATGAATGTGAATGTCACATTCATCACACAAACTTAATACAAGTACGGCGCAGCTGGTTCGTCTGATGGCTCATAACAGCCACAGGTGAGGCGCCTTAGAACGACATTCTTGTCCCAGACGCGGAGCCTTCCATCATGCGCAACAAACTCGTCGCCGTAGCCATCGCTGCCGTGCTCGGCACACTCAGTGTCAGCGCCCACGCTGATGATAATGATGTCAACACCCTCAGTGACCTCTTCAAGCAAGGTCATGTCGATGGTGAGCTGCGTATGTACGACTTCAACCGCACCTATGACTACAGTGTGGCGGCGAAGCCGAGTGCCCGCGCCTTTGGCGGCTCGATCCTGCTCAATGCACAGACCGCCTCGCTGGATGGCTTCAGTGCCGGCGCGTCGCTGGTGAGTGCCAATGCGCTGGGTTCGCTGGCCGACAATCCGAAGCGGGTCGATACCACGCTGATGGGTGCCAGCGATTCGCTGACGGCGCTGAGCCAGGCCTATCTGCAGTACAAGAACGACTGGGTCATGGCACGTGCCGGTTATCAGTATTTGAATACGCCATGGATGGGCAACAGCGATGGGCGCCTGCTGCCCAATTCGTACGAGGCGCTGACCGTCGATTTCACGCCCGTCAAGGGCTGGGACATCATCGGCATCCGTGAGCTCAGCTACAAGAGCCGCACCTCCAGCGATTACTTCAATGACAACAACTACTACGCTACCGCCTACCAGGGCGACACGCTTTACGGTGGCAACCAGGGCCTGCCGCTGACGGCGAAGCAGACCAGCGGTACCTGGGCGCTGGGCACCACCTATGTAAGCGGCGGCCTGAAGGCCCAGGGCTGGTACTACGACTTCCTCGATTTTGCCCGCCTGGGCTACGCCGACGGCAGCTACGTGTTCAAGACCGGTACCGGTTTCGACCCGGTCATTGGTTTCCAGGCGTTGACCGAAAGCGGCAGCGGCGCCGACAACGTGCTGGTGGCGAACAAGCTCAAGATCAACGGCGTTGCCGGCACCAAGGTGGACAGCAGCGCGTGGGGCGCCAATCTCGGCGTGGTGATCCCGAACGGCCGTTTCGACCTGTTCTACAACAAGCTCGATCAGCAGACCGGTGGGGCCATTGGCGGCGGTTCGATCATCTCGCCGTTCACCGCCAGCTATGCCACCGACCCGCTGTACACCACCTCGATGATCCGTGGTCTGGTGGAAGCGGGCCCGGGTCATGCGTGGAAGGCCAAGATGACCTACGGCTTCTTCGACAACAGCCTGCAGCTGGTGGGTGCTTACGCCAAGTACACCACGGATCTGAACGGCAACTTCCACGATACCTACTTCGACATCATCTACAACTTCAGCGGCTTCCTCAAAGGCTTCCAGATCCGCGATCGCTGGGAAAAATCCTCGGGCGGCATCAACAACCTGAATCCGGGCAACAAGCCGTTCACCTACAACCGTGTGATGCTGACCTACAAGTTCTGATCGACGGTGACCTGCCTGTCATGCCGCTGATCACAAACTGTCACAGCGGCATGGCAAGCTGAACTTATCGGGATCGGACTGATCAAGAGTTATCGCAACGGAGTAAGACCCAGGGATGGAAAACGGCGGGCATGGCCCGCCGTTTGCTTTTCCGGGATCACGCATGAGCAGGGAGTGGCGCGCTCAATGCGCCTGTGCCACCGGTTCATCCGCTGATGGCCTTTCCATCTGCGCGTTGCTCCAGCCGCCACCCAGTGCCCGGATCAGGTCCACGCTGGCCTGCAGTCGACGTGTACGCACTTGTTCGGCATTGCGCTTGGCCTGCAGGTAGCTCGTCTGTGCAGTGACCACGTCCAGGTAATTGACCACCCCTTCGCTGTAGCGGTTGGTGGCGATCTGCGCGGCGTCCTTGGCGGAAGCGGCAGCATCATCTTCGTCGTGCGCTTCATTGCTGAGATTGGTCAGCAGCGAGAGGTTGTCCTCCACCTGCTGGAACGCATTCAGCACCGTGACGCGGTATTGCCCGGCTGCTGCATCGAAAGCGGCTTTTGCCTCGCGCTCCTTGGCATGACGCAAGCCGCCATCGAAGATGCTCAGCGCAGCCACCGGACCAAGCGCCCACATCCGGTTGCCGGCGCTCAGCAGGCTGCCATTGGCGGTGTTCTGCCATCCGAACAGGGCTGACAGACTGAAGCTGGGATAGAACGCGGCACGCGCGACGCCGATATCGGCATTGGCGGCGAAGGTACGTCGCTCGGCAGCGGCGATATCGGGGCGCCGTTCCAGCAGGGTTGACGGAATGCCAGCGGGAATCGTCGGCAGCCCGATCTGGATATCCGAAGCCGGTAGCGAAAAGCGTGATGCCGGTACGCCGACCAGGGTGGCGATGGCATGTTCGGTGAGGGCGCGCTGTGCAGTTACTTCGGCGGCCTGCGCCATCGCATCCGACAGCTGGTTCTTGGCGCGCGCTACCGACAGCCCGGAGGCGATGCCGCCGGCCATGCGGTTCTCGGTCATCGTCAAACCCTTGCGATAGGCATCCAGCGAGCCGTTGAGAATGTGCGCCTGGATGTCATAGCCACGCAGCAGGATGTACAGATCGGCAAGTTGCGATTGCAGGCTGAGTTTCGCCGATGCCAGATCGGCATCCGCAGCCTGTGCCTGCGCTTTGCCGGCAGCGACCTCGTTGCGCACACGACCCCAGAAATCGAACTCGTAGTCCGCAGAAAACTGGGCGGTGTTGGCGTCGTACTCGTTGGGCTGGTTGCTGCCCCGGAGCGGGCGGTTGTTCGACTGGCGATTGTTGGTCGGGCTGGCTCCGACGTCCAGGTGCGGGAACAGTTGCGAACCGATCTCGCCCACGTATGCATGCGCCATGTCGTAGCGTGCCAGGGCCACCGACAGCGACGGATTGCCCGCATCGAGGCGCTGCTCCAGCTTATCCAGTGTGGTGTCGTTGAAGATCTGCCACCAGTCGCCGCGCGCCACTGTGTCGGCCGGTTCGGCCCGGGTCCACAACCCGGTGCCCTCCTTGTAGTTCGCGGGAACGGCGATCGTCGGACGCTGATAAGCCGGTGCCAGCGAGCAGCCCGCCAGTGCGGCGATCAGGCAGCAGGCCAGGACACGGCGGGCGGGCGTCTGCCAGCGTGAGGGGCGATTGGTGTTTTCAAAACGGACAGACATGGAATCAACCTTGCCTGGGCTGTGCATGTGCGTCGTTCTCTGGTGATGTCGTCTTCGCAAGACGCACCTGGTCGCCCTGCGACAGCGAATCCGGTGGATGATCGATGATGCGGTCGCCCGGTAGCAGGCCGTGATCGATTTCCAGCGTATCGCCCAGGTCCATGCCGACATGGACATCGCGCAACTGCACACGGTCATCCGCACCCAGTACGGCGATCTGCGGGCCGGCGGCACGGAAGATCAGCACCGTCGCCGGCACGGTAATCAGGCGCGTGTTGACCGATACCGGCAGGTTCACCTCGGCATAGTCGCCGGGCAGCAGCTCGCCATTCGGATTGGGCGCCTCGAACTGTGCAAGCAAGGCACCGGAAGCTTGATTGACCGAAGCCGATGAGCCGATCAAGGTGGCTTTGTAGACTTTGCCGGGGTGCTCCAGCACGCTGAGGTCAACCGTCATGCCCGGCTTGATCGAGGACGCGTAGCTCTGCGGAATGCGCACGTACAGGCGCATCTTGCTGGTATCGGCTACGGTGAAGAGTGCAGGGCTGCTTTCGCTGGTCGCCGAGATCAGGTCGCCGATGTCGGTGTTGCGGCTGGTTACGGTACCCCCGAAGGGGGCGGTGATCTTCTTGAAGGATTCCAGCGCGGCCAGGCGGTCCAGATCCGCTTGCGCCGACAGCACGTTGGCGGCGGCCACCGCGGCTTCGCCGCTCTTCTCGTCGGCCTCCTGCTTGGAGACGGAGTTGGACGTGAGCAGGTGCTGCCAGCGTTGGCTGGTGACCTGTGCCAGGTGTTCGTCAGCCTTGGCACGCACCAGCACGGCCTTGGCCTGCTCGTATTGCTGGTCCAGTTCCGGTGTGTCGATGACGCCGAGCGTGTCGCCGGCATTCACCGCGCTGCCGATGTCCTTGCTCCAGCTTTTCAGGTAGCCGCTGACGCGCGCGTGGATCGGTGCGCTGATCCATGCCTCGATGTGACCGGGCAGCGTCATGTGATGCGCGCCCGCCGAAGCCAGCGGCGCCACCAACTGAACCGTGGGCAGCTCCTGTGCATCGGTCCAGGTCACCAGCTGGTGGTAGTCGTGGGCGCGCACGGCCAGTCCGATCACCGTCGCCAGCACCGCTACGGCCAGCGAGGCGACGATGGCAGTCCTGATGCGTGGCGGCTGCTTTGCTGGCTCGCCTACGTTATGTGGCGCGACGTTATGCGACATGGGGGTCTTCTCCAAACAGGGGAGCGGTGGAAACGACGCGTGGTTCTTTGGCGTGGACGAGGCTGAAGATCACTGGCACGAACAACAGGGTGGCAAAGGTGGCGAACAGCAGGCCGCCGATCACGGCAATGCCGAGTGGTGAGTTCTGTTCATGGCTCATGGCCATCGGCAGCATGCCGATGATCATCGCCAGCGCGGTCATGCAGACCGGTCGGAAGCGGGTGAAGCCGGCTTCCAGCGCAGCCTTCATCGCGTCACCATGCTCGGCGAGGCGTTCGCGGGCGAAGCTCACCACCAGGATCGAGTTGGCAGTGGCCACACCCATGCACATGATGGCGCCGGTGAGGGCGGGTACCGACAGGGTCGTGTGGCTGACGAACAGCATCCACACGATGCCGGCCAGCGCGGCGGGCAGTGCGGTGATGATCACGAACGGGTCCAGCCATGACTGGAAATTGACCACGATCAGCAGGTAGATCAGCACCACCGCGCCGAGCAGGCCGAACAGCAGGCCGCTGAAGGCCTCGTTCATGGTGCCTACCTGTCCGCGCAGGGTGACCATGGTGCCCTTGGGCCGGGTGCTGGCGAACTGCGCCAGCACCTTGTTCACGTCGTTGGCCACCGCGCCGAGATCGCGATCCTGCACCGAGGCGTAGATGTCGAACGAGGGCAGGATGTTGTAGTGCGTGACCACTGCGGCACTGGGCTCACGTGTGAAGCTGGCGATGCCACCCAGCATCTGGCTGCCCTTGTCCTTGGACGAGGTCACCGGCAGCCGTGCCAGGTCGGCCATCGAATCCATCTTGTATTGCGGAGTCGCGGCGACGATAGCGTAGGAGACGCCGTTCTTCGGATTCAGCCAGAATGCCGGCGCCACCTGGCCGCTGCCGGCCAGTGAGGCAACCATGCTGTTGGTGACATCGCCTTCGGTAATGCCCAGCGCGTCGGCGCGGGTACGGTTCACCGACACATTGAACTGCGGATAGCTGGTGCTCTGTTGCAGGCGCACGTCGGCGATGCCGGGAACGGCGCGCAGGCGTTTCATGATCTGCGTTGCATACGCCTCGTTCTCTTCGCTGTTGCGCCCGGTGATCGACACATCCAGCGGTGCAGGCGCGCCGAAGTTCAGGATCTCGCTGGTCATGTCGGCTGGCAGAAAGGAGAACTCGGTGCCAGGAAACTCCCGCGGCAATTGCACGCGGAGCTTCTTGATGAAATCCGCGCCAGGCTGATGACCATCCTTCAGCGCGATCTGGATGTCACCGTCTTGCGGACCGATGGTGCCGGTGTTGCTGTAGACCAGGTTGACGCTGCTCAGCGGCAGGCCAATGTTGTCGATCACCGAATCAAGCTGGTCGGCCGGGATGATCCGGCGGATTGCCGCTTCGATGCGATCGAATTCCGCGGCGGTTTCCTCTACGCGGGTGCCCATCGGCGCGCGCACATGCAGCGCGATCGAGCCGGAATCCACGTCAGGGAAGAAATCGCGCCCGAGGGTCGGTACCAGGGCGAACGAGATCAGCACAAAACCGAGGAAACCTAGGATGAAGTTCCGGCGATGGGTCAACGCCACGCCGAGCGTGGCGTAGTAAGCATCTCGAATCCGGGTGAAGTGATGCTCGAACCTCAGCTGGAAGGCGATCGCCTTGCGCACGAACACATGGCGGCTGGCGTGGTGCTGGTCACCTTCGTGATGGTTGATGTAGCTGTCTTCCGGATGGTCGCCCGTTCCCTTCTCGGTGACGTGCGGTTGCAGCAGGTACATCGCCATGGTGGGTACCAGTGTGCGCGACAGCACGAAGGACGAGGCCATCGCGAAGATCACCGCCAGCGCCATCGGCCTGAACAGGAAGCCGGCGATGCCATCGAGCATGAACATCGGCACGAACACGATGCAGATGCACAGCAACGAGACGAAGGCGGGTGTGACGATCTGCCTGGCGCCATCCATGATCGCCGAATGCACGTCCTTGCCCTGTTCGAGATGCCAGTTGATGTTCTCGATGGTCACGGTCGCATCGTCGACCAGGATGCCCACCGCCAGCGCCAGGCCACCGAGCGTCATGATGTTGAGCGTCTGACCGGTCAGCGACAGCAGGGCGATCGAAGACAGGATCGCCAGCGGAATCGATACCGCGATGATGATGGTGGAACGCCAGCTGCCGAGGAAGATCAGGATCATCACCGACGTAAGGAGCGCAGCGATGATGCCCTCGCGCGCCACCGAGGCGATCGCCGATTTCACGAATACCGACTGATCGTTGAGCATCGAGATCTTCAGCGACGGCGGCATCGTCTCATCGATCAGCGGCATCAGCTTCTTGACGCCGGCGACCACGCCCAGCGTCGATGCGTCGCCGGTCTTCAGGATCGGCATCAGCACGGCGCGCTTGCCGTCCACGCGCACCACGTTGTTCTGCGGCGGCGAGCCGTCGCGCACGTGGGCGACCTGGCCGATGGTGATGGTGGCGCCGTTGACCGTCTTGATCGGCAGGTTGTTCAGCGCAGCAAACGCCTCGGGACTGTTGTTGAGCTTGACGTTGTATTCGTAGGTGCCGATCTTGGCGGTGCCGACCGGGATGATCTGGTTCTGCGACGCCAGTGCATTGGCCACGTCTTGCGCCGACAGGCCCTTGGCGTCGAGCGCCTGCGGGTCGAGGTCGAGCGTGATCTGGCGCTGCTTGCCGCCGTAGGGCGTCGGGATCGCCACGCCGTCCACCGAGGTCAGCGTGGTGCGCACGTCGTTCTGCGCGATGTCACGGATCTTCGATTCGGACAGTGTCTTGCTCGACAGTGCCATCTGCAGCACGGGCACGGTCGAGGCGTTGTAGTTGAGGATCAGCGGCGGTGTGATGCCTGGCGGCATCTGCTTCACCACCGTCTGCGAGATCGAGGTGACCTGGGCGGTCGCGGTACGGATGTCGGTGCCCGGCTGGAAGAAGATCTTCACCACGCCGGCACCGGGCAGCGACTGCGACTCGATATGTTC
Source organism: Rhodanobacter koreensis (assembly GCF_054782855.1). Lineage (NCBI taxonomy): Bacteria > Pseudomonadati > Pseudomonadota > Gammaproteobacteria > Lysobacterales > Rhodanobacteraceae > Rhodanobacter > Rhodanobacter koreensis. Next base: position 805,936 of record NZ_BAAGRR010000002.1, on the reverse strand, counting down.
GATGTTGTTGACCGAGGTGGTCAGTGTGCGCTCGTAGTAGTAGATGATGCGGCCGGACATCTGATCCGGCGGCATGCCCTTGTAGGTCCACACCACGCTGATCACCGGGATGCCGATGTTCGGGAAGATATCGGTGGGGGTGCGCAGTGCCGCCAGTGGCCCGGCAATCAGGATGAGCAGCGCCAGCACGACGAAGGTGTAGGGGCGTGACAGCGCCAGGCGAACTAGACCAAGCATGGGAGGGTTTCCGGAAGCTTCGGTGTGACAGACATGCGTGCGTGACGAAAGCGCCAGGCGTCATTCCGTCGCGGGCAGCGATGTGGAGGGATGGAGCGCCGGATCAGGGTGGGCCGGGCATATTCTGTCGGGATACTGGTTTCATGCGCATGACCGGGGAAGGTGCCGTGGGGATCAAGCCGATGCTGCGCATGATCGCAAGCCAGTCTTGTGGAAACCTTTTGCAGGCTTTCTGAACGCCGGTCGGGTCATCCGCCGTTCGACCCGGGTGCTGCGGGGCAGTGCGGTTATGCCGGCACGGCACCCATGCGGATGCGCACCTGGAGCCCGTGGCCGAAAGGCGAGGCGAGCAGTTCGATGCGGGCGTCATGCAGCTCGATGGCGCGCTGGACGATGCTGAGTCCCAGGCCGTAGCCGCGGGAATCCCCCTCGGCGGCGCGATGGAAGCGCTCGAAAACCGCGCCCCTGCGTTCGGCGGGAATGCCAGGACCGTCATCGCAAATGCAGATGACCGCCTCGTTGTTCACCAGCTCGATTGACACCTCGACACGGCCTTCCTGACCGGTGTAACGCAGGGCGTTCTCGATCAGGTTGCGGAACATGGCGGTCAGTGCCGCTTCGTGGCCTTGCACCCACAGCACGTCGACGTCGTGATCGAGACTGAACGCGATGTCCTTCTCGGCGATGACGGGCGCCAGCTCTTCGATCACCTCGGTTGCCAGTGCGATCAGATCCAGGCGCGTTCGTTGCTGCGAGGCGGCACCGGCTTCCAGTCGTGCGAGTGCCAGGATCTGCTCGATTCTTCGCGCCAACCGGGTCAGGCTCAGTTGTGCGCTTTGCAGCGTGAATTCGATCTCGCCAGGGTCGTTGGCAATCAAGGCGTTTTCGAGGTGAATCATCGAGGCGGTCAGCGGTGTGCGCAGCTCGTGTGCCACGTCGCTGGCAAACCGGTGTTCGCGCTCGATCGTGTCTTCCAGTCGCTCCAGTTGCTGGTTCAGCGTCACGACGAGTGGCGTGATCTCGCGTGGTGTGTGGTCGACCGCGACCGGCTGGCGGCTTCCCGGCGTGCGCGCCGCCAGCTGTTCCGTGAGCAGGGCCAGCGGGCGCAGGCCGCGCTTGACCGCGAGGCCTGCCAGCAGCGCCAGCAGCGGCAGGCCGATGAGCAGCGGAAGACTGTGCTCCATCACCAGCGCACGGGTGATTTCGTTGCGGTTGTCATAGCGTTCGCCGATGCGTATGACCAGCCCTGACTGGTTCTTCAGCGTGAAGGTGCGCCATGCCCGATCGTCCAGATGAAGGTCGCGGAAGCCGCGCTCATCGGTCGCCGGCGCCGGCAGGTCGGCGAAATTGGATGTGGCGGCCAGCAGCTTGCCGCTGGCGCTGTAGGCCTGGAAGCCCACCTCGGGTTCGTAGTTGCGCTTGTGCACGCGCACCATGACGGCGCTGTGCAGATTCTCCGCGCTCAGCGCGATATCCGGCGAGCCGGGCATGGTGGAGGACGGCAGGTGTTCGAGCAGCGATCCCACCGTGCGGCCGGCCTGTGCCAGCCGTCCGTCGAGCAGGTAGCCCATCTCGCGCAATTCGCGCTGGTAGCTCAGCACGCCCAGCGGAATCAGCACGCCAACCTGCACGGCGATGATCAGCCAGGTGAGCCGGGTGCGCAGGCTTGCAGCTTTCATTCGGACAGCTTCATTCGGACTCGTTCATTTGGGCTCGCGTGGAACCATGTAGCCGATGCCGCGCACGGTACGGATCGCCTCGGGGCACAGCTTGCGACGCAGCCAGTGCACCTGCACCTCGATCGCATTGCGTTCCACCACGGTGTCCAGCCCGTAGACCGAGTTCTCCAGCGCCTCGCGGCGGACGATGTGGCCGGCATGTTCCATCAGTGCCTGCAGCAGGGCGAATTCGCGACGGGTCAGGCTGATCTGATCGCCGCGAAATTCCACCTCGGCCGTGGCCAGGTTCAACCGCATGCCGCCGGCCTCGATCAGATTCTCGGCGAGACCACGCACGCGGCGCGTGAGCGAACGGATACGTGCCACCAGTTCGCCGACATGGAAGGGTTTGACCAGGTAGTCGTCGGCACCGATATCCAGGCCGCGGATGCGCGTTTCCAGCGCGTCCCTCGCGGTCATGACGAGGATCGGTGTCTTCACGCCATCCCGGCGGGCCTCGAGCAATACGTCCATGCCGTCCATCCCGGGCAGGCCGAGATCGAGCAGCACGAGGTCGGCGGTAGGGTCGCGCAGCGCCCGCGCGGCTTCCTTGCCGTCATGCAGCCAGGTCACGGCATAGGACTGCTGCACCAGCGCATGCCGGATCGCCTCGCCCAGCTGGTTGTCGTCTTCCACAAGCAGTATGTGCACGTCGGTTACCTGTGAGCCACGACCCGGTCAGCGAGCCATTCCGGCGCATTCTGGACAACCAAGCTTGTCGCTACCTTTAAGTCAGCGGTTGTCCAGCGTCGCTCCGGTCAGCAGGCCGCGTGCCAGCATGCTGCACTGACGCCGATACAGCAGCAACTGCCACTGACGGCCGCCGACCTGTCGCCACAGCACCGCCGAACGCACCGCAGCCAGCAGGTTGCTGCGCACCTTTTCCACCACGGCTGGCAGTTGCAACTGCTGCGGATTGCCGCTGACCATCACGCGTGGCCTCAACGTGGACAGGGTGGATGCGTACAGTTCGGCCAGTCGACTGGTGACCTGGCTCGAATCCTGGCCGAAATGTTCGACCTGTCGCTGCGCGGCGACGATGCCCTGCTGCAGTTTGCCGAGCAGCTCCGGTCGGCCTGACAGGCTGCGTTCCAGCCGCATCACGGTCACCACCATGCGGGTTACCGCCATGTCGCGGTCGCTCTCGTCAAGCTGTGCGATCAGGTTGCGCAGGCCGATCCGCACGTTGGAGATGTTGCCGTACACGCCGACCACCGACGGTGCGTCGATACGGAACACGCTTGCCACGCTGGCTTCCATCGCGCCTTCGTCGCAGCGCCCTTCGTTGGCCAGCTGCTGCGCCAGTGCGCAAGCCTGGAACAGGCCGGCAAGGGCAAGCACGCGCTCTTCATTCATGGAAAAAGTTTCAAACACGGGGTTGCGATTCTCTTGCGGTGGGCGTGGGGGAGGGGATGAAGGCCGGAAGCAGGCCGCCGTAAGGTGCATCGGTAGCGGCGATCACGGCGCCGCCGAGACAGGTTTCGCCATCGTAGAAGACCACGGATTGCCCCGGCGTGACAGCGCGCTGGGGCTCGTCGAAGCGGACTTCCAGCCCGTCGGGCAGCACGCTGACACTGCAGGCCTGGTCGGACTGACGATAGCGGGTCTTGGCCGTGCAGCGAAAATGGGGGGCTGGCGCATTGCCGGCGACCCAGTTGGGGGTTTCTGTCAGCAGGCGTTGCGAGTACAGCCATTGATTCTCGCCGCCCTGGGCGACATAGAGCACGTTCGTGGTCACGTCCTTGCCGACCACATACCACGCCGCGCCGGCGGCACCGTGGCGGCCGCCGATACCGAGCCCATTGCGCTGCCCCAGGGTGTAATACATCACGCCCTGGTGCTTGCCGATCAGTTCACCGTCGGGCGTGTGCATCTCACCGGAGCGGGCCGGAATGTATTGCGCCAGGAAGCTGCGGAAATCGCGTTCGCCGATGAAGCAGATGCCGGTGGAATCCTTCTTGGCGTGGGTGGGCAGCGCCGCCTCGCGGGCCAGCTCGCGCACGCGGGGTTTCTCGATCTCGCCCAGCGGGAACAGCGTGGCCGCCAGCTGCTGCTGGCCCAGCGCATGCAGGAAGTAGCTCTGGTCCTTGGCCGCATCGACCGCGCGCAGCAGGCGATAACGGCCGTCGTGGAAGTCGACGCGGGCGTAATGCCCGGTGGCGATCTTCTCGGCGCCGAGCGCATGCGCCTCGTCCAGGAAGGTCTTGAACTTGATCTCGCGGTTGCACAGCACGTCGGGGTTCGGCGTGCGCCCGGCGCGGTATTCGGCGAGGAAATGCTCGAACACGCCGTCCCAATAGGCGGCGGCGAAATTGCGCGCATGGAACGGAATGCCGAGCCGCCCACATACCGCCACCGCGTCCTTGCGATCGGCATCGGTGGTGCATGGGCCGGTACGGTCGTCCTCTTCCCAGTTCTGCATGAACAGGCCCTCGACATGGTGGCCGGCTTGTTGCAGCAGCAGTGCGGCGACCGAGGAGTCGACGCCGCCGGAGATGCCGAGCATCACCTTCATGTCGCGCCACCTTCCGGCAGCCATGCCAGTGTTTCCAGCGGCAACCGCTGCCCGGCCAGCCACGCGTCGACGCTCAGCAGGACCATCGGGCTGCGCAAGCGCTCTCCTAGCGCGGCGATCTCGGCCCGGGTGAGCCACAACGCACGTCGGATATCGGTATCCAGCGGACGGTCCGGGTCGTGGCTGACGGCGCGGGCGGCGAAGCTGAAGCGGATCACGGCGTCGCCATGTTCGGTGCTGCGCCATTGGTGCACACCGATCAGGTGCTGCAGTTCCACCGTCCAGCCGGTTTCCTCCAGCGTCTCGCGCATGGCGGCCGCGGCCAGGCTTTCGCCCTCGTCCAGATGGCCTGCCGGCTGGTTGTAGGCGAGGCGTCCGTTCACTTCCTCCTCGACCATCAGATAGCGGTCACCGGCAGCCACCACACAGGCCACGGTGACGTGGGGGCGCCAGACCTCAAGGGAAACAACGGAATCGGGCATGGAAGCAGCAAGGCACTGGAAAAGCGGCCATTGTGCCATTACCTCTGCCGGTGCACCGCTGCGGCCACTTGTCCGCTGCGGCGTATACTTCAAACCAGAGATCGAATACACCGGAACCCATGGCCCACGAACCCGAACATGAGCACGACAGCGGCCGCGGACTGGCGCTGGAAACCGCCAAGCCCGAAGTGGCGCGGCCACCGCTGTTTCAGGTGCTGTTGCTGAACGACGATTTCACTCCAATGGATTTCGTGGTCGAGGTGCTGCGCAGTTTTTTCAATCTGGACCAGGAGCAGGCGGTACAGGTGATGTTGCACGTGCATACCCGCGGACGGGGCGTGTGCGGCGTGTTTACCCGCGAGGTGGCTGAAACCAAGGTAACCCACGTCAACGAGTATTCACGCTCCCATCAGCACCCGTTGTTGTGCACTATGGAAAAGCTCTAGTGATCGCCTTGGCGGGCACTGTGGAAAAGCTCCACAGGCCGCCTTGGCGGCACTATGGAAATAGCACAGCAGACCCCATTTCGTGCTCATCGCGGCACTACGGGCCGCTCAACATATAAGCGGAGACGATCCGAATGTTCAGCAAGGATCTGGAAGTCACCATCGGCCATTGCTACAAGCAGGCCCGCGAACAGCGCCATGAGTTCATGACGGTGGAGCACCTGCTGCTGGCGCTGACCGAAAACCAGTCGGCGGTGGGTGCCCTGCGCGCCTGCGGCGTGGATCTGCCGCGGCTGTCGACCGAACTCGAACGCATCATCGCCGAGACCGTGCCGGTGCTGCCGCATGGCGACGAGCGTGATACACAGCCGACGCTGGGTTTCCAGCGAGTGCTGCAGCGCGCGGTGTATCACGTGCAGTCCTCGGGCCGGAAGGAAGTGACTGGCGCCAATGTGCTGGTGGCGATCTTCGGTGAAAAGGATTCGCATGCGGTGTATTTCATGCACCAGCAGGAGATCACCCGTCTGGACGTGGTCAATTACATCTCGCACGGCATCGCCAAGATCGGCGACGAGCCGGCAGCCGGCTCGTCCGGTGGCAGCGAGCGTGAAGGCGAGGAGGGCGGTGAGCCGAAGGGCAATCCGCTGCACGAGTTCGCCAGCAATCTCAACGAACTGGCACTGGAAGGCAAGATCGACCCGCTGATCGGTCGCGCCGACGAGATCGAGCGCACGATCCAGGTGCTGTGCCGCCGGCGCAAGAACAATCCGTTGTATGTCGGCGAGGCCGGCGTGGGCAAGACGGCGTTGGCCGAAGGTCTGGCCAAGCGCATCGTCGATGGCGAAGTGCCGGAGGTGCTGGAAAGCGCCACGATCTGGTCGCTGGATCTTGGTGCGCTGGTCGCCGGCACCAAGTACCGCGGTGATTTCGAGAAACGCCTGAAGGGTGTGATCGCCCAGCTGAAAAAGCAGCCGGGCGCCATCCTGTTCATCGACGAGATCCACACCATCATCGGTGCCGGTTCAGCGTCGGGTGGCACGATGGACGCCAGCAACCTGATCAAGCCGATGCTGGCGTCGGGCGAACTGCGCTGCATCGGTTCCACCACGTTCCAGGAATACCGTGGCGTGTTCGAGAAGGACCGCGCGCTGGCCCGCCGCTTCCAGAAGATCGACGTGGTCGAGCCCACCGTGGCCGACAGCATCGAGATACTCAAGGGGCTGCGCTCGCGCTTCGAAGAACACCACCACGTCGCCTATACCAACGAGGCGTTGAAGGCCGCGGTGGATCTGTCGGTCAAGCACATCCCCGACCGCCTGCTGCCGGACAAGGCGATCGACGTGATCGACGAGGCCGGCGCACGCCAGCGCCTGCTGCCGGAGGATCAGCGCAGCGGCAAGGTCGATGTCACTGAAGTCGAGTACATCATCGCCAAGATGGCGCGCATCCCGGCCAAGCAGGTATCGGCGTCGGATCGTGACGTGCTGCGCAACCTGGAACGCAACCTCAAGATGGTGGTGTTCGGCCAGGATCCGGCGATCGAGGCGCTCGCTGCGTCGATCAAGATGGCCCGTTCCGGCCTGGCCGATCCGTCCAAACCAATCGGCTGCTTCCTGCTTGCCGGTCCGACAGGTGTGGGCAAGACCGAGGTGACCAAGCAGCTGGCGATGCAGCTCGGCATCGAGATGATCCGTTTCGACATGTCCGAATACATGGAAGGACATTCGGTGTCGCGGCTGGTCGGCGCGCCTCCGGGCTATGTCGGTTTCGACCAGGGCGGCCTGCTGACCGAGGCAGTGACCAAGCATCCGCACGCGGTGCTGCTGCTGGATGAGATCGAGAAGGCGCACCCGGATGTGTTCAACATCCTGCTGCAGGTGATGGATCGCGGCGTGCTGACCGATACCAACGGCCGCGAGGCGAACTTCAAGAACGTGGTGGTGGTGATGACCACCAACGCGGGCGCGGCACTGGCCTCACGACGCAGCATCGGTTTCGTCGAGCAGAAGCACGAGTCGGACGCGATGGAAGTGATCCGCCGCATCTTCACGCCGGAGTTCCGCAACCGGCTGGACGCGATCATCCAGTTCAGCGCGCTCGATTTCGAGCACATCCTGCGCGTGGTCGACAAGTTCCTGATCGAGCTGGAAAGCCAGTTGAGCGAGAAGCAGGTGAGCCTGGACGTGGACGCCGAGGCCCGCCGCTGGCTGGCCGAGCACGGCTTCGACCCGCAGATGGGTGCGCGGCCGATGGCACGGGTGATCCAGGAGAAGGTGAAGCGCGCGCTGGCCGACGAGTTGCTGTTCGGCAAGCTGGCCGAGGGCGGCAAGGTACGCCTGAGCGTGCGCGACGGCGAGTTGCGAGTGGACTGCGAGGCGGTCGAGAAGCTGCCTGCAGTAGTTGAACCAGGCTGATCGTTTCGTCAAATCACAGGCAAAGCAAAGGCGGCGCATTGCGCCGCCTTTCGTTTCCGGCACTCACGACCGTATCGGATCCCGCCGCGCATTCGCGCAAGGCCCGGGATCGATTACTTCATGCGGTACGTGATGCGACCCTTGCTGAGGTCGTACGGGGTCATCTCGATCTTGACCTTGTCGCCGGTGAGGATGCGGATGTAGTGCTTGCGCATGCGGCCGGAGATGTGGGCGATGATCACGTGCCCATTCTCAAGTTGCACACGAAACATGGTGTTGGGCAGGGTCTCCTGGACCGTGCCTTCCATTTCGATGACGTCGTCTTTGGCCATGTGTTCCGGGGTTCACGCACAGCCGTCATGGCTGCGTAAGCCGACGATTATGCCATGGAAGTGGGTCTGGTTAAAGAATCATCAACGTATCGTGACAACCCCCACTGATCAGGCGAAATGCTCGTCCAGCTTGCGCCGGATCTCCTGCTCGACCATGCCCTTCAGCGGCGACATCATCAGGCCCAGCTCGGCCTTGACCTGGATCGCGTCGCTGCCGACCGCGATCGTGCCGCTGACGCCGGGTCGCGAGAAGCGCAGCGTGTCACCCTGCCACTGCCCCTCGACGCCGAGTTTTTCACGCATCCGTTCAGCTACCTTGTCGACCACGGCACGCGCCTCGGCAATCGACAGTTGATGCGGGCGACGGATATCGATACTGGGCATGACGGGCTCCGGGTAAACACGCATCTTAAGGATGCTCTGATCCATTCTACGTAGTCGGCATGATGTCCAGAAGGCGCGCAGGGTGTGTTGCGCGGCGCCGGGAAGACTGGCCGTCTTGCCAAGACGCGCGGCGCAGCCTGCGCGCCTTCTGGACATCACCCCTTCACTTTGAACCCAATGCGTTGGGGCCGTGACTGTCTGTCCGCATGCCTTCGGTCCGCCGTCTCGACAGACGGCCAGTCTGCCTTCGCCGACGGCCCTGTGGCCTGCAAACAGACAGTCACGGTGACGACTACGTAGAATGGATCAGAGCATCCTTAACGGCATGCGGCTGCATGCTAGAGTTTCGTGGTCTTTCCGGCGGTTGATCCATGCGTATCGAATTTCCCAATGCGGCCCGTGAGGATTTCCACTGGACGCAGGCGCAATTGCGCATCGGCAGCGCCGCCGACAATGACCTCGTGCTGGCGTCCAGCCAAGCCGCTCCCCAGCACCTGCGGATCCAGCAGGATCGCCGTGGCTGGGTGCTGCAGGTCGTGCCGTCGGCCGACCGCATTTACGTGAACGCGCGACCGGTGCGCGAGCGTGCATTGCTGCGTCCCGGCGATGTGGTCAGCGTCGGCGATTGCCGCATGCTGCTGCGCGCGGATGAGGATCCGGCCTTGCGTGTGCCGCTCACGGTCCCGGAGCAGGAGCGTTGCACCGTAGCCTTGCGTGCCGTAGCCGGTCCGCTGTCCGGCAGGGTATTGCCGTTGCAGAACAGCCTGGAGCTGGGTTCGCAGGGGTGTTGTCCGCTGGAACTGCCGCAGGGTGAAGTCGTTACTTTGCGCATTGCGTGGCAGGACGGCCAACTGCTGCTGGAGGCGGTCCAACCATCCGTACGCCATCCGCTGCGGGTCAACGGCGTCAATGCGCAGAGCCTGGCACTGCAGCCGGGCGACCAGATTGGCCTGGCGATGCACCGCTTCGTGGTCGATGGGCCGGGGATGGAGCCGGAGCCGGAGATCGTGATGCCCGAACCGCTACCGGAACACCTCCCGGAAGAGGCCGCAGGTCCGTCGGGCGAGGTGTGGTGGCTGATCGTCACTGCCGCCGTGCTCGCGCTTGGCATCGCGCTGGTGCTGCTGATCCGCTTCTGAATCTGTCGTATTGCAGTTGACCGCGCCATGCTGCGCCGCGCCATAATGCGTGGAACACCACCACGGGATGCAACCGCACGTGAGCAGAGTCTGGAATTTCAGCGCCGGTCCGGCGGCGCTGCCACTGGCGGTACTTGAACGCGCCCAGCGCGAGATGTTGGACTGGAACGGCAGCGGCGCCTCGGTGATGGAGCAATCCCATCGCGGCAAACGTTTCATCGAGATGGCCGCACAGGCCGAAGCCGACCTGCGCGCGCTGCTGGCGATTCCGGCCGACTACGCCGTGCTGTTCCTGCAGGGCGGCGCCACCCAGCATTTCGCGCAGATTCCGATGAACCTGGCCGGCGCCGGTGACCGCGCCGACTACATCGTCAGCGGCCACTGGAGTGCAAAAGCCGCCAGCGAGGCTGCGCCGTACCTGCAGGTGAACGTGGCTGCCAGCGGCGAGGCCGACCGCTATCTGAAGTTGCCGTCACGCGAAAGCTGGCAGCTCGACCCGCAGGCTGCCTACGTGCACTACACGCCGAACGAGACGATCCACGGCGTGGAATTCCACGACGTGCCGGACGTCGGCACGGTGCCACTGGTGGCGGACCTGTCGTCGAACATCCTTTCGGAACCGCTGGATGTCTCCCGCTTCGGGCTGGTCTATGCCGGTGCCCAGAAGAACATCGGTCCGTCCGGACTGGTGCTGATGATCATCCGCCGCGACCTGCTGCAGCGGGCCGGCCGACCGATGGCGAAGATCTTCCGCTACGCCGAGCACGCGGCGAACGATTCGATGCTCAACACGCCGAATACCTGGGGCTGGTATCTGGCGGGGCTGACGTTCCAGTGGCTGAAGGAGCAGGGTGGCGTCGCCGGGATCGGCGAACGCAATCGCGCCAAGGCCGAGCTGCTGTACCAGACCATCGACGGTTCGGATGGCTACTACCGCAATCTGGTCGATCCGCCGGCGCGTTCACGCATGAACGTGCCGTTCACCCTGCATGACGCCGCGCTGGATGCAGCATTCCTGAAAGAGTCGGAAGCGGCCGGTCTGCTCGCGCTGAAAGGGCACAAGGCGGTGGGTGGCATGCGTGCTTCGCTGTACAACGCGGTGCCGCTGGAAGCCGTGCAGGCGCTGACGGAGTTCATGCATGACTTCGCGAAGAGGCATGGCTGATTCGTCGGAAGGCTGTTCATGGTTTGTATTTTTCAGGCATGATGCCTTAACACGATTTGGACTTCTATCCATCCATCCGGCTAAAAGCATGACCGATAAAAAGACCCCGCTGAGCGAAATGCGCGAGCGCATCGACAGCATCGACCGGCAGATCCAGCAGCTGATTTCCGAGCGCGCCAACCATGCGCAGACGGTGGCGAAGGTGAAGGGCGAGGGGCTCTCGGCGATCGACTATTACCGCCCCGAGCGCGAGGCCCATGTGCTGCGCATGGTGGTGGACCGCAACGACGGCCCGCTGTCCGATGCCGAGATGGTCCGCCTGTTCCGCGAGATCATGTCATCGTGCCTGGCGCAGGAAGATCCGCTGAAGATCGGCTTCCTCGGGCCGGAAGGCACGTTCAGCGAGCAGGCCGTGCGCAAGCATTTCGGCCATGCCGCCTACGGCCTGCCGCTGGGCAGCATCGAGGAGGTGTTCCAGGAGGTCGCCGCCGGTCATGCCGATTTCGGCGTGGTGCCGGTGGAAAACTCCGGGCAGGGCATGATCCAGGTCACGCTGGACATGTTCCTCACGTCCGAAGCCACCATCTGTGGCGAAGTGGAACTGCGCGTGCACCAGTGCCTGCATTCGCAGGCCGGCAAGCTGGAGGACGTCAAGCGCATCTATGCGCATGCGCAGTCGCTGCAGCAGTGCAAGACCTGGCTGCGCATCAACCTGCCGGGCGTCGAGTGCATCGCGGTGAGCAGCAACGCCGAGGCCGCGCGGCTGGCCCGCCACGCCGACGATGCGGCGGCGATTGCCGGTGAAACCGCGGGCAAGGTTTATGGCCTGAAGACTGTGGCGAAAGGCATCGAGGATCGTGCCGACAACACCACACGCTTCCTGGTGATCGGCCGCTCGCTCTTCCCGCCCTCCGGCAACGATCGCACCTCGCTGCTGATCACCGTGAACGACAAGCCCGGTGCGCTGTACGACGTGCTCAGCCCGTTCGCCAAGCATGGCGTCAGCCTGAACCGGATCGAGTCGCGGCCGGCGCACACCGGCAAGTGGCAGTACGCATTCTTCATCGACGTCTCCGGCCATATCGACGATGCCACCTTGCAGGCGGCGGTGCAGGAGATCGGCGAGTCGGCGGCCACGATACGCGTGCTGGGTTCCTACCCGGTGGCCTTGCCCTGATCGGCGCGGATGTGCATGGAGAAAACCCGCTTGAATCGTCTTGACTGGAGCAGCCAACCGGGCCGCTCTCTGCATGGCAGCGTGCGCGTGCCCGGCGACAAGTCGGTATCGCATCGCGCGCTGATGCTGGCCGCGATTGCCGAGGGGCGGTCGCATATCCACGGTTTTCTCGAAGGCGAGGACACCCGCGCCACCGCCGCCGTGCTGTCGCAGCTCGGCGTACGCATCGAGACGCCGTCGGCGGGTGAACGCGTGGTGCATGGTGTTGGCCTGCATGGTCTGCGCGGTACGACGCAAGCGCTGGACTGCGGCAATGCCGGTACCGGCATGCGCCTGCTGACCGGCCTGCTGGCGGGGCAGGCGTTCGACAGCACCTTGATTGGTGATGCCTCGTTGTCGAAGCGGCCGATGCGCCGGGTTACCGAGCCGTTGGCCGCGATGGGCGCACGCATCGACACGCAGGAGGGCCTCCCACCGTTGCACGTGCGCGGTGGCCAGCCACTGCACGGCATCGAATATGAACTGCCGGTGGCCAGCGCGCAGGTGAAGTCCGCACTGTTGCTGGCTGGCCTGTATGCAGCCGGCGAAACCGAGATCATCGAGCCGCACCCGACCCGCGACTACACCGAGCGCATGCTGGCCGCGTTCGGCTGGCCGATCACCTTCGTGCCGGGACGCGCCCGACTGGCGGGTGGTCATACCTTGCGCGCCACCGGTGTCGACGTGCCGGCCGACTTCTCCTCGGCGGCCTTCTTCCTCGTCGCCGCCAGCATCGTGCCGGGTTCCGAGTTTCGCCTGCCGGCGGTCGGCCTCAATCCACGCCGTACCGGGCTGCTGCATGCCTTGCGCCTGATGGGCGCGGACATCACAGTCGAGCAGGAACGTGAAGCCGGCGGCGAGCCGGTCGGCGATCTGGTCGTGCGCCATGCGCCGCTGCACGGGATCGAACTGCCCGAGGCGCTGGTGCCGGACATGATCGACGAGTTTCCGGTGTTGTTCATCGCGGCTGCCTCGGCCAGCGGTCGCACGGTCATCCGTGGCGCCGCCGAACTGCGCGTGAAGGAGTCCGACCGCATCGCGACGATGGCGGCCGGCCTGCGCACGCTCGGCACGACGATCGAGGAAACCCCGGATGGCGCGATCATCCACGGCGGCCCACTTGGCGCCGGCACCGTGGAGAGTCATCTCGACCATCGCATCGCGATGAGTTTTGCCGTTGCCGGGTTGGTCGCGACGGGGTCAGTGCGGATCAACGACTGCAGTCATGTCGCCACCTCCTTCCCCGGTTTTCTGGAGCTGGCCAACGGCTGCGGCTTCGCCTTGCAGAAGATCGACTGAACTGCACCCGGGTGCATGTATTGTTGTTGGCAGCTAGTCGTCCGGTCAAAGGTCTTGCCCATGTCCAACGCGGTCCCGCCGTTCATCGTCGCCATTCCTGCCCGCTACGGCTCGACCCGCCTGCCGGCCAAGCCCTTGCGCGAGATCGGTGGCGTGCCGATGGTGGTGCGGGTGGCGCAGCGTGCGCTGCAGGCTGGCGCCAGCCAGGTGGTGGTGGCCGTCGACGACCAACGCATTGCCGACGCGCTGGCCGGGCAGGAGGGAGTGCAGATCTGCATGACGCGCAGCGACCATGCCTCGGGCAGCGACCGGCTGGCCGAGTGTGCCGTGCACTATGGCTGGGCCGACGACAACATCGTGGTGAACCTGCAGGGTGATGAGCCATTCGCACCGGCTGCCGGCATCCGCGCGGTAGCCAAGGCACTGGCCGATGATCATGCGCCGATGGCGACCTTGGCGACGCCGATCATCGATGCCGAGGAGCTGTTCGATCCGAACGTGGTGAAACTGGTGCGTACGGCGAACGGGCGTGCGCTGTATTTCAGTCGTGCACCGTTGCCTTGGGCGCGTGATGCGTTTGCCGCGAACCGGCATGCCTTGCCATCCGGTTCGCCGTTTCTGCGGCATATCGGCATCTATGCGTACCGGGCCGGCTTTCTCGCCAGCTATACCCGACTGCCGCGCACGCCGCTGGAGCAGACCGAATCGCTGGAACAGTTGCGTGTGCTCGAACACGGCCATGCGATTGCGGTGCGCCTGACCCCGGAACCGTTCCCGCCAGGCATCGATACCGAGGTTGATCTCGAACGCGCCGAGCAGTGGTTGCGCACGCATCATTGAGCCACCACATCGGGTGGGAATACCGGCCCATCCGGTGACTTCCCTCCCGCTAGAATGACCACATGCAGTCCGCGCAACCGCCACCCTTCGACGGCAAGGCTTTCGTCCGCACGCTCACTACCTCGCCCGGGGTCTATCGTCATTTCGACGCGGACGGCGAGCTGCTGTATGTCGGCAAGGCCGGCAATCTCAGGAAGCGGGTCGGCAGCTATTTCCTGAAGCCGCGGATGGAACCGCGCATTGCGGCGATGGTGGCGCAGATCGCGCGCGTCGAGATCACCGTGACGCGCACCGAGGGCGAGGCGTTGCTGCTGGAATCCCAGCTGATCAAGTCGCTCAAGCCGCGCTACAACATCCTGCTTCGCGACGACAAGAGTTACCCATACATCTACCTCTCAGGCGGCGAGGACTATCCGCGGCTGGCTTTCCATCGCGGTGCGCGCAACCTGCCGGGACGTTATTTCGGACCGTATCCGAGCACTTACGCGGTGCGCGAAAGCCTCAGCCTGATGCAGAAGCTGTTCAAGGTGCGCCAGTGCGAGGACAGCTATTTCCGCAACCGTTCGCGGCCGTGCCTGCAGCACCAGATCGGCCGCTGCACGGCGCCCTGTGTGCAGCTGATCAGCGTGCCGGATTACCGCAACGACGTGCGCCATGCCGAGATGTTCCTCGAAGGGCGCAGCAACGCCGTGATCGATGAACTGGCCGAGGCGATGGAGCAGGCCAGCAAGGCGCTGAATTTCGAACGTGCAGCTGTGCTGCGCGACCAGGTGGCTGCGTTGCGCCAGTTGCAGGCGCAACACCATGTGCACGGCGCCAGTGCCGACATGGACGTCATTGCCTGCCGCATCGAGGCGGGGATGGCCTGCGTCAGCGTGCTGTTCTTCCGCAACGGCATCAGCCTCGGCACGCGCGACTTCTTTCCGCGCCTGCCACTGGATGCCGAGCCGGCCGACGTGCTGACGCAGTTCATCGCGCAGTACTACCTCGACCGGCCGGTGCCGCGCGAACTGATCCTCGGCGAGACGATTGCCGACCAGGAGATCCTGGCGGAACTGCTGGCACAGCAGTCCGGCCATGCCGTCGAACTGAAGTCGAGCGTGCGTGGCGATCGCGCGCAATTCCTGCAGATGGCCGAGCGCAACGCGCAGGCCTCGCTGACCGCGCGGTTGGCCAGCCGGCAGACGCTGGGTACACGCTTCGACGACCTGCAGAAGGTGCTGGGACTGGCGGTCGCTCCGCGTCGCATCGAGTGCTTCGACATCAGCCATACGATGGGCGAGGCGACCGTGGCCTCGTGCGTGGTGTTCGGGCCGGAAGGACCGGAAAAGTCGCATTACCGGCGCTTCAATATCACCGGCATTACGCCCGGCGACGATTACGCCGCGATGCACCAGGCGTTGACCCGTCGCTTTCGCAAGGTCGCCGAAGGCGAGGGCGCAAGCCCGGACATCCTGCTGATCGACGGCGGCAGCGGGCAGGTGGCGCAGGCGCTGGATGTGCTGAAGGAACTCGGCGTCACGGGTATCGAAGTCGTGGGTGTGGCAAAGGGGCCGGGGCGGCGCGCTGGCGAGGAAACGTTGGTGCTGGCCCGGGTGGAATCGGGAAACCCGGGCCGCGAGCTGCATCCCGGTTCGTCATCGCCTGCGCTGCACCTGGTCGCTGCCGTGCGCGACGAGGCCCATCGCTTCGCCATCAGCGGCCATCGCAAGCGTCGCGAGAAGGCACGCGAGCGCAGCGTGCTGGAGGACGTGCCGGGCATCGGTGCGCGGCGGCGTTCGGCCCTGCTCAAGGCCTTTGGTGGCCTTGCCGGCGTCGAGAGCGCCGGCGTCGAAGAACTGATGCAGGTCAAGGGCATCGATCGCGGCCTGGCCGAACGCATCTATGCCAGCCTGCATGGCTGAACACTGTGCTCGCTTTCACTCGTTGACGGCGCAGGGGCGTGCGACACTGTCGCAAATATCCGGAACGAATCATGCGCATCAACCTGCCGACCTGGCTGACCCTGTTTCGCGTTGCACTGCTGCCGGTCATGGTAGTGGCCTTCTATGCGCCGTTTCGCGGTCACAACATCACGGCGGCCATTGTGTTCGTGCTGGCGGCAGTCACCGACTGGCTGGATGGCTACCTGGCGCGCCGCTTGAACCTGACTTCGGCCTTCGGTGCGTTTCTCGACCCGGTAGCCGACAAGCTGATGGTCGCTGTGACCCTGTTTCTGCTGGTGCAGTCGCATCCCAGCAGCGGCTGGTCCGGCATCCTGATGGCGGTGACTGCAGCGGTGATTGTCGGGCGCGAGATCAGTGTGTCGGCACTGCGCGAGTGGATGGCCGAGGTCGGCATGAGCGCCACGGTCAAGGTCGCCTTCGTCGGCAAGCTCAAGACCGTGATGCAGATGGTCGCCCTGGTGGTGCTGATCGTGCAGCACGAAAAGGATGCCACCGCGCTGCGGCTGTATCACATCGGCGAGTTCCTGCTGGTATTCGCCGGCGTGCTGACGATCTGGTCCGGCCTGTACTACCTGCGTGCCGCATGGCCGAGCCTGCGTGGCGATACGCCGAAGGGCGATCACTGATCACCGGGTGGGCTTGACGATCCGCATTCACGTATTAGAATGCGCGGCTCCGATGCGGGAATAGCTCAGTTGGTAGAGCACGACCTTGCCAAGGTCGGGGTCGCGAGTTCGAGTCTCGTTTCCCGCTCCAGTTTTCAAGCAAAGCCCCGACCAGTTCGGGGCTTTGCTGTTTCAGGCGATGCACCGGACCGATCGGTGGAATCCGGCAAAATCGGATCGACAAGACGCGATCGCGGCTATTCACAACGGTTATCGTTCTGCTATCATTCACGGCTCCGATGCGGGAATAGCTCAGTTGGTAGAGCACGACCTTGCCAAGGTCGGGGTCGCGAGTTCGAGTCTCGTTTCCCGCTCCAGTTTCAAGCAACAGCCTCGGCTCACCGGGGTTTTGTTTTTTAGAGGCAAGCCACGATCATCATGGTCGCGGCGCACCAAGCAATGGCCTGGTGGCAGAGTGGTCATGCAGCGGCCTGCAAAGCCGCGTACGCCGGTTCGATTCCGACCTAGGCCTCCATTGCGCAAAGGCTGTCACAGCCCTCGAAACCCGCCACTGGCGGGTTTTTTGTTGCCTGCACCATGGGAATGCGGCGAACCACACCTGGCTACGTCCGGACGGCCGCCATCAGTTGCATCTGGGGAATACCCCTACGTCGTTCGAGGGGTACCGTGGTCGAGCGCGATCAGGGAGTTTTGCCGTCCTGGCCCACCGCGTCCGCATTGATCCGGGATTGCGCAAGTTCAGTGGCAGGGCCGACAGGCGTCCACCGGATTTGCCCATGGCCTGCAAAACGCACGCGTCGGTTATCGCCGGGCTTCCTGCAACGCCGCGATGTGCAGCCGGAGAATCCGGCGCAGTTCCAGGATTGCGGCAGGGGTCTCCTGCACGCTGTGCCACGAGGGGATGGCGAGTTCGGAATCGGCACCGTCCAGGTGCGCACTCCTGTAGGGAACCAGGCCGTCGCTGCTGTCCTGCAGCGGCCCTTTCGATTTGTAGACGCCGACGATCGTGTGATAGTGCACACGTGGCGAGATCGGCAGGTCCGCGGCGGCGACGATGAACGGATCGGTATCGCTGAGGTTATCGATACCGTTGGGTATGCGCAGCGGCGAGCCCTTGTTGGTATCGTCCTTCAGCAAGTCGGAAAGTCCAGCCACTTCTTTCAGTACGCTGCCAGGCAGACGGATCAGGTTGCCGATCAGGCGTGCCAGTCGATGCTTCGCGTAGGGCGTGCCGCGATGCGGTGCGGCCAGGAAGACGGCGCGGGTCACCTGCGGCATCGGGGTGAACTGCAGATAGGGCGCAAGACGTGCGTGCAGCCGGGCCCGTTTTGCCGGCGACAGGTCCGTACGCGCAGGAACGACGTTCCACAACCGGTCATCGCTTGACGACACCAGCAGCCGTGCGATCAGTCCACCCATGCTGTGGCCGATCAGCACCATGTTCTGCGACGCGCGCGCATGGCCGGACGGGTCGAAGTGCCGCAGCGTGGCATCCAGCGCCTTGCGGATATTCGCCAGGTTGACCGCGACCGGCGCGTTGGTGGGGTAGTAGATCTCCCACACCTGGAAGTTGCGGCGCAGCTCCTCGTCCCCCATGACTTCGTTCGCCACGTTGATCCATGCCTCGGGGCTGCTGCCCAGCCCGTGCAGCATCACTACGGTCAGACGGTTGGGGTCATAGGGCTGCATCATGAGCACGCGTGGTGTCGTGATGCCGCCTTCGCGGCCCAGCAGGGAGCGGATCGACTGGCTGGCGAAGCCCGAGCGGGCCAGCCAGACACCATAGGCGGCGGTGAAGTTGGCACCCAGCGGCACGGTGTGGCCGCCGATCGTGATGGTGTCGTCGCGATAGGGATCACGCGCCAGCAGCCGGACCTGCTTCGTCGCCAGCACCTCGTCCAGCGTGCTGCCGTCGAAGACCAGAGCGCCGGTCATCGAGGCGTAGTCGGGTTCGCGCCACAGCACGTCATCGACCTGCGTATCCTGTGGCGCCACGGCGACAAAGTCCGAGCCGAAACCGTCGCGCTGATAGATATTGCGCAATCCCTTGAAACGCAGATCGGCGGCGGGAAGGAGTTCCACCGGTACGCGTGCGTTGTCCGCCAGCCGCAGGTCCGTCTGCGGACGCATGACGGTCCAGCCGGCCAGCGTGGTCTGCGTCCACTGCGTCCCCAGCTGCGGCAGCTCCTGGAAGAAGCGGCTTACCGCGCGCTGCACGGCAAAATTGTAAAAACCGATCACCTGTACCTGACGCAGCGCGAAAGCGCGTTCCGCTGGTGCCCGCGCGGTGTAGAACAGGTAGGCGTAGGCATAACGCGCGGACTGCAGGAACGCATCGAGGGTCTGATCCTCCATCAAGCTGCTGGACTTGGCGCGATCGGTCCTGATCGCCTTGCCCAGCCATAGTTCGGCGAGTGCGGACAACCGCTGTTCGTCATTCAACCCCGGCGAGCTCGCAACGGTATCCGTGCAGATGACGAATTCGCGTTGACAGCTGTCGACGGTCAGCGCCACGACGTTGAGTGTCTGCACCGTGCGATCGCTCAGCCGGTCGGCACCGATCACATCGGCGCGCCGCTCATTGACGTAGTCGTGCGGCTTGACGCGACTCATGTCGACCATCGCGCAGCCATGCAGGCAGAGCAGCACGACAATGGCAGCACATCGCAAAGCCCGGGTGTGCGTTCCACGTTTCATGCTGCGCCTGGTTCACTCAGCCGGGTGATTACGGGATTGTAGCCATGGCAGGGGAGTTCATGGGATCGAATCTCCCGGTGCTTGATTCTGAGTTTCCGGGCAGCGCATGCAGCGGCCATCGTTGTCTTCACCCGTCCAAAGCGGCACGCTTGGAGCATTGGCCGGCCTGTCGGAAACGAAATGACGAACAAGCTCTGGATGATCGGCAGGATCGCCCTCATCGTCGTGATGACGTTGGTCACGTTCTGCTCGGGCGTGTGGGGCGCTCTTGCACTCTGGTACCAGTTGCCGGGCAACCTGATCAGCCGGACGATCGGCAGTGCGGCCTGGGTGATCGTGGTGATCGTCCTCGTCACGCTAGCGATCACCCGGCGCAGCTGGCTTCCGCTTGCTGTCTATGCGGTCATCTATGCCTTGCTGCTGTTCTGGTGGGCGAGCATCGCACCTTCGAACAACCGGATCTGGGCGGACGACACGTCCCGCCTGCTCACCGGTACGGTGGCAGGCAACCAGGTCACTCTGAGCAACGTGCGCGATTTCACCTGGCGCACAGACGACGACTACGACCCGCGCTGGGAGACCCGCCACTACGATCTGGATCAGCTGGCCTCGGCCGATGCCGTGTTGTCCTACTGGGGCAGTGCGGCCATCGCGCACGCGATGATCTCCTTCGGCTTCGAAGACGGCAGTCACGTGGTCTTCTCGGTGGAAATCCGCAAGAAGCGAGGGCAGCAGTATTCCGCGATCGGCGGCTTCTTCAAGCAGTTCGAAACGATCCTGATCGCCGCCGACGAGCGTGACATCATCCGCGTCCGCACCAATGTACGTGGCGAAGACGACTACCTGTATCCGCTGCGCATGGACAAGCCTGCCATGCGTGCGCTGTTCGTCTCCTACGTGCAGGCCGCGAACAGGCTGGCCGTCACGCCGGCGTTCTACAACACGATCACCTCGAACTGCACAACCATCGTCTACCGCATGGCCCGGCAGATCGATCCTGGCTTGCCACGGGACATCCGTCTGCTGCTGACCGGCTATCTGCCGGAATACCTGTACAAGGTGGGTGCGCTGGATCGAAGCGTGCCGGTCGACGAACTACGACAACGTGGCCGCATCACCGAGCGGGCAAGGGACAGCAAGCCCGATGATGATTTCTCCAGGGCGATACGCATCGGTGCGGGCAGCGCGTCTTCCCGCTAGATAATTCATGCAGCTTCGCGCTCCGGGGTGCAGAGGTAACCGGATGGTCAGCCGTCTGCTGCCCAATGCATGCAGCTAGGATATGAACCTTGCCGGGGTATATTGATCCCGTGCATGGGGTGCGGTGGCGCGCATCGCATGTCGGCCACTTGAAGATTCCGGCAGCACAAACCACACAGACGAGGGATTGTTCCATGTCTTCGGGGCCCGATCCGTTGCCGGTCACCTCGGCAAGCCATCGTGCAATCACCATCATGGCCAGTGCCACCGTGCTGGCGCTGCTGTATTTCGGCAGGGAAGTACTGATTCCGATCACCCTCGCATTCATCCTGAGCCTGTTGATGGCTCCATTGATACGCGGGTTGCGGCGGATCGGGCTGGGTCACGCACCGTCCGTGCTGATCGCGGTCCTTGCGCTTGCCCTGTTTCTGGTCGGACTGGCCACCGTGATCGGCTCGCAGGTGGTGCACCTGGGTGGGAGCCTCCCACAGTACGAGGCGACGATCCACTCCAAGGTCCAGACAGTGCGGGCCATGACGGTCGGTCGCATGGAAGCGATGCAGGGCGAGGCCGGCCGGGTGATGCGCCAGCTCGAGGATCGCGATACCGGCGTGCCCGCGGCACCTGCCAACCCTCAGCGAGGCGTGGCTTCCCCGACAAGTGCGACTCCGGCGGAGGTGCATGCATCATCCGCCGAGCCGATGGCGGTGATCACCCGTATCCTTTCCTCGATCTGGGTACCACTGCAGACGACCGGTATCGTGCTGGTCGTCCTCGTTTTCGTCCTGCTTGAACACGAGTCCTTGCGGGATCGCTTTATTCGTCTGGCGGGTGGCACGGACCTGCGTGCAACGACGACGGCGATCAATGATGCCGGGGAGCGCCTGTCACGGTTCTTCGTCTCGCAGTTCTCGGTCAACTTCGGCGTAGGCGTGGTGATCTGGGCGGGGCTGGCGATCATCGGTGTTCCCGATGCCCCGCTCTGGGGCGCCCTCACGGCCGTGCTGCGGTTTGTGCCCTATGTGGGCGTCTGGCTGGCGGCCATGCTGGCCACGCTGCTCGCAGCGGCGGTCGGCCCCGGCTGGTCACTCATGCTGATGACCCTCGGCCTGTATGCCGTCGTGGAAACCATCACTTCACAGCTGGTGGAGCCGCAGTTGTATGGACACACCACCGGACTGTCGCCGCTGGCGGTGGTCGTTGCAGCGATCTTCTGGAGCTGGCTGTGGGGACCGGTCGGGCTGATCGTGTCGACGCCATTGACCCTGTGCCTGGTGGTCGCCGGGCGTCACGTCAAGGCGTTGAACCTGCTCGACATCCTGCTGGGCGACACGCCGGCGCTGACGATGCCGCAACGGCTCTACCAGCGCGCGCTCTCCGGCGATTCCGACGAGATCATTGCGGGCGCACGCATTTTCCTGAAGCGCAAATCGTTCGCCGCCTATTGCGATGCGGTTCTGCTGCCGGCCTTGCAGCTCGCGCGCATCGATCTGGCGCAGGGCGCCATCAGTCCGGAGCAGCAAGTCAAGGCGCGCGGCGCGATCGTGCGAGTCCTCGAAGCGCTCAGCGGAGAGGCACACCAGCGATCCCGCTGGCATCGGCATGCTTCCGTGCTCGACGACCCGAATCTCGGCCGTCTCCTGCGCCAACAGCGCGAGGCAGTCAGCGGGCGCTGGCAAGGCCCGCTGGCGGTAGCTCCGGGATCCGTGGTGCTTTGCGTGGGCCTTGGGTCAAACAGCGATGACCTGGCCACCGAAATCCTCGCCCGCGTCCTGCGCGATCTGAGTATCGATGGACGCCATCTGTCGATCGAGGATATCGAGGCCTTCGAGGCCGAACCACCGCCGGACGCGACACCGAACGGGGTCTCCATGCTCTACATCGTCAGTGCTGCCGCGAGCAAGGAACGGGAGCGTGGCGATTCGGTGGCGATGGAAATGCGCCGTCGATTCCCCGAAGCATGCCTCGTCGCCGTGGTTCTGCCGGAATTGCTGGCAGCTTCGGAACCCGTCGCGGTCAGCCCCGAGGTCAATCTGGTGGCGAGCTCGTTCGAAGAAGCTGCGCAGCATGCCATTGCCCGGTTTCCCGGTGACAACCCGGGCGCCCGACGATCCACCTGAAAACAAAAGGGCCAGCCGCTGGCAGGCGGCTGGCCCGGGAATGATCGATTCGTGGCGTCAGGCTTGCGAGTCGGTGGCCTGCGGATCGACTTCGGTCGATTCGGCCTCGCCTTCCTTCTTGCCGACGAGCGATTCGAGCGCACCAGCGCCCTTGAAGCCGGCAACAGCGGCGATGCCTTTCGTCAGCAGGCCCGCATTCGGATCGAGCTTTTCCGCACCTTCGACCGCGGCCACTGCACCTGCAACCTCACCCAGGGTATCCAGAATTCCCATGACGGTCTCCTCGCTGTTTGGATGGAAGAAGCATGATGCGACTTTCGTTATTACAAGGTGAATACAGGTGCCTGGCGCATGCCCACTGGGAGAGGTGGCAAACCCGAGCCGCGTTGCCAAAGTATCCAGACTGGCTCCGCACGATTCATCGATCGTGGGGAAGGCCAGACGCGTCCCGCGTCGGGTAGGCATCGTGATTGAAGCTGCGGCATGATGCCTTCCAGATCACTTTCGCCATGGAGACAGCACTGCATGAACAGCCGTGTGGATGAACCGGTCGAGGAGCGGCATGTAGGCCAGCGTCACCTTGATCGACTGATCATGTTGTCCGATGGCATTTTCGCCATTGCGATCACGTTATCCGCGATTGAGATCCGCCCCGATCTCAAGCCCGACCAATCGCTATGGCAGGCATGGTCGGTGCCATTGGCCGTCTATTTCCTGAGCTTCATCCTGATCGGGGTGATCTGGATCAATCATCGACGCATCGTGGCTCATTTACGGGATATCGATGGCATCGGTACCGGGATCAACTTCGTGCTGCTCAGCCTGGTGGCGTTGATGCCGGTGGTAGTTCGCTTTGCCCTCACCGATTCGAGTCAGGATGAGGCATTCGTGGTCTATGCCCTGGCGGTCACTGCCACGTTCAGCTGCATGGCGATCTTGTGGGTCCATGTGGCATTCATCGCAGACCTGGCCCCGGATCTCGATCCCGGATTGGCCAGAATCTGGCTGCTGGAGATGATTGCGGCACCACTCATCATCGGCGCCATGGCGCTCTATCAGTTGCATGTCAGATCGGTGGCGCTGATCCTGACGTTGGCTGCAGTGACGCTCTGGCTGGTCAAGGCGAGAATGGAATATTCACGCAAGCGGAACAGCAGCCAACAGTAATCAAGAGAGCGACCGGTCAGTCCATCCATGATCACGACAATGGATGGCCTGCGATGGTGTGAAACAGTCTTTTGGTGCCCGGAGCGGGGGTCGAACCCGCATGGCCTTGCGGCCGAGGGATTTTAAGTCCCTTGCGTATACCAGTTTCGCCATCCGGGCCGGATGTTCGAGCGCGCCGCACGGCAAGCTGCAGGCGGCGCGCATCGTAACATGCGACCGCTTTCGGCTCAGCGCGTCATGCGGGTCAGAACAGGCTCTTGAAGATGTGGATGCCGGCGCTGTACTCGCCGATGATCGTGCCGACGCTGACCAGGAAGAAGTTGAGCAGGGTGCGTGCGACGCGGTTTTTCCACCAGCCGCTCCAGTGCACGATGTCGTCGCGCAAGGTGTCGAAGTCGACCACGCGCGGGCGACGCACCCAGGCTTCGGCCATCGCGCTGATGCCGCCGGCGGGAATGCCGGGGCGGAACGGTTTGATCGGTGCGGCGATGAAAGCCGCAAGGATGCTGAGTGGATGACCGCCTGCAGCCACCGCGCCGAGTGCGGCGAAGCCGCCTGTAAACAGTACCCAGGCGGTGAGGGCTTGCGTGCCCAGTGCGGCATTGCGGTGGAACGCCCAGGCAATTGCTCCGAACACCAGCAGCACCAGGCCTACCGCCAGCCATTTCGGCCAGCGGGCCTTGGGTGGCGCGGCGGCCAGTTCGGCCACCTTGCTGGCGGGGTCATTCTGCTGTTCGCGCAACAGGGTGGACAGTCCCTTGAGGTGACCGGCACCGATCACCACCAGCACGCGGCGCGGTTCGCCGGTCGCCGATCTCGCGGCTTCTTCGCGCAGGCGTGCAGCCATGAAGGCGTCGCGCTCGCTGATCAGGCTCTGGAAGAGCGGTTTCGATTCGCTGGCGAATTCGCTGAACGCGCTTTCCAGCAGATCGCCTTGCTTCAGTTTCTCGATCTCGCCCTGTTCGATCTCTTCACGCTCGAACACGCTGGCCAGCAGGCCACCGAGCAGGCCGAAACGCTGCCAGAAGCCGACGCTGTGCCAGGCACGCTTCAGCGTGGTGCCGACTTCACGGTCGACCAGCCACAACGGCAGGCCACGCTGATCGGCGCCATCCATCGCGGCCTTCATCTCGGCACCAGGCTGGATGCCGGACTGGTCGGCGAGGCGTTTCTGGAAGGTCGACAGCACCAGGCTGGCGGCGACCATGCCAGCCTTGCCCTGGCGGATCACCTTGAACAGGTCCATCTGCTTGAACGCTTCCGGATCGCGCATGCTCTGCGCGCGGCTGTCGCACAGCTCCACCGCTACCGCGTCGAAGTGTTCGTGTTCCAGCAGCGCATCGACTGCTTCCACGCTGCTGCGTGAAACATGTGCGGTGCCCAGCACGACATATTCCACGCCATCGCGCTGCACGCGTTCGATCGGCTGGCCCTGCAGGGCAGGCAACAGGGCAAGGTCGGTTTCGGGAACACTCATGCGATCAGCAGGCCGGTCTCGGGGGGAACACAAATCATGGGGGTGGCAGCCACACGGAACAAGCTGGACGGAAACGCATTGACTCGGCGTCAAGGGATCTTGAACAACCCATTTTTGTCATCATTCCTGCGCAAGCCGTAATGACGTCCTTGTGAAGATTTCGAGATTCCCTTCAGTCACGAAAACGCCTGAGCAGATCGGCGTACGCGTCGATGCGCCGATCACGCAGGAACGGCCAGATCCGTCGCACGTGCTCGCTGCGCGCCAGATCGACTTCGGCCAGTAGCAGTTCGCGCTGGTCGGTGCCGGCCTGGGCCAGGAACTCGCCCTGCGGGCCGGCAACGAAACTGGAACCCCAGAACTGGATGCCGGCGCCGACACCGGAGGGATCAGCCTCGTAGGCGGTGCGGTTGCACGAGAGCAGGGGCAGGCCGTTGGCGACCGCGTGGCCGCGCTGCACGGTGATCCATGCGTCGCGCTGGCGATCCTTTTCGGCCTGCGCGTCATTCGGGTCCCAGCCGATTGCGGTGGGATAGAGCAGCAGTTCGGCGCCGGCCAGCGCCATCAGGCGTGCTGCTTCCGGATACCACTGGTCCCAGCACACCAGCACGCCTAGCCGGCCGACCGAGGTGTCGATCGGCTCGAAACCGAGGTCGCCGGGCGTGAAGTAGAACTTCTCGTAGAACGCCGGATCGTCCGGGATGTGCATCTTGCGGTAGGTGCCGGCGATCGCGGTCGAGCGATCGAACACCACCGCGGTGTTGTGATACAGCCCGGTGGCGCGTTTCTCGAACAGCGAGGCAACTACCACCAGTTTCAGTTCCTCGGCCAGCTTGCCGATGCGCGCGGTGCCCGGGCCGGGAATCGTCTCGGCCTGATCGAAGATATCGACCGATTCGTGCTGGCAGAAATACGGACCGTTGTGCAGCTCCTGCAGCAACACCAGCTCGACGCCGGCCGCCGCGGCTTCACGCAGGCCGGCCTCGATCGCGTCGAGATTGGCGTTGCGGCTACCGCGATCGGTTTCCTGCAGCAGGGCAACCTTGAGGGTTTTGCGAGTCATGGCGGGGTTCGAACGTCAGTGGTGTAGCGACATAGTGTAGCGAAGAGCATGTAGGCGGACCGCGTAGGCTGGCACCCCGCCGAAATGACCTGATAACCAGACGCCATTCGGCTAACCTGACCATCGTGCGACGTCGGACTCGACGGGGCGGCGAGTGGCGGCAACAGGCATCGGATGCGTCGGCGTGGCTTGACACCATCGGCTTGAACCACGGGATCAGTTCAGCATGAGCAGGATTGGACACTTTCTCCGGCGCATCTACGAACGCTGGAAGCAGGACACTCTCAGACAGAGCGATTTCCGGCCCACCGTCAGCATCCTCAAATTGTCCCTGATGGCTGTGTTCATCGGTGTCGCGGCCGCATTCGTCGCATTTGCGCTGTACAAGGCGATCAGCTTCGTCACCAACTTCTCGTTCCGGCAGCAACTCTCGTTCGCCTTCGTGGCGCCAGGACTGCATGCCTCGACCTGGGCAATCGTGCTGGCACCGCTGGTCGGCGGATTGCTGGTGGGCTTGATGGCTCGCTACGGCACCGAACGCATCCGCGGTCATGGCATTCCCGAAGCGCTGGAGGCGATCCTGTTCCGCAAGAGCAAGATGATGCTGAAGGTGGCGATCCTGAAGCCGCTGTCATCGGCGATTGCGATCGGCACCGGTGGCCCGTTCGGCGCAGAGGGGCCGATCATCATGACCGGTGGCGCAGTCGGCTCGCTGTTCGGACAGATGTTCTACCTGACCTCGATGGAACGGCGCACCTTGCTGGTGGCCGGTGCCTGTGCCGGCATGGCGGCCACGTTTGGCACGCCGATCGCCGCAACCCTGCTGGCGGTGGAACTGCTGCTGTTCGAGCTGCGTCCGCGCAGCACCATTCCGGTGGCGATCGCCTGCTTCGTGGCCGATGTGCTGCGCATGTGGCTGCTGGGTTCCGCGGCGCTGTTTCCGCTCGCCGCGCAATTCGCGCTGAATCTGCCGGTGTTTGGCATGGCTGCAGTGTGCGGTTTCCTGGCGGGCCTGCTGGCCACCTTGCTGACGGCGATGGTCTATCGCACCGAGGACGTCTTCCACAAGCTGCCGGTGCACTGGATGTGGTGGCCGTTGATCGGTGCGATCGCGGTGAGTGTGGGTGGCCTCATCGAACCGCAGGCGCTGGGTGTGGGCTATACCGTGATCGATCAGCTTCTTACCGGACAGATGGTCGGCACGGCGATCCTGGTGTTCATGCTGGTGAAATCGGTAATGTGGGTGATCTACCTGGGATCGGGTACGTCCGGCGGCGTACTGGCGCCGTTACTGTCGCTGGGCGCTGGACTGGGCGGCCTGGAGTCGATGCTGTTCCCGGGCCCGGACCCGTTGCTGTGGCCGTTGCTGAGCATGGGAGCGATGCTGGCCGGGGTGATGCGGCTGCCGTTCACCGCGATCCTGTTCGCGCTTGAACTCACCCACAACGCCAGCGCGCTGCCAGCCTTGCTGATTGCCTGCACGATGGCGTACGGGGTCAGTGTTTTCCTGATGAAGCGCTCGATCCTGACTGAAAAGATCGCACGGCGCGGATTCGACATCTTTCGCGAATATTCGGTGGACCGTCTCGAACACATGGCGGTGAAGGAAGTGATGACGACGGACATGGTGACCGTGCCCAGCGACCTTACGGTACGCGAGCTGGCCGATCGCTACTTCGGTGCGGACCAGAAATACCGTGCTTTCCCCGTCATCGACGATAACGGCTGCCTGCTCAACGTCGTCAATCGGCAAGACGTGGTGCAGTGGCTGAAAGATGATCCGAACGGTGCCAGTCGGCTGGCCGATGTGGTGGGCAAGGAGCCGGTGATCGCGCTGCCCGACGAAAGCTGCCAGAGCGTGGCAGTGCGCGCGGCGGTGGAGAAACTCGACCGCATCCCGGTGGTCGGCCCGGACCACCGCACGCTGCTGGGCATGGTTACCCGCTACGACCTGCTCAAGCCGTACACGCACCATCACAACGAGGAGAAGGTGCGCGAACGCTTCTTCCGCAACGGCAAGCCGCCTGCGGAAAGCAGCAACGGAGCCTGAACGGATCGCTCAGAGCAGCCCGGCCGGCAGCTGCATGGTGATGCAGTGCAGGCTGCCGTTCTGCCAGATCAGCGGGCGGCAGGGTACCTGCACGATTTCGCGGCCCGGGTGGGCAGTGCCGATGATGCGCGCCGCTTCATCGTCCGCCTTGTCGCCATAGGCCGGCACCAGCACGGCGCGGTTGACGATCAGGTAGTTCGCGTAGGAGGCGGCAAGCCGGCGCCCTTCGTCGAGGATGGGTTGTGCCCATGGCAACGGATAAAGCTGGTACGGCTGGTCATCGCCGGTACGCAGCGCGGCCAGTTCTGCGCCCATGCGCTGCAGTTCGTCGTGATGCGGATCGCCGGGATCGTCGCAGGCCTGGAACACGATGCGTCCGCCGGGCGCGAAGCGGGCGAGGGTGTCGATGTGCGCATCGGTATCGTCGCCTTCGAGGTAGCCGTAATCCAGCCACAGCACACGTGCGGCATGCAGGCTGTCACGCAGGATCGCACTCATCTCCTCGCGCGATTGCTCAGGGTGGCGCTGTACCAGGCAACGCCAGGTGGTGAGCACGGTGCCCGCGCCATCGCTCTCGATGCCACCGCCTTCCAGCGCCCAGTCGATGCGCTTGTGCGCGGCATGACCGAAGACACCGGCGTCGATCAGCCCGGCGATCAGCGCGTCATCCTGCTCGGCGCCGAACTTGCCGCCCCAGCCGGTGAAACGGAAGTCGGTGAGCTGGAAGCCTGCATCGCCGGCTTTCAACGTAATCGGGCCGGAATCGCGCAACCAGGTGTCGTCGTACGGGAGCTGGACGAAACGGATCCGCGCAGGCTCGACCTTGGCGTCACGCAGCAGGGTTTCGACGTGGGCCTGCAGGCCAGCATCAGCCACCACGATGATCAGCGACTGGAAGCGGGTGACCGCTGCGGCCAGCGCCACGTAGGTGGTTTCCACCGAGGCCAGGCGCTCGGCCCAGTCGGTATCGGCATGCGGCCAGGCAATCAGTACCGCGGCCTGCGGTTCCCATTCCGCCGGCAGGCGCAAGGAGGGGTCGGTCATGCGGGGTGTCTCGAGCAGTCGGGGGAAGCGCCGGGGCCGGCGTCGGACTGCGGATTGTACGACGAGGTCAGGGTCGCACACACAAAAAAGCGACCCGTGTCGCCACGGGCCGCGTCGTCGGAAGCAGGGTCAGTTGGCGGCGGTCGGGTTGGTATTGTTGCCGGCAGGGGTGTTGAGCACGGAATGGATCACGTGTTCATGCTCGAAATACACGATGAAGTTCGAGTATTCCCAGCGATTGATCTGCGGATGCTTCTGGCTGTCGCCACCGCGTGGCGACAGCTTGCGCTGCGGCGCACCCCAGGTTTTCTCGACCTGGGCCATGCTCATGCCGCGGCTGGGCAGGTTCATGCCCTTTTCTTCCTGCACGCGATGGATCAGCAGGCTGTCGCCGTTAGGGGCTGCACGGACTATCTGCGGCGCGGCAAAACCGGCGGCAGCGATCAACATGACAAAGACCGGCAAACTGTACGTGAACTTGACCATGGCTCCCCTCTCCAGACAAGGCTGTATGCGGCGTCGTTGTAACAGAACTACCCAGATGACGCTACGTTGTGGCAAACATAATGTCGACTGTGCCATGCCGACGGGTGCCGATTGCGACGGGTTGGGCATTCGGCCATCGCGCGGGCATAACCGGCCGGTTCGTCGAGAATAGCGCCATCACCGCTATCATGGGCGGCTGCGAGCGACTGCCCGCCCGGTTTGGATACTGTTTTCCATGATTGCCTTTCGACACTTTGCCTTGCGCCGCGGCACTCGCCTGCTGCTTTCCGATATTGACCTGGTGATCCAGAGTGGCTGGCGTCTGGGCGTGATTGGCCGCAATGGCTGCGGCAAGTCCAGCCTGTTCGCTGCCCTGCAGGGCAAGCTGGAGAGCGATGCTGGCGAGCTGGACATGCCAGGCAAGCTGCGGTTGGCCTCGGTGGCGCAGGAAACCCCGGCGCTGCCGGACGCGGCGATCGACTATGTGCTGGGCGGCGACGAGGAACTGGCCGATGCAATGCGCGAAGAGGCGGAGGCCGGCGACCGCGGCGACATGGAGGCGATGGCGAAGGCGCACCACCGCATCGAGGAGCTGAACGGCTACGACGGCCGCGCACGTGCCGGCCGCCTGCTGCATGGCCTGGGCTTTCCGCCGGAAACGCATGAGCGCGCGGTCAAGGAGTTTTCCGGCGGCTGGCGCGGACGCTTGAATCTGGCCCGTGCCCTGATGTGTCCGTCCGATCTGCTGCTGCTTGACGAACCGACCAACCATCTCGATCTCGACGCCGTGCTGTGGCTGGAGGAGTGGCTGCGCCGTTACCAGGGCACCTTGCTGATCATCTCGCATGATCGCGAGTTCCTCGATGGCGTGATCACCCACACGCTGCACCTCAACGACGGCAAGGCAAAGCTGTACACCGGCAACTACAGCGCGTTCGAGCGCCTGCGTGCCGAGCAGTTGCGTCAGCAGCAGATCTCGCATGAGCGCGAACAGGCCGAGCGGGCGCATCTGCAGTCCTTCGTCGACCGCTTCAAGGCCAAGGCCAGCAAGGCCAAGCAGGCGCAATCGCGCATGAAGCGGCTGGAGAAGCTGGCTGGTACCGAGGCGGTGCGTGCCGAGCGTCCCTTCAGTTTCCAGTTTCCGGTGCCGGGGCGGTTGCCCGATTCGATGTTGCAACTGGAGGACATCACGGCCGGCTACCCGAATCGGGACGGCGATGGCATCAACATTGTCCTGCGCGATGTTGGCTTCAGTCTGGAAGCGGGCGAGCGAATCGGCCTGCTAGGCCCCAACGGCGCCGGCAAATCCACCCTGGTGAAGACCCTGGTCGGCGAGCTCGATCCGTTCAGCGGCGAGCGCAAGGTGCACAAGGATCTGAAGATCGGCTATTTCGCCCAGCACACGGTGGAGAGCCTGCGCGAAGGTGCCAGCCCGCTCGATCACCTGATGGACAAGGCGCCGGGCGTGGCCACCCAGGTCATGCGCGACTTCCTCGGCACCTGGAATTTTGCCGGCGATCGGGCGTTCGAATCGGTCGACGGGTTCTCTGGCGGCGAGCGCGCGCGCCTGGCACTGGCGCTGATCGCATGGGAAAAACCCAATCTGCTACTGCTCGATGAGCCGACCAACCATCTCGACCTGGACATGCGCGAAGCACTGGCCGATGCGCTGGCCGACTTCGACGGCGCGCTGGTGCTGGTTTCGCATGACCGCCATCTGCTCGGCATGGTTTGCGACAGCTTCTGGCGCGTCGCCGATGGCGTGGTGGAAAGCTTCGACGGCGATCTGGACGATTACGCCAAGTGGCTGAAAACGCGCGGCGCTGCTAACAAGAAGGCCGCAAAGGCAGGTTCGACCGCCACCAAGCCGGTGGTCAAGATCGTGCCGGAGGAAACGCCTGAAGAACGTCGCCGCAACGCGGCCACCCAGCGCGAGAACGAGAAGAACTCACGCCAGCGGGTGAAGCGGATCGAGACCCGCACGGCCACCATCGAAACCGAACTGGCCGCGCTGGAAACCCGGCTGGCTGATCCAGCCACGTACAACGGCCCTACCCAGGAAATGATGCGGCTGGGACAACGCCAGACCGAGCTGCGCCGCGAGAAGGAAGCGCTGGATGCGGAGTGGCTGGAGCTGTACGAGCGACTGGAAGCCTGAGCATGCCCGCTGGCGCGAAGCCATCGCTGTCGTTATGGCTGCCCGCGTTGACGCATGTCGAGCCGGGCCATCCGCTGCGCGAGCTGCTGGCGCGCGCCGATCGCCTGGCCGAGGGTACGGCTGGCTATCTCGGTGGTCTCGGTGAGCATTTCCAGGGTGTGGATGCGGCACTGCCGGCGGCGGCGCTGACCCGCGAATGGCTTGCCGGCGATGCGGGTGATGCCACCTGGCTGGCGGCCGACCCCGCCTGGGTACAGCCCGACATGAACGGCGTGCGGCTGCTGGCCTGCGGTCAGCTGCAACTGGACATGGCCGAGGCCCAGGCGCTGGCTGCCGCGTTGCTACCGGTATTCGACGAGGCCGGCCTGCAGCTGGATATTTCCACCCCGGATCGCTGGCATCTGAAGCTGCCGCCTGGTACGTCGCTGCCTGCCTTTGCCGCACCCGAGCAGGCGCTGGGCGAGGATCTTTCGCAGCATTTGCCGGCGGGCGCAGAAGGGCGCCGCTGGCGCGTGCTACTCAACGAAATCCAGGTGGTGCTGCACCAGCATCCGCTGAATGCGCAGCGGCGTGCACGTGGCCTGGCACCGGTCAACAGTCTGTGGCTGTGGGGCGGTGGCAGCTTGCCGGGCCCCCTGTACAGTGATCTGCGTGGCGTGATCAGCGACGACCTGCTGTTGCGTGCGCTGGCCGCACACGCCGGTGTCGCGCATCAGCCGCGCACGGCCGAAATCGTGGCCGCCGCCAGCACCGGCTGGTTGATTGACCTGCAGGATCTGCCGGCTGGCGAGATTGCAGCGCGCTGGTGGCCGGTGTTGCAGCCGCTGCTCGATCGGCAGCCGGTCGTCCTGCATTTCGCCAGCGCCGAGCGCTGGCAGCGCAAACCATGGCATCGCTGGCGCATCTGGCGCGGGGCAGGGCGTTGAGCGCGCTGCAGTTGCGCCGACGTGAGAGCAAGGGCTTGCCCGGTGGCTGGCCAGCTTCAGTGCATCCGGTTTTGCAGCAGATCTACGCCGCCCGTGGCGTGCTGGATCCCAGCCAGGCCGAACATCGGCTGGCCCGGATGTTGTCGCCGCAGACGCTGGGCGGCATGGCGCAGGCTGTCGACCTGCTGGTCGAGGCCATTCGTGATGACTGGACCATCCTGGTCGCGGGCGATTACGACTGTGACGGTGCCACTGGCACTGCGGTGGCCGTGCGTGGCCTGCGAATGCTTGGCGCGAAGCGGGTCAGCTACGCCATCCCCAATCGTTTCATCCACGGCTATGGGCTGAGTCCTGCGCTGGTCGAATCACTCCAGCCAACCCCGCAACTGATCGTCACCGTCGACAACGGCGTGGCCAGTGTGGCTGGCGTGGCGGCGGCCAAGGCGCGCGGTATCCGCGTCATCGTCACCGACCATCATCTGCCAGGCGAACAGTTGCCGGCCTGCGATGCGATGGTCAATCCGAATCTTGCTGGTGACGCCTTTCCCAGCAAGGCGCTGGCCGGCGTCGGTGTGATGTTCTATCTGCTGCTGGCGCTGCGTGCCCATTTGCGCGAGCAAGGCGCGTTCGGTAGTACAGAGCCGGATCTGTCAGGCCTGCTCGACCTGGTTGCACTGGGCACCGTGGCCGACCTGGTACCGCTGGATTTCAACAATCGGGTGCTGGTCGAGGCAGGGTTGCAACGCATTCGCAGCGGCCACGCTTGTGCCGGCATCAGCGCGCTGGTCGAGTCCGGCAAGCGCAGCTTGGCCACGCTGTGCTCCAGCGACCTCGGCTTCGTCGTCGGCCCGCGCCTGAACGCGGCGGGACGGTTGGAGGATATGCGCCTCGGCGTCGAATGCCTGCTCACTGACGAGGTGGCGCAGGCACGCTGCCATGCCGAGCAACTCAACGCGATCAACCTGGAGCGCCGCGACCTGCAGGCGTCGATGGTGGCTGAGGCCGAGCAGATGGTGGCAGGCATGACCGACATCGATGCGGTCGGCGTGGCCCTGTACGAGCCGAGCTGGCACGCCGGCGTGGTGGGTCTGGTCGCCTCGAAGCTGAAGGAACGCCTGCATCGCCCGGTGATCGCGTTCGCACCGGCCAGCGAGGACGATATCGACAACCTGCGTGGCTCGGCGCGCTCGATCAGCGGATTTCACATCCGCGATGCGCTAGCCGCGATCGACGCACGTCAGCCGGGGCTGATCGAACGCTTTGGCGGCCATGCGATGGCGGCAGGACTGAGTCTCAAGACCTGCGACTACCCGCGTTTCGCAGCGGCGTTCGACGCGATCGCACGCGAACTGATCGACGCCGAGCGGCTGCAGGCGGTGCTCTACACCGATGGCGAGCTGCCAGCAGGTGCGTTCTCGCTGGAGCTGGCTCGGCAACTGCGCCAAGCCGGTCCGTGGGGACAGGCCTTCCCTGAACCGCTGTTCGAGAACCTGTTCGCATGCACCAGCTGGAAAGTGATGGGCGAACGGCATCTGCGCCTGCAGCTGCGCGACCCGCGCGACGGCAGCCTGCATGACGCCGTGATGTTCAACGCGTATCACGGCCAGCCACCGCCGTCGCCGCTGCGTGCGGTCTACGAACTGGTCATCAACGACTGGCAGGGGCGGGAAACGCCACGTCTGCTGTTGCGGCACATCGAGCCTGCCACCTGACGCTGATCGCACGTTTTTCACGTGGCCTGGCGCATGGTGGCGACCGGACCGTCGACGGAGAACACCCGTGATCGCACAGATCGAAGGATTGCCTGCCGGCACGCTGGGATTTCGGGCCCATGGTCAGGTTACGGCAGCCGATTACGAAAACATCATCGTGCCGGATGTCGAGGCCGCGTTTGCGCTCAACCGCAAGCTGCGCGTGCTGTACGTTACCGCCGAGGATTTCACTGGCTTCGACCCCGGTGCGATGTGGGACGACGTCAAGATGGGCATGCGCCACTTCAGCGGCTGGGATCGCGTGGCGCTGGTGAGCGATGTGCAGTGGCTGCGCACGACCACGTCGGCGATGAGCTTCATGGTTCCTGCCGAGATCCGACTGTTCCATCTGAACGAACTGGACGAGGCGCAACGCTGGATTACCGAGCCAGCGGGCTGAGGAATGATTCCCGTGATAGCTTGCGTATGGACGGCCAATCTGTTCTAGTCGACCCATGCATCCGATGATTGCCCGCTCAAAGACTCCCACCGCGCCTTCCGCGCGAGGCTTCGTGCTGGCTGGCAACAACAATAATCGCGCGAACAATAACGCCAACCGTTGGCGGGCTCTCGCGTAGCTTCAGGTTTCCAGAAACATACGCGACGAAGGCCCGCCCAGTGCGGGCCTTCTGCTTTTTGTTTCACGCGAATCCGTTCGCGAAATGCAAAACCGGCCATCCATGGCCGCACTTTTCAACAAAGCCGATACCAACCGAAAGGAAAGTAACCATGTGTTCGATCTTCGGAATGTTCGATCTTCAGCCAGGCGATGACTTGGCCGCGTTGCGCCGGCAGGCGCTGGAACTGTCGCAGCGCCAGCGCCATCGCGGACCCGACTGGAGCGGGGTGTACGTCGACGCCGGGGTGATCCTGGTACACGAGCGGCTGGCCATCGTCGATCCGGCCAGCGGAGCGCAGCCGCTGCGTTCGCGCGACGGCGCACTGGCGCTGGCAGTGAACGGCGAGATCTATAACCACCAGCAGCTTCGTGGAGCCAGCACCTATGACTTCACCACTGGCTCGGATTGCGAGGTGATCAATGCGCTGTATCGCGAACAGGGCGCAGCTGGCTCACTCACTGATCTAGTCGGCAAGCTCAATGGCATCTTCGCGTTTGCCTTGTGGGACGGTGAGACTCAGCGTCACGTGATCGCCCGCGATCCGATCGGGGTCTGCCCGTTGTACTGGGGGCATGATGCCCAGGGCCGCTTGTGTGTGGCCTCGGAAATGAAGGCACTCGTGGGCATATGCGCCGACGTTGCGTCGTTTCCGCCAGGTCATGTCTACGATAGCGCTGACGGTGAATTGTGTCGCTACTATCACAAGCCGTGGCGCGATTACGCGCATACGCAAGGCCACGATGTCGCGGCGCCGGTCTTGCGTCAGGCCTTCGAGCAGGCCGTGCATCGTCAGCTGATGACGGACGTCCCTTACGGCGTGCTGCTTTCTGGTGGGTTGGATTCCTCGCTGGTGGCTGCGTGTGCCGCGCAATTCGCTCGTCATCGCATCGAAGAAGGCGATCGCACCGAAGCATGGTGGCCACGACTGCACTCGTTCGCGATCGGGCTGGACGGTTCGCCGGATCTGGCCGCAGCCCAGATTGCCGCCGATGCGCTGGGCACGGTGCATCACGGCTTCGTCTACAGCTTCTGGGAAGGGCTGGACGCGCTGCCCGAGGTGATCCGGCATATCGAGACCTACGATGTCACCACCATCCGGGCCGCCACGCCGATGTATCTGCTGGCGCGACGGATCAAGGCGATGGGCGTGAAGATGGTGCTGTCGGGCGAGGGTTCGGACGAACTGTTCGGCGGCTACCTGTACTTTCACAAGGCACCATCGGCTGAGGCGTTCCACGAGGAAACCGTGCGCAAGCTCGATGCATTGCACAGCTACGACTGCCTGCGCGCGAACAAGGCGATGATGGCGTGGGGTGTGGAGGCGCGCGTGCCGTTCCTCGACCTGGAGTTCATCGACGTGGCGATGGGTCTGGATGCGAAGCACAAGATGGCAGGGCAGGGACGGATCGAGAAGGCTGTGCTGCGTGAGGCATTCGAGGGTGCACTGCCGGATTCGATCCTGTGGCGCCAGAAGGAGCAGTTCAGCGACGGTGTTGGCTACGGCTGGATCGATGGCCTGAAATCGCATGCCGGGCAGGCCGTCAGCGATCGTGAATTCGCCGCGGCTGCGGCGCGCTACCCGTTCAACACGCCAGCGACCAAAGAGGCGTATTTCTACCGACGCATCTTCGAACAGCACTTCCCCGGCGAGGCCTACGCGCTCACGGTACCGGGCGGCAAGTCGATTGCCTGCTCGTCGCCGGCGGCGCTGGCCTGGGATCCGGCTTTCGCCGGCGCGGCCGATCCCTCGGGACGGGCGGTGCGTGGTGTGCACAGTCAGGCACTGGCTTGACGTGTTTGCTATCCTGTAGCGCTTTATCGGCGTCGTCTTGCGGCGCCAGCAACCTTATTGGCCGAACCATGATCGAAACCAATCCGATCCTCGCGCAGATCGCGGACCTCAGGGGCCGCGTCGAGTCGCTTAGGGGGTATCTTTGACTACGCTACAAAAAGCGAACGTCTGGAAGAAGTAAGCCGCGAACTGGAAAACCCGAACGTCTGGGACGATCCGGCGCGCGCGCAGGAACTGGGTCGTGAGCGCGCCCGCCTGCATACCATCGTCAATGGCATCGACACGCTGACCGCCAGTCTTACCGACGCCAGCGAATTGCTGGAAATGGCGATCGCCGATAGTGACGACGAGACGGCGCAATCGGTGATCGACGACCTGGCCAGGCTCGAAGCACAGGTGAGCAAGCTGGAGTTCCAGCGCATGTTCTCCGGCAAGATGGACGCCACCAACGCGTTCGTCGACATCCAGGCCGGCGCTGGCGGCACCGAAGCGCAGGACTGGGCCGAGATGCTGCTGCGCATGTATTTGCGCTGGTGCGAGTCGCGTGGCTGGAAGACCGAGCTGATGGAAGTCAGCGGCGGTGACGTGGCCGGCATCAAGTCCGCCACGTTCCGGGTCGAGGGCGACTATGCCTACGGCTGGCTGAAGACCGAAATCGGCGTGCACCGGCTGGTGCGCAAGAGCCCGTTCGATTCGGACAACCGCCGGCACACCAGCTTCACCTCGGTGTTCGTGTCGCCGGAAGTCGACGACGATATCGACATCGAGATCAACCCGGCGGACCTGCGAACAGACGTCTATCGTTCGTCCGGCGCCGGTGGCCAGCACGTCAACAAGACCGAGTCGGCGGTGCGCATCACGCACATCCCCACCAATACCGTGGTGGCGTGCCAGACTGGCCGCAGCCAGCACCAGAACCGTGACACGGCGATGAAGATGCTTGCTGCCAAGTTGTACGAGCTTGAGCTGCAGAAGCGCAACGCCGAGAAGGATGCGCTGGAAGCGACCAAGTCCGATATCGGCTGGGGCAGCCAGATCCGCAACTATGTACTCGACCAGAGCCGCATCAAGGATCTGCGCACCGGCATCGAGCGCACCGACACGCAGAAGGTGCTGGACGGTGACCTGGACGAGTTCATCGAGGCCAGCCTGAAATCCGGCCTGGAAGCGGGCGCCAAGCGCGTCGATGCGTGAGTGCTGATCCGTTGAATCGGTTCGATCACCTGCAAGGAGCCACAGCATGAACAGCAAGAAGATCTGCGGAATCCTGATCGCATTCGCCGCACTTGCGGCGTTCAACGGCATGGCTGGCGCGCAGGAGAGCTCGGGTGTCAAGCAGGACGCCAAGGCGGTCGGCCACGGCGTCGCCAACGGTGCTCGCGATGTCGGCCACGCGACCAAGCACGTCGCCGTCAAGGTCGGGCATGCCGGGAAGGATGCCGGCCTCGGCATCGGGCACGGCGCAAAGAAGGCCGGTATCGCCGTCGGCCACGGCGCGCGCGATGGCTGGAATGCGACCAAGCATGCGGTCAAGCACGTGTTTCACAAGGACGATTGACGGGCGGTGCTGTTCCGAAGAGAACCCGCCGTGTTATTTGCAACCCAACCATAAACTGAGAAATGTCCGCGCCTCTACGAGCGCCGGCTGTAACGGAATCCCCATGAGTGAACCGGTCGACACCCTGCCCATCGACGAGAGCAAGCCAGACGTCAATCGACTTGTCGCCGAGCGTCGCGAGAAACTGACGGCGCTGCGCGGGCAGGGCATCGCATTCCCGAACGACTTCAAGGTGGACAGCTTCGCCGGCGACCTGCAAGCCGAGTTCGCGGACAAGGACGTGCAGACGGCCGAGGTGATCGATGCGGTGGCACGTCGCGTGAAGATGGCCGGCCGCATCGTGCTCAAGCGCGTGCAGGGCAAGGTCAGCTTCGTGCAATTGCAGGACTTCAGCGGACGCATCCAGCTGTTCATCCATCAGGGCACGCTGGGCGAAACCTACGAGGCGTTCAAGGGCTGGGATGTGGGCGACATCGTGGGCGCCGAAGGCGTGCTGATGCGCACCAAGACCGGCGAGTTGTCGGTGCGCGTCGACGGCCTGCGCCTGCTGACCAAGAGCCTGCGTCCGCTGCCGGACAAGTTCCACGGCCTGGCCGACGTAGAGCAGCGCTACCGGCAGCGCTACGTCGACCTGATCGTCACCGAGGAAGCGCGCCGCACCTTCATGCAGCGCTCCAAGATCATCGGCTTCATGCGCCAGTGGCTGGAAGCGCCGAGCCGCCGCTTCATGGAGGTGGAGACGCCGATGATGCACATCATCCCCGGCGGCGCCACGGCCAAGCCGTTCATCACCCACCACAATGCGCTGGATCTCGACCTCTATCTGCGCGTGGCGCCCGAGCTTTACCTCAAGCGCCTCGTGGTCGGCGGCTTCGACCGCGTCTACGAGATCAACCGCAACTTCCGCAACGAGGGTGTGTCGACCCGGCACAACCCCGAGTTCACCATGCTGGAGCTGTATCAGGCTTACGCTACCTACACCGAGATCATGGATCTCACCGAGGGCGTGATCCGCGATACGGCGAAGGCAGTGATCGGTAGCACCCAACTGCATTGGGATGGTGCGGATATCGATGTCGGCCCGGCGTTCCGTCGCTGGAGCATGGAAGACGCGGTGCTGGAGCTGAATCCGGAGATTCGCCGCGAAGAATTGCGCGATCGCGAGGCGATGGCGGCCCATGCCAAGCGGCTCGGTGCACAGGTCAAGCCGGGTTATGGTTGGGGCAAGCTGCTGCTGGAAATCTTCGAAAAGACGGTCGAGCACACCCTGGTCCAGCCGACCTTCATCACTCAGCATCCGGTCGAGGTGTCGCCGCTGGCGCGCGAGAGCGATACCGATGCGGGCATCACCGATCGCTTCGAGCTGTTCGTCAACGGCAAGGAGATCGCCAATGGCTTCTCCGAGTTGAACGACCCGGAAGATCAGGCCGCACGTTTCCAGGCCCAGGTCGACGCCAAGGATGCCGGTGACGACGAGGCGATGCACTTCGATGCCGACTACATCCGCGCGCTGGAAGTGGGTCTGCCGCCGACCGGCGGTCTCGGCATCGGCATCGACCGGCTGGTGATGCTGCTGACCGATTCGGCGTCGATCCGCGATGTGCTGCTGTTCCCCTATATGCGTCCGGAGGCTTGAACCATGTGGTACGCGATCATCGGCACCGACAACGCGAATTCGCTGGAAGCACGCAAGTCCGCGCGGCCGGCACATCTGGCCCGCCTGCAGCAGTTGCAGGACGAGGGCCGCATGTTACTGGCCGGTCCGTTTCCCGCGATCGATGCGGAAGACCCGGGCCCGGCCGGTTTCAGTGGCAGCCTGATCGTGGCCGAGTTCGCCTCGCTGGCCGAAGCGGAAAGCTGGGCTGCGGCGGATCCCTATATCGCCGCTGGCGTTTATCGCGAAACCGTAGTCAAGCCGTTCCGCAAGGTGCTGCCCTGAAGCGGGCACCGTGATGACCGAGCAACCCGTCATTGAGCAGATCCGCGAACGCCTGCAGGCCGCGTTCGCGCCGAGTGAGCTGGAAGTGCTGGACGAAGGCCACAAGCACGCCGGCCATGCGGGTGAGGGCAAGGGCCACTTCCATGTACGGATCGTCAGCGCCGCGTTCGCCGGCCAGTTGCCGATCAAGCGCCATCGGATGGTCTATGCCGCGCTCGACGGGCTGATGAACCATGGTATTCATGCCCTGTCGATCGATGCGAAGACAGAGTAAACGCATGGCCGAGAAGGTTGCATGGCATGGCGCTGACGCAGGGGGCTGCTTTCGGATAGGAAGCGTGCAGGCTTGGCTGCTCGGAGGCATACATGCAAGGTAACCAGGCTGCAGAAAACGCTTGGGGACGTCTGACCTGGCGGGTTGCCACTGTGACGGCCGTACTCCTCGTCGCTTATACAGGCTGGTATCTGCTCAGGCACAGCGACTTCAACAACGACGATCTGGACAACTTCGTGTTCATGCAACACACGGGGTTCTGGCAGTTCGTGCTTACGCCAACCGATGTGCATTACGTGCCTATGCACAGGCTGCTCACCTGGTTGGTGTACCACATCGCGCCGATGAGATTTTCGGTTGCGCTTGCCGTCCTGATGATTTTCCACATAGGCACGCTGATCTATCTGGCCTGCAGCCTGCGCTTGCTGAGGGTGGGGCAGGCAAGCGGTCTGCTTGTGTGTGGTTACGCTGCATCGAGTCTGATCGTATTCGGGCTAGGCTGGTGGGCGCATGCCGAGCATCGCGTACCGTATGTATTTCTGGATATGTGCGCGATCTACCACTACCTGGCGTGGCTCAGAAGCAGGCGTCGTGTC
Source organism: Rhodanobacter koreensis (assembly GCF_054782855.1). NCBI lineage: Bacteria > Pseudomonadati > Pseudomonadota > Gammaproteobacteria > Lysobacterales > Rhodanobacteraceae > Rhodanobacter > Rhodanobacter koreensis. The sequence continues at coordinate 764,259 of NZ_BAAGRR010000002.1, read as the reverse complement.
CATTTGTGGATTGCCGCGTTGGCATTTGTGCTGGCATTCGGCTTTTACGAAAAGGCCGTCCTGATCCCGTTGCACATGCTGGTCATCGGCTACCTGAGTGACGAGCTGCGGTTTCGCCCGAATCTACGCAAAAATATCTGGCCTCCTGCGCTGCTTGCACTGGGATCGGCGGCCTACGTCCTGTTCTATCTACTCTTGCATCCGAACAGTGTGCAAACGGCGTTGCCGCAGGCCATCCGGGCCGACCTTGAATTCGTCAAGGTGTTATTCGCTGCGGCTTCCGGATTTGCCATGGAATCATTCCATGATGTTCCGATTCATGGAATGAATCTGCGTTTGATCGGCGTACTGTTGCTCGGATCAGTCATGCTTGTTTGGAGCATCTGGCGCGGAGATGGCAGTTGGAAAGTACTGCTGGCCATGCTGCTGATAACGTTTCTGGACTACCTGCCAATTACCATGTCGAATCGCATCGTATTGTTCGATCTTGGCATTGCACATCAGTACCGGTTCGGCTACGAGGAGCTGCAGCTGGTGGTCCTGTTTGTCGGCATATGGTTCGCTCGCGTTGCCGTTGTACCGATCTCGGAGCAAGGTCGAAAGGTGCTCTGGCTGGCCGGTTTCTGCCTGGTGATCATCTACACAGGGTTTAATTCGCTGAATTTGCGAATGAGCCGCCACCAATTATTAAGCTGGCAATGGGCTCTGGACCATTCGCATATCTATCTCGCCCATCTGCGGGGAGACCTGGCAGATATAACGGAGCGTGCGCCGGTATTCGAGAACGACAAACTACCGGGATATCTTACGTTTCTCAGATTCACACCCGATACACGGGCGTTGCTCCCGCTATTTGTGCCAAACGTTCGTTTTGATGACGCGGTCAGCCCGCGCTATAAGGTGCTACAGGACGGTCATGTCGAGCATGCCCGGTAACCCCGTCATGCGGTACCCCCTGAGGGTTCGCCGCGCCGCTCCCGGTTCGATAAACTGAGCCGCTGTTAATTGCTACAGAGTTGTGTCCGACCCACCTACAGGCATCCAATGCGTCTGAGCACCATCAAACTCGCCGGTTTCAAGTCCTTCGTGGACCCGACCACCCTGCATCTGCCGAGCAACATGATCGGCGTGGTCGGTCCGAATGGCTGCGGCAAATCCAACATCATCGACGCGATTCGCTGGGTGATGGGCGAGAGCGCGGCCAGCCGCCTGCGCGGCGATTCGCTGACCGACGTGATCTTCTCCGGCTCGAATTCACGCAAGCCGGTGGGGCAGGCTACGGTGGAGCTGATCTTCGACAACGCCGACGGTTCCATCCAAGGCGAGTACGGCCAGTACGCCGAGATCTCGGTGAAGCGCCAGGTCACCCGCGACGGCCAGTCCGCGTATTTCCTCAATGGCGCGCGCTGCCGCCGCCGCGACATCACCGACCTGTTCCTCGGCACCGGCCTGGGTCCGCGCAGCTACTCGATCATCGAGCAGGGCATGATCAGCCAGATCATCGAGGCGCACCCGGAAGAGTTGCGCACTCATCTGGAAGAGGCTGCCGGTATCTCCAAGTACAAGGAGCGCCGCAAGGAAACCGAGAGCCGCATCAAGGCTACCCGCGAGAATCTCGACCGTGTGCGCGACGTGCGCGACGAGGTCGACAAGCAGCTCGAACACCTCAATCGCCAGGCGCGTGCCGCCGAACGCTGGAAGGCGCTGAAGGAGGAGCAGACGCGCAAGGAAGCCGAACTGCGTGCCCTGGAATACCGTGGCCTGAAAAGCCAGCACGACGGGGAAGGCGCAGACCTGTCCGCTGCCGAGATCGAGATCGAGAAGCAGCTGGCCGGACAGCGCGAGATCGAGGCACAGCTGGAAAGCGTGCGCGAACGTCACACCGACGCCAGCGAGCACCTGAATGCCGTGCAGGCCGAGGTGTACAAGGTTGGTGCCGAGATCGCCCGCGTCGAACAGCAGGTTCGCCACAACCGCGAGAATGCCGATCGCCTTTCGCGCGCTCATGGCGACGCCGAACGCGAGCATGCCGAGCTGGCGGCGCACATCGCCACCGATCGCGAACAAGTCGAGACGCTGCGCATGGCGCTGGCCGAAGGCGAACCGAAACTCGAAGCCCTGCAGCAGATGCAGGACGATACCGCCGAAGCTCAGCGCAGCACCGAGACCAAACTGGCCGACTGGCAGCAGCGCTGGGACACGCACACCCGCAATGCCGGCGAGTCCAATCGCGCAGCCGAAGTGGAGCGTACCAAGCTCAATTACCTCGACCGCCAGGCAATTGACCTGTCCAGGCGCCGCGAAACGCTGGAAACGGAACAGAAAGCCACTGACGTGGCCGCGCTGGACGCCGCCGGCGAACAGCTGCACAGCGAGCACGACACCCAGCGCGAGCGCGTCGAAACGCTGGGCAGCCTGCTCGACCAGCACAAATCCAGCCACGAGAAGGTGCAGGACGAGGAGCGCCAGGTGCAGTCGGCGCTTAACGAAGCACGTCAGCAGTTGCAGGCAGCCCGCGGTCGGCATGCCTCCCTGGAAGCGCTGCAGCACGCCGCGCTGGGCCAGGAGGAAAGCGCGGCCAGTGGCTGGCTGAGTCGCCTCGGGCTGGACAGGTCGCGCCGCCTCGGTGAATCGCTGCAGGTCGAGGCCGGCTGGGAAACGGCGGTGGAGACCGCGTTGAGCGGTTTCCTCGATAGTGTGCTGGTGGACGGTTCGCATGTGCTCGCCGCCGAATTCAAAGCACTCGAAAACGCCGATGTGGCACTGCTGGATGCCGTCGACGGTGGCGCCAACACCGCCGGCACGCTGGCCGCGCATGTGCGCGGCCCGGCCGCCGCGATGGCGATCCTCGGCCATGTGCTCACTGCCGAATCGCTTGACGAAGCTCATCAGCGCGTGGCGTCGCTGTCCGCCCTGGCGCCGTACCAGTCGGTCATCACCCGAAGTGGTGAATGGCTGGGCCCAGGCTGGGCGCGCGTGCGTCGGGCGCAGGGCAGCCAGGTCGGCGTGCTGGCGCGCGAGCGCGAGATCCGCCTGCTGGCCGAACAGATCGCCACGCTGGAAGCGCAACTGGAGGAAGCCAGCGAACGGCTCGACACGCTGCGTACCACCAAGTTCGAGGCCGAGCGTGCCCGCGACGATGCCCAGCGCGAGCTGTACAACGCACATCGCCGCCAGTCCGAGCTGGCCGGCCAGTTGCAGAGCCATCGTGGCAAGCTGGAAACCGCCCGTGCCCGCGCCGAGAAGGTCAACGGCGAGTTGAACGACCTGGCCAGCCAGCTCGACGAGCTGCAGAGCCAGACCCGCGAGGCACGGGCCCGCCTGGATGAATCCGTCGGCCTGATGGGCGACCTGGAAGACCAGCGCCGCGAACTGGAAAACGAACGCCGCGCCCTGCTGGAAGCACGCGAGGAAGCGCGCATGAATGCACGCGAAGCTGCCGACCAGTCGCATTCGCTGGCACTGGCGCTGGAATCCAAACGCTCCTCGCTGGCTTCACTGGAGCAGGCGCTGGGTCGCATGGACGCTCAGTTGCGCCAGATCGAATCGCGTCGCGGCGAAATCGCCGAACAGCTCGCCGCCGGCTCCGATCCGATCGCGGAACTCGAGGGCGAGAGGCAGACCTACCTGGACCAGCGCCTGCTGGTCGACAAGCAGCTGGTGGAAGCGCGTCGCGCGCTGGAAGACTGCGACATCACCTTCCGCAAGCTGGAACAGCAACGCCATCTGGCAGAGCAGGGCCTGGCCACACTGCGCGAGAGCCTGTCCGAGAAACGCCTCGCTGCACAGGCACTGCATCTGCGCGCCGAACAGCTGGCCGAAGCGATCACTGCGTCAGGCCTGGAACTGGAGACGTTGCTGGCCGAGCTGGCCGAAGACATCGATGCCAGCCAGTGGCGGTCGCAGCTCGGCGACATCGGACAGAAGATTGCCCGACTCGAGCCGGTCAACCTTGCCGCGATCCAGGAACACGCCGAGCAGAGCGAGCGCAAGACCTATCTGGACAACCAGCTCGCCGACCTGGTCAGCGCGATGGAAACGCTGGAAGGTGCGATCAAGAAGATCGATCGCGAGACCCGCCAACGCTTCAAGGAAACCTTCGACAAGGTCAACGCCGGCGTGCAGGAGCTGTTCCCGCGCCTGTTCGGCGGTGGCCACGCCTACCTCGAACTGACCGGCGACGACCTGCTCAATACCGGCGTGTCGATCATGGCGCGTCCGCCAGGCAAGCGCGTCTCCAACATCACCCTGTTGTCCGGCGGCGAGAAGGCACTCACGGCGGTGTCGCTGGTGTTCGCGATCTTCAGTCTCAATCCGGCACCGTTCTGCCTGCTCGACGAGGTCGATGCGCCGCTGGACGAAGCGAACGTCGGGCGCTTCTCCAGCATGGTGCGCGAGATGAGCGAGAAGGTGCAGTTCATCTTCATCAGCCACAACAAGGCCACCATGGAAGCAGCTACCCAGCTGTGTGGTGTGACCATGCGTGAGCCGGGTGTGTCGCGACTGGTGCAGGTGGATCTGGCAGAAGCGGCTAAACTGGCAGGAGCTGCCTGAGGACCCCATGATGACGCTGCAACCCGTGCTCGCCTTCGCCTGGAACCCTGCTGTCGGCATTCCGCTGCTGATCGTCGGCCTGATCGTGCTGGCGCTGATCTGGCTGTTCGGGCAGCCGAAGAAGGAGCAGGGCAAGCGACGCCCCGTTCAGAGCGAACACGCGGGCGAACGCCGTGAGCCGACCCTGGGCGACGAAACCAGCCTGGCCGACGATCCGGTTTTCAGCGCACTCGATCGATCCGCACACGCCGGCCAGCATGCGGAAATGTCGCAGCCGGAGCAGGGCGAGCTGGAAGTCGGTCTGCGCGAGGAACTCGAACGGCTGGGCGCGACGCTCTCGGGCGAACGCCATGGAACCCAGCCAAAACAGGCCGCATCGGATCAGCCCCCGTCGAACAGGCCCCCGCTGGCAGGTCATGCCGCCTCCATCGTGGATGCCTTGCGGGCACCCAGCACCGACGAATCAGCACCTGCGGTCGCCAAGGCCACACCGACTGCGGCTACGCCGACAGTCCCTGTAGCACCCGTTGCCGCGAAAGTGCCGCCGCGCTCGGATCTCGGCCGTCGACCGGCTCAGCTGCCGGTGGAGCGCATCGTCACGCTGTTCGTGGTGGCGCGCGAAGGCGAGCACTTCAACGGCCCGGACCTGGTCGTGGCTGCCGAAAAGGCCGGCCTCGAGTTCGGCGACATGGGCATCTACCACCGCCTAGTCGATGGCAAGCGCGAGCTCGGACCGATCTTCAGCGTGGCCAACATGCTCAAGCCTGGCAGCTTCGATCTGGGCCGGCTGGATAGCTTGCGCACGCCCGGCGTGAGCTTCTTCATGACGTTGCCGGCACCGTTGCCGGCGCTTGACGCCTGGGACGCGATGCTTCCCACCGCGCAGCGCCTGGCCGAGTTGCTCGATGGTCTCGTGCTCGACGAGGAACGCAACGCACTTGGCCGCCAGCGCATCGCCCACATCCGCGACCAGCTGCGCGGCTGGGACCGCGACCACGAAGGCAAGGAAATCATCTTCGGGCGGTGAACCGGTCGTCATCTCGCTGGACCGGTTTCAAGGCCCGGCTACGCTAGACTTTGCGAACTATGATCCAGGGGTGGGGTGTGAACACGTTGCCTTTGTCGTGGAAGATAGGTGCTGCGGTGGCCGGCATGATCATGGCCGGCTTTGCATGGAATGCCCTGAGCAGATATCAGGCACAGCGTCAGGCAGACGAGATCATGCAGAACCTCGCGCGCACTGCGGCGCAAAATGCCCAGCAGGCAGAGGAGCAGGCCCGGCAATTCCATGCGCAAGTGGCGGCAAGTCTGAATCAGCAGCAGGAAGACCGGTACAACACGAACCAGCAGGTGAGCGAACAGGCCCGGCAATATCAGGTGGAGCAGGCCATGCGCCTGAAAAGGCAGCAGCAGGAAGCGGCACTGCAGCAGCAGCGTTTCATGCTTGGCCCGGATCAAAAATGTGTCGGCGGGGTGGTCATTGCCGCACGCGGTTCGAGCTACTCGCAGGCAACCGACTCCGACGGGCAGCCGATCCCGTGCACCGGGCAGACAGCTACCGAACCTCTTCGCTGATTTGTCGAATGCGCCGCATCAGTCCGGATATCCCGGCGCAGATGCGGCGAGGTATCGCGGCCCGCATGCGATCATAGGAATCACGGGCAGGCCTTCCGGCCGTCCCGCCAGCATCACGGAATCGATGATCAGCGGTCGTTTCCGGCGATGCGGACCTGCTCGCCTTCGTACAGCGAATCAGCCGGGTTGAGGATGATGCGGACATTGGCATCCAGACCGCCGGTCACCTCGATGGTGTTGCCGAAATCGCGCCCCAGGGTGACCGGTTGCAGATGAACGCGTTGCTGCGCGTCGACCAGCGCGATCCGCAGCCCCTCGCTGCGGAACAGCAAGGTGTTGGCCGGCACGATGAAATCGTGCGTCGCGGTTGAAAGCGCCAGCTTGACGTTGGCGTATACGCCAGGGACCAGTGCCTGACCGGCGTTGTCCACGTCGATCTCGGTGCGCAGAGTACGGGAGTTCGGATCGAGCGCGTCCGCGGTTCGGGCAACGGTACCGGTAAACGGCCGGGCACCATAGCTGCTCAGAGTGACGGTCACCGGCATGCCGATGTGTACACTGCCGGCGTAGCTTTCGGGCACATCGACGAACACGCGCAGCCTGGTGGTATCGGCGATGACGAACAGGTTGCTGCCGGTCGAGCCGGCATCGACCAGCGCGCCCACATCCAGGTTGCGCTGGGTGATCACGCCATCGAATGGCGCCAGGATGTGCTTGAACTGTTCCATGTTTTCCAGCTTGGCGACATTGGCGTGGTCCGCCTCCACCGTGGCGATGTCGGCGTTCAACTGGGCCACGTACTGATCACCCGTCTGCAGTGCCACCAGTCCCTGCTTGACCAGTACTTCGTAGCGGTCGGCGGTGACCTTGGCCAGCTTCTCGTTCGCCTGGTCGGTCCGCATCTGCGCCTGGCCCTGCAGGAGCTCGTTGTCGACATCGGGAGTATCCAGATCCGCGAGGCGCTGGCCCTTCTTGACCCGGGTGCCGATGTCCACATACCACCTGGCCACGTAGCCCGTGGTGCGTGCGTAGATCTGGGCGTCCTGCCACGAGTTGACGGTGCCGGGCAAGGTCAGCGACTGATCTTCGGGGGCTGCCTTTGGTATCAGGGTGGCCACGATCGGCACGGCCTGACGGTCGGTGTCCTTGCTCAACTCGTGGCGTGCATGCACGCGCTGCAGTATGCCGAACACGCCGAGCGCGACCAGCGCGATGCCAAGCACGATGAGCACGAGCCGCGCGCGATGCGATGGCTTGGTGGACTGGCGCGGAACAGGAGTGTTCGGGGTGGGCATGATCTTAGGTCTCAAGCGGCGGCAGCATCAAGGCGTGCCTGGCGACGCCGGTGCAACAGACTGAAGAACGTCGGTACGAAGAACAACGTGGCCGCGGTGGCCAGCAGCAGGCCGCCGATCACCGCGCGGCCGAGTGGCGCATTCTGCTCGCCGCCTTCACCCAGCCCCAGTGCCATCGGCACCATGCCGATGATCATCGCAAAAGCGGTCATCAGCACCGGGCGGAAACGGGCGAAGCCGGCTTCGATGGCGGCCTTCACCGGGTCGCCATGCCGGTCCAACTGCTCGCGCGCGAAGCTGATCACCAGGATCGAGTTGGCGGTAGCAACACCCATGCACATGATCGCGCCCATCAGGGCCGGCACCGACAGCGGCGTGCCGGTCAGGAAAAGCATCCACACCAGTCCGGCGAGCGCGGCAGGCAAGGCCGCGATGATGATCAGCGGATCCAGCCAGCTCTGGAAGTTGACCACGATCAGCAGATACACCAGCACGATGGCGAAGGCGAGACCTCCGATCAGGCCGCGATAGGACGCCGCCATGGTCTGCACCTGTCCGCGCACGTCGATGTCCACGTCACGCGGCAGCTGCTTCGAATAGTCGTCGACGATACGCTGCACATTGGCCGCGACGCTGCCCAGGTCGGTCTGGTCGACGGCGGCATACAGATCCATGGTCGGTCGGGTGCTGTAGTGGGTGACGATGGCCGGCCCGACACTGCGCGAGAAGGTGGCCAGGTTCTCGAGAATCTGGCTGGCTGCTCCACTGGCATTGAGGCTGCTGCTGACCGCTGTTGCTCCGGTCGTGCTGGTAATCGGCAATGTTTTCAGGTCCTGCAGGGTATCGATTCGATACTGCGGCGCCTGCGTCGCGATGGTGTAGCTGATGCCAGTCTTCGGATCGACCCAGAACGTCGGGCTGACCTGCGAAGAGCCGGCGAGGGCAGTCAGCAGGTTGCTCGCCACATCCTGCGTGGTGAGACCGACCAGACTGGCACGCGTGCGATCCACATTGACATTGAGCTGCGGCAGATTGAGTGCCTGTTGCACACGCAGATCGACCAGGCCTGGCACGCGCGCCAGCTTGCCATAGAGATCATCCGCCACCTTGGCGATGGCCTTGGGGTCATGCCCGCTCACCTGCACGTCGATCGGTGCGGGCGAGCCGAAGTTGAGGATCTGGCCGACCATGTCGGCGGGCAGGAACGAAAAGATCACTCCCGGATACTTCTGCGCCAGCTGCCGCCGCAGCGAGCGGACGTAATCGATGGTCGGGTGGTGACCGTCCTTCAAGGTGACAAAGACATCACCATCGGACGTGCCGACCACACCGGTATTGCTGTAGGACAGATTGATGCCGCTGTACGGGAGGCCGAGCGTGTCGACGATGCTGTCCAGCTCATTCTTCGGAATGGTCCGGCGGATCACGTCTTCGATGCCGTCGGCCAGGCGTGCCGTTTCCTCGATGCGCAGACCGGTCTCGGCACGGAAATGCAGCTTGATCTGACCGCCATCGACATACGGGAAGAAGTCGCGGCCCAGCCACGGCACCAGCAGCGCGACCGACAGCGCGCAGCTGGCGAAGAACAGCACGGCGAACAGGCCACGGTGTTCCTCCGCTGTTTCCAGCGCATCGCGGTAGCTGTCACGAATGCTCTCGAAGCGCTTCTCGAAACCTGCCTGAAAACGCCCCAGTGGCCCCTTGGGCTGCTCACCATGCACGTGCTTCTTCAGCCAATACAGGGACAGTGTGGGTACCAGCGTCCGCGACAGCACGTACGAGGCCAGCATGGCAAACACGACGGCCTCGGCCAACGGTGCGAACAGGTACTTGGCCACACCGCCCAGGAAGAAGATCGGCACGAACACGATGCAGATCGACAGTGTCGAGACCAGCGCCGGTACGGCGATCTGGTGCGCACCTTCCATGATCGCCTCGTAGACGTCCTTGCCCTGTTCCAGGTGCGAGTTGATGTTCTCGATGGTCACCGTGGCGTCGTCGACAAGGATGCCGACCGCCAGGGCCAGGCCGCCCAGGGTCATGATGTTGATCGTCTCGCCCAGCGCGGACAGCGCGATGATCGAGGCCAGGATCGACAGCGGGATCGAGATGGCGATGATCAATGTGGAACGCCATGAGCCCAGGAACAGCAGGATCATCAGCCCGGTGAGCGCCGCGGCGATCACGCCTTCGCGGATCACACCCGAGACCGCAGCGCGCACGAACAGCGACTGGTCGGATATCGCCTCGACCTGCAGATTTTTCGGAATGGCTGCCCGAATCCGCGGCAACATCCGGTGCAGGCTGTCGACGATGTCCAGCGTCGATGCATTGCCGATCTTCAGGATCGACATCAGTACCGCACGTTGACCATTCACGCGCACCACATTGGTTTGCGGTGGTGAACCATCGTGCACATGTGCCACGTCACGGATATAGGTCGTGATGCCGTTGACGGTGCGGATCGGTGCGTCGTTGAGTTCGGAAATCTGCTGCGGGCTGCCATTCAAACGGACGCTGTATTCGATGTCGCCGACCTTTTCGGTGCCCGCCGGCAGGATCAGATTCTGCGCACCGATCGCGGCGACCACGTCGCTGGGCGACAGGCCGTGTGCCAGCAACGCCTGCGGATTCAGATCGACCTCGATCTGGCGCTGCTTACCGCCGTAGGGGTAGGGCGTGGCCGCACCGCGGACGGCGGTAATGAAGGGGCGCACGGTCTGGTTGGCGTCGTCGAAGATGGTCGTCTCGGACAAGTCCTTCGACGACAGCGCAAACTGCAGGATCGGCACGCTCGACGCGTTGTAGACGATCACCAGCGGCGGCGTCGTGCCGGGCGGCATCGACTTGACTACGGTCTGCGAAATCGAGGTGATCTGCGCGACCGCCATATCGATATTGACGTTTGGCTGGAAGAACACCTTGACCAGGCCGACGCCGTTCAACGACTGCGTCTCGGTGTGCTCGACGTCATTGACCGTGGTGGTGACCGCGCGCTCGAAACCGGTCACGATACGGTTGTTCATGTCATCAGCAGGCAGACCGGTGTACTGCCACACCACCGAAACGACCGGGATATCAATGTTCGGAAAGATGTCGGTCGGCGTGCGCAGGATCGCCATCGGCCCGAGTATCAACAGCAACAGCGCCAGAACGATGAAAGTCAGCGGCCGCTCAAGGGCGATTTTTACAATCCACATATCCGTTGACTTCCATCAACCATGCCTACGGACGGATAGATCCGTCGGATATGGTCAGGCTCTTGATGTGCTTGGGGGAAAGGGCATCGCGCCGAATGGCGCCATTCACACAGTGAACGCACGTGCGAGGACATGGTTGACGTGTCGTAGTCCTTTTAACTATGTCATCCATTGATCCAACGCTCGGAAAGCTGCGAAATCAATGGTTTGTGTCTGAGAGCGATTGATATTGGTAATTAGCTGTGTTCAAACGCGACCGGGCTAGTGGGCCACAGTTAAGGGTCCGAGATGAGCGCTCTGTCCAGCCAGGGATTCGCGCGCGCGCTCTCACTCAGCTGCGTTCGATGATGGCGAGCGAGGGTGGCTCATAGGCGACTTTCATGGCTTAGACAGCCGGCGCCTGCGCATCTGGCCAGTGGCTGCTGGCTGCAGAGCAGGCGAGGGGGACGAGTCGGGAGGCCGCGTGCGTGAGTCACCGTTGCGATCGCCGGAAATGTTGTGAAGCCCTGTAGCTGACGCCCGCTTAGATCCAGCCGGGAAGATGATGTCGCAATCGAATTTACTAAATTTATTGACATGGGTGCTCATCTCGCTCAGAATAACGTGCACTTTAGCCTTCGTTAAATTTAGTGCACATCATTCCGGAGCGGCCCATGAGCAGTGACACCTTGGTACAACTAGCCCTAGCCGCCACCGGCTACACCCAGAAGGAGCTCAGCCTGAAGCTCGGCGTATCCCCGACCCAGGTGAGCAAATGGAAGAAGGGGGAGTACATCTCCTTCGAGATGGAGAGGCGACTCCGCGAACTGGCCAGGATCGGCGACTTGGATCCCGACGTCGTGGTTTCGGCCGGCTCGCTGGAGGCGGCAATGAAGTGGCGGCAACTCATTGCATTCTTGGCTGACTTCGCACGCGAAGGCGCTGAAACGGGCTACAACACCATTCCTCTGCAAGACGAACTCGACCTACTGACCGGAACGACCGTCCGCATCCTGAAGGAAATTGGTGCACCGATCCCGCCTCTGTTTCCTTGCGACATCGATTTGGATTTTGCTACAGCCTGGGGGGATGAGGCCAGCGACGAAGCACTTATCGGCGCTATTGAGGGCAACCCGTACTCGAACACCATCCTAGCTATCTTTAGGGCGCTCAATGACGTGTATGGTTTCTACGCGGCGTACTTGTCCGAACTTTTCGACCGCGAGGAGCTCGGTCTCATGGAGACTGCCGCCGAGAACATCGAACCCTGCCTTGTCGAATTGGCGGCGACGAAAGTGGATATCGACGACGACTTTGCGCCCGGTTTCGGCGCGTTCCGCGCCAAAATTCGCGCCAATTACGAGAAGTGGATCGGCATAGTCAAAGACAAGGCGTTCCAGGCAGGGGTGCCCCTGAGGGCCGAGTTGATGAATCTGGTGTACGACTCCAGTGACGAGTTGAGCGATGAGGCGGAAGCAGAGAGTCTCGGCTTCAACGCAGGGCGCATTCACCCCGATATCTATATGAACGAGCTGCTAGTCGGCATGCGTGTCATCCATCAGGTGTTGCCTGCCATCCTCAAGAAGCTCGGCATCGAGGAGGAGTTTAAGTTGGACCGGTCCGAGCTGAGCCTCGGCAATTCGCCGCAAACGGATGAGGATTAGGAGAGCGGCTGGTGTCGCGGTTCCCGCCGCGCGCTCCCCCAATGAGGAACTTCCCAGCGGGCGTCACGCCGCAAACGTTATCGACGCCATCAAATTGTCTGAGATTTGCTGGAAGAGAATGGCACGGTGGCGCACCCGTACAAGCTGAAGAACTTAGACAGCTCAGGCGACAGAAGATCGAGCCCACCAAGAGGTCGATCGCGCCAGACAGGAAGCAAAGCAATGTGATGTGGGGTGACGTGGTTAAGTGGTCAGGTGACATGGTTAAGGGGACGACGACACGCGAGGGCGAGGATAACCACCAATGTACAATTTCGCATAATGTATATTATGTCAAATATAAGGTAATACCTTAAATTTGCTTTATAACAGTCGAACTCTTTAGTTGTTGTCCTCTTCTCAAAGATCGCGCCCAGTACTGACTTCTAAGGAATTTCCCTCAGCTGCCGCCGTTGCCTGCGCGTACCTACGCCGATAGAACTCAAGCATCCTCTGAATCCGCAGTCCCGGCTCCTCGTCTGAAATCACCGCATAGCTGGAGACGACCCGAGCCGATGTGTGCACAGGAGCCGAGGTGCGCAAATCGGCCTGGACCAATTGCATCAATGATTCAAGTGGCGAACTGCCCCCGGGAGCCCCTGGCGGCCCCAGATCCCAATTGATGGCGCGGACTAAATCTTGTGTGCAACGGTGTGCCCCCGCGTCGCCAGGTAGTGGAGAATCGGTGGCCGTGGACAAGATGGCTTCAACGAGCACGTTGAGCGCAAAACGCTGCTGGGGATCAAGCTGTCCTATGGCATGTTGTACGCGGTGAATGGCCTCGGCTCGATGCTCGGCTTCGCCCTTGGCGGGATGCTGCCCAAGCCGGACGCAAGACGCCTTGGGCTGGTGATGTTCAGCGCCGACCTGGTGGCCGGGCTCTCCATCGGCTGGCTGGCGCACGCCGAACGCTTCGCCAGCGCCGCGCCTGCGCTCGCACTGATCGGCCTGGCGGCTAGCTACGGCGGCGTACTGGGGCTCAGCTGGATACAAGGACGCGTTCCATCGTCGCTGATCGGCCGTATCCTTGGCATCGTGATGTTTGCGGTACTCGGGCTTGCCCCACTATCCATGACAGCTGCCGGATTTGTCGTAGCCCATTACTCTCTGACGTTGCTGCTGACGGTGTCCGGCACAGCCATCGGCATCGTTGCGCTCTTGGGCTTGGTCACGCCAGCCATTCGCAGCTTCGGGGCCTATCCGGCACCATCGTCCTACCCACAGACTTGAGCACTGCATCATGAACCTGAGCACCTCGGGTGCCCGGGGCTGTGGCCGCGAAGTTTCCTTGTGTACTTAGTACTCGTTTGTGTACAGTGTACGCATGACAAAAAACCGCATACTCTCGGCTGCGAAAGCGGTGCTCAAATCCGCAGGCTTCGAGGGGCTGACCATCCGCAGAGTCGCCCAGCGAGCGGATCTCTCGCCTATGGCGCTCTATCGCCATTTCAAGAACAAGGACGAGCTGCTCAACGCCCTCATGCAGGACGGCATCTCCGCGTGGGAGGCGATCGTCCGCGGCATCCGCGCCCAAAACCCGGTGGAATGGCTGGAGGCGCTCATGGAGGCCTATCTCGATTTCGCGCTTAAGCAGCCGCACCGGTTCGACGCAGCGTTCTTCCTGCCTGCGCCCGCGGCGCGCCAGTTCCCCGATGATTTCGCCGCGGGCCGCTCGCCCGCGATTGTGCTCGCGATGGCTCGCATCGATCAGGCGAAGGCTGATGGTCGGTTCCGCGACGAGCCGACACTCGGGATCGCCATCGCGCTCGCGGCCTACGGACAGGGATTCGTGTCGATGCAGCGCGCCAGGCGTTTCGCGAGCGACCAACAATTCAAGGCGCTGTACCGCGCGGCACAGCGTCAGTTCCTTGATTCCCTCAAACCATCCGGGAAAAGCGAATGATCACCCTGCTGGCCGCCGTGCTGAGCGGCATCATGTTTTATCTCTCACAGGGATACGACCACGTCTGGGCCTTGATCTGGCTCGCACCCGTGCCGCTGTTGTGGCTCGCCTATGGCAAGGCGCGCACGTGGCAAGTGATCGGAGCGGGTGCCATCGCGCTCCTCGGCGGGGCAGGCTATATCCTGCAATCCCCCTACCTGCACCTCATACCGCCGCTCGTCCTCACGTCGGCTCTGGTGGTCGATGTCGGGTTGTTTTGCGTCGCGGTATGGTTTGCGCGCTTTGTGCAGCGCCGGGCGTCACCGCTCCTCACGCTGTTTGCGTTTCCGGCTTGCTGGACAGCCTTCGAGTTCCTGATTGAGCTGCGGTCCCCGAACGGCACCTACGGATCGCTCGCCTACAGCACGATGTCAGCGCCCGTCCTGATCCAGAGCGCATCGCTCTTGGGGATGTACGTCGTTACGTTCCTGATCTGCCTCTTTGCGAATACCCTCGCCATGGCGCTACGGCTCAAACGAAACACGGCCGCAGTCGGCCTCGGGCTGACGATCTGTGCGGCCAATGTGGTGTTCGGTATCGTGCGACTTGCGCGTCCGCAGCCCGACGTGGTGAGGGTGGCGGGAATCGTCGATGAGACGGCCGTAGCGGATTCCTGGCGGGCGAAGACCGTGTCGGCCGATCTCGCGGTGGCCGAAACCTATGCGCGCGAGATCCGTGCAGCCGCCCGGGAAGGCGCCAGATTCGTGGTTACGCCGGAAGGCGGCATGGCATCGACCCCTGCCGGACAGGGCACGATCGTTGCGCCGCTCGTCGCCGCCGCCAGGGATACGGGTGTGCAGATCATTGCCGGCTTCCACTCCGAGACGCCGGCCGCCGACTTCGCGCTTGCGATCACGCCCGATGGCAGGATCCAGCGTTACGACAAGCGCCATCCGGTGCCGGGCCTCGAGGACGATTTCACGCCGGGTCATGTCTCGGGCTGGTTGGGCTATGGCCGTGCCGAGGAGATCTGCAAGGACATGGATTTCCCCGACACCATTCGTTCCGATGCCGCCAAGAGCGTCCGCCTGATGGGCGTGCCCGCGGGCGACATGGGCATCGATGGCTGGCAGCACGGAATCATGTCCGTGATGCGCGGCGTCGAAGGCGGATTTTCGATCGTGCGGGCTGCCCATGACGGCCTGGTGTTCGCCAGCGACGCGCAAGGGCGTCTGGTCGCCCTCAAGCAGGATGCGCCCACGGGCCTGACCATGATTGTCGCCGACCTGCCGCTGGGATCCGGGCCAACGCTCTATACGCGGATCGGTAACGCCTTCCCGTGGCTCTGCGGAATCTTCGCTCTCGCACTTGGCGCAGGGCTGCCGGCCTGGCGGCGGTTGAGAAGCGTCTACCCTCGATAACCCCATCTAATCAACAAAGTTCTTGAACGGCATACAACGACGGCTGTTGCGAGCTAATATTTGTCAAGCCTGCCGCTTACCCGCAGCGGACAGAGCGCCAGAGGGGTCACTCTGCATCAACTGATTTAGTACTTCAAACTGTCTTTGCGTCGCGGCATCTGGACGCACGTCGTGATATCTATCGGCAAACTTCCGGGCGGCCTGCAGGTAATTCGTTTCTTCGAGCATTTTGCAAATAACAGAATCTATTGTTATCGCTGCGCCTGTCTGCATATACATGGCACCTCCTTGTGTCGATGTCCCGCGTATTGCTTAGAATTGCTTGGTGAAGCCAACACTCAACGCGTTGTCGCTAAGGTGATTGGAGAACTGCCCCTGGTAATCCAGGTACAGACCCCACGATGCACCCGCCTTCGCGGTGATGCGTGCACCCACCGTGACCATGCCGCGGCCCAGGTTATCGGCGGGCACTGCGAACACGGTGCCGTCTTGCGAGGCTTCCTGCACCACCGGCGTATTGCGGCTGCGTGTGTCGTAGCGATAGCCGACGTCGAGCTGCGGCACGTAGCTGGTACCTTGTGCGACGAATGCATCCGTGAAGGAGACCTGCGCATACGGCTGCATGGTGTTGTACGTGGTGCGTGCACCATTGACTGCGAACACGTAAGCGAGCGGGTTGTTGCTCGGCACGGTTTCACCAAAGGCATTCATGGTCTGGTGCTGATAAAGCGCACCCACGGCCGGCGTGACTTGCCACTGCGCGGCCGTCAGCGGCCATGCGGCCTGCAGTGCAGCAGATGTGATGTTGCCATCCGGATCGGCAATCGCGTGACCGATACCTGTTGCGCGATTCACTCTATAGCTGCTGTGCGCTGCGTCGAGCATGCCCGACAACACGACGGGGCCTGCATCGCCGAACACGTACAAGCCGCCATGCACGTTGTCGATGCTGCCGTTGCCACCGTCGTGATCATTGCCATTGATGCGGTCATAGCCCGCTTCCACACCGACATGCACCACGTCAGCCACGGCGTGATCCCAACCACCCTGCAGACCGAACGTTGTGCTATTCAGACCGTTGCTGCCCGAGAGCGATTCGGTGCCACCGCTGTATTGCATCCACAGACCACTGTTGCACGAGGAGGTGACGGTGTTGGTGTGCGCCGCGTTTGCCATGCCGCATGAGGTGTCGGCCGGACGCAACGTTGCACCCATCACGGTGACCAACGATTGCTGTTCGACCAGATCGACGCTACGCATCAGGTTCGCGTAAACGTCGCCGTCGCGCGGTTGGACAACGGTCGGCGGCGCTATCGGTGTTCCCGGTGCCGCCAACGTCAGAGCGACCGCCGTTGCGCCGTACGCCACCTTTGCATCAAGACCCGTTGGCACCGAGCCCGTCGAGTTTGTCGTCGCGAACGTTCCGCTCACCGCATTGGCCCGCAACAGCGTGTACACCGTATTGGTGTAGGTACCTGGCGCGTAAATCAGGCTCAGCGTGCCGGCAAGCATGGCGTTACCGTTCACCACCAACTCGGAGGCCTGCGTCGGCGTGAGATCGATCTGCATCGTTGCATCGCCGTTCTGCGCGTAGTTGCCGTTGATGGTCAACACACCCACCGAACCACCCGGCCATACCGTGCCGTCGCTCGTGACATTGCCATCGATCGCGCCGTGACCACGCAGCGTACCGCCTGCATCTACCGTCACGCTGCTTGCAATGGATGCGCCGCTGTGCTCACTGTCGCCCACTTCCAACGTACCTGCTTGTACGGTCGTGCCGCCGGTGTAAGTGTTCGTGCCATCAAGAATCAGCGTGCCGCTGCCGATTTGCGCGAGGCTGCCCGAGCCGCTGATCACGGCACCGTAGGTCATGGTATCCGTGCGATCGAATGCCATCATGCCGTTGTTCGTGACGTTGCCGCTCAACATGCCGGAGGTGCCATCGTTGGCGATCTGCAGCATGCCGCCGATGACGGTAGTGGTACCGGTGTAGGTATTGTCGCCCGTCAAGGTGACTGTCCCGCTGCCATCCTTGGTCAACGAACCACTACCGCTGATCACACCGTTGTAGATGCCGTTGGTCGCCTGGTCGAGCGTGAGGTTGGCGTTACCGCCACTTACCGGCGAGAGTGTCACGTTGCCGACGATGCTGGTGGTGTTACCAACCAGCGTGCCGTTGGTGATCGTCCACGACTGGTTCGCGTTGCCGGTGCCGCTCAACGTCCACGTGCTGGTGCCGCTCTTGCCCAGATTCGTGAAGCCCTGAATCGCTGCGCCGCTGCCTACCACCCCCATTGCACCCAGATTGAAGGTTGCGTTGACGCTACCGCCGAGCACGAAGACATCGCCGCCATTCGTGGTGCCGCCCGTGCTCACCACATTGCCGGTGAACACATGGCCCGCTTCCACGATCAGCGTATTGCCACCGCCGCTGAGATCCACCGCATCCGCTTGAGCGCCGCTTGCGCTCAACCCGCCGGCAATGGTGCCCGCGTTGGTGATGGTGGCTCCGCCGGTTGCGACCACGCCCGCGCCACCTGCACCACCGATGCCATTGCTGCCCGCGGTGCCGCCGTTGCCGCCGGTGATCGTCCCGGTGTTGACGAGCGTAAAGCCCGAGCCGCTGACGCCCACGCCGCCGTTGCCACCATTTCCGCCAGCGCCGCCATTTGCTCCGCCGGCAACGCCGTTGCCACCACGCCCACCCGCGCCGCCATTGATCCGGTTCTGATTGTTCAGCGTAAAGCCCGTGCCGCTGACCGCGTCGCCGCCAGCACTACCGGCACCACCGGACGTGCTTGAGGTGCCAGCGTACCCGGCGGCACCCGCAACACCGGTGACCTGAACGTTCGTTTGACTCGTACCCACGCCCAGCGTCGTACCCGAGGACATGTCGAAACCGCCGACGAATGTCGTGCCGGTCACATCCAGCTCGCCACCTTGAACTTGCCACACTTCGTTGAGGATGGACGAACCGTTCAGCGTCCATGTGCTGCTGCCGGTCTTTTCGTACGTGGCGAAGCCCTCGAACTGCGCACCGCTGCCCAGCTCGCCAAAGCTCGCGTTGACCGTGCCGTTGGTGCTGCCGCCCAGTATGAAAGTATCGCCGCCCGTGCCGGTGCCACTGGTGCTGATGACGTTGCCGACAATGCCTGAGCCAGTTTCCAGTACCAGCACGTTGTTGCCGCCAGAGAGATCGATCGCGTCGGCCTGCGCGCCGGTGGATCCAACGCCGCCTGCGATATGGCCGCTGTTGATGATGGTCGAGCCGCCGGTCGAGACGACGCCCACGCCGCCGTACGCACCTGCGCCTCCGCCATTGCCGCCTTGCACTGAACCGGCATTGGTCAACGTGAAGCCGGTGCCGGACACGCCTGCGCCACCGTTGCCGCCATTGCCGGCGATGGCGCCCGTGCCGCCAATACCGCCATTGCCGCCAAGAATCGAGGCGTCGGCATTGTTGGTAATCGTGTCGCCCGTTCCGGCGCTGATGCCGGTGCCGCCTGCTCCGCCTGTGCCGCCAACACCTTGCGCTCCAGCCAAGCCATTGGACGCGCTGAAGGAATAGCCGCCACCGCCGCCCGCACCACCGTTGCCACCGGTCCCGCCGTTGCCGCCTGTGACGGTAGTGCCGGGACCAGTGTCAGTGAACGAGCTTGCGCCGATGAGGACGACGCCCGCACCACCCGCACCACCCGCGCCGCCGGCACCTCCGGCGCCGCCATTGCCGCCGGCCTGCTGATGCGAATAACCACCCGCGCCGCCGGTGCCGCCCATCCCGCCTTGGCCACCCAGGCCACCCTGCAGAGCTCCGCTGTTGGTTACGGTCAGGCCCCCGCCCACGACCGCCGCACCACCGTTGCCACCCGCACCGGCCGCGCCGCCGGCGCCGCCAGTTCCGGCGGCCGCCGTCCCCCCGTTGGTGGACTCCGACCCCATTCCACCGACGCCGCCGCCGCCGCCGTAGCCACCCCAGCCGCCGGTGACGTTGCCCTGGTTGATAATCGAAATCGTGCTGCCGATGACGGCTGCGCCGCCATTACCGCCGCTGCCGCCGGCACCGCCGTAGCTGCCGCTGACACCCACGGCCCCGGTGCTCGCCGTGCCACCAAAATTCCCGGTGCCACCCATGCCACCTGAGCCGCCGCCGCCGCCCTGGAGTATTCCTCCGGCACTGTTGGTCAGCGTGGAGGCGTAGCCACTGATCGCCGAACCGCCGCCACCGCCGGCACCGCCTGCGCCACCGGGCCCGGTGGAACCCAGCATGGACGTGTCGCCGCTGGATGACGATCCGCCGAATCCACCGTTGCCGCCGATGCCACCATTCCCGCCGGTGCCACCCTGGATGAACGCGGAGTTGGTAACGGTGAAGTCACCACCCTGCACGCCCGAGGCGCCATAGCCGCCCACGCCACCCGTGCCACCGGCACTGCCGGCGCCGCCGTGATTGCCGCCGTAGCCGCCATTTCCGCCCACACCGCCAGCGCCGCCGAAGCCGCCGTAGCCGCCGTAGATCCTCGCGTTGTTGCTGTTGGTCAACGTGAATTGGCTACCGGATACCGCGGCGCCACCGACACCGCCCTGGCCACCAAGCGCTCCGGCGTAGGTGTCGCCGCCATTTCCGATCAAGTCGGTACCCCCGTTGCCAGCACTCCCGCCGGCACCGCCCAGGCTGCCGGCACCGCCGGACAAACGGCCCTGATTGGTGAGCGTGAAGCCGGTGCCTGACACGGCATATCCACCCGCACCGCCGGCACCGCCCTCGCCGCCGGCGCCGCCGTGATAATTCGTATAGCCGCCAGAGCCGCCATTGGCCCCACTGCCGCCAGAGCCGCCGATGCCACCCGCACCGCCGAGGATCGAGCTGCTGTTGTTGGTCAGCGTGAAGCTATAACCGCTGACCGCCGCCGCACCGGACACACCAAACTGACCGGACGCGCCGCTGAAACCGCTGTACGTGCCATTGCTGCCGTGCGAGCCGTTGGCGCCCGAGGTCCCGGCCACGAAGACGCCACCGTAGCCCGCACCGACTGTCAAAACGGTACCGGAGGACATTTGGAAGCCTCCCGTAAAGGTGCTACCAAAGCCGTCCAGATCCAGTTCGCCGCCCTGAACCGACCACGCCCCGACGGCGGTGGTATTCCCGACACTATCGAGCGTCCAGGTTCCCGAGCCGGTTTTTTCGTACTGGTTGAAACCCTGGTATTGCGCGCTGCTACCGTAATCGCCGATCGAACCAGAGAGCGTCGCGTTGGCGCTGCCGTCCAAATCGAGCGTGTCGCCACCGTTGGTGGTGCCGCTGCTGCTGACCACGTTGCCGATAATGCTCGAACCCGATTCCAGCACCAGCGTGTTGCCGCCACCGCTCAGATCGATCGCGTCGATCTGCGTGCCGGAAAAACCAACGCCACCGGCGATGCTGCCACGGTTGATGATGGTGGAACCGTCCGTCGCCACAACACCGACACCACCCGCGCCGCCCAGATAGTTGTTACCGGCTGCGCCACCATTGCCACCGACGATGCTGCCGCTATTGGTCAGTGTTGAACCGACGATCGCTACGCCAACACCACCCCCGCCAGCGATTCCGCCCGTGCTGCTGCCACTGGCGCTGCTGCCGCCGGCGCCGCCGGTGATCGTTGTGCCGGCACCATTGGTGACCGTACTGCCCGCGCTGGCATACACGCCCGCGCCACCACCGCCACCGCCACCGCCATAGCCCGACGAGCCAGAGAGGCCGCCGTTACCGCCATTACCACCCCTGCCGCCCACGATGCTGCCCGGATTGGTGAAGGACGTACCGCTGACGGACTGGCCCGCGCCGCCGCCACCGCCGCCACCGCCACCGCCGTAAGTTGGACCAGCAAGGTCGCCGCCACCGCCACCGCCGCCACCGTTGCCGAGCGTGCCCAATCCGCCACCAACACCTGCACCCCCGGGCCCTAAGCTACCGGCCCCGCCGGTGTTGTTGGCCCCCTGGCCCGCTGAACCCCCGCTACCGCCCGAACCACCCGTGCCGCCACTATTGGCGTAGGCGCCCGATGTGACAGCCCCGGTACCGCCTATACCTGGTTGACCGCTGGCAGTACCGGCACCACCGTCCCCGCCATTCACGCCGCAAATCGCGATCGCGCTGGGCACGCACGTCTGCGCCATCGCCGGCGTCATGATCGCCACCAAGGCCGCACTCATCGCGATCGCCAACAGGCGCGACTTCAGCTCCGGTTTCGAGGGCACGCTCGCACCGTTGACCACGCCGCCTTGCGGTGCGTTCGCCAACTCCGACGCAACTTGCATGACGCCGAGTGTGCGATTAAAAACTAGGCGATAAATGCGATTCACGATGTGTCCCCTGTTGATTTTTTATTCGTTTGATTTGTGCATTTTGGTTAGCCGCTTGCCTTGTGCATCCCTGTGCAGCGGGCAAGCGGCCATCGATCTGAAAAAAGGTGTCAACTGCACGTACGTGCAGGACTCAAACCACCCGCACCTGGCGCGGGTTCAGCGCGGGATCGAGCCAGAAGGCATCGCTTTCGAAACGACGGAACATATCCGGCGGCAACACGCTGGTGCGCTCGCACACAGCGATTTTTTTGCGCACGGTATGCAATCCCGGCGTGCCGGCACGCAGGTCGAACTCATCGGCGTGATAGCTGATGTTGTCGAAATCGTGCTTGTAGGCGGACTCGCCGATGAAGTCATAGACCGCGGCAAGCGCGCGCGCCGGATCGCTCGTCAGCGTTTCGTAGCGCAGCAACATCAGGTTGGAGGTCTCATCGCCGTAGAATGCCTCCTTCAAACCGTTGTACGCGTAGCCAACCATGCCTTCGCCATTGGCCAACCCTTCGGCGCGCGAATACACGGTGCCGCCAGGCCCATAATTGAAGATGGACGAAGGCTGGAAGGCGTTCTTGCGCACCAGCTGTTCGATGCTGTCGATGATCCACGACACGTGCCGCACGCAGGCGATGACCTTGCCGTGCGGAAACAGCTCTTTCAGGTGGCGCATCTTGGTGCACCAGGCACGGTTGGTGTCGAACACTACCTCGGCGCCATATTCGGGGCCGTAGTAGTTGTCGAACAGACCCTTGAGCATCCGGCGGCGCTGCTCATCAGAGATGAAGACCGAATATTCGTTACGGTCGCTGAGCTCGCCCAGCATGGTGTTGAAGGCGCCCCCGAGTGGGCCGCTCATCCCCGCATGGAATCGCGGGTTCTGGCTCAAGATCGCTGACAGCAGCGTAGACCCTGACCTGGGAAGGCCTGAAATAAAGTGAACAGATCGCACATGCATCCCAAAGACATGTAGTAGCGGAGTGCAGCAATGACCATGCCACCGTCAATAAAAAATGAGAACTACGGCGCATATGGCGGCTCAGTGGGATCGCAAGTAATTACTATCGACCGAGAGCACTCTTCGAGTCATCTTGTGACCCGGCGCGACATGTGACCAATCGCAGCGCCTGCACCTCATGTCCTCGAGCAAAACCCTTTTGACACAGTTCCGTTCTTAAGTAACTGGTGCCCGCCATGGGTCGAAAGCGGCCCTGCTCTAGACCCGATAACAGCCCCTAATCAGCGGCTGCCATGGACGAGCGCGGAGATACCTGACTGGCCAGAAGTCGAGATCGTTGCTTCACCCAGTTTCGCAATGCTCAGGATGACCGATGCCATAACCAGCAAACCGATCAGTAGTCCGATCGTAATTCGCGCCACTTCCGAGTCATGAGATTCATGACTACCTTCGAATGCGTTCACGCGTACCTTCCTGCGATAGCGGGAAGCCTCGGCAGCTTTGCTCCGAGGCGTGACCGACAGACCCTCAGGCGTCAGGCGCCTGCCGGGTTCGACGAGTAGATGATCGTGGCAATGCGCCACCCGTTCTCGCCCTTCACCAGTTGCCAGGTTTCAGCCCCCCTGTTTTCGGGTTTTCCGTCGATCATGAAGACGTAATCAAAATAGACCGAGGCAATCGTGCCATCGCTTTGGATACGAACATGCTGGTGCTCGGGGTCCATGTGCTTTGTCGATTGCGAGACTATCTTGGCGAAGTCCTGGTAGTTACCCACCTTGATCTTGGTGATGCCGGGCTTGGATGCGCGCAAGTGCGCGAACGCCTGGTCCGAAAGGACATTGAGCCAGGCACTTCCCTGAGGAATGAAAAGGCTCGCCAGCCGAGGGCCATCGTGCGTCACGACCGCTTCATGATAGGCGGCCATGACGTGCTGCACGTCCACCGTATCCTGGCTGAGACGATCTGGTGGCGGTGTGGACGACTGCGCGATCGCTCCCAAAGGCAAAACCATCAACGCAGCGGAAAGGCATATCGAGAGGCGTTTCATCGAGATAACTCCCATGGTCAGGAGCAATCATTAGATCGCCTTTCTCGCATGACAGAGCGGTGGGAACGCGAGTATGCGTTGAACCGTGAGCTTCGTGCGACGAACCGGTGATAGGTGATTAGCGAGCGATGGTTGGAGCTTCATTGCCGCTATTGCCTGTACCGCGCTCAAAAAGTGCGTGCCGCAGTGATTCGCTGTATGTGCGGCTGACGCGAAGCACAGTGCCATCCAGGAGCTTTAGCAATGAATCCCTATTGGTCAGTGCCTGGATTTCTGCAATGCGATTGATCCTCACGACAGTGGAGCGATGAATGCGTACAAACTGGTGCGGATCGAGTTGCTCTATCAAGCGATGTACGCGCTCGCGCAGCAGGTAGACCTTGCCCTGCACATGAAGACCAGCGTAATCGCCCGCAGCTTCCACCCACTCGATGTCTTCGGCGGCAACGACAAGGTCCTTCCGCCCTGCCCTTACTGTGAAGCGTTTGAGCCACTCCGGTTGTTCTTTGTCCCGTTGGCGGACATCCCACCCTCCTTCCCGACGCAAGGCCAGCACATCCCGCGCGCGTTGCAAGGCTTCGGCAAATCGCTCCTCATGAATCGGTTTCAGCAAATAGTCGATCGCATGGACCTCAAAGGCGTTGAGCGCAAAGCGGTCGTAAGCGCTGAGGAAAATAATCAGCGGCCGCTCGGCGGGTTTCATCGCACGGACGACATCAAGCCCATTGGTGCCCGGCATTTGAATGTCCATGAAGACTATGTCAGGACGAAGCTCCTGGATGCCTTGCAAGGCGGCGCGGCCATTGGCCGCCTCCCCGACAAATTCCACGTCACCGTGCAGCGATAGACGCTTGATCACACCGCGTCGCGCCAAGGGCTCATCGTCGACCACCAACACGCGCATCATGGCGTTATCGCACCATCCGACGATGTTTGACTGTCTGCCAAGGGACGATAAGGCAAGTCCGCCGTCACCAGGCAACTGCCGTCCTCGGCAACACTCATCACAAAACGATAGTCTGAAGCGTAAAGGTAGTTCAACCGGTCGCGCACGTTTTGCAACCCGATGGCCCCACCGTCTTCCTCACCTGAGGGCGATCCGAAGTCCTGCTCGGCAATGCCCTCGTTCCATACCTCGACGTGGAGCCTCTCGGTCACCACGTCGATCTCAATGCGCAATAGGCCGCCCTCGGGGCGCCGTGCAATGCCATGGCGGATGGCGTTCTCCACCAACGGTTGCAATAACAGATACGGCACCGCTGCGCTCAACGCACTTGAGCCGACCGTGAGATTCACAGCTAGCCGCTCTCCTAGTCGGACCTTTTCGATATCCAGATAGTGCTCAGTGAACGCCAATTCCTCCGCGACAGTCACTTCATGCGATGTCTGTTTGGCCAGCGTCACGCGTAAAAAGTCGGCGAGCTGTGCAAGCATGCGCGTCGCATCGCCAGGGCGCTCATCAATCACAAGCGTGGAAATCGCGTTCAGGGTGTTGAAAAGGAAATGAGGATGCACCTGGTAGCGCAACGCCTTAAGTTCCGCCTCCTTGGCCAGGGCCGTTGCCGCAAGCGCCCGCCGCTGCTCCTCCATCGCCACCAGTTGGTAACCCATGCCGATGTACATCGCGCAGTAGGCCATCAGCAGGAACCAGATGGTCTGCATACGCAGCAGGATCGCGCTCCAGTGAAAATCGCCCGATAGCAGATGGATGGATAAGGACAGTTTGAACAGGAGTGCAGTAGCACCCCACGCCGCCGCGAAGGTAGTCACCAGAAGCAGCCAGGAAACGGTACGCAAAGCCGTCCCACTCCGCCACAGTGCGTGCAAAAGCGCGGTGACCGGGAGTGCCGCGAATGAATAGAACACGAAGAGGAGTGCGTCATATCGCATCAAACCAGGCTGGTCGCTCATCACGGTCAATGCACCGATGGCGCACGCCAATGCGCAAGGCCCCCATCCCAACAGCAGTGTCGACGCCGCGGATGGACAAGGACGCTGGCGTGACACGGAACGTGCGATCACCAACCGTGTGTCGGCGCGAAGCGAAGTCATGATGTCTTTCATTGGCGCGGCGCGTACGGCCTCTTCGGATAGCCCGCAAAATAGCTGCTTGAGTAGCCCATTAACAACTTAGACCTCATCGGCCTGCGTTCCGCTACGCGAGTGCACAGATGGAGTGGAAAGAAGCAGATTGCATTCGGCGACAGCTACTGCGTCCCGCATCACGCTGCCGATCGAAAGAAAAGAAACCACCACTGTTTCAGACCCCCGGTAAGCTGATCCACATACGGGCACGCACTCCAAATCCGCCTCAATTTTCGGCAGAAATCAACGCCAAGCTCCCTCATTACCTCCGAGGTAATTGAGCCGATGCAGCCCATTTCGCATAGTGGTGACCACTCGGGAACACGCCTCGAGCCCCCTACCATTTGCGAGATTCAAGCCATGTCCAACTTCCCCGTTCACACATTGAAAACCGCCCCTGAAGCCTCCAAACCCGCGCTGGAAGGTCTCCAGTCCGCGTTTGGGTTCATTCCCAACATTGCTGGTGCGATGTCGACGTCGCCGGTTCTGATCAACAGCCTTGTCGCTCTCTTCCACCAGGTTCATGGCGATGGCAAGAGTTTTTCTGAACCGCAAATCGAAACGGTGCTCCTCACCGACGCCGTGACGAATGGATGCACGTGGGCGGTCGCCTTTCACACCTTCCTGGCGCTCAAGAAGGGTGTGGCGCCGTCCGAGGTGCAGGCCATCCGCGATGGCGATCTCCCGCGGGACGCCAAGCTATCGGCACTGTCCAGGCTTGCCAAGACATTGATCGAGAAGCGCGGGCGCCTCAACGAGCATGACAAGAAAGTGTTCCTGCAAGCTGGCTTTGGTCCCGATCAGCTCCTCGAAGTCGTGGCGATCGTGGCCGCATCGACCGTCACCAATTACACCGGAAGTGTCACGCTGCCACCCCTGGAATCTGATTTCCAACCCCATGCCTGGACGGCTTATTGATTCGTCGAAAGCCAATGATCATGGTGCAGTGCGAGTCACCGCACTGCACCATAGCGTTGGATCTTTCATCGATTTTCTCGACTGGGGTTCGCGCAGTTTCGCAGCTCAACTCGCCGAGCCGTAGCAATTGAATCAATCGCTTACAAATTCATGACGCTCGGCGGCAGACAAGTGTCTTGGGCTGGGAGTCTCCGCGCATCCATATCAGGTGCCATAAGTGCGCCCCTTCCAGCATGAGCGTACCCCACGCCAATAGCGCAGCGCCGAACCCCAGGTCATGCCTAGATACAGCACTGCGCTGAGCGGCAGGAGTAGCGCCCATAACGGCGACATCCGGTAATAGCGCAACACCGGCAGATAGCTCAGTGTCATGGCCGCCCAGGCAGTTACCCCCAACGGCCACGCATGCGCCGAGTCAAGCAGTGCAAACGGCGCCCCATAGGCAAGGACGAACACGGCGGTCACTGCCAACAGCAACGACGTGGAGTAACCAAGCTGGGTGAAAGCCGAACGCGCCACCATGTCGTGGATGGAGCGTAACGTTCCGTAGGGTCGCAGACTCACCACGCCACGGCTCAGGCCCAGCCAGATGCGGTAACCGGCTTGTTTCATCTGGCGTGCCAGCGTGCAGTCGTCGATCAATGCATTGCGCAGGCTGGCGAAGGCGCCGACATTCCGCAGCGCCTCCGTATCCACCAGAACGCAACCACCCGCGGCTGCAGCGATATGGTGGCTGCGCGAATTCGACAAGGAAAACGGGTACAGCAATTTGAAGTAGTACACGAATACCGGCAGCAGCAGCCGGTCCCAGAAACTGGTGCGGCGCAGGTCCGCCATCAGCGAGACAAGATGCCACCCCCCACGTTGCTTGTGCGCCAACAGGGCCCCGAGCAGACCCGGTTGCAATTGGATATCGGCATCGAGCAACAGCGTCAGTGTCGTGCGCACGTGGACCATGCCCTGCTCCAGCGCCCACAGTTTGCCAGCCCAGCCATCCGGCAACGGTTGGCCGCTGACTATCCGCGCATTCGGATATGCAGCAGCGATCTGCGCCGTGGCATCGCTCGATTGATCGTCAATCACGATCACTTGCAGGCCAGCCCCTTGGGCCTGCAGGCCGGCCAGGGTGGCGCCGATCACTTCGGCTTCGTTGCGCGCCGGGATTAGCACGGTGATCTCGCCAAGGGCGGCTGCCGGCACGACCTGCGGATCGGCTTCGAGGTGCTCGCGCGTGCTCCATGGCCGCCAGGGCACCAGCAGCAGGCCAACCCACATCAACGCTGGAATCGATGCAACCACCCAACTTAGGGCGTCCAAGTCAGCGGACATCCGGATCAGTGGCCAGCATCTGCACCCGTATTGCTGTTACGGCGCTGGATTGCACTGATCGGGATATGCACGGCGGTAGCGGCGACGCGATCGCCATACAGCACCGGCAGGTCCGGGGCCATCGCACCTTCGGTGCGTGGGCCGAGCAGCGCCACGCGCAAGGCCTTCAGCGGATGCGCAAAGGTGTCGTTGACGGCAGTGCCTTCGAAGCCGCAGTGGGCCATGCAGTTGTCGCATTTCGGATTGATGCCGACGCCGTACTTGTCCCACTCGGTTTCTTCCATCAATGCCTTGTAGGTTGGCGCATACCCTTCATCGACCAGCAGGTAGCAGGGTTTCTGCCAGCCGAAGATGTTGTAGGTCGGATTGGCCCACGGGGTGCACTGGTATGCCTGGTTGCCGGCAATGAAATCGAGGAACATCGACGACTGGTTGAACACCCACTTGCTCTTGCGCTCCTTGCCCAGCCTGAACACGTCGCGGAACAGCTGCTTGCTCTGGCTGCGCCCGAGGAATACATCCTGGCGCGGCGCATGCTGGTAGCTGTAACCCGGCGACACGGTGATGCCTTCGACACCCAGGCTCATCGCGTAGTCGAAGAACTCGGCGACCTCCGCTGGCGGCTCCTGGTTGAACAAGGTGCAATTGACCGTGACACGATAACCGCGCGAAAGCGCCAGCTTGATCGCGGTGATGGCCTTCTCGAAGATGCCGTCCATGCACACCGACGCGTCGTGGCGCTTTTCCAGACCGTCCAGATGGATCGACCAGGTGAAGTATGGCGAGGGCTCGTATTCGTCGATGTGCTTGGGCAACAAAATCGCATTGGTGCACAGGTAGACGAACTTCTTGCGCGCGATGATGCCTTGCACGATCTGCGGCAGTTCCTTGTGGATCAATGGTTCGCCGCCAGGAATGGAAACCACCGGCGCGTCGCATTCGTCCACTGCATGCAGGGCGTCCTCGACGCTCATGCGTTTCTGCAGGATATCCTTGGGATGGTCGATCTTGCCGCAGCCGGCGCAAGCCAGATTACACTGGAACAGGGGCTCCAGCATCATCGCCAATGGATAGCGCTTCTGACCGTTGAGCTTCTTGCCAAGAATGTAGCGCGCGATCGTGGTCTGTTGGATAAGTGGAATGCCCAATGGACCCTCCCGGATATCAGTAAGCCCTGAGCAAACGAGTCGCCATGCACTCGCTTGATGGGCGTAGAACATCATTGCGTGATTTAAAAATATAAGCCATTTGCTTGACCTTGGCCATTTTCACGCTGCGCTGACAGGCGCGAACACCTGCGAGTGCTCGCGACGCAAGCGCTCCCACTCGATCTTGAACCACGGCGTAAAGGTCTGTGGCCGTGTCGCCATCTCCGCGTCGAGCGCGTCCGGCGAAATGTAGCGCAGCGCCGAAATCTCGTTGAGATTGACGGTGGGAATGGCAGCACTGCGCCCGGCATAAACCCAACACAGTTCGTGCTCGGCACCTTCGGCATCGAACTGCGCCTGGTACTCGAATTTGAACAGGAACTGCAACGGGCACTGCAAGCCCAGTTCTTCGTCCAGGCGCCGGTGTATCGCCTTGTCCAAGGTTTCGCCGCGGCGTGGATGGCTGCAACAGGTATTGGACCAGAAACCCGGCCATAAACGCTTGCCCGGCGCACGCTGCTGCAGCAACAACTCACCCTGCGGATTGAAAACGAACAACGAAAACGCTCGATGCAATACACCCTGCCCCACGTGCGCAGAGGCCTTATCGATAAAGCCGATCTCGCGATCGAGTTCGTCAACGAGTATCAAGGGTTCGTCATCGAAGGAAACCACATCCCTGGAATCCCGCCACTCTTGACTGTTCGGTTCACGGTTATCCAATGTCAACCTCCATCGCTTGATAGCCGGCATCACGCATGGCAGCAATTACCATGTCGCGATTTTGTGGACACAAGGCGATGATCGAACCACCGCCGCCACCACCGGTGAGCTTGGCGCCGAGCGCACCGTGCTCGCGCGCGATCTGCACCAATTCTTCCAGCTCCCTGCTGGACACGCGCAAAGCGTTAAGCAGTCCATGGGCGATATTCATCAGATCACCCAGGCGCTCCAGATCAAGCTGTCGCATCGCCTGCATGCCTTGCAAGGTGAGCTGGTCGATCTGCTGGAAGATGCCTTCGTAAAGTACCGGGTTACGCTGCCAGGCACTGCGAACGTTGCCGACGGTCCTGGCAGTGAGGCTTTCCTTGCCACTGATACCGATCACGAGTGGTATCGGCTTGGGTACCACCAACTCGCGCATGGTCGGCATGTCTTCCGGCTGCTGGCTGCGCTTGTACAGAACGAGCTTCCCGTAGGTCGCTACCGTATTGTCCACGCCAGACGGTGCACCGTGCGCCACTTCTTCACAGCGATAAGCCAATGCGTTGACCTGCGCATCGCTCAGACCCAACCGAAAATGCTGATCGAGCGCGCGGATCACCGCCACCGCCATCGCCGCCGAGCCGCCCAGGCCCATCGCTCTCGGTACGTTCGGGAAGGCTTCGATGCGTATCGAACCTTCGGTCAACCCCAAGGTATCGAAAATGATCCCGAGCGAGCGCTGGAACGAATCGCGATGCGCCGGATCACGGTGCAGCCGGTACTCCACGCCCCAGCGTGGGATAAGCATGTCGACACTTCCAGAAGAAGTGTTCTGCACGGTGGCGCGCACGGCCAGCGGTAACGGCGCTGCAATCGCGTGGCTACCGTAGACGACCGCATGTTCGCCGAGCAGGATGATCTTGCCGTGGCCACAAGCGCGCGGATCGGGCGCCTGCTGATCGGATGCCTTCGAGTTGACCGCCGCGCCGCGCGCCTCCTTGCGCACCTGAAGCACGATTTCCTGTGCTTTCCATATCTTGATTTCACCGCTCTCCACCAGCCGCTCGACCACGGTGTCAAAAATTTCCGCGGTGGCACCAGCAGTAATGGCGACACTCCGGGCATGCAATGTCATATGGCCTTGCTGGATGCCATCGGTGACCAAGGCGCGCAGTGCCGAGAAGTTCTGCGCCAGTCCGACCGCGCCCATCACCTCCGCCAATTCGCATGCCGATTTCACCCCGAGAAGGCGTAGATCCAGCGCCACCGTGGCGTTGGATTGCAACGACCCGCCGACGATGCCCACTTTCATCGGCATGTCCAGCTCGCCCACCAGTTCACCCTGCTCGCCCTTGTACCAGCGCGTCAGCGAGGTGTAGCGGCCACCACGTGCGGCGTAGGCATGCGCGGCGGCCTCGATGGCACGCCAGTCGTTGCCGGTAGCCAGTGCGACTGCATCGACGCCGTTCATGATGCCCTTGTTATGCGTGGCAGCGCGATAGGGATCGATGCAGGCGAATTCATTGGCAAGTACCACACCATCGCGTACTTCCTCGCCAGGATGCCCCTTGGTGGTGAGATCTTCTATCGGGATGATGCAACGCGCGCGCACCATCGCGCGATCGGCGAGGTTCGACAGAATGCGTAGAAACACGCGGCCGCCGGTCATGGATTCCACCAGCGAGGCGATCCCCTCGCACATGGTATTGACCAGATTGGCCCCCATCGCATCGCGTGTATCGACCAGCAGATGCACCACCAGCATGTCGCTGCCTTCGGCACGCGCATGCAGGTGCACCTCGACATCCCGTGCGCCACCGCCACGCGCCACCATCTGCGGATGCAGGCTGTTCGCGAGATTGAGCAATTCGTCCTTGCGTTGCAGCAAGACTGCCTTGGCTTGCGCCGGATGTGGCACGTCCACCACCTGGACCTGGCCGATCAGCACCGGCTCGGTGCTCTCCACCGTGAAGCCACCTGCGCCCCGTACCACTTTGGCCGCGGACGACAGCGCGGCCACGATCGAAGGTTCTTCAACCACCAGCGGGACGATGTAATCGCGTCCGTTGACCAGGAAGTTCAGGCCGAGACCGACCGGCAAGCCCATCACGCCGACGACGTTCTCGATCATCTTGTCGGCTTTGTGGACCTTCAGCGTATGTTCGCCGGAAACCAGCGTCTGGTAATCCTCGGCGGACAACCAGCCACGCTCGTGAATGATCCGCACGCGATCGGATACCGACAATTTGTAGAACGCCGGAAACCGCGACCGCTCAGCACTTGATTGTTCAACGCTCATATCGTGGCTCCTCAGCATGGTTTGTCCGCCGCATGGGCGCCCATCACCTAAAGCTTGCCAACAACCGCGCTCAACTTTTTCCTGCATTCAAGCATGAACCATTTCTCGGCTTGACGAACTGCGTCAAGCGGCGAACCTGGTGCAGTAAGCTCCCTGAGAATCAACCGCCAAGGGCACGCAGTGCAAGCCCTCAACGAGAATGCTTCGCTCGATCCGTGCCAGACGATCCGCATCCTGGACGAAGACCACGCCGAAGTCACCACCGGCGCCACATGGTTTGTAGCTGACACCTGTACGTGCAGCCAGTTCCGCAAGCCGCTTTTGCGTGGCGGAGAAAATTTCCAGACCACAGGCCGCACCGAAGCTTTCCAGTGCAGTTGCGTATGCCGCCACGATTGCCACAAAAGCCGCGCCACGACCTTCCTGCAACGCAACGGCCGCAACCTCGGCCAGTTCGCCGAGGTTACGCATATGTGCCGCATATTCGGCGTGATGACCGAGCCGCCATTGTGCCAACTGGCGCAAAAAATCTGCCGTTGATACGGATTGGCCGGACCAGACGAACAGGCAGCGCACACCGGCCACCGGCCAGTCCAGTGAGGTGAAGGAAGGCCCTGGATCCTGTCCCGACAACCGATAGGCGATCAAGCCACCGGCGACGCTGGCTGCCAGATCGACGCCGCTGCCGCGCCCTTCCTGCCAGGAGGAATGCATGCGGAATAATCGATGCAGCCACTGTGCGCGATCGGCTATCGCTTCAGCATGACCGGCGTACACCGCCAGCGCCGAGGCCAGCGCCACCGTCAATGCCGCACTGGAACCGAGCCCCAGCTTGGCCTGGCCCGAGCTGCTGGTTTCAAAGAATCCCGCAGTGTCCAACTCGATGCAAAACCCATCGCCCGGTGGTGGCGCCAATCCTTCACGCGAAAGCGCACTCCATACATGGTCGACCAGCCGCAGCTTGGTCGTGTCGGCTTCGGCACAGTGCCAATGCAGCCTGCCGTCGACGTCGACAGGCATCGGAACATTGAATACGCCAATATCCGGTGCACTTACGACACAAACGCCGTCGCTACGCGGCTTGATGCGCACCGTGGCGCGGCGATCCACCGCCACCGCCAGCGCGGGAGCGCCTTCCAGTACAGCATATTCGCCCAGTAACACGAGCTTGCCGGGAGCACTGGCCATCAGTTCCATCATGCCATCAGCTCCTCGGCGGAAATGCTGCGGGCACCAGCACCGAGGCCTGAATCGAGCACATCGAGCACCCCGGGAACTTCTCGCAAAACGGCTTTCACCTGCTCGATCGCCTGCGCTGTGCACACCGCTTTCAATTGCGGTCCGGCGTCGACGGTAAAGAACACCGGCACACCCTCTCGACGCAACGCGCGCACGCGATGCATGCATTCCACCGTGGCACCGTTCCAGTACAGCAGTCCCGGCTGGGTCGCCAGGGCCAGCGCATGCATCTTCAGACAACTATGTTCGGAGACAAGCGCAAGGGTGTCGAAATCGCGCGCCAGTATCGCATTGCGCGCCATCGTCAGATCGGCTTCCTGGGTGGCAATCCAGGAAGCCTGAAACGGCGAGCTTTGCGCCGTACGGCGCATGCCTTCGCTGGAACCGATCTCCTTGTTCGCTGTGGAGGTTATCGCCACCGCGACACGCAAGGGCCATGCGGCCGCCGGCAACAACGGGCGCGCAACCGAATCGCTGCCATCTGCCAGCTCGCCGCGTGCCCATTCGACGTAACCACCAAACACGGAACGCGCTGCGGAACCGGAACAGCGGCGCGCCAACAGTGACTTATCCGTGTCGCTCAGATTCAGGCCAAGGGCTTGAGCGCCAGCGCATACCAAGGCGGCGAAACCGGAAGCGGAGGAAGCCAGACCCGCCGCCGTGGGAAAATTGTTGCGGCTGTCGACCACCGCGCCCCAGTCGACACGTGCGCGCTCACGCAGCAGATCGAGGCAGGCAACCATCCGCTTCGTCACGGCCTCATCGCTGCGACCATTGAGACTGCCCCGATCCTGCGCCGCCCCCGGCACGAAACGCACTTCGGTGCGCGTCCACAAGCTGTCCAGCGTGATGGACATGGAACCGACAACCGGCAAATTCAGTCCGACATCGCGCTTGCCCCAATATTTGACCAGAGCAATATTGGGCTGAGCCTGCGCTGCGGCATGGAATTCACCGAGCACGGCCACACGAGGTTTGGGATTCATGGGCATGGCTGCAGCAAGAGTCGGTGACATGCGCTGCGCCGACCAAGCGTTGCCCACACGAGGCGGACGCATCGGGCGCTGCTCCGGCAACGTCGCAACCAACCGGTTACACGATGCCCAGGCTGGGCTTTCGCTTGGCTCACCGGTCGACTTTAAGCCAAAAATTTCGGCTATACCATAAGCGGGTATGACGACAAGCGTACTTATGGATGGTATTTACTGGCTCGGTACCGGACTGAGTACGGCCGCAGCCGGTTACGTCTGCGCGGCTCTGTGCGCCGTACTGAAAAACCGCCGTGCTCCGTCTTCATCGTCAGGTGACAACGGCATTCGCCATCTGTTGCCGGTGAGCGTGCTCAAACCGCTGCATGGAGCCGAGCCGCGACTGTACGAAAACCTGCGCGATTTCTGCCTGCAGGCGCACCCCGATTACGAATTGGTATTCGGCGTGCGCGAGCAGGAAGACCCGGCCATCGCTGTCGTGCAACAGTTGTGCGCGGAATTCCCGCGGCTCGTCATCACCCTTGTGGTCGATCCGCGCATATACGGCGCCAACCTGAAAGTAAGCAACCTCATCAACATGCTGCCGCACGCCAGGCACGACTGGCTGGTGCTCGCCGACAGCGACATCAGCGTGCCGGCGGATTATCTGGTGCGTGTAACCGCCCCTCTCGCGGATCCAAGTGTAGGTATTGTCACCTGCCTTTACCGTGGCATCGCGCAGCATGGGGTCTGGGCAAGTCTTGGCCGTCTGTTCATCGACGACTGGTTCGCTCCTTCGGTCCGGCTTGCGCACGCCTTCGGTTCGACGCGTTTCGCCTTCGGTTCGACCATCGCTTTGCGCCGCGATACCTTGCAGGCCATCGGTGGCTTCGAAGCGCTGCGGGATACGCTGGCGGACGATTTCTGGCTGGGCGAACTGACCCGGCAACGCCGATTGCGCACGGTGCTCTCGGATGTGGTGGTCGGCACCGACGTCAGCGAAACGCGTCTGTCCACGCTGTGGACGCACGAGTTGCGCTGGCTGCGCACGATACGGGCGATCGCCCCGCTGGGGTTTGCCATGAGCTTTGTCTGCTTTACGTCGCCGCTGCTTTTGCTGGGTCTGGTTCTGGCACCCGGCGCATTGACCGCAGGCCTTGCCGTGTTGGGTGGCTGCGCCAGGATCTTGCTGAATATTTCGCAACGACGATCCAGTCATGCAACCTTGCCATGGCATGAGTTTCTGCTGATTCCCCTGCGCGATGGTCTATCGTTGCTGGAGTGGGCTGTAGCCCTGACTGGTTGGCGCGTAAGATGGCATGGTCAGGTGCTGCATGCGCGGGGCGACGGTCCCGCGCCGTCTTCCTGAGTGATCCGCTGTAGATTGGGTATCGGTCCGTGTTTCCGCAGGAGCTTCCATTCCTATGAAAACGCTTTTTCTGCAGGCCCCTTCCTTCGACGGCTTTGACGGTGGCGCCGGTTCGCGCTATCAGGCCAAGCGTGAGATCAAGAGTTTCTGGTATCCCACCTGGCTGGCCCAGCCAGCCGCACTGGTACCGGATTCGCGTGTGCTCGATGCGCCCGCAGACGAGCTCACGGTCGAAGAAAGCCTACGCATCGCCGAGGGCTACGAGCTGGTGATCATCCACACCAGCACGCCATCCTTCCCTACCGATGCGAAATTTGCCGAGCTGCTGAAGGCCCGCAAACCGGGCATCCTGGTCGGCATGGTCGGCGCCAAGGTGGCGGTGAATCCGACCGAATCGCTGACCGCTTCGGCGGCGATCGACTTCGTCGCCCGCGAGGAATTCGATTACACCTGCAAGGAAGTCGCCGAAGGCCGTCCGCTCAAGGACATCAACGGCCTGAGCTACAAGCTCCTCGATGGCAGCGTGCAGCACAACCCGTCGCGCGCGATGATCGAGAACATGGACGACCTGCCCTTCGTGGCACCGATCTACAAGCGCGACCTGAAGATCGACAACTACTTCATCGGTTATCTCAAGCATCCGTACGTGTCGATCTACACCGGGCGCGGCTGCCGTTCGAAATGCACCTTCTGCCTGTGGCCGCAGACCGTGGGCGGCCATCGCTACCGCGTGCGTTCGGCGCAGAACGTCATCGCCGAGGTTAAGTGGATCAAGGAGAACATGCCCGAGGTCAAGGAGATCATGTTCGACGACGACACCTTCACCGACAGCTCCAACATGGAGCGCGTGCACGAGATCGCGCGCGGCCTCAGCAAGCTCGGCATGACATGGTCCTGCAATGCCAAGGCCAACGTGCCGTACGAGTCGCTGAAGATCATGAAGGACAACGGCCTGCGCCTGCTGCTGGTGGGCTATGAATCGGGCGACGACCAGATCCTGCACAACATCAAGAAGGGCCTGCGCACCGATATCGCGCGCCGTTTCACCGAGGACTGCCGCAAGCTCGGCATCACCATCCACGGCACCTTCATCCTCGGCCTGCCCGGCGAGACCAGGGAAACGATCGACAAGACAATCCAGTTCGCCAAGGAAATCAATCCGCACACGATCCAGGTGTCGCTGGCTGCACCCTACCCCGGCACCACGCTGTACAAGCAGGCGATCGAGAACGGCTGGCTGCAGGAGAACGAAGCGGTGCATCTGGTCAACGACAAGGGCGTGCAGCTCGCGCTGATCAGCTATCCGCACCTGTCCAAGGAAGACATCTACCACGGCGTGGAGAAGTTCTACAGGAGCTTCTACTTCCGCCCGTCGAAGATCTGGGAGATCGTC
The DNA here is from genome assembly GCF_054782855.1 of Rhodanobacter koreensis. Taxonomy (NCBI): domain Bacteria; kingdom Pseudomonadati; phylum Pseudomonadota; class Gammaproteobacteria; order Lysobacterales; family Rhodanobacteraceae; genus Rhodanobacter; species Rhodanobacter koreensis. The sequence continues at coordinate 726,852 of NZ_BAAGRR010000002.1, read as the reverse complement.
AAGGAAATGCTGGCAAGCTGGGACATGATGAAGCGCCGCTTGCGCGAGGGCGTGGAATTCTTCCACTTCCTGCGTGCGCACGAGGCTTGAGCGGACCGGTGCACATGAGACCGGCGCAGATGAGTTCAGCATCCGACCCGCTGTTCGTCCTGCGGGGGTAGACGACCATGCCGTCCCGGCGAGCCACGACGGTCCGCCCGCGCCTGATCGTCACCGCGGACGACTACGGGCTGCACGAAGCCGTCAACGAAGCAGTCGAGCGCGGCTATCGCGAGGGTGTACTGCGCGCGGCCAGCCTGATGGTTGCGGCGCCTGCAGTGGCCGATGCCGTCGAACGGGCCCGACGACTTTCCGGCTTGGCCGTCGGTCTGCATCTGGTGCTGGCCGACGGCCAGGCGATACTGCCGCCCGCACGCATTCCCGATCTGGTCGATGCACGAGGCATGTTCGACCAGGCAATGGTGCGCAACGGCTTCCGCTACTTCTTCCTGCCCCACGTGCGGCGTCAGCTGGCCGCCGAAATCCGCGCCCAGTTCGAAGCGTTCGCCGCGACCGGCCTGCGCCTGGACCACGTCAATGCGCACAAACATTTCCACCTGCATCCCACCATCCTGTCGCTGATGCTTTCGATCGGCCGGGAATTCGGCCTGCGCGCCATACGGCTGCCGGCCGAGCCCGGCATGGGGCCGTCGCTGCGCCCCTGGCTGGCGCTGATGCGCCGACGCATGGATAAGGCCGGCATCGTCTACAACGATCACGTCTTTGGCATCCGGCATACCGGTGGCATGGACGAAGCCGCGTTGCTCGACATTTTGCGCGATCTGCCGAACGGCCTTTCGGAGTTGTATCTGCACCCGGCGGCGCACGGGGGACTGGTCGCCAGCATGGCCGGTTACCGGCACGCCGACGAACTGGCCGCCCTGCTGTCGCCGCGTGTACGCGACACGATTGCCGAGCGCTACCTGCTCTGTCGTGGCTTCGCCGATCCAGCGGCAGCCCCCGCATGAATATGAAGCGGCTCAGTTACCTCGCCGGTCTGCTCGGCCTGGCTGCCGCCATTGCGCTGGTGGTGCACGAAGGCTGGTCCACGATCTGCAGCACGATCGATCACGCGGGCTGGGCCTTGCTGTGGCTGCTGCCCTTTCATGCGCTGCCATTACTGCTGGACGTGATCGGCTGGCGTGTGCTGCTGGCACCGCGCGATCCGGACCGGCAAGCCACCATCCCGGTGCTGTTCTGGATCGCAGCGATACGCGAAGCGAGCAATCGCCTGCTGCCGGTGGCCAATATCGGCGGCGAGATCATCGGCATCCGCCTGGTCAAGTGGCGTGGCATCAACGGTGCCGCCGCCGCTGCGAGCGTGATCATCGAGGTCCTGCTGACCCTGATCAATCAGTACTTGTTCACTGCGCTGGGCATCGTGCTGCTGATCGAGCTGACGGAGAACATCGGCACCCTGAGTTCGGTCCTGACCGCGCTGATCGCCAGCTTGCCGCTGCCCATCTTCCTGATCGTGCTGCTGCGCCACGGCAAGGTGTTCACGCGGCTGGAATCCCTTGCGGAAAAACTGCTCGGCGGCCGCTCGCGGCTGACCGAGTTGATCGACGGCTCGCGGCTGGACCTGGAAGTCCGCGCGCTCTATGCCCTGCCATGGCGCCTGCTTGCGGCCGGCGCCTGGCAGTTCCTCGGCTTCCTGGTTGGCAGCTTCGAAAGCTGGCTGGCACTGCGGTTGCTTGGCTATCCGATCAGCGTGTGGGATGCCATCGCCATCGAGGCGGTGACCCAGGCGCTGCGCCACATCATCTTTGTGGTACCGGCTGGGCTGGGTGTGCAGGAAGGTGGCCTGATCCTGTTCGGCCACATGATCGGTTTGCCGGCCGAAGCCAGTGTCGCGCTATCGTTGGTCAAACGCATGCGCGAGGTGGCGTTCGGTGTGCCCGCCCTGATCACATGGCAGTGGGCCGAGGCGCGCAGACTGCGGAGCGGCTGGCGAAACGGAACGTCGTCCGAGCTGTCCAATACCCGCGACGTATGACGCCATGCATAGCCATGCATTGAAGAGACGAGGTTTCCGATGTCGAACCACGACGCCGTGGCTGCCGCGGACTACTCCATGCGCAACTGGCTGGGTGCCGAACCCGGTCGGATCAAGATCGGTTCGGATGCGCACAAACGGCTGTTCTGCCGCATGCTGCTGGATACGCACAACCCCTACAAACCGGCGGTTCTGGTGTGGCCCAAGCTGAGTCCGGAGACCCTGCAGCGCATCACCTCGCTGCCGATCTGGGATATCGCCGTACAGACCGAGGGGCGTGCCATGCTGCGCGTCGAAACCTATGCCAAAACGGTAACCGCCGACCCATTGCTGTACGAAGCGCTCGTCATGGACGGCGGCGAAGAAGCGCGTCACAAGGTCGTGCTCGGCAAACTGGTCGAAGCCTACGGGATCGCGCTGGAGCCAGAACCGTCCTATGAAGTGCCCAAGGATCCCGAATGGGGCTGGATGGTCACCGGCTACAGCGAATGCATCGACAGTTTCTTTGCCTTCGGCCTGTTCGAATCGGCCAAGCGCACCGGCTATTTTCCGGCGGAACTCGTGGAAACTTTCGAGCCCGTGATCCAGGAAGAGGCGCGCCATATCCTGTTCTTCGCCAACTGGACGGCGTGGTATCGCCGGCAATTGCCCTGGTGGCGGCGTCCGCTGTACTCGCTCAAGGTCCTGCGGGTATGGGCCTTCCTGATCTGGGAACGCATCGGTATTGCCAAGGGCCTGGACAGCAACGGCGAGATGCAGGACGCGAATTTCGCCATTACCGGTCATCAGCAGATCGGCCTGGACCTCAAGCTCGGCGAACTGCTGGATATGTGTCTAACGGAAGACCGGCGCCGCATGAATGGTTACGACCCACGCCTGCTGCGTCCGGCGTTCGTGCCGCGGATGGCACGCTTGGCGCGCTTCTTTGTACGCTAATCACTTGCCCGCTGCGGCTTTGAACCATTGCACGGCGTCTTCCAGTGCAAGGCGCGCGGGACGGGGCGCATAGCCGAGTTCATGCGTGGCCTTGGCACTGGAGAAGAACATGTGCTTTTTCGACATGCGCACTTCCTCGACCGTCGCTATCGGATTCGTCCCGGTCAGGCGGGCCCATGTCTCGGCCATATACGCCACTGGCATCACGGCTGCATGCGGCAAGCGCCACTTCGGTGGCGAACGCCCAGCGATATGCGCGATCTCGATCAGCACTTCGCGCAAGCTGAGGTTGAATCCGCCAAGGATATAGCGCTCGCCCACTGTCCCATGACGGAACGCCAGCCAGTGGCCTTCGGCCACATCATCCACATGCACGATGTTGAGGCCGGTATCGACATACGCCGGCAGGCGCCCGGCGATGGCATCGCGCACGATTCGCCCGGTAGGCGTGGGCTTGATGTCACGCGGACCGAGTGGGGTCGAGGGATTGACGATCACGATCGGCAGGCCCTCGACGGCAAACGCTCTAGCCACTTCTTCGGCGAGAAATTTCGAACGCTTGTAGTGCCCGATCATGTCGCTCAACGCCACGGTCGTGTTCTCGGCGCCGGGGCTGCCGTCCTTGGGGATGCCAAGGGTGGCCACGCTGCTGGTATAGACAACACGCGGTATGCCAACGCGTCTGGCGGCTTCAAGAATGGCGCGCGTACCGTCGACATTGGTGCGGTAAAGTTCCTCCGGCGCCGGTGCCCACAGCCGATAATCGGCCGCCACATGGAACAATGCATCGCAGCCATCACACGCCGGCAGCAACGAACCGGCGCCGGTGAGATCACCCTCGATCACCTCTACATCGAGACCCTGCAAGTTACGGCGGTCCGATGTCGCGCGCACCAACGCACGGACATGATGGCCGTCACGCAGTAGACGGCGCGCTACCGCCGAGCCGACAAAACCGGTGGCGCCGGTGACCAGCGCTTTCACGACAACTTCATCTGATCGGTAGTCCCTTAACGTGTGTGAGCAAGGCTACGTATTCGAATAAGCCACCATTCAGCACTGGCCCTGTATTCGAATAAGTCGCCATAATGCAGCATGTATTAGACAACGATACATTTAACGATGAACGAAGTTATCGTCGCTACTGAAGCACGGCAACCATACTCGTTATCACCTGCCCGCTTCGTGCCCATCCACGTGGCGGTGCGTGCACCGCAAACGCGTTCCGTGTGCAAACGTTTTCCCTTCGCTATTCTTCGGTATGAGTCGAACAGGCAGGTCGAGGCACACCCATGACCGGACCCCACCGTGCCTTCGCGGCAGTGCAAAGCGACGCCTTGGCCTATCAAGACGCCATCCTGCCGAAGGTGTCCCGAACCTTCGCATTGACCATTCCGCAATTGCCGCCGGCATTGCGCGTCGCGGTAACCAATGCCTATCTGCTATGCCGCGTCGCCGATACCATCGAGGACGAGCCCACGCTGTCGGCGGAAGAAAAACAGCGTCACGAGGATGCGTTTGTCGATGCGGTAACCGGCCAGATCGACCCGCAGCGCTTCGCCGCCGAATTGAGCCCTCTGCTGTCGGCACAGACGCTGGAAGCCGAACACGATCTGGTGAATGGGCTGCCGTTGGTACTCCAGGTGACCCGGACCTTGAAGCCCGTGCAACAGGCGGCCATCGTCAACTGCTTGCGGGTGATGTCCCAGGGCATGTGGGATTTCCAGCGCGGCGTTAGTCTGCAAGGCTTGGAAACGTTGGGCGACATGGATCGCTATTGTTACTGCGTTGCCGGTGTCGTGGGCGAAATGCTGACGGAACTGTTCATCGATTTCGAGCCGGGCTTGACGGTGCACCGCGACAGCATGATGCGGTTGGCGGTTTCCTTCGGTCAGGGTCTGCAAATGACCAACATCCTCAAGGACCAGTGGGAGGATCGCAGCCACGGTGCCTGCTGGCTGCCACAGGATGTATTCGCCAGGCGTGGCGTACGCCTGGCAGAACTGCACCCCGGTCAGCAAGGCGCGAACTACGCCGACGCGTTGACCGAACTGATTGGCGTAGCACATGCACATCTGCGCCGTGCGCTCGAATACACCCTGCTCATCCCGGCCCGGCATGCTGGAGTGCGCCGTTTCTGTCTGTGGTCCGTGGGCCTGGCCGTACTCACGCTGCGCAACCTTCATGACAATACCGACTTTTCCTCCGGCACCCAGATAAAGGTTTCGCACAACGCCGTGGCCGGCACCATCGTGCTTACCAGATTGGCCACCAAATACAATTCGAGCCTGCGCTGGATGTTTACGATGGCCGCGCGCCAACTACCGCTGACACCACTGGCGGCGCCGTGGAGCGAACCTGCAGGTTCCGGTCTGGCGTGGCCAAAAAGCGGCATTCCTTATCTCGTCGACACCGACTGGTATAAACAAGAGAACGTCAAAGACGCACGCCAGCGATGAATCCGTCTTCACCCGCCGTTTCTTCAGCTGCCGGCGTCGGCTTCTTTCATGAAACTGAAGCGGGCAGCCTGCATCAGGCCATTGAACGGGCGCGCGTCGCTTTACTGGCGCAACAACGCGATGACGGACACTGGTGCTTCGAGCTCGAATCCGATGGCACGATCACCGCCGAATACATCCTGTTGATGCATTACATGGGCGAAATCGACCATCCACTGCAGGAAAAAATGGTGCGTTATCTGCATGCCATCCAGGCGACGGATACCCACGGCGGCTGGTCGCAGTATCACGGTGGCGCGATCGACGTGTCGTGCACGGTGAAAGCCTACTACGCCCTCAAGGCCGCCGGCGAAAATCCTGCCGCGGAACACATGCGACGTGCACGCGAAGCCGTACTGGCACATGGCGGTGCAGCCAGGTGCAATGTGTTCACGCGGATTCTACTAGCCTTGTTCGAGCAGGTGCCTTGGCGCGCCGTGCCCTATGTGCCGGTCGAAATCATGCTGTTTCCACGTTGGGCGCCTTTTCATATCGAGAAGATTTCCTACTGGGCGCGCACGACCGTCGTGCCGCTGACGATTCTTTGCACGCTCAAGGCGAAGGCGAGCAATCCGAACAAAGTCGGTGTACGCGAATTGTTCGTCACGCCGCCGGAACAGGAGCGCCATTATTTCCTCCATGGTGGCGCATTGAATCGCATGTTTCTGGTACTCGATAGCGTCGGCCGCGCGCTAGATCGTTGGGTGCCGAAAAAACTGCGACAGCGCGCGATCCGCAAGGCCGAAGCCTGGTTCCTGCCGCGCATGAACGGCGAGGACGGCATCGGCGCGATTTTCCCGCCGATGGTCAACTGCTACGAAGCCATGGCGCTGCTCGGCTATCCCAAGGATCACCCAGCGCGACAGACCTGTTTGCGCGCTCTGCAGAAACTGGTCGTCCATCGCGACGACGGTTCAGCCTATTGCCAGCCTTGCGTTTCGCCGGTATGGGACACCGGCTGGTGCGCGCTGGCCCTGATGCACGCCAGCGACAACGCTTCGACACAGACGGCCATCACCCGGGCCTGCGACTGGTTGACCGCCCGACAGGAACTGCAACACAAAGGTGACTGGGCCGCACGCGTGCCTGACGTGGCACCCGGTGGCTGGGCCTTCCAGTACGCCAATGCATTTTACCCGGACATCGACGACACCGCCGTGATCGCCGCGCTGCTGCATATACAGGATCGTCATCACGCAGAACCCAGTCGCCACCGCGTCAACATCGATCGCGCTGCCGATTGGATGATCGCGCTGCAGTCGAAAAACGGCGGCTTTGCCGCCTTCGACGCCGACAATACCCACTACTACCTCAACGCCATTCCGTTCGCCGATCACGGTGCGCTGCTCGATCCGCCCACCGAGGATGTCTCCGGCCGCGTGCTGGCCTGCCTGGGCGTGCTGGCTCGCGCGCAGGATCGCGACAGCGTACGCCGCTGCATCGCCTATCTGCGCGCGAGCCAGCACGCCGACGGATGCTGGTGGGGCCGCTGGGGCAGCAACTACATCTATGGTACGTGGAGCGTACTCGGCGGCCTGGCTCTGGCCGGCGAAGATCCGCAACAACCGTATATCCGCAAAGCGATCGATTGGCTGCGCTCGCGACAGCACGCCGACGGCGGCTGGGGCGAGACCAACGACAGCTACATCGATCCGGCCTTGCGCGGCACCAACCAGAATGTCAGCACGCCTCATTCCACCGCATGGGCGGTACTGGCCCAACTCACCATGGGCGAGGTGCATTCCGGCTCGGTGCGGCGCGGCATCGCCTTCCTGCTCGCGGATCAGCAAGCCAATGGCCTGTGGTCGCATCCATCGCACAACGCACCGGGGTTTCCGCGCGTGTACTACCTCAAGTACCACGGCTACGCGGCGTATTTCCCGCTATGGGCGCTGGCTCGCTATCGACAACTATTGCGGCTGGCTGAGCCTTGAACGAGGCGACAGTCATTCGCTCGGTAGGCATCGTCATAGCGCTCGCGGCGGAGGCCCGCGCGTTGACACCGCACGCAGTGCATCCCGATTGCATTACCCCACTCGCCGACGGTGCCGGCCTGTGGCTCAGTGGCATGGGGCCGATTGCCGCGCGCCGCGCAGCGCAAGCGCTCGTCGATGCCGGCGCAACGGCCTTGGCCATATTCGGTGTCGCCGGTGCGCTGCAGACCGACTTGCGCAGCGGCACGCTGGTTTGTCCTGAGCGGATCGTCGACGACAAAGGCGCCGATTTCCTGCCGGATCCCATCTGGCGTACACGTCTGTTGCTGCAATTAGCCAAGGCGGCCCTGCCCGCACCGGAGACTGGCACCTTGCTCAGCATGCCTACGCCGTTGCTGACACCCACGGTGAAAACGGCGATGCGCGACCGCCATGCAGCGATTGCGGTAGATATGGAAAGCGCGGCCGTCGCCGAAATCGCCAGAGATTACGGCCTGCCATTTGTGGCGTTGCGCGCCATCATCGACGAACTGCACGACACGGTTCCCGCCGCGCTGCATGCGAGCGTCGATGCGTGGGGACGCCCACTGCCGCTCGGCTTGATCGCGGCCTTGAGCCGTCATCCGTCGCTACTCATCCAATTGCCTGACCTGCACGGACGCATGTCACAAGCCCTACGAACATTGCGTGCTGTAGCCGAAGCCACATCACCCACCTTGGGCTGGGATAAATGACCATTGCCGTCGCACCACACTCAACATGAACACGCAGGGCTCGACTTTCAACGCCTATACTGACTAACCGTTTTGCATCGCCACCCTTTGCAGCCATGCTTCAGCGGAGAACAGCCTCATGTCCATGCGTCATCGGTTCGGAACTCTCATGTTCATCGCGGCTTGCGCCTTCACCAGCACGTCCGTGTCCGCGCACGCCATCCTGGTCGACAGCTCACCGAAACCGAACGGTACGTTGACCGCAGGCCATGTGGTGCTGATCTTCAAGTACAACAGCAAGATCGACCAGAGTCGTTCGCGATTGACGCTGATACGACCCGACCATAGCGAAACGGTCTTGCCCATAGCACCTGACAGCAAGCTCAACGAACTGGACAGCAGCACCGAACTTGCGCCGGGCGCCTATGTGGTGCGCTGGCAGGCACTGGCGCTGGATGGGCACATCACTCGCGGCGATGTGCCCTTCACTGTGATTGCCAAGCATTGATCGGGCATTGTCGCGGAGATAACGCTCCCCAGGCTTCATGTCCTCGAATGAAATCCGGCGTACCAGGAAATCCTTAGCCAAGGCGATCGCTCGTGACCCTTCTCGTCGATATCTTCGGTTACCTCAGCATCATCCTGCACGGCCTGGTCATCGTGGCCCAATCGATGACGCTTGGCGGCGTGTTGTTCCTGGCCTTTCTGCTGCGCCCCTTCGCTGGCCTCATATCGCAAAGCCATGAGTTGCAACGACGCGTAGCACGCCTGACCATGTTCAGCGCGGCGGGATTGGTTCTTGCCGAGCTTGCCGGCAATGCACTGCAGATCGCGGTACTGATGGCCACGGTGGAGCTGCCGTTTACGAACGTGATCCAGGCGTCCTTCGCCATCGCCGGCGGCGTCAAGATTCTCTGCGCGTTACTGCTGATCCCCTGTCTAAGCACGCGCTTTTCAACCTCCCGCGCATCTACACCGCTTGCGCTGCTGATATGCGCCGTAGAGCTGACTGCCGCCACGTTCACCACACATGCCTATGCGCGCTTGAACAACAACACGCTGCTGTTGGCCGTCGAGTGGTTGCATCAGTTCGGCGCAGCCATATGGATCGGCGGTATTCCGTGCTTCGTCCTCGTGCTCGGCCGGCTGCACGACGCCGACGGCTGGCGCCTGGTCGGTGCGCGCTTTTCGCGCATGTCGATGATCGGCGTGGGCTGCATCGTGGCCTCCGGCGCCACCATGAGCGTGTTCTACATCGGCAGCCTGCAGGGCTTCTATGGCACCGCCTACGGCGTGATGGTGGGCGCCAAGATCGCCATGTTCCTCGCCCTGCTCGCTCTGGGCTTGAGCAACTTCCTGGTCACCGAACGGCTGCGCAAGAAGCAGGACGCACCAGTGATGCGCCTGCGCCGCTTCGCCGAGATCGAGATCGGCATCGGCTTCACGATCTTTTTCGCCGCGGCGTCGCTGACCTCCGTGCCGCCGGCCGTCGATCTCACCACCGATCGCGTCAGCCTGCACGAGATCGCCGTACGCAACGCGCCAGCGTGGCCGCGGCTCAGCTCGCCCGACCACGACCAGCTGGCGGTTTCGCAATTGCAGGCGCAATTGGACAGTGAGGCGGCTCACTCCCACCGAGCCGCCGCACTCGCCATCGTGCCGGGTTCCGGCATCCTGCCACCGCGCAATGCGCAGGATATCGCCTGGTCGGAATACAACCATCACTGGGCCGGCATTTTCGTCCTGCTCATCGGCTTGCTGGCCCTGCTCAATCGCGCCGGAGTCGGATGGGCAAAGCACTGGCCACTGCTGTTCCTCGCTTTGGCCGCCTTTCTGCTGGTGCGTTCGGATCCCGAGGTATGGCCGCTGGGCAATGAGGGATTCTGGGCGGCATGGCGCGATGTGGAAGTCGCGCAGCATCGGTTCTTCGTGCTGCTGATCCTGCTGTTCGGCATGTTCGAATGGGCGGTACGTACCGGACGACTGCACAACCCCAAAGCAGCCCTGGTGTTTCCGCTGCTGGTTTCCGTGGGTGGCGCGATGCTGTTGACACACACTCACCAGATCTCCAACGTCAAGGATCAACTGCTGATCGAACTGACGCATACGCCGCTGGCTCTGTCGGGCGTGGCGGCAGGTTGGGCTCGCTGGCTGGAGCTGCGCCTGCCGGGACGCGGGGGACAGATCGCCGGCTGGGTATGGCCGGTGTGCTTTTTGTTTGTCGGCGTCATCCTGCTCTGGTATCGCGAAGCATGAAGATCAAAGCCAGGCCTGCAATGATAAAGTCGTACGACGGTCGTCTAACCTGGCACTTCCCATCGTGATTCATGCCGTGATGCCCATCACCTCGACGCCTATCTCGAGTACCCCATGAACCTGATTTCCGAGGTTTCCGCTTTCGACACTCGCGTGCCCGCCCATCTGCATCGGCTGGAGCACGCCATGGATGCCTGCCTGCCGTCAGTTGACACCGATCCAGATCGGCTCCATCAGGCGATGCGTTATGCCTGCAACGGCGGCAAGCACCTGCGCGCGCTGCTGGTCTATGCCTGCGGCGAAGCATTGGGCGTCGAGCCCGAACGGCTCGACCCGCCAGCTTGTGCCGTCGAATTCATCCACGCGTATTCGCTGGTGCACGACGATCTGCCCGGCATGGATAACGACGACCTGCGACGCGGACATCCGACGGTGCACAAAGCTTTCGACGAGGCGATCGCGATCCTGGTCGGTGACGCCCTGCAGACGCTTGCTTTCGAAGTGCTGGCAAGTGCGGATACGCTCGACGCAGAACAGAAAGTCCGAATGATCAGCTGCCTGACGCTCGCTTCCGGCTCGCTCGGCATGGCCGGTGGCCAAGCCGTAGACATGGCCTCGGAAGGCAGCATACTGAGCATCGAGCAATTGGAATCGCTGCATGGCCGCAAGACGGGGGCGCTCATTCGTGCCGCCTGCCAGCTTGCCGGGATCGCTGTCCGAGCGCCTGACTCCGCGAGGCAGGCGCTTGACTGTTACGGAAAATTTCTTGGTCTGGCTTTCCAGATCCAAGACGATGTGCTGGATCAGATAGCCGATACCGCAACCTTGGGCAAGACCGCTGGCAAGGACCAGGTCCAGCACAAATCAACTTTCCCATCCCTGCTCGGCCTGGCACAGGCACAGCACCGTGCCGCAACATTGTTCAATGAAGCGCGCGCCGCTGCCCACAGAATTTCCAACGATCCCGGGCCTTTGCTATGGCTCACGGACTATATCCAGCAACGTGATCACTGAGAGCTTGTTCATAGTCTTGTGCGCAAAAAGGGAAGCGGATGCCGCGATGCAAATAGCGGCCCAAGCGCTCTGTGGCGATATCGCGTCCATAGATGTCTGACAAGATATTTTCATGGGTGGCGTGTCCAATAACTCTATTGCGGTTACTGGATAGCGTATACGCGCCAAACGATGGATCGAAAAATCTTTGAGTCAGCCGTTCGATTTTGTCAGTCAATGACTGACCAACACCGGTACATCACAGTTACATGGATGCTGGAACGTCGGCGCGCCCAGAAATCGAGGGGACGCCGCCTGCCCTTCAGGGGCATCAATTCGACGTGATGGGCAGCCGCCCACAAAACCATGCGACGTCCCGGTCGAACTCGGTCAATAACCAAGCGTCATACTGGGTTGGACCTATGAGCCGGACCCGCTGCTCCGCTTTTCCAGACCATGCCACGAACACATTCGATCGCCGGAACTCGGCGTCCGTGATCCTCAGTGGATTGAACTGCGGACCGGCTTCGACCATGAGCCATGCCCGGTTGGACCCGCAGAAGGGGATACGGATTTATGCCAGCCACGTCAACCACAATGGCATACTTATGATTTTATAAGTTGCTGTTTTTATTGATGTTATACTAGTGGCCGATTCCGAAATCGGGCAACCACTCTCCGAACGTGGCGCAATCACCGCTTCCCCCTAGGACTGGATGCTAGATTGAACGACGCAATGGACTGCCATCAAACCATCACTTCACACCATAGGGGAACACCATGCAAAAGAAGTCTGTTCTTGCCGTTCTCGCTTTGCTGACCATGTGCTTGTCGGGCACTGTCTTTGCACAAGCCACTACCGCCGGCCTTGGCCAATCGTGGCCCAACACGAAAGACGTTTCCACAAGCCCGAACTACCATGTATTTGTTTTCATGCTGGCGGGAATCCGCTACATCCAGGTGAACGATTTTTACGGGAACATCCTGGGAAGTGTCGGAACGGCCAACGGTCAATACATCACGTTGCCCATCGGCCGGTTCGCTCAGCAGGTCGCGACTCCTCAACAGCCGGCCACGACCACGAATGCAACGCCCGCGGCTGCGCCCGCATCGGTTTACAACGATGGCACTACGACCATTACTGCCACGCCAATGAGCGACGGCACGCTCCGTCTCAACGCGGCAGCGGCGCAAACGCAATGTGACCCGGTGGATTGCAACATCAAAGTGCAGTAAACGCCTGCATCTGTCCCGGCGACATCAGTCGCCGGGTTGGATGGGATCGAGCAGCAGCACGCTGACCCGCTTTCCACTTGCCAGAGCCCGAACCCGTGCCTTCCCTTCAAACGTGGCCGCACGGTCCACGATGGCCGTGTGCCCCACCCCGCTGGTGGCGCGTTGCAGTCGCGGAAGCAGCACATCCCAACGAATGTGTGGCAGCCGAACGGGATTGGCGCGCATGTCGATTTGAATCACCACCCAGCGCCGGTGATGCTGCCCGCATCGAATGAGCACGTGGATATCTGACACGTCCTTGCCAGAGCACGCATCCGCCACGGCTTCACCAATGATGCGATACACCGCCAAGTGGATCGCATGCGGGAACGTGCTGAGCTGCCCGCGTAGTTCGCACCAGTAGGCCATCCCCGCCTCGTCCAGCATCCTGGCCAACTGCCCTTCACGCAATGCACTGGGCAGCCCGCGTTGGCGGATCTGAGCGGGATACAAACCATCGGCCAGTCGATACAACTGATCTTGGGCAACCAGTGCCTGACGCTGATAGCCATCCTCATCATCAATGGCAGGTTGCAAGCGGTGTAACCGGCTCGCCATCAAGACCAGGACCAAATGGACAGAATCCCGGATCTGATCCAATGCCAGAGCCGTATTCCTCAGTTGGGCTTCACCCAAGTTCACATTGCGTTGCGCCAGTGCCAACGCATGGCGCATGTCCGCCCGCTCTTGTTGCGCGCGGCGATCAAGGACGGCGATGCGTGCCCCCACCAGCAGCATGGTTGAGATCGCCATGGCGACCAGTGTTTCAGCTTGAAGCGTCGAATGATCGTTGCGGGCTGGCATCATTATCATGATGCCGACGCTCGCCAGTGTGCCGCCGACGGCTGCACCTTTCCATCCGTGCCGAAGCGCAAGCCAGATGACTGGCAAAAACATAGCCATCTGTGAAAGCTGCTGAGCGTGTGGATTGTCAGCCCCCATCCAGACCAAGAACGCCAGCATGGGCACCGCAAAGAAAACGGCATCGAACAACAGCCGGTTTTCACCGATGCCATGAATCACTCGACGCCAGCTGCCGTTTGCTTCCACAAAGAGCTGGTAGAACACCAACGTGATGGGCGTGATGGTGAGGATGCCCAGGAAGTTGCCCAAAATCAGCTGCGCGAGGATTTGTCCATAATGAAGCACGTAGCCCGGCGCGAAGGGCGTGATCAGGATTTGGCCCATGGTGATTGCCGTTGCGGTGCAAGCCACCAGCAAGGAGCAGAGTACCAAGGCGCCCATGTTGACGGAGAGCCGATGGGGGAATAGCCGCCATCGTTCGCGGAACAGCCAGACAATCGGGATGAAGTAGCAGATCGAAGGTACGAGGTTTACGACAGACCACAGCAGTCCAAACTGGTGGTAGCAACTGATGCTCACGTATGCCAGGCGCCCTGCATCACCCACCATCAGCGCAGGCCAATATTTGTATTTGGTCAGCAGGAGAACGCTGAGGTGAAAGCCGGTGAGGATGATCCAGTGTGGGATCGACAACTGACGAAACAGAATCAGCGCGGTGCAGTAGGCAACGGCGATCGCGAGGTTTCGAGTCCAGGCATTCGACCAAAATCCACCTTGCATCGTTCCACCCCTTAAATGGAAATTCCTGACGCCTGACAGCCGGCTAAAACCGCCTGGTCGCACCGTTATGCGGGTGACCCCCAAGGAGACCTGCGCATGGTTCTTTCACTGGTCCAGTCTAGCGTAGCGCAGTGCTGCCCGGGATTCAGCCATGCAAAGTGTGTGGCGGGTCGTGAAGACGATTTCACGCGAGAGTCATGCGATAACTAGAGCTGCCGGGAAGTCCGTGGCGCCCGCTGCGGGCCCGCTGCAGCATGGAGCCGCTCAGCGCCCCACTCCCGCCGTACTGACGTAAGTTTGCGACCGCCCCAGCACGACCACGCCGACCCCAATGTGCTGAGGAAAACTGGTTCTCGGGGCGATACAGGGGCTTGAGGGCTTGCCCCCACCGCCTTCTTGTCGCCATGGCCCCGCTCCATGGACTGCCCGAATCGCAAGTAATTCACGCAAGTACTTTCCGCCCATGATTGGACGGCCTCCATGTGGCAGCTGTCGATAGCCAAGGCCCTGCCGACCCGCCGCTGTGTTTCAGCCCCAAAGCCAGTCCATATCCGGGGAATGCAATTCCGTCGCTGTCGCTGGCATGGAGTAACGAAGAGATAGCCTCACCCGGGGCGTCCCATATGGCACCTGCATAGGGTGGATTCGAATAGCTATGCGTGCTTTTGCGATTGCCTGAGAGCCAATGGCACCGTCTTGCCGGATTTTGACGTCACCTTCATCTGCGTAAGCCTCGACTATGGCGATCCGTGCAGAACGCTGGAGAGCTGATATGGCTGAGCGAATCGTGGGGCGGCGCGAGTTTCTGCTGGGTGTTGCGGTCGCCGGAACAGCCATCATTGCCAAGGCGGCTGCCGTTCACGACGGTGAGCTGGGCGCGCCGCCGCAAACGATCAAGGGCGGCATGCCCTGGGTCGAGGGAACCGCCGATTCGCCCCCCGGCGTCAGCGGTACTGATTTCAAGTTTTTTACGGCGGCCGAGCGCGCTTTCGTCGAGGCAGCAGTGGACAGGTTGATCCCCAGCGATCCGGTGGGACCCGGCGCGGTCGAAGCCGGCGTGCCGTTTTTCCTCGATCGCCAGTTGGCCGGACCATTCGGTCGCGGCGATCACTATTTTCTTGGGGGGCCCTGGAAAAAGGGCGCACCCGAGCAGGGTTATCAGAGCCGGTTCAGTCCAGCCCAACTGTATCGCGCCGCCATTGCCGCGGTAGATCGCCACGTCACGGGCAGCTTCAAAGGTGCGACCTTCGCCAAGCTCCCGGAAGCCGACCGCGATGCCGTGCTCAAGGATCTGGAAAGCGGAAAAATCCGGCTCGATGGTGGCGTCGACAGCAAGGCCTTTTTCGCAATGCTGCTGCAGAACACCAAGGAAGGTTATTTTTCCGACCCGATTTACGGCGGCAACAGGGACATGGCTGCCTGGAAAATGATCGGATTTCCCGGCGCCCATTACGACTACAGCGAGTGGGTGACCCGTCATGGCGAGAAGGTCCCCTTCCCCACGGTTGGTTTCAAGGGCCGGCCCGGCTGGAAGGAGGCCTGAGCATGGTCACGACACTCAAGCCTGTCGATGCAGTGATTGTGGGATTCGGCTGGACTGGCGCCATCATGGGCCAGCAGCTTTGTGATGCCGGACTCGAGGTGTTGGCGCTGGAACGCGGCCCATGGCGCGACACATCAACGGATTTCGCTACCGGTTTTGCGCAGGACGAATTGCGCTACATGTGGCGCCACCACCTGTTCCAGAACGTCAGCGACGACACCCTGACCATTCGCAACAACACCAGCCAGGATGCGTTGCCGATGCGCCATCTCGGTTCCTTCCTGCTCGGTACGGGTGTGGGCAGCGGCGGCGTGCACTGGAATGGACAGATATGGCGCTTCCTGCCCAGCGACTTCCAGGCGAAGTCGCACAACCAGGAGCGATACGGGGCGAAGTCGGTCACCGATTACGATCTCAGCGTCCAGGACTGGGGCGTGACCTATGACGAGCTCGAACCGTTCTACGACCAGTTCGACAAGCTCTGTGGCACCAGCGGCAAGGCCGGCAATCTGAAGGGGCAGATTCAGCCGGGTGGCAATCCGTTCGAGGGCGCCCGGGCGAACGAATACCCGACGCCACCGATGGCCCAGACCTACGGCCCCACCCTGTTCGGCAAGGCCGCCGCGGAGCTTGGCTATCATCCGTTTCCGCACCCGACCGGCAACATGTCGCAGGCCTACGTCAATCCGCTCGGTGCCCAGCTGGGCAAGTGCACGTATTGCGGTTTCTGCGAAAAATTCGGCTGCGGCAACTATTCCAAGGCCAGTCCGCAGACCACCGTCCTGCCCTACCTGATGGCCAAACCCAACTTCACGCTCAAGACCGAGTGCGAGGTCCTGCGGGTGGATCTGACACCGGACAAGAAGCGCGCCACCGGCGTCACCTACGTCAACAGCGCGGGTGAAGAGTTCTTCCAGCCAGCGGGTATCGTGATTCTGTCCGCCTATATTTTGCAGAACGTGCGCCTGCTGTTGCTGTCCGGCATCGGCCGGCCCTACAACCCGCAGACCGGCGAAGGCGTGGTCGGCAAGAATTACGCTTACCAGACCATGTCGTCGGTGAACGTATTCTTCGATGACAAGCTGATCAATCCATTCATCGGTGCCGGCGCGCTGGCGACAGTCATCGATGATTTCAACGGCGACAACTTCGACCACTCGGGGCTCGGTTTCATCGGCGGTGCCTACGTTGCCGGCATGGTCACAGGTGGGCGACCGATCGAGATGATCTACACCCCGCAAGGAACGCCAGCCTGGGGGCTTGAGTGGAAGCACGCGGCTGCGAAGAACTATCTGCGGTCGTTCTCTCTGAGCGTGCATGGCTCGTGCATGAGCCATCGCGGCAACTACCTGGATCTGGACCCGACCTACCACGATGTCTACGGTCGGCCGATGTTGCGCATGACGTTCGACTTCACCGACAACGAACACAAGATGTCGGACTACATCACCGATCGCGCCGCCGACGTGGCCAGAGCGATGAACCCGCGCGAGATCAAGCTCAACCGCCGCACCGGTTCGTGGAGCGTCACGCCCTACCAGACCACGCACAATACCGGCGGCGCCATCATGGGTGATGATCCGAAGACCAGCGTGGTCAACAAGTACCTGCAGTCGTGGGACGTGTCGAACGTGTTCTCGATGGGTGCCGGTGCATTTCCGCAGAACGCGGGCTACAACCCGACCGGCACGGTCGCTGCCCTCGCCTATCACTCCGCCAACGCGATCATTACGCAATACCTCAAAAAACCCGGCCCGCTGGTGCAGTCATGAGCACGAAACGAGTGGTTGGCCGCGCGTTGTGGATCGTGCTTGGCGCGATCGTCGTGTTGGCGGTCCTGATTGGCTGGAACCTGAGCGAAATCGCCACGCAGCCGGCGCAGCCGGTAAAGTCGATTGCCGCCGCAGCCTTGCTCAGCCAACCCATCCCGGACGCGACGCCGCAAGCCGAGCAGGTGCGGCGGGGGCAATATCTGGTGGCAGTGGGCGATTGCATGTCCTGCCATCTGCGCGCTGGTGGTGAACCATTCGCGGGTGGGCTGGGGTTGAACACGCCGTTCGGCGTGATCTATTCATCCAACATCACTTCCGATACCGAGACGGGTATCGGTGCGTGGACCACCGACCAGTTCTACCGCGCCATGCATGATGGAACGAATGCGCATGGGCAGAAACTCTACCCGGCCTTTCCCTATCCGTGGTTCAACCACGTCAGCCGTGCCGACGACGATGCCATCCTGGCTTACCTGAAGACAACGCCGGCGGTGCATTACACGCCACCCGCCAATCATCTGCCCTTCCCGCTCGACATCCGCGCCATGGTGGGTGGCTGGAACCTGCTGTTCTTCAGGAAAAGCGAATTCAAGGAGGACCCCAGTCAGTCCGCAGAGTGGAATCGGGGGGCTTACATCGTCAATGGCCTGGGCCACTGCAGCGCCTGCCATACCGCCAGGAACATGCTCGGTGCGGACAAGAGCGGCCACGCTTTCGAAGGTGGCGTGCTGGAGGACTTCGTGGCACCGGATCTGACCGGCAATCCGCGCACCGGGCTGGGCGCATGGAGCCTGGATGACATCACCGAATATCTCCACACCGGCCGCAATGCGCGCGCCGGCGCGGGTGGCCCGATGGCCGAAGTCATCACCTATTCGACATCGCTCATGACCGATACGGATCGCCACGCCATCGCGACCTATCTGAAAAGCCTGCCGGCCAGCGCCAACGAAACGCCGTCATCGCCTGACGCGGTCGCCATGAAACGCGGTGCTGCGGTCTATTCGGACGCCTGCACCGGTTGCCACCTGGAGAACGGCGTGGGCCAGCCCAGGCTGTTCCCACCGCTGGGAAAGAACGCGGTGGTGCAACAGAACGACCCGACCGGGGTGATCCATCTGATCCTGGCTGGCGTGCGCATCGGCCCCGGTGCCAACCGCCCTTCGCCGCTGTCGATGCCGAGCTTCGCATGGAAGCTGACGGACCAGGAGGTCGCCGACGTGACGACGTATCTGCGCAACAGCTGGGGAAACCAGGCGAATCCGGTCAGCTCGTCGCAAGTGCGGGAGCTGCGGAAGAAACTTGACCTTCAGGCCCTGCACCTCACCGACAATTCCGGCGATCACGATTGAGCCGGTTGACGTGACTGCCTGGCACAGGTACCACAGCATTTGTCCTTCACCCCCGACGCGTGCGTCTGGGAAGTTGCAGCCAGATCCTCCACTACTCCGGTGACAACCCGCTGTTCGGCGCGTGCCATTTTCGATCAACACAAACGGCGTCGTGGGCGCACGGCCATACCGGATCAAGCGTGCCGGCATCGTCTCCAACGCCCCTATGGCACCGTGCAGCGGGATTCCCATTCACTTGCCACTATGCGACACCGCCTTCATGCTAGGAGCGATACCTTGGCGGGCGCGCCGTGCTTCATGTCTGCGGAGCCAGCACTTTTCATGATCACAGGATGGCTTTCTCATGAGTGTCACCAGCCCCACCGAACGTGACGAGCTGAACCGGCTGTTGATGCAAACGGGTCGCGATGACCAGAAGGCCTTTGCCGAACTCTACAAGCGCACTTCGTCCAAGCTTTTTGGTGTGTGCCTGCGCATGCTGCGTGATCGCGGCGAAGCCGAGGAAGTGCTACAGGAAACCTATGCCACGGTATGGCGCCGGGCCGCTGGGTTCGATGCGGCAAAGGCCAGCGCGATCACCTGGCTGGTCACGCTGTCACGCAACAAGGCGATCGACCGCCTGCGCCAGCATCGCGAGGAATTGCTGGATGACCCATCCCGGCTGGAAGAAACCATCGACGAACAGCCCACGCCAGCAGCCGATGCCGAGACCAGCCAGGAGTATCGTCGTCTGGAGCGCTGCCTCGATGAACTGGAGCCGCAGCAGCGCTCCTCGGTGCGTGAAGCCTTTTTCACCGGAGCTACGTATAACGAATTGGCGACACGCTGCAAGGTGCCGCTCGGAACCATGAAAAGCTGGATCCGTCGCAGCCTCATGCAACTTCGCACGTGCCTCGATCAATGAATACGCCCATCGAAGACGGCAACAACCATCTGCGTTACGCCGAGTACGTACTCGGCGTGCTCGACGCCGATATGCGTGCCGAAGTGGCGCACGAAGTGCTTATCTCGGACGAAGCCGCCATCGCTGTGGCCTTGTGGCAGCGTCGCCTTATGCCGTTGACCGACACGATCGTCGACGTCACCCCGGCGCCGTACGTGTGGGCGCGGATTCACGACGCACTGCAACTGGATGCACCCGCCAGTGTGATACCCCGCAAGGGGCTGTGGGACAACCTGCAGCTGTGGCACTGGCTCGGCATCGGCGCCAGCATCGTGGCTGCCGCCCTGATTGTCGTGGTATCCCTGCCCCGCCTGGCGCCCGCACCACCCGTGGTCAACGCCGCTTACATGGCCTCGACGATCCAGCAGGACAACGGATCCACCGGCTGGACGGCCACCATGGATCTGCAGCACGCGCGAATGGTCGTGGTACCGGCGACGCCGATGGCCTTTGCACAGGGCCGCGCACCAGAACTGTGGCTGATTCCAGCCGGCGGAAAGCCAATATCCGTGGGCATGATCGCGCGCGACAAGCCCACCACGCTGGCTCTCGACCCCGCCTTGCTGGCGCGACTCGGGCCGACTGCTGCACTTGCTGTCTCAGTGGAGCCGCTGGGCGGCTCACCGACCGGTCAACCCACGGGCGCAGTCATCGCCAAAGGGGCTATCACTGGCGCACCTGATAGTGGGAGCAAGGTGGTAGCGATCTACGTTCAGGCCACCGGAAGCACATCAACCTGATCGAGATATGACGCATTCCACTGCATGACCCTCGCGCCGGCATTGTTCCGGCGCGATCTTTTTATGCGTCTACCTGCAACTAACAAAGCCTGCCACACGCCATTAGGCAGCGGGTGCCTGATTTACCGGATTGCCAGCCGATACCGGCATGCATGCATCCGTATTCCCATTCGCCCCGTACCTATCAATGACACGCTGATAGGCACACCCTCATGGCACTCTCCAAACCGATCCTGATGCCGCCCCCTCACGAGGCAGAGTCATCGACGCTCGCCGCAGAAACTCCGGACGCACGGGGATCATGGCTGGGGCGGAGCGTACGCCGCTGGGTCGATACCGCCCCCAGTGGCGAACTCGACGAGGCAACCGCCGATCGCATCGACTGGTTACGGGCCGCTCCATTCGTCGCGATGCATCTGGCTTGCCTGGGTGTGTTCTGGGTCGGCGTGTCACCAATCGCGCTGATCGTGGCGGGAACGCTCTACGTAGTGCGCATGTTTGCGCTGACCGGGTTCTATCACCGCTACTTTTCACACCGCACATTCCAGACCTCGCGCGCCGTGCAGTTCGTGTTCGCGCTGATCGGTGCCTCCTGCGTACAGCGCGGACCGCTGTGGTGGGCAGCGCATCACCGCAACCATCATCGGCATGCCGACACTACGCGCGACCCGCATTCGCCGGGCGTGTGGGGTTTCCTGTGGAGTCATGTCGGCTGGTTCCTCACCCCGCGCAACTTCCGCACCGACCTGTCACGAGTGCCGGATCTGGCGAAATATCCGGAACTGCGCTGGCTGGACCGTTACGACATCGCCATCCCGGTCGTGCTTGCAGTCTGCCTGTATGCGCTGGGCGTACTGCTGCACCATGCCGCGCCGCAGCTGGGCGCCACGGGTGGGCAGATACTGATCTGGGGATTCTTCGTCTCGACCATCGTGCTGTTCCACGCCACCGTCACGATCAACTCGCTGGCACATCGCTTCGGCAAGCGTCGCTTCGACACCAGGGACGACAGTCGCAACAACGTATGGCTGGCGCTGCTCACCTTCGGTGAAGGCTGGCACAACAATCATCATTTCTTCCCGGGTTCGAGCCGGCAAGGCTTTCACTGGTGGGAAGTCGACCTGACCTGGTACGGGCTGAAATTGATGTCTGCAGTCGGCCTGGTGCGTGGGCTGAAGCCGGTGCCCGCCTGGGTACTGACCAAGGCGAGGAGCTGAGACATGCGCATCGCCGTGGTGGGATCAGGTATCGCGGGGCTGGCATCGGCATGGCTGCTGTCGCGCCGGCACGATGTGACGCTGTTCGAGGCCAACAGCTATTTCGGCGGCCACACGCATACCCATGACGTGGTGCAGCACGGTCGCAACTATCGGATCGACAGCGGCTTCATCGTGCACAACCCGAGTCATTACCCGTTGCTGACCCGGATGTTTGATCAGCTGGGTGTGGAATCGCAACCCACCACGATGAGCTTCTCTGTGCACAACGAAGCCAACGGGCTGGAATACAACGCAGCCACGCTGGATACGCTGTTCTGCCAGCGTCGCAACCTGTGCTCACCGCGATTCATCGGCATGGTGCGCGACCTGACGCGTTTCTATCGTGAGGCACCGGCGTTGCTGGATTCGCCCGGGGAAGGCCCCGCCCTGGGCGATTATCTCGCCGAGCACGGATACGGTGCCGCGTTTCGCGACGAGCATCTGGTGCCGATGGCTTCGGCGCTGTGGTCCTCGCCGGCCACCCAGATCCTCGGCTTCCCCGCCCGCTACCTGGTGCAGTTCATGGCCAACCACCAGATGCTGCAGGTCAGCGACCGTCCGCAATGGCGGGTGGTACGCGGTGGTTCGTCGAGCTACGTGCAGGCGTTGCGTGCGCATTGGCCGGTACGAGAGCGCCTTGATTGCGTGGTACGTTCGATCCGCCGCCATGCCGATGGCGCCGTGGTGGAGAGTGCTGCGGGCGTCGAGCACTTCGACCAGCTGGTGCTGGCCTGCCACAGCGACCAGGCGCTGGCGCTGCTGAGCGACGCGAACGAGCGCGAACACGCCATTCTCGGTGCGATGCCTTACCAGGCGAACGACACCGTACTGCATACCGACGCCAGCGTGCTGCCGGTGCGCCGCAAGGCGTGGGCCGCATGGAATGCGTGGCTGCCTCGCGACCCCAGCGAAGCCTGCACTGTCAGCTACTGCATGAACCTGTTGCAGGGCGTCGAATCGCCTGAGCCCTTCGTGGTCACGCTCAACCGCACGGCGGCGATCGATCCGGACAAGGTGCTGGCACGCATGCAGTATCACCATCCGGTTTACAGCCACGCTTCGGTGGCCGCGCAGATGCGCAAGGCCGAGATCCAGGGGCAACGACGCACCTGGTTTGCCGGTGCGTATTGGGGCTGGGGCTTCCACGAGGACGGCATGCGCAGCGCGGTCGAAGTCGCTGAAGCACTCGGCGTGCGCTGGCCGGTGGGCACGGCATCCCTCCATCTGGTGAAGCCACGTGGGCAGGAGATGGCAGCGTGAACGCCGAAGAGGCCCATGCGACTGCGCCGCTGGCGAGCGCCGTCTACGAAGGTGTAGTGCGCCATCGTCGCCTCGTGCCACACCCGCATGTCTTCGATTACAGGATGGCCCAGCTTTATCTGGATCTGGATGAAGTCGATCGCGTGTTCAAGCAGCGCTGGCTGTGGTCCAGCGAGCACGGCAACGTCGCGCAGTTTCGTCGCAAGGATTACCTCGGCCCGGTGGAGCTGTCGCTGGCCGAAGCTGTGCGCCAGCGTGTCGAACAGGCCACCGGTCATCGGCCGGTTGGGCCGATCCGCCTGCTGACTCACCTGCGTTACTTCGGCTACGTGTTCAACCCGGTCAGCTTCTACTACTGCTTTGCCGAGGACGGTGTGACCCTGGTCTGTATCGTGGCGGAGATCACCAACATGCCATGGCACGAACGCCATGCCTATGTGCTGCCGGTCGAGACCGCACAGATGCACGGGCGTGCCATGCACTGGACCTTCCCCAAGACCTTCCACGTATCACCGTTCATGCCGATGGCGCGCGAGTACGGCTGGCGCTTCACCGCACCGGCTGAGGACCTGCATGTGCACATGGATGTGCTGCGCGACGGCCAACGCGAGTTCGACGCCACCCTCACCCTGCAGCGGCAAGCCTTGACCGGCGCCTCGCTCGCCCGCGTGTTGTGGCGCTACCCGCTGATGACCGCCCAGGTCGTCGGCGCCATCCACTGGCAGGCGCTGCGACTGTGGCTGAAACGCAACCCCGTCCACGACCATCCGCAACCGCTTTGAGGTCCGCATGAACGCCATCGTCAAACCCGGTATCACTGAATCCGCTGATGCCACGGCACCCTCTGCAGGTGCGCGCTTCCTGCGCCAGCACCTGCTCGCGCAGATGGCCGGTCTGCAGCATGGCCGGCTGGTGCTCCAGGATGCGCTGGGTACCGTCGAGTTGGGCATGCCTACGACGCAGCACCCGGATCTCACCGTGCATATCGAGGTGCTCGACCCCGCGTTCTATCGGGCTGTTGCCGCCAATGGCAGCGTCGGTGCCGGCGAGTCCTACATGGATGGGCAGTGGCGTTGCAGCCATCTGGTCGGCCTGATCCAGTTGCTGGTGCGCAATCGCGACCTGCTCGACGGCATGGAGACCGGCTTGGCCCGGCTCGGCGGCATGGCGATGCGCGCCTGGCATGTCTTGCAGCGCAATACGCGTACTGGCAGTCGTCGCAACATCGCCGCGCATTACGATCTGGGCAACGATTTCTTCGAACTGTTCCTGTCACCGGACCTGATGTATTCCTCGGCGATATGGGCCGGCGCCGACGACACGCTGGAGGCTGCCTCCACGCGCAAGCTGGAGCGCATCTGCCGCAAGCTTGATCTGAAACCGACCGATCGCGTGATCGAGATCGGTACCGGCTGGGGCGGCTTCGCGCTCTACGCGGCACAGCATTACGGCTGCCACGTCACCACCACCACGATCTCACGCGAGCAGCATGCGCTGGCCAGTGAACGCGTCACCGCCGCCGGCATCAGCGATCGCGTCACCTTGCTGCTGAAAGACTATCGTGACCTGGATGGGCAATACGACAAGCTGGTATCGATCGAGATGGTCGAGGCGATTGGCGCGCCTTACCTCGATGCGTATTTCGGCCAGCTGGGTCAGTTGCTGAAACCCGGCGGACTCGCGCTGCTGCAGGCGATCACGATCGAAGACCATCGCTACGCACAGGCCTTGAAGTCGGTCGACTTCATCAAGCGCCACGTGTTTCCCGGCAGCTTCATTCCGTCGATCAGCGCCCTGCTCACCGCCAAGACGCGCAGCAGCGACCTGGCGCTGGTCCAGATGGAGGACTTTGGCGAGTCCTACGCGCGCACCTTGCAGGCCTGGTGCGAACGTTTCATGGCGCGCCTGTCGCAGGTACGTGCGCAGGGTTTTGACGAACACTTCATCCGCATGTGGGAGTTCTACCTGGCGTATTGCGAAGGCGGTTTCCGCGAACGCTCGATCGGGGTGGCGCATCTGCTGCTGGCCAAGCCCGGCAACCGCCGACCTGCCCTGCTGCCTGAGATCGGGGTCCCTGCATGAAATTCTGGATCAGCCTCATCGGCTATCAGCTGGTCTGGTTCAGCGCCGTGATTGGCGCCGAACATGGGCTGGCGTGGCCGGGGGTTGTCGGCATGCTGGTGTATGCGGCATGTCAGCTGTGTGTCGTGCGCCACTACAGGGCCGATCTGTCACTGATGGCGACCGCCATCGTGATGGGGTTTCTGCTCGATGGCGGATTGATCCGTGTCGGACTGGCCAGCTATGCGGCTTCGTGGCCGTCCGCAGCCATGGCGCCGGCATGGATTCTTGCGATGTGGGCCACCTTCTCACTGACCTTCACGCAGTCGTTGGCCTATCTGCAGACGCGCCTCTGGCTGGCGGTATTGCTCGGAGCCATCGGCGGTCCGCTGGCTTATCTGAGTGCGGCACGCGGCTGGCATGTAGTGACCTTTGCCGACCCTGGCTGGCGTGGCTTGCTGTGCCTGGGAATCGGTTGGGGACTGGCCACGCCGGCACTGGCATGGCTGGCCAGGCGCGGGTCGGCCACGACGACTTCGGCATCCATCTCCCTGCAAGGTCACGCACCATGAATCCATGGATCCAGCTGGCCTGCCTGTGGGCGCTGGCGGCCTTGATGATGAGCCTGGGCTGGCTGTGGCAGCGCTCCCACGCCAACGCGGGCATCGTCGATGTGCTGTGGGCAAGTGGTTTGGGTGGTGGTGCGGTATTTCTTGCCCTCATGGGCGATGGCGCCACGTGGCCACGTGTGATCCTGGCCGTACTCGGTGGCCTGTGGGGTGCGCGGCTCGCTGCGCATTTGTGGACACGGGTTCGTGGCGAACCGGAGGATGGTCGTTATCAGAACCTGCGCGCGCATTGGCATGGAGATCAGTTCAAGTTTTTCCTGTTCTTCCAGTTCCAGGCATGCCTGATCGTGCTGTTCGCACTGCCATTCCTTGCGGTGGCGCGCAATCCCGGCGGTTTTGGTTCGTGGACTCTGGCAGCGATCGTGATCTGGCTGATCAGCGTGATCGGTGAATCGATCGCCGACCGTCAACTCGCGCGCTTTCGGACAAATCCCACCAATCACGGACACACCTGTCGCGACGGCCTGTGGCGTTACTCGCGCCATCCCAATTATTTCTTCGAATGGACCCACTGGTTCGCCTACGTCTGCCTTGCGCTTGGCTCGCCCATCGCATGGCTGGCCTGGTCGGGGCCGGTGGTGATGTATGTGTTCCTGCGCTGGATCAGCGGCATCCCGTATACCGAGACGCAGGCACTGCGCAGCCGCGGCGAGGACTACCGCGCCTATCAACGCAGCACATCGATGCTGTTTCCCTGGTTTCCGAAGAGGATCGAACCATGAATGCCGATGCCGCTGTCAGCGACGAACTTCCGCAAGAGCACCCCGCCAGCGGGCTGTTGGGTCTCGCCGAACGAGGCCACTTGCCTGACGCCCTCTTGCGGCAAGGCATCCGCCGCATGTGCGCGCAGCGCCTGCGCGAGGAAATGACCGGTGGACTGGATCGGCAGGCTGCCCGCTTTGCCGAGCGCATCGACATGCTGCGGCACAGTCCGGTGGCCATCCATACCGACGCTGCCAATGCACAGCACTACGAATTGCCGCCAGCCTTCTTCGAGCTGTGCCTCGGCAAGCGTCTGAAGTATTCGGGCTGCTATTACCCGCGTGGTGACGAGTCGCTGGAACAGGCCGAAGAGGCCATGCTCAAGCTGTATGGCGTGCGTGCAGAACTGGCGGACGGCCAGAAGATTCTCGAACTCGGCTGCGGCTGGGGCTCGCTCACGCTGTGGATGGCCGAATGCTATCCGAACGCGAAGATCGTCGCCGTTTCCAACTCGAGCCAGCAACGCGAACACATCGAAGCGCAGTGCCGCCAGCGCGGCCTGTTCAACGTGTGCGTGATCACCCAGGACGTCAACCAGCTCGAGCTCGAAGCCGCCCAGTTCGACCGCTGCGTGTCGGTCGAGATGTTCGAGCACATGCGCAACTACGAGATCCTGATGGGCCGTATTGCCAGCTGGCTCCGGCCCGGCGGCAAGCTGTTCGTGCACATCTTCGCGCACAAGACCCTGATGTATCCGTTCGAGACTGCGGGCGAAGACAACTGGATGGGCCGGCATTTCTTCACCGGCGGACTGATGCCAGCCTCCGACACCCTGCTCTGGTTCCAGCGCGACCTGCAGATCGAGCAACGCTGGCATGTCGACGGCACGCATTACCAGCGCAGCGCCAATCACTGGCTCGCCAATCAGGACGCGCGCAAGGATCGGGTGATGGCCACACTGATCGAGGCCTACGGCACCAAGGCGGCGCCGCTATGGTTCCAGCGCTGGCGCATGTTCTGGATGTCCTGCGCGGAGCTGTTCGGCTACGCCGGTGGCCAGGAATGGCTGGTGGCGCACTACCGGTTCGTGCGCCCCTGAGCATGTACATGCGCACGCTCACCCATCAACACCCAGGAGCTACTGCATGAATCTGCCAAGAGCACTTCTGCTTGCCTGCAGCCTCGTCATGGCCAGTACCGGCCTCTACGCCAGCAATCTGCCACCGATCAAGCCGGTCGCGCATGTCGACCTGCCACGCTTCATGGGCACGTGGTATGTGATCGCCACCATCCCGACACGTTTCGAGAAGGATGCCTTCAACGCCGTCGAGACGTATACGCTGCAGCCCGATGGCAACGTCTACACCCAGTTCCACTTCCGCAATGGTTCGTTCGACGCGCCGATCAAGGCCATCCATTCCACCGGCTTCGTCAGGCCGGACAGTGGCAACGCCGTCTGGGGCGTCCAGGTGTTCTGGCCGCTCAAGGCGCAATACATCGTGGCGTACCTGAAGGACGACTACAGCCAGACGATCGTCGCCCGCGATGCCCGCGACTACACCTGGATCATGGCGCGCAAGCCAACCGTTTCACAGGCGGATTATGACGCGCTGATTGCGCGAGTGAAGGCGCTGGGCTACCCCGTGTCCAGCATCCGCAAAGTGCCACAGGCATGGCCGGTGACCAGTCAGTGATGCGGGTACCTGGAACCGCCCTGTGGTCAGCCGTGCGCAGATACCTGAACCGCCCGATTTACCCTGATAAGGGCCAACCAGTCGTAACCATCCTTGATCCCGGTGGCGGTTGCTTCGTCAGGGTCGACGGATCGTGGTGAGCGATGTGCTTCCCTGGAACTTTCAAATTCGGTGTGCTTGCGTTGCAGCAGTGCATTGAGATGACGTTTCATTCCGGCAATCCTTGAGTAACGATATGGGATGACCGGATCAACCGCCTGAATGGGGCAATGCTTGCCGGTCTGCTTGCGTCGGTAAAACTGGGGTTGGCGATGACACCGTTAAAGTGTCATCAAGCGATTGCTCCGTTTCCGTTAATGAACGATCAACGGAGTACCCACTATTCGGGTTGACGCTCCCCATGATTGTTCATGTACGGAAACACGGTGACCACCCAGCGGGACTTCAGCTGGAACTCGCCGCGCCCATATAGGCCACCAGTACGGTTACTGGTGCTGTGTCATGCGCAAAACCTTTCTTTCAACACTGGCTGCCGGGTTGCTGCTCGTCATGGCCGGCGTGCCGGTCAGCAGCCACGCCGCAGGTGTTCATGACAGCGGCTACGTGACCATCGGTGTACCCGATCTGCAACAGGCCACGACATTCTTCCGCAACATCCTGGATTGCGAGCCGATCAACCCGATCGCCGCAAATGAACCCGGGGGCGCCGATCACGTCACTCGCAGTGACATGCCTCCATCCACGCTGCTGCTCTGTGATGCCGGTACCGTCGTGGAGTTGTTTGATAATCACGCACTGCATTCCCCTGCTCCTGCGCGACATGCAACGGATCACGGCAACGAGCCGATCCAGTTTTCTGCCGACGATGTGGCACATGCCGATCAATGGCTGCGACGCGAAGGTGTCAAGGTGATCGGCGCGCCGGTCACCTTGACGACCGGCTCGCATGCCGGTCAGACGTTGGTGAATTTCGTCACGCCATGGGGACTGCAGCTGCAACTGGTCGGCTGGAACCGAAGCCAGCTCGCCACGGCACCGTGACCGCTGCTGGCAATCCGTGCAGCGGAATGCCATAAGAACAGGCATGTCACCTCAAGCACATCAGACGGTCGAAACCCAGGTGGGTGCCACAGCATTGCCCGAGTTCGTGGCGAAGCATCGGCGCCTGTTCGTGTTGACCGGAGCTGGCTGCAGCACGGATTCGGGCATTCCCGATTACCGGGATGCCAGCGGCGGCTGGAAGCGCCCGCAGCCAGTGACTTATCAGGCATTCGTCGGCGAACTGATAACGCGCCAGCGCTACTGGGCGCGCAGCCTCATCGGTTGGCAGCGATTCGGGCACGCACGGCCGAATGCGACCCATCACGCGCTTGCACGGCTGGAACGGCAGGGGAAACTTGCCCTGCTGCTGACTCAGAATGTCGACCGACTGCATCAGGCTGCCGGCAGCGAAAACGTGGTCGATCTGCACGGGCGACTGGATCGGGTGCGTTGCCTGGCCTGCGAACAACGCCTTGCCCGGACTGATTTCCAGGCCGAACTGCTGCGCCTGAATCCGGCCTGGGCGGATCTCGATGCGGCCGATGCCCCGGACGGCGACGCCGATCTGGACGGGCAGGATTTCTCCCTTTTCCAGATACCACCGTGCCCGCATTGCGCCGGGTTGCTGAAGCCGGACGTAGTGTTCTTCGGGGAAAACGTACCGCGTGAACGGGTGGATGCCGGCATGCAGGCGCTGCATGGCGCGGACGCCATGCTGGTCGTCGGCTCCTCGTTGATGGTGTATTCCGGCTACCGCTTCGTCCATGCGGCGGCGCGTGCGGGCAAACCCATCGCCGCAGTGAACATGGGCCATACCCGGGCCGATCCGCTGTTGAGCCTCAAGATCGAGCAACCCTGCGCGCAGGTGCTGGCCTTTGTGTGAGACCCCGGCTCAGCGCCGGGCGCGGAAGAACTCGCGCAGCAGGCCGGCCGACTCCTCGGCAAGCAGGCCGCCAGCCACCTGGATGCGGTGGTTGTGGCGCTCGTCGATCAGGGTATTGAACACGCTGCCGGCGGCACCGGTCTTGGGGTCAGGTGCTGCATAGACCACGCGGCCGAGGCGGGCATGGATCATTGCCATTGCACACATCGTGCAAGGTTCCAGCGTGACATAGAGCGTGGCTCCAGACAGGCGGTGGTTGGCCAGCCTTTCCCCGGCTGCACGCATGGCCATGATCTCGGCATGGGCGGTTGGGTCGTGCAAGGTGATGTTGCGGTTCCAGCCCAGACCGACGATCTCGCCATCCAGGACCAGTACGGCGCCCACGGGTACCTCGTTCTCGGCGTCGCGCGCATGTGCGGCGAGCTGCAGCGCTCGCCCCATGTACTGCATGTCGGCAGTTGAGAATTCACTCGAAGTTTCGGAAATTTCGTCAGTCATTTCAATGTACTAATTTCTTTACATGAGAAAGCCGGCAAGTTGCCGGCTTTCCCTGGTATGCGCAACTCACTGATTCTGTTATTCCCACTCGATCGTGGCAGGTGGCTTGCCACTGATATCATAAACGACACGAGATATACCACGTAATTCATTGATAATTCTATTAGAAACCTTGCCGAGAAACTCGTACGGCAAGTGTGCCCAGTGTGCAGTCATGAAGTCGATCGTCTCCACCGCACGCAGCGCGATCACCCATTCGTAGGCTCGCGCATCGCCAACCACGCCGACAGACTTCACCGGCAGGAAGACGGCGAATGCCTGGCTGGTCTTGTCATACAGGTCGGCCTTGCGCAGTTCGTCGATGAAGATCGCATCGGCCTGCGCCAGCAGCTCGGCATACTCACGCCTCACCTCGCCCAGGATGCGCACACCCAGACCCGGACCCGGGAACGGGTGGCGGTAGACCATCGCACGCGGCAGGCCGAGTTCGACACCGATACGGCGCACCTCGTCCTTGAACAGTTCGCGCAACGGCTCGACCAGCTTGAGCTTCATGTGCGCCGGCAGGCCACCGACATTGTGGTGGCTCTTGATCACGTGGGCCTTGCCGGTCTTGCTGCCGGCGGACTCGATCACGTCGGGGTAGATGGTGCCCTGCGCCAGCCACTTCACCTTGCTGCCGTCGGCGGCGATCTTGCCCGACTCCTCGTCGAAGATCTCCACGAACAGGCCGCCGATGATCTTGCGCTTGGCTTCCGGATCGGCCACGCCTTTAAGTGCCTTGAAGTAGCGGTCTGCGGCGTTGACGCGGATGACCTTGACGCCCATGTGCTCAGCCATCGTGGCCATCACCTGATCGCCTTCCTGCCAGCGCAGCAGGCCGGTATCGACGAACACGCAGGTCAACCGGTCACCGATCGCCTTGTGCAGCAGTGCGGCGACCACCGAGGAATCGACGCCGCCCGAAAGACCGAGCAAGACATGGTCGTCGCCGACCTGTTCGCGCACGCGGGCGATCTGGTCGTCGATGATGTTGGCAGCGGTCCACAACGTGGCGCAGCCGCAGATCTCGGCGATGA
This sequence comes from Rhodanobacter koreensis, assembly GCF_054782855.1. Classification (NCBI taxonomy): domain Bacteria; kingdom Pseudomonadati; phylum Pseudomonadota; class Gammaproteobacteria; order Lysobacterales; family Rhodanobacteraceae; genus Rhodanobacter; species Rhodanobacter koreensis. The sequence continues at coordinate 695,172 of NZ_BAAGRR010000002.1, read as the reverse complement.
AGCGCTTCAGCAGCGCCCCGCCCTGCTTGGTGTGCGTGACTTCCGGATGGAACTGCACGCCGTACCAGCGCTTCGCCTCGTTCTCCATCACCGCGACCGGGATGCGGTCGGTGGTGCCGGTGATCGCGAAACCTGGCGGCGCCTTGGCAACGTGATCGCCATGGCTCATCCAGACATCGAGCTTGTGCGTGCCGGCATGATCGCTGAGGCCATCAAACAGACGGCTCGTCGCCACGACGTCGACTTCGGCATGACCGAACTCGCGCGCATCGGCCGCCTCGGTGGCGCCACCGAGCTGGGCGGCCATCGTCTGCATGCCGTAGCAGATGCCGAGGATCGGCACGCCGTAGTCGAACACCTGCTGTGGTGCTTTCGGCGCACCTTCGAGCGTGGTCGATTCCGGGCCGCCCGACAGGATGATGCCCTTCGCGCCGAACGCGGCGATCTCGGCCGGCTCGTGATCCCAGGCCCAGATCTCGCAATACACGCCAAGCTCGCGGATGCGGCGTGCGATCAGCTGCGTGTACTGCGCGCCGAAATCGAGGATCAGGATCTTGTCGCTATGGATGTTGGTCATCGGTCCGGTCCGATCCGGTCAGTCTTTGCCGCGTGGCCACTCGACCACATCGGTGCCTTTGATCTTGAAGGAACAACGCAACGCCAGCCATACCGGCGTCGCTACCTGTAAAACAAGGCGCCGGCCATCAGGCCGGCGCGTCAATCACGAGTTGAGCCGGTAATTCGGCGCTTCCTTGGTGATCTGGATATCGTGTGGATGCGCTTCGGTCACGCCGGCGGAAGTCACCTTGACGAACTGCGCCTTGTGACGCACGTCATCGATGGTGGCTGCACCCAGATAACCCATCGAGGCGCGCAGGCCGCCGATCAGCTGGTGGATGATGTTGCGCAGCGGACCGCGGTACGGCACGCGACCTTCGATGCCTTCCGGCACCAGCTTGTCGGCATCGGCCTCGTCCTGGAAGTAACGATCCTTCGAACCGAGCTGCATCGCGCCGATCGAGCCCATGCCGCGGTAGCTCTTGTACGAACGCCCCTGGAACAGCTCGACCTCGCCCGGTGATTCCTCGGTACCGGCGAACATCGAGCCGAGCATCACGGTGGATGCGCCGGCAGCGAGTGCCTTCGGGATGTCACCGGAATAACGGATACCGCCATCGGCGATCAGCGGGATCTCGTCCTTCAGCGCGGTGGCGACCATGTCGATCGCAGTGATCTGCGGCACGCCGACGCCGGCGACCACGCGCGTGGTGCAGATCGAACCGGGACCCACGCCGACCTTGACCGCATCGACACCGACATCGAGCAGCGCACGCGCCGCTTCACCAGTAACGATGTTGCCGGCGATCACCTGCACCTGCGGGTAGTGTTTCTTGACCCAACCTGCACGTTCGATCACGCCCTGCGAATGACCGTGCGCGGTATCCACCACCAGTACGTCCACACCGGCATCGACCAGCGCGGCGACGCGCTGCTCGGTGTCACCACCGACGCCAACAGCAGCGCCGACCAGCAAGGCCTCGTGGCGATCCTTGGCGGCATGCGGGTTATCGCGCGCTTTCTGGATGTCCTTGACGGTGATCAGCCCGCGCAGCTCGAAGTTGTCGTTGACCACCAGCACCTTCTCGATGCGGTGTTTGTGCAACAACTGCAGCACCTCGTCCTGGCTGGCGCCTTCGCGCACCGTTACCAGCTTGTCCTGGCGGGTCATGATGTTGCGCACCGGGTCGTCGTGCTTGCGCTCGAAGCGCAGGTCACGGCTGGTGACGATGCCCACCAGCTTGCCGCCGTCGACCACCGGTACGCCGGAAATATTGTGCGCATGGGTCAGCCGCAGCACTTCGCGGATCGAGGTGTTCGGTTCCACGCTGATCGGGTTGCGGATCACGCCTGCTTCGAACTTCTTCACCAGCCGCACTTCCGCCGCCTGCTGCTCGGCCGTCATGTTCTTGTGGATGATGCCGATGCCGCCGTTCTGGGCCATGGTGATGGCGAGGCGGGCTTCGGTGACCGTATCCATGGCAGCGGAGACGATCGGGATGTTCAGGCGCAGGTTGCGGGTGAACCGCGTGGAGGTGTCCACATCGCGCGGCAGCACGATGGAGTGGCCCGGAACTAGGTAGACGTCGTCGTAGGTCAGGGCCTCGGCGATGATGCGCATGCGAAAAGTCCCGCTGCAAAGAGGGAATTATACGCGCCTCGCCATGATGCTCGCCAGATGTTGGATGAACGCTGCCCGTGGATCAGGTGGTTTTGTGTGGCGCGGAGCGCGCGTCAGCGGCTTCCAGCGTGTTTTCCATCAAGGTGGCTACGGTCATCGGGCCGACGCCGCCGGGGACGGGCGTGATCCAGCTGGCTCGCGTCGCCGCGGCCTCGAAATCCACGTCGCCCACCAGCCGGCCGTCGTCGAGACGGTTGATGCCCACGTCGATCACCACCGCACCCGGCTTGATCCATTCACCCTTGACCAGACCCGGTTTGCCGACGGCCACGACCAGGATATCGGCCTGGCGCACGAAGCTCTCCAGATCGTGGGTAAAGCGATGGCAGCAGGTGGTGGTGCAGCCGGCGATCATCAACTCCAATACCAACGGGCGGCCCACATGATTGGATACGCCGACCACCACCGCATGCTGGCCGCGTACAGGTCGATCGGTATGCCCAAGCAGGGTCATCACGCCCTTCGGCGTGCATGGGCGCAGGCCGAAACGACGCAGCGCGAGACGCCCGACGTTCACCGCCTGGAAGCCGTCTACATCCTTGTCTGGGTCGATGCGGTCGACCAATGCATCCTCGTCGATATGCTCAGGCAACGGCGACTGCACCAGGATGCCATGCACGTCCGGGTCGGCGTTCAACCGGTCGATCAATGCGAACAGTTCATCCTGGGTGGTGCCGGACGGCAGATCGTAGTCGAACGAACGGAAACCGACCTGGTGACAGGCCTTGCGCTTGTTGCGCACGTAGACCGAGGAAGCAGCGTCGTCGCCCACCAGCACCACCGCCAGTCCCGGTTCGGCCAGGCCGCGTGACACCCGTTCGGCGACGCGCAGACGCAGTCTCTCAAGCAGCTCCTGCGCAATGCGTTTGCCGTCGAGGATGCGTGCGCTCATGGGTTGCTGCCTGACCGTAAAGGTGGTCATTATCCGGCCTCAGCCACACGCGCACAAACGACAGGCACGCATGACGGCCAACGAGGTACTTGCAGACACGCTGGAACTGACCAACGGCCGGTTGTGCCTGCGCCCGTGGCAAGCATGCGATGCGGAGGCGCTGTTCGACGCCGCACGCGAGTCGACCGACAGTGTGGGCCGCTGGCTGCCCTGGTGTCATGCCGGTTATCGTGTGGAAGATGCCGTCGCCTGGATCGCGCACTGCCAGTCCGGTTGGCGTACCGGCGAGCACTTCGCATTCCCGATCTTCGATGCCGGCTCGGGCGACCTGCTGGGCGGTATCGGCCTGAACCACTATAACCGGCTGCACCGTAGTGCCAACCTGGGCTACTGGATACGTCAGTCGCGCCAGCGGCAAGGTATCGCCGTGGCAGCGGCCACGCTCGCAGCACGTTTCGGTTTCGAGCAACTGGGCCTGATCCGGGTCGAGATCGTGGCCTTGCCCGACAACTACCCAAGCCGGCGCACGGCAGAGAAGATCGGTGCACGCTTCGAGGCAATCGCGCGCCAGCGCCTGTGGGCGAACGGACAAGCCCATGACGCTGCAGTGTACGGACTGATCCCGCCGGATCTGCCTCAACCAGTGGCGGAACACATCTGCACGACATCCTCGTAGCCGCCAAACACGGCAGCGGCGCCACACCCGGGACACGCCAGATCTCGCGACAACCGGGTTTCGCGGAAATGCATGCTCAGCGCGTCGAAGCTCAACAGCCGGCCAACCAGCGATTCGCCCAGGCCGAGGAGCAGCTTGAGTGCCTCGGTCGCCTGCAGCAGTCCGACGATACCGGGCAACACGCCGAGTACGCCGGCTTCGCTGCAGTTGGGAGCATCGGCAGCCGCCGGTGGCTCGGGAAACAGGCAGCGGTAACACGGTGAATCGTCACGACGTGGATCGAACACGCTGAGCTGCCCGTTGAAACGTTCCACCGCGCCATACACCATCGGCAGTTTCAGTTGCAGCGAGGCGGCCGCCAGCAGATAGCGTGCCGGGAAGTTGTCGGCGCCATCGATGATCAGGTCGTGGCCGGCAAGCAATCGCTCCACATTGCCGGCCTGCAGACGCTCGTTACGAATCTCGATGCGGATGCGCGGATTGAGTGCCTGCAGCGCAATCCGCGCCGATTCGGTCTTGGCCATGCCGACACGTGCATCGGCATGAATGATCTGCCGGTGCAGGTTGGAGCGTTCAACCCTGTCGTCATCGATCAGGGTGAGCTGGCCTACGCCCGCCGCCGCGAGATACAGCGCCGCCGGCGCACCGAGCCCACCGGCGCCGAGCAGCACCACCTTCGCTGCGGCGAGGCGGGCCTGCCCTGCCTCGCCGACTTGCGGCAGACGCAGTTGGCGGGCATAGCGCTCCACGGCATCGGCATCGAGTGCACTGACGGCGATCGGCAAGCCTTCCATCTTCCAGCGGTTGAAGCCGCCAGCCACCGAACTGACCTGACGATAGCCGAGACGCTGTAGCGCCTCGGCGGCGAACAGCGAGCGCTGACCGCTGCCGCACAGCATCAGCATGGGACGATCGCGGTCCGCCTCCAGCTGTTCGATACGCAGTTCAAGGAAACTGCGCGAGAGGCCCAACGCATTGGCCGGCATGCCGGCGGCGCGTTCGGCATCTTCGCGCACATCGACCAGCAGGGCGCCACGGGCTTGCCGAGCCAATGCTTCGGTCGGTGGAATTTCCGGCACGCGGCGGCGCAGTTCGTCCAGCCAGACGTCACGATTCAAGGAGTCGCTCATTCGCCGTAGCCTAATACGAGCGCGGTAGCCTGAAGTGGATCAGCGAATCAGCGCGTGCGCTTGATCAGGTCACTCACCCGGCGTCGCGCCTTTTTCTCCTGCTCCTTGGTCAACACCTTCTTGCGCCCCGCGTACGGGTTTTCACCTTCGCGGAAGGCAATGCGGACCGGCGTACCTTCCAGCCGGTAGCGCTTGCGGAAGAAGTTTTCCAGATAGCGTTGATACGCTGGCGCAATATGCTTGGTGCGCGTACCGTGGATCACGATGGTCGGCGGGTTGTTGCCGCCCGGATGCGCGAAGCGCAGTTTCGGCGCATGACCGTTCACCAGCGGCGGCTGGTAGCTTTCGTAGGCTTTTTCCAGCGTCTTGGTGAGGTCGGAAGACACCAGCACCTTGGTTGCAGCGGCGTGTGCACGCACCACCGCACGCATCAGCTCGCGCAGGCCCGATCCGTGCAGCGCCGAAATGTGCACCTGCTTGGCCCAATCGACGAATACCAAGCGACGATCCAGCGCGCGCATGCACTCGTCGCGCTGATACTGGTCCAGGCCATCCCATTTGTTGATGGCGATCACCAGCGCCCTGCCCTCGTCCATCGCGTAACCGATCAGGGTGAGATCCTGGTCGGCCAGGTTTTCGCGGGCATCGATCATCACCACCACGACCTGGGCAGCGGCAATCGACTGCAGCGTCTTGATGACACTGAATTTCTCGACGGCTTCCTCGACGCGTGCCTTGCGCCTGATGCCAGCGGTGTCGATCAGCGTGTAACGCTTGCCGTCGCGCTCCAGCGGAACACGGATCGGATCGCGGGTGGTGCCGGCCACGTCGGAGACGATCAGCCGTTCCTCGCCCAGCAGGCGATTGATCAGGGTCGACTTGCCGGCATTCGGACGTCCGACGATGGCAACACGGATGCTGCCGTCCTCACCGTCCGCCTCGGTCGTGCTTTCCTCGTCGGCCGGCAGCAACGGCAGAACCATTGCAATCAGGTCGCTGGTGCCGCGGTTGTGTGCGGCGGATAGCGGCAGGATCTTGCCGACACCGAAGGCGGAGAACTCCGCCAGCACGGCCTCTTCTTCCAATCCATCGGTCTTGTTGACCGCCGCGATGATGGTCTTGCCGCTGCGACGCAGCTCGTTGAGGATGACGTAGTCTTGCGGCAGCAGGCCATCGCGCGCATCGACGACAAACACCAGCACCTGCGCCTCTTCGATCGCCAGGCGCACCTGCTTCGCGGTCAGGACATCCATTGCCTCCTCGACGCCGGACAGACCGCCGGTGTCGACCACCACGAAAGGCCGCTCGCCGGTGCGACAGACACCGTAATGGCGATCGCGGGTGACCCCCGGCATATCGGCCACCAGGGCGTCACGGCTGCGCGTCAGTACGTTGAAGAGGGTCGATTTACCGACATTGGGACGACCGACCAGGGCGACGACGGGCAACATGGGAAAACATGATTCCTTGCGATCGACGCAGCGATCAATGAGCCGAGAGACGGTAAGCGCCGATATGGCCCTTCACGTCCTCGACATAGACGATATCGCCCACGACCAGCGGCTGGGCGCGGATCGCCTTCTTCGAAAACCGCTCGCGGGCGGCCAGCGCACCGTCGCCGGTCTGCAGCCAGTGCACGTAGCCTTCCATGTCACCGACCACGACGTAGTTGCCCTGCACGGCCGGGCCGGTAAGCCAGCGGTACTTCAGGTCATCATTCTTCCAGGTGTCGGCGCCGCTGCTCTTGTCGAACGCCCACACCTGCGAATCCTCATTGACGCCATACAGCGCATTGCCGCCGAGAGCCAACGAATCGAAGGTGGAGAACGGATGTCCCCACAATGGCCGGCCGCTGGGACCGTCCACCGCCAGCAGATTGCCGTGATAAGCCGCGGCATACAGCGTGCTGCCTTCGAGCAGGATCGAGCCATCGGCGTCATTCAGTCGCTCGATGTCGGTGCGGCCATTGCCGCTGGCCAGCTTCTGTTCCCACAGTTTCGCGCCGTTATCCTGGCGCAAGGCAACCAGCTTGCCGTCGTCGCTGCCGAAGAACACCACGCCATTGGCTGTCAGCAGGCCGCCATTGCCGCGCAGGCTGAGCAGCGGCACATTGCCCTGGTCGTACACCCAGCGCCGCTTGCCAGTTGCCCGGTCCAGCCCGTAGATACGGCCGTCCTCGGTGCGAACCAGCACAAGGTCACCTGAAATCGCCGGCGATGCCAGCACTTCGCCAGCCAGTTCGGCATCCCAGCGGGGACTGCCGTCTTTGGCACTCACGCCATACACATGACCGTCAAGCGTACCGACTGCCAGCAGATCGCCATCAACCACGGGGCCGCCGGCATACATGGCGTCCTGGCGCTTCTTGTCACCCCAGCCGAACCAGCCGTGGGTGCGCGTGCTCTTCGACCACAGTGTCTTGCCACTGGTGGCATCGATGGCTGCCAGCTTGCCATCCGTGCTGTCAGCGTAAAGCACGCCATCGACCACGGTCGGGCGCAGGCGGGCGCCGCTCTTGCCGGCACCATCGCCTATGCGAGTGCTCCACAGCTTGGTGACCTGCACGGTGGGCTTGAAGTCCTTCGCCAACGGGGTCGGCGGCTGGACATTTTCCTTCTTGAACGAATGGCAACCGGCAAGCGCCACCAATGAAGTCAGAGAGATCAGCAAGACGCGCTTCATCATTTCAGGTTTCATGCACCCTGCTTCCCGGCCGCAGCCAAATCATCAAGTTTCATCTGCAAGGCACCGCGTTGCGGTGCTTCCTCGCTCAGCGCCGACAAGGCTGTCCGATAGGCCTTGCGCGCATCATCTGAACGCCCAAGCTTGACCAGCACATCGCCGCGGAGTTCCTGTGCCAGGCCCTGAAAATCATTGGCCGGTATGCGATCGAGCGTGGTCAGCGCGGCTGCGCCGTTGCCGCTGGCCAGTTCCACCTGCGCAATACGCAGCTGGGTCAATGACTTCAATGCAGGCGCACCGGCGTGACCCTCGGCCCACGCCAGCGAGATCTCCGCCTTGTCGAACTGCTTGTCCTGTACCTGCTGCCTGGCGCGGTCGCTGACGGCGAATACGGCATATGGCGACTCGGCGTAATCCGTCATCAACTTGTCGGTGAGTTGCGCGGCTATGTCCTGCTTGCCGGACGCCATGGCAATCTGCACCTGCTGATACAACTGTGCAGCCTGCGCCTGGTGGTTTGCCTGGTGATTGCGCCAGTGCTGCCAGCCGAAGATGCCGACCAGACCGATGGCGACACCGACAATGATCGACAGGCCATTCTCGCGCAGCCACTTCTGAACCAGTTCGCTTTGTTCGTACTTGTCGTATTCTTCAAACGCCATGCAATCACCATTCAGAGGGCCGCGCACCCGCAGGCGCGTGCATAGGCCAGCGCGATAAAAGGGAAAAGCCGATCACGTCCGTTCGGCAACCGAACGGACAGTGGGCAAGCATAACCGAAATGGATTGTCCGCAGCGGACGAAACAGCAATCAGAGGCCGGCTGCAGAGGCCTTGCCGTCCTGTACCCGCACGCGGAAACGCGCCACGTTGGCACGCCGGAAATCATCAAGCCCGACCGGCTGGCCATCGATGCTGACCTGTGCGCCACTGGCATTGCCGATGCGCACATCCAGTGGCTGGTCGCTGTGATAAACCTTGTTGCTGCCCGCAGGGAGCAGGCCGTATTCCAGCCGTGAACCATCAGCACCGACCACTTCGACCCAGCTGGCCGCGCTCAGGTTCAGGCTCACACTGTGACTGCCGGTACCGGTACCGGCATCGACTGCCGGCGCAGGTGGAGGAACCACGGCGGCCGGCTGGCTGTTGCTGTCCAGATTCGGAAACGGCGCCATCGAGGCCATCAGCGGCTGTGGCTGCTCCTGTGTCGTTGCAACGGTCGCTTTCGGCGGTGCTGCCACAGTCACGGCACTGCGGGCCGGGCCAGCAGGCGTCGGGTTGACGGTCGTTCCCGGTGCATCCTGCTGGGCCACCGGCGTCGAATCCAGCGGTGCAAAATGACTCAGGTCGCGATCCAGCGTGCTGCGCACACCGAACCAGATCGTCGGTACGGCAATCACCAGGGTGAGTACCACGTAGGTAGCCACCGTGGCGTAGTGATCCAGCAGGAAGCGCGAGTGCGAAATACCGCCGGTGGCAACCAGCGGTAACTCGACCTGCTTGATGCGATCGAGTTCAACCTGGATCGACGCCTGGTTGATGCCGAGAAAGCTGCCGTACTTGCCGATGTAGCTGGCGAGATAGACCTTCGAATCGATGCCGTCGCAACTGCCCTGCTCGAGCTGGCGCAGCACCCGGGCCGGCAGCTTCAGGGTATGCGCACACGTTTCCAGATCCAGTCCACGCGCTTCACGCGCCGCATGCAGTCGATTGCCGAAACTGACAGCATGGGACTCTGCGACTGGCACATCCATGTTGAGCAGATTGATACCGAACAGATCGGGCTCACCCGAACCCTGTTCAGACGGGGTTGGCTGCATCGAAGTCATGGGCTGGCAGTGGAAGAGTTGAGTGCATGTGCCTGCTCCGAATCCGGGAACTGGCTCTGCAACCGCTTGTTATAGGTCTGGGCACCGTCCAGGTTGCCCAAATGTGATTCGACATCGTAACCGAGCTTGAGCGATGCCGCCGTCGGCTTGCCCAGCGCGTCGAAACGCTGGAGGAAGGCCCGGGCCCGGAACGCATCATTGTGCACGTAAAGCGTGTTCGCAAGCTGAAAGAGTGCCTCTGCATTGCCCGGATTTCGCGCGATGGCGTCACGAAAACTCGCTTCGGCCCCGGCAACATCGCTCGCCCGCAGCTGGCAGACACCCTCGTTTGTCAGCGCCACATCCGGGGTCTGGTAGAACGGGTCGGCAACCGCCTTGCGGAAATACTGGTCGGCTTCGGCAACCTTGCCGGTGTGGCACAGGAACACCCCGAGGTTGTTGTTCGGGTCACCCTTGGCCGGCTCCAGCTCGACCGCCTTGCGGTAATGCACCTCGGCCTCGGGAAGGTTGTTGATCTTTTCGTACAGCACCGCGATCACGGTATGCGCCGGGGCATAGTTGGGATCGAACTTCAGCGCCATGGTCAGCTTTTCCAGCGCCGTCTGCGTATCGCCATTGGCCATGTAGCGCTGGCCCAGTTCGGTATGCACGCGTGCCGCATCCAGCGCCTGCTGGCTCTTGCTGGTCTTCGGGATGCTCTTGGTGAGCGAGTTGCTGTCGGTGTGCGTGGTGACACACCCGGCCAGCGGCAACAACAGGGAGAAGATCAGTGCACGCTCAAATCGCATGGATGGCTTCCTCGTCCTGCCGTTTGCGGATATCGGCGCTGCGACGGGTGCGATCGGTCACCTGCCCGGCCAGCTGGCCGCAGGCGGCATCGATATCGTCACCGCGGGTACGCCGCAGCATGGTCAGCACGCCGGCGTTCAGCAGCTGTGTCTGGAAGTCGCGAATGTCGCTCGCGTCCGAGCGCTCGAAGCGGGTGCCGGGGAATGGGTTGAACGGAATCAGGTTGACCTTGCAGGTTGGCAGCTTGCGCATCAACTTGATCAGCTGACGGGCATGCTCCGGCTGGTCGTTGACACCCTTCATCAAGGTGTACTCGAAGGTGATCGAGGTGCGTGGCTTGCGCGCGACCCAGCGCTGGCAGGCAGCGATCAGGTCCGCAATCGGGTAGCGCTTGTTGAGGGGAACCAGTTCGGTGCGCAGATCGTCATTCGCAGCGTGCAGAGACACCGCCAGTGACACGTCGATCGCATCCGACAGCTGGTCGATCAGCGGGACCATGCCGGCGGTGGACAGCGTGACGCGCTTGGCGGCCAGGCCGAAGCCGAGGTCGTCGCGCATCAGGCGCATCGCCTTGACCACATTCTCGAAGTTGGCCAGCGGCTCGCCCATACCCATCATCACCACGTTGGTGATGCGACGGTTCTGGTGGGTGACATTGCCCAGGTACTTCGCCGCCACCCACACCTGGCCGATGATCTCGGCGGTGGACAGGTTGCGATTGAAGCCCTGCGCGCCGGTCGAGCAGAACTGGCAGTTCAGCGCGCAACCGATCTGCGAGGAGACGCACAAGGTGCCCCGGGTCGGCTCGGGGATGTACACGGTCTCGACCGCGTTGCCCTTGTCCATGCCCAGCAGCCACTTGTGCGTACCGTCATTGGCCGCCTTGTCCAGCAGTGTATTTGGCCGCCCGACGTAGCAGACCTCGGTGAGCTTGGCGCGCAGCGCCTTGCCCACGTCGGTCATGTTTTCGAAGTTGTCTTCCAGGTCGTGGTAGATCCACTTCATCACCTGCTCGGCGCGATACGGCTTCTCACCGATCTGCGTGAAGAAATCACGCAGACCCTGGCGATCGAAGTCGAGCAGATTGACTTTGGCTTGTGGATTTACAGCAACCTGATTCACAACTCATGCCTCACAACATTGAATCGCTCAGCGCGAAAGCACATCCGTTGCAGCGAAGAAATAGGCAATCTCCACCTTGGCCGTATCGATCGCATCGGAGCCATGCACGGCATTGGCGTCGATGGAATCGGCGAAGTCGGCGCGGATCGTGCCCGGCGCGGCTTCCTTCGGATTGGTGGCACCCATCAAGTCACGATGCGCGAGCACGGCGTTCTCGCCTTCCAGCGCCGAGATCATCACCGGACCGGAAATCATGAACTCGACCAGCGCACTGAAGAACGGACGCTCGCGATGCACCGCATAGAAACCTTCGGCTTCCTTGCGCGACAGCTGCTTCATCTTCGCAGCGATGACCTTCAGGCCAGCCTTCTCGAAACGGGCATAGATTTCACCGATGACGTTCTTGGCAACGGCGTCGGGCTTGATGATGGAAAGGGTGCGCTCCAGCGCCATACGGGTCTGCTCCGGGAAAACGGATTTAGGGAAAGGGATCGTGCCGGCCCCCGGCCGGCGTTGAGCTAAACCTGACAAGGATTGCGGATTTAGCTCATGAAAGTTTGACAGATTCTAACTCATACGGAAATAACTTGCCGTTTGCAACAAACGATCGTTTGACGGCCGTCACGCGGCCCGCGTATGCTCAAACGATCGTTTGAACCAGCCCGATGACCGACGCATGCCCCTGCTCGCAAACAGCTCCGCCTCGACCAAGGATCGGATACTCGGCGCCGCCGAAGTCCTGTTTGCCCAGCGTGGCTTTGACGGCGCCTCGTTGCGTCAGCTCACAGCCGCCGCCGGTGTCAACCTGGCCGCGGTCAACTACCACTTCGGCTCCAAGGAAAAACTCGTCGAACAGGTGTTCCGGCGCCGGCTGGACGCGCTGAATGCCCGCCGGCTGGAGGCGCTGGCGAAGGTCGCCGGCCATGCCGATACCACCCTGGAAGACGTGCTGGCCGCCTATATCCGCCCGGCGCTGGATCTGTCGCACGACGACAGCGGCGCGCTGTTCATGCGCGTGCTGGCGCGGGCGTTTGCCGAGCACGACGACACCCTGCGCCAGTTCCTGTCCGAGAACTACGGCCATGTGATCCGTCAGTTCACCACCGAGTTCGCCCGCCTGCTGCCGCATCTGGGCAAATCGGAGCTGTACTGGCGCATCGACCTGGTCACTGGCGCACTGACCCATGCGATGTCCGGCTTCGGCATGATCCAGCGCAAACATGACGTCAGCGAGCTGGCCCACCGCGAACAGACCGCCCAGCACCTGATCCGTTTCGCCGTCGCCGGCCTGAGTCACCCCTGATTCCTTTGTCACCGGCCGGCAACGGCCGTGCGGTTCCCTACCCCCAAGTTTCGTGTTCGCACCATCGGAGAAGCCAATGACCGCTGCATCCTCACCTACATCGGCACTACGCATCCGCAAGGCTGCCGTGCTGGGCGCCGGCGTCATGGGCGCGCAGATCGCCGCGCACCTGACCAACGCCGGCGTCGAGACCGTGCTGTTCGACCTGCCGGCAAAAGAAGGCCCGAAAAGTGGCATCGCGCTCAAGGCCATCGCGAATCTCCTCAAACTTTCCCCGGCGCCGCTGGCCGACAAGAACTTCGCCGCCGCGATCATCCCGGCCAACTACGACGAGGACATGGGGCATCTGAAGGATGTCGACCTGGTGATCGAGGCGATCGCCGAGCGGATGGACTGGAAGCTGGACCTGTACAAGAAGATCGCTCCATATCTGTCGAAGACCGCGATCCTTGCCTCCAACACCTCGGGCCTGTCGATCAACGGCCTCGCCGAAGCGCTGCCGGAAGAAATGCGCCACCGCTTCACCGGCGTGCACTTCTTCAACCCGCCGCGCTACATGCACCTGGTCGAACTGATCCCGACCAAGCTCACCGATCCGGCCGTGATCGAGGGCCTCGAGGCCTTCCTGGTCACCACCGTCGGCAAGGGCGTGGTGATCGCCAAGGACACCCCGAACTTCATCGGCAACCGCATCGGCGTGTTCTCGATGCTCTCGGCGATGTACCACACCGATCAGTTCAAGCTCGGCTTCGACACCGTCGACGCGCTGACCGGACCGGCGCTGGGCAGGCCGAAGAGCGCCACCTATCGCACGGCGGATGTGGTCGGCCTGGACACCATGGCGCACGTGATCAAGACCATGGCCGACACCCTGCCCGACGATCCGTGGCACGCGTACTTCAAGGCGCCGGCGTGGCTCAGCGGCCTGATCGACCAGGGCGCGCTCGGCCAGAAGACCGGCGCCGGCTTCTACAAGAAGGCCGGCAAGGACATCGTGGTGCTCGATCCGGCCGCGAAGGATTACCGCGCATCGGAGCAGAAGCCCTCCGACGAAGTCGCCGCGATCCTGGCGATCAAGGATCCGGCCGAGAAGTTCGGCAAGCTGCGCGCGTCCAGCGACCCGCAGGCACAGTTCCTGTGGGCCAGCTTCCGCGACCTGTTCCACTACACCGCCTATCACCTGGCCGATATCGCCGACACCGCACGCGACGTGGATTTCGCGATCCGCTGGGGCTACGGCTGGAAGCTCGGCCCGTTCGAGACCTGGCAGGCCGCCGGCTGGCAGCAGATCGCCAACTGGATCAACGAGGACATCGCCGCCGGCAAGGCCATGAGCAAGGCACCGCTGCCGGCCTGGGTCACCGATGGCCGCAAGGGCGTCCATGGCAAGGGCGGTTCGTACTCCGCCAGTGCGAATGCCGACAAGCCGCGTTCGCAGCATCCCGTGTACAAACGCCAGTTGTTCCCCGATCCGCTGATCGGCGAGAAGTTCGACCAGGGCACCACAGTGTGGGAGAACGACAGCGTGCGCCTGTGGACGCTGGGCGACGACGGCGTCGGCATCCTCTCGTTCAAGACCAAGATGAACACCGTCAACGACTTCGTGCTCGACGGCGTGCAGCATGCGATCAAGCTGGCCGAGGAGAAACTCAAGGCGGTGGTGATCTGGCAGACCGGCGAGCCGTTCTCCGCCGGCGCGGATCTCAAGGGCGCGCTCGGCCTGCTGCAGGCCGGCAAGATCGCCGACTTCGAGAAGATGGTGGAGAACTTCCAGCGCACCAGCATGGCGATCAAGTACTCGCTGGTGCCGGTGGTGTCCGCCGTGCGCGGCATGGCCTTCGGCGGCGGCTGCGAGTTCCAGATGCATTCGGCACGCACCGTGGCGGCGCTGGAAAGCTACATCGGCCTGGTCGAAGCCGGCGTCGGCCTGCTGCCGGCTGGCGGCGGCCTGCATGAGCTGGCCGTGCGCGCCGCCAGGGCAAACCCGGCCGACCCGTTCGAGGAACTGAAGAAGGTGTTCGAGACCGTGGCGATGGCCAAGGTGTCCGCCAGCGCCTTCGAGGCGAAGAACCTGGGCCTGCTGCGCGACAGCGACGTGGTGGTGTTCAACGCCTACGAGCTGCTCTACGTGGCCAAGCAGGTGGCCAACGCACTGGCCGAAAGCGGCTACCGTCCACCGCTGCCGGCCCGTGCCATCCCGGTTGCCGGCGACGTCGGCACTGCCACGTTCAAGGCCTCGCTGGCCAACCTGCAGGCGGGCTACTTCGCCTCCGAGCACGACGTGGACATCGCCACGCGCATCGCTGACACCTTGTGCGGCGGCGTGATCGAGCGCGGCTCGACGGTCGACGAGGAATGGCTGCTGGCGCTGGAACGCAAGCATTTCGTGGAACTGGCGCAGACCGAGAAAACCCAGGCCCGCATCGCCCACACCATGACCACCGGCAAGCCGCTCAGGAACTGAAACGTCGTCACCCCAGCGCAAGCTGGGGTCCAGCGACTTCGACCCACGACAACGACACTGGATCCCGGCCTACGCCGGGATGACGATCAAAAACTGAAAGCGTCGCTGCTTCACGCGCGACGCCACGGAGCAAATCCCATGACCAAGCAAGTGCAAGACGCCTACATCGTCGCCGCCACCCGCACCCCGGTCGGCAAGGCGCCGCGCGGCGTATTCCGCAACACCCGCCCGGACGACATGCTCGCCCACGTCATCAAGGCGGTGATGGCGCAGTACCCCGGCATCGACCCGCACCGCATCGGCGACGCCATCATCGGCTGCGCCATGCCCGAGGCCGAGCAAGGCATGAACGTGGCACGCATCGGCGTGCTGCTGGCCGGCCTGCCCGACACCGTGCCCGGCGTCACCATCAACCGCTTCTGCTCGTCCGGCCTGCAGGCCGTGGCGATGGCCGCCGATCGCATCCGCCTTGGCGAGGACGACCTGATGCTCGCCGGCGGCACCGAGAGCATGAGCATGGTGCCGATGATGGGCCACAAGATCGCGATGAACCCCGCGATCTTCAGCAACGAGCACATCGGCATCGCCTACGGCATGGGCATCACCGCCGAGAACGTGGCCAAGCAGTGGAAGGTCAGTCGCGAACAGCAGGACACGTTCGCGGTGGAAAGCCACCGCCGCGCGCTGGCCGCCCAGGCCGCCGGCGAGTTCAACGACGAGATCAGCCCGTTCGCGCTGGACGACCATTACCCCAACCTCGCTACCCGCGGCATCGTCACCGACAGCCGCAGCATCGGCACCGACGAAGGCCCGCGCGCCGGCACCACGCTCGAGGTGCTGAGCAAGCTCAAGACCGTGTTCCGCAACGGCCAGTTCGGCGGCACCGTCACCGCCGGCAACTCCTCGCAGATGTCCGACGGCGCCGGCGCCGTGCTGCTCGCCAGCGAAAAGGCGATCAAGGAATACAACCTGCAGCCGCTGGCCCGCTTCGTCGGCTTCTCCGTCGCCGGCGTACGCCCGGAGATCATGGGCATCGGCCCGAAGGAAGCGATCCCCAAGGCCCTCAGGCAGACCGGCATCACCCAGGATCAGCTGGACTGGATCGAACTCAACGAAGCCTTCGCCGCCCAGGCGCTGGCCGTGATGGGCGACCTCAAGCTCGACCCGAGCAAGGTGAACCCGCTCGGCGGCGCCATCGCGCTGGGCCACCCGCTTGGGGCCACTGGCGCCGTCCGTATCGCCACGTTGGTGCATGGCCTGCGCCGCAGGAAGCAGAAGTACGGCATGGTGACGATGTGTATTGGCACGGGTATGGGCGCGGCGGGGATTTTCGAAGCGCTTTGATCGTCACCTAGGACAAACTAGAAACGGCGCCGTAGTGAAACGGCGCCGTTTTGCGTTCGCCCACCAGGTCAAATATCAAGGTGCGCTTTGGCAGGTGCTTATATCTTTGGGACCATGCGTTACCAGACACCTAAGTTCAGCTTAGATCCTCTCTTATTGCTAAATAAGTAGGCTTAAACCTCATTTCTCGCAACGCATCTGCACAAGATACAAATGCCAGTTTGGCGAAGAATGGTAACTTATCCTTGGTTGGTCCTCGCAAAACGACAAGAGCCACCTCATAGCCGTTCTCATTACAAGCCATATTCCATGAAAGAAGAAAGTCGCCATCCAAAACATCTGCAACCTTTTTCCTAAAATCTAAATCTCTGACAATGAGCTTTGCAGACACGAGCGCCTGTTGAAATAAGTGGCTCAACGACCCAGAGCTATCGCCCCACGGCTTAACGCAGATCAGCGCACAATTTTTGCTTAACAAATCACACACTTCAATTTTACTTCGGCCGTGTCCGTGAGGAATTAATTTTCTATCCAGACATAAGATCTCGCTACCAGATCCTGAGGCAGCTCTTTCGTTATAATCCTTTTCGATCTCCCTTAATTTTACGCCAGGCAAAATTAAAGTCGAATTTTCAATGTCTGCGACACGCCCATCTATTTCATCTACGTAATCTTTATTTAAGCAAAACCACTCACCGCCGTGAATAATGTATAGCTTGTCGCGATACGTCAGCGTCCCATGAACGCATTCATACAAACCCCAAGATCCTGCACTATGTCCATCAGAATTATATAAATAGACTTTCTCGCAATAAATATTTGACATCTTCAGAGGAGTGCTGCGCGACAAAAGAAATTCCATCGCAGCGTCGATTGTGAACTGGTACGCCACTGGACTGGCGCCTCTTTTTTTTCGCTCAAAGGAGACAATATCGTAAGCATCCCAATTTACCAAAGTCGGCATGCAAAGAACATATCCCGATGGGTTATGCACCAGGCCTTTCAATAGACTTGAGTACAAGCGCTTTATTATTTTTTCGTCTTTTATAGGAAATATATTATCAACCCATTTAAATCTTTTAGTGTAAGAGTCTTGATCATATACATTTAAACACTTTACGAGAAAACTATGCAGCCCTTCTTTTGACAGATCAACTGTCGCTTTAAAGCTATCCGATCCAGAGACAGAATCTCCGAATCCATGATTATCGTCAACCTGAGCACGTACGCCACGCAAAATATCTCTATATACGTCCATACCAAAACGACTAATATCATCGTTATCGGGAATTTGTTCGATTGCCTGAATCGTCTTCGTGGCTATACGATCGCGTCGAATTCCACGAAGTGCGTTTTCGGGACTAAGATTCAACACGCACCTTATACCAAAGTTACGGACAATCTTTGAACGGTCAATCTTTTGCCAGCCGTGACCAAAAGAAATTAAGAAACAGCGACTTCCTATCTTCGCAGTTAGAACACCTGTGGCTGATTGCACATCGAGTGCTTGCTGACTTTTGGCCAAGGTCGAAAGCTCTTCAAACCAATGAGGCTTTGAGGAATTAACCCCGTAGTAAAGCTCGCCATCAGACCCATCGCCCAGCGGAATGGCTAACACGGAGGACATTCCACTGACGTCAACAGCCTCTGTTGGCTCTGAAATAGACTGCGACAGAAGAAAGACGCTTATCGTCAGCTTGCCCATATTTGGATCCCTGTATGTGACTTTTCCATTGCAAAAAGGCGCGATTCGAAAAGCTTAGCGAAGTCCTTGGGCCTGCTGCGCCCGAAACACTCGCCTCACCTCCGGATCCAGCACATCCACCTGCCGCTTCTGCTGAAACATCGCCCGCTCCCCTGCCCCGAGCTGGCAATTCCGCGACAACGTATCCGCGCCTTCCGACGTCGTTGCCATCACGTCCTGCACGTTGACGACCACGCTCAACGTGTCGCCCAGCGGTTCCAGCGCGAGGCAGACGTTGTCGATGGTGGCCATGCTGCGGTACTGGCCACCGCCCACCATCACCAGAAGGTTGGCGTTGTCGATCCACACAGCGGATTGCACGCCTGGCAACGGGCGCACGGCTGCACGGGCGGCTTCGTGATCGATGCGGCGCGACGGGTCGGCCAGATGCGTGGAACGCATCATGTCCTTGTGCATTGCTTCGATATGAGCCTGCATGGCGTGTTGATCGCCGGTCAGACCTGCGACTTCGACACCGGCAATATGGCCGGCAGTAATGACTGGATTTGTCGGGCCAGCCTGTTGCGGCTGGCGCGCGGTTTGTACCGTGTTCCCGCCCGGCGCCTCGCTACAGTCTGTAGCGGCGACGCAAATGACGGCAGCGGCAATTAGCCAGCGTGGCATGGGCATCCCTTTCCCCCGAAAGTCCCTGCGAGCATAACGCAGCGGGCACGTGGCGGCGCAAGCAGGCTCTACCGAGTACCGGTGCGCTTTCGGATGCATGCAATGCCCAGCGCCGCTCGTTAACGCCAATCAAACCGCACCGAGCCTAAGGTTCCGGTTCTGCCTGTGCCTGTCAGGCACTGCGACAGATCTGCCCGGACGCTGATGCCGCTTCATCGTCCATCAGCCACGAGCCTTTGTGGTCCAACCAGAGGGTCATGCCATGTCGAACAAGCCAGCCATCATTCTCGTTCACGGTTTCTGGGGCGGAGCGGCACACTGGAGCAAGGTCATCGTCGAGCTGACCCGCAAGGGGTATGGCGACTTGTACGCGGTCGAGAATCCGCTGACTTCACTGGCCGACGATGCGGAGCGCACGCGCAAGATGATTGCGGCGCGGAAGGGGCCGGTGCTGCTGGTTGGCCACTCCTACGGTGGCGCGGTGATCACAGAGGCTGGCAATCAGCCCAATGTGGTCGGGTTGGTCTATATCGCCGCGTTTGCGCCCGATGCCGGCGAAAGCCCCGGTGCCATCAGTGCGAAACATCCTCCGCAGGCCTTTCCGAATCTCGCGCCGGATGACGATGGTTATCTCTGGGTCAAGCAGGACAAGTTCCATGAAAGCTTTTGCCAGGATCTCAGCGCCGATGAAGGCCTGGTCATGGCGGTAACCCAGAAGGCACCACTGGCCAGCACGTTCGGCAACGAGATCAGCGAACCGGCCTGGAAGCACAAGCCTTGCTGGTACCAGATTTCCAGCGAGGACCGGATGATCGCCCCGGAAAACGAGCAGTGGATGGCTGACCGGCTCAAGGCCCGAAAAGTCGTTACGCTCAAGGCCAGCCATGCCTCCTTGGCCTCCATGCCGCGCGACGTGGCTGCACTGATCGACGAAGCAGCCACGGCGACCAGCGTCTAGATCATGATGATGCCGGGGCGCTTCCGCGCGGCTGGAGCACCCCAATAGCCGGGTCAGAGCCACTTACCGCCTGACTTCATCCTTGTCGCCGCCGACGATGATGCGCGCACTGCGTTGCCAGGTGCAGTACGACCAAGCCCAATCGAGCATCACCACAAGCCGGTTGCGGAAGCCGATCAGGAACAGGATGTGCGTCATCAGCCAGAACCACCAGGCGATGACGCCGGACAGGTGGATACCGCGTAGATCGACCACGGCGGCACCGCGGCCGATGCTGGCGAGCGTGCCGTAGTCGCTGTAGTGGAAAGCGGGTGTGGTGCGTCCAGCCAGACGATCACGGATTACCCGCGCGGCGTATGCACCCATCTGCTTGGCGGCCGGCGCGAGACCCGGCACCGACTTGCCGCCCTGCTCCACGTGCGCCAGGTCGCCGATCACGAACACTTCGGGATGCTGCGGAAGCGACAGATCGGGTGAGACCAGCACGCGTCCGGCGCGATCACACGGTGCACCCAGTTGTGTGCCCAGCGACGAAGCGGCGACACCGGCGGCCCATAGCAAGGTGCGTGCCTCGATGTGCTGGTCGCCCATTTGCACGCCGGTGTCGCTGACCGCCGTGACCGCCGCGTTCAGGTGCACATGCACGCCCATGCGTTCGAGCTGGCGTTGCGCTTTTGCGGACAGCGCCGGCGGCATCGAGGACAGCACGCGTGCGCCGGCTTCGACCAGATGGATCTGCGCCGTGCGCGGGTCGGCTACGCGAAACTCGCTGGGCAAGGTGTGATGCGCGATCTCCGCAAGCGTGCCGGCCAGTTCGACGCCGGTGGGGCCGGCGCCGATCACCACGAAGCTGAGCCATGCCGCGCGCCGCACGGGATCAGGCTCGCGCTCGGCGGACTCGAATGCGTCGAGGATATGCCGGCGGATCGCCAGCGCATCGTCCATGGTCTTCATGCCGGGCGCGTGGCGCTCCCACTCGTCATGGCCGAAATAGGCGTGGCTCGAACCGGTCGCCACCAGCAGGTAGTCGTAGTCCAGCACGCCGCCGGCCAGCGTCACCCGCCGCGCCTGCACATCGATGCCGCGCGCCTCGTCCATGCGCACGGTGACATTGCGCTGCTTGCGCAGGATATGGCGCAGCGGTGCTGCGATATCCGGCCCGGACAGCCCGGCGGTGGCCACCTGGTACAGCAAGGGCTGGAACAGGTGATGGTTGGTGCGATCCACCAGGGTGACGCGCACCGGTGCCGAACGCAGCGCACGCGTCGCCCACAGGCCGCCGAAGCCGCCGCCGAGGATCACCACATGCGGTATCGCTTGCGATGTACTCATCATTGCCTCGTCTTCACCGCACTGATGATGGGACGCATCAGGCATCGATCCCGTGACAACCGTGCAAGCCATCTGCCCGGTACAACACGGCAGGCGCCCGCGCCGGCACTCAGCCCAGCGTCGCCGCGTAGTAATCGCCATGCCGGCTGACCTGCACCGGCATGCCGAAGGTGGCGGACAACGCGGCATCGGTGAGGGTATCGGCCTTGCTGCCCTGCCGCAGCATCCGGCCATCGCGCAGCAGCACCACGTGGTCGATCTCCGGCAGGATTTCCTCGACGTGGTGGGTGACCAGCAGCAGCGTGGTGCCGGTGCGCGCCAGTTCGCGCAGGCTTTCCAGGAAGTGGCGGCGACTGGCCATGTCCAGGCCCGCGCAAGGCTCGTCCAGCAGCAGCGCGCGCGGACGATGCACCAGTGCGCGTGCAATCAGCACGCGCCGCGCCTCGCCGGTGGACAGGCTGGCCATGGGTCGGCCCACCAGATGCGTCGCATCGACGTGGGCCAGCGCCTCGCGTGCGCGTTCGCGCATGGCGTCCGTGACGTGATGGTTTCGCGCCACGCCACGGGCGGCAAAGAATCCCGACACCACGGCATCGAAGACTTCCACCGGCGTGTCGCTGGTGTAGTCCAGTTGCACGGCCGGCGACACGATGCCGAGCAGGCGGCGCAGCTCCGACACCGGCCAGCGTTCGCGACCGAAGATGTGCACCGCGCCGCTGCCGTCGCTGCGAGCCAGTGGATAGAGCTGGCGCGCGATCAGCTTCACCAGGGTGGACTTGCCCGAACCGTTGGGTCCGAGGATGGCCGTGTGCTGGCGCGCGGCAATGTGCAGGCTCAACTCGTCAAGCACCAGCCGATCGCCCTGCATGACGCTGGCCTGGTCGATCTCCAGCAAGGCAACGTCAGGGGCGGGAGAATGAGACGTCATGTCGGTATACATGACCTCAACCTTGCCTGCAGTCGCTACGAACGGCAACACGACCATTCGCCGGCACAGCGCAAACGGCGGAGCAGCGCAAGCGTGACCTCCTGCCCTTGCTGTCCACGGACGAGAGGCGAATAATTCACATGCTGCGATGCACAATCCCGTGCATCATTGCCTGAAGCGCCCGTATTCCGACTCGCTGGTGCCGTGTCGGCGGGAAGCGCCTGTTCCAGGAAACTGCTGCGTGAGCTTGTCGAACATCGAGGAAAAGGCGGACGTGGCGGCCCTCCCCCAGCCAGCCACGCTCCAGCCGGCATTTCCCGACTACCGCGTGACCTCCCTGATCGTGGCCTGCGCCATCTTCATGGAGCAGCTCGACGCCACCGTGCTGGCGACTGCGCTGCCTGCCATGGCACGCGATTTCCATGTCACCGCGCCGGCGATGAGCATCGCGATGACCATCTACCTGCTGGCGCTGGCGATCCTTATCCCGGTCAGTGGCGCGGTGGCCGACCGCTACGGCAGCAAGCGGGTGTACGGCGCTGCGATCGGCGTGTTCGTGCTCGGCTCGATCCTGTGCTCGCTGACCCACAGCCTGCCGATGCTGGTGGCCGCGCGCCTGCTGCAGGGCGTGGGCGGCGCGATGATGGCGCCGATCGGGCGCTTGATCCTGCTCAGCACGGTGGAACGGCGCAACCTGGTTTCGGCGATGTCGTGGAGCCTGGTGCCGGCCTTCCTCGGCCCGATGATCGGGCCGCCGCTGGGCGGCTTCATCGTCACCTACCTGGACTGGCGCTGGATCTTCTACATCAACGTGCCGATCGGCCTGCTCGGCTTCTGGCTGGTGCGCCGGTTCATTCCGGAAATCCCGCGGGCGGCGCAGCCGGCGCGTTTCGACCTGCACGGCTTTGCGCTGTGCGGGGTCGGCCTGGGTTGCCTGCTGTTCGGCTTCGAGCAGATCGGGCAGAACGGCGACCTGGGCCACGCATTGACCTTGCTGGCCGTGGGCAGCGCCGCCTGCCTGGGCTATCTGTGGCATGCGAAGCATCGCGCGGCTCCGCTGCTGGATCTGTCCCTGCTGAAGATCGACTCGTTCCGGCTGTCGGTGATCTCGGGCTCGCTGATGCGGGTGACCCAGGGCGCCCAGCCCCTTCTGCTGCCGCTGATGTTCCAGATCGGTTTCGGCCTGTCTGCGGTGCGCAGCGGCCAGCTGATCCTGGCTACGTCGCTGGGTGCTGTGCTGACACGCAGCGTGACGCCGCGCATCCTGCGCCGGGTCGGCTTTCGCCGCGGCATGCTGTTCAACGGCATCTTGGCCAGCCTGGGCTATGCGGTCTGTGCGCTGTTCCGGCCGGACTGGCCGTTTGCCGTGATGTTCGGCCTGTTGATGTGCTGCGGCGCCTTCATGTCGTTCCAGTTTGCCGCCTACAACACCGTGGCGTACGAGGCCGTGCCGGCGGCGCGCATGAGTTCCGCCAACGGTTTCTACACCACCCTGCAGCAGCTGATGCTTTCGGTGGGTGTGTGCAGTGGCGCGCTGATCCTCAAGCTCAGCATGGCCGCGGGCCGGCACGCCGAACCGCAGTTGCACGATTTCTCGCTCGCCTTCGTGATCGTCACCGTGATTTCGCTGAGTTCGACGTACTGGCATTTCGGGTTTGCGCACGACGCGGGGCACGAGTTGAGCGGGCACCGAAAAAGGTAGTCCTGGGCATCCATGAAGCGCCTCGCGGCTCCACCCGTTCCCCCTGCCGACGCCCCGCTTTCACGGCAAGATTCCCCGCGGCATGGCCATAACAGGCAAAATACGCGGCTAGCCATGCGCGATGACCTGCTGTCGGCATCTCGCATCGCACCGCCCTACTCGACTACGGATGACACTCTTGACCACCACGGCCACCACGCCATTGCCCGATGACGCAGACACCATGCTGCTGGAGCGCCTGCGCGCCGCGGCGGAGCTGCTCGAATCGGTCGCAGCCGACCGGCAACTGCTGGACCGGCTGCCGGCGGATGACCGCCAGCGCCTGCACCAGGCGGTGGCGCAGGTCTATCACCCCGATCCGGGCGCGCGCCGGATCAAGCTGAAGGCGGCCGAGAAGGCGCGGCATGCGTCGAAGATCCAGGCCGAGGATGCGATGCTCAACCAGACCGGCATCCGTGAGCTGCGCCGCCGGCCGGTGTTCACCACACCGAACGTGCATGCGCCGCTCGGCTTCGAGCCGCACGACATCCATCCCGAGGCCGACGCCGCGCAGCCGCGCGAATCGATCGAACCGAAACACTGCTATGTGTGCAAGCAGAAGTATTCGACGATCCATTTCTTCTACGATCAGCTGTGCCCCGCCTGCGCTGCGTTCAACTACGCCAAGCGCACCGAACTGGTGGATCTGCGCGGACGTGTCGCGCTGCTGACCGGCGGCCGCGTGAAGATCGGTTATCAGGCAGGCCTGAAATTGCTGCGTGCAGGTGCGGAACTGATCGTCACCACGCGCTTCCCGCGCGACTCGGCCGCACGCTATGCCGAGGAACCGGACTTCGCCGAATGGGGCCACCGCCTGCAGGTCTACGGACTCGACCTGCGCCATACGCCGAGCGTGGAGGCGTTCTGCCAGGAACTGGTCGCCACGCGCCCGCGACTGGATTTCATCATCAACAACGCCTGCCAGACCGTGCGTCGCCCGCCGGATTTCTACGCGCACATGATGGACGGCGAGACGGCCGCGCTGCACGACATGCCCGAGCATGTACGCAAGCTGGTCGGTCACTACGAGGGCCTGCGCGGCTCGAACATCCTGCCCGAGGCAGGCGCGTCGGCGAACCTGCTGGCCGGCCGCGCATCGGAACTGCCTGGCCTGACCCGCGCCGCCGAACTGTCGCAGGTACCGCTGCTGCCGGAGGAATTGCTGGCGCAGAGTCACCTGTTCCCCGAAGGTCGCCTCGACCAGGACCTGCAGCAGATCGATCTGCGCCAGCGCAATTCATGGCGGCTGCTGATGGCCGAGGTGCCATCGGTGGAGTTGCTGGAAGTACAGCTGGTCAACGCAATCGCGCCGTTCATCATCAATGCGCGGCTGAAGCCGCTGATGCTGCGCACGCCCGAGCGCGACAAGCACATCGTCAACGTGTCGGCGATGGAAGGGCAGTTCTACCGCAATTTCAAGACCACGCGGCATCCGCACACGAACATGGCGAAGGCCGCGCTCAACATGATGACGCGTACCTCGGCGACGGATTACCACAACGACGGCATCCACATGAACAGCGTCGACACCGGCTGGGTGACCGATGAGGATCCAGCGGAGCTCGCCGCGAAGAAGGTGCTGGAGGAACGCTTCCATCCGCCACTCGACATCGTCGACGGCGCCGCACGCATCGTCGACCCGATCATCGGCGGCATCAACACCGGCGAGCACGTGTGGGGGCAGTTCCTGAAGGATTATCGACCCACGGACTGGTAACCCTGTGCACCGCCGCCGCAATCCAGCGGCAAGGTCACTTCGCTTCCACGCTCGGGCGCCTGAAATCGCTGCCGGGATTCCACTGCGGGACCGGCGTATCCATCTTGGCGAGCTTGCTGCCGACCATGTAGAGCAGCCGCAGATCCTGCACCATGCCGCGCAGATCCCAGTTCGGATCGAAGGCATCGCCGGGCTGGTGGTAACGGTGCGCAATGTAGTCGTCGTAGGCCTTGCGGCCTGCAGCTACACCACCATCAAGCAGGTCGAGGCCCGAGCGCGCATACAGCACCGGCACGCCAGCCTTGGCGAAGTTGAACTGGCCGGATCGCGCGAAGAAACCCTGCGTCGGCGGCGGGTCCGGCGTCACGGCGCGTCCTTGGGTCCGGGCCGCCTCGACCAGGTAGTTGTCCAGCTGCGACTGGCCATAGCCGATCACCGCGATGTCGTGGCTGGGTCCGATGACCGTCAGCGCATCCATGTCGATGTCGGCCAGGGTGAGGTCCAGCGGAATCAGCGGATGATCGACGTAGTAGTGCGAACCGAGCAGGCCCGACTCCTCCATCGTCAGTGCCAGGAACAGGACCGTGCGTGCCGGCTTGGGTCGGCGATGCGCGAACGCCTCGGCGATCTTCAGCAGGCCGGCCACGCCCGAGGCGTTATCCACGGCACCGTGGTAGATCCGGTCGCCATCCCGGCCCAGATGGTCCCAATGGGCGGAATAGATGATCGCCTGGTAGGGGCGTGTGGTGCCTGGCAGTTCGCCGATCACGTTGTTCGACTGGCCGTGGCTGATCGCGCTGTCGATCGCGATGCTGGCCTTTGCATCAAGCTCGACGGCCTTGAAGCCGCGCGTGTCGGCACTTTTCTTCAATGCATCGAAATCGGCACCGGCATCGGCGAACAGCTTTCTCGCCGCGGCGGTGGTCAGCCAGCCGGCGACCGGCAATCGTGGCGTCGCGTCCTCGCTGGTCGGCAAACTGAACTGGGGACCGCTCCAGCCGGTCTGCACCACGTTCCACGGATAACCCGCCGCCTCCGTGTCATGCACGATGAAGGCAGCGGCGGCGCCACGACGCGCGGCCGCCTCGAACTTGCTTGCCCAATGGTCGTACCAGGTCAGTTCGCGGCCCTTGAACAGCATCGGATCCTGGCTGCTCCAGCCCGGATCGTTGACCAGCATCACGACGGTCTTGCCCTTGAGATCCAGGCCCGCGTAATCGTTCCATTGCCGATCGGGCACATCGGCACCGTAGCCGACGAAGACGATCGGCGAACCCTTGATTTCAGCATGCGGCAGGTTCGCCGGCGAGCCGACCACCATGTCGCTGCCGAAGGCCAGCACGGATTTGTCCTTGCTGCCGTCGATGACGAGCCTGGCCTGGGTGGCATGCTGCAGCGTGGCCTGCACATACGGCACCGCCTGCAGCCAGCTGCCATGGTTGCCAGGTTGCAAGCCGATGCGCTGGAACTGCCGGATCAGGTAATCGGTGGTGCGCTGCTCGCCCAGGCTGCCGGGCGCGCGGCCCTCGAACGCATCGGAGGCCAGCACCTTCACGTGCTCGGCTACATCCGCCTCGGTAATGCCCGGCGAGAACGTCGCATAGGACTGGTCAGCGTTCCTGCCGTCGGCCGAATGATGATGGCAGGCAGCCAGAAACAGGCTGATGGCAGCGGTCAACCACAAGCGATGCACAGACGCTTCCCCCGGAGGCGAGGGAGCGAATGTACTCAAGTGTCTCCGGCGGCCGCAACAGGCATGAAAAAGCGCGGAATCTTGCGACCTGACAGGGCTTCATCGCCTTGCAGCGGAACCCGGGGCAACGCCCCGCTTCATTGCCAGATCAATGGAGTCCCGCTCAACCGATGGCTGCAAATGTCGGTATGGCAAATGCCGGCGCAACATCTGCGGTGCGGGAGCGGCCGCGACGCCAGCCGTCCACGAACGTACGCAACTTGCCGCCGACGACGGCAACCACCGGATACGCAGACAGCCGGATGGCCGGGAAGGTACCGGGCGACATGGCAAGGCCGATCTGGTGCTCGGCGCGCATTCTTGCCGCCTTCGCGGCGAACCAGGCCTTGGGACCGGCCAGCAGCACACCCGAGTCGGATTCCGCCTGACGCGAGCTCTCGATGCCGCGGCGCAGATGGGCAAGATGGATCTCGCTGAAGGCCTGGCTCAGGGCCGCGATCCTGAAAGGAGACGCGGCGAATTCGTCCAGCAGGCTACCCAGCATGGCAGCAACGCGCAGTGCGATCCGGCCATTCGCCTGCTCCACGGGTGAAGCACCGGTCGGTACCTGGTACGCGCCTTCGATGGCGTCGACCAGGGTATGGAACTCCGCCTGGTTGAGCGGGCGATGATCCAGCGGCGTCTTGCGCCGGTCGATCAGCCATGCCTGATCCACTGCAGCCAGCGCATGGGAACGATGGGCGGCGCGATGGCGTGCATCCTCCATCGACAGGCCATCGGCCACCAGCTGTGCCGTGAGGGCTTCCCGTGTCAGTGGTTCCGGCCGTGCCGATCCGTCACGGTCATACCAGCGGCGGTATTCCAGCGTGGTCGCATGAAAGAGCGAGCGCGGTGGCCGCACCGAGGCGCGTGCCTCGGCGGCATAATCGAGTGCCGGCGCGATCGGGCGCAGCCCGGCAGCACGGGCCGCCAGTACGCGCCCGAACAGGACTTCGGCGGTGACCAGGTGCTGGTGATAGGTCGCATGCCGCTCGTTGTCGTCAACAGCAGAGAAATAGACAAACCGCAACCGGGGCGGGCGTGCCGTCTTGCCGGACTGTCCGAGACCCGACTGGGTACCCCGACGCCCGATGGGTGGAGCCCGGTGTGCGGTAGGCAGGTCAGCCAGCATCGCGTCGATGGTGGCGCTCGAAAAAACGGGAGATTGGGCCGATGCGGCCGCTTGCACACTCACATCAACTGCCACTGCTCGCACACTGCAACCTTTTTCGCCGATGCGACCGCAACGCCCGTCTCCGCAAGCGCCACGTGCCGCTGAAGCACACGTCGTGACCATCCATTCCGGACGGCTTCGGCGCCACCTTGGCATTCCCGGCGGCCTGAAAGTGTGAACCCGGTTGCAGTATCCGAAGCTGGCCCCGGCGGGATGACGGTTTTGGCGAAATAGGTGCATGGCACAATTCGGCAACAGTCCGTTCCATCCTTGTTGCCTGTGTTTGCGCGCCCATCGGATCTATCTTGGCGGCTGCAGCCACAGTTGCGGGAACCCTCACCATGATCGAACGCAGACCTTTCAACAGCCTGGGCGGAGCCAACCACGGCTGGCTCGACGCGAAACATCATTTCTCCTTCTCCGGCTATCGCGATTCGAAACGCATGGGCTGGGGTGCGCTGCGCGTGTGGAACGACGACACGATTGCCGCGCAGAGCGGCTTTCCGCCGCATCCGCACTCGGACATGGAGATCATCACCTATGTCCGCGAGGGCGCGATCAGTCATCGCGACAGCCTGGGCAACGCGGGTCGCACCGTCGCCGGCGACGTGCAGGTGATGAGCGCGGGCAGCGGCATCACCCACAGCGAGTTCAACCTGGAACCGGAT
The DNA here is from genome assembly GCF_054782855.1 of Rhodanobacter koreensis. Classification (NCBI taxonomy): domain Bacteria; kingdom Pseudomonadati; phylum Pseudomonadota; class Gammaproteobacteria; order Lysobacterales; family Rhodanobacteraceae; genus Rhodanobacter; species Rhodanobacter koreensis. Next base: position 666,085 of record NZ_BAAGRR010000002.1, on the reverse strand, counting down.
ACCACGCGCATCTTCCAGATCTGGATCATTCCGGATCAGCAGGGCCAGCCGCCATCCTGGGGTGAAAGGTCATTCCCGGTGGGCGACCGTTCCGGTCGCTTCGTGGCGCTGGCCAGCGGCTTCGAGGAAGACACCGATGCCCTGCCCCTGCGCACCGACGCGCGCGTCCTCGGCGTCACGCTCAAGGCTGGCGAAACCACGGAGTATGCGATGTCCCCTGATCGCTACGGTTATCTGGTGCCGGCGAAGGGGGCGGTCGAACTCAACGGCGTAAGGCTCGATACCCGCGATGGCGCGGCGATTCGTGACGAAGCCGTGCTGCGGGTGACTGCGCTGGAAGACGCCGAACTGGTGCTGGTCGACGTCGCGGCCTGACACCTCCCGCCTGCACCCAGGCTCCTCGATTTCCGGCATCGATGCCGGCGTGTCGATTTCGTCGCATCCCGCTCGTCATATCCATGAACCCCGCTGCGAACATGGAGACGAACGATGACGACCCTGCCCCCGCTCGTGTCGAGGGAAACCTGGCTGGCCGCCCGCAGGCGATTGCTCGAAGCCGAGAAGACAGCCACCCGCGCACGTGATGCGCTGAACGCGCAGCGGCGCGCGCTGCCAATGGTCGCAATCGACAAGGACTACGTGTTCGACACGCCCGAGGGTGCGGCAAACCTGCTTGGCTTGTTCGAGGGGCGACGCCAGCTGATCGTGTACCACTTCATGTTTCACCGCGACCGCGGCGAGGGTTGCCACGGCTGCTCGTACCTGGTGGACAACATCGGTCATCTCGCGCACCTGAATGCACGCGGCACCACCTTGGCCCTGATCTCGCGCGCGCCGCTGGCAGAACTGCAGCGCTTCAAGGAGCGCATGGGCTGGCAGCTGCCGTGGTATTCGTCGTGGGGCAGCGATTTCAACCACGACTTCCACGTCACGCAGGACGAAGCGGTGGCGCCGATCGAGTACAACTATCGCGACAAGTCCGAGCTGATCGCACGCGGTCACAATTATCATCTGGAAGGCGAGCAGCCCGGCCTCAGCGTGTTCCTGCGCGATGGCACACGTGTCTACCACAGCTATTCCAGCTACGGCCGTGGGCTGGACCTGCTGCTCACCACCTACAACTATCTCGACCTCACACCGTTTGGTCGTGGCGAGGGCTGGGGCGGCATGCCGGACCTGGATGGCAAGGGCATGGACTGGACCCGGCTGCACGACCGCTACGAGGATGGGCAGGAACACACGGTGTCCATCGACCTGCCGGGCCGAACCGCCGATAGCTGCTGCGGAGAAACGTCTTGAGTACATATCCCACCGATGCCTCGACAACAACGCCACACGACGGCCGCTGGCTGGCGCTTACCTTGTTGTGCCTGGGCGTGCTGATGATCGTGCTGGACACCACGGTGGTGAACGTGGCGCTGCCGTCGATCCGTGCCGACCTCGGCTTCTCCGAGGCCAATCTGGCATGGGTGGTGAATGCCTACATGCTCACCTTCGGCGGTTTCCTGCTGCTGGGTGGGCGGCTGGGCGACCTGTACGGTCATCGCCGGCTGTTCCTGCTCGGCATCACGTTGTTCACCCTGGCTTCGCTGGCCTGCGGGCTGTCCGACACGCAGGGCCTGCTGGTGGCCGCGCGCGGCGTGCAGGGGCTGGGTGGTGCCGTGGTTACTGCAGTGGCGCTGTCGCTGATCATGAACCTTTTCACCGCACCCGCCGACCGCGCCAAGGCGATGGGCGTGTACGGTTTCGTCTGCTCCGGTGGCGGTAGTCTCGGTGCGCTGCTCGGCGGCGCACTGACCAGCGCGATGAGCTGGCATTGGGTGTTCCTGATCAACCTGCCGATCGGCGTGGCGGTGCTGCTGCTCTCGCAGCGATTGCTGCCGAAGGTACGTGGCGCCATGGCCCACCGGCATCTGGACGTGGCCGGCGCGATGAGTATCACCGCCGCGCTGCTGCTGGCCGTGTACGCGGTGGTCAACGGCAATGCGGCTGGCTGGACCTCGCTGCGCACGCTTGGCCTGCTCGGCGTGGCGTTGGTGCTGCTGGCGATCTTTCTCGTGGTGGAGGCGCGAGTGCGCGCGCCGCTGATCCCGCTGGGGTTGTTCCGGCTGCGCAATATCGCCGTGGCCAACGTGGTCGGCGTGCTGTGGGCGGCGGCGATGTTCGCCTGGTTCTTCCTGTCCGCGCTGTACTTGCAGCTGGTGCTGGGCTATAGCCCGCTGCAGGTGGGGCTGGCCTTCCTGCCGGCGAACCTGATCATGGCCGCGTTCTCGCTCGGCCTGTCGGCGAAGATGGTGATGCGCTTCGGCATTCGTCTGCCGCTGGCGGCGGGTCTGCTGCTTGCGGCGCTAGGCCTGGCGCTGTTCTCGCGGGCACCGGTGGACGGCCACTTCGTGATGGACGTGTTGCCCGGCATGCTGCTGCTCGGCCTCGGTGCCGGCATCGCGTTCAACCCGGTACTGCTGGCAGCCATGAGCGACGTGGCACCCAGCGAATCGGGGCTGGCTTCCGGCATCGTCAACACCGCCTTCATGATGGGTGGCGCGCTGGGCCTGGCCGTGCTCGCCAGCCTGGCCGCCGCACGTAGCGACCGCCTGCTGGTCATGGGCGCGGGGTACCCGGCCGCGCTGGCTGGCGGCTACCAGTCTGCCTTCCTGGTCGGCGCACTGTTCGCGGCACTGGCCGCCCTGCTCGGCGCCGGCCTGCTGCGCCCAGGGACGGGCGCAGCAACACACGCTGAAGCCGCATTGCCGCAAGACCTGCTTTCACCCCAGGGCGCGGAGGATGCATGAACCGTGTCGAGGGCTTCAAGCCGATGCTGCCGCCCTGAGCGCAGCCAGGCATGGGCGCCGGCTCTTGATGTCGTGACCCATCGCCGCCAGTGTGATGGGGTCTCCTGCAAGAAACCGCACCATGTCCACCATGCAAGCCATCGAGATCGTCCGGCCCGGCGCCCCGGACGTACTGCAATTGACGCAGCGGCCGATTCCGCAGCCGGGTCCGGGCGAGGTGCTGATCAAGGTGGCTGCCGCCGGGGTCAACCGGCCGGACGTGTTCCAGCGCCAGGGCAACTACGCGCCGCCACCGGGCGCGTCGGACCTGCCCGGGCTGGAGGTGGCAGGCATCGTGGTCGAGGGCGATCTGGTCGGTGACAACCCGTTCGGCCTCAAGCACGGCGATGCCGTATGCGCCCTGCTCACCGGCGGCGGCTATGCCGAATACGCGGTTGCACCGCTGGCGCAATGCCTGCCGGTTCCCGTCGGATTCTCACTGGTCGAGGCGGCCGCACTGCCGGAGAACTTCTTCACCGTGTGGAGCAACGTGTTCGATCGCGGGGAACTCGGCCATGGCGAACGCGGCGCACATGAAACCCTGCTGGTACAAGGTGGTTCCAGCGGTATCGGCGTCACCGCGATCCAGCTGGCACACGCATTGGGCCATCGTGTGTTCGCCACCGCCGGCAACGCGGAAAAATGCGCGGCATGCGAAAAGCTGGGTGCAGAACGCGCCATCAATTATCGCGAGCAGGATTTCGTCGAGGTGTTGAAACAGGCCACCGCAGGTCGCGGTGTGGACGTGATTCTCGATATGGTCGCCGGGGACTACATCCCGCGCGAGATCGACGCGCTGGCCGACGGCGGTCGGCTGGTTTTCATCGCCACGCTCGGCGGCGGCAAGGCCGCCATCGATGCAGGAGCGATCATGCGGCGGCGGCTAACCCTGACCGGATCGACCCTGCGGGTACGCCCCATCGCGTTCAAGGCCGCACTGGCCCGCAAGCTGCACGAAAAGGTCTGGCCACTGCTTGAAGCGGGCAAGTTGCGCCCGATAATTCATCAGGTGTTTCCCGCCACCGAAGCCGCGAGTGCACACGTCCTGATGGAAAGCAGTGCGCATATCGGCAAGCTCGTGCTGCAATGGTGAACCGGAGCCGCATGTTTTCGGGATTCACGAATTCGAGCGCAAGAGTCGGAGTGTTTCCCGCGCCAGCGATGCGTAGATTGGGCAGCACGAGATAAACCGCTGGAAGGAGTACCCATGAAAGCCTCCGTGAAAAATGCCGAACTGGCCACCGCCATCCACAACGATCCACGCTGGGCCGCCGTGCAGAGCCGCGATGCGCGTGCCGATGGCACATTCTTCTATTCGGTCAGGACGACCGGCGTGTATTGCCGCCCCTCCTGTGCGGCCCGCCCGGCGCGGCCGGAAAACGTGGCGTTCCATGCCACGGCGGCCGAGGCCGAACGCGCCGGCTTCCGTCCATGCAAGCGCTGCAAACCCGATCAACCGTCGCTGTCCGAGCAGCACGCAGCCAAGGTCACTGAAGCCTGTCGCCGGATCGAAAGTGCCGAGACGGCACCGGCGCTGGAGCAGCTGGCGAAACAGGCCGGCCTGAGCCCGTTCCACTTCCATCGCGTGTTCAAGGCGGTGACCGGCGTGACACCCAAGCAGTACGCCACGGCACATCGCGCCCATCGCGTGCGCAACGAACTGGACCGCAGCGATACGGTGACCTCGGCGATCTACGACGCCGGCTACAACTCCAACAGTCGTTTCTACGAAACTGCCAGCCAGGTGCTCGGCATGACACCGTCCAGCTACCGTGCCGGTGGCATCGACAACGACATCCGCTTCGCCATCGGCGAGTGCTCGCTCGGTGCGATCCTGGTCGCGCAGAGCCAGCGCGGCGTCTGCGCGATCCTGCTCGGCGACGATCCGGATGCGCTGGCCCGCGACCTGCAGGATCGCTTTCCGAAGGCGAACCTGATGGGTGGCGACCGTGCGTTCGAACAGCTGGTGGCGCGGGTGGTCGGCTTCGTCGAGGCCCCCGCGATCGGTCTGGACCTGCCGCTGGACGTGCGCGGCACCGTGTTCCAGCAGCGCGTCTGGCAGGCACTGCGCGCGATTCCAGCCGGCAGCACTGCAAGTTACAGCGAGATTGCCCAGCGCATCGGCTCGCCCAAGGCAGTGCGTGCAGTCGCCCAGGCCTGCGCGGCGAATACGCTGGCGGTGGCCATCCCTTGCCATCGTGTAGTGCGCAACGATGGAGGTCTGTCCGGCTATCGCTGGGGCGTGCAGCGCAAGCGCGCCTTGCTGGAACGCGAGGCCTCGCGGTGAATGCCCAGCTGCGTGGCACGAATGCCGCCGCAGCCGATGACACGCATGCGAGGCTGCACGTGCTCGACTGGACCCGCATCGCCGACGAACTGGACGCGCAGGGCTGCGCGATGCTCGAATCGCTGCTGTCGCCGCAGGAGTGCCGGGCCTTCGCCGACCTGTATGCCGATGAGTCGCCGTTCCGAAGCCGTGTCGTGATGGAGCGACACGGTTTCGGGCGCGGCGAGTACAAATATTTCAGCTATCCGTTGCCGGCACTCGTCGCCAGCCTGCGCACCGCGATCTATCCGCGCCTGGTACCCGTCGCGAACCGCTGGAATGCGGCGATGGGCATCGCCGTGCAGTACCCGGCCACGCATGCCGAATTCATCGAGCGCTGCCATGAGGCCGGCCAGACGCGTCCCACTCCGCTGCTGCTGCAGTACGGCGCGGGCGACTACAACTGCCTGCATCAGGACTTGTACGGCGAGCATGTGTTTCCGTTGCAGCTGGCTATCCTGCTGTCCGAGCCAGGGCGCGATTTCAGCGGCGGGGAGTTCGTGCTGACCGAGCAGCGTCCGCGCATGCAGTCGCGGCCGGAAATCGTGCCGCTGCGCCAGGGCGACGCCGTGATCTTCGCCGTGCATCACCGTCCGGTACAGGGTGTACGTGGCAGCTATCGGGTGAACCTGCGCCATGGCGTGAGTCGCGTGCGCGCCGGTCACCGGCATACCCTCGGCATCATCTTTCACGACGCCACATGACCACGGCGGACCTGTTCGGCAACGTGACCAGCCCTGCACGCCGGGACGAGCCACTATGCGATGGCGCGATGGTGCTGCGCGGATTTGCGCTGGCGGATGAGGCCGCGCTGCTGCAGGCGCTCGACACGGTGGTCACGCATGCACCGTTCCGGCATCTGGTCACGCCCGGCGGGTTCCGCATGTCGGTGGGCATGACCAATGCCGGGCTGCTGGGCTGGGTCAGCGATCATCGTGGCTATCGCTACGACCCGATCGATCCGCTCAGCGGCAAACCCTGGCCCGGGTTGCCGGAAGCATTCCTGCGGCTGGCCACTGCCGCCGCCGCACATGCCGGCTTTGCCGGCTTCGTACCGGATGCCTGCCTGATCAACCGCTACGAACCGGGTACACGGCTGAGCCTGCATCAGGATCGCGACGAGCACGATCTCGGGCAACCGATCGTGTCGGTTTCGCTGGGCATGCCGGCAGTGTTCCTGTTCGGCGGTGCGCAACGTGCGGATCGACCGATCCGTGTGCCACTGGCACATGGCGACGTGGTGGTCTGGGGTGGCCCGGCGCGGCTGAGCTACCACGGCGTGATGCCGCTCAAGCCGGGGCATCACGAAGCACTCGGCGGAATCCGCATCAACCTGACGTTTCGCAAGGCCGGTTAGGGCCGGAATGCCATCCGGCTCGACCAAGGTGCAAGTGCCGTCCTCGGCACGACTTGCTACCCTCGGTGAATCGGCCCATCACGAGACAGGCATGGCTACCCACGGCATTCACACCATCGACACCGGTTTCGTGCGGCCACGGTTCGATGCTGCATATCTGATTGTCGAGAGCGGCCGTGGTGCCTTCATCGACTGCGGCACCAACCATTCCGTGCCGCGCATGCTGGCCGCGCTGACGGACGCCGGGATCACCGCTGCGGAAGTGGACTGGCTGATCCTCACCCACGTGCACCTGGATCATGCGGGTGGCGCGGGCGAGCTGATCGCGCGATTGCCGAACGCGCGGCTGGTCGTGCACCCGCGTGGCGCACCGCACATGATCGATCCGTCGGTGTTGTGGGCCGGTGCCAGTGCGGTATATGGCGACGCGGTGATGGAGCAGACCTACGGGCGTCTGCGACCGGTTCCGGCCGAACGGGTCGTCCAGGCAGCCGACGGTCACGTGGTCGATCTCGCGGGACGGCCATTGCGCTGTATCGACACGCCCGGTCACGCCAAGCATCACCTCACCGTGTTCGACGCGCGCGCAAAGGTGTGCTTCACCGGCGATGTCTTTGGCCTCTCGTATCGCGAATTCGATACCACGAACGGGCCATTCATCCTGCCCACCACCTCACCGGTGCAATTCGACCCGGACGAGCTGCACGACTCGATCGATCGCCTGATCGCCTTGCAGCCTGATGCGATGTATCTCACCCACTTCGGCCGCATCGAAGGCGTCGCCCGACTGGCAGACGACCTGCATCTGCAGATCGACGCCATGGTGGCGCTTGCGCTGGAGGCGGCCGCCGATCCAAACAGACACGCCAGACTGGTCGATGGCCTCGCCGAGTTGTATGCCGCGCGTGCCAATGCGCACGGCTGGACCCAGGGGCGTGCGGCGCTGGAGCAACTGCTGCACATGGACATCGAGCTGAATGCACAGGGGCTGGAAGTATGGCTGGATCGCACCGCTCGCTGAATCGCCGCACCGGCCACGAAAACGCCAGCTCATCGCAGCCAGTACCTGATCGCGGAGCACCGGCACCGGCTATTGACCGCAACCCCGAAATGGATTCCTCTTGGGCGTCGCCTTGACAAGCCAGTGACCTGTGCCATGCCAGACACCGCCGCCCCATTCAACGAGCCTGTTGCTGCGCATCACGCTGGCACGCGGATCGAAACCGATCCGCCGGTGCGCCGGATCGTCGTGGTCGGCGGGGGCACCGCAGGCTGGATGACGGCGCTGACCCTGGCCAACTCGGCCTATGGGTCCAGGCTTGAGGTCACCGTGATCGAGTCGCCGCAGGTCGCCACGATCGGCGTGGGCGAAGGTTCGACACCGTTCCTGCGCCGCTTCTTCGAGGACCTCGACATCGAGGAAGCCGAATGGATGCCCGCCTGCAACGCGACCTACAAGAACGGCATCACCTTCGACAAGTGGTCGACACGGCCCGGTTTCGAGAGCTACTTCCACGCGTTTGCGTCGATGCTCGACAACCTGACCATGACGCAGTTCATCAACAACGTGCATTCGCGCCTGAACCATGCCGACGTGCACGCACATCCTGACCGATTCTTCATCGCCAGCCGGCTGGCACGCGACTGCCGGGCACCCAAACCGGCGCACAGCTTCCCGTTCGACATCTGGCATGGCTACCACTTCGACGCCACCCTGCTTGGCGCCTTCCTGCTCAGGAAGGCGCAGGAGCGCGGCGTGCGCCATATCGCGCGCCACGTGAACGAGGTGATCCTGAAGGACAATGGGGATATCGGTTCGCTGCGCCTCGAAGGCGGCGAGACACTGGATGCCGACTTCTTCATCGACTGCACCGGCTTTGCCTCGCTGCTGATCGGCAAGGCACTGAAGACCCCGTTCGTGCCCTATGCGGAGAACCTGTTCAACAATGCGGCGGTTGCGCTGGCGACGCCCATCGACGGGCCGATCATGTCGCAGACCATCTCCACCGCACTCAAGAACGGCTGGGCCTGGAAGATTCCGCTGACCAACCGTTACGGCAACGGCTACGTCTACAGCACCGACTATTGCTCACCCGAGCAGGCCGAGACGGAACTGCGCGCGCATCTCGGCGTGCTGGATGCCGACGTGCCTGCGCGCCACCTGAAGATGCGTGTCGGCCGTGTCGCCGAAAGCTGGAACCGCAACTGCCTCGCGGTAGGCCTGGCGCAGGGGTTCATCGAGCCGCTGGAGGCCACCACCCTGCTGTTCGTCCAGAGGACCGCGTACATGTTCGTCGCGGCGCTGGAAAAGGGCGACCTCGGTGCCGAGGCGCGAGCGAGCTTCAACCAGACGATCAACGTCCAGTTCGAGGGTACCCGCGATTACATCGTCACCCACTACAAGACCAACACACGCACCGACACCGACTACTGGCGCGCCAACGCAGCCAACACCCACTTGTCGAACCCGCTCAAGCATTTGCTGACGACCTGGCTGTCCAGCAAACCGATCATCCCGGGACTGAAAAAAGGTGTCTTCGGCCAGGGCTATCCGACCATGTCCTGGTACAGCCTGCTTGCCGGCGTGGGACTGTTCCCGGATCTGCAGCACATGCGGCCGCCCACGCCCGAAGAGGCACAGCATGACCTCGCCCAGATCGACAACCTGCTGGAGCGCAGCGCGATGAATTACCCCGACCAGCGCGAGCTGCTGCAGCGGATTCCGCTCAAGTCGAGGGAGCCATCGCTGCAGGTCTATCTCTGGTAGGCAATCGGTTCCGGAGAATGTGCAGCGCTAACCCGCCGCATCAAGCGACTTGGTATAGGCGTGCTGGGTTTTTCGATGGACATAGCCCAGGCGCTGGTAGAACGGATGCGACTGAAGCCGTGTCACATTGGAGCGCACCGAAATGGCGTCGAATCCCTGCTGGCGCGCCCAGTGTTCGGCATCGCTTACCAGCACATGCCCGATACCGCCGCCCCTGGCTGCGGCATCCACCACCAGGCCGACGATCTCGATGCGTTCGCCGGACTCCAGCGTGAGCCGGCGCTCGACGGCAATCCAGCCGAGCAAGGTGCCGTCGGCAGCTTGGGCAACCATCACATGCTGTTGCGGTTGCGGCAGCAATGCGGCGAGCCGGGCGACCATGGTCTGCGCCTCGGCCGGATAGCCAAGCTCGCCGGCCAGTCGTGCGATTTCCGCAGCATCCTCGACACGGGCACGCCGCAAACGGGGCGCATCCGGCATGTCAGGCCAACCGGGTGCCGTTCGGCACCGCGCGCTCGATCGCCGTGAGCACCACGCCATCATCGGTCGGGAATCCGGTCAGCAGGAATTGCGAGCGGAATGGGCCGATCTGTTTCTCCGGGAAATTGATCACGCCGACGACCTGCCGGCCGAGCAACTGCTCGGCGCTGTACAGCGCGGCAATCTGTGCGCTGGTCTTCTTCTCGCCGTAGGGACCGAAATCCACCCATACCTTCCACGCCGGCTTGCGCGCTTCCGGAAATGATTCCACCCGGATCACCGTACCGGCGACGACCAGCACTTTCTCGAAATCGCCCCAGCTGATTTCACCTACCTGCTCACTCATCCTTCCAGCCTCGTCTTCAGCCAATCGTGGCCTTGTTGCCACCAGTAATTCGCCTGCGCGCCAAGATAGCCCAACGGCCGATGCGTACGGCTCAACCCGTAGTCGGCAAACTGCTTCCAGCCATCATCACCTTCGGCGACTGCCGCCGCCAGCAGTTCACCGGCCGCGCACGTCGGCGCCAGGCCGTGTCCACCGAATGCCTGTCCCCACCATAGCCCGTCCCCACTGCCGCCAATCTGTGGCATCTGGTGGCGTGCATAGCTCATCAGGCCTGACCACGCATAGTCGATCTTCACCCCTTTCAGCTGCGGAAACACTCGCAGCAAGTCCTTCGTCAATACCCGCTGTACCGCATTCGGCGAACGATTGCGGATCGAGATGCGTCCACCCCACAGCAACCGCGTATCCGGCAGCGCGCGGTAGTAATCGAAGGCAAAGCGACTGTCGTAAATCGCGGCATGGGTATGCAGGCATTCGTCCAGTCGATCACGCAGCGGTTCGGTCACCATCACGTAGGTGGCGATCGGCAGGATCGCGCGATCGATCGATCGCTGCAGACCGGCCAGATAACCGCCACAGGCCAGCACGACCTGATCGGCCAGCAACTCACCCTGGGCGGTGCGCAGGCGCCATTGCAAGCCTTCGCGGCTCAAGCTGCGCACGCCGCTGTCTTCATGAATGCGTACGCCCTGCCCGGCTGCGGCCACGGCAAGACCGATCGCGTAATTCAGCGGATGCAGATGCAATGCATCACGTTCGTACAGGCCATCGTGATAACGCTCGCTGCGGATGAGCCCACGCAACTCATCCTGCGGCAGCCATTGCCACTGCACACCATACTGCTCGGCCAGCAACTGCTGGCGCTGGCGTAGCACGCCGGGATCGCGAAACCAGTTGGCCCAGATCACGCCCTGATCGACCGCATCGCAGGCAATCGCGTAGTCGGCGATGCGCTGGCGGATGCGCTGCACTGCCTCGGTGGTGAGCTTGAACAGCGCCTGCGCACGCACCGGGCCCAATTGCTCGAGCAGCGACTGCTCGCCAAGCGAGTAACCGGCGAAGACGAAACCGCCGTTGCGGCCGGAAGCACCGAAGCCGACCTGCTCACGCTCCAGCAGCACGACATCGCGCACGCCGCGTTCGGCCAATCCCAGCGCCGTGTTCAATCCCGCATAGCCGCCGCCGATGATCGCCACGCGTGCATGCGCGCGGCCCTGCAATGGCGCGAAGGGCTTGTACGGCGTAGCCGTGGCGCGGTAATAGGAGCTGACCGGAGATGGTTTCATGCAGCTGCTGTGACTCCCGCCCGTACCTGTTGCCGATCAAGCATAGCCAACCGCCGAACCGATCAACAGCCGCATGGATGCGCACGCTGCGTGACCGCGCGCATCATGGCTGATCCCGCAATGATTCAGAGCTGATCGAGGAAGGCTCGCACCGTCGGTGCAAGCTTGGGATCCTGCATCGCCATGTGCATGGTGGCGCGCACCAGGCCCGCCTTGTTGCCGCAGTCGAAACGGATGCCTTCAAAGCGGTAGGCGAGCACCTTGCCCTGCTCCTTCAACAACGCCTCGATCGCATCGGTGAGCTGGATTTCGCCGCCGGCACCCGGCGTGGTCTGTTCCAGCAACTGGAAGATGCGGCCGGGCAGCACATAACGGCCGACCACCGCCAGGTTCGACGGCGCATCGGCAGGCTTGGGCTTCTCCACCATGTGACGGATTCGCGCGCTGCGTTCGTCCACCGGCACGGCATCGACGATGCCGTACTTGTCGGTCTCGTTGTGCGGCACTTCCTCCACCGCGATGACACCCGCGTGCTCGTGCTCGCAGATCTCGGCCATCTGGCGCAATGCACCCTTGCCGGCACCGTTCCAGATCAGGTCGTCCGGCAACACCACACCGAACGGTTCGTGGCCCACCACGGGCTTGGCGCACAGCACGGCATGGCCCAGGCCCAGCGCCTCGGGCTGGGTCACGAAAATCGCACGCACGTGTCGCGGCAAGGTGCCCTGCACCAAGGCCAGCAACTCGTCCTTGCCCTTCTCATGCAGCTTCGCTTCCAGCTCGTAAGCCTTGTCGAAGTAGTCGGCGATCGCGTGCTTGTAGCGGTTGGTGACGAAGATCAGGGTGTCGGCGCCGGCATCCACCGCCTCATCGACGGCATACTGGATCAGTGGCTTGTCGAGTACCGGCAGCATTTCCTTGGCGACCACCTTGGTTGCCGGCAGAAAACGCGTGCCGAGGCCTGCCACGGGAAACACGACCTTGCGCAGAGGCTTGCTCACTTACTGCTCTCCAGTTTCGTTACGGCGGATCGACACCACATTGTCCGGTTGCGCCGATTCGCTCCAGCGAAACGAGGGCAGCAAGCTGGACACGCAGCGTCGAAGCTCTTCTTCATCGAATATGTCGACCGCGTCGGCTGCCTTGTGCAGCAGCGCCTCCAGCAACTCCCACGATACTTCGCGGTACTGCGCGAGGAAGATCTTGGCATGTGCGGTCGCGCTGTAGTTTTCCAGCGGATGGAACAATTCCTCGAACAGTTTTTCGCCGGCACGCAGTCCGGTGTAGACAATCGGAATCTCGCTGCCGGGCTTCTTGCCGGCGAGACGGATCATCTGCTCGGCCAGATCGCGGATCCTCACCGGCTCGCCCATGTCGAGCGCGAAGATCTCGCCGCCATTGCCGATGCTTGCCGACTGCAGAATCAGCTGGCAGGCCTCGGGGATCGTCATGAAATAGCGCGAGATCTCCGGATGGGTAACGGTGATCGGGCCACCTGCGCGGATCTGTTCCCGGAACAGCGGCACCACCGATCCGGCCGAATCCAGCACATTGCCGAAGCGTACGGTCATGAAACGGGTGCTGGCGTGCGCGTTGAGGTTCTGGCAATAGATCTCGGCAACGCGCTTGCAGGCGCCCATCACGCTGGTCGGGTTGACTGCCTTGTCGGTCGAGATCAGGACAAAGCATTCGACCCCGACCTCGCGCGCCGCATCGGCCACCGTGCATGTGCCCAGCACATTGTTGCGGAACGCCGCGCGCAGCTGTCCCTGCAGCATCGGGACATGCTTGTAGGCGGCCGCATGGAACACCACCTGCGGCCGGGTTTCGGTGAACACCTTGCGCATGGCGGCCTGGTCGCCACAGTTGGCCAGGATGCCCTCGAGAATCAGCTCCGGGAAATCCGCGCGCAGCTCCTGGGTAATGCGGTAGAGGTTGTATTCGCTCTGCTCGACCACGACCAGCGATTGCGCGCCGAGCCGGGCCACCTGGCGGCACAGTTCCGAGCCGATCGAACCACCGCCGCCGGTTATCAGTACACGGCGCAGGGTCAGGGTCTCGCGGATGGCAGTCCAGTCCAGCTCTACCGCATCGCGGCCGAGCAGATCCTCGATCGCCACTTCCTTGATCTGGTTGAACTGTGCCCGGCCGGCCACCACATCCTCCAGCCGCGGGACTGTCCGGTATGGCAGATCGGTCGCATCGCACAGCGATACCACCCGGCGCATTTCGGTGGTGGAGGCTCCCGGCAAGGCAATCAGCAACATGTCGACGGCCGTCGAGCGTGCCACCTCGGGCAACTGATCGAGACGACCCAGCACCGGATGGCCGTTGATGCTGGCGCCACGCAGGCTGGTCTTGTCATCGACGAAACCGACCACGGCGTAGCGATTGTCACGACGCAGATCGCGCGACAGCGCCTCGCCTGCCCCATCCGCGCCCACGATCAGAACCCGCTTCACAACCTGGTTGTGCAGCAGATCGTTACGGCTGTCCTTCCAGTAGCGATAGATCAGCCTAGGGCCACCGAGCAGCACCGCCAGCAGGATCGGGTAAAGCAGCAGCACCGAACGCGGCACGCCATCGAGCCGGTTGTACAGGAACAGCGCCAGGTAGATCGCCACCCCGCCCATCACCACCGCGCGCAGGATGTTCCACAGATCCGGCAGGCTGGCAAAGCGCCAGACGCTCTTGTACAACCCGGTCCAGCGGAAAATCAGCCCCTGCACCAGCAACACGATCGGGAATTCGAGCAGTCGATAACCGACGATCTCGTCGGGCTTCAGCGCATAGCGCAACAGCTTGGCGATCCACCACGCCAGCGCCGCCATCGCCAGGTCGTGCAACACGACTGCAATGCGCGGATGAATGAAACCGACAAGTTTACGCAGTGGCATGGCGGGCCTTGAAGGAAGGGTGGCGCAAACAGCGACGTTTCAACGAAAGCCACAGGGCTGCTGCCGCAAGATAAACAGCCATGGTAATCGGCAGCGCCAGCCGCAGATGACTCCAGGCCAACCAGGTCAACGGTGCCGCGATCAGCAGATTCCAGGCCAGATACCCCGCATCCGCACCCGCATGCGTCCCGTTGCGGCGCACCAGCCACTGATACAGATGCTCGCGATGCGCAGTGTACCAGCGGCGCCCACGCCACATGCGCGTGAGCAGGGTCATGCTGGCGTCCACCACGAACGCCGACGACAGCAGCAACACCGGCCACAGCAAATCATGCTCGATCCGCCACAGCATGGCGCTGAACGCAAAGATCAGCAGGCCGACGCTGCCGCTGCCGACATCGCCCATGAAAATCCGCGCCGGCGGGCGGTTGTAGCACCAGAATCCCAATGTCGCCGCTGCCAGCGTCGCTGCCGCCAGGGCCAGCATCGGCTGCGCCGCGGCCCACGCAAGCCCCGCCAGGCCACAGGCCACGAAGACGACCTGTTGCGCCAGCAGGCCATCGATACCGTCCATGAAGTTGTGCAGGTTGATGCTCCAGGCACCACCCGCCAGCAGCAATGGCAACCACCAAAACGACAGCCCCGTCGCCAGCACGGCAACGGAAAACCCGAGCACCGCCAGCAGCTGCATCGCCAATCGTGGCAGCACCGGTAGTGAACGGTGATCATCCCACCAGCCCGCCAGCGCCACCAGGATCAGTGCACCAAGCAGCCCGACGATCACGCTGGACGGCCATGCCAACGGGAAGCTCCACCAGACGCCGGACAGGCAGATCAGCATCGCCAGCACGATGCCGATGCCACCACCGCGTGGCGTGGGCAGCCGATGCGAACGGCGTTGTCCCGGCTGATCGAGCATGCCACGCCGGTGCGCATAATCGATCGCACCGCGCACCAGCAGCAGGGTGATCAGAAAAGCGGCGAGCAACCATCCATTGGCCATCGCAATCCTCATGTCATTCGCTGGCGACGCCGTGGATCGGCCGGATCGTGCTCCAGCTCTTGCAGCTGGGGCATTGCCAGTGATGTGCCTTGGCACCGAAGCCGCAACGGCTGCAGCGGTACATGGCCTGGCCTTCCAGCAGCTTTCTCGTCAGGTCACGCAGGATCAGGAAATTCTCGCGCGCCTCGCCCTCGATCTTGTCCATGGTCGCGTCGATCAGCGCCATCAGGCCGCGCACGGATGGACGCAGGCGCAGCTGCGAGGTGAGGAAGTCGATCGATGCCCGTTCGCCGTCGCGTTGCCGGTACAACTGGGTCAGCGCCAGTACCGGCGAGACACCGTGATAGCGACCCAGCATCTCGCGCAGGAAAGCCTCGGCGCGCTCCATCTGCTGCGAACGCGCATAGCTGTTGAGCAACGGCGGCAGGATCTCCGGGGTGAATGCGATGTCGGCCTGGATTGCCGCCTCATAGGCGGTCACCGCCTCGACATGCTGGTCGTCTTCGGCGTGGAGCCGACCGGTCAGCATGAAGGCACGCACGCAATCGGCCTGGCACTTGAACGCCTGGCGCAGATAATCACGCGCCTCGGCACGCGCACCGTGCTGGCGCGAGCGCTCGGCCAGCTCGCAATAGAACTGGGCAATCATCGGCGACTCGTCCTCGCCGGTCATCACTTCCAGCCGGCGCGCATGCTCGATGGCCTTGTTCCAATCGCGCTCGTGCTGGTAGATCGCGATCAGGTGACGCAACGCCGAGGGTGCATGCGCGTCCATCGCCACCAGGTCGGAAAACAGTGCCTCGGCGCGATCCAGCAGGCCGGCGCGCATGTAGTCTTCGCCCAGTTCCAGCAAGGCCACTGTCTTCATCGCATCAGACAGGCCCGGCCGCGATACCAGATGCTGGTGCAGGCGGATCGCCCGATCCACCTCACCACGCCGTCGAAACAGGTTGCCCAGCGCCAGGTGCGTTTCCACCGTGTCACGGTTGTATTCGGCCAGTTTGAGGAAGACCTCGATCGCCTTGTCCTGCTCCTCGTTGAGCAGGTAGTTCAGGCCGCGGAAATAATCCGAGGAAAGCTCGCTGACTTCGGCACCGGAACGACGCGCCCCTACCCGACGGGAGGCCCACCAGCCCAGGACGAAGGCAGCTGGCACCAGGGGAACCAGCACGGACATGAGATTCATGGTTTGGGCGGCAGCGTCTTGTCGGCGCGCAATTGCCGGCGGCGCAGGCGGCGCTGTCCCATACTCACACCCAGCCATGCGGTAAGGCCGCCAAGCAGCCAGCCGATCACCAGGGCGCCCAGCAAGGCAGCCCCCTTGGGCAGTCGTACCTGGGCAAACGCGAGGTCGTAACCGACCAGATCGGCATTGAGCGCACCCAGCACCACGCCGGCCGCGATGAAGATCACAAGGATGAGTATGGCGAGCAGTCGCATGCCGAGACTTTACCCGATTGACCGCGACTGGCACAGGCAGTGCTTGCCATCCATGCAGCGGGGGTTCGAAACAGCTTCCGGTTGCGACCGATCCGCATGACCGTGGCCAGCAAAAAAGGAAGGCAGGCCGACTCGCGCCGCCTGCCTTCGGTAAATCTGCAAGTTGCCGGCTCAGCCGGCTTGCTGGTCCAGGTCCATGTTGACCCGCTCACGCAGCTCCTTGCCTGGTTTGAAATGCGGCACGTGCTTGCCGGGCAATGCCACGGCATCACCCGTTTTCGGGTTGCGGCCCATGCGCGGTGGGCGGTAATGCAGCGCAAAGCTGCCAAAACCACGCACTTCGATGCGCTCGCCCTGGGCCAGAGCGTGGCTCATCTGCTCGATGACGCTCTTGACGGCCATCTCGACATCGGCAAACGCAAGATGGGTCTGACGCCTGGCCAGCGCCTCGATCAATTCGGATTTGGTCATGGGACCCCAATGTCCGTGACATGGAACAGCGGGGCGGCGAGTGCCGCCCCGCATCAGGCTTCAAGGCGCGATCAATCGGCCTTGTCGAACTGTTCCTTCAGCAACGCGCCCAGCTTGGTGGTGCCGGTGGACGCGGATGCGTAGTCGGCAATGGCCTCCTGCACATCTTCCTCGTCCTTCGCGCGGATCGAGAGTGCCAGCTGGCGACCCTTGCGATCCATGCCGGTGAACTTGGCCTCGACCTTGTCGCCCACCTTCAGATGCAAGGTAGCATCCTCGATGCGCTCCTTGGCGATGTCGTTGGCGCGCAGGTAACCCTCGACGCCCTCGCCCAGATCGATCACGGCACCCTTCGCGTCGACTTCCTTGACGGTGCCGTTGACGATGCTGCCGCGCGGATTCGCCGCCATGAACTGGCCGAACGGATCCTGCTCCATCTGCTTGATGCCGAGCGAGATACGCTCACGCTCCGGATCGACTGCCAGCACCACGGCCTCGATCTCGTCGCCCTTCTTGAAGTTGCGAACCAGATCTTCGCCGGACATCTGCCAGGAGATGTCGGACAGGTGCACCAGACCGTCGATGCCGCCGTCCAGGCCGATGAACACGCCGAAATCGGTGATCGACTTGATCTGGCCGGAGACCTTGTCGCCCTTCTTGTGCATCGCTGCGAAGGCTTCCCACGGGTTCGAGCGGGTCTGCTTGATACCCAGCGAGATGCGGCGACGCTCCTCGTCCACGTCCAGCACGGTGACTTCGGTCTCGTCGCCGACCTGAACCACCTTGGCCGGGTTGACGTTCTTGTTGGTCCAGTCCATCTCGGACACGTGCACCAGGCCTTCCACGCCCGGCTCGATCTCGACGAAGCAGCCGTAATCGGTGACGTTGGAGACCTTGCCGAACAGGCGGCTGCCGACCGGGTAGCGGCGGGCGATCGCGACCCACGGGTCGTCGCCCAGCTGCTTCAGGCCCAGCGAAACGCGGTTGCGCTCCTTGTCGTACTTCAGCACGCGCACGTCCAGCTCGTCGCCGACGTTGACCACTTCGGACGGGTGACGCACACGCTTCCACGCCATGTCGGTGATGTGCAGCAGGCCGTCGATACCGCCCAGATCCACGAACGCGCCGTAGTCGGTGAGGTTCTTGACGGTGCCCTTGACCACGGCGCCCTCAGTCAGGCGCTCAAGCAGCTGCTCGCGCTCGGCGGAGAACTCGGTCTCGACGACGGCACGGCGGCTGACCACCACGTTGTTGCGCTTGCGGTCCAGCTTGATGATCTTGAACTCGAGTTCCTTGCCCTCGAGGAAAACCGGGTCGCGCACCGGACGCACGTCGACCAGCGAGCCCGGCAGGAACGCACGGACGTCCTTGATGTCGACCGTGAAACCGCCCTTGACCTTGCCGGAGATGAGACCAACGATGGTCTCTTCCTTGTCGAACGCGTGCTCGAGGTCGTCCCACACCATCGAGCGCTTGGCCTTCTCGCGCGACAGCTTGGTTTCGCCGAAACCGTCTTCCAAGGCTTCGAGGGCAACCTTCACCTCGTCGCCTACCTGCACCTCCAGCACACCGGCCTCGCTCTTGAACTGCTCGATCGGGACGATGCCTTCGCTCTTCAGGCCAGCATTGATCACGACGACGTCATTGCGGATTTCCACAACGATGCCGGTGACGATGGCGCCGGGCTTCAGCTTGGAGATAGCCTGTTGGCTCTGTTCAAACAGTTCGGCAAAACTTTCAGTCATGTTGATTCCATAGTGGGAAAAGACCGTTGTCCGTTGCGCTACTTGACATGTTGCGCACGAACTTCACGATCCACCGGTTGAGGGTGTCTTCGGGTGGTTCCTCGGAACCGACCGTCGTCACCGTGGGTCAAAATCCCCTGCCGCAGCAGGAGCGCAGAAACCATCGTGCAACCCGATCTAAGGCTGCACGACGGCAAGTACTCTCGCGACGACCTCGTCGATGCCCATGCCGGTGGTATCCACCAGCACGGCATCCTCGGCAGGCCTGAGCGGCGCGACCGCGCGCGATGCATCGCGGCTGTCACGCGCCTCAATTTCGCGTTGAAGGCCGCCAAGTGTAACGCTGAGTCCCTTTTCCTTCAACTGCTTATAGCGCCTTTTCGCGCGCTCGGCGGCACTCGCGGTGAGGAAGACCTTGAACGCGGCATCCGGGAAGATCACCGTGCCCATGTCGCGCCCGTCGGCCACCAGCCCGGGGGCCTTGCGAAAGCCCAGCTGCAGCGCCACCAGGGCCTCGCGCACCGAGGGCATCGAGGCGATCGCCGAGGCCGCCGCCCCGGCCGTTTCGGTGCGCAGCTCGTCGGTGGCGTCGTGGCCGTTCACGATCACCCGCGTCGCACTGCCGTTGCTGCCGGCACGAAACTGGATCTTCGTGCCCTGCGCGCAGCGGGTCATCGCCTCCACATCGGACAGATCCAGTCCCGCCATGCCGGCGGCATAGCCCACCGCCCGGTACAACGCACCCGAATCCAGCAGGCGCCAGCCCAGATGCTCGGCGACCAGCGCACTGATGGTGCCCTTGCCCGATCCCGACGGCCCGTCGATGGTGAGTACGGGTGCGGACGGAGCGTGGCTCATGGTGATTCCTGGCTGGGCTGGGCGATGGAAAGCGGAAGTTTAACGCGTTGACCCCGTCCGGAACGCGTGCTATCTAGCCGGTCTCCTTCGCCTGCAAACCAGCCCGATCCGCCCTATGACCGATCTTCGCCGCGAGTTCGAACAAGCCGCCGAGGATATCCAGCGATTGGGTACACGCCCCGACAACGACACCTTGCTGAAGCTCTATGCCCTGTACAAGCAAGGCTCGGAGGGCGACCTGTGCAGAACCCAACCAGGCTTTTTCGACTTTGTCGGTACCGCCAAGCACGCGGCCTGGGCGCAGTTGAACGGCGTACCCGAAGAGGAAGCCATGCGCCGCTATATCGCGCTGGTGCACCAGTTGCTGGCATGAGCCTGCAGGCCTGAATCCAGCCACCGCACATCTGCGGCGCTTGCTTTTCTGCACCCAACACCGGCACATTCATACGATCGTTTGATCCGGTCCCGGTCGCATGAATTATCCGAAGCTGTTCACCCCGCTCGATCTGGGCCATGTCACCCTGCCCAATCGCATCCTGATGGGGTCGATGCACACCGGGCTGGAGGACAAGGCCAGCGACTACGACAAGCTGGCCGCTTATTTCGCGGCACGCGCGCGTGGCGGCGTGGGGCTTATGGTCACCGGCGGCATCGCGCCGAGCATCCAGGGCTGGCTGAAACCGTTCGGCGGCAGGCTCACGATGCCGTGGCACAAGCCGCGACACCGCAAACTCACCCGTGCCGTGCACGTCGAAGGTGGCAGGATCTGCCTGCAGATCCTGCACGCCGGACGCTACGGTTATCACCCGCTGTCGGTGGCACCGTCGAAGATCAAGTCACCGATCACGCCCTTCACACCGCAGGCGCTGTCTGCGCGCGGCGTGGAACGCACCATCAGTGACTTCGTCCAGTGCGCCAGGCTGGCGCAGGACGCCGGTTATGACGGTGTCGAGGTGATGGGATCGGAAGGCTATCTGATCAACCAGTTCATTGCCGCACGCACCAATCAGCGCAGCGACGCATGGGGCGGTGATGCGACCCGTCGCATGCGTTTCGCGATCGAGATCGTGCGACGCACGCGCGCAGCAGTGGGGCACGACTTCATCATCATCTACCGCCTGTCGATGCTCGACCTGGTCGAGGGCGGCCAGGACTGGAACGAGATCGTGACCCTGGCCAAGGCAATCGAAGCGGTCGGTGCCTCGATCATCAATACCGGCATCGGCTGGCACGAGGCGCGTGTACCGACCATCGTCACCAGCGTGCCGCGCGCCGGCTTTGCCTGGGTCACGAAGAAGCTCAAGGGCGAAGTGGCGATTCCGCTGATCACCACCAACCGCATCAACATGCCCGAAGTGGCCGAACGCATCCTGGCCGACGGCGAAGCCGACATGGTCTCGATGGCGCGCCCGCTGCTGGCCGACCCGGACTGGGCGAACAAGGCCAGGACCGGCCGCAGCGAGCGCATCAATACCTGCATCGCCTGCAACCAGGCCTGCCTCGATCATGTGTTCCAGAACAAGCGCGCCAGCTGTCTGGTCAATCCGCGCGCCTGTCACGAAACCGAGCTCAGGATCGAACCGGCCAGCGTGCGCAAGCGCGTCGCTGTCATTGGCGCCGGGCCGGCCGGCATGGCATGCGCCAGCACGCTGGGTGAGCGCGGCCATGCGGTGACGCTGATCGACCAGGCCAGCGAGATCGGCGGCCAGTTCAACTACGCCAAGCAGATTCCGGGCAAGGAAGAATTTCACGAGACGCTGCGCTATTTCCGCCATCGACTCGGCGACACCGGCGTCAACGTACAACTGGGCCGGAGCGCGGATGCAGCGTCACTGCAGGCCGATGGCTATGACGAAGTGGTGATCGCCACCGGCATCACGCCGCGCAAGGTGAACTTCCCGGGCAGCGATGATCCGCGTGTGCTGAGCTATCTGGATGTACTGGCCCATCATCGGCCGGTCGGTGCAAGGGTGGCGATCATCGGCGCCGGTGGCATCGGCTTTGACGTGGCCGAATTTCTGATCGAACACGCGCCCTCACCCACCACCGATGTTGCACGCTGGACTCGCGAATGGGGGGTGGACATGCAGCTGGCGCAGCGCGGCGGCCTGCAGAAACCACAACCGGAAGCGCCATCCCGACAGGTCTGGTTGCTGCAACGCAGTGAGGGACGCCCCGGCGCGCGACTCAACAAGACCACCGGCTGGGTGCATCGGGCCACGCTAAAGGCCAAGCACGTAAGCATGCTGGGCAAGGTCAGTTATCAGCAGTTCGACGATCAGGGCCTGCACATCACGGTCGATGGCACCGCACAGATCCTGCCGGTCGACCATGTCGTGGTCTGCGCCGGTCAGGAGCCGAACCGGCGGCTGGCCGACGAATTGGTCGCGGCAGGCCAGAAGGTGCACGTCATTGGCGGTGCCGATGTCGCCGCCGAACTCGACGCCAAGCGCGCGATCGCCCAAGGCACCCGGCTGGCCAGCCAGATCTGAACCCGGCATCCAGCGCGTTCAGAAACACCGACGCCGCTGCGTTGAGGGCAGCGGCGTCGAAAGTGCAAAAGAAAGCGCCCCGCAGGTGAGACGCATCGATATGGGTTCAGGGGGGAGTTGAACCAGATATCGTATTTAGCGTCGCTGCGGGGCGAGGGCCGCCGCCACTAGGGGGGGAGGGGAAGTGGCGGGACGGAAGAGAGTTTATGATCGACACGATAAAGTATCAAATATATATTTAGTGCCTTATTTATACGATTTCACTATATGTTTGATTTTCGCCAGCTGCGCTATTTCATCGCCGTCGCCGAGGAACTGAGCTTCACCCGAGCGGCACTCCGGCTGCATCTGTCGCAGCCGCCCCTGTCCCAGCAGATCCAGTCGCTGGAACAGGACCTGGGCGTAAGGCTGCTCGAACGCAACAAGCGCAACGTGGCGCTGACCGAGCCCGGCCGCATCTTTCTGGAGCAGGCCCGACAGATCCTGGCCAAGGCCGATGAGGCCCGCAGCCACGTTGTAGCTGCCGCGGCCGGCTACAGCGGCCAGTTGCGGCTGGCCTACACCGTTTCGGTCTCGTTTCATCCCTCGCTGCCACAGACCTTGCTGCGCTACGGCCAGATCGCGCCGAATGTGCGCATGCATCTCAGCGAGATGTACACCGAGCCACAGTTCGCCGCGCTATTGGCCGGCCAGATCGATGTCGGCTTTGTCCGCGACGAACCGATCCACGCACAGGACTCGCACAATCTGCGCTTGAGCGTCATCGATCGCGAACCCCTGCTGCTTGCCCTGCCCTCCGGCCATCCCCTGTCAGGGCGCAGCAGCCTGCGCCTCACGGAAGTGGCCGGTGACGCCTTTGTTTCGCAGCCACGCGAACTGGCCGCCACGCTGTACGACCGGCTGGTAAAACTGGCGACCAGGGCAGGTTTCCAGCCGTCGATTATCCAGCACGCGCAGCAGATCAATGGCCTGCTGGCCCTGGTTGCCGCGGGCTTGGGACTGGCACTGGTGCCGGCCAGCATGCGTACCGTGCACCTTGCCGGGGTCAGTTACGTGCCGCTGGAAGACGCCGATGCCTATCTGCTGCTGGCCGTGGCCAGTCGCAGCGACGATCATTCACCGGTGCTGCAGCAGTTCCTGTCCATCGTGGCTGAATCGGCCGTCATCCCAAGCTTGTGACAAGGCAGACAAGCAGTTACACTTGCCCGCTTACATTTTCGTTTAGTGTCAGGAGCTGGCCGTGAAGGTGCTTAACTCTTTGAAGTCCGCCAAGGCGCGGCACCGCGATTGCAAGATTGTGCGTCGTCGCGGCAAGGTGTTCGTGATCTGCAAGAGCAATCCCCGTTTCAAGGCTCGTCAGCGCTGATCCCAGCGTAATGAGCCATGAAAAGGCCGCACATGTGCGACCTTTTTTGTGCCCGGCATTCGGCCTGGCTTGGGGTGCTTAGTGGCGCAATGGCATCGGGCGGCACGACAACCAGAACAGCACCCCGGACACGGACAGGGAAACCCAGTAGTCGCTGGGTGCCGGACCCCACCAGTGGATATGCCACGGGATATAGCGTGGTGCGAAATGCGCCAGGCCATACGCCGGGTTCAACACGAACCACAGAAAGTCCTCGGTGATCCAGAACAGCATGATGCAGGCGAACACGCGCGCCTCGGCACGCCAGCTCCAGCGACCGGTGAAGATCAGCGGGAAATGGAAAAACAATCCCATGCACGGGAAAAGCCACGCGTGATAGCCGGTCATCGGCCGACCACCCCAGAAAATATCCAGCAGCCAGTGATGCTCGATGCGCCAGGTCGGCAAATTCGCTGCCCAACCGGCAGCACCCTCGATCTGGATCTCCACATTGGCGAAGAAAAAGGCCAGCAGGACGGTCCAGCCAAGCGTCAGCAACAGCACCAGGGGACGCATGGAGACTGGCGTTTCTCGTGCAGGCAGGAGTCGTTGGTCCAGCTGACGCACGCTCAATGACCCACCAGCGTAGCTGCTGACTGCCGGCCTTGAAGCTGGGCCTGCACGATCTCCAGTACACGCTGCGCCGCCTGTGGCTGACCCAGACGACGCGCGCATTCACGCATCCGCGCCAATCGTTGTGGGTCGGCCAGCAATTGACGCACCCGGTATTCAAGCGAGATCAGGTCGATCGCCTTGAGCGCCGCCCCCTGCTCCAACACATAGTCCGCGTTGCGCTCTTCCTGGCCGGGGACTGGCGCATACACCACCATCGGCACGCCCATCGCCAGGCACTCGGAGGTGGTCAGCCCGCCGGGCTTGGTGATCACCAGGTCGGAGCAGGCCATCAGCCGTGCCACTTCGTTGGTGAAACCAAACGGAAACAGCCGCCCAGGATGTTCCGCCGCATGAGTCTTCAGCTTGGCCAGTGCTGCCTCGTTGCGCCCGGCCAGCACGATCAGCTGGAAGTCGTGTTCGAGCCGCATCAGCGCAGCTGCCACCTCATCGAGCTTGCCGACGCCGGCGCCGCCGCCCATCAGCATGATGGTCTGCCTGGTCGGATCGAGGCCGAAACACTCGGCGCAGACTCGGCGATCCTGCGGCTGGGTGAACTCCGGCATCACCGGGATACCGGTGGCATGGACGCGTCCTGCCTCGATGCGGTTCGCCTTCATGCGGAAGGCAATTTCATCGCTGGCGGCGAAGAAACCCGTCATGCATGGAATCACCCACATGCCATGCAGGTCGAAATCGGTGACCTGAACCCACACCGGCACCGCAAACCGTTCGCGTCGGATCTCGTGCATCAGCATTTCGGCGGGCAGGAAGTGGGTGCAGACAATGGCGTCTGGCGCAAACGCATTGATCGCCTTGCGCAGATCGCCCGTACCAAGTCGCTCGATGGCGCGTCGCAGCTTCTGCATCGGGCCGTCCGGATCGGCCTCGGAACTGCGTTGGTACAGCATGCCCCACAGTGTCGGGTAGCTGCTTATCAGCGTGATGTAGAAATCGGTGTACAACTTGCGGAATGTGGATGGCACGTAGTCCATCGCATCCAGATGCCGGGTCTCGACATCAGGCAGGCTTGCCTCGGCGGTGAGGCGCAGCGCTTCCGCGGCACGCATGTGGCCGGCACCGGCCGAAACGCTGAGGAACAGGATCTTCTGCTGCGGCATGTCGCGGTCCGTTGTCAGATGCCCATCGACAGAGGCGGACACGCCGCCGGCTGCTTACCAGGCCGAACGCATCAGCGGCCGACCGTTCCGCACATACCTTCAACACGCCACTCTCAGGAATAACGCACACCGGTGATTTCGTAATGCTTGACACCATTCGGCGCGGTGAACTCGAAGCTGTCACCCACGCTCTTGCCGATCAGCGCACGCGCAATCGGTGAAGACACCGCAATCAGCCGCTGCTTGATGTCCGCTTCCAGGTCGCCAACGATCTGGTAAGTCACGGCTGTGCCGCTATCCTCGTCTTCCAGATCGACAATCGCGCCGAACACCACGCGGTTGCCGGGATTGAGTTGGGTGACATCGATCACTTCAGCCGTCGACAGCAACGCTTCCAGCTGGCCGATACGGCCCTCGATGAAACTCTGCTGCTCGCGTGCCGCGTGGTACTCCGCATTTTCCTTGAGATCGCCATGCGCGCGCGCCTCGGCAATCGCTGCGATGATGCGCGGCCGATCGCCTGACTTCAGCCGCTCCAGCTCGGCGCGCAGGCGTTCCGAACCAGCCTTGGTGATGGGGGCGCGACTCATGCGCTCAGCTCCTTGTGCAGTTCCTGCAGGCTGTGTACCTCGCCATCGCTGTGAAAATCCAGCGAATGCACGAGCGCACGAGCGCCTGCCACGGTGGTGGAATACGTGACGCGATGCTGCAGGGCCTCGCGCCGGATCGAGAACGAGTCGGCGATCGCCTGCTTGCCCTCGGTGGTGTTGACGATATAGACGATCTCGCCGTTCTTGATCAGATCGACGATGTGCGGGCGGCCCTCGAGCACCTTGTTGATGCGTTCGCAACCGACGCCGTGCTCGGCAAGATAACGGGCGGTTCCCTCGGTGGCCACCAGGGTGAAGCCGCGCAAGATCACGTCCTGCGCCACCGGCAACAGGCGGTCCTTGTCGCTGTCACGCACTGACAGGAATACCTTGCCCACGGTTGGCGGCCTGATTCCAGCCGCCTCGTGACCGCGCGCGAAGGCTGCGCCGAAGCTGCGGCCCACGCCCATCACCTCGCCAGTCGAACGCATCTCGGGGCCGAGGATCGGATCGACGTTCTGGAACTTCAGGAACGGGAAGATCGCTTCCTTCACCGAGTAGTACGCAGGAATCACTTCGCGTGTCGCCCCCAGACTCGCCAACGAACGGCCTGCCATCACGCGGGCAGCGATCTTGGCCAGCGGCACGCCGGTCGCCTTGGAAACGAACGGCACCGTGCGCGAAGCACGCGGGTTCACTTCCAGGATGTAGACGGTATCGCCCTGGATCGCGAACTGCGTGTTCATCAGGCCGATAACTTTCAATTCCTTTGCCATGGCGGTGACCTGGCGGCGCATCTCGTCCTGGATTTGCGCGGTCAGTGAATACGGTGGCAATGAGCAGGACGAGTCGCCCGAATGCACACCGGCCTCCTCGATATGCTCCATGATGCCACCGATCAGCACATGACCTTCGGCGTCCGCGATCACGTCCACGTCCACCTCGACCGCATGATCGAGGAAGCGATCCAGCAGCACCGGCGAATCGTTGGAGACTTTCACCGCATCGCGGATATAGCGCGAGAGGTCGGCGTCGTCATGCACCACTTCCATTGCGCGCCCACCGAGCACATAGCTCGGGCGCACCACCAGCGGATAGCCGATCTCGCGCGCCAGCGCCAACGCCTCGTCGGCATTGCGTGCGGTGCGGTTCGGTGGCTGCTTCAGGCCGATTTTCTCGATCATCTGCTGGAAGCGCTCGCGATCTTCAGCCAGATCGATGCTGTCCGGGCTGGTACCGATGATCGGCACACCAGCCGCTTCCAGCGCACGTGCCAGCTTCAGCGGGGTCTGGCCACCGTACTGCACGATCACGCCTTTCGGCTTTTCCAAGTGAACGATTTCCAGCACGTCCTCCAGCGTCAGTGGCTCGAAATAGAGACGGTCTGAGGTGTCGTAATCGGTCGAGACGGTTTCCGGATTGCAGTTGACCATGATGGTTTCATAACCATCGTCGCGCAGCGCCAACGAGGCATGCACGCAGCAGTAGTCGAACTCGATGCCCTGGCCGATGCGGTTCGGACCGCCACCGAGCACGATGATCTTGTCGCGGTCGGTCGGATTCGCCTCGCATTCTTCCTCGTAGGTCGAATACATGTAGGCCGTGCTGGTGGCAAATTCGGCCGCGCAGGAATCGACCCGCTTGTACACCGGGCGCACGCCGAGCGTGTGACGCAGATGACGCACCGCCGCCTCGTCCGTGTTGAGCAGCTCGGCCACCCGGGCATCGGCGAAACCGAGTCGCTTGAGTTCGCGCATGCGCGGCTGATCGAGCGCGGTAATGCCCTGCGCAACAACCTCGGCCTCGGTCAGCACGATGTCCTCGAACGCGGCGAGGAACCATGGATCAACCCGGCTCAGGCTGTGCACTTCTTCCAACGACAGACCCGCACGGAACGCGTCGGCCAGGTGGAATACGCGGTCCGGGCGCGGTTCGCGCAGTTCGCGCTTGAGCAAAGCCAGACCATCCTCGGTACTGATGTCCAGGCCGGTCGGATTGAGGCCGGTCTTGCCGATCTCCAATCCGCGCAGCGCTTTCTGCAGCGATTCGTGGAAGGTGCGGCCCATCGCCATCACCTCGCCCACCGACTTCATCTGCGTGGTGAGGCGTGCATCGGCGGCCGGGAATTTCTCGAACGCGAAACGCGGAATCTTGGTGACGACGTAGTCGATCGATGGCTCGAACGAGGCCGGCGTCAGGCCGCCCGTGATGTCGTTCTTCAGCTCGTCCAGCGTGTAACCCACCGCCAGCTTCGCGGCGATCTTGGCGATCGGGAAACCGGTGGCCTTCGACGCCAGCGCCGACGAACGCGACACGCGCGGGTTCATCTCGATGACGACGACACGGCCATTCTCTGCATTGATGCCGAACTGCACATTGGAACCACCGGTATCCACGCCGATCTTGCGCAGCACCGCGATCGAGGCATCGCGCAGGCGCTGGTATTCCTTGTCGGTCAGCGTCTGCGCCGGCGCCACGGTGATCGAGTCGCCGGTATGCACGCCCATCGGATCGAGGTTCTCGATCGAGCAGACGATGATGCAGTTGTCCGCGGTATCGCGGACCACTTCCATCTCGAACTCCTTCCAGCCGAGCACGGACTCCTCGACCAGCACCTCGCCCACCGGCGAGAGTTCCAGACCGCGTTTGACGATCTCTTCGAACTCTTCCTTGTTGTAAGCGATGCCGCCACCGGAACCACCGAGCGTGAAGCTGGGGCGGATGACGGTCGGGAAACCCACCTTGGCCTGCGTCAGCAGCGCCTGCTCGAACGTGCGCACGACCTCGGCCTTCGGACAATCCAGCCCGATCTCCGCCATCGCCACGCGGAACAGCTCACGGTCCTCGGCCATGCGGATCGCTTCGCGCGATGCGCCGATCAGCTCGACGTTGTATTTCTCCAGCACGCCGTGATCGGCCAGATCCAGCGCGCAGTTCAGGCCGGTCTGGCCACCCATCGTCGGCAGCACCGCATCCGGGCGCTCCTTGGCGATGATGCGTTCCACCGTCTGCCAGTTGATCGGCTCGATGTAGACCGCGTCGGCGGTCTCCGGGTCGGTCATGATCGTGGCAGGGTTGGAGTTCACCAGGATCACCCGGTAGCCCTCCTCCTTCAGCGCCTTGCAGGCCTGCGCGCCGGAGTAGTCGAACTCGCAGGCCTGGCCGATCACGATCGGGCCAGCGCCGATGATGAGGATGCTCTTGATATCGGTACGCTTGGCCATCTCAGCGGGCCTCCTGCATCAGCTTGGCAAACCGGTCAAACAGGTAACCGATGTCGTGGGGGCCTGGCGAGGCTTCCGGATGACCCTGGAAGCAGAACGCCGGGCGGTCGGTAAGCGCGAAGCCCTGCAGCGAACCGTCGAACAGCGAGTTGTGAGTCACCCGCACATTCGCAGGCAGCGTGGCCGGGTCCACCGCAAAGCCGTGGTTCTGCGAGGTGATCAGCACGCGACCCTCATCGAGATCCTTCACCGGATGGTTCGCGCCGTGATGACCGAACTTCATCTTCAGCGTCTTGGCGCCCAGCGCCAGACCCATGATCTGGTGACCCAGGCAGATGCCGAACAGCGGAACTCTCGCATCGAGAAACTGCTTCGTCGCCTCGATCGCGTAGCCGCATGCGGCCGGGTCGCCCGGGCCGTTAGACAGGAACACGCCATCAGGCTTCATCGCCAGTACCTCGGCGGCCGGTGTCTGTGCCGGCACCACGGTGATCGCGCAGCCCTGCCCGGCGAGCAGGCGCAAGATGTTGTGCTTGGTACCGAAATCGTAGGCGATAACCTTGAATTTCTTGGCCGGCTGGTTGAACGCAGTGCGATCGAGGTCGTAGGTGCCCTCGCTCCACTCGTACGACTTGCTGACGCTGACCACCTTGGCCAGATCCATACCGTTGAGGCCAGGGAACGCGCGCGCCTTGGCCAGCGCGTCCTCGGCATCCACCTGCTCGCCGGCAACGATGCAGCCGGCCAAGGCACCCTTGTCGCGCAGGATGCGGGTGAGCCGACGGGTGTCGATGCCGGCAATCGCCACGGTGCCGTGACGCCTGAGGTAATCGGGCAGGCTCTCGCTGCTGCGCCAGTTGCTGGCCCGGCGCGGCACATCGCGCACGATCAGGCCGGCGGCATGCACGACGGTGGACTCGGCGTCCTCGGCATTGATGCCGGTATTGCCGATATGCGGATAAGTCAGGGTGACGATCTGGCGCGAATAGGAGGGATCCGTGAGGATCTCCTGATAGCCCGTCATCGCCGTGTTGAAGACAACCTCACCAACGGTTTCACCAGTCGCGCCCACGGCATGGCCGTGAAACACGCTGCCGTCTTCGAGGGCCAGCAGAGCGGGAATGGGCATACGGTAACCGCCTTTTGGATGCAGCAAAGTCCGCAAGCCGCACTATTGCTGGCTTGTGGCGCTTGGGAAGGAAAGGATCAGGGCGGGTGGAAATGATAGGCGGCGACGCCGTTTCTGTCCACCTTACAGAGCATGAATCATGCGTTTTTCTGTCGGCACCACCGATCTGCCGGCGTTACACTAGGCTCCATTTAAACGGAGTTGAATGTCCCATGAGTGCTGCTGTCCTGCTCGATCCCGCCCGGCTCGATCGCCCGGATACCACGGTGCAGCAGCAACCCTTCCCGTTCATGGTGGCCCACGGCCAGCTGCCGGACGAGGTACGCAGCGAGCTGGATCGCGATTTCCCGAACTACTCCAGCGCCGGTTTCTTCCCGTATGACCCGAGCGACTGCGGCCCGTCGATCAATACGCTGATCGCGGACATGACGTCGCCCGCCTTTGCCAGTGCGATCGGTCAGCGCCTGGGCATCGACAATCTCGGTCAGTACCCGACCCTGGTGACCTTGTGCCGCCTTCTCAACAAGCGCCATGGCACCATCCATACCGACAGCAAATCCAAGGTGGCCACGGCACTGATCTATCTGAACACGCAATGGCCGGATACCAGCGACGGCTGCCTGCGTTTCCTGCACAAGATCGATGACATCGACAGCATCGCCACACCGGAACTGGCCCCGTTGTACGGCGAGTTCGCCGTGTTCAAGCGCTGTGAAAACTCCTTCCATGGCCATCTGCCCTACGAGGGCGAACGCCGGGTGATCCAGGTCGCGTGGCTTACCAGCGAAGAGGAAAAGTTGCGCAAGACGAAACGCGGCAAATTCTCGCGGGCCTTCAAGAAGCTGTTCGGCAAACTGGATACCAGGCTGGGCGCCGGGCGCGATCGCAACGCGTCGCATCGCAACTGAACCGGCACGGACTCAGCCGCCGGCAAAGTGCCATGCCACAAATGCGGCAAACACGCCGTACAACAGGCCAACGGGCAGCAGCCAGCGCGCATCCACCCGGCCACGGTGGAACAGCCGCCACAGGTACACGATGGCGATGGCCGTCAGTACACCAGCCACGATCAGCGGCGCATCGAACATCCATGGCGTGGCGAACAACGCCAGCGAACTGGGGATCGTCGCCTGGATCATCATGGCGCCGGAAATGTTGGCCAGCGCGAGGCGCTCCTTGCCCTGGCGCACCCAGATCAGCGCGTTGATGGTTTCGGGCAATTCGGTCGCCACCGGACTCAGCAGCAGCGCGACCAGATGCGGCGGCAACGCGAACGCGATCCCGATCGCCTCGAGCTGGCTCACGAACAGCCGTGACGCGGCAGCAATCACCACCAGCGCCGCCACCGTCTGCGTCACCACCCAGCGCAAGGCCGGATCGACCTGCTGCGGACGCAGCTTCAGCGGTTCGAGGATTTCCTCTTCCGGCACGCTGTCGCTGCTGCGTATCTCGCGCCACACATACATCGCATAGGCAGCCAGAAACAGCACGCCCAGCCAGGGCTTGATCGCAAAGGCGACCAGTCCCAATCCGACCTTGACCACAAAGATCGCCAGGAACCACGACTGGTCGCGTGCCAGCCGCCGGTGGTCGACCCGGATGAGGTGATCCGGGCGCTTGAGCCGCCTGGCATTGAACCAGAGTGCTGCACCAACCACCGCATAGGCGATCGTGGCCAGCACCAGCGGGCCGCCGAGTGCCGCACCGACGCCGATATCACGTGCCTCCGGTGTCTTGCCGAACATGACTGCGACGAAGGTCACGGCGCTTTCCGGCAACGCGGTACCAAAGGCTGCCAGCACCGTGCCGGTCGCGGTCGCGCCCAGATCGAGCTTGCGCCCGAACCATTCGACGCCGTTGACGAAATATTCGCAGGCGAAATAGATCACGCCGGCGGAGCCGAAGAACAGACAGAAGGTAAGCAACATGGAATACACACAAGCCGGGCGAGCGGGTAACCGATGGCTCAACGACACCGCTCGCCCGGCTGGGTGAGCATGTCGATGGCCAAAGGTCTCGCCGGGCGAACCGCCGCCTTACGGCAGTGGTTGCTGTTCGCACCATGGCGCCGGAAACACCGGCAACCAAGTCTGTTGATGCGAACGCCTCAGGGGAAACGAGGCTGGCTACTCCCCAATGACAACACAGTGGATGCTAGTGGCAGCTGGCATGCGACACAAGCGGTCGCGACACGACAACGCCCCGATCGGTCAGCGCGGCGCGGCGATCACATCATCCAGCTGCCAATGGCCGGCGCTGCGGCCGCTCAGCCAATGCACAGCCTGCAGCGCGCCCCGCGCAAAGATCGTGCGATCGGTGGCGCGATGCCCCAGCTCCAGTCGCTCGCCCTGCCCGATCAGCATCGCGGAGTGCTCGCCGACGATATCGCCACCGCGCACCACGGCAAAGCCGATACTGCCCTTGGCACGCTCGCCTGTCTGACCTTCGCGGCTGTATACCGCGGTAGCATCCAGCGTGGTCTGGCGTGCCACTGCTGCTGCTTGACCGAGCGCCAGTGCCGTACCGGACGGTGCGTCCTGCTTGCGGCCGTGATGTGCCTCCACGATCTCCAGATCCCAGTTCGGCAACGCTGCGGCAGCCTCGCGCAGCAGCCTGGTCAGCACGGCCACACCGAGACTGAAATTCGCCGCGCGCAGGATGGCGATACGTTTGCCTGCATCAGCCAGCCGTGTCTCCATCGCAACATCGAGACCGGTGGTGCCACTCACCAGCGGCGTACCATGCGCCAGACAATGATCGAGTGCGGCGGCCATGGCGATCGGGCTGCTGAAGTCGATGACGGCATCGAGCGCCGGCGCCAGCGCCCAGTCATGCGCAAAACGCAATGCATCGGCGCGACCGGCAAATACCGGCAAACCATCGTGCGGCGAATCAGGCGACACCACCGCGTGCACCAGTTCGAAACGCGCATCGCTGCCCAGCAGACCCAGCAGGGCACTGCCCATGCGGCCGGAGGCGCCATTGATGGCGAGACGAAGGGGGCGGGTCATCGGCACACTCCAGTGAGTCGGTCAGTACATGCTAGCGCGTGCGTGGCGGGCTTTACGCGGTGACTCTCGACCAGAACTGCTTTACCCCATCAACCCAACCCTTCGCGCGCGGTGTGTGCTTGTCTGCATCACTGCCGCCGAACGTGGCTTCCAGTGATTCAAGCAACTCACGCTGCTGCTTGGTGAGCCGCACCGGCGTTTCCACCACCACTCGGCAGATCAGGTCTCCATGACGACTGCTGCGCACGGACTTGACGCCACGGCCGCGCAGGCGGAACTGCGTGCCGGTCTGAGTCTCCGGTGGAATGCTGACCGGCACCTCGCCTTCCAGCGTCGGCACCGGCAGTTCGGCACCCAGCGCAGCCTGCGAGAACCGGATCGGCAGCTCGCAATACAAGTCATTGCCCTCGCGCTGGAAGATCGCGTGCTCGCGCACATGCACTTCCACGTACAGGTCACCGGCCGGTGCACCTGACGGACCGGCCTCGCCCTGCCCGCTCAGGCGGATGCGATCACCATTGTCGACGCCCTCGGGGATCTGCACCGACAGCGTGCGAGTCTCCTCGATGCGGCCCTCGCCATGGCATTTCCTGCACGGCTTCTCGATCGCCTGGCCGGTACCACCGCAATGCGGGCAAGCCTGCTGGATCGAGAAAATGCCATTCTGCATGCGCACCTGGCCGTGGCCGTGGCAGGTCTTGCACTTGCTGGTCTTGCCGTCTTCCGAACCGCTGCCGTTGCAGTGATGGCAGTTGACCTGGGTCGGCACTTCGATCTGTCGACTGACGCCGAACACGGCCTCTTCCAGGTCCAGCTCCATGATGTAGCGCAGATCGGAACCGCGCCGCGGCCGCCCACGTCCACCGCTCCTGCCGAAGATGTCGCCAAAGATGTCACCGAAGATGTCGCCCACGTCGCCGAAACCGGCACCACCGCGACCGCCCATGCCATGCTCGAAGGCGGCGTGTCCATGCTGGTCGTACATCGCGCGCTTCTGCGTGTCCGACAACACCTCATAGGCCTCCTTGGCCTCCTTGAATTTCTCCTGCGCATGCGGATCGTCCGGGCAGCGGTCGGGGTGGTACTTCATCGCCAATCGACGGAAGGATTTCTTCAGCTCGACGTCGGTGACGGTGCGCTCGACACCCAGTATTTCGTAGTAATCACGCTTGCTCATTCATGCATCCACACTGCTTTGTCACGCCCCAGGGGGAACCACAGGTTCCATGTCCCGCATTCAGCAGACAGCCCGCGCCAGGATAATCCCCGGCGCGGGCTGCTGATCTCGACCGTGCCGCTATACCGGCTACCGGTTACTTCTTGTCGTCTTTCACTTCGGTGAACTCGGCATCGACCACGTCATCCGGCTGGGCCGAACCACCCGGCGCGGATTGTGCACCAGCGTCGGACGGGCCGCCCTGGGCCGCTGCATACAGCGCCTGCGCGGTCTGCTCCAGCTTCTCGACCTTGGCCTCGATCGCCGCCTTGTCCTCACCGTCCTTGACCTTTTCCAGATCGGACAACGCACCCTCGATGCTGCTCAGCTGATCAGGTGGCACCTTGCCACCGTGCTCCTTCAGCGCGCTGCGGGTGGCGTGCACCAGCTGGTCCGCCTTGTTGCGGGTGGCGACCAGTTCGTGGAACTTCTTGTCTTCTTCCTTGTTCGCCTCGGCATCGGCGACCATGCGTGCGATCTCGTCCTCGGACAGGCCCGAACCGGCCTTGATCTCGATCTTCTGTTCCTTGCCGGTCTTCTTGTCCTTGGCCGACACGTGCAGGATGCCGTTGGCGTCGATGTCGAAGGTCACCTCGATCTGCGGCATGCCACGCGGTGCGGCATCAATGCCGGACAGATCGAACTTGCCCAGCGACTTGTTCGCGCTGGCGCGCTCGCGCTCGCCCTGCAGCACGTGCACGGTCACCGCGGTCTGGTTGTCGTCGGCAGTGGAGAACGTCTGTGCCGCCTTGGTCGGCACCGTGGTGTTCTTCTCGATCAGCTTGGTCATCACGCCGCCCATCGTCTCGATGCCGAGCGACAGCGGGGTAACGTCGAGCAGCAGCACGTCCTTGACGGTACCGCCCAGCACGCCGCCCTGGATCGCCGCGCCGACGGCGACAGCTTCGTCCGGGTTGACGTCCTTGCGCGGCTCCTTGCCGAAGAAGTCCTTCACCGATTCCTGCACCTTCGGCATGCGGGTCTGGCCACCGACGAGGATCACCTCGGTGATGTCGGACACGCGCAGCCCGGCGTCATTCAACGCGGTGCGGCACGGCTCGATCGTGCGCTTGACCAGATCTTCCACCAGCGACTCCAGCTTGGCGCGGGTCAGCTTGATGTTCAGGTGCTTCGGACCGGAGGCGTCCGCCGTCACGTACGGCAGGTTGACGTCGGTCTGGTGACTGGACGACAGCTCGATCTTGGCGCGCTCGGCGGCATCCTTCAGGCGCTGCAAGGCCAGCGGATCCTTGCGCAGATCGATGCCCTGCTCCTTCTGGAATTCCTCGACCAGATAGTCGATGACGCGCATGTCGAAGTCTTCGCCACCCAGGAAGGTGTCGCCATTCGTCGCCAGCACTTCGAACTGCTTCTCGCCGTCGACCTCGGCGATCTCGATGATCGAGACGTCGAAGGTGCCGCCACCCAGATCGTATACCGCGATCTTGCGGTCGCCACCCTTCTTGTCCAGACCATAGGCCAGCGCGGCCGCGGTCGGCTCGTTGATGATGCGCTTGACATCGAGTCCGGCAATCTTGCCGGCGTCCTTGGTCGCCTGGCGCTGGCTGTCGTTGAAGTACGCCGGCACCGTGATCACGGCTTCGGTAATCGTCTCGCCGAGATAATCCTCGGCGGTCTTCTTCATCTTCATCAGCACCTTGGCAGCGATCTCCTGCGGCGCCATCTTCTTGCCGTCGGAGGTCTGCACCCAGGCGTCGCCGTTGTCATGAGCGACAATGCCGTAGGGCACGATGTGCAGATCTTTCTGCACCTCGGCGTCGGTGAACTTGCGGCCGATCAGGCGCTTCACCGCGTAGAAGGTGTTCTTCGGGTTGGTCACGCTCTGGCGCTTAGCCGAGGCACCCACCAGTACTTCGCCGTCCTTGTTGAAGGCAACGATGGATGGTGTGGTGCGGTCGCCTTCCGAGTTCTCGATGACCTTGGTCGTGCTGCCGTCCATCACGGCCACGCAAGAGTTGGTGGTGCCCAAATCGATACCGATGATCTTGCCCATGTGTATGCTCCGAATCTTTTTGCGGCCCCCGCGGCCGCCAATTAATGAACGTCAGATGGGGTTCTGGCCTGGCGATTCAATGCCGGCAAGGCCCCGGATGCGATTTCTTGCACGATGACCGGCACGCCATTCAGGCGGGCGCCAGCCAGAAAACGACTCAGTCCTTCGCCACGGCGACCAACGCCGGGCGCAGCAGCCGATCGTTCAGCACATAGCCCTTCTGCAACACGCTGACCACGGTGCCGGGCGCCTTGCCCGGTGCGTCGACCATGCTCACCGCGTGATGGCGCTCCGGATCGAGCGGCTGGCCAAGCGGATCGATCTGCGACATGCCGTTGTTCTCGGCCACCTTCAACAGCGACTTCAGGGTGAGGCTGATCCCCTCGCGCATCGAGGCGACGTCGCCGCCCTCCACCGTCAGGCCGCTTTCCAGTCCGTCGTAAACCGGCAGCAGCTCATTGAGCAACTTCTCGTTGGCGAAGCGGCGCGCCTGTTCCACATCGCGGTGCAGGCGGCGGCGTTGGTTCTCGATCTCGGCCTTTTCGCGCAGCACCGTCTCGCGCAATTCGGCATTGGCCGCTTCCAGTTCGGTCAGCCGAGCGTACAGGCTGTCGATCTCGCTTGCCGACGCATCCGCAGGCTGCGCCTGCTCATGCGACTGGGGGTCGTTGTTTTGCATGCATCACTCCAAAACGATTGTCATGGCCCGCACGCATGCCGGCCACCCTGATATTTTGCGGAAATCCCGTCTCCCGGGGCGGTTATAGGGTCGTTGCGGCGCGATTCAAGGCGTCACTGAGCAATCCGGCTGTCGCCTGCACCACCGGAATCACCCGCTCGTAAGCCATCCGGGTCGGCCCGATCACGCCAACCGCACCCAAGACACGCCCCTGCACGCCATAGCTGGCAGTGACCACACTGCAGCCATCAAGCGCAGTGAAGCCGGACTCCTCGCCGATGAACAGCCGCACGCCCGGGGCGCGGGCACACACTTCCATCAGCTGCAGCAATTCGTTCTTCTGCTGGAACGCATCGAACAGCTCGCGTAACCGCTGCAGGTCGGCCAGCTCCGAATACGCCATCAGATTGGTCTGCCCACTGACCAGCACCTCATTGCCGCCAACCTGCGGCGCGAACGAGGCCGTAGCCAGTTCCACCGTGCTGGCAAGCAGGCGATTGAGTTCACTGCCTGCCTCGCGCAGTTCGGCAAGCAGGTGCGCACGGATATCGTCCACCCGAAAACCGGCAAACTGACTGTTGAGATAGTTCGCGGCCTGTTCCAGTTCATGGCCGTGCAGTGGCGTGGCCAGCTGCACGATGCGGTTCTGCACCTGGTTGTCGGTGAACACCAGGATCACCAGCACGCGCGCATCGGGCAGCGGTACGAAATCGATATGCCGCAGCGGAAAGTCCACCTGGCGCGGCACCGTGACCACACCGGCAAAACGGGTCATCGCCGACAGCAGGATCGAGGCATTGCCGAGCAGATCGCGGGCCGTGGTCGGTCCCGGCGGCAGTTCGCGTTGCAGGCGCGCCATCTCGTCCTGGGGCACCGGCTGCAGTTCGATCAGACTGTCGACGAACAGGCGCAAGCCGCGCGGCGTCGGTACGCGGCCAGCCGAGGTATGCGGTGAGGCGACCAGGCCGGCGTCCTCGAGATCGGCCATGATGTTGCGGATCGTCGCCGGGCTCACGTCCAGCCCCGACGAACGCGACAGCGTCCGTGAACCCACCGGCTCGCCGTCGACCAGATACTGGGCGATCAGCGTGCGCAACAGCCGGCGCGCGCGTGCATCTAGATCGTGGCCATGGGGATTGATCATGAGCTGCGGTGATCCATGTGTAGCAGTCCTTGAGACCCGACAGAAATAAGGTCTGCGCGCTTTGCTTGCAAGTGGAAGCGGTGTCTTGTGCCATCAGGCTGCCGCTACAATCCGTCGACCTCACCAGTTTCCTGCCCATGCTCACTTCGCTCTACGTCCGTCAATTTGCCGTCGTCGAAGCCGCCGAAGTGGCTTTTGACCCAGGCCTGACCGTGGTCAGCGGCGAAACCGGCGCTGGCAAGTCGCTGCTGGTCGATGCCCTGATGCTGCTGGCCGGCGCCCGTGCCGACAGCGGCATGGTACGTGCCGGCAGCGACCGCGCCGAACTGGCCGCCGAATTCGATCT
Organism: Rhodanobacter koreensis; assembly: GCF_054782855.1. Lineage (NCBI taxonomy): Bacteria > Pseudomonadati > Pseudomonadota > Gammaproteobacteria > Lysobacterales > Rhodanobacteraceae > Rhodanobacter > Rhodanobacter koreensis. Next base: position 627,295 of record NZ_BAAGRR010000002.1, on the reverse strand, counting down.
GACCGCCCTGCCCGAGGCCCGCGAGTGGCTGCAGCGCGAAGAGCTGGACGAAGACGGCAACTGCCAGCTGCGCCGGGTGATCCGCGCCGAGGGAAGTTCCAAGGCATGGATTAACGGGCGCCCTGCGAACACCCGCCAACTCGGCGAACTGGCTTCGCTGCTGGTCGAAATCCACGGCCAGCACGAACACCAGGCACTGCTGTCGCGCACGCACCAGCTTGTCCTGCTCGATGCCTATGCCGGCAACGACGAGCTGGCCGGGCAGGTACGCGAGCTGGCCGCGCAGTGGCGTGAACTCGGCCTGCGCATTCGCAAGCTGAGCGGCGGCGAAGATCGCGAGCATCGCATCGAGCTGTTGCGCCATGAGCTGGACGAACTGGAAAAATGGGCACTCCCGGCAACCGCACTAGGCGAACTGGAGGCCAGCCACAAGCTTCTCGCCAATGCCGGTCGGCTCGCCGAAGGCGCCGCCGGAGTGGTCGAACTGCTCGATGGCGACAGCGAGTTTGCGATGCGCCGCGCGCTCGGCCGCGCCCATGCGGAACTGGGCAAGCTTGCTGCGCTGGATGCCCGGCTCAATCCGCTGCTCGAATTGCTCGACAACGCCAGCATCCAGCTCGGCGAGGCAGCCGACGGCCTCGGCCATTATGCGCAGGATGTCGATCTCGATCCGGAACGCTACGCCGAAGTCGATACCCATCTCACCCACCTGCATGAGCTGTCGCGTCGCCATCGTTTGCCTGTCGCCGAACTGCACGACAAGTTCGCCGCCCTGCAGACGGAGCTGGCCGAACTGGAAGGCGCCGGCGACGCCCTGGAACAGATGACCGCGCAGCGTGAGCACCTGCGCAGCGATTACACCAAGGCTGCGACTGCCCTGAGCAAGGCTCGTCACGCGGCCGCGCAACGCCTGGGCGGCGAGGTCAGCGTGCTGATGGGCGAACTCGGCATGGCTGGCGGCCTGCTGAAGGTCGAACTTGAGGCCAGCGAGGGCGACGAACCCGACGGCCAGGGCCGTGAACGCTGCGAGCTGCTGGTCAGCGCGAATCCTGGCCAGCCACCACGCCCGCTGCGCAAGGTCGCTTCCGGAGGCGAGTTGGCACGCATCAGCCTCGCCATCGAGGTCGCCACCCTGGGCAAGGACACTGTCGGCAGCATGATCTTCGACGAAGTCGACAGCGGCATCGGTGGTGCCGTGGCTGAAGTGGTCGGACAGAAGCTCCGTGCACTGGGTGAACAGCGGCAGGTGCTGTGCGTCACCCATCTACCGCAGGTGGCCGCGCAGGGGCATGCCCATCTGCTGGTAAGCAAGCATAGCGACGGGGACTCCACCCGCACGCGTATCGACCGGCTCGATGCCGGTGGTCGCCGCGACGAACTGGCGCGCATGCTCGGCGGCGTCGAGATCACCCGCGAGACCCGTGCCCACGCGAAACAGATGCTGGAACGAGCGCAGACCGCCTGACCCGTGGCGGCGTCCCGTGACCGGCTCAACTACCGGGCGACAATAGCCCGCGCTCGCTGGCCATCCGGTACAGGTCCAGTTCCGAGCCGGCAGCCAGCTTGCCCATCAGGCTGGCGCGATGGATGTAGACGGTCTTCTGGCCGATACCCAGTTGTGCCGCCACCTGCTTCGGCGCACGGCCACTAGCCAGCAGCAGGAACACCTCGCGCTCGCGCGTCGTCAACCGGTTGATCGGATCCAGCGCGGCATTCGGCCGGTCAGCCCGGCGCTGACGCAGATCCGAACTCAGGAAGCATTCGCCGTGCATCACCGCGCGCAGGCCGGCCACCAGTTCTTCCGGCGCCACGCCCTTGGTGACGTAACCACTGGCACCGCGACGCAGGGCCTCGGACACATACGGTTCGCCGTCGTGCATGCTCAGCACCACGATGCGAGTCTCGTCGGACACACTGAGCAGATGCTCGATAAGCGGCAGGCCACTGCCATCCGGCAACGATAGATCCAGCGCCACCAGGTCGGGGCGCCACTGGCCGACAGCTTCCACCGCATCATCGGCGTTGCGGCATTCGGCCACCACGTCAAGATCCGGTTCCATCTCGATCAATCGCTTGAAGCCTTCGCGAACGATGGCGTGGTCATCAACCAGGACAATGCTGTACATCCCGCTACTGTACACAGGGACACGCTGCCATGGCAGGTCGCGTCGCAGCATCCGTGGGAGCGCATGTACCATCCTGCCCATGCGCCTTAAACCACTTCGCCTGCCCGACTCCGGCCCGCTGCTCGGCGCTGGCTACCTGTTGTTGTGGCTGCTGTTGTGGCCAACCGTGCAACCTTACTGGATGCTGCCATACGGGCTGCGCTTCGGCGCCCTGCTGCTCACGCCTGTGCGCTACTGGGGCTGGCTGCTCGGCGCCGAGCTGGTTGCCACCACCGGCATCAGCATGGCCCACGGAATGCCCCTGGGCTGGATCGGCTTTGCCATCGATGAACTGCCTGAGCCACTGGTGATGGCTTTCAGTCTGTGGCTGCTGCGGCGATTCAACCTGCACGCCAGCCTGAACAGTCCGCAGGAAGTGACCCAGCTGATGCTTTCCGTGGTGCTGATCGTGACCGCCACCACGGCTGTGGACGCGGCCCTGCTCGGACTGCTCAAGACACCGGGCTCGCCCGACCTGATGCTGAGCGTGCTCGGCGAGGCATTGCTCAGCCATTATCTGGGCATCCTGTTGATCGTGCCGTTGATGATCATGCTGTTGCGTACCCGTCTTGCCGACCGGGTGCTGGCCGGCCTGTTGCGGGATGGCCTGCTGGTGATGCTGCCCTCGATGGCGATCCTGTTGCTGCTGTCCGAGCAGGCGGCGCCACAGCCGCAGTTCGCCCGTGTGCTGTCGCTGGCACCCGTGCTGTTCTTTGCGTTCCGCCATGGCTGGCGCGGTGCCAGCCTGGCGATGATCGTCTCCAGCCTGGGCATGACCCTGGTCGACCAGCACCTGGGGCATGCACCGTCGTCCGCTGCCGCCTACCTGTTCCTGGCCGTGGCCGGTACGGGCGCGCTGATGCTTGGCTCGGCCACCGATGCCCTGCGTCACAGCAGTGAGCGGGTGGCCGAGCAGAACATCTATCTGGGCGCGGTAAACCGGCGACTCGATCAACTGGCCCATCAACTGCGCAGTGCCGCCCGCGGCAACCTGCAGACCGACGAGAACCAGCGCCGGCATCTGGCCGCCGAACTGCACGACGAACTGGGGCAGAACATCACGGCGATCCAAACCCATGTGAAACTGGCCCAGGCGCGCCTGCACCAAGCCGGCATGGAAGACATCAGCACCTCGATCAATACCATCCTGGCCCACATGCGGCGCGCGCTGCACCGCCTGCTGGACGACCTGCGTCCGGCGGTGCTCGACGAATTCGGCCTGCTGCGCGCGCTCGATGAAGGCCCGATCCGTGATCTGCTGAACACTGCAGGCATGGCCTATCACACCGAGCTGCACGGCGACCCGCGCCTGCTCGACGACGATACCCGCACCGCGATCTACCGGCTGGTCCAGGAAAGCGCGACCAATGCCGTCAAGCACGCCCATGCCAGCGAATTCCGCCTGCGCCTGCGCATCGGCGAGCGCCAAGGCATCGCGCTTGCGTTGCTGGACCTGCGCGACAACGGTACCGGCCTGCCCAGCCGATTGCCGCGCGGCGGCCGTGGCCTTCAGGGAATGCGCGACCGGGTCACCTCGCTGGGCGGCCAGTTCCGCCTGCGTGCCGATCATGTCGGGGTTCACTTGCGCATCTTGTTGCGCAGCAACAACCCCCCGGTCGATCTGGGACGGCAAAACTAGGAATTTTTCCGATACCCCTAACGTGAAGACATCGTTAGGATCATTCCATCGATGTGGGGGAGCCACCATCGCAAGATGGTGGATCCAGAGTTGTCGTGGGGACGGCGGCTCTGGAACAACGGCAGGATGCCGTTTCGCCGCTACCTGGCGACACTGTGGCAATCGCGAACCTTTCGCTGTTGCCCGGTTTGCAGGCCAGGTAGAGGAGCAGCCGCAGGCGGACAGGAGTCCTCCTTGCGGCTTTTTTTATGCCCGTCGTCCAGCTCTTCACTCGACCCGGGCGGCAACCCTGCCCTGCGGACTCCAGGCCAGCTCAGGATTTTCGTGCGCGCTGCTTCGGCCGCACATACAACACCAGGCTATGGTCCTCGATCACATAACCATGCCGCGCGGCGATTTCGTGCTGCAGCCGCTCGATTTCTTCGCTGACGAACTCAATCACTTTTCCGCTGTCCACATCAATCATGTGATCATGATGTTTGCCGCGGTCGAGCTCGTAGACGGCCTGGCCGCCCTCGAAATTGTGCTTGACGATGATGCCGGCAGCCTCGAACTGGGTCAGCACGCGGTATACCGTCGCCAGGCCGATATCCTCCTGGTGGGCAAGCAGGTTCTTGTAGACATCTTCGGCGGTGAGGTGCTGCACGCCTTCCTCGTCGAAGATCTGCAGGATCCGCATGCGCGGATGGGTCACCTTCAGCCCAACCCGGCGCAGTTCTTTGGTTTCCTGTTCCATAGCGCACTCCACACACGGTGTAACCAGACCGGTAGTGTATCATCCGACACCTTTACGATCCGGACGCAACACGCATGCAAAAGCTGATCACCCTGCTGGTTTTCGCCGTGCTGGCGCTTTCCATCGCCGGCTGCCACATCGTCTATACGCCCGACGTGCAGCAAGGCAACCTGCTCGACAAGAAAACCGTGGATCAGCTGAAGCCCGGCATGACCAAGCGTCAGGTGCTGGTGTTGATGGGTACGCCATCGGTCAGCACGCCGTTTGACCAGAGCCGCTGGGATTACGTGTCCACCCAGTCGCACCGCGGCGGCCCGATCAAGGTGCGCACATTCACGCTGACGTTCAACAACGACACTCTGGTGCGCACCGAAGGCGACTTCTTTGCACAGGATGCCCAGCAACTGGTGAAGGACAGCAAGAAGTACCACGCCAGCTATCCGGTCAATGAGACCGAGGGCGACAAGAGCAAGGGGCCGGATGACAACAAGAACAACGGCGGCTTTGGCACCGGCGACAACAATGGCAGCAACAATGGCGACAACAACAGCCATTGAGCAATCTGGCCTGGTCGGCAGGTGCGCCGCCGGTCAGGCTCAGCGTGCTCGCCGCCGGCGCGCTTCCATGGGATCGAGCAGCAGCGACCGGTAGATCTCGATCCGGTCACCGTCGTGCACCTCCAGATCCGGCGTGACTTTCCGCGCGAAGATGCCCAGACGGTGGAGATCCAGCACACCGTCCGGAAGCATGCCGACAATCCCCGAAGCATCGATCGCCTGCAGGACGGTGCTGCCGGCTGGCAGTTCGACCCGTCGCAGGAGCTGCTCCACAGCACCGGCGTAAACCACTTCCACCGTGATTTTGGGCTCAACCATACACACGCCCGGCCTCGGCACAGAAGTCGTCGACCATGCGCCCGGCCAATCCTTGAAAACCGAGCTTCAGGGCGCCACCACCAAGCCGGCCGGCATAGTCGAAATCCAGCGCAAAGGCGACCTTGCAGCCAGCCTCACCCAGGGCAATGAAATCCCACACGCCCTCGAGGCTGCGGAACGGGCCATCGACCAGACTCATCTGCAAACGCCGGGGCGGCTCGATCGTATTGCGCGTGGTGAAACTCTGGCGCAGTCCGGCGAACTTGAGATCCAGCCGTGCCACCAGCACATCCCCCTGACGCTCGAGAATCTCGGCTCCGGCACACCAAGGGAAACGCTTTGGGTATGCTTCGACCTCATTGACCAGGTCGAACATCTGCGCCGGCGAATACTTCACCAGGGCGCTGCGGCGGATTTCGATCACGGCAGCCTCTTGGGGTAGTCACTGCATTCGTCCATGAATGCGAAGATCAAATGGGCATCCATCCATGGATGCACTCTTAAATTAAAAGCGCGGCCCCAGGGCGCGCGGGCAGCACGGCCGCCCAGAGGCCCGAGTTTAACGGACATGGCCAAGGCAAAGGACAAGGACAACAAGGGCAGCAGCACCATCGCGCTCAACAAGCGTGCGCGTTTCGAATATCACATCGACCAGCGCTACGAAGCGGGTATCGCCCTGCAGGGCTGGGAGTTGAAGGCACTCCGCGCGGGTCGGATCAACTTTGGTGATGGTTACGCGATCGTCCTGCAAAACGAGATCTTCCTGGTCGGCGCCTCGATTCCACCCCTGATCAGCGCCTCCACCCATGTCGTCGCCGAGGATCGCCGCACGCGAAAGCTGCTGCTGCATCGCAAGGAGATCGATCAGCTGATCGGCGCCGTCGAGCGCAAGGGTTACACCCTGGTGCCCACCGCGATGTACTGGAAGAGCGGTCGGGTCAAGGTCGAGATCGGCCTCGCCCGCGGCAAGCAGGAACACGACAAGCGCGACACCGAAAAACAGCGCGACTGGCAGATCGAAAAACAGCGCACCATGCGTTCGCACAACCGCAGCGCCTGAGTTCGCCGCAACGAATGTCATTGATGCGATGAGCATCGCCCCCATATACTCGCTGGGTCGTATCGTTTTCCCCGGGGGTGTACTGGCTTCGACGGGGGTAGTGAGATGACTTGGTGCATGCCGAGGGGGCAGCTTTCCTCGTTAATCCAGCAGCAAACTCATAGTTGCCAACGACGACAACTACGCTCTCGCCGCTTAAGGCGTAAGCCCCGAACCCACTTGTGCTCGTGCTTGTCGGTGTAGGGTCATTATCACGAGATCGCCAAAGACTGCCGCCTGGCGGTACTAGGTCAAATCAATCAGGCTGGTTCCGCGGTGCGCCTTGCCCATCGTGCTTGTCGCGGAACGAGATCGAACGGTGAGCTAAGCATGTAGATCCGGGCATTGAACGTCCTCGGACGCGGGTTCGACTCCCGCCACCTCCACCAACAAGCAAAAAAGCCCTTGATGACCATCAAGGGCTTTTTTGTCGTGCGATACCCGGACATGCACCGCGCAACCATCGATCGCATGCAAGCCGAGTGTTGTTCGCGCGTGAACGCAACGTCTATACTTGGCGACTTATATCACCCTGTACCCGCCGCACTCGTGGGAATGACCTCGATGACTCGACTGCAATTGCTTGGCCTGGCCGCGGCCACAGCCATCTTCGCCGCCACCAGTGCGCACGCTGAAGGTGACAAGGCTGCCGGACGCAAACTGATCTATACCTGTGCAGGCTGCCACGGCGTGCCTGGCTACACCAACGCCTACCCGCAGTATCCGGTACCGAAGATCGCCGGACAGAACGAGCAGTACATCGTCAACGCGCTGCATGGTTACCAGAGCGGCGATCGCAAGCACCCGACCATGGGTGCCCAGGCGCAGAGTCTGTCCGATACGGACATTCAGAACATCGCCGCCTATCTCTCCAGCCTCGCCAAGTAGTTGCCAAGGACTCTCGCATGAAACGTGCGCTTACCCTGCTTTCATTCGGCGCCGCGCTGGCGTTCGCTTCCACCCAGTTGCTGGCCAATGGCAACGCCGAAAACGGCAAGCAGAAGGCCGCCACCTGCTTTGCCTGCCACGGCACCGATGGCAATGCGGTCGATCCGCAATACCCGCGCCTGGCTGGCCAGTACAACACTTACCTGCAGCATGTACTGCACGAGTACAAGGACGGTCAGCGCGACAACCCGATCATGAAGGGCATGGTAGCCACGCTTTCCGACCAGGACATCGAGGACGTCGCTGCTTACTTCTCCAGCCTGCCAACCAAGCTCGACACCCTGCAGGGTCACATCAGCGGCGACAAGTAAGCCCAATGCCTGCTGCATGCATGGAAAGGCCCGCTCCGGCGGGCCTTTGCTTTTGCACGATACGGACTGCGACTCAGGCAATCGCGGATTTGCCTTCGACCCTGTTGTAATAAGGCTTCTCGCCGGATGCATGATCGGTCGCATCACGCACCGCAGTGATTTCCGGCACCCGTTCGCGCAGGGTCTTTTCCACGCCCTGCTTCAACGTCACATCGACCATGCCGCAGCCATGGCAACCGCCGCCGAACTGCAACAGCACCGCACCCGCGGCATCGATCTCCAGCAGCGTGACCCTGCCACCATGCGAGGCCAGCCGGGGATTGATCTCGGACTCCAGCACATAGCGCACGCGTTCGATCACGCCGGCTTCCACCCCCGGCACTTCGCCCTTGATCCGGGGTGCGCGGATGTTTAGCTGACCACCCGTGGCGTTGGGTTCGTAATCGATGGTGGCGTTGTCCAGCCAACTGGCGCTGTCACCATCAATGTGGAACAGGAAACCGGTGCACTCGATCGTCCACTCGCCACCGGCGAGGTCGACCGGTTCGCAGAACTCGAGCTCGCAATTGGCCGCCGGAGTACCCGGAGCAGTCACCCGCAGCCGGATGCCCAGGCCGTCGATACCTTGTTGCGAGAGAAGCCGCAGAAAATGTTGCTGCGCGCGTTCGGAAATATCGATCATGCCTGCTCCGGGGTCACCAAACGGATGCCAGCGAACCTTGCCGGCAAATCAGCACCATTTTAGTCCTGTTTCAAGCCTGATGCGCGCTTTGACTTTTGCGCGCGCAACTTCGACGCTTCGCATCCGGAAACCTTCAGCTCATACGGAGATACGCATGAACGCCAACGATCTGGCCACCCAGCACTGCCAACCACGCAAGGGCAAGGAGCATGCACTGGATGCCGAGCAGGTATCGAGCCTGCTGCCGCAACTGCCAGGCTGGCGGCTGCACGCCGACGGCCATGCCATCGTCAAGGATTTCAGGTTCACCGACTTCCATCGCACGCTGGGTTTCATCAACGCAGTCGGCTTCATGGCCAATCACGAAGACCATCACCCGGATATCGAGGCTGGCTACGGCCACTGCCAGCTGGTGTGGTCGACCCATGACGTGGGTGGCCTGTCGCTGAACGACTTCATTTGCGCCGCTCGGGTCGAGGCCCTATTGGCGCGTTGATCAGAAGTCGGTACGCGATTTCTCGCGCGTATAGATCAGCCGTTTGCCCTTGACGGCGAGCACATCGAGGAAATCCTTCAGGTCATCCGGCAGCGGCGTGGAAAAGCTGTAGGCACGCCCGTCCAGCTCGAAACTCATGTGCGAGGCGTGCAGGAACATCCGGCTCAGGCCCATCTCACGGTAGCGCTTGTTCATCTCGCGATCGCCGTATTTCGGATCGCCCGCCAGCGGATGCCCGATGTGTGCGGCATGCACGCGGATCTGATGGGTACGCCCGGTACCCAGCGTGGCCTGCATCAGACGCGCGCTGGGGTACTGCTCCATTTCGCGGAAGAACGTCAGCGACGGCTTGCCGTTGTCGGCCACGCGCACCATCCGTTCACCACCCTGCAGGATGGACTTCAGCAGCGGCGCATTGACGTCGAACTTGGCCTTGGATGGATGACCTAACATCAGGCACAGGTATTGTTTGGTGACTTCACCAGCGCGGATCGCCGCCTGCAGCCCGGTCAATCCGGTCCGGGTCCTGGCAAATACCAGTACACCGCTGGTATCACGATCAAGGCGATGCACCAGTTCCAGATGCTCCTGCGGCCGCGCAGCGCGCAACAGCTCGATCGCGCCGTGACTGACCCCGCTGCCACCGTGACTGGCTACGCCGGAGGGCTTGTCGATGACCAGGAAGTGCTTGTCTTCGAAAATGACCGCATCGGCCACCGAAGCCACCAAACCGGTGGCAGGTGCGTTGCCTTCGGGCCGTTCAGCGACCCGTACTGGTGGAATACGCAGCATATCACCGGCTGTGAGACGCGTATCCGGCTTCGCCCGCTTGCCGTTGACGCGCACCTGACCGGTGCGCAGCAGCCGGTAGATCATGCTCTTCGGCACTCCTTTGAGCATGGTCATCAGGGCGTTGTCGATGCGCTGCCCGTCTCGCTCGGGGCCGATCTCGACTTGACGTACACCGTGAGGTGCGTCGTGGGAAGTTACCGTCTGCATTGAAAAAAACCTGCTGAAATAGGATACTCGGCGGGCGCTACATTCTGCCCATCGATGTCTGGATCGGGTCGAGTGCCCGCCCGTAACGTCGGCGAGGATTGCGCCGGTTGCCTTGGCGGCCGGTCGCGGCTCCCTTTCATCGTAACGGTTCGGGCTGCCGTTTGTCCGATGCCATTGAGGTATCGGGGCGGCAGGCGCAGCTGACCGAATCATCCCGACACCGGCAACGGTGCCGTTTTTTTGCCGCTTTACCGCAGCGGCGCGATCCCCGGCAGGCCGCCATTGTGGCGCCACCGAGGCGCGCGACGCGCGGCAAGCCGAGGATTACTAGCATGAAACGTATGTTGATCAACGCGACTCAGCGTGAAGAGTTGCGTGTGGCCATTGTCGATGGCCAGAACCTGTACGACCTGGACATCGAAATTCCTTCACGGGAACAGAAAAAGTCCAATATTTACAAAGGCCGCATCACCAGAGTTGAGGCTTCACTTGAAGCCTGCTTTGTCGAATACGGCGCCGAACGCCACGGCTTCCTGCCTCTGAAGGAGATCTCCCGCGAGTATTTCGTGCCGGGTGTGGATCATCACAAGGCCGGCATCCGCGAACTGCTCAAGGAAGGCCAGGAAGTCGTCGTTCAGGTCGAAAAGGAGGAGCGCGGCAACAAGGGTGCTGCCCTGACCACCTTCATCAGCCTGGCCGGCCGCTACATGGTGCTGATGCCGAACAACCCGAAGGCCGGCGGTGTCTCGCGGCGGATCGAGGGTGAGGACCGGCAGGCGCTCAAAGAAGCCTTGGAACACGTCACGGTGCCCGACGATGTCGGCCTGATCGTGCGCACTGCCGGTCTCGGCCGTGATGCCGAAGAGCTGCAGTGGGATCTCGACTATCTGCTGCAGCTGTGGAAATCGATTTCCGAGGCAGCCAACAAGCAGAAGGCACCGTTCCTGATCTACCAGGAATCGAAGCTGTTCATCCGCGCCCTGCGCGACTACCTGCGCAGCGACATCGGCGAGATCCTGATCGACGAGGAATCGCTGTACAACGACGCGCGCGACTTCATGCAGCAGGTGATGCCGAACGCGCTGCGCAAGCTCAAGCTGTACAAGGACGACACCCCGCTGTTCACGCGCTACCAGATCGAGACTCAGATCGAGAGCGCGTTCGACCGCCAGGTACGCCTGCCGTCAGGCGGCTCGATCGTGATCGACCAGACCGAAGCGCTGACCGCGATCGACATCAACTCCTCCAAGGCCACCAAGGGCAGCGACATCGAGGAGACCGCGTTCAACACCAACTGCGAAGCTGCGGTGGAAATCGCCCGGCAGTGCCGCATCCGCGATGCCGGCGGCCTGATCGTGATCGACTTCATCGACATGGACAGCCCCAAGCACCAGCGCGAAGTGGAAGATCGCCTCAAGGAAGCGTTGAAGCTGGATCGTGCCCGCGTGCAGATCGGCCGCATCTCGCGCTTCGGCCTGCTGGAAATGTCGCGCCAGCGCCTGCGTCCGTCGCTGGGCGAAGCCACCCAGATCGTCTGCCCGCGTTGCGAGGGCCATGGCCACATCCGCGGCGTCGAATCGCTGTCGCTGTCGACCCTGCGCCTGATCGAAGAACACGCGATGAAGGACAACACCGGCCAGGTGCTGGTGCAGGCGCCTACCAGCGTGGCCAACTTCCTGCTCAACGAAAAACGTGCCAGCGTGGTCGAGATCGAACTGCGCAACAAGGTGCACGTGATGATCGTGGCCGACCAGAAGCTGGAAACGCCGCATATCGAGATTCAGCGCATCCGCGAAGTCGACATGGGCGAGCACAGCAAGCCCAGCTACGAACGGCTGACCACGGTGGAAGCTGCCGAGCTGCCGAAGATGGGCCAGGCCCTGGGCAGCAGCGAACAACCAGCCGTCAGCGGCATCGTGCCGGTCGGCCCTGCGCCGCTGCGCGAGGAAGTCGCTGTTCCCGTTCCCGCGGCACAACCCGTCGCGCGTCGCCAGCCCGTCGCCGTACAGGCTTCATCACGCCCGGCTCCGTCCGGCGGCGTCATCTCGCGCCTGCTTGGCTGGTTCCGCAGCGCCGAGACAGCGGCACCGGCAGCGGCTGCCAAGCGCACCGATGGCAGTGACAACACTCGCGATCGCCGGGACGAACGCATGGGCCGCAACAATGCCCAGAGCGGTTCGGCGCAGCGGCCGCCACGACGCGAACAATCCACCCAGAACGCGCCGAAATCGAACGCCGCGCAACAGCCCAGGAACCCGCGCCAGCGCAACAACGAGCAGCCGCAGCGCCAGCCGCAGCAACAACAGGCCCAGGCTGCCAAGGCCGAACGCCAGCCCAAGCCGGCCGTGAATGGGAACAACCCGGCACGAACCGAGCGCAAATCCAATCCGCCGCAGCCAGTGAAGGCCGAGCGCGCGCCGCGCCCCGTCGCCAGCGAGCGCCCCGCCGCGACCTCGCCGAGCGATACAGCCAAGGAAGTCGAGCTGCTCAACGCACCACTGGTCGGCTCGACTGCGCCGGATTCCGCCAATAGCGACCTCGACACTGACGGCAGTCAGTCGCGTCGCCGTCGTGGACGCCGCGGTGGCCGTCGCCGGAAGCGTCACGACGACGCAGCACCGAACAGCACGAATCTGGATGCCGTGCAGGCGCTTGACGACGAGGATCGCGATGAGGTTGCCCGTGCTCCCGAAGTCAACCGCGGTGAGCAACCGTCCGCTGCTACTGCCGTGGCGGCCAGTGTTGTGACGAGCCCCGGCTCCGCGAACAACACCGCGTCGATCCAGACATCAGCGACAATTGCACCTGCCGACGCTCACAAAGTGGTCGCTACGGCCCCGGCAGCCGTAGAGAGCACGACACAGGCGGAGAAAGTCGCCGCCGTCACCGACACTACGGCGGACAGTCAGCCACAGAAACCGGTCATTGCGCCGACTGCCACAGCGTTCAACCTGCCCACCCTGCCGCCGATTCCCGAGCAGGCAAAGCCGGAAGTCGGCATGGCTGAAACAAGTGATGCCGCCAAGGTCACAGTGCAGGCCGCGCCAGTGCCGACACAGCCCGTCAGCCGCCCACCGCAGCCAAGCACTTCGGCTGCCTCCATGAACGATATCGCGCCTGCAGCCCAGCCAGCGGCGACAATCACCTCGCCAGCTTCTGCCGTCATATTGGCGCCCCAGGTTCAGCCGGTAGTTGCGGCAGTTCCGGCCATCCAGCCAGCCAGCGCCCATGAACCTGCCATTGTCCCGTTGCCGAAGCAGGGCGATCTGCTGGCTCAGCCCTCCCCGTCGCACGACGAGGCAGCCAAACCCGCAGGGGATGAGGAACACAAGAGCGATTCATCACACGGTTGATCGCCAGCGCCTGGCTCCAATGACAAAAAAACCGGACTTCACGTCCGGTTTTTTTTGTTGCTGCAAGCCCATCTCTTCGGATGGCTATTCCCGGTGGGCCGGGATCAGCTGCCGACCTGGCGATTGGGAGTATCGATCAGACCATGCACCGTCATCAGATGCGCCAGACTGAGTACATGATCCACATGCAGCTTTTCCATCAGACGCTGCTTGTAGGTGGATACGGTTTTCGGACTCAAGTTGAGTTGCTCGCCGATGATGGTCAACGGCTTGCCGCGCACCAGCATCATTGCCACCTCCAGCTCGCGACTGGACAACACGTCGAACGGCGAGGTGCTCCCATCCAGGGTAGCCAGCGCCAGCTGCTGCGCAACGGCGGGTGCGAGGTAACGCCGACCGCCGGCCACCTGTCGCACCGCGGATACCAGCTCCTCGGCACTGCAGCCCTTGGTCAGATAACCGAGCGCGCCGGCATCGAGCAGTCGCTTGGGAAAACGCGCATCGTCGACCACGGTCACGACCACGATATGGGTGGACATCTTCGACCGGCACACGCGTTCGGTGAGTTCGATGCCGCTCATGCCGGGCATGTGCACATCGACCAGGGCAATGTCAGGTGACAGCGTGCGGATCAGCCGGAGACCTTCTTCGGCACTTCCCGCTTCGCCACTGACACAGATATCGACCTGCTGCTGCAGGATCATCCGGAAGCCGGTACGTACCAGCTCGTGATCGTCCACCAGGACCACATTGATCACTTCACGTCCCTCCCTAGATTCGGCCGTATCAGACTGCAAGCTGCTCCGCGGCAAACTGATCGGCACTCCCTTCAAGTACACGATTTGTCCAGTGTTCCACTTACAGGCTGCGCCCCATGGTACTGCGGCAAGGGCAACTTTTCCCCGCAGCAATCAGGCCGCGAGTACGTCGTCGTCACTCACCTCGGCGCTGCCTATATAACGAGCCAGCACAATCACCGAGATCGGGCCAGGCATCTCCACGCAAAGGGGGCGGCTTGTGCGCTGGTGTTCATCACGTGCCAGCTCCCGAGCCAGTTTGATCGCTGCCCCCAGTTGAAGATCGCTGAACAGCGCGATATGGGCACGGCAGACTTTCCAGCTGCCGGTCTCGGAAGGCTTGAGCGAAATGGTCACCATGGCATCCACCCCATCCCCATGAGGAAATCCAGCGCGAGACCGCGGGCTACGCCGACCCATGTCTACGCCATAAGAACGCAATGTGCCACGCTCAAAACGACCGATATGTCAGCCGACGCCTACAAGCAGCGTACGGTAATCACCGTGCGCCGCACCCTGCAACCTGCCTGCAAAGGCAAATGTGCGTTACAGAGGTACAGGTTCCCTCTTGACACTCGAACCTACATGACAGGCATCCAGAAACAGAAAAACCGCCCTTCGGCGGTTTTTCTGTTTCTTCATGACTCCAGTGAACCACTGGAATCCATCATTGGTGCCCAAGAGGGGACTCGAACCCCTACGACTTACGTCGCTACCACCTCAAGGTAGTGCGTCTACCAGTTCCGCCACCTGGGCAGGTGTGTTGCTCAGTGCTTCTTGGCCGGCTCCGTGGCCGGTACCTCGCCCTTGGCTGGAGCGGGGGTTGTTGCAGGTTGTGCAGTCGGTACGGCATTGCCGGTTGCGGCAGGAACGGCTGCCGGCACTTCCGAGCCCGCTGGCGCTGTTGGCGTTGCCGGCTGGGCTGCTGCCGGCTTGCTGGTAACTCCGGCCATCACGCCAAGGTCATCGGCCTTGCTGTGCGGCGCGCCGTTGACATGCAGGTAGATACCCATGCTGAGGCTGAGCAGGAAGAACAGTGAAGCCAGCACGCTGGTAGCACGGGTCAGGAACGTGGCGGAGCCACGCGCACCGAACACCGTGGCCGACGCACCACTGCCGAAACCGGAGCCCGCATCGGCGCCCGCGCCGTTCTGCAACAGAATCAGCACGATCATCGCCGCAGCGATCAGGATGTAAAACACGCTGAAAATGACGAACATGATTATTTATTGAGCCTGTAGCGCCTGATGCGCCGCGGCGCAGATTCCAAGGAAATCGGATGCAGCCAGAGAGGCACCACCGATCAGTCCTCCGTCCACGTCCAGCTGCGCGAATAATTCCGCGGCATTGGCCGCCTTGACGCTACCGCCGTAAAGCAGTCGGGTCAGACGGGAAATTGTAACATCTTCTTTTTCCAATTGGCTACGAATGAAGGCATGGACCTGCTGCGCCATTTCCGGCGTGGCGGTACGGCCGGTACCGATGGCCCAGACCGGCTCATAGGCGATCACCGCCGTATCGAAGCTGGCGATGCCGTTGCCGTCCAATACGGCCTGCAACTGGCGGGCAATGACCGCCTCGGTCTGGCCGGCTTCACGCTGCTCCAGCGTTTCACCAACACAGAGAATCGGCGTGAGGCCGCCGGCACATGCGGCGGTGAACTTGCGCGCGACCAGCTCGTCGCTCTCGGCGTGATACTGTCGGCGCTCGGAATGACCGACGAGCACCCACCGCACACCGATATCCGCCAACATGGCGGCAGAAACCTCACCGGTGTAGGCGCCCTGCCCCCCGTGCTCGCTGACGTCCTGCGCACCGACCCCCAGGCCCGAATCGGCATGCTGCCGGGCCAGCTCGGCAAGGTAGGGAAACGGCGGAAACACGGCGACGTCGATCGATGCCGGTTTGGCTGCAACGATGTCATTCACCAGGCTTGTAGCCATCGAACGGCTGCCGTGCATTTTCCAGTTGCCGGCAACAAATTTCTTGCGCATGGTCTGCTTCCGCTGCGATCAAACCGCAAGCTTACCGAGGGGTCGGAGTATCGGCAAACATGTGGCACCTGCCTGCCCGATCGAGAATTATCCTTCGCCACCCGGAATAACCCATGTCACCGAGCCGCCCACTCAGCCTGATCACCGGAGCCTCTGCCGGCATCGGCGCCGCCTTCGCCCGCCAGCTGGCCGCGCTGGGCCACGATCTGGTACTCACCGCGCGACGGGTCGACCGGCTGGAAGCCCTTGCCGGCGAGCTGCGTGAAAAGCATGCAGCTTCCGTGACCGTGCTGCCGAATGACCTCGCTGATCCTGGCGCACCGCAGGCGCTGTGCGATGCATTGCAGCAACGTGACCTGCAGGTGGACTGGCTCATCAACAACGCCGGCTATGGTGTGCCCGGTTCCTTCCTGGCGAACGGCTGGAAAACCCACGCGGACTTTCTGCAGGTATTGCTGACCGCGCCTACCGAACTGGCCTGGCGACTGCTGCCGGGCATGCGTCAACGCGGATACGGTCGCGTCATCAATGTGGCCTCGCTGGCCGGACATGTGCCAGGCACCGCGGGACACACGCTGTATGCGGCGAGCAAGGCCTACCTGATCAAGTTCTCGCAGTCGCTGGCACTGGAGAATCGCGATCACGGCGTGCACGTATGCGCACTGTGCCCGGGTTTCACCCGCTCGGAATTCCATGACGTCACCGGCACGCGCACGCTGATGAACAAGCTGCCCGGTTTCATGTGGCAGACCGCGGAGGAAGTGGTGCTGCAAGGGATCGACGCCGTGGAGCGTGGCGAGGCCGTTTACGTCACCGGCCGGGTGAACCGTTTCATCAAGGGTGTGTTCAAGCTGATGCCGGACCGCCTGGCCATGAACATGTCGGCCAGGCAATCCCGGCGGTATCGCTCGCAGGAAACGACCTGAACGCAAGCACCGGATGCTCGTCGAGAGCGGGTTTATCGCCTCCGAAAAGCAGTTTGTCTGGCATCGCCGGGCTCAGAAGGAAGCAAGGCTCTTCTCGCAATAGTCCGGAATCTTCAGAACCGCGGGTCTCAGGGCCTGGTGCGCTGCGTGCCAGATGCACTCCATCGACGTCTCCGGTTGCATGGTGTTGCCCAGCGCACTCGTGACGGCACGCATGCGCTTTTGCACGGTGTCGTAAGCAGTGGCCAGGCCATCGCATGCCGGCGAGGCTGCATAGCTCAACGAACTCGGCGACGTGCCTGACACGCAAGGGGAATACCACACAAGTTGAGCGACCGACGCTCCCCGGCCCAGCCAATAGCGCGACACTTCACTTTGCCGCTCGTTGATATAGGCCACTTGCGACCAGTAGGCATCGATCTGCATCGCCATCAGCTCGGCCTCCCTGTGCGTGCCTTCTTGATCGCTTGGCGCATGACCTTCAAGCAGCGCCTTTTCCTTTTTGTACAACGCGGCAGCCATGGCGACGACCTTGTCCTGGCCACCCTGCAGCGGGGCCTTGAGGAGCTGGTCGGTCTCCTGCATGTAGGCCTTGAACTGATCCTTGAGGAAATCGGCCGAGGCGGCCTGGAATGCCATCAGTTGCGCCTTGTTGGCCGCCATCTCCTGATAGCGCTCGAGCATCTGGGCATGCTCGTCTTCACTGGTGACGACGAAGTCCGCATTTGTGCCGATCTTGTCGGCACCCATCTGCCTGTCAGGTGTTTGCCACGACAGCCGGAACCCGTCGGCCCGCATGTTTCCGGTCACGTCGACCATCGACGAGCGCAAGGGCTCGTCCTGCAACTCGATGACCAGTGGAGCCGTGGGATTGATGACGATCTTGCCCGGCGTACGGGTAATGCCGGCGCTGCCGATCGTCCCGGTCAGCTTTGAATCCAGGCGGACCAGTCCCCCTTGCCCGTCGAGACGAATGACCTCCAGCTCGCCGCTGAACTGATTCCCGTCCACATGGGTGATCCTTGTCACGAAGGCCCTTGGCTCCTGCTGTCCCGTCATGGCACCTTGCCCGGCATTCGTATACAGCCCGGGTACGAGCGCCATGGGCTGTGGTGGCGGCGCGCCAAGATAGATGCGAAGCCCCTGCGCCTCCTGGGCCCGACAGGACAGGATCAACGCGAACCACAGCACCGTCGCGCTCATCCACTGCATGGGTGATTTCATGGCATTCCCCCTCGGTTGCTGCGCATTCGCTGCGATGGCCGGGATACTGCCATGCCGGCAAGGCAAATATCGGCCAGCTCCGGGGAATACCCGAGGCACGCGCCAGCGGTACGGGATGGCCGTGCTCCCGCCGGCGCCCGCCGTCAGATCAGCTTGATCTCGCGCAAGCGCTGCAGCAGGTATTCGTGCGAGTTGATCGAGGTGTCGTAACGGCGCGGATTGTCCGGCGTGATGCACGAATCGAGCGGATCGAGCACGACGTCCGGATTCGGGTGCAGGAAGAACGGCACCGAATAGCGCGGCTTGCGCGCGTTCTCGTTCTGCGGGTTGACCACCCGATGCGAGGTGGACGGGTATACGTGGTTGCTCAGTCGCTGCAGCATGTCGCCGATGTTCACCACGATCGCGTCGCCCTCGGTGGTGATCGGCAGCCACTCGCCATCGCTCAGCACTTCCAGCCCCTCGGCGCTGGCGCCGACCAGCAGGGTGATGAAGTTGATGTCCTCGTGCGCACCGGCGCGCACGTTGGGAATGTTGTCCTGGGTAATGGGCGGATAGTGGATCGGCCGCAGGATCGAGTTGCCGAAGTCGGTCTTGTCCTCGAAGAAGTTTTCCGGCTGATGGATATGCAACGCCAGTGCGCGCAGTACGCGCGTGCCGAGCTGGTCCAGCGCCTCGTACAGGCCGTAGCCATACCGCTTGAAATCCGGCACCTCGGCAGGCCAGAGATTCGGCGGCATCACGTCGGCGAACTTCGAGTCGCGCGGGATCTCGCGGCCGACATGCCAGAACTCCTTCAGATCCGCGTACTGGCTGTCCTTGGCGGTCTCCACCTTGAACGGCGTGTAGCCGCGCGCACCGCCACTGCCGGCGATGTGGTACTTCATCTTGGTTTCGGTGGGCAGCGCGAAGAAACGCTGGAATACGTCGTACGAACCGTCGATCAGCTCGCGCGGAATGCCGTGGCCGCTGATGCAGCAGAAACCGAATTCGCGATAGGCGGCACCCAGCTCGGCGACGAAGGCATCGCGGTCGGTGTCATAGCGGCGGATATCAAGGGTAGGAACATTTTTCATGGCTGTAGTCCACTAGGTTGGGCGTGCGGTCGATTCATCCGCCACCGCAGGGGCGGTGCACGTCGGGCCTATCCATGGCGACCCAGTACAACTACAGGTTCACGAGCGTTCGGCTACGGATTTTACAATCCCTGCCAGCTTTTCCGCCAACTGCTGCACTTCCGCCGCATCCGCCGCCTCGATGGTGACGCGTGCCAGGGGCTCGGTACCCGAAGCACGCAGCACTACCCGGCCGCGACCGTGCAGGATCTGCTCCACTTCGACCAATGCAAGCTGCACTTCCCTGCTGGCCAACGCCTCGCGTGCGCCGGCAGCACGCACATTGAGCATGACCTGCGGCAATTTCTTCAGACCCTGACGAGCAGTGGCCAGATCCTGGCCGGACAAGGCCAGCGCCTCCAGCACCGCCAGCGCAGCCACGATGCCATCGCCGGTGGTGGCGCGGTCAAGGCACAGGATGTGGCCGGAAGTCTCGCCACCGAGGATGCCGTCATGCTGCTTGAGCTGCTGCATCACGTAGCGATCGCCCACATTGGCCCGGATCAGCGGTACATCGAGTTGAGCCAGTGCCAGCTGCAGGCCGTAATTGCTCATCAAGGTGCCCACCACGGGCCCCTTGAGCAGGCCGCTGGCGCGCCAGCTTTGCGCCAGCACATAGAGGATGTCGTCGCCATCAGCCAGCACGCCGTGCCGGTCGACCAGTTGCACGCGGTCGCCATCACCATCGAACGCGATGCCGATGTCGGCACCATGTGCCAGCACTGCCTGCTGCAGTGCCTGCGGATGGGTGGAACCCACATCGCGATTGATGTTGAAGCCGTCCGGCCTGTCGCCGATCGCGATGACTTCCGCGCCGAGTTCGGCAAACACTTTCGGCGCCACCTGATAGGTCGCACCATGGGCGCAGTCCAGTACCAGTTTCAGTCCGCGCAGGCTGAAATCCTCGGCCACGGTCGCCTTGCAGAACTCGGCATAGCGCGCCACCGCGTCAGCGACACGGGTAGCCTTGCCTAAGCGCTCGGAGGCCACCGTGACGAAATCCGCATCGACCTCCTGTTCGATCGCCAGCTCGACCGCGTCGGACAGCTTCTCGCCATTGGCGGAGAAGAACTTGATGCCGTTGTCGTGATGCGGGTTGTGCGAGGCGCTGATCACGATACCCGCGCTGGCGCGCATCGAACGGGTCAGGAAGGCCACGGCCGGGGTCGGCATCGGTCCGAGCAGCCCCACGTCGGCACCGGCGGCGACCAGGCCCGCTTCCAGCGCCGCCTCGAACATGTAGCCGGAGACACGGGTGTCCTTGCCGATCAGCACCTTCGGCCTATCCTTGCCGTCGCGGGCCAGCACGCTGCCGACGGCGCGGCCCAGCCGCAACATGAAGTCCGCGCTGATCGGCCATTGCCCGACCATGCCGCGAATACCGTCCGTGCCGAAATATTTGCGTTGATTCATCGTGTGCTGCCGTTCCAAAGGGTTTCCCTGTCCCGACCGCGATGCATGATGCCGCACCGCCGTCCCTGGTAAATCGTCCTGCAAGCGTTCAATCGTCGTCCGGCCAGCGCGGTGCGGCGGTTTTCTCATCGCGCCGCGGCACCGCATCGATTGCATGGACTGCCTGCCACACGGCCAGTGCATCCACGGTGGCCGCCACATCATGTACACGAACCATGCGTGCGCCACGCTGAACGGCAATCAGCGCCGCCGCCGCCGAGCCGGCCGCGCGATCGACCGGATCAGCGCGGCCGGTCAGCGTGCCGATCATCGACTTGCGCGACAGCCCGGCGTATACGCCGCTACCCAGGTTGGCGAAGCGCTCCAGTGTGCACAGCAAGGCCAGGTTGTGTTCCAGCGTCTTGCCGAAACCAAAGCCTACATCGACCATCACCTTGCGCCGGTCGATCCCGGCCAGCTCGCAGGCGAACAGCCGGTCGGTCAGGAAGCGGTGTACCTCGCCCACCACGTCATCGTAATGCGGCTCGGTCTGCATGCTGCGCGGCTCGCCCTGCATGTGCATGAGACATACCGGCACACCAAGCTCGGCGACGGCATCCATCGCACCATCACGGCGCAACGCATACACGTCGTTGATCATGCCGGCGCCAGCCGCCACCGCAGCACGCATCACTTCCGGCTTGGAGGTGTCGATCGCAATCGGCAGTGCGGTACGCGCGACCAGTTGCTCGATCACGGGCAATACACGGCGCAGCTCTTCATCGACCGATACATCGGCAGCACCAGGACGGGTGGACTCGCCACCGACATCCAGCATGTCGGCACCCTCTTCCGCCATGCGCAGACCATGCGCCACGGCAGCCTCCACACTGTCGTGCGTACCGCCGTCGGAGAACGAGTCCGGTGTGAGATTGAGGATGCCGACCACCCGCGGGCGATCGAGCCGCAACAGGCGTCCGGCACAATCCAGTACCGGCGCAAACAGATCGATCGACATGCTCATTCCTCGTTGATCCGATACGACATACCCGTACCGCGACAGGTTCAGACCTCGGTCAAACCGCCCAGCTCGCCCATGTAGCCGCGGTAATGACGCAGCTCCGCAATGGAATCGCGGATATCTGACAGCGCGGTATGCGCCGACTCCTTGCCGAAACTCTTGGCGACGTTCGGCGCCCAGCGCCGGGCCAGTTCCTTGATCGTGGAAACATCCAGATTGCGGTAATGGAAGTAGCGTTCCAGCCGCGGCATCTGTCGATGCATGAAGCGCCGGTCCTGGCAGATCGAATTGCCGCACATCGGCGACTTGCCCGGTGGCACCCACGCGCGCAGGAAATCGACCGTGGCCTGCTCGGCCATTGCATGGTCGGTTTCCGAAATCAATACCTGCCGCCACAATCCCGACTTGTGGTGCTGGTTGCTGTTCCAGCTGTCCATCGACTCCAGCCGGTCGATCTCGTGGCGGATCGCGAATACGGGGCCCTCGGCCAGCACGTTCAGATGCTTGTCCGTGACGACCGTGGCAATCTCCAGGATCGAGTCGTTGTCGGTGTCGAGACCGGTCATTTCCAGATCGATCCAGATCAGGTTGTCTTCGTGGGCGTGGCTCATGAGCTCTCCTTGTATGAGCGAGTTTATCAGTCTTGCCGGCTGCACCATGCCAGTGTGCTTTGGGCCATGCGATGATCGGGTGATGCAGACCTTCTTCTGGCACGACTACGAGACCTCCGGCGCCGACCCGCGACGCGACCGGCCACTGCAGTTCGCCGGCATCCGCACCACGCCGGAGCTGGAAATCATCGGCGAGCCGGTGATGTTCTACGGCAAGCCGTCGCTGGAGATGCCACCGCATCCCGACGCCTGCCTGATCACCGGGATCACGCCGCAACAGGCCGAACGCGAAGGCGTCAACGAGGCCGAATTCGCCGCCCGTGTGCACGAACAACTGGCCGCGCCAGGCACCTGCGGGGTCGGCTACAACTCGTTGCGCTTCGACGACGAATTCACCCGGCAGATGCTGTACCGCAACTTCTACGAGCCGTACGGACGCGAGTGGGAGAACGGCAACTCGCGCTGGGACCTGATCGACCTGGTGCGCATGTGTCAGGCGCTGCGACCCGAAGGCATCGTCTGGCCGACGCGCGAGGATGGCACCCCCAGCTTCAAGCTGGAGCAGCTGGCCAGTGCCAACCAGCTCCGGCAGGAGCGTGCACACGACGCGCTGTCCGACGTTTACGCGCTGATCGACCTGGCCCGGCTGCTCCGGGTGCGCCAGCCGCGATTGTGGGATTGGTATTACGGGCTGCGGCGCAAGCAGAAGGTGTTCGAGCTGCTCGACGTGGTGAACATGACGCCGGTGGTGCATGTGTCCTCGCGCTATCCGGCCAGCCGGCACTGTCTTGCCGTGATCGCACCACTGGCGCCGCACCCGAGCCGCACCGGCGAAGTGATCGTGTACGACCTCGCCACCGATCCGGCCACATGGCTGGCATTGGATGAGGACGAGATCGCTGACCGCATCTTCACAGCACGTGCCGACCTGCCCGAAGGCATCGAGCGCATCCCGCTGCGCACCGTGCGCGCGAATCACGCGCCCGCGCTGGCGCCGTTGTCCGTGTTGCAAGGGGTGGATCCGTCGCGCCTGCAACTGGATCTAGACCGTTGCATGGTTCACCGTGACACATTGCGCGCGGCGGAAGGACTGACGGAAAAACTGCGGCGCGTGTTCCAGCGCGCCGCCGAACTCCCGCCACCAGAAGACCCCGAACTGGCACTGTATGGTGGTGGTTTTCTGCCCGATGCCGACAAGAAGCTGCTGGCCCAGGTACGTGCCACGCCACCGGCGGAACTGGGTACGCGCGCGTTTCCATTCCGCGACAAGCGCTATCCGGAGCTGCTGTTCCGCTACCGGGCACGCAACTGGCCGGAAACGCTGAATCCGGACGAACATGCACGCTGGGACAACTTCCGCCAATCACGATTGACCCGGCATACGGCGCTGACCGGCCTCACGCTGGAGGATTATTTCGCCCGCGTGGCCGAGCTGCGCAATGATCCGCAGATCCAGGGCAAGCAGGCCCTGCTCGATCAGTTGCAGGCCTGGGGCGAGCAGCTCGCCGCCGGCATCGGCCCCGTTTGATCCCATCACCTTGACCCCATCACCGCAGCCCGTCGAGCCGCCATGTCCCAGACCTATTTCACACCCGCTACCTTCCGTTTCCTGCGCGCGCTCGACCGCAACAACAGTCGCGACTGGTTCGCCGAGCACAAGGACGACTACGAGCGTCATGTACGCGAACCGTTCCTGCAGCTGATCACCGACATGCAGACGCCGCTGGCCAAGATCAGTCCGCACTTCCGCGCCGACCCGCGCAAGAACGGTGGCTCGCTGTTCCGCATCTTTCGCGACACCCGTTTCTCCAACAACAAGCTGCCGTACAAGCCGTGGCAGGGCTCGCGCTTCTTCCACGAACGCCGGCACGAAATCCCTGCGCCGTCGTTCTATGTGCACATACAGCCGGGCGACTGCTTTGCCGGTGGAGGCATGTGGCATCCCGAACCGGATGCGTTGAAGCACATCCGTGACTTCATCGTCGACAACCCGGCCGCATGGAAACGTGCCACGCAGAGCAAGCCGTTCCGTGAACACCTCGCGTTCTGGGGCGAATCGCTGAGCCGGCCACCGCGCGGCTACGATGCCGCACACGAGCTGATCGAGGATCTCAAGCGCAAGGACTTCGCAGTCGGTGAAGGTTTCGACGAGGCGCTTGCCTGTTCCGCCGAGCTGCTGCCGTGGATCGTGGCGACGTTCAAGCGCGTCGCGCCAATGATCGATTACCTGTGCGCGGCGCAGGAACTGGAGTTCTAGCCCGCGGCACGCACCGCGCTGTATCTGGCACGCCGTAGCGTGATCGACCAGACCGCCACGGCGACCCCGATCAGTGCGGCAAACGCCACGTAGTGCGCCGGCGCCAGCACGCCGAAGCGCTTCACCAGCAAGCCGATCAGCGGTGGCGTGAGCCCGCCGAACAGTGCATAGGCGATGTTGTACGAGAACGACAGCCCGGAGAAACGCACCGCCGGTGGAAACGCCACCACCATCAGCGCCGGCACCACGCCGACCACGCCGACGCTGAAACCGGCCAGCGCGTACAGTGCAATGAAATGTGCACCACCGCCCTGCAAATCCAGATATAGCGCGTAGCTGCAAACCAGCAAGCCGATCGCCCCAAGCAGCAGTGCACGCGGATAACCGATGCGATCGGCCAGCCAGCCATAGCACAGGCAGCCCAGCGCCAGCGCGAACGAGGCCGCGTTGTTGCCGAGGAAGGCACGCGCCGGTTCGATGTGGAAGACCGACTGCACCAACGAAGGCGTCATCAGGATCATCACCACGATCGCGGCCGTGAGCATCCAGGTCACCAGCATCGACACCAGCACGCTCGGCAGATGCCGCTCGAGCACCTGCTGCAGCGGCAACCCTTCCGCCAGCTCGCGACGCGCATGCATCGCCTCGAACACCGGCGTCTCGCTGAGCCATTGCCGCAGCCATACCGCGAAGAAGCCGAACACGCCGCCGACCAGGAACGGCAGCCGCCAGCCCCAGTCGAGCACCGCAGCCGGCGTCATGTGATTGTTGATCGTCGCCGCCACCAGCGATCCGATCAGGATGCCGACGGTAAGCCCCGAAGTAAGGCTGGCACAGGCAAAGCCGATCCGCTGCGGCGGCACATGCTCGGACACGAACACCCACGCGCCGGGCACCTCGCCACCCACCGCGATGCCCTGCACCACGCGTAGCAGCAAGAGCAGCAGCGGTGCCAGCGGGCCGATCTGCGCATAGACCGGCAGCAAACCGATGCCCAGTGTCGGCAGCGCCATCAGGAACACGCTGAGCGTGAACATCTTCTTGCGCCCCAGCTTGTCGCCGTAATGCGCCATCACGATGCCGCCCAGCGGGCGCGCCAGATAGCCCGCGGCAAAGATGCCATACACCTGCAGTTGGGCCAGCCACGCCGCAGTGTCCTTCGGAAAGAACAGATGGCTCAGCGGAATTGCAAAGAACACGAACACCACGAAATCGTAGAACTCCAGCGCACCGCCGAGGGCGGAAAGGCCCAGGGTGCGCAGATCGCGTCGATCGAGTGCGCGCGCAGTCGCTGGAACATTCGACAGGGGCGAAACGGCGGCATCGGTCATCGGCGGCTCCACGGGTCGTTCAGGCAACGATCCGCGCAACATAGCGCATCGCCACGCGATATGGATGGCTCCGATACGAGGCTCGTACCAGACACGGGCATCGCTTATGCTGCGCGCGTCCGGCAGGGATTCCGGGTGAAGTCGGGATGCGGCACGCGCGCCCACCGGCCTGCGTTGCTGCAACCCACCGCGGTTCTGGGGAAAACGTCTTCGCATGTTGTGACGAGTCGCGCACACGGTGATGCCGCGTGCGCCTGCATTCAACCGACAAGGAGTTTCCTGATGAGCATGAGCAAGCGTTTGGCCGCCGAATTCTTCGGCACGTTCTGGCTGGTTCTGGGTGGCTGCGGCAGTGCCGTGCTGGCCGCGGCATTTCCGCAACTGGGCATCGGCTTCGCCGGCGTGGCGCTGGCGTTCGGCCTGACCCTTCTGACCATGTGCTACGCCATCGGCCACATTTCCGGCTGTCACATCAATCCGGCGGTGACCTGCGGTCTCGCTGCCGGCGGCCGGTTTCCGTTGAAGGAAGTGATCCCGTACATCATCGCGCAGGTCATCGGTGGCATCGTCGCCGGGCTGGTGCTGTACACGATCGCCTCGGGCAAGCCCGGTTTCGACGCTGCCGCCAGCGGCTTTGCCTCGAACGGCTACGGCGCGCATTCGCCGGACGGTTACTCGATGGGCGCCGCGGCGCTGTGCGAGCTGGTGATGACCGGCTTCTTCATCTTCATCATCATGGGTGCGACGCACAAGAGTGCGCCGGTAGGTTTCGCCGGTATCGCGATCGGCCTCGCGCTGACCCTGATCCACCTGATCAGCATCCCGGTCACCAACACCTCGGTGAATCC
The DNA here is from genome assembly GCF_054782855.1 of Rhodanobacter koreensis. Taxonomy (NCBI): domain Bacteria; kingdom Pseudomonadati; phylum Pseudomonadota; class Gammaproteobacteria; order Lysobacterales; family Rhodanobacteraceae; genus Rhodanobacter; species Rhodanobacter koreensis. The sequence continues at coordinate 600,476 of NZ_BAAGRR010000002.1, read as the reverse complement.
GGCGCGCTCGACCGGCGTGGCCCTGTTCCAGGGCGGTTGGGCATTGCAGCAGTTGTGGTTCTTCTGGGTGATGCCGATCATCGGCGGCATCATCGGCGGCCTGATCTACCGTTATCTGTGGAGCGAACAGGCCGCGTTACCGGACATCAAGGGCGATAAACCCTGAGTTGCACGTTGCGGGCAAATCCAGGGGTTGGTGAACGCACGACCTGGATTTGCCTGCGGCGGCGCCAGCACGGACGTCCAGCAGCGTTCGCGGCAGGTGGTGATTTTTCACGGGCCTTCAGGCCCGGTTGAACGGGAACGCCAGCACGTTGGAGATCGCATCGGTGCCGGCCAGACACATCAGCAGGCGTTCCACGCCGAGCGCCACACCGGCGCAATCGGGCATCGCGTCGAGCACGTCGAGCAACGCCTCGTCAATGGGGATTTCGCGCAGACCGCGGCTGCGACGCACCGCGTTATCGCGTTCGAAACGCCCACGCTGTTCCGCCGCGTCGTTCAACTCGTGATAACCATTGGCCAGTTCATGGCATCCCAGGTACAGCTCGAAACGTTCGGCCAGCGGCGGATCGCCCGGACGGATCCTGGCGAGTGCGCATTGTGTCGCCGGGTAATCGTGGATCAGCGTGATGCGGTCACGCGGGAATGACGGCTGCAGCTTGTGCGTGATCAACAGGTCGAGCCAGTCGTCCCGGCACAGGCCGTCCGGATGAATGTTGAATTCGGCCAGCGCTTCACGCAATTCGTCGACCGGCGCATGCAAGGGATCGATGCCGAGCTCATCCAGGAACAGTTGCCGGTAACTCTCGATCAGCACTTCGGCGCGTCGCCCGACCATCGCCAGTGCAGCCTCGACCAGCGCAATGGTTTCCTCCATCAGGCGGCGGTGGTCCCAGCCGCTGCGATACCACTCCAGCATGGTGAATTCGGGATTGTGCCGACCACCGGCCTCGCCGTTGCGGAATACCCGGCCCAGTTCGTAGCAGTCGCCGAGACCGGCAGCAAGCAGACGTTTCAGCGGAAACTCGGGGGACGTGCGCAGCCAGCGCTCCCGCGCGCCTGCATCGACATGCCCGCTGAAATGCGTGCTGAAACTCTCGATGTTCGGATCGGTGTTGCCGGCGGCTGAAAGGATCGGCGTTTCAACTTCCAGCACATGGCGCTCGGCGAAGAACGCACGGATCAGCGCATACAGCCGTGCACGCAGCTGCAGGGATGCCACCGATGGCATTTCACGCATCAAGTCGTGCTCTCGTGCTTGGCCAGCAACGCCAGCAACTGCGCCTCATCCCATACCGTCACGCCCAGCTCCCGGGCCTTGTCGAGCTTGGAGCCGGCCGCTTCGCCAGCGACCACGTAGCTGGTCTTCTTCGATACCGAGCCCGATACCTTCGCCCCCAGTGCTTCCAGCCGCTCCTTCGCCTCGTCGCGGCTGAGCGAAGTGAGCGTGCCGGTGAGCACGATGGTCTGGTCAGCCAGCGGTGCCTGCGTCACGGCCGCCGTGGCAGGAATGGCATCGAGCAGGCGTCGCATCGCCGCTTCGGTTCCGCGCAGCTCGGCCAGGGCAGCCGGATCGGCCAGAAAAAGCTCAAGGCCGGTCGCCGCCGCCTGCGGCACACCGGCAGTGATCCAATGTGCCGCCCCGCCTGCCTGCAGTTTGTCGAGCGTGGGAAAATGCTGCGCCAGCAGCTTGCAGCTCTTGGAGCCGAGCTTGCTGATCTTCGCCATGTCGAGCAGTGCGCCCAGATTCAGGCGCTCGCGCAGCAGGGGTGACGGTGCGGCCTCATCACTGAACACGATGCCGGCCGCGAGCAACGCATCGACCACTTGCTGGTTGCCTTCCTGCGCAAAGAATCCGGCGATGGACGTGGCCACTTCGTCACCGATATCCGGCAATACGCGCAATACCGGTGCCGGCATGCTGCGCACGAACTCGAGCCGACCCAGCCATGCCGCCAGGGTCTTGGCCGTGCTTTCGCCGATATGCATGATGCCGAGCGCGAACAGGAAGCGCGCCAGCGTGGTGTGCTTGCTGGCCTCGATACCCGCCACCAGATTCTCGGCCCACTTGGTCGCCACCTTGCCAGCCTTCACCGTCTCCGGCGTGGTGCCCCCGGCCTCCGCCGGGGCAGGCTTACGCTCGTCGATCGCCTGCTTCATCGCCACAAAGCGTTCGACTGTTAGCGCATAAAGATCGGCCGGCGTATGCACGATGTCCAGTTCCACCAGCGCATCGGCGAAACGCTCGCCGAGACCCTCTATATCCATCGCACGGCGCGAGGCGAAATGGATCAGTGCCTCCTTGCGTTGCGCAGCACAGATCAGCCCGCCGGAACAACGCCAGGCCGCGGCGCCCTCCTCGCGGATCAAGGCAGAGTCGCAGATCGGACAGTGCGTCGGCATCGTCCATGGCACGGTACCGGCCGGACGCTGATCCTCGATCACCCGCACCACCTCCGGGATCACGTCGCCGGCGCGGCGCACGATCACGGTATCGCCCACGCGCACGTCCAGCCGCGCGATCTGGTCGGCGTTGTGCAGTGTGGCGTAGGTCACCGTGACGCCGGCCACCTGCACCGGCTCCATCCGCGCGCGTGGCGTGGCGGCGCCGGTGCGACCGATCTGGATCTCGATGTCGAGCAGGCGGGTGGTCTGCTCCTGCGCCGGAAACTTGTGTGCAATCGCCCAGCGCGGCGCGCGCGAGACGAAACCCATCTCGCGCTGGCCGGCATAGTCGTCCAGCTTGTAGACCACGCCGTCGATGTCGTACGGCAGGCTGTCGCGCTTGGTGCCGATACGCTGGTAATACGCGATCAATCCTTCGAAGCCACGCGCGACGTCCACTTCCGGCGACACCGGAAATCCCCACTCGCGCAGCTGCTGCAGCGTCTGCGAATGCGTCGCCGGCAGCGTGCCGCCTTCGACCACACCAATCGCATAAGCGAAGAAGCTCAGCCGCCGCTTCGCGGTGATCGCCGGATCGAGCTGGCGCAGCGAACCGGCGGCACCGTTGCGCGGGTTCGCCAGCGGCTTCTCGTCATGTGCGCGGGCATGGGCATTGAATGCCTCGAAATCCCTGCGCAGCATGATCACTTCGCCACGCACTTCCAGCACATCGGGCCAGCCGTCGCCGCGCAGCTTCAACGGGATCGCGCGCACCGTACGCAGATTCGCGGTCACATCCTCGCCGGTTTCGCCGTCACCGCGCGTAGCACCCTGCACGAATACACCCTGCTCGTAGCGCAGGCTGATCGCCAGGCCATCCAGTTTCGGCTCCACCGAAAAAACCGGTTCGCGTCGATCCAGCGTCTGCTCGATGCGACGTTCGAATTCTGCGACCTCGCGAAAGCGCTCGCGTTCGGTGTCACCCTCCTGCTCGAACGCATTGCCCAGCGACAGCATCGGAATCGCATGGCGCACCTCGGCAAAACCGCCGTGTGCCCGCGCGCCGACCTTGCGCGTCGGCGAATCGCCCGAGGCCAGTGCCGGATGTTCGGCTTCAAGTGCTTCCAGCTCTCGCATCAGACGGTCGTAGTCGGCGTCGGTGATCTCCGGATCGTCGAGCACGTGATAACGGTAATTGGCCTGCTCGATCTGCGCCCGCAATGCGGCAGCACGGGCGACGATCTCCGCGGGGACTGGACGTTCGGTCATGCATGTCTCCTTCCTCACCGTGCAGTTTAGCGACAACCACGCGCTTCCATCGCCTGCGGCAAGCAAGCCGTAAGCAAATCGAAAGCTGCGAGGCATAGCCTGCTCGGTGCATGCCGCGTTCAACCGTTCCGGGAGGGCAAGATCATGCGCATATCTCGATATCTGGCAGTCCTGGCTGCCATCCTCATGTCCAGCACCGCCATGGCCGGCGGCGGCCCGCTAGGCATCGACCACCGCCTGCATTACGACAACAGTGGCATCTGGAAGCGCAGCAACCAGAACGTGCTGATGTACGGCACGATTCTTACCGTGGCGGGTGGCGCGTTTGCCTTCGGCGATCAGGACAAGCTCGGTGACACGTTCTGGCGTTCGGTCGACGCGATGGTGATCAGCAGCATCGGAGCGCAGGCCATGAAATACACGTTCCAGCGTGAGCGGCCTTCGCAGACCAGCAACCCGGACGAGTTCTTCAAGGGCATCCACTCGCAGAGCTTTCCCAGCGGCGAGGTGACCGCGATCGCCGCCGCCGTGACGCCGTTCATGGCTGCCTACGGTGACGATCATCCCGCTGTTTACGCGCTGGCCCTGTTGCCGGCGTATGACGCCGTGGCACGGGTGAAAACCCGTGGGCACTGGCAGAGCGACGTGCTGGTGGGCGCAGCGTTGGGCACCGGAGTGGGCCTGTGGGCCGCCCATCGCCAGTCCCCCTTGATCATCGGCTGGCTGCCGGGCGGTTTCCAGGTCGGTTTCGTGCATCACTTCAAACCCTGAAACCGCCGGCGGCGAGGCTCAGCGGTGGTAGTGTCCCGCTGCTTCCGGCTGATAGCTGATCTCCAGTACGCGCAGGCGGCGTTGACGGCCGTCCGGCGTCGGCCAGTCGATCTGCTGGCCGCGGGACAGGCCGAGCAAGGCGCTGCCCACCGGCGCCAGGATCGATACGGTGCCGGGCGTTCCGGCAGCTGCCGGGTAGACCAGGGTCAGGGTCAACCGCTCGCCGTTGCCTTCGTCCTCGAACGTGACCGTCGAGTTCATCGTCACGATGTGATCCGGCATCGCCGCCGGCTCGACCATCTCGGCGCGGTCGAGCTCGGCGCGCAACGCATCGAAATGTGCCGCCTCGGCAGCGGGCAGACGCTCCAGCAGTGCCTCGATGCGTTCGAGGTCGATGCGGGAAACAGTGATCGGTGGCTTGCTGCTCATGGCTCTTCCTGATGCTGGCGGCTCCTGCCGCACAAAAGCACACGCCGGAACGAAACCGCCCCGGCGCGTGTGGTCGTTGTATCGTTGCCATGACCTCGTGGTCATGGCCCGCAGATGAAACCAGCCTGACTCTGCGCAAGCCTGCGACGAAAATCAAGCTGTCACAGCAGGTATCATGCCACGACATGTCTCCCCACGCTGCCGCAGATCCCCACGCTGCCGCCTCTGCTGTCCCCAAACCAGCAACGGTTGCGGCAGCCTTGCCTGAGGTTTCCACGCGCGAACGTTTCCGCGGGCTGCTGTGGCTGGTCGCCGCCGCCTTCTTCATGCAGTCGCTGGATTCCACCGTGGTCAACACCGCGGTACCGGCGATGGCCGCGGCCCTGCATGTCACACCGCTGGGCATGCGCACCGCGCTGACCAGTTACGTGCTGACCCTGGCGATCCTGATTCCCGCGAGTCCGTGGCTGTGCGACCGCTTCGGCACGCGTCGCGTATTCGGCGCCGCGATCGTGGTGTTCGGCGTCGGCTCGCTGCTGTGCGGCCTTGCGCAGACCTTGCCGCAACTTGTCGCGGCGCGCGTGCTGCAGGGCATCGGAGGCGCCTCGCTGATGCCGGTGGGGCGCTACGTGCTGGTCCGCAGCATCGCCAAGCGCGAATTCGTGCGCGCGATGAGCACGGTGGCCACGTTCGGCCTGCTCGGCTCGGTGCTGGGCCCCCTGCTCGGCGGCACCCTGGTCGAGTTCACTTCGTGGCGGCTGATCTTCCTGATCAATGTGCCGGTGGCGATCGCCGGCGTGTGGATGAACCGGCGCGACATGCCCGAGTACCGGCTCGATCACGCGAACCGCTTCGACCTGTTCGGCTTCCTGCTGTTTGCCGCGGCCTCGGCCTTGCTGCTCACCGCGTCGGAGCTGTCCGGCAGCAAGCCGGTGCCGTGGGAGCAGATCGGGGCGTGCAGCGTGATCGCCGTGCTGCTGGGCACGATCTACGTATGGCACAGCCGACGTACGGCGCATCCGGTAGCGGACCTCACCCTGCTGCGCGTGCGCAGCGTGTGGGTGGCGCTGGCCGGCGGACTGTTCACGCGTCTCGGCATCTCCGGCATGTTCCTGCTGCTGGTGCTGTTCCTGCAGGTGGGCTGCGGCTGGTCGCCGCTGATGGCCGGCCTGATGATGGTGCCGCAGGCGATGGGCTCGATCGCCGCCAAATGGGTGATCAACCGCGCCCTGGTCCACTTCGGCTATCGCCGGCTGCTGCTCGGCAACACGCTGATCGTGGCCGTCCTGCTGGCCAGCTTTGCCCTGCTCGGGCCGGGCACGCCGGTCTGGGTGATCGCCTCGCTGACCTTCTGCTATGGCAGTTTCACCGGCCTGCAGTACACCACGATGAACACGCTGATCTACAACGACCTGGACATCAAGCACGCCTCGATGGCCTCGTCGATGGCCTCGACCGTGCAGTACCTGGCGATGAGTTTCGGCATTGCGCTGTCCACCTTGCTGATGGAAGGGATGCTGCAGGGCCACGCCCATGAAGACTATGTGGTGGCTTTCCGCTGGACCGTGGTCCTGCTGGGCGTGATCACGGCCGTGGCCAGCCGGGTGTTCGGGCGCCTGCGCCGCGACCGTCCGCTGGGTGCGGCTGCCGCGGCCGAATAAGGCTTTGCCGCGCCAGCGCCGGTGACACGTCGCCGCAGCCTGCATGTAGCATGCAGGCTCCGCCGACAGCCTGAGTGCGCTGCATGCATCACGCCAGCGACATCCTGTTCACCCTGTTCATCGTGTTCGTCGCCGCGCAGATCGGCGGCGAGATCGCGCAGCGGCTGAAACTGCCCGGCGTGGTCGGCGAGATCGCCGCCGGCTGCGTGATCGGCCCTTCGCTGCTTGGCTGGATCACGCCCGAGCAGATCGCCACGGGTACGCCGCTGGACGTGCTGGCCGAGATCGGCGTGGTGCTGCTGCTGTTCTCGGTGGGCCTGGAAACACGACTGGAGGACCTCAAGAAAGTCGGCAAGGTGGCCTTCCTGGTCGGCGTGCTCGGTGTGCTGGTGCCGTTCGGCATGGGCAGCCTGTGGGCGCACGGCAGCGGCTTCGACTGGGACAAGTCGCTGTTCGTGGCCGCCGCCTTCGTCGCCACCTCGGCCGGCATCACCGCACGCGTGCTGCAGGAGCTGAATGCGCTGCAGCGCACCGAGAGCAAGGTGATCCTCGGCGCCGCGGTGATCGACGACATCCTCGCCATGCTGCTGCTCGGCGTGGTGGTGTCGCTGCAGGGTGGCGATGGTTTCAATCTCTCGCACCTGCTGCTGGTGCTGGCCGGCGCGATCGGCTTCATCGCCGTGGTCGGCCTGGGTGGCGCTCGCGTGATGCGCTGGAACTCCGGCTGGCTGGAAAAACCGCTGGCCCCGCATTCGCCGCTGATGATCGTGCTGGCGCTGTGCCTCGGGCTGGCCTACCTGTCCACGCTGTTCGGACTGGCGGCGATCATCGGCGCCTTCCTCGCCGGCATGATCGCCTCGGAAACGCGCCAGCAGCACACGCTGGAAAAGCAGACCATGCCGCTGCTCGCGCTGCTCACGCCGTTCTTCTTCGTGGTCACCGGCAGCAAGATCGACCTGCATGAGCTGGCCAACACCGATGCCCTGCTGATGCTCGCCGCAGTCACCGCGATCGCGATCGTCTCCAAACTCGCCGGCGGCTGGCTCGGTTCGCTGTCGCTGGGCAAGCGCAGCGCCACCATCATCGGCTTCGGCATGGTGCCGCGCGGCGAAGTCGGCGTGGTGATCGCCAGCCTCGGCCTCGCTGCCGGCGTCTTCAACAACCGTATCTACGCAATCATCGTGGCGATGTCGCTGCTCACCGCGATGGTGACGCCGCCGGTGCTGGCATGGCTGCTGAAGCGCAGTGGCAGTGGCGAAACCATCGATCAGCCACGCACCTGACGGAGTGCGTCAGTACGCCTGCTGCTCGCATGGCACTCCGATATTCACGCCGTCACCCCATCGACGCGCCGATGCTGCAGCCTTGGAAAGGCTAATCGTCCCGTGCGCCACCTTCGGCCCGGTACCTTGCGCATCGGGAACATCGTCATGGTCAGTCGCAGAAACACCGAAGATGGCGGACTGGAAACACCGCCGTGGGCGAACCTGGGTGCCGGCCTGATTACCGGCGCGGCCGACGACGACCCCAGCGGCATCGCCACCTACTCGCAGGTGGGTGCGGCGTTCGGCTACGGCATGCTGTGGTGCATCCTGCTGACCATGCCGCTGATGATCGCGATCCAGGCCATCAGTGCAGGCATCGGACGAGTCACCGGCAACGGCCTGATGAAGGGCATCCGCGCGCACTACCCCAGGACACTGGTATACGGGCTGGTCGTCTCCATCGTCGTGGCGAACGTGATCAATCTGGCGGCGGACATCGGCGCCATGGGTGCCGCGCTGAAGCTGCTGATCGGTGGCCCGGCGATGATCTACGCGGCAGTCTTTGCCGTGCTGTCGCTGGTGCTGCAGATCTTCATTCCTTTCACGCGCTATTCGCCGATTCTCAAGCTGCTCACGTTGAGCCTGTTCGCCTACGTGGCAACCGTGCTGGTGATCCATGTGCCATGGCCGACTGTGCTGAAGAGCATCGTGGTGCCGCCGATCACCTGGAATGCCAAATACGCCGTCGGCCTGGTCGCCCTGCTCGGTACCACGATCAGCCCCTACCTGTTCTGCTGGCAGGCGTCGCAGGAAGTCGAAGAGATCCGATCGAACAAGCGGCGAAAGTCGCTGAAGAAGGCACCGCTGCAGGCACCGAGCGCGTTGCGCCGCATCGGCATCGACACCGCGATCGGGATGATCTTCTCCAACCTGATCGCCTTCTTCATCATCCTCACCGCCGCCGTGGTGCTGCATGCCCACGGCAAGACCGACATCCAGTCGTCGTCCCAGGCCGCCGAAGCGCTGCGGCCACTGGCCGGCAAGCTGGCCTTCGCGCTGTTCGCCGCCGGCATCATCGGCACCGGCCTGCTGGCCGTGCCGGTACTGGCCGGTGCCACCGCCTATGCCGCGTCCGGTGCGTTCGGCCAGCGCAGCGGACTGGAGCACAAGCCGCAGAACGCCAGGTTCTTCTACGGCGTGCTGATCGTCGCCAGCCTTGCCGGCATCGCGCTGAACCTGACCCCGCTCGACCCGATCAAGGCGCTGTACTGGAGCGCCGTCATCAATGGCGTGGCGGCCGTACCGCTGATGATCGTGATGATGCTGATGGGTTCCAGTCGCAAGGTAATGGGCAAGTTCACCATGCCATGGCCATTGAAGCTGTTCGGCTGGCTCGCCACAGCCGCGATGGCGGCAGCGGCGGTGGTGATGTTCGTTACCTGGGGAGACTGAAGAACCAGCACGGGTCCACGTTCTTTTGGCGGCGAACTCGGAATATGCTGGGCTACGCTGGAATGGGCTTGAGGGGCTATAGGTGGATACAAAGAAAACCGTACTCATCGTCGATGACGATGCCCTGGTGCTGGAATCGATCGACCTGCATCTATCCGCAACCGGCGGCTTTCAGACCATCCGCGCCCTGGGCTCGGCGGGCGCCGCCAGCCATCTGCTGAATGCACGGAAGATCGACGTCATCGTGGCCGACGTCGTCCTGGCCGGCAGCCTGACCGGCATCGACATCAGCCGGAAAGCCATCGAGCATTACCCCGCCATCGCCGTGGTCGTGATCACCGCCGACCAGGAAGTGCATTGCGCGGACATCCCGGCGCGCGGCGTCTTCCTGCGCAAGCCGTTTGGTGGAGAACAGTTGCTGACGGCGATTGAGGAAGCATTGGGGCGTGTGGGCGGGAATTCGGCGTAAGGCCTGGATCAGGTTGCAAGGGGCGTGAATGATTCCGCGCCAGGCATCGAGAAATCACCTGCGAGCGCGTGGGCATGCCCTTTTCACGTCACCCGGGAAATACTCCCTCGCTGACCAGGCACCCGCGCAACGAAAATTCCGACGTTCCCTGGCCCCATCGAAAACCTTCAGGGCAATCAGACATGGGCAAGAAGCACCCGGCTCCTGCGCACCGCGACGAACGGCTGACCGGGTTGCGCAAGCTGAAAATGGCGAAGTCCGCGCACGCTTACGTACGCGGCAATACGGTCCAATTCTATGAATGGCTCGAGGCGTCGGACCGCGTGCTTCCCCATGGTCCTCCTGTGTGGATTTGTGGCGATTGCCACGTCAGCAACATCGGGCCGATCGCGGATGCGGACGGCAACATCAATGTTCAGATACGCGACCTGGACCAGACCGTCATTGGCAACCCCGCACACGACATCATCCGGCTTGGGGTTTCACTGGCGATGGCTGCGCGTGGATCCGATCTGCCAGGCGTCGTCACTGCGAAGATGATGGAACAGCTCATCGTCGGTTACGAAGTGGCGCTGAGCGCCGGGCCGGGCAGTCGCAAGACGATGCGGAAACGACCGGACACGATCCGGCTCGTCATGAAGCGTGCGATGCGGCGCAAGTGGCGGCATCTGGCCGCCGAGCGCATCGAGGGTCTTGAGCCCAATATCCCCTTGTCGAAAAAATACTGGCCGATTTCGGAATCCGAGCGGACCGAACTGAAGGCGCTCATGTCGACCGAGGAGGTTCGGGTACTCGCCACTTCCCTGATCCATCGCCACGCAAGGGATCAAGTGGAGATGCTGGATGCGGCTTACTGGGTCAAGGGCTGCAGTTCGCTGGGCCTTCTGCGGTATGCCGTCCTGCTCAGGGTGGGTGAGTCAAAGGACCCGGAGAGCAGTCTTTGCCTCATCGACGTCAAGGAAGCCGTCCGCTCCGCAGCTCCAAGGGCCAAAAGCGCCCGGATGCCCAAGGACAACGCATCGCGGATCATCCAGGGAGCACTCCATCTTGCGCCCAACCTCGGCGAACGAATGCTTGCCGGCCGCATTCAAGGCAAGGCTGTCTTTCTGCGGGAGTTGCTGCCGCAGGATCTGAAAATCGACCTCGATCATCTGAACCAGGATCAGGCGATGGAGGTAGCCGCATACCTCGGGAATGTCGTAGGTCGAGCGCATGCTCACCAGATGGAGAACGAAGATCGAGAACGATGGTTGCAGGAGCTGAGCCGCAATCGGCCCAAAACCATTGATACGCCGTCCTGGTTGTGGCGGAGCGTCGTGGAGCTCGTGAAAGCCCACGAAGGCGGCTACCTCGAACATTGCCGCCAGTTTGCAAACCTCCCCACCTGACCTGAATTCGCTCTGGCTGCCTAGTCATCTTTGCCCAGCGAACTGACGCCTCATCATCGAGCAAGTGGCTCAAATCCGGACGACACTCAGAATATTTCCCATCCGATCTATGGCCCAGCCGCGGTCAAGCCATACCTGGCGGCACGTGCCTCGATTTCCGGATCGAGTGCGTGCGCGGCGACCAAGTCGGCATGGCCCGCGTCCGTCTGACCACTGCGGATTTTTGCCAGACCGAGGCCATAGCGCGACCAAGCGGAATGCGGATTTTTCGCAAGGGTCTGTTCGTAGGCCTTGATCGATTCGGGATAATGCCCCAGCCGCAACTGGACCAGGCCGAGGCTGTCGAGGTAGGCCGGATCCCCCCCGTCGCGCTTGATCGCCTTGCGGCAATCCTTCAAAGCATCGTCGAGCATCTGGTTGCTCAGGCCACGCGCCCAACAGCGTTCGTTGAGTGTCAGGCCAAGCGTGGCGTCGTCGGGATGCAAACGGATCCAGTCGTCGAGGATGGGTAACGCCGCGGCAGGTCGACCGAGCCGGACATACAGGTTGGCAATTGCGTTTGCCTGCGTCGATCCGGCAGGCGCCAAGGCGCCCGCTGCCGTCGCGTCGGTCGTCGCACCTACGCGGTCCTTGTGCGCGAAGCGAAGTTCCGCACGCAGCAGCAGGGCATCGAGATTCTTCGGATCCAGGCCCAGCGATTTGTCCAGATCGGCCAGCGCCGCATCGGGCTGTTTGTCTGCCAAGTGGGCTCGCGCACGGGCCGCATAGTAAGTCGCCTGATCGGGTGCCATGTGGATTGCTTCGTCCAGGTCGGCCACGGCTGCCTTCGGTTCGCCGCGGGACAGGTGTGCTTCGCCACGCAGGGCGTAATCGGCCGCGGTCTTGGGTGCCTCGCCGTTGTTGTCCGCAGCAGCGCCGGCATCGGGTTTGTCGCTCGGCGCCTGGGCCAAGGAAAACACGCGCCCACCGTTGTAGGTGAAATAGACCTTCTTCTGGCTGTTGGCGATGAACATGTGGTGGGCAAGAAGAAAATCCACGCCGAGCAGCATGTCGGTTTCGCCGCCGCCAATGTCTCCGTCAATGACCTGCATCTGGCTGTGCTGGATGGTTTCCGTGCCGACCGAGAATGAATCAATGGGTGCTGTCCATGTCTTGACCGTCCTGGCGCCAATACCGAAGCCGTTGCCAGCCCCGACCTCGGACCCACTCAGGTCGATGCCCACCCGCTCGGCAGCGCGACGGGTGAGCAAGGTGGCATCCGCCCCTGAATCGAGCACCGCCCTCACCTTCTTGCCGTTTATCATCACTTTGAGAAAAGTGCGCCGATCATTCGGGTTCACGGCCGGCACGATATCGGCGACGTTGTAACCATCCTTGGACCAATACGCCAGCGCCAGTTTGTCGCAGTGTTCCGCACTAAACAGGGTCAACTTGCCATGGGCCAGATCGATTTCCAGATCGGCCAGATCGAGCAGGTTGGCGCCGAGCAATCCATGCCCTGTATCCGTGCCGCCGACGATGAAGCCGATATGTTTGAGCGTCGCACCGAGGATGCCGAATTCCTCGACCTGGGCGAACTCGACGGCCGCCGTGCCTCCGATACCGCTGATGCGATAACCAAACGGCGCCGGCCGCAGCTTGAGCCCCAGCGCCAGCGCATTGGCACGCGACATGGTGTCGAAGAAGGCCCCCGTGTCGATGATGAAGCGCGTGTCGTTCCCGTTGATCTTCACCATGGTCGTGGCCCGCCCGCCGACCATTTCGACCGGCAACGTGCCGTAGTCCTTCAGCTTGCAGCCGTCGGCCCAAGCCTGGCTTGCGAGCAAGGCACCGATGCCCAGACAACCCAAACGCAACATCCTCATCACCATTGCCCCCTTGGATGCCATGGCCGCGGAATGCAGGCGTGGCCGTCGAGCGCCGGTTTGCATGGGCGCTCCAGGCATAGTGGCGAAAACTCCAGAAACGCTCAAGGAGTGATTGGCAGTGAAGGACGGATGGGGCGAAACAGCCGGCCCTGGTTTCGACCCACGAGCGCAACCGATCCATCCGCAGCATCTTTCAGAAATTGTCTCCGACACTATTTTCTTACCCGGCGATCAACCGACGCGATACTGACCACCATCCACGACCATGGCCTGCCCGGTCATGAAGGCCGCATCGTCGCCGGTCAGGAACAGCACCGCTCCGGTGATGTCTTCGGGTTCGCCCAAGCGCTTGATCGCCTGCTGTTCCCAGGTCGAGCGCTTTTGCTCTTCCGATTGCGGTGCGGTCGCCAGGGTATTGATCAGCCCGGGCAATAATGCGTTCGCGGTAATGCCATCACTAGCGACATCGTTGGCCAACCCCCGCATGAATCCGACAATCGCCATTTTCGACGCGATGTAGTGACTCATGCCGGGTATGGCTAGACCCACCATGTTCGACGAGATACCGACAAAGCGACCCCACTTCCTCTTCCTCATCGCGGGCAGGAAATACTTCACGCTCAGGAAGTGCGAGTCCAGGTTCGTGGCCATCGTCCTGCGCCACGTCGGCAGATCCAGCTCGTCGATCAGCCGATTGGGGAAATAACCTGCGTTGTTCACGACGATATCGACGTCGCCGATCTCTCGGCTCTGCAGGAACACCGAACGCCAGTCCTCTTCCTGCGTCACATCGAGTTGCAGCGCGAATGCGTTCGAACCGATCTTGCTGACGGTTTCGTTGGGGGGCGTGAGATCGGTCGCGATCACCCGCGCCCCTCGTTTTGCCAAAGCCACGGCGATCGCCTGACCGATGCCCTGCCCCGCACCGGTCACCAGTGCGGTTCGTCCTTCGTGGGTTTGTGTCGAGCTGTTCATGACTCAGGCCTGCTGATGGATCAGGCTGTGCATCGTCAGCGGACCGCCGAACTGTTGCAGCAAACCGCCTTCTGCAAGACGACCAAGGATGATCGGACTGAAGCCCAGCAAGGTGGCGAGCGAGGCGACCTTCTCGTTGGCATCGGCGTGGTCGCCCGAGACGAAGATCGTGCGATGGCCCTCGCTCCGACGCGGCTCATCCGCGAGCACCGCTGCCGGTAGCGTGTTGAACGCCTTGACGACCTTGGCGTCCGTGAACTGCGCCGCCACGACCTGACTGGAGGGACGGCCGCCCAGATCCAGCGGCTTGAAGGCGGGAAACTCGATCGCGTTGGTGGCATCCACCACGATCTTGCCGGCCCAGTCACTGCGCAACTTGGCGATTTCTCCCGCCGCCCCGAACGGGACGGCGAGGATGATCACGTCCGCATCCAGTGCGTCGGTGGTTTCAGCGGCGCTTACGGCAGGAGCGAAGGCTTGCAGTGCATCCTCCAGCGAGGCTGGTCCGCGCCGATTGGCCATGACGGCCTTGATCTTGCTGCGGGCAAATTGTTTGGCGAGGGCGCCCCCAATGGCGCCCGACCCGATGATGGCGTAGCTCATGAGAGGTCTCCTGATGGACCAGGGATAGGATGGATGCGAGGGATCAACGCGACTTGCCGTCGAGGCTGAACCGGCCTGCGCCATTGACCGTCAGCAGCAGGAAGGCGCCGGTGATCGACACGTTCTTCATGAACATGATCATCTGGGTCTGATCGGCCAGGTGGGTATGGAACGTGAGTGCCGTCAACAAGGTAAAACCCGCGAGCAGGAACGCCGCTACGCGCGTCTTCCAGCCGAAGGCGACGGCCAGGCCGCCGAGAAGTTCGGTGGCAATCACCGCCGGTAGCAAGACGGCGGGAACGCCCATGGCGGACATGTAGGCCATGGTGGCGGCATAGGCACCGATCTTGCTCAGGCCAGAGAGCACGAACAACGATGACAGAAGGACGCGGCCGCCGAGTTCCGCAGCATCGCGAAGCATGGTGCTGGAAGACATGGTGTCCGCGCTGATTTTCGTGGAACCGGTTTTCGTGGAAGCAACAGTCGAAGCGTTCATGGCAATCTCCAGTGGGTTGGGTGAAACGGTGGAGACATACTAAGAATCCCGAATTGGTGGATAAATAGCCTTTCATGGCATTATTTATCCTACAAAACGGGATAATCTTATGGACCGATTTCTCTCGATGCAGGCGTTCTCGAAAGTGGTCGAGGCCGGCAGCTTCGTGCGCGGCGCCGAGAAGCTCGGCATGTCGACCACCTCGGTGTCACGGCTGATCGCCGAGCTCGAAGAGCATCTCGGCACACGTCTGCTGCAGCGAACGACGCGCCGGCTTCATCTGACGGACGCGGGCCACCGCTTCATCGAACGCGCGACGCAATTGCTGACCGATCTGCAGGAAGCGGAGGCCGAAGTCGGTTCGGCAACGACGACACCGCGAGGGCGGCTGCGCATCAGCGTGCCGCTCTCGTTTGGCGTTCGCCACCTGGCCGATCTGTTTCCCCGCTACCGCATGAAGTACCCCGAGGTGGAACTCGAAGTGCATGCCACGGATCGGCGCGTCGACCTGATCGAGGAAGGCTTCGATCTTGCCCTGCGCCTGTCGCTGGAGATTCCTCCCACCTATGTGGCACGTCCGCTGACCGTGGTGCGGCTGGTGGTTTGCGCAGCTCCTGACTATCTCAAGCGCCACGGTACGCCACGCACGCCGCAGGACCTGGCAGAACACAACTGCCTGACGCTGCCGAGCGGAGGGTTCGAGGGCCGCTGGCCGCTCGAAGGCGCGGACGGCGTCGTTACCGTTCGCGTTCGCGGGGACTTTCGTGCCGACAGCGGCGACCTGCTTCGCAGTGCCGCACTTGCAGCCCAAGGGATCATCATGCTGCCCACCTTCATCGTCGGCGAAGATCTCGCGCGTGGCGACCTGGTGCCGCTGCTACCGAAATGGCGACCGCCGCATACCGACGCCCTGATCATCTATCCGACTCGCCGATTCGTGTCCGCGAAGGTCCACACGTTCACGGAATTCCTGCAACAGGAGTTCGCCGGTGATCCGCCGTGGGACCGTTGGATGACTGCCCGGCATCACGGGGTTAAGCGACGGCCGAAGTCCTCGTCATAAAGGCTTGAACGCTGGAAAGAAGGATTACCTTGCCAGCTGCGTAGCGTCATCAGGCCCGGATGACGTAGCAGTCGAGCCCGGACAAGACGCGACAGCATGCAGGCTACCGGTAATGGCAGCCTGGTCTCTCCGGATACCTTGTTCTACCGCTGCCCACAACAATCCGCGAGCGGCGCAGTCGGCGCCATAATCGAAAAGCCGCTGCAAGCTCTGCGGACGGAAATCGGCGAAACTGTGGCCCGGATAGTCTGCGGGTATCACGGCAACCCGGAGCTGCATGTGATGCTCTCTGGTCACGCTGTCGACAAGGGCAATCGTTTCCTTCGTCTTGTACATCAGTTGCGCAGAAAAGCTCCTGCCGAGAAGTTCGAAGGTCTCGAGCGACGATTCATGAGGTGGGCTTGCCAGTTGGCTGTTGACGATCACATAAACGTTCGATCCGTTCAGTTGATCGAGACTCGTCGATACGACATCAGCGACCAGCGGAGTGATGAAAAAGGGCGTAGTCACGCTTCCATCCACATGCAGTTCGTCGTAAAGGTGAACCCCATCGCTGACGTGGATGATCACTGGCGGAAACATGCCTGGCACGCTCGCGGATGCGATGAGCACATCGCGAAATAGCTGCCTGGCCGCAAGGCCGCCATGCGCCGCAATGGCGCCCATATCCCAGAGCACTGTTTCCTGCTTGTCGAGATCGGTCGTGGCGACGATCAACTTTCGTCCCTTCGAGGTTTCGGCTGCCACGGCAGTGATCATCTGCGGTGTAACGAAGTGATCCACGAGCTCATAAAGCCGCCCGTTCTTTTTAATGCCGGAGGGAAAAAGAAGTCGCGCCAGAAAGCTCGACTTCGGTGAATGTATCAAGTAGCTCCGTTCACCTCCGAAGGCATCCTGCAATGCGGGGTCCCACGAGGAACCCAGAAACGCAAACGGAGCGATCAGCGCTCCGGCACTCACTCCGGTAACCAGCTGGAAATCCGGCCGCTGGTGCCCTCGCGTCATGCCGGCAAGGGCACCAGCACCAAACGCACCTCCGGATCCGCCTCCCGACAGCGCGAGAATATTTACCGGGCCGCCGTGCGCAGCCTGACGCAATCCCTGAATAATGCGCGGCGAAATGGTGGCGAAGCGGTGCCGATCCGTCGTGACGATACGTATGCCGGCATCGAAGCCGATAGGCGCGGCGTTCGAGATGAGTGTAGGGGGCGGCGGTTTGCGGCTTTGAGTGACACAACCGACCAGGGAAATCAGGCATACCAGGGAAAGAAGCGACTTGGCGATATGCATGGGATGTTCCTCGAACTTGCAACGCTGCCTTGCGAGCACGCCTTGTTAGTACATCCATTTCACAGCGAACAGCCTAGTGCACCGTCGCCGCCTTTTCATCCCAAAGAATCGCGTCAGTCAGGCAACTCTGATGCGGATAGTTTGAAATTCTTAAGGAAGCCGACTTCGCAGCTACCGGCGCGATCATCTTGCCGATGAAAACGCCGTTGCATCGTCGGCACTTGACGGAAGCCGCCTCGCCAACTCAGCGTGCAGAAAGTCGACGAAGCGGCGTACACGTGGCGGCTGAAAGACGTTCGGGTGGTACATCGCGTGGATGGGTGCGGGGGTAGACCATGCGGGTGCGTTGACGAGCATCAACCGACCTTCGCGTACATCCACCGCCACCGCCCAAAGCTGCCGGTAGGCGAACCCGCGACCGAGAACGGCCCACTTGCGTATGACTTCGCTGTCGGTGCACTCGTGATATCGCCGAACCCTCACGACGGCTTCCCCAAGACGCCACTCATTGCGTGGCCCGGCATTCGTGGTCAGTACCAGCGTCGGCAATTCGACGAGGTCCTCGGGGTGCTTCGGCATTCCATACGTTGCGATACATGTTGGCGAAGCACAGACCACGCGCCAGCTATCCGCAAGATGACGCGCGACGAGATCGCTGTCCTCCAGTGGACCGACGCGGATGGCTACGTCGATATCATCCGGCACGAAACGCGAGAGCGAATCCGATAGCGTCAGGACCATGCGCACCTCCGGGTAGAGACCCATGAAACTGTCGAGGATGTCGACCAGCAGGTTGCGCCCCAGATCGGAAGGCGCCGACACGCGCAGCGTCCCGCTTACGCCATCGGTACCGCTGTGAACCGCGCGCTCGGCCTCCCTCATGGTTTCGATGGCGACCCGACAGGACGCGATGTAGATGCGCCCCTCGTCGGTCAGGCGCAATTGACGACTCGTGCGTTCGAAGAGCCGCGCGCCGAGCATGGCCTCGACCCGTTGCAGACAGGCACTGGCGGCGGCAGGCGAGAGCCCTGCCCGGCGCCCGGCAGCCGACAGGCTGCTGAGATCGGCCGCATCGACGAGGAGCTGCATATCGTTGAGGCGGTTCATGGGGTCAGATCCCAGGCGCAGGAGGTACAGGCGCGATCATCTTCAAATAAAATTTGAAGATCAATAAAAATCGAAGCCTATTATCAAAATGGGAAGCAAGGGAGACGATGCCACTCACCCCCACACCCGAGGTATCGCCATGTCACGCATAAAACTCCTGCTGCTCGCCACCCTCCTCACCCCTCTGATCGCATCGCCGATCCCGGCCGCCGCGGCCACCCAGGACACGGCGATGAAACACAGTGAAAGTGCCGGCGATCACGCGATGGTGCCCAAGGCACTGATCGGCGCCTGGACCCTCGTCCGCTGCGACAATGTCTACCCGGATGGTCACCGCGTCGAGCTGTACGGTCCCCACCCGGAGGGCATGTGGCTTATCGATGCACAGGGCGACTACATGCTGCAGATCGTGCGGGCGAAGCGGATGCCATTCGCAGCGAACGACAAATCCAGGGGAACCCCGGACGAGTACCGTGCCGCCTCGATGGACAGCAATGCCCACTTCGGCCACGTCAGTGCCGACGCCAAGGTCATGCACAGCCAGATCCTGCACGCCTCGTTCCCGAACTGGGACGGCAAGAGCGGTGACACGAATTACACCATCGTCAACGATGAACTGACCTATCGCGTGGCCAAGCCGTCGAGCGGTGCGGCCGAGGGGGCGCATGGTGAGGTGGTGTGGCGGCGCGTTCGGTCGTAGTGGCTGAGCCAAAGGATGATGACGGGACACCAGGGATGGTCTGAATAACCCGTCATCCCAGCTTTCGCTGGGATGACGAGCAAAATCAGAGGTTCCCAAGAGGATCGCGGTGGCTGTCCCATCGGGCGTACTGCACCTCCCCTCTCAGCGAGCGCCCACGGGCATGTACAACGCACTTGGATGCTTGGCGTCGTGGTACAGCGTGATGGTTGCGGTACGTGCATCCTTACCCGACTCTTCAGCTACGACGCCGCCACTGTTGTAGTTCTTCTCGAAGAACTTCGAATTCACCGGGCCGATGGCAAGTCGCAGCCTGCTGCCCTTGCCGATACGTCGTGCAATGAAGTGGAAACGATCGAAGTCGTAGCGTTCGACCACTCCCGGCTTGACTGGCATGGGCTTGCGGAGATCTTCGCGGTAGCGCGCTCGGAGTATTTCCGAATCCAGTTCGATGCTGCTGCCATCGGGCCGAATTTCGTAAAGGTAGGCGGCAATGTCGGTATCGGGTTGATCCAGTGCCAGCCACAGGCTCAGTTTCGGAAAACCTGCGAATCCCTCAGCCTTGGCAAAGGGCGGTGTGTGATAGACCAAGACTTTTCCGGAGGCGGCAATCAAGCCGCTCTGATCGGTCATGTCGGGATCGCTGGTTTCAGACCTGTCCCAGGCTGCAAAAGTCGTATCCCGCGGGTCATCGACATACTGGTCGGGTTTCGCCACAGCACCGGGCGCCGTGTCCATCAGCTCTCCCGAGGCGAATACACCGTTGCTGCCGTTGCCCCGCGACGTCAGGTACATCGGGTGGAACGTGGATGTGATGGCATCCAGCGAGTCCGCGTAGCGCCATTCTCCGCTGTCGTCGCCCAGCATGTAGTAGGCGACCTTGTCCTTGAGGAAGGCCGGCTTGGCGCCGCCCTTGAGCGTCCAGTCATACCAGCCCAGATGCAACCGGTTCAGATCGACGAGGCTTGCCGGGCCAAACTTGACGCCGGCATATTCTGCTGTAGGGGTGCGCGTGCCCGCGTGATCCCATGGGCCGATGATCAGGTAATGCTTGTCCTTGGCCGATACTGAGCCGTAACGGAAGTGGTCGCGGTAAAACGACAACGCTCCTGGCTGGTCGTCGTCGTACTGGCCGGTGATGGTCAGGATCGGCAGATCGATTTTTGCAAACTGTCGCGGCGTGGGACTGTAGCTGTCCCAGTAGGCATCGGGTTCCGGATGCCTGAGCCAGGTCTGGAATGTCGGCGAGGGGTTGCCGACGATGGCGTCGAGTTCGCGGAAAGGACGCATGTTCGCGTGCATCTCGCCAAACATGGACGACCAGAAAGCGCTGTCGTCGAAGATGGCGTCTTGCGCGGTACGCCCGCTGGTCAGCGTTATCCACTGCATGTCGTACGAGTAGTAGATGTTCTGCAGGAATGGGAAATCGATGCTCGGGCGAGGAGACGCCACCGGCACGAGCGAGGCCAGATGCGGTGGGAATTCCTTGGCCGTGGCCCATTGATCGTAGCCGGCATACGAACCGCCCCACATGGCAACTTTTCCATTGCAATAGGGTTGTCTGGCCAGCCACTCGACAATATCAAAGCCGTCCTTGGCCTCTTGCAGGAGCGGTGTGAACGCGCCTTCGGAGTTGCCGCGTCCTCGCACATCGATGGTCAGGAAGACGTAGCCATGTGCTGCAAAATAGGCACCGCGCTCGTGATACAGCTGCGAAACATACGGTGTGAGAGTGAAGACGCAGGGCAGCGGGGTGCGTTGGTCGTGAGGCTGATAGAGCGTCGCATTGAGCTTGATGCCATCGCGAAGGGGAATTTTCTCGCCCCAGTGAAAGTCGATCGGATCGCCGTGGGTACTGGCCGATACGGCGGCATGCACCGGAGATGAAAGCAGCAACACCGACAACAGGACAACGCTGCGTACAGACATGTCTGCACTCCTTGTTGGGTAAGAAGAAATGGAGGGAACGGGCGACGTCCCCACGAACGCCCCCGAAAGCTGCACATACTTCAACAAGGTCCGGACCGGTTTTCGTCCGAACGTGCCGGATCGGACGTCTAGGCAGGCGATTCGTTCGAAAAGACGAGATGGCTGCGGCGATACTGGCTGGGCGTGCGATCCGTCATCCGCTTGAAAACGGTATTGAAGGTGGACTTGCTGCCGAAACCGCAGGCCAGTGCCACCTCCAGAATCGTCCGTTTGTCGGTGGGGTCGGCAAGGCAGCATTCTGCCGCTGCAACGCGGAACCCGTTGACGAACTCGAAGAAGTTCTGGCCCAGACCCTGATTGAGGGCCTGGGAAATATAGTTCGGGGACCATCCACTGCGTTCGCTCAATGCCTGCAAGTCAAAGTGGTTGTCCGCATACAGATGCTCGCAACGCATCAGTTGCTGCAACTCCCCGGCAATCTGCGCGCACTGGACGGGGTCTACCCCGGAACGGGCATATGCCGTGGCAGGGCTCTCCGGGTCGGCGACCGTCAGCTCCGTCAAGCCGGGCGATAGCAGGACACGCTGGCGCAGCCCGAACCATGCAAGCACACACAGCGTCACCGTCGTCGCGCAACCGAGCATGGGGCCAAACCATGCGTTTTCTTCCATGCCGGTAACAGTGGGAATCCGGTCGATGGCAACCAGAGCCCAGATGATGCCGACCAGGGCAAGCAGGCGGCGCAACCAGGTCAGGCGCAGGGCCACCTCATCGGCATTAGCCTGCTCGAGCAACGGACGCGCCTGATAGGTGCGATGCACGGCAAGACCGAGATAGATCATCCCCTGCAACACCCAGGCGCTATAGACGAACCGGACCAGCAGCAGGCCCGTCGGCCATCGATCGAAAGCGACCACCGCGTTGCCTGCCGAAACGAGAAGCACCAAGGCAAAGGGCACCAGATGCCAAAGTCCCCTCCCGTGACGGCTGGACGGGAGAGAGGTCAGCGCAACCGCGTAGCCATAGAGCAGCGGACCGAGCAGGTAGCCAAGCGGCACATTGACCGCATGCAGCCACCTGACGGTTTCGACAGACAGGACGTCACGCCAGCCGCCAAGAGCCATGCCAATCACGCTGTCGACCGCCAGGCAAGCGAAGTAGGCAGCGAGATGCAGCGACACTCTCATATGCGTGGAGCCGAAGGCGAGTGCCACTGCCAGCGCAGTCAGTCCCAGCGTCACGGCAGAACACGCAAAATCCAGCAAGTCCGGCGAAGTCACGGGCGCACTACCTGGCCAAGTTCGGCGTCCAGTGTCCACGATTCAGCATGGCTATGCCATGTCTGCAAGCGCCTGCCACCTTCGCTACAGCAACTGTCAAGCTTCGCCGGTCAAGCTGATCATGACCTGCTGCCCATCATCGCCATCGCGTTGACCATGAAGAATGGTGCCACGGACAGTTTCAACGGAATAACTAAAAATTGTCCCTGACACCTTTTCACTATCACACCGTTCACTACGAAGAGCGCCGCACGGAGAAACAGCCGCTGGGCGACTACCTCATTTGAATCGGCCTAAGACTTGAAGCGATCCGACGAACTGAGCAAAGGCGCCACGCGCCGCGGGTCGGCTTTCCAGGCAACCGTCGTGGCCAGGTTATTTCCGATGTTCAGGCATTGGTCCGCAATCGCTGCCACGCCCGGCCTGTGCGACACGACGATCAGGATCGTGTGCGGCAGGCGGCGTTTCAGCGCTGAAAGAACTTCGATCTCGGAGGTGGTGTCGAGCGCGCTCGTGGCCTCGTCGAGCAAGGCGAGGAAAGGCTGTCGCAGGATGACCTGGGCCAGCAGCAGCCGCTGCAACTCGCCTCCGGAAAGCCGGCTCGACGAGCTGTGCAAGGCGGTGTCGAGTCCGTGCTGCGACTTCGCCAGCCGACTGTCGAGGCCGACGTCGATCAGCGCACTCCGCAACATCTCGTCCGTGGCTTCAGGCGCCGCCCACAACAGGCACTCACGTACAGAATGCTGCCAGGGTCGGACATTCTGGCTGACATAGGCGCCATGCCGCACAAGCTGGCGGTACTCGTCAAAACCGATAGGTCGTTCACCCACGCGTGCCGCAAAAGTCTCAGGCGTCATCATGCCCGCCAGGACGTCGATCAGACTGCTTTTGCCGATGCCGGAGTCACCGGAAATCAAGGTCAGGTCGCCGGGCGCCAGAACCAGGTCGCCGACATCGAGTCCGTTGGCTGGCGGTATCAGCCGCATCCGTTCGATATGCAGCGCACCGCCGGAGGTCGCCGTGCGTGAGGACGCCACGGATGGCTGAGCCGACGCCAGAGTCATGTACCGCCGCCACAGTTCGAATGCCGGAGCGGCCGAGCGCAGCTGCTGAAAACTCTGCCGGGTTGACACCAGATAAGGTAGCAAGCGCCCGAGCAGCAGGCACACCGCGATAAGCGAGGACTGATCGATCCCGTGCCAGCGATGGGCGAGCACGAAGAGTGCCGCGATCCCGATCGCCGCCAGCAGCTCGAGCACCAGCCGCCCGGAGGCCACCAGCTCCAGCTGACGTCGGTAACCGTGACACAGCCGGGCGGAAATGGCGCCGTAACTGGCTTTCTCCGCATCTTCCTTCTCGAACGAGCGGACGTGGCGCAGGCGTCGTGGAAAATCCTCGCTGTGCCAGAACAGTCGTGTCATGTCCACGACGTACTGACGGCCGACCAGCGATTGCTCGCGGCCATAGGCACGCGACGCGATCAGCCCCAAACCCGCGAGCAGCGGTGCCGCCAGCATCAGTGGCGGCGATACCCAGAACGCGAACCCGAGACTGACAGCAGCGGTGAGGCCGGCGATCAGCAATTGCTGCAGGGCGCTGAAACCCTGGACGATGAGCTCGACGTTGTGGGTGAGGACGTTGGCGATTTCCGCGGACGTCGAATCCGCCAGCGACGTCAAGGGAGCCTCGATCAGGCGCGCATGAACACGGCGGCGCAGGCTCATGCCGTAACGACCTACCAGGCGCGCTCCCAGGCGCGCTGCCTGCCAACGCAACAAGGCGAAGGCCACCATCGCGGCGGCGAAGATGGCCGCCTGCATGTCGACGCTGCGACCTGCGTCGAACAGCACGCTGCCGAACGGCAGCGTGTGCCCCGGCTGGACCAGCGGTACCAGCAATACCGCCGCAAGGCTGCCGACAAACGCCGCACCCAACGACAGCACGACATACGCCGCCGTTTCCGCCAGCTCGACGCCCGTAAGCGTGCGCGCCAGCGAACGCAGCAGATCGTGGGCTCGGTCAGGTGCTGGCGACGGCTCGCCCGGCATCTTTACGAACTCGCGCCGCTGGCCGGCAGCATCGGCCGCGGCTTCGATGGCACTTCATGGCGATTCAGAACGGCGTTGCTCCCGGGCCGGATTTCCCATGTCGGTAAGTGCGGCCGGCAGAAGAAAAGGTTGCGCGCCGCCGTCCCTGGCGATCGGTGGCAACGGTCGAGCAGTGACGTGGCGCTTCCATCCGGCGTCTCACCGTCGACCGTCGCTCCTCCGGGATCGAACCTGCTTACGGCGTCTTGCCTGCCTGCAGGTGCTGCACGATGGCCAGCGACCGTTTCACATGCTCGTCCGGCCGGAGATGATCCGTCTCCGAGGAAAGCGTGGCGACGATCTTGCCGTCGCGGGCGATGACGAAGGTCGTGCGGGGGATGAACGCATGATCGATCGCCACGCCGCGCACATCGTTCATGCCCGGCTGCGCCGCGACAGCCTTCAGGTCATAGGAAAGCGCGACCTTGACGTCAGCATCGGAGGCGACCGGAAACTTGCCGGCGCAGTACTTCGGGTCCGCCGAGAAGGCGTTGAGGCGCTCGATGTTGTCGGCCGACACGCCGATGATGGTCGCACCGGCCGCGTCGAACTTGTCCCGGTTGGCCGCAAAGGTATGCGCTTCGAGATCGCAGCCTCCCGTATAGGCCGACGGATAGAAGTACACCACTACCGGTCCCTTCTTGAGGGCGTCGGCAAGGGAGAAAGTGAAAACCTTGCCCGCCTGGCTGGCCTGGGCCGTGAATGTCGGTGCCATGACACCCGGCTCGAGTGCGGCAAAAGCCGGCAGTGCCGAAGCCAGCGCCACCAGCGCACCCAGTGCCATCGATCCTGCAAAACGCTTTTTCATTGCTGTGACCCTCATGGAGGAGCATCGACCCGGCATGGAACACCTCCGTGCCTCGGTCCGCTGCCCGTTTGACGTTGAACTACCCCGGATTCTTCCGAGGTCCCGACACGCGAGAGTGTGAGACGCCCACGGCGACTATGCCACCTGCTCCGATACTCCGAAGTTCTTCGCCGCTGGCATGCCCATCGTTACCTGCCGGATGCGGTGCAACTGCCTGAATCGTTTGCGGCCAACAATGCCTCATTGCAGACGGCCTCTTTCTCCAATGTGGCACAGGACGCGGCGAGCAGCGACATCAGTCGAGAAGCCGGTGCAGCGCGTCGACGGAATCCCGTGGGTGACGCCCGCGGCGCAGCTGGTGGACACCCACTTCCAGCAGTCGCTGTTCGAAGCGATGCCAGCCTGGCTGTCCGGAAGCATACGACTGATCGGCGCGTAGCCGTGCGGCGACTTCATCACGAGGAACAGGACTCAACAAGACATCCGGATCGTCGGCCGATTGGCTGGAAACGAACACCGCGCCGACCAGCTCCAGCGGAGCCGCCGCAAGCTGGCCATGGCCTAGCCGCAAGTCGGCCTCGAACTTCTCGACTCCGCTGCGGCGGCGGATGACGGGCGCCTGGCTGATCCAGCGCGTGGCCTTGTCGTCGTCGATGAAGCGCAACGCATCGGCCTGCACGTGCAGGTAATTGGCGACGCCGGTGGCGAGCAGGCTCTCCGGCTGCACGAAGACCGCGTCTTCGGCGAGAAAATCCAGGCCCTGCAACAAGCTGTGCAAGACCAGGGTCGATTTGCCCGAGCCGCTGGCCCCCAGCAACAGGATGCCGCGCCCCTGCCGGCCGACGCAGGCGCCATGCAGGGGGACCAGGCCCAGTCCGCGCGTCGCCAGGGTGAAGACGGCAAATTCGATGAGTTCGTAGCGCAGATGGTAAGGATGGCTGAGCGTGTCCTCCGAGGCCACCACCAGGGCGCGGCGCTGTTCGGGCGCCAGGACCACATAGTTCGACGCATCCATCACGCCGCAGAGCAGGCCCGCACCGGATTGCACCCGCACCGGTGGCGGCTCGACGGTATTCGGCAAAACCTGCCACGGCAGCAGACGCAGCTCGATACGGAACTCCGGTGCGTCCATCGGCAGATGGTGCGACGGCAGGCCTGCATAGGCGTCCTCGACCAGATCCAGCAGCGCTTCGCTGGTGCTTTCGAAGCGGAAACATCCGCCCAGGATCTGCCGGCACACCGAATAGCGGCGGCCGGCCGGCCACTCGCAAAAAGGATCCGCACCGGCGTCTGCAACGCCGGCGCGGAAGCCAAGGCCATCGTCGTCGATCAAAAGTTTCAGCCGTCTGATTGCCGGGTACCGTACTGCGCGGATACGAAGGGGATTGGCCCGTAGGTGCCGCATCGGCAGGAAAAGGTTGCGTCGATGGCCGTTTGCGGCGCACGGCATCCGACTATTTTTCGCACGAGGCAACCGAAGCCGGCCACCGGGGCACTCACGTCCAGTCAACGTTGATCGTTGGAGCCGGCGCGCCGGCCCGGCGCCGATGCGCTGTCGAAGCTTGCCCTACGGCTTACGAGACCCTTCGCGATGCTGAATATCCAGGTTGGCCACTCCTACTTCCTTAGTTACGACCGGAAGCAGTGGGAACGCGGCAAGCCCTATCCACCGCTCGCCACGATCCAGATTGCCGCCCTGCTGAGGGAAATGGGACACGCCACCAGCCTGTTCGACGCGATGCTGGCCGACGGCGTCGAGGACTATCAGGCGTCCCTGCACACCGCACGGCCGGATGTGGTCGTCCTCTACGAGGACAACTTCAACTACCTGACCAAGATGTGCCTCGGCCGCATGCGCGACGCGGCCTGCCAGATGATCGCCGAGGCACGTACCCACGGCGCCCGGGTGATCGTTGCGGGCTCCGATGCGTCCGACCATCCGGATGCCTTTCTCGCGGTGGGCGCCGATGTCGTGCTGATCGGCGAAGGCATTGCAGCCCTGGTCGAATTGATCGAACGGCTGGACCGTGACCCGGAAATCGATACCCGGGACTGGACCTCCGGCATCGCCGGCATCGCGACGCTGGTGGATGGACGGATACAGCTGATGCGCCTGGGCGCACAGCCGCCGGATCCGCGACTGACCGGCCGACCCGCCTGGGACCTGGTCGACATCGAACGCTATCGGGCGATGTGGCTGGAACGGCATGGCTACTTCAGCCTCAACATGGCGGCGTCGCGCGGCTGCCCTTTTCGCTGCAACTGGTGCGCCAAGCCGATCTGGGGCAACCACTACAAGCAGCGCGGCCCGCAGGACATCGCGGCGGAGATGACCTATCTGAAACAGACGTTCCGGCCCGATCACATCTGGCTGGCCGACGACATCTTCGGCTTCCACGTCGACTGGGTCACGGAGTTTGCCGGGCACCTGCGCGCTGCCGACGGTTCGGTGCCATTCACCATCCAGACCCGCGCCGACCTGATCAGCGAGCGCATGGCCAGCGCGCTCGAGCAAGCCGGGTGCGCGGAGGCCTGGATCGGTGCGGAGAGCGGCAGCCAGCGCGTACTGGATGCAATGACCAAGGGCACCAAGGTCGCCGATCTGATCGCTGCCCGCATGCGACTGGGCGAGCACGGCATCCGCGTGGGCTTCTTCATCCAGCTCGGCTATCTGGGCGAGCATCTGGCCGATCTGCTGGCCACCCGCGAACTGGTCACACAGGCTGCGCCGGACGACATCGGCGTCAGTGTTTCCTATCCGCTGCCCGGCACGAAATTCTACGAGCGGGTCAAGGCCCAACTTGGCGCAAAGACGAACTGGCAGGACAGCGGTGACCTGGCCATGATGTTTCGTGGCGCCTACGACTCGGATTTCTATCGCCGTGTGCGCGACCTGCTGCATGAGCAAGTCACCCTGCAGCAATCGAAGGCCACCACGGAACCGGAGCGCCATCGCCACGAATGTGCTGCGCTCGATGCGCGATGGCATGCGCTGATCGCCTGTGAGCAGGCGCATCGTAACGAAGACGCCACGGCACCGCTCGGCACGGAACAAGACAATCCCCAGGCGCTGCGCCATGCTGCCACCGCTCAAAACCGTTAGGGACGGCTTGCGCCGCGCCACTGAAGCACTTGCCATCGAGCTGGTGCAGCCGGGCAGCGCAACGCCAGAGTGGAGCGCTCTCGAGTGGCGGCTGGCCGCGGCTGCCGCCGCCGCCCACGGCGTGTCACCACTGCTGTGCAAGTCTTCCCTCTGGCAAAACCCGGAATGGCGGCAGTTTCTGGAGAGCCAGCGCGAACATGTCGAGCTTCGCCATCGACGCATCGCGTCATTGCTGGAGCGCATCGACACCTGCGCAAGCGCCACCGGGCTGGCCATCGTTGCCCTGAAGGGTTCCGCGTTGCACGCGATGGGAATCTACGTGCCGGGCGAGCGCCCGATGGCCGACATCGACCTGCTGGTCCGCGAGGAAGATGCCGGGCCGGTGATCCGGTTGCTGAAGGACCTGGGCTACGTGGAGTCGTTCGTCGCGTGGAAGCATAGGGTGTTCAAGCCTGCGACTGGCAGGCCTCCCATGGGGCTGGGCGAACACCGCGACACCCCGGTCAATATCGAGTTGCACACGCGCATCCAGGAACGTCTGCCGGTATCGGCGATCGACATCACCGAGCGGATCTATCCTCGTGAGCCTTTGCCCGGCCTGAATCCATATCCGTCGAACGGCGCCTTGATGAACCATCTGCTGCTGCATGCGGCAGGCAACATCTGTGGCCGCAGCCTGCGCCTGTTGCATTTGAACGACATCGCGCTGCTGGCCACGCGCATGACCGCAGGCGACTGGAACGTCCTGTGGGATGAGCATGCCGCCGATGCTCCCTGGTGGGCGTTGCCGCCGTTGCGCCTGCTCGCGCGCTACTACCCGAGTGCGATTCCCGACGCCGTGTTCGCCCAGCTTGAGCGCGACTGCCACCCTCTGCTGCGGACCATCTCGCGTCATCAGACGTTGACCCAGGTTTCGTGTTCGGAACTTTGGCTGCACGCGCTCGCCGGCATCGAATGGGCCCGCTCCCTCCACGAAGTGGGGCACTACGTCAGGAATCGTGTCAGGCCTCCGCAGGAAGCCGTCAAGGAGCGTGCCGACATGGTACGGACACAGTTGTGGCTGCAGGGACAAAGCTGGGTCAGGCAGAAACAGGGGCGGCGCATCCTGACCCTGCTCACCCGACAGGTACCGCGAATGGACACGCTGTACGTGGTGCGCGCGGCATTGGAAATTCCGGCTTCCGTGACTTAGGGGGAACCTCGAATAACTCGGTTTTTGCTCGTCATTCCAGCGAAAGCTGGAATCCAGCGACTTCAAGTCCTTGAACAGCCAAGGCACTGGATTCCAGCTTTCGCTGGAATGACGGATGTCGAGGCTTCCATAGACCTGTCCGCAAACAATCCGGACGCAATCGGGAGAGAGAGGGGCGATGAGCACGCAGCACGCTTGCCCAGCCACCGAGGATCCATCGCTGTCAGGCATCCGCTTGCGATGCCCCCGGTGCGGAACCGGTATCGATGCATTGGAATGCCCTGCGTGCGGGTTTGCCATCGTGATCGACGACGGCCTCGCGCATGCGCTGCCACCGGAGTCGATCGCGCACCATGCCCGCTTCATGGGGGATTACGAGCGGATACGGGAGTCGGAAGGTCGCGGCAGCGAAAGCGCAGACTTCTACCTCGCCCTTCCCTACCGGGATACGTCGGGCAGGAACCGCGGACAGTGGCAGATGAGGGCTCGCAGCTACGATTACCTCGTCCGGTATCTGCTCGATGGCATCGAATGTGGCGGCAGGATTCTGGACCTCGGTGCGGGCAACTGCTGGATGAGCTATCGCCTGGCACTCGCAGGGTATCGACCTTGCGCGGTGGACCTGCTCACCAACGAACACGACGGACTGGGAGCCGCCCGGCATTACCGGACGCGCCTGCCGAAACTCTTTTCACGTTTCCAGGCCGATATACGTCGTCTTCCGTTTGCGGACGAACAGTTCGACGCTGCCGTGTTCAACGCCTCGTTTCACTACGCCGAAGATTACGAGGCCAGCCTGCGCGAGACGATGCGCTGCGTGAGAACGGGTGGCATGGTGATCATCAGCGATACGCCGTGGTACACCCGGGAGGAAAGCGGCAGGCAGATGCTCGCCGAGCGTCGCGCGGCCTTTCTGCAGAGTCATGGCATAGCTGCCGATTCCATCGCCGCCCTTGCCTACCTTACCGACGAGCGCCTGCGCAGGATGGAAACCGCGCTGTCGATCCACTGGGACGTGCATCGTCCGTGGTATGGCCTGCGTTGGGCCATGCGCCCTCTCGTGGCGAGACTTCGTGGCAGGAGGGAACCTTCGAAATTTCGCCTTTACGTAGCCCGCAAAGGCGCTTGATCGTGACGAAGACAACGAGTTGGTCAGCAGGGTAGTCGACGACGTGCATACCGGAGAGCAATACCACACATTCATGCTGGCCTCGCAGCGCGACCGACGGGTGCGCGACAGGTTTCAGAAGCTGGCGCTGGATCTGCTGCCCGCGGGAGCCGCCGTGCTTGATTTCGGTGCTGGCACCGGCCTTGATGCCAAGGTGTATGCCGCTGAAGGACACCCGACTTTCGTGCATGAGCCGTCGGCAGCGATGCGCGAGTACCTGGCGCAGTTCTGCCGCGAGGAAATCGCCGGCAAAACCATTATCGCGGTTGCGTCGCCGCTCGCCTGCAAGGTGCAGGCAGTCATGGCGAACTTTGCGGTGCTCAACCATTTCGCGGACCACGCCTTGCTTTTCGAAGAGTTGTCGCACGTGGTCCAGCAAGGCGGCTTTGTCCTGGCCAGCATGCTCAATCCCTATTACCTCGGTGATGCGCGTTACGGCTGGTGGCGGTCGAACGTCATGAATCTTGTGCGGCATGGCCATTACGCCATCACCAGCGAAAGCCGCATCCATCGTTTTGCACCGCGTGTCGTGGCGCGGGCAGCGGCACCGTATTTCCGAATGGAACAGCTCAACCCACGTGGCTTCGGACTGGCCACCGATCCCTACGTGTTCTTGCTGTTTCGGAGAGTCTGAGATGTGGAAGGACTGGATAAGGCCGTATGTGCGTCCATTGCCGCAATGGTCGACGGTTGCCGTCACCCCTCCGCAGCAGATGGTCACCGCCACCTTGCACTGGGACGGTCAGTCGGCAGATGTCACGGCGGACCACACCGTGGCTTCGCTCGTGCCACTGATGATCGCGACCAGTCTCGATGCCGGCCAGCGTCCTGAACTCGAGTACCGTGATCGCGCCACGGGAAAGCTTCTTGGCGTTTTGCACCTGACGCGCTCGGCCTCAATCGCTGCGGCAGAGACATCGCTCAGCCTCTACTACGTCACAGCTGGCGAACACTGCTGTCTCGGCTGGCCGCTGCGCTCGTGGAACACGCGGCTTCAGAACCGCCTCATGCTGAAGAATCGCTCGCCGCAGCACTTCTCTCCGGAACCTGCCGCGGTACAGCAGCTGATGATCGCCTATCTGTGTCCGCGGCCAGTCATCCTTGTTTCGGTCGATACGCCCGGGCACCGGAATATCTTCCCGATGGATCTGATCGGCCCGTTGGAGCGGAGCGGGCTTTTTTCGCTCGCGCTGCGCAGCACCAATGTTTCCGTACCCGTCATGCGCGACGTGCGCCAGGTTGCCCTGTCCGGCATTCCCGCGACGATGAAGGCAGCCGTTTACAAGCTCGCCGAGTATCACAAGCACCCGTTCCAAGACTGGAATGCGCTGCCGTTTCCTGCTCGACTGTCGCGGGAATTCGGCATTCCCGTCGTTGCTGCGGCCCTGCGTATTCAGGAGCTGTCCATCGTGCATCGCCAGGAGGTCGGCTCGCACACGTTGTTCCTTGGCCGTATCGTTTCACACGAGGATCTCGCGGAAGGCACTCAGCTGCATCACACGGCAGGCTTTCATCAAGCTTATCGTCACCGAAAGGGCAGGCCGTTTTCGGAGGTCTGACCTGCCTGGAGCGGCAGGAGCAATAGGGATTTTCACCTGACCGGCGACACCATCGTCGAGTGCGCGCCGTGTGCGCAGTCCTCGACCTGCTCCAGTCCGGCGCGAAGTACGTGATCCCGACGCACGGATGATCTGCCCACCATTCACCTGTGCCTGCGGCTCGCCGCCGGCACCGCCTCTTCCTGTACCGTCCACTCCCTTCTTGCCATGCCTTGCACGCGTGTAGGCAATCCAGTGTCGCGCCGCAACCTTCTGCGCAAGCGAACGAATGGATGCTCGATAAGAAAATAGGATGCCAGCGCCGCGAGAAAAACGAACATCAGGTTCTGCGGAAATGCATTCATCCATGCGTCGGACCGGTGATCAAAGAAAGGCGATTGCCACAGATACAGCGAATAGCTCAGCACGCCGAGAAAGACGACGGGTTTCCAGTTCAGGAAACGTCCGGCCAACGAACCCGCATGACGCGTGCCCGACTCGATCAGCAACGCGATGCACACGTTCATCACCGGTGACCCAAGCAGGACTGCCACGGGATCGCTGCCCATGCGATTGATCAGAAGCACCAGAGGCACCGCCAGCGCCAGCCAGGGACTGGCGGTGAGGCGCAGGTACCACGTCCGGGTCAGCAGCCATGGCCGCAGCAGGGCCAGGGCACAACCCGCGGCCAGGTAATCAAACATGGCGGGGAAGCTCGTCAACATGCCATTGAGCGAATGGGAATCGACATGGAACATCCATTCGAGGATGGCCACGCGCACCAACGGACCGGTGAAGATCGCCACGACGGCGGCGAACAAGGCGCGACGCTCATGCAAAACCAGCAGCGTCAGCGGCCACAGCAGATAAAACTGCTCCTCGACCGACAACGACCAGAGATGCCCGATCGGCAAAGAGCGGTTTGGCTCGAAATTCACCGTGTAAGTGAGGGCGTAGGCAAAATCCCGACCCGTCAGTTGTACCGCACCCAGCAGTGTCGCGATGGCCATCACCAGAATGAACGCATAGAACGCGGGGAAGATCCGCACTATCCGGCGCAGGTAGAACCGCTTCAGCGAGATGGCCCCTGTCATCTCGCGCTCGCTCATCAGCAGCGAGGTGATGAGGAAGCCGGAGATCACGAAGAACACCAGCACGCCGAGATGGGCGACATCGCCGCACCAGCGACCGTATTCCTGGATCGAGACGGGAAAGTGCCGTGTGCCACAGAGGTGTCCGTAGATCACCATCAGGATCGAGATCGCCCGGAATCCGTCCAGTGACGGAATGCGCCTGCCCGTCGAGTTCGACATGCTTGCTTCACCGTGCCACGAAAGAGGAATGCTGCGGAGAACCTCGGATGACCTGGCTTTTGCCCGTCATCCCAGCGAAAGCTGGAGGTGCTTTTCAACAGCGAAGCTGGTCATCCAGCGACTCCAAGCACATGAACAGTCGGGCACTGGATTCCAGCTTTCGCTGGATTGACGACGAATGACGACGTTCGAGGTTATTCAAGGTTTCTACGGATACAAAGTCTGGAACATTCGAACGGTGTAATCGGCGTCTTCCAGCATCGCGCGGTGCTGTGCTTCCCTGGCCATTCGGAGCCGCAATTCCTCGTCGGCAAGCATTCGATGGATGGCATTGGCGAGTGCCGGCGCGTCTCCGACGGGCACCGCCAAAGCCGCCGAAGGTGACCACTCGACGAAATGCCCGACCGCTGTACCGACCGCCGGCACGCCTGCCACCGCGGCTTCCAGCAGGACCAGCGGGCCTGCCTCATGCAACGAAGACATCACCA
The DNA here is from genome assembly GCF_054782855.1 of Rhodanobacter koreensis. Lineage (NCBI taxonomy): Bacteria > Pseudomonadati > Pseudomonadota > Gammaproteobacteria > Lysobacterales > Rhodanobacteraceae > Rhodanobacter > Rhodanobacter koreensis. The sequence goes on along the minus strand of NZ_BAAGRR010000002.1, from coordinate 566,376 downwards.
GCAGATCGGCGGACTCCATCATCGGGCGCAATTCGCGCTGCGTCTTGAATCCATGAAACCGCACACGGTGTTCCAGTCCAAGCTGGCGAGCCAGCTGCTGCATCTCGCCCTGCAACGTGTCCACGCCAACGATATCGATCTCGAATTCCAGCCCTTTCTCGGCCAAGGCTGCCAGCGCCCGCAGCAGGGTCGGCTGATCCTTGACGCGATTGAGGCTGGCGACGTGGATCAGTTGCGCCTGCTTCGCTTGGCGCTCATGCGGCGCGAGCGGCGGCCATGCCCGTAGGTCGACACCGAGCGGCACGCGCTGCGCCTCGAGGCCAAGCGCCTGCAGCGATTCGATGATCGGCACACTGGCCGCCGTGATGACGTCGGCGCCGCGCAGCACCCACGCTTCGCGCAGCCGCCCTTTCCATTTCCGTCGCCCGCCGTAGTCGATCTCATGCAAGGCGACGAGTTCGCCACCCGCGACATGCACCAGGCTCGGCAGCCGCAGCAGCTTTGCCGCGGCGACGGCGACCAGGCTGCAGGAACCGGAGAAGATCGCATGGACCAGATCGAACGGTGCGCGGCGATGTTCGGTGCGGATCGCTGCAATCGCGCGCAGCCGGGTCCAGCCGTCGCCGATGTTGTGGATGGTGGCGCCTGCGAGCTCCCAGCGACCCGCTTTCGCTTCCTGCCGCAGCGCGAAGACATGTACTTCGTGCGTTTGCGCCAACCGCTCGATCAAAGCTAGCAGCACCGGGATCACACGGAACTCGCCGGTGCGATCCACACCACCTGGAACCACCAGGGCGAGCTTCACCCTGCCCTCCGTCGCCGGTCGTCGAGCACTTGCGCATAAGCGTCCGCCCATTGGCGGCCCACGGCCGTGAACGACAGCGTGGCGTCGAAGTGGGCGCGCACCTGCTCCGGCGATGGTCGATTTGCCGCGATGCTGACCAGTGCCTCGGCCAGTCGTGCCACATCGCCGCAGGGCCATAGCTTGCCGACACGGCCGTTGCCGGTCAGCGCGCGAAACGAGGGAATGTCCGTGACTACCGGCACCGCACCGCAGGCCAAAGCCTCCATCAGCGCATAGCCGGAACCCTCGGAGTGACTGCCCGAAACGAACAGATCCGCGGCTCGCATCAACACTTCAACCTGCGCGTGCGTCACCTTGCCCAGCAGGTGCACACGCCCGCCGAGCTGCGGATCGTGTTGAATGCGATGTTGCACCACGTCGAGCAGCGGCGCGCTGCCGAAGGCGCACCAAAGCTGCAGGCCGGGCAGCCGAGACGCGGCCCGGGCCACGCCATCGAGCACGGTCAGCGGGTCCTTGCCGGGGCTCAGGTGCCCTACCCACAGCACGCAGGGATCGCCATGAAGTCGGGTCTCGGCGCGGGCATCGACGCGGCTGCCAGGAGTGAAACGGCTACTGGATTCCGGGATGGCGAACAGCCGTACCTGCGGTCCGAACAAATCGGCGGCACTGAACCGCTGCGCCTGTTCGAGCGCCGTGAAGACAACACCCGAAACGGCCGCATACCAGCGCCGCCACTGCGGCCGCCGCCACCAGCGCGGCAGCCGATCGGCGTGGTCCTGAACAAGGATCGGCAGCAGCGGCAGACATTCCGACACGGCAAATGCATCCCCGGCAAAGCCCAGGCCGTTTGCATGCATGACATCGGCCTTGATGTCGGCGAGCAGACGGGCGAAACGACGGCCGCGGCCTGTCACCCCGGGCAGCCCTGTGGTGTCGACGAAGTGGTAGTCGATGCCATTGCGGGTCAACCTACCGTCGCGTGCCGCCGCCTGGACCACCGTAACCCGGGTTCCGCCACTGGCAGCCACTTCGGCGATATCCACCAGCGAAGGCCATCGCTCGAGAACCTCGTCATGCGCGAGGCCTGCGGGCGCAGGCAGGAAGTTGATCTGCGCCACGTGCAAGGCCGCCATCGCTACGCGCCCGTGATTTGCGGCTTGCGCAGCTGCACGAAACGATTGGCGATATTGAGTTCCCATGGATGGTTGTAGCGCCGATGGCGATAGCGCCACGATGCCATGGCACTCATGCCGCGCTTGGCCCAATGCGGCGCGCGCTGGTCTTGCACGGTGGGAAAGCGGCAGCGCAGCACGGTAACGAAATCGTAGATGCGCCGACGCAGTTTGTCGGTGAGCCAGGGAGCATCGGCGTGGCAGGCATAGTCCACCCAACGACGCTCCGTCCATTCGTCCGGTGTCGAGGGAAACACCACCGGCTCACCATTCACGTCGAGCAACGGCATCGATTCACGCTTGCCTCGATCCTTTTCGTGCTTGCTGCCCTCCGGCAAGGGCGTGTAGATGTAGGTGATGATTTCCGAGGCGGGATTGATGCGTTTCAATTCGCGGATGAACTCGAACGTCAGCTCGGTTTCCTGTTCGGTATTGACCGGTGGCGCCAGCATGAAGGAGAACTCGGGGATGACCCCATGGCGCTGACACAGCTCGGCCACGGCCAGGGTCTGATCCGGGCGCGTGCCCTTGCGGATTTCCTTGAGCATCGCGCCACTCGGTGACTCGGCGCCGATGTACGCCATGCGCAGCTTGCTCTTGCGCACCAGTTTCCAGGTGCTTTCGGAAAGCTTGAGCAGGGCGTCCGCACGCGCAAAGCACCACCAGGGCATTTCGAGCCTGGCCATGACCTCGAGCATCGGGATCATGTCCTGCTCGCGGTCAAAGAAGTTGTGATCGTAGAAAAGAATGGAATCGGCACCGAGCTCGTACTTCAGATAGCTCAGCTCGCGCTCCAGGCGTTCGGTCGGCGGCAGCGACGTGGCCCCGCCAAACATGGCCGCCACGCCGCAGAACGTGCAGCGGAAGCGACAACCGATCGACGCCTGGTGCACAGCCGTACGGCGCCCGAGAAAGGTGCTGCCAAGATACTTGTCCGGGTCGCCCACTTTTTCATAAGGCAGCACCAGCGCGGAATCGCCGCGATGGAAGCTGCGATTGGGGTTGTGCACGATCTCGCCATCGCGGCGCCAGGACAAACCACCGATCCTGGCCAATGCATCATGACCGCCACCGCGGGCCAGCGCCGAAACCAGCTCGACCAGGCTTTCGTCACCCTGCCCGCGCACTGCGTAGTCCACATAGGGCGCAGCCAGCGTGGTGTCGGTATACAGCGTGGGAAAGTAGCCGCCCCAGATGATCGGCATCGACGGATAACGCTCGCGCATCGCCTTGGACACGGCAATCGCCGGCGCTACCTGCGGCCCGCCCATGATGCCGATACCGAGGCTGTCGAAGTGCTGCTTCTCGGCGGCGGCCAGGGTCGCGCTCACCAGATCCCGATCGATGTTGCCATCCACGATATGGCTGTCGCCGAAGCGATCCAGTGCCGCCGCCAGGTTCAGCAGCGCCAGCGGAAAGCGCGGGTTCGTGGTGACGGTCGGGTTGACCAGCAGCGTGCAGGGACGATGAGGCATGGGGCGATAAGTCATGGGGCGTCTTCAGGTATTCGTTGATCAGGCCACGCGCCGCAGCTGGAACACCAGCGCCACCGGCACTTCCAGCGCCATGCGGTCGAAGCGCGCGCCGGCGGGAATGTCGGCCGGATCGAGCATCGGTTCCAGCACCTGTTCGATCCGCAGCCCAAGCGTCGCGCAGGCGGCATGCCAGTCGCTGTACAGGTGCTGCGTATGCCGCACGGCGTAACGCTGGTTGCCGGATTTGAAATCGCGTAGCCAGCCGAGCGCATGCCCGATCGGATGCACGTCGCTGCACAACAGCATGCCGCCGGGGCGGGTCACGCGACGCAGTTCGGCCAGCGTCTGTTGCAGGTTCTCGAGATGCCCGACGACCAGGCCGCAGACGGTCAGATCCGCCAGCGCATCCTGCACCGGTAAAGTCGCCAGGCTTCCCTGCACCAGCTCGATCTCGGCACCGGCGCCGGGTTGCAACGTGTCCAGCTCCGCGGCGGCACGTTGCAGCATCTCGGGCGAGAGATCCACGCCGGTCACGCGAGCCGCGCCACGCTGCAATGCGTGCAGCATGTAGCGTCCGCTGCCACAGCCGGCATCGAGCACGACCTCTCCTTGCAGCGTGACCGGCATCAGCCCGAGCATGGCACGCTCCTCGGCGTGCATGACCGGATTGTGCGCATGCGCCGGATAGCTGCGCGCCCACAGCGCATAAGCCTCGGCGGGATCGAGAGTCGGTGGCCGTGACATCAGTAGCACCGCGCTTCGATGCCGAGATCGCGCTCGCGCTCGCGCTCGTTCCGATCAGCGACCCATTCGAGCCCGGGTTCAAGTGCAAGCAGCGCCGGCTCGGCCAGCGACCTGGCCAGCAACTTCGGCTTGCCGTCCAGTGTCACCGGCACGGCTTCCATGCCGGCAACGGCAAACCATTCGGCAAAATCGGTATCGGCAATACAGGGGACACCGTTGCGCACCACGGCGCGGATCTGGCTGCGTTCAATGTCCACCAGACTGCGTTCCTCACTGCCACCGCGGTCCTCGACGATCACCAGGTCCGCAGGTACGCCCGGCATGAGGCTGCCGCACGAAGGCAGGCGCAGGATGCGGGCGGCCTGCGTCGTGACCAGCGCCAGTAGTTGCCTGGGGCTGAGCTCGCCGCGAGTTGCGATGCCGCGCATTTCCTCGAGCAGGTCGCGGGCACCGCTGAGCCGTGAATCACTGCCCAGCGCAAGCCGGCCGGCCGCGCACAGGCGCTGCGGATCGAGCGAGCGCCCAAGCAAGGTGCGGTTGCTGGTCGGGCACCAGACCACTGCGGCATCGCTGGCAATCACCCGATCGATGTCCTGCTCGCGCAGGCCGACGCCATGGATCAGTACGCTGTTCGCCGCCAGACATCCCAGTTGGTCCAGCTGTGCCAGCTCCGCCTGCGCCGTCGCATCGGTGCCCTCGGCCAGGTGGATCAGCCAGGGCCGGTCGGCGGGTGTGGCAGCAAAACTCTGCTGGACGGGAGGTCCGTAACCGGGCCAGCCCAGCGCGTAGCTCCAGCCGTAATCGCGCAGCAGGGCGACCGGGAAATTCGTCGCGTCGAGCGCCGGATGCCACGGGTCGTGATGCGCCACGCAGGTGGTGCCGGCAAGCAGGTTCTTCAGCGCACCATGCCGCAGCCGCAATTCCTTCGACACCTGCAACGCGGCGATGACGACGGGTTCTTCGAAATGCGCCTGGAAAGCCGCAATCCAGGCATAGCTGTTGGGAAAGGGCGTACCGGTTTTCAGCGGTGGAACGGAGTTGACGTGCAGATGCTCGTGCGCATTGATCAGGCCGGGGAAGATCAGGTGGTCGCGCAGATCGACCCGGTAGGCCCGCGCGGCCAGCGACGAACCGATCCGCCCTGCCCGGATCGGCAGCGGTACGCGCGAGCGGGCTTCCGTCGTGACCGAGACCGCGCGGCACAGGCTGACATCCATCGCTGCCTGGAGTATGTCCATGGGCTCAGCGCCGTCGCATCACGATCAGGAAGTGGTCGCCCATGTCACGCAGCAGCGGCAGGCCACCCAGGCGATCGTCCAGCCGCCCCAGCCGCTCGCACCAGTCGCGTCGACGCCGGTAGTAATCCACCAGGTAAGGCGGTGGCATGAACAGGCTCAGCGCGCGATAGCTCTGCAGCGAGAAGTGTCCGGCGAAGGCGCGATAGAACTCGCGCGGCAGGTAGTAGTAAGTCCAGATCGTGTGGCGGTTCATGCCGACCGCCGTCGCGCCTCGCGCGGCCCGCACGCCGGCCCGCTTGAAGCGGCCGCGCAGCGCGTAGTGGCCCAGCTCCCACGGACAGATCCGTCCCATCACCGAAAAAACCAGGCTGCCGCCGGGCCGCAGCAGACGTGCGCATTCGGCCGCGACGGCACCGAGGTCCGGCGCACAGTTCAAGGGGCCGAAGTTCGAATAGATGCCATCGAACTCGCCGTCCAGCTGGTCGAGTTGCTGGACGCCGAGGTGCGCCGCCGTTACGCGTGACTGCAGGGCCGTGGCGGCGGCGCGTGCCCGCGTGCGTTCGACCATCAGTGGCGACCAGTCGGTGGCAACGACATGGAAACCACGTCGTGCAAATTCGAGCGCATCGATGCCGGTACCGCATCCCAGGTCGAGCAAGCGAGCGCCAGCCGGCACCTCGCTGTGCACGGTGTCCCACAGGGTCAGCCGCATGCGCTGGATCAGCTCGTTGTTGCCGCGAGGACCGTCATAGTCGGCGGCAACACTGTCGAAGGCATGCTGCGTCTCAAGCAATTGCGCTTCGTCCAGGGACGCGCCCCGTGGGTGCTGGCGAGCGCCCATGGCGGACCCAGCCTGGCACCTGGTTTCAGACGTGTGCTGCCCGCTCATCTCGATCGAACTCCGCTCCACCGCAATGCAGCCCTCCGCTCATCACCACACCCACGGGCCGACCACCGGCTGATCCCCGGCAACTTCACTGGACTGCTCAGTGAGTGCCGGCATGGGCCGTTTTGGTTGAATGACGCTGGCGAGCGGATGTATCACCCGCCTCAGCGCCATGAACCCTGCACCCGATCCCGTCTCTCGGCGAAAGCGGGCCACTTCTATGGGGATCGTCGCTTGGCGCCTCTCGCGACGGTCGCGAATGCGCCAAGACAAACTCCCAGCAAGAGGCCGATGCCATAAGTCAGCTCGGGATTCGGAAACGCCTGTTTGTCGGGAACATAGACCGGCCACATCATCGACGTTTCATACGTGTAGGTAGGGCCGAGGCGATCGACGAGATCGCTCTTCGCCTGCTGCAAGCTGCGGATCTCGTCATTCTTGTTGGCCAGCAGCACACTGGCGAGCATCGGATTCAGGACACCCTTGCTTCCCGCATCGTCCTTGTTTCCTGGCGCGGCTGCCTGCTGATAACGGGACCGGTCGGCTTCGGCGGTCTGCAGGTCGGCCTCGATCTGGGCAAGGTGCGCGCGCGCCGACTCCAGCGGCATCTCTTCGAGGCGCTGGTGGAGCGCACGCAGCTGGGTGACCGTCGCCGTGGCGAGCTCGCTGGCCTGCTGCCGGGAGTATCCCCGCACGGTCAGCCGGACGAGCGAGCCCGCGTAGAGCATGGGCTCCACCTTCAGACTCTTGCGGTAAAGCTGTGCCACGGACGAATCGGACGCATAGCCGGCGCTTTTCAATATCTCGTTTTCAAACGGCACCAGCTGCAGCCGCTCGATCACCCGCTGCAGCGGTTCGACCTTCAGATCCTGACCCGACGGCACCTGCCCGACCTGCGCGATCTGGATCCAGGCGGTCGCTTCCCACTGGCGCTTCGCCAGGTGCGCGAAGGCATAGGTGCAAGCCAGGGTCACGACCAGCACGGCAACGAACCACATCCACCCGCGGGAGAATATCCGCCAGAGATCGATCAGATAGATTTCATCTTGTTCCATGGTTCTGTACTCGCTGGAGAGAGGGTGGAGACACGGTTTGCACGACAATCGCGGGCGCATGCCTCTGCCCGGTGCCTGCCGGTTCCCGCGGTCTTCTGTTCGGTAGCCATGCCGAGAAAACCTGCATGAGAAGACACAGGCCGATAAAACCGGCGTTCGTCCACGTGAAAGCCTGCGGTGCGAAGGGCGACATCACGCACACGTAGGAAACGCGCAGGAAAATCAGGAAGGAAAACAGCGGGACCGTCGGACGAAGGCGCCGCACGCTCCACAGCAGCATGCCGTACAGCACGAAGACCGCAGCCACCGCACCAAGGGGGCCGAACGCCATCAGGAAGGGAAAGAACTCCGTACCCACGTTGATATTCGGCGCATCCAGCGGGATATCCGTCCCGGCCGTCGCGACAGACCCGCTCAACGGAACCACCTGATTGATGAGGAAATTCGCGTTGGAGTAGTGCTTGGCCAGTATGGCGCTGAAGTTGTAGGGGCCGGCGCTACCGTAAAGCAGCAGCCATTTGATGCCCTGCGGAGCCGCGTGATACATGGCACTGAAGGGCAGCGTGACGTGATCCAGCGGCCCGGACCGCAGTATGCCGAGTATCGAAAAAACACTGCTGCCTGCGAGCGCCAGGAAGCCGACGGCTTTCCACGGCAATGGCTTTGTCTCGTCCCTGCGCAACACAATGACGAGCGCAAACGAAAACACGGTGGCGAAAACCCTGTTCCGGTCGATCACCAGGATGGGAAACAGGAACCCGATGGCGATGAGCATGTTGCGCAGCCACCTGCTCCTGACGCAGAGCAGCCCGATCGGAGGAAGTACCCAGCACATGTCCGAAATGTGCCGGATATGCTCGTGGCCGCCTTCCATCGTGGCGTAGGACGACGGCTTGTTGAGCAGTGGAATGGAAAACAGCGCCAGATCGAGTAGACAGAAAAGAACGATCAGGCCGGCAAAAGCCAACGCGACAAACGAATCGCGGGTACCCGCATAGTGACGCGAGTGAAATCGCACGGCATCCGGAATCCTGACACCCGCCAGCACGTCTAGCAGCATGACGGCCACGGCAACCACGGCCAGCAAAAACAGACCTTGCAGGTAATCGGCGGAAAGATCGTAGGTGAGCCAGGTAAGTCCGCAGGCAAGCAGGATCGGCAGCCCGAGCCAGGTCGAGGGAAGACACAGCAAGCGTTTCATGTCGCCTCCGCACCAGGACTTTCGGACGGAAGCCTGACCTTTGACAGAACCATCAGCGACAGATACGCCAGCATGTGGAATGCCAAGGGCCACAGCTGTCTCTGCAGGAACGAAATCTTGGCCCCGATATAGTGCGACTGCGCCCTGAGCAAGGTTCTGTAGGGTTCGTCGAACAAGCATGCCCGGCGCGTCGCAACCTGCCTCGACTCGACGAGATTGATGACCCGGGTCGCCGTGTGTCGCGTCTTGCTCAGGTTGGTGCTGTGAATGCGGTACGCGCAGACGCTGACGTCGATGAAGCCAAGCGCATCACGGGCCGCCAGGCGAAGAAAGAGATCCCAGTCTTCGATGCGCAGGCCTTCGCTCCAGCGGTCGGCGGTATCGAGCGCGCTCCTTCGCATCAAGGCGACCGGCCCTCCGATGGCCCACTGGCTGATGACGGCGCGTCGTATGCCGTCGTCCGATCGATAGAGAGTCTTGTCGGCACCGTGAAGATCGCGCATGCCGCTGTCATGGATTTTTTTCCCGTCCCGATCGACGACGACCGAATCACCGATCACCGCTCCTTTGTCCGGATGCGCCAGCAGATAGCGGACCTGGGCATCAAGGCCTCCGGGCAACAGGTAGTCATCACTGGCGCCTGGCCGGAGGAACTCTCCGCTGGCACGCGCCACCAGTTCGTTCAAGGTCGCAGCGATGCCCCTGTTCTCCCTGTGCACGTATTCGATCGGAAGTTCCATGCAATGCGTCGCCACCCAATCGGCAATCCTTTCGGCGGTCCTGTCGGTCGACCCGTCATCGATGATGATGAGTTCCTTGGCCGGATACGGATCTTCCAGCACGCTGTCCAGGCAGCGCTGCACGAAACGCTCGTGGTTGAAGGCGGGTATGAGAACGGAGACCAGCGGCATCGCCGTCGCGTCCCTTGATACGTCGAAGGCCATCATCACAGCCTCCCCAGGTAACGTCGTACGACCAGCACGGTGAACGCGAGGTAGAAGAGATAGTTGATCGTGAAGGCGTACATCGCCCCGACGAGGCCGAAGTGCGCGGTAAGCATATAAACCAGCGCCAGATAGCTGGCTGCAAACACGCACTCGGATATCACGAACAGCCGCGTCATGGCCTTGGCCAGCATGACGTAGGACAGGATGAAGGAGGCGATCTTGATGACATCGCCCACCAGCTGTGGTCCGTACAAGGCATTGGCGGCAGTGAAGTCCGCACTGAACAGCAGGCGTGTCACCCAGCCTCTCAAGGCATAGACCACGGCCGCCATCGCGACGACGGCGGGCAGCAGGTAGCGGTAGGCATGGCGCAGTTCAAGAGCCAGGGATTCGCGCTCGTGCGTCGACGCCAGCTTGGGCAAGTAGTAGATATTGATAGCCGTGGTGAGGAACAGCAGATAGGCATCCGACACCTTGCTCACGGCCTGCCAGTAACCGACCTGCTCCCAGCCGAACTGGGCCGCAAGGTGGTCGCGAACCGCGATATTGATCATGGGCGGCAGCAAGGCGGAGCTGAGCGTCATCACCGAAAAGCCCGCGAGCCGCAGGGTCATTTCGCGGTCGAAATGCATCCGCAGCATGCTGCGCCGGAAGTATGGGCTGCGCCACCAGGCCGGCAAGCCGACGGCAAGGCACAGCAGCTGGCCCAGGACGAGTGCCAGCAGCGCGCCGTACAGATGCAGCCAGCGCGACAGCCAGAGCACCAGTACGATGCTGAAAGCCGATCCCAGCACCTGGATGAAGGCAAGCCGGCGCACATCCATGAAGCCGTTGATCACGGCAAGCATGTAGTTGACCAGTGCAATGCCGAGCTGGGCCACGGCGAGTACGCGGATCAGGCTTGCATAACCCGGATCGCCCAGCAGCCAGAGCGCCATCTGCCGGCTGAACAGCAGCGCGACGCCTCCCATCAGGCAGGATGCGCAGAGCGCATACCAGAGCGCCGCAGCAAGCAGGCGCGACAATTTTTGCGCGTCGTGGCGGTATTCGGCGACGTACTTGACGATGCCGGCGCTGATGCCGCCACCGGCCAGCACGGCCAGCAACGACATGAGGCTCATGAACTGGCCCAGCTTGCCCACCCCCGCAGGGCCCGCGAACCATGCCACCAGCTTGATCACGACCAGGGCCGCGAGCAGCCTCGCAGCCGTGGCGATCGTGGTGTAGAAACCGGTGCGGACGATGTTCATGCGGGGCACTCGAATGCCTGGCAGGCTTCGATCACCCGGTCCACCGCGTCATCGCTCAGCGTCGGTCCCATCGGAAGGCTCAGCACTTCATCGTGCAATCGTTCCGTCAGTGGCAGATCGGCGTCTCGCAAGGCGGCGTAGGCCGGTTGCAAGTGCGGTGGCACCGGGTAATGCACCTGGCTCTGGATGCCGTGCGCCTGCAGATGCCGTTGCAAGGCGTCACGGCGAGAGCAGCGGACCACGAACAGATGCCAGGCGTGCTGTTCTTCCCGCGCCACCTCCGGCACCAGGATCTGCGGATGACGGATACCGTCGCGATAGCGGCGCGCCACGCGGCGACGCCGTGCGATGTCCTCGTCGAGATACTTCAGCTTCACCCGCAGCATCGCCGCCTGCATTTCGTCGAGCCGCGAGTTGAGGCCCTGGAAAAGATGGCGGTACTTCACGTCGGAACCGTAGTTGCGCAGCGCCGCGATCCGCTGCGCCAGCGCGGTGTCGCCGGTCACCACCGCGCCGCCATCGCCCAGCGCGCCAAGGTTCTTCGCGGGGAAAAAGCTGAAGCCTGCCGCATCGCCGAACGCACCGGCCTTGCGGCCGTCGCTCATCGCGCCATGGGCCTGTGCCGCGTCTTCGATCAACAGAAGGTTGTGCCGCCGGGCCAGCGCAGACAGCGCATGCATATCCGCCAGCTGGCCGTACAGATGCACCGCCATGATCGCGCGCGTGCGTGGCCCGATGGCCGCCTCCACGCCGGTCGGATCCAGGTTGAAACTTGTCGGATCGGGCTCCACCGGTACCGGCACCAGCCGGTTCCCGGTGATGGCAAGAAAGCTGGCAATGAAGGTATTGCCGGGAACGATGACCTCGTCGCCCTCTTCGATCACGCCGAGTTCCTTGTAGCCACGCAGGATCAGCGACAGCGCGTCCAGCCCATTGCCGACGCCCACGGCATGGCGCACGCCACAGTAGGCGGCAAACTCGTGTTCGAAGGCCGCCAGTTCCTCGCCAAGCACGTACCAGCCCGAATCGATCACGCGCGCAGCCGCAGCCTTCAGTTCATCGGCGTAGCGCGCATTGACGTCCTTGAGGCTCAGGAAGGGGACATCCATCTGGGCGGCGTCCATCAGGGCGGTCTCCATCAGATCGGTCTCCATCAGAGCCGCCACTCGTAGAAATCGTGCACGACGGCGCGGGCACCGAAATATTCCTTTTGCGCGATCAGCCCACCATTGAGCACGCGCCCCTCCTGCTCGGTCGAAATGCCGAAACTGAAATGGAGTCGCGTTGCGTACGTATTCTCGATCAACTCCGCCAGCAGGAAACTGAGCGCGTCCAGGTGCCGCCCCTCCTCCGAGACAGCCATGTACTGGGTGTGCACAACCCTGCCGAAGTCGTAGACAAGAACGCCCGCCAGCAAGGCGCCTTCGTGGCGTGCCTCATGCAACACGATCTGCTGCGGAAAGCGCGCCTGCAGCAGACACAACTCCGCCAGACTGTGAGTCGGCACGGCATCGTGTTTGCGCAGCACGTCGGAGAGCAAGCTGTGAAAGACTCCCAGATCGACGCCAGACTGCACACGGACGCCTGCCCTTTTCGCCTTGTCGATGGCATGCCGGCGACCCGACGTGAAGTGAAACGCTTCCTGCAGCGAAATGACCGAGGAAAGATCGCGGCGCTTCAGCTGCGCTCCCAGCCGATGCAAGGCATACAGATCCTCTTCGGCGGGGTAGGCATGAAACACATGCGGCACTGCCTTGTAGATGATGCGTTCCGCGCCAAGCGCACGATAGTGGCCGCCCATCTGCTCGAACACCGCGAGCGTCGATTCGGCACGCAGGGCATGCGTCGTGATGAGTCCTGCATAGCTGAGGCCGGCGTGACTCGTCACCGTGTTGTCCCCGATGCAGGCAGGGAAAACCGCCACGGCCTCGCCATTGTTTTCGACCATCAGCGAGCCATCGACAAAACGGTCGGCGTGATAATCCATGTAGCCGCGCCGATGCATCAGGTTGCCGTTTCTGGAGCGCTCGACGACGGCGTCCCAGGCATTCGCGTCCGCCTTGGCGTAAGGTCTAATCGCGAACATGAGCATCGCCGTCGAAGCGGTCACCGTTGGCCTCGGCCACGCCGAATCCATCCGCCCCCATGTCGTTGCCGTTGTAGAACATCAGCAACTTGTCACGCTGGCGGATCAGTGCGGGATAACAGATGACCCGTGAGTCCCAGCCGCTGGCGGACAGCGTCAGGCCGAGCGTTTCGTCGCGGCGTTCCCAGCCGATGCCGTCATCGCTGTAGGCAAGACCAGGAAAGTATTCGCCGGTGACATTGCCTCGAGTGAAGTACATGACGTACTTGCCGTCGAGCCGATACACGCGCGGCCGGCCGATCCGGTATTCGTTGCCGCGCGGCAGCAGGCAGGCATGATCCTTGTGCGGTATCGCACCAAGATCGTCCATCTCCATATAACGAATGTGGTAACGCGGAAAGGGGCAGCCGCCAATGGTTTCCCAATCGTCGCCAGCGGCATACCACATGCGCCAGCGGCCGTTTTCATGAATGACGGAATGCACAGCGCCGATCATGCTGCGACCCTGCGCGCGGTCCAGGATGGGGGTTTCCTGCGTGCGCTCGAAACGATGGCCGCCGTCGGTCGAAATGGCCACGCCGGTAAAGGCCAGGAACTTGGCCTTGGCCACACGCTGGAAGCCGACGTAGAACAGGTGCAGACCGCCCGGCGCATCGACGATATCCCCCAGGATCACGCCGTTGTCGTCGAAGCAGCCGTCCCGACCTATGTCGAGTACCGGTTCGGCACTGACGCGCACGATGCTCGCAGGATCGTCTGCCCGCACGTCGACGTAGCCGATACGGCTGACGCCATCGGCATCGCGAAACCCCGCATAGACGCGTATGAGCTCATCGTCGATGCGATACGGGGTCGGCGTAAGCGCCGAGTGACGCATCCAGCCACCCACGCCATGCCGCGCGGTTTCGAACACCAGCCCTTTCTTGCTCCATTCGAACATGCGTTCTTCAAAGCCCCGCTTCGAGGCTGGATTTGCCGGGCACAGCCTTGGCCGGCGAGCCGACGTAGATCCGCCCCGGCTCGGTGTCGCGCGTGACCAGCGCACCGGCGCCGATCAGATTGCCGGGCGCGACTTTCACGTGATCGTTGAAGGTGGCGTTCACACCGATGAAGCTGTTCTCGCCGATCTCGCAATAACCTGAAATGACCGCATGCGAGGCGACGAACACGTTGTCGCGCACGACCGTGCGATGCCCCACGTGATTGCCGCTCCACAGAATGCAGTTGTTGCCGATGCGCACGAAAGGCTGGATCACGTTGCCTTCGAAGATGAAGCTGTTTTCACCCAGCTCGGCATTGCGCCACACGAAGGCACGCGTGCTGACATACGTGGCAAACCGGTAGCCACGTCGCTTGGCATCCTGGTAAAAACGCGTGCGCAGGCGATTGAGCTGGCTGGCCGGGATGGCAACGAACACTTCGACACCGGTTGGTGGGTAGTGTGCTTCCAGTGTCTCGTAGGCCACCACGGGACGACCCGCCAGCGTCGGCTGTCCGAGATATTCGCGCTCGACGCTGAAAGCCACCACGTCATAGTCGCTGTCGTGTTCGAAGTATTCGCAGGCGATCTGCGCAAATTCGCCCGCTCCGATCAGGACTAGCGGCCTTGACATGCTGCCATGTCCTCGAGGTACATGGCGCCGCTGACCTCGCGCAGGAAATCGTCGTAGTCGGTGATGTAATCGCTCTGGTCGTACAACTGGTCGGCCAGCACCATCAGCACGCAATCCTCGCTGAAGTCGTACAGCTCGCGCCACACCATGCGACCAAGCATCAGTCCATGCGAGGGATCGTCGAGCACGACCTCGACCGGTCCGCTGCCGTCGTCCAGCAGAAAGGTGACGGAACCTCGCACTGCCACCGCCAGTTGATGCAGATGGCGATGTGCGTGTCGGCCCCGATGCACGTCGTTCTGCGTGGCGAATATGTAGTACACGCGCCGGATCACGAAGGGCACGTTCCGATCCTCTTCCAAGGCGATGAGCATGCCGTGGCTGTCGCCATGCTTCTGCAACTGGATTCGTTCGATTTCCATGTTCCAGGCCACCCCCTAAATTCTGAAGATCATCCACATACCTGAGTGCCGCGTCGGTGTGGAAAGGTTGCGTCGGATCGGGAATGGCCAGAGCACCGGCTTCGCTCTGGATGACAGGCCGACTGCTGCTGCGAAGTTGGGCGCGATCGTCATGACCATTGCGATGCAGGGCCACCGGGAAGCGGGTTCCCGGGCCCGTTCAACACCGGATGCAACCTTTCATGGCTCAACCGGCACCCAGTTTCACAAGGCTCTCTACAACATCACGCGCACGAGCCTCGTTTTGGGCATGAAGCAAGCCATGGGGGATGCATGGGGATCGGCTGGATGACGGCAACGCGCAAAGGCAGCTTGGTCAGAAAGAGGACTCGTCTGGAGACGGGTGTGATAGCACTATCGTTGACGGCGCTGCTGGCCGTGATGACCGGTCTTGGCGGCGTGTTGCTGTGGTCGTCCGGTGCGATGGCACAGCAAAGTGACAGCACGAACACCGGCCAGCCCGCGGCCCACCAGCCGTCCAATCGCCTGAGCGAGAGCGATATCGCACGCATGTTGCCCTCCACCGACATGGGTGCCGGTGCATCGGTGCGTGGCGGCATGCACGCAGGTGCGTTCGACGGCAGCCCCGCCACACCGTTCGATGCGGCCCCGATCCCGCAGAACCCGCTGGCGCCCGGCGCGGATGCGATCGGTGCGAAGAGCTGCGCCGCCTGCCACGCGCTGGAAGACATCCAGGCTTCGCACAGCCTGCATGTGGCCTCGTTCCGCGCGGGCAGCGCCAACACCGGGCCGCAGGCCGCCTGCGAGACCTGTCACGGCCCCGGCTCGGAGCACGCGAAGAATCCCGCGGCTCCGGGCCTGATCATCGCCTTCACGCACGACGCCAAGACCCCGATCGATACCCAGACAAGCACCTGCCTGAGCTGCCACGTCGGCGGCGCGCGCCAGCACTGGATCGGCTCGGTGCACCAGGAGCGCGGGCTGTCCTGCACCGACTGCCACAACCCGATGACACGGCAGTCGGCCGAGGGCGTGCTGGCGAACGATTCCATCAACCAGGTGTGCGCGACCTGCCACCAGGATGTCCGCGCCCAGTTCAACCGCCGCTCGCACATGCCGCTGCCGGAAGGACAGATTTCCTGCGTCGACTGCCACAACCCGCACGGCAGCATCACCGAGCCGTTGCTGAAGACCGACACCGTCAACGAGACCTGCGAAACCTGTCATGCCGAGAAGCGTGGCCCGTTCCTGTTCGAGCACGCGCCAGTGGGCGAAAACTGCCTCAACTGCCACAGCCCCCACGGCTCGAACCAGGAAAACCTGCTGGTGCTGCCGGTGCCGATGCTGTGCCAGCAGTGCCACACCAATAGCGACCACCCCAACGATCTGCTGACGCGCCAGAGCCTGCGCAACGGGCTGGTGCCGGACGAGCGCGTGATGGGACGCAGTTGCCTGAGCTGCCACAGCAACATCCACGGCTCCAACGATCCCAACGGCGCCAAGTTCCACCAGTGAACGGCCATCGGTGAAGGGCGGAGATATGCCGAAGCGTAAACCTCTGACTGCGCTGCTGGGCCTGACACTTGGCCTGGTCGGCCCGTTGCCGGTGCTGGCGCAGGCCGATGCCAGCGACAGCCAGCGCGTGGGCAACATCCAGTACGGCAACAGCCTCGATCCCACCGGCTGGGGAGCGTACGCCGTGCCGGATCCGGCAGGCATGTCCTACCTGCATGCCGGCCAGCTGCGCACGCCGACCGGCATGCTCTATCCCTACCCCCACCAGGTACCCGACGAGACCCCGCTCGGCACGGGAGACTGGACCTATGCCGGACTGGTCGAATTCGGCTACATGCATACCAGCGGCGACCGCAACGACGAATTCTTCCGCATGTACTCGGGCTGGAAGAACGGCCCCGCGTTGAGCCTGCTCGCGTTCTCCGCCCTGAACCACAAGACCGGCCAGTACGTCGACTTCCGCGGCAGCCGGATCAGCAGCCAGGATCAGTATTACCGCCTGCGCACCGGTCGCTACGGCGACTATCACATCGAGGCGTTCTACCGGGACATCCCGCATACCCTGAGCACCACGGCCTATCCGCTGTGGAACGGCGTAGGTTCAACCAACCTGACCCTGCCCAACGGTCTCGCCACCGGCAGTACGCCAGCCCAGGTGCAGGCCGTGGAAGCGAATCGGCCGCGCCGGACCTTGTCGGTAACGCGCCAGAGCGCGGGTGTCAGCTGGGAAAGCGCGCTGACCCCGAACTGGATCGGCTACGCTGGCGTGACCAGCGAACATCGCACGGGCGACCGCGACTGGGGCGGCCCGATGTACCTGAGCTATTTCTTCGTGGCCCCGGGGCCTGGCGGCCCGGGAACGCCGAGCATTCCGGGTACGTCCGGCGGTCAGTACGACACGGTGCGCCCGGTCGACTTCACCACCACCGACGTCAACCTTGGCCTGCGCAACAAGGGTGGCGCCTCGGGCTGGCTGTTCAACTTCACCATGACCGGCTCGTTCTTCCGCGACCACAAGAGCACCCTGGACTATGCCGTGCCTTTTGCCGTAGCGCCGGGCTCCACCTCGACAGTCACCGGCGGCACGTGGTCGCTGGAGCCGGACAACAACTACTACAACGTGCGACTGGAGGCTTCGCATCCGCTGAAGCTCTGGCACGGCGAGTTTTCCATTTCGGCGGCCTACAGCAGCATGCGGCAAAACGATCCGCTGCAGGCGCCGCTCAGCCCGATGTATTGCCCGAGCGGACAGTATCTCGGCACGACCGGCATTGCCTGTGCGGACTGGAACACCACGGCCGCGCTGTCGCGGCAGGACGGCGATGCGCGCATCGATAGCGGCCTGCTCAACCTGCGCGTGGATTTCCGTCCGACCGCGAAGCTCAGCTGGCACGTCAACCTGCGCCAGCGCGACGAAGACAACATGACGCGCTACACCATGTACAACCCGTTGACCGGGCAGTATGGCTATGTACCCGAGAACGGCGCGGAACCGATTGCCACCGGGGGGCAGACCGAACTGTTCCAGCCTGGCAGTCCCCTTTACCAGTCGAACTTCGCGCAGATCGCCAGCATCCCCTTCAGCTACAACGACCGCAAGACGGAGCTGGGTGGCAGCTACCGGATCAACCAGAACAACACGCTGAGCGCGAGCTACCTGCTCGACTATCAGACACCGCACCCGCGCGAACGTACCTATATCAACGACCAGCACTTCAAGCTGGGTTGGGATACCAAGGCCTTCGGCGACGCAACCCTGCGTCTCAGCTATGAATACCAGAAGCGCACGGGCGGCCCCTATAACCCCGATCCGTACCTCGCCGCGTATTCGCCGTCCATGCCCGGGTACCTGCTGCCTGCGGTTGGCTATACCGCGTTCACCGTCGCCCAGATGTACAAGTACGACATGAGCAACCTCGATGCGAGCAAGCTCAAGGCGATCCTGACCAAGCCGCTGGGAACCACAGCCACCTTCACCGCCACGCTGTATGGCAACCGCCTTCGCTACGGAGCGGATATCGGGCGGCAGTCCTATGACACGACCGGCGCCGATTTCTCATGGGACTGGGAGCCGACGGCGGCGACCTCGATGAGCGTCTATGCGGGCATCGAATCGAGCCGGCTCAAGCAGGGCAACGTCAATGACAACGAGGCGCTGACCTTTTCCTCGCCGGAACAGGCCGACATGCAATTCGGCGGCCCGTTTTTCCCGTATGCCAATTTCTGGACGGCGACGGACAACGAACGCGACATCGATGCCAGCGCGCATTTCAACCATGTCTTCTCGCCGCGCGTCAGGCTCGACCTCAGCTACGACTACACCTATTCGCGCGGCTTGAACAGCTACAACTACGCCAGCCTGGCGGCGATTTCTTCGGTGTACCTGCCGATCCTGACTGCGGCGGATATCGGCAACAGTTTTCCTCCCAACATCTACCGCATGCAGACGCTCACGGCTAATCTGAATCTGGCTCTGACCCGGAGGCTGGGCGTGCGCTTGTACGGGAAATACGAGTTCGGCAACTATGTCGACTGGAACTACGCCGGCTTCGACACGCCTGCCGACCTCATCGTCGGCAACCGCGTCTTCACCGAGTTGGGGCCACAGCCACACTGGCATGCCATGGTGGTAGGTGTCTTCATGAACGTGAAGCTCTGAGGAGAACACCGTCATGCCTTCCGTGCACCGTGTTCTTTATCTGGTGATGGCGACAATCCCGTGGCTGCCCGCGTTTTCCACCATGGCGGCCGAGGGCACTACGGTGCGCACGCCGGCGGCATGGGCCGACCTGCGCCGGCAACAACCGATCACCGGCGACGCCTCGGCCGGCCAGGCAAAATCAGCCGTATGCGCCGCCTGCCACGGGCCGCAGGGTGTAGCCATCGCGCCGAACTTCCCGAACCTGGCCGGGCAGTCGGCGACCTATCTTTATGTGCAATTGAAGACGCTCAAGAACGGCCAGCGCAGCGACCCGATCATGAGTGGTCAGGCCGCCGCGCTGAGCGACGCGGACATGCGCAACCTGGCCGCCTATTACGCCTCGCTCCCGCCCAAACCGGCCGGGCACGCCGATGCCGCCTCCCGCGGCGGACGGCTCTTCCTCGACGGCGACCCAGCCCAGGGCGTGCCGCCCTGCCAGGGTTGTCATGGCCCGACGGGGCAAGGGCCTCGGGTGTACTCCAGCGATGCACCACAGCCGCCGTGGTCGACCTTCCCGAGACTGCACGGCCAATCGGCGATCTACGTGACCAAGGCGCTGGGCGATTTCCGCAGCGGCGCGCGCGGCGGCACGAGCAATGCGCTGATCATGCACGGCGTCGCACAGACGCTCAGCGATGCGGACATACAGGCGCTGTCGACCTACGTGGTGACGCAGTGAATCGGCAACGATTCCGAGAACGAACCAGCAGCCCTTGCAACATCCCCGGCGCAGGGATCAGGAAGGCAGTGCCACACCGTGCTGATGCAAGCGTCACCCGCGTCAGCCTGGGTTTCATGTCAATGGCCATTGCGGCATGTCTTTCCATGCCGCTTCATGCCCAATCGACAACATTCACCGGCACCGCGGCACTCAGCTCGGAATTGATCGACCGGGGTCAGGCCATTACCGGCAATACACCGATATTGCAGGGGGCTGCATCCTGGACTTCTCCCGCAGGCTGGTCACTGGGGCTGTCGGGAAGCACCGAAGTGCGCTCGCCTGGTCGTGTTGTAGAAGCCCTTGTCCAGGCATCCCGCTATTGGTCGCTTTCCGACGACTGGCAGATGCAGGCGAACCTGCTCTACTACAGATATCCTGGCGAAACACGTTCAAGAGCCTACGATCGGGCCGAAACGGGCGTCGACTGGACATATCGAGACGTGCTGACCTTCGGTATGTCGGCCATCTACGTCATCGGCGCCAGGGATCATCAGCCGCGTGGTGCCGCCGATCTCAGTTTCCATTGGCCGTTGGCATGGCATTTCTCGCTTTCCGCCGGGGTTGGCGTCGCGCAGCCGCTCATCGCGCCCTATACCCCGTATGGCTACGGCCACGCAGGCTCTTACAGCTACGATCGCACGGGCCTCCACGGCTATGGCCATGCGGGGTTATTGTGGAGCCATGGGCCTTGGCGGATAGAACTCGATCGCATCATGGCCGATCCGGAAACACGGCAACAATGGGCCAATCTGGGCGCCTCCCCCTGGGTCGCAACAATTTCGCGATCCTTTTGATTCAAAAGCAACCTTTTTGCGTGGATACGGCACTTACATAGCGAACAAGCCGCAATCCGATTGTCTTCACCGAACCTATGACCAACGACGATATCGACGCTGACGTCACCGACCGCATGCTGCTCCAGCGCATGTCGACGGGCGACCGCGCCGCTCTGAGCGTGCTGTACCGCAGTTACAACGGCAGGTTGTGCCGTTTCCTGTCCCGGTTGACGCGGCGCCCCGATGTCATCGAAGAAGTCATCAACGACTGCTTCTGGATCGCCTGGCAGAAAGCCGGCAATTTCCATGGTGATTCACGCGTTTCCACGTGGCTCATGGGCATAGCCTATCGCTGTGGATTGAAAGCCCTTCGGCAACACGGTGACGAACCTGTCGAAGACGATACTTCACCGGAACAGCGCACCCCTGCCCATGATCTGGATGAAGATCGCGAGCTGCGCGACTGGCTGGGCAAGGGGCTCGACCACCTGTCCGTGGATCAACGGGTCGTGATCGAGCTGGTCTATGGGGTGGGTCACACTCTGGACGATGTTGCCGTGATCATGCAGTGCCCCGTCGGCACGGTGAAGGCGCGTCTGTTCCACGCGCGAGTCAAGCTGCGCAACGTGCTCCCGGCGTTGGCTGGAGACTCGCCCAAGCACAAGGAGAACGCGCCATGACGTTCCCGAAGAATTCCGGCAGGGACTGCGTGCGGGCCTGGGACGCCATGCCCTGGGTACTGCAGAGCAGTGCCACGCAAGAGCAAAGCGAATGGCTGCAAGATCACTTGGCGCACTGCGAATCGTGCCGTACGGAGTTCGCACAACAAAGTCGCTTGCGGCTTGCCATGTCGCTGCCCACGGATATTCCAGTCGACGCCAATGCCGGATTAAAGCGCCTGTTGGCTCGCCTTGATATGCCTGATGTCCAGGAAGCGCCTCTTCGTTCGCGATCGGGAAGCTGGTTCAGCCGGGCGTTGGTCGCCGTGGTGCTGATCCAGGCGCTCAGCATCGGCGCATTGGGCGTGAAGTTGTGGTCGGCCGGCAGCAGCCCTTCGTATCGCACGCTCAGCCAGGAGCCTTTGCCTGCCGCCCCCGGCACGATCCGTGTCGTGCCTGATGCAACCATGACCCTGGCCAACTGGAACGCGTTGCTCCATACCCTCCGATTGCAGGTGGTGGGCGGTCCCAACGATGTGGGTGCCTATACAGTCGCACCCATCGGCTCCGCATCAACGGCTCATGTATTGCAGCAGCTGCGTGCAACACAAGGCATTCGCCTGGCAGAGCCCGTAGCCGTCACTCCATGAAATACGGCGTCCCCATTCTTGTCGCGGTCATGGCGGTTTTGAGCGCGTGCGCGTCCTCGCGTCCGATGATGCCTTCGGACAACCACGCCAACCCTGGCCAGATTTCAGGCCCGAACGTGAGCGCCATGGACAGCCAGCGCGACATTGTGCTTGCTGTAGCGAACCCGCTTGAGCCGCCGGGCATGCATGCAGGTGCCAGTTTGTTGGGGTATGTCCCGTCAAGGCATTACGGCGCCGGTCAGCGTGCGGTTTCCACCCTGGCTGCGTTGAAGCAGGGTTACGGATTGCGTGAGATAACGGGTTGGCCCATCAAGGCCCTCGACTTGTATTGCGCCGTGCTGGAGCCGCCTCCCGGCATGACTCGGGATGCATTGCTCAGGGCACTGGCCAAGGACAAACGGGTACAACTTGCGCAACCACTGCAAAGTTATTCCGTATACGCAGACGGGTCCACGGACGTCCATCACTACAACGATCCCTACGTCAGTCTCCAGCGAGGCTTCGTGGAAACGGATGCCGCCCTCGCACAGGGCCTTAGCCAGGGTAGCGGGGTTCATATCGCGGTCGTCGATACCGGCGTTGACATGACGCACCTGGATCTTCAGGGGCGCATTCGCGATGTGCACAACATGGTTGATGACAATGCGTCGACGTTCAACCGCGACAGCCATGGAACCGAAGTCGCCGGCGTCATCGCTGCAAACGCCAACAATCATCAAGGGATTGTTGGAATGGCACCCGAGTCCATGCTCAGCGTCTACAAGGCATGCTGGTACGCGCCAGCTCCCCATGTCGGCGCACGCTGCAACTCCTTCACCCTGGCCAAGGCTTTGGCGGGGATCATTGATACGGATGCCCGCATCGTCAATTTGAGCTTGGGCGGACCGGCAGATCCGCTGCTCAATATGCTGCTTGCCAAGTTATTGAGCCAAGGCCGTATCGTGATCACAGCTCTGCCGCCGGATGGAGTTGTCAATGGATTCCCCGACAATGCACCTGGAGTCATTGTCGTTCGCACAAGCGGATCATCCGCGGCACCGCCCGGTGTTCTGAGCGCTCCCGGAAATGACATTCTGACCACCCAGCCTGGTGGTGGATATGACTTCACTTCCGGATCGTCGATGGCGGCGGCGCATGTCACCGGCATTGTTGCCCTGCTGCTTTCCTTGGCGCCGAAGCTGGATGCAAACGCAGTCCATGATCTCCTGCTACGAAGCAGCAAAGTCTCCAGCGGGACGCTTCAGGTGAACGCCGCATCCGCGGTAATGGCACTCCGCCATGCACAGCAGGTCGCTCCTTGAGCTGAACGGCTTGCCCCATGTTGATGTTTCGTGGCCCACCGCTTTCGAAGCGATGCGCAGCGAACTTCTGAAGGGAATACGCGTGTCACTAAATCGGAACAACGCATTGAAGCGCATTGATGACGCTATTGGCCCGATGCCCGACGTAGCTGCCCAGACGCAGCCGTATCTGGGTGCCGCGCTGGACTGGGTCGGCATGGATGGTATCGAGATGTCCGTGCGTTTCGACGCTGGCGATGGTGACGTCCGGCGCACCAGCGCCCGAGTCGGCGCCTTCGTCAACCTCGCCTGGCCGGATCGACGCGGCATCCACATGTCGCGCCTGTACCTGCTGATGGACGAGTACCTGAACGCAAGGGCGATCAGTGCCTCGATGCTCGAACACTTGCTGCGCGCCTTTCTGGAGTCTCACAGAGATCTGGCCGACCGCGCACGCATCAGCATCCGCTTCGAGCAGCTCGTGCGTCGCGCTGCACTTCGTAGTGAAAACAGCGGCTGGCGTGCTTATCCCGTCTCGATCGAGGCAAGTCTTGATGCCGACGGTTTCCGTCTGGATCTAGGCACGGAGGTGGTGTATTCCTCGACCTGCCCTGCTTCGGCGGCGTTGTCGCGCCAGCTTATCCAGGAACAGTTCGCCAGGGATTTCGAGGCGACCGAGCCGGTGGATCATGCTGCCGTGCTCGCATGGTTAGGCAGCGAGAAAGGCATTGTCGCCACGCCCCATGCACAGCGCAGTGTCGCGCGATTGCAGGTACGCTTCGTCGATGGTGCGCCGCTGAATCTGATTGCCTTGCTCGATCGCATCGAGTTGTCGCTGGGTACGCCGGTGCAGACCGCCGTGAAGCGTGTCGACGAAAAGGCATTTGCCCTTGCCAATGGCAGCAACCTGATGTTCTGCGAAGACGCCGCACGCCGAATCCAGCGCACGCTCGACGGCGATGACAGCATCGCTGATTTTCACGTTCGCCTTGAACATCAGGAAAGCCTGCATCCGCATGATGCCGTGGCACATGTGAGCAAAAATATTCATGGGCGTTGATTTCGCCGAATTTCCACCAGGAAGTGGCTCGAACCAATGAGGACGTTTCACAGGCATCCGCGCACCCTACGCCGTAGCGCTTTCACGCCCTTAGAATGGCGCAGGAGTACGCTTTTGCCCACGGCAACTGCAGGACTCGACCATGTGCTACTCAGCTCAAGTCTGGGCGGACTACAAGAAGTACGCGAAGGCATTTGGCGCTGACATCGGTGTCCGCCGGTATGTCGAGCTCTTCTGGCAAAAGAAAAAGGATGGGAGCTGGCAGAAGATCCCGAAGGCCATGAAAGCAGCCTTCGCTGATCCGCGCACCGGCGAAGAACGGGAAGTCCAGGCGCTGATCGCCGACACGGACAGGGAACTGGCGCTGGCGTTTGAGTCCGAGCTGTTCCGGCAGAAGACCCGGCTTACCAACGCCGAACGCATCATGGCTTCGGGTAATCCGACGAAGAAAGCCGAAAATGATGTGCGTGTCGCCGGTAACAAGATCGAACAGGCGCAACGCCGGCTCAGTGATTTGCAGCGCACAGACCTGCTCGACCGCGACTCGCTCATGTCCCCTGGCCAATACGCGCCGGTGATGATCCGGAAGGATGGCAGGCGCCTGGTGGTGCCCATGCGTTATCAGTGCCGCCTGCCTTGCTGGACGGAAGCGGTGGAGCGTAAGCATCCGGGTACCTACAACGCGCGCCGCGACAATCTCGAAAAGACCTGGGGCCAGCTGTTCGGATACCACCATGGAGTCATGGTGATGAACGCGTTCTACGAGAACGTCAGCCGGCACAAGATGGAAGGCCGCGAGCTGGCACCGGGTGAGAAAGAAGAAAACGTGGTGCTGGAATTTCGGCCGAAGATCGCACAGGACATGCTTGTTGCCTGCCTCTGGTCACACTGGACCGGCCGTGACAAACCAGACCTCTTGTCTTTCGCGGTAATCACCGATGACCCTCCTCCGGAGATCGCCATTGCCGGTCATGACCGCTGCATCATCCCGATCAAGCCGGAGAACATCGACGCTTGGCTAAACCCGGATCCGGGCAACCTGGCCGCAGCATATGCAATTCTTGATGACCGCGAGCGCCCGTATTACGAATACCGCATGGCGGCCTAGCACGCTCATGGTGCCACGCGAAGGCGAGCATTGCCGACATGTTCCGCGAAGCTGGCGTGCGCATCCCGCCGGCGCTGTACGGTCCCCACCCAGAAGGCATGTGGCTTATCGATGCACAGGGCGACTGCATGTTGCAGATCGTGCGGGCGAAGCGGATGCCATTCGCAGCGAACGACAAATCCAGGGGAACCCCGGACGAGTACCGTGCCGCCTCGATGGACAGCAGTGCCCACTTCGACCACGTCAGTGCCGACGCCAAAGTCATGCACAGCCACATCCTGCATGCCTCGTTCCCGAACTGGGATGGCAAGAGCGGAAACTCGAGTTACACCATCAACGGCGACGAATTGACCTATCGCGTGGCCAAGCCGTCGAGTGGTGCGGCCGAAGGGGCGCATGGTGAGGTGGTGTGGCGGCGGGTTCGGTCGTAGGGGCTAAGCAAGCCAGAGCAGCTCAAGAATGCTGACAGGAATGTGGCTCTGACCCGGATAGTTAAGCTTTTCCTAAGGGACTTCGGCGGGAGGAAATTGCCGATCCCACTCATCACATAATTTTCGAAAAGATCGGCACCGGTTATGGGCTTGCAGCAGATCCATGCGCGCCGAAAAAGCAGGCTGATCAGTTGTTGGGCCGTATGTTCCACTCGTCATTCGATGACCAAGCCAACTTTTTGCATCTCGAGGCAGCTCAGGATCGATACCCAAGTCAACCGCGGCTATCATAAGCCCTCGGTGCGTGTTCAATGATTCCACGGCTCCAATAAACCACGCCTCAAACTCTCGATTCGCTAGCACAACCGAGATCGATCGGTGCGGCAAAACATTCCTAGCACGCGCCAAAATTTGAGGCCCCAGCGCCGCAGGACAATCATCATCTGCATCCAACAGCACCAACACCCATCCATCATCGCCGCACTTGCTACCTGCAAGTTGCAGAAAGCGCGAAAACTGATCTTCGCGATTCAAAAAGCGATCACGACTGACGCGAATAGGGACTTGAACATCAAAAATAGAATTTGGTGACCGCCAAGCTGCAATCCTACGAAGTAATACAGGCACGGCTGCAACTTCACCATGTCCCTCAACTATGCAAGATACATTCGTCAAGCGCTGACCTCTCCAAACAAATCTGACTGAGCTGCAGCCTGCTCCAGAAGATTTTTTGGATCAGGTTGGAGCTGCCCAAGCTTAAGCAGCTCGCCTGCCGAGAAAAGATTGTTTCGGATCGCATCGCGAGATGCCGGGTCGATACAGCCGAGTTTCGTTTCACCAGCCTGCGATACCACGGCGAGAATTTGACTGTCTTTTACCGACTCATCATCCAAGAGGTCAGGACTGTGGCTCGTAACGATTATTTGAGTCTGCAATGCAGCTCGTCCAAGAGCCTCACGAAGCACCGCGCTTGCGCCAGGATGCAGCGCAGTTTCAGGTTCTTCAATGCCAATCAGGCTCGGCGCAAAATCGTTGTTGCCCTGAAATAGTGCAGTCAACACTCCTAAAGCGCGCAGCGTTCCGTCGGACATATTCTGAGCCGTGAAGCGCCAAGGATCTTTAACACCAGGAACTTCCTGACGGAACTCAAGTGTTTCCATGGGGCCCACCTGGAGCCGTTTTACGGCGTGCACAGTCGGCACGACTGTTCGCAAGTACCCTTCTATTGATTCTAATGCTACAGGATTGATCCGTTCTAAGTGACCAATAACAGCAGCAATGTTCTCACCGACCGGCTTAAGTAATCTCCCTTCTTGAGGGTGCTGAAGATCACGCATTAGCTTCGGATTGAGATTGTAGAAACCCATCGCAGTAAGAGCGTCGAAGATCGGTCTGAAAGCACTCAGACCTGATAGCGCGACCAAGGCTAAGCGATCCTTAGTCAGAGCTGGCAAGGTCGATTCGCTACTATCTTTTACATGGCCGCGCTCAATACGGAAAAAAGGCCCTTTTCCCTGCCCTCCAAGACTGCATTCCTCAGTCTGGACTTCAAAACCGCGATTCTTGAGTGCACCTACGTTGAATGCGTAATGACCAATTTGGCCATTCAAAGTGAATTCAAGACGAATTCCGAAGTTAGTCGGGTGGCCAGCAGAACGGCGACGCACTTCAGCCAAACCACCGCGGAGGTTAAGTGCCTGATCAAGTGAACTGGTTAAGGCATCTGTAACCAAATGCAGCGCATCAACGAAATTGCTTTTGCCTGCGCCATTCGAACCGACTAGGTAGGTTAAAGGCCCTAGCGTCACGTCGCATAGGCCGATACTTCGGAAATTTCGCAAGATCACGCGAGTGATAAACGGTGAAGTGCTCATTCAACTCCATCCCCAAGGTGATGACCGAATGGTACCAGCACCGGCACGAAGAGCTGCCTCTCGCATGGAAGAACACAAATACATCATCTACCAACTAAGCGGCCCAGCATCACTTATTCATGCGTCCGGCACGCGTGACGAGCGAGATTGTTCGGCTTATCCATGAGCCTCACCCCACCGCGCTGCGCCCTACGGGGCCAGCCTGCGGCTGTCCAAATTCGTTCCAGACGAATTTGTCGAACCGGGGGTTCTTACCCAGCCGTCACCATCAGAAACACAAAACGCCCCACTAGGGGGCGTTTTGTGTTTCTGGCGGAGAGAGTGGGATTCGAACCCACGGTAGGCTCACACCTACGGCAGTTTTCAAGACTGCTGCCTTAAACCGCTCGGCCATCTCTCCAAACTTGTTCGCGCCCCTTGCGAGGGTCGCAATGCTATCAGGAACCTCGTTGCGGGTCGCTATTCGGGCCTTTCTTGGACAGCGCAATCAGGCAGCCGACCAGGATCGCGATCGGGATCAGTGCGCCAATCAGTGGGAACAGCAGCACCGGTTCGCGGATCACCATTGGCACGATCTGGGTGGCAGTGGCGAAGGCGATGGTCCACAGGCGCCAGCGACGGCTGTGGCGGCCGAACCAGAAACTGGCGAGGACCAGCAGCATGGCGATGACCGAGAGGACGAAGTCGATGGTCGGCAGTTGCCACACGGTGGCGAAGGCCAGCCGGGTGCCGATGAAAGAGATCAGCACCAGCAGCAGGAAGTAGCTGGTGTAGAACTCGACCTTGTCCCACTTGCCGCGAACGGGCGCCGGCGCGTTCATGCGATGCGGTCCAGCCCGGCCATGTACGGGCGCAGTGCTTCGGGCACGCTGATCGAGCCGTCGGCGTTCTGGTAGTTCTCCATCACCGCGATCAGGGTGCGGCCGATGGCGAGGCCGGAGCCGTTCAAGGTGTGCACGAGTTCGGGCTTGCCGGTGTCGGCGTTGCGCACGCGGGCCTGCAGGCGGCGTGCCTGAAAATCCTCACAGTTGGAGCAGCTGGAGATTTCGCGGTAGGTCTGCTGGCTGGGCAGCCACACTTCGAGGTCGTAGGTCTTGGTCGACTGGAAGCCCATGTCGCCGGTGCACAGCAGCAGCTTGCGGTACGGCAGCTCGAGTTTCTGCAGCACTTTTTCGGCGTGGCCGACCATTTCCTCGAGTTGCGCGTAGGAGTCGCTGGCGCGTGCGACCTGCACCATCTCGACTTTCTCGAACTGGTGCTGGCGGATCATGCCGCGGGTGTCGCGGCCGTAGCTGCCGGCCTCGGCACGGAAGCACAGCGAGTGCGCGGTGAAGCGCAGCGGCAGCACGTCGGCTTCCTGGATGCTGTCGCGCACCAGGTTGGTCAGCGAGACTTCGGCGGTGGGAATCAGGTAGCGCTTCGAATCGCCGACCTGGGTGGAGAACAGGTCCTCCTCGAACTTCGGCAACTGGGTGGTGCCGAGCATGCTGTCGGCGTTGACCAGCACCGGCACGTTGCATTCGAGGTAGCCGTGCTCGCCGGTATGCAGGTCGAGCATGAACTGGCCAATCGCGCGATGCAGGTGCGCGAGCTGGCCGCGCAACACGGTGAAGCGCGCGCCGGAGAGCTTGGCGCCGGCATCGCCGTCGAGCCAGCCGTGACGCTCGCCCAGCACGACGTGGTCCTTCACCTCGAACTTGAAGGTGTTTGGCGTGCCCCAGCGGCTGACTTCGAGATTGTCGCCCTCGTCCTTGCCGAGCGGCACCGACTCGTGCGGGATGTTGGGGATCATCAGCGCGATGTCGGAGAGCTTGGCCTGCGCCTCGGCCAGTGCCTGTTCGTTGGCCTTGAGCTTGTCGCCGATGCCGGCGACTTCGGCCATCAGCGCGGCGACGTCCTCACCCTTGGCCTTGGCCTGCCCGATCGCCTTGGAACGCGTGTTGCGCAGGTTCTGCAGCTCCTGCGTCTCCATCGCCAGCTGCTTGCGCGTGCTTTCCAGCGCCTCCATCGCGGAGACGTCGAGCGTGAAGCCGCGGGTTTCCTTGAGACGTGCGGCGGTTTCGGCGAGGCGCGAACGCAGCAGGGCGGGATCCAGCATGATCGGGTCCAGATGAAGGCTTGAACCGTGAATTATCGCTGGCTGGTGGCAAACACCGCAACGGAATCCCGTTTTCCCCGAGGACTTCACCCCTCCCCAGCCCTCCCCTGCTGCACGCAGGGGAGGGAGCGAAGCAGATCAACTCGCCAGCTTGCGCTCGCTGCGGCCGAGCCACCACGCCATGGCGGCGCCGGCGATCAGCCAGCCGATCAGCTGCTCGATCAGCGCGGCCAAGGTGAAATCGAGCGGGAAGCGATACCAGTTCCAGTACGGCACCATCGTGCTCAGCCAGGCGAACACCGCGGCGGCGGCGGCCACGGCAACGCGGCGCCGGAAGCCCAGCCCGGCCAGTCCCATCACGAAGGCCAGCGCCAGCGCTCCCAGGGTGTCCGACGCCCACTGGCGGGGAATCTGCTGCTTCATCTGCAGCATGTCCTCGCCCTGCGGGAGGTAGACCACCCAGGCGTACGGCGAGCGGATGGCTTTCAACGAATAGGCGCGGACCTTGTAGGGATCGTTCATCTGCTTCGGATCGAACGACGGCAGCATGTACACACCGGCCCGTTCGCCCAGGCCCTCGTGCAGGGTGGTCAGCACGGCGTTTTCATCAACGGGTTGATGGATGCCGACGTTACCCAGTCCCAGCGCCATGTGCGCCGCCACGCCCCAGATGAACATCACGATGCCGCCGATCAGACCCGCCACTAATACGCGCATGATTCACCTCTCCCCCGGTGGATGCGGCGAATCTATGCCGGGCAACGTCTACCGGCAAGGGCATGCGCAGCAAGGCAGAATCAGCCTGATCGAGTCGACATGCCGGCCCGGCCACCGAATGACCGCCACCGGTTCGTAATCGCCGCGATGGACGTCGGGCGAAGCTCAGCCGCGGCCTTGCGCATGCGGGCGAAACACGATGTCGAAAACGGGTTTCCATGTCTTGCCGCCGTCGGTCGAGCGCTCCGCTGTCTCACGCACGGCGGTTCCCTGGGGAAACCAGATGACGCGCTGCAGTGATGTCGAGCCGTCCGCTGCCGTTTCCGTGGCGGTCAGGACCATGCGATCGCCTGCGAGCCGGCCATCCAGCAGGAGCAGCTTGCCGTGGTTGGTCACCCATGTCTGATGCCACATGCCACGTGTGACGTCGTAGGCACTGAAGCTTTCGCCATGCATGCCATCGCTCTGCCGGTAGTCCTCCTGCACGGCACAGCCATCGAGGATGATGGTTACCTTGTTGCGTGCGACTACTTTCGACGGGGAGCCGACGTCGTAGGTATCCCAATCGCCCGCGAAGAAATCGAACTGCCGGAACAGCGCCGACCCGCAGGGCGCCGCCGGTTTCGCTGCGCCTTCAATCCCGGTGCCATGGCTGCTCGCCGCCGCAAAGACAGCGGCGCAGGCCAGGCCGGGCAGCAGCATCCTAATGCAGTTCATGGATAGCTCCCCGAAGCGCCCGGGTAATTTGCGCAGATACCACTTTCCACTCGTCGCCCGAGCGCACATAGATATCGATGTAGCGGCTGATGCCGGGCGTACCGGTCTTCATGACCCAGGAGCCCGAGGCCCGCACCAGTGCGACATCACCGTAGAACTGCACGTCGACATGATCCAGTCGGTAATCAGCAAGGTCGGTGCAGCCCTGTGCGGTCAGGCGCAGGAAGGTGTCCCTGTCAAGCAGCGAGCCGTCCGATTCAATGCAGACGAACTCATCCGCAAGATGCACGCGATACCAATCCACGTCTCCCGCCAGCCACGCTGCCACGTACCGTTCGTTCATGCGTCGCAAGTGCTGCTCGCGGGCTTTCATGCCTGCTGTCACGGCGTTCATCGCTGTCGAGGGCATGACCTTCTCCGATAAAGAAAGCGGTTTTTGCGCGGCTCTCTCCACGCCCCGAAGGGCTGCATAGAATAGCCATGCAGCCCTTTCAAAGAAAACAAGTCGAAGTGTGGATGCACCATCGCCGTGTTCGTGAGCCTTCAATGGTGAACCGCACCGGTCACCGGATCGATGCGACCCAAACCCAGCCGTTGCATCAACTCTTGTTTCGCCTTGGACGATAGTGCGGCCTGTACAACCGCATGGTCTGCCGCAGGCGCACCGGAGGCAGCGACGCCATGACTTCCGTAGCCTGCCATCGGAGTCGCCCAGAACGACACCAGATTGCCGGTCGCATCGGCCGCCTGCCCGGTGATCTGCCCGAGATCATTGATGTCCTGTGCGTCCTCGATCACTCCGTCGTAACCCGACACCAGCTTGTTGAGATCGGTCATCACGCCGTTCTGCCAGAGGAAACCATGGCATCCGCTTCCACCGCACGACAGGCCCACGACTTGGCCGCGGTCATTGATGCCAAGCGCCTGGCTGATGTTGTCGCCGGGATAGAGCACACCCAGATCGACCGGCGGTCCACCTGCATGGCTCCGGAAGAAGGCGTGCAGGCTGAACCCATCGCCAGGCAAAGTGTTGGCGAAACCGACGATGTCACCTTGCCGGTTGATCGCCATCGGCGTGTTCCAGGCGTTGCCGCCGATGTTGCCCAGATCGGTCGCATGGCCGTTCTGCCACAGCACCATATGCCTGGCGGTATCGCGCCCGACCGCCTGGTCACAGAGACCGGAGATGCCCACGATCTGGCCGCGATCGTTGATCGCGGTGGCGGCACCATCGCTGTCGCCGGGCAACAGCGGCAGCGTCTGAACGTGGCCCGGGTCCGGTCCCCATATCACCGGCAGGAATTGCAGCACCTGATTGCTGTCGTGGTGAATATTGCAGGTCGGATCGTGCACGGCGTTCTCGGCCCAGCCGACGGTCTGCAGACGGTTATTGGTGCCGGTGGCGAAGCTGTTATTGCCGCCTGGCAGCGGCGACAACGGCCTCATCTTGCCGAATGCCCAGACGAAGCCCAGGCACGTGTTGCCAGCCCCCGTATCCGAACCGAAGAAAAACGCCGAGCAGCTCCAGCTCTCCTGGTTCGGATCCGGTGTAGCGGTCTGCGCGATCCCCGAGATCACGCCGAAGTTGTTTTTTACCGGCCACGCCACATTGCTGTTGGCGCCGCCCAGCGTTTTCAGGTTGACCACCCTCCCATACACCCACGCGGTGGCGAGCGTGTTCAGGTCATCCGTCGTATTGGAATAACCGGAGATCAGCCCGAAATCATTGATGCTGTTGCCCTCGCTATTGTTACCGCCCAGCGAAGGCAGGTTGCTCGCGAAGTATTGCGGCGCCGCATCTGCCGCCATCGAGGTTTGCGCAATGGCGCCACAACCGATCAGCGCCGCGATCAGCACAGCAAGCGATTTGCGATTCATGACGTTTTCCTCTTTCCTGCGGGGAGTCGAGCGTGATCAATCGCGCAGCGCAGTGACAGCTCCACTTTTGCGATGGCAGCTAGTCCGGTCGTGATGCACGAGTGCTAGCATGCGTGCATGCGACGTTGGGAGCTGACGATCACACTGGACCCCGCGCAGGAACTGCCACTGTTCCTGCAGCTTGCCGCCGCGCTCACCGACAGCATCCGCAGCGGCCGGCTCAAGCCCGGCGAAGCGCTGCCCGGTTCGCGTGAGCTGGCCGAATTGCTTGGCGTCAACCGCAACACCGTGGTCGCCGGTTATGGCGAGCTGGCGGCCGAAGGGCTGGTCAGTACGCGCATTGGTGGGGGCACGTTTGTCGCATCGCCGGCGGTGGCTCCACTCACTGCACATGAACCACAGACCGAAGTTCCCACCTATGCATTGACTGCGCCAGTGCACGCGATGCCGCCCGGCAGCGTGCCGCCGCCGGGCACCTTGCTCATCTCCAATGACATGCCTGACCTGCGCCTGTTTCCGGCGGCAGAACTCGCGCGCGCGTTTCGTCGTGCCATTGGGCAGCGCGGCCATTCCCTGCTCACTTATGCCGATCCCTGCGGTCACCCGCGA
Source organism: Rhodanobacter koreensis (assembly GCF_054782855.1). Taxonomy (NCBI): domain Bacteria; kingdom Pseudomonadati; phylum Pseudomonadota; class Gammaproteobacteria; order Lysobacterales; family Rhodanobacteraceae; genus Rhodanobacter; species Rhodanobacter koreensis. The sequence continues at coordinate 532,688 of NZ_BAAGRR010000002.1, read as the reverse complement.
CTGCGCAAGGTGCTGGCTGCGATGCTCGCGCGCACGCGCGGTCTGCCGGTGACACCGGACAACCTCATGGTCACCCACAGCATCGAACAGGGTATCGATCTGGTTGCGCGGATGCTGCTGCAACCGGGTGATGTCGTCGTCGTCGAGGCTTTCGGTTACCCGCCGGCCTGGAGCGTGCTGAAACTGGCTGGTGCGCGACTGCTCCCGTTGCCGCTGGATGAGGATGGACTTGATGTCAATGCACTGGAAGCCTTGCTGGCGCATCAGCAAGTGCGCGCGGTATTCCTAACACCGCATCACCAGTTTCCCACCACGGTCACAATGTCGCAGGCCAGGCGCACACGGCTGGCCACGCTTGCGCTGCGGCACGGCTTCGCAATCATCGAGGATGATTACGATCACGAATTCCATTACGCCGGCAAGCCGGTCCTGCCGATTGCCTCCGGCGTGGGCGGAGCCAACGTTATCTATATCGGCTCGCTATCCAATCTGCTTGCGCCTGGGTTGGGCACAGCTTTCGTGATCGCGCCGCCGCCCGTGTTCGAGCGGCTGGCGAGCCTGCGTGCGGCCAGCGATGCACACGGCAACGTGGCCATGGAATGCGCCATCGCCGAACTCTTCGAAGATGGCGAGTTGCTGCGCCATGTGCGCCGGATGCGACGTATCTACGCCGGCCGCCGCGATGCGCTGGCCACATCGCTCGCGCGCCATCTCGGCAGCGCCCTCACGTTTCGCATTCCTGCGGGCGGCATGAGTTTGTGGGCGCGTGTCGACGACGCGATCGACGTGGGCACCTGGTCCCGCGCCGGCGAACGTGAGGGCGTGCGGTTCTTTGGCGCCGGTCGCTACGAGTTCTTCCAGCGCGAACAGCCTTTCGTGCATCTCGGTTTCAGCTATCACGATGAAACCGAGCTGGACGAAGCCGTGCGGCGCATGGCACGCGCACTCGCACAAAGCCAGCGGCATGCTGTCAGCATGCCGCGTAACGCGGCGGCCCGGACTTCAGGGGTTGCATCGCCCGGATAGTGTTTATCTTGCCAGCAGGCAGGAGCGCGGTTACTTGCCGCGCGCCTGCTGACGCGCGGCGCGCAGAGCCAGCAGCTTCTCGCGTAGCTGCAGTTCCAGCCCGCGTTCGACCGGTTCGTAGAACACGCTGCCGACGAGTTCGTCGGGCAGGCATTGCTGATCGAGCGCGATGCCGCCTTCGGCGTCGTGGTCATACTGATAACCCTTGCCGTAGCCTAGACCCTTCATCAACTTGGTCGGCGCGTTGCGCAGGTGTATCGGCACTTCCAGCGTGCCGCCTTCGCGCACCGCTTCGCGGGCCTTGTTGCAGGCCATGTAGGCGGCATTGCTCTTGGGCGAGATCGCCAGCCAGATCGCCAGCTGGGCCAGCCCCAATTCGCCTTCGGGACTACCGAGACGCTCGTAGGTATCCCACGCGTCGAGCGCCATGCGCCAGGCACGCGGTTCGGCCAGGCCGACGTCTTCCACCGCCATGCGCGTCATGCGCCGGGCCAGGTACAACGGGTCGACGCCACCATCGAGCATGCGGCACAGCCAGTACACCGCGGCATCGGGATCGGACGAGCGCACGGATTTGTGCAGCGCCGAGATCTGGTCGTAGAACTGTTCGCCCTGCTTGTCGAAGCGGCGGGTGCGGTCGGCCAGCACCTGGGCCAGGGTGACCTCGTCGATGCGCTTGTCTTCGGCGAGCTCGGCGGCGATTTCCAGCAGGGTCAGCGCGCGGCGCACATCACCATCGGCGGCCTGGGCGATCGACTCCAGCGACTCGTCGCCCACCTGCAGCTGCAACTCGCCGAGGCCGCGCTCACTGTCGCTCAAGGCACGCTTGAGCGCAGCCACGATGTCGTCAGTGGAGATCGGCTCCAGCACGTGCACACGGCAGCGCGACAGCAGCGCGGAGTTCAGTTCGAACGACGGATTCTCGGTGGTGGCGCCGATGAAGATGATCACGCCTTTTTCGATATGCGGCAGGAAGGCATCCTGCTGGGTCTTGTTGAAACGGTGCACCTCGTCGACGAACAACACGGTGCGCCGGCCCTGCGCGAAATTCACCTCGGCCTCGGCCAGCGCCTTGCGCACGTCCGGCAGACCGGACAGCACCGCGGAGATCGCGCGGAAATCCGCATCCGCATAACGTGCCACCAGCAGCGCCAAGGTGGTCTTGCCGCAACCGGGCGGCCCCCACAGCACCATCGAATGGATCCTGCCGGCTTCCAGCGCACGGCGCAGCGCCTTGTCCGGGCCGACCAGCCGTTGCTGGCCGACGATCTCGTCCAGGCTGCGCGGACGCATGCGCTCGGCCAGCGGCTTGAGCGCGTCGGGTTCGGCGAACAGGCCGGGGGCGCTGGGTGAAACACGGGATGGCATGCCCGAATGATAAGGCATCCACCTGGTGGCTTGCGGGCTGCGTGGATGCCGGCCAGCTCACCATGTACACACTGGTACGCACGCGCCGATGCCAGGCACCTCCGGAATATGGCCGGCATTACCTGAAATATACATGCGAAATAATCATATCAATGGATTTTATATTTGCCATTCATTACCAAGCTTAGATCCAGCTTAGCGTATTTATTTTCGATTATGTCGAAAGATTTTCAATTAATATAGTTGTTACCAAATTGTCATGTCGGATGACTAGCGTGGCGCCCCGCACAGTGCCCCCTATCCAACAACAACTTTGGGACAACCCATGACGCGGCTGACCTCGACCACCCTGCTCCGCAAACCCGCCCTGCTCGCCTTCTGCATCGCCGCGGCATTATCCGCCCCGGCCTTTGCCGGCGACTCCACGGCGACTGGCACCACATCTGCCCCGACCAGCTCGACCCCGAACAATTCAGCGGCGAGCAACGACGCCGCCACGGGTACGTCGGTACAGAATGCGCAGAACCTCAGCGCCGTCCAGGTCACCGGCACCACCATGACCGTGAGCAATATCGCGCCGACGCAAGGCTCGATGGTGGCCATACAGCCTCAATCAATCATCGGCAGCCTGTACATCCAGGAAAACATCTCACCTACCGGCGACTACACCGACGCCGCGGCCATCGCACCGAGCGTATACACCGTGACGCCAAACGGCTCCGGCCTGATGGAGGCGCCGGTCGTTTCGATCCGCGGCTTCCAGGACGGCCAGTACAATGTGACGTTCGATGGCATCCCGTGGATGGACTCCAACGACTTCACGCACCACTCCACCTCGTACTTCACCAACCAGGAAACCAGCAGCGTGACGGTCGATCGCGGCCCGGGCACGGCCGGCACGCTCGGCAACGCCACGTTCGGCGGCACCATTTCGGTGGATTCGATCAGCCCGCAGGACAAACTCAACGTCAGCCCGTACCTCAGCATCGGCAGCTGGAGTACCGCTGTCGAAGGCATCCGCGTCGATACCGGCCGCTTCACCGACAGCGGCACCACTGCCGTGTTTAATGTGCAGAACAGCGATTCGGACGGCTACCTCACCAACGCCGGCCAACGCCGCCAGAGCGTGTTCGCCAAGGTGGTGCAGCCGGTCAGCGACAACACCACGCTGACCTTCGTCGCCATGGCGAACAAACTCGACCAGTACGTGCCGTTCGGCGCCACCAAGGCGCAGATCGCGCAGTACGGCGTGAACTATGGCCTGGTCAACGACCCGACCAGCCAGGCCTACTACCGCTACAACCAGGACAAGATCAACACCAACCTCGGCTACATCGGCCTGCATTCGGTGTTCGACGGCTGGACGATCGACAACAAGGCCTACACCTACGGCTACAACCATTTCGGCTTCAACGGTGAAGATCCGAACGGCGAAACACCGAACGGCACGTACTACAGCGCGGATGACGTACCGGGCCAGCACATGCGCAATACTAATCGTTCATGGGGCGACATCTTCCGTCTGGGCAAGGAACTGGGCCCGGGTGAAGTACGCACCGGCGTGTGGTACGACCATCAGGACGACATTCGCTGGCTGTATGAATTCGACGACACGAATGGCCTGTTGAACCCGGAACCCAATACCGGTGCGACGCTTGCAACCAGTCCCCTGACACCCGCCCAGATTCTGCAAGGGTCGACGGATCGCCGCATGAACGACACGCTGGTAACGATCCAGCCGTTCATCGAATACCAGTGGAACATCACCGACAACGCCTGGTTCGTCGGTGGTGTGAAATACAACCGTTTCGAGCGCGACCTTGACGCCCCGGTGAACCAGAAGACGGAAACCCCGCTGACCTATTCCAAGACCTGGAGCGCCACCCTTCCGTCGGCCGCGTTCCACTACGCCTTCAGCTCCAACTGGACGGCCTATGCGCAGTGGGCCAAGGGTTACCTCGCACCCAACCTCAATCTGCTGTACGTGCCCAACCCGGCGGTTTCCGACAGCGCCGTGGCCCCGGAGAAGACCACCAACTGGCAGCTCGGCACGACCTGGACCAACGATCGCCTGACGCTGTCGGGTGACGTGTACAAGATCGACTTCAACAACTTCGTCCAGAGCCACAAGATTGGCGGCATCACCGAGTTCTACAACGGCGGCGGCGTGCATTACAGCGGCGTCGAACTCGAAGGCACCTACATGCTGGGCGCCGGCTTCAGCGTCTACGCCAATGGATCGCTCAATCGCGCGATCCAGACCGCAGACAACAGCTGGAATCCCAACACACCGCACAAGACCGCCGCGCTGGGCTTCATTTACAGCAACGGCCCCATCTACGCGTCGCTGATCGACAAGTTCGTCGGCAAGACCTACTACACGGCGAACGCCAACGACGACACGCCGATCGGCGGCTATGCGGTGACCAACTTCGCCGCCAGCTACCGTTTCGATCTGAACTCGACCGACGTGAAGGACATCAAGCTCGGCTTCCAGGTCAACAATGTGTTCAACAACACCCACATCAACGCCCTGGCCGGCACCACAGCCCAGGACGGCACACCGTTGTTCTTCACCATCCCGTCGCGCAACTACAGCTTCACCATCTCGGCGGACCTGTTCTGATGAAACGCACGCTGTTGCTGCTGTCGTTGCTGCTGGTCGGCCAGACCGCATTGGCCGACGGTGGTGGCGCTGGTCCGGCCACCATCGAACTGTCGAACCTGCTGCCGCCTCCGCCGGCAGCGGGTTCGGCCGCGGCCCAGCACGATCTTCAGGCCGTGCTGGCCGCGCAACGCTCGCGCACGGCCGCGGACATGGCCGCGGCGAAAGCGGATACGGAGCGTTCCGTATTCCGCTTCGCGGACGTGCTGGGGCCTGCATTGAACGCCTCCAACTTGCCCAGGACATCAGCCTTTTTTGCACGCACGGCAGATTTGGACAAAGCCGAGGCGAAAGATGCAAAGAACCACTGGCTGCGGCCGCGCCCCGGGGTCGTTTCCAGCCTCGTGCATCCGCTTGCCAAGGAAAAACGCAACGACTGGAGTTACCCGAGCGGCCACTCCACGTTCGGCTACACCACAGCCGTGTTGCTCGCGAACATGGTGCCTGAGAAGCGCGCACAGATCTTTGCCAGAGCCGATAGCTATGCCGAGCATCGCATCGTGATGGGCGCGCACTTCCCGAGCGACGTGGAGGCAGGCCGGATTGCCGGCACGGTCATCGCGGCGCACCTGCTGCAGGATCCGCTCTGGCAGGCGGATTTTGTCGCCGCACGGGATGAACTGCGCAAGGCATTGACGCTGGGACCTGCAACCGGCGGGTAAGGCAGACACCCCCGACAGGCAACCTGCCCGGTCCGCTTCGGGCAGGTTGCCGGCCTGGCTGCCCGCAGCCCATGTCTCAAACCGGGCCGGGTTTGCCGCTATCATGTCGCTCATTGCAGTCTCGATCCGCAATGCATTAGCCAGGGGCAGGACACAAGTGAAGGGCCGGACGCATATTCCTCTTGCATGGGCGACCATGGCGACTGGATCTACCTGCGCGTACACCACCCTCACTGCACCGGTTGGATGAGTCCTCGGCATCATCGCTTTCGCCGGCCCGGCCTGAGTCTGCTCGGGCTGCTTCTAGTGTTTCTCGCTGCCGCAACGGCCTGTGCCTCGACCAGCGATCCATGGGCTCCGTTCGATGTCCCCTGGTTCGACCGCGTGAGCAGCAGTGAAGGCGTACCGCAGTCGATCATCACCTCAGTGGCACAGGATCAACGCGGCCTGATCTGGGTCGGCACCATGGTGGGGCTGGCACGCTATGACGGCTACCGTGCACAGGGGTTCGACACCCGAAACGGTGACGGACAGGGACTGCCCGATGCCTACGTACGCAGCCTGTTCGCACTACCCGACGGCGGCATGCTGATCGGCACCAATGCCGGTGGCCTGGTCCGCTTCGACCCCGCGACCAATCGTTTCCGGACCTATCCGATCGGCACGAACGGCACTTCGGACCGCAAGATCTACGACCTCGCCGACGATCATGCCGGCGGCGTCTGGATCGCCACCGATTCGGGGCTGGATCATCTTGATCCGCGCACGGACACGATCACCCAGCTGAAACCCGGTGCCGGTACGGCACCGCGCAACTTCAGCGTGATGCAGGACCGTACCGGCAACCTGTGGCTGGGCAACGACAACGGGTTGTTCGTCCGTCACCCGGGCTCGACGACGTTCGTGCGGCCCGAGCATCCCGAAGGCACGATCGCCAACGTACTCACCAACCAGATCTGGGCCATCCACGAAGATCGAACAGGCAGGCTTTGGGTGGGCAGCGGACAGGCCGGCGCGGTCTATCGCGATACCGATGGCCAATGGCATCCGGTGCCGGGTTTCAGCGGCTATCGGCACGGCAGCCAGCAGTCCACCATCCGGAATTTCCTGGACGTCGCAGCAAACACTGTATGGATCGCCACCGACGGCAGCGGCATCCTCGCGTACACGGCGGGCGAGGCCCACCTGACCCGCATTCATCACGATGCCGCGGTAGCCTCCTCGCTGCCTGGCGACTCGGTGCGGGGTCTGCTGCAGGACCGTTCGGGCAATATCTGGGCAGCTACCGATCTCGGTCTTGCACACACCAACCCCAACGCCCGCACGGCTTTCTCCCTGCTGCCTTCGCCGCTGGAGCAGAACGCGCTCAGCGACACCAGCGTTCGCGGCATCTATGTCGATGCGCGCAACCGCATATGGCTGGCGCTGGGCTCCGGCCACATCGACGTGATCGACCTCGCCACCGGCCACATGACGCACCTGCAGCTGGGCGGCGACCAGATCCACCGTGACGTGCAGGCCTTCGTCGAAGCACCGGACGGCTCGATCCTGGTCGGCACGCAGGGCCTGGCACGGATCAATCCGGATACCCTGGCGATCCAGCCCTCGATATTGCCGGCCCTGGAAGGCAAGCCGGTACTGAGCCTGCAACGAGATGGCCAGCGCATCCTCATCGGCACCTACGACGGCCTGTATCGTTACGACACGCGCAGCGGCAAGCTCGATCGTGTCGAACATGACCCGAAAGATCCGGGCAGCCTCAGCAGCAACACGGTGCGACAGATCGCCCACGTCGGTGACAGCTGGTGGTATGGCACCACCCGTGGCATCAGCATCGCCATCAGCACACTCGACAATCGCGGCTTCGAGACCCTGCGGCACAAGCAGGGCGATCCCACCAGCCTGCCGCAGAACTACATCAGCTCGACCATGCTGGATCCGCAGGGACGGCTATGGGTCAGCACGTTCGGCGGACTCGGCCTGATCGATCACTATTCGCCCGATGGCCCCCACCGCTTCCGCAACATAGGCGTTGCGCAAGGTCTGGCAAGCGACAAGGTCAGCGGTGTGCTGGATGACGATCAAGGCAACCTGTGGGTCAGCACTTCCAATGGCGTATCCAGGATCGACGGCGGCACGTATGCCGTGCACAACCTCGGTCCGCGCGACGGGCTGAACATCGCCAGTTACATCTACGTGGGCGCGGCACGTGCGCCCGGCGGTGAACTGCTGTTTGGCGGCCTCGGCGGCCTGACCGTGATCCGGCCGCACTGGCAGCCCCCGGCGGCAGCCCCCGCGCCACTGGCGATTACAGACGCCGTCGTCAGCAGCGACGAGATCCCGTTCGGCAAGCTTCCCGCCGACGGCCAGAGCCTCAGCCTGGAATCGCGCAGTCGCAACCTGCGCGTGGACTTTGCCCTGCTCGACTACCAGGCACCGATGGAAACCTCCTACAGCTATCGCCTGGAAGGCCTCGACGAGGACTGGACCCGGATCTCCAGAGGGGGTGCCCCGAGTGCCGCCTATACCAACCTGCCCCACGGCGAGTATCACCTGCAGCTGCGTGCGGAAACCCGTGGCATGTACCCGCATACGGTCGAGACCCGTATCGGTGTGGTGGTCAAGCCGCGCTGGTACGAGACCTTGCTCAGCCGGTTGCTGGCCGTGCTGTTGCTGATCGGGCTGATGGCCCTGCTGGTCCATCTGCGCACCCTGTATCTCAAGCGTCAGGCCGTGCAGTTGCAGCGGCAGATCGACGAACGCACGCGCGACCTGCTGGCGGCCAACCAGCGTCTCGACGAGCTCGCCGGTACCGACGGACTGACCGGTGTCTACAACCGCCGCCGCTTCCTCGAACTGGTCGGCGGCGAACACGAACTGGGCAGCAACCAGCCCATCTGCATCGCGCTGTTCGACCTCGACCACTTCAAGCGGATCAATGATACGCATGGGCATCTGGCCGGCGACGCGGTGATCCGCTGCGCGATCGAGGTGATCCGGCAGCACTGCCGGCAAGCCGATTTCGTTGGCCGCTACGGCGGCGAGGAATTCGTGCTGTGTCTCCCCGACACCATACTGCCGCAGGCACGGGACATCGCCGAGCGCATCCGCAGTGAGCTGGCCACGGCCGTGGTGGTACACGAAGGGCGTTCGATCGGGGTGACTGTCAGCATCGGCGTCGCCGCACTGCGGCCCGGCGAATCCATCGAGCAATGGCTGTCACGCGCCGACAAGGCGCTCTACGAGGCCAAGCATGAAGGCCGCAATCGCTGCGTCATGGCATCCTGAAATGCCCAGTCAATTCGCGGCGGCATCCGTTTTGGTGTTGATCGTGTACTGACTGTAGAGGCCATAGGTGATGCCGCACAGGCCGGTCAAGGCGGCAGGAATCAGCAGAGTGCGTTCCTGCAGCAGGCCAAACAGCAGCGCACCGGCGACGCTGCCGAGCAGGAAGGTGCCGATCACCAGCACGCAGACACGGACACGCAGCGTATCGACCTCCAGCCCACGCAGCCGCTGGCCGATGTAGATGCCGAGATCGGTGAACATGCCCGAGACGTGGGTGGTGCGGAACACCATGCCGCTGTAGGTACTGACCATGCCGTTCTGCAGGCCAGCCCCCATCGAGGCCAGGTACAGGCCGATCGCGTTGCCGGCATCGAGCAGCGGCACGGCGGCAAACAGCAACAACGATTCCAGCACGAGTGCCACGCCGTAGCGGCGTCCGAGCTTCAGTGTGCGTTGCTGCACGATCAACCCGCTGAGGATGGCACCGACCAGGAACGCACCGATCGACAGCGCCCAATGCACCGCCTCGCCACCATCGGCCGTGCCCAGCGAGACGCCAAGCAGGCTGGTGGAACCGGTGAGGTTGGTGATCGACTGGTGGCGGAAACCCATGTAGCCGGCGGCATTGACGATGCCGGCAATGAAGGCCAGCACGCCGCCGCCGATCCAGGCCCAGCGTGGCAACTGGCGTAGCACGGGCATCGTGGATCAGTCTTTCAGTGGCTGGGTGGTGATCACCGGCACGTCGCCGATCACGTCGGTACCCTTCGGCGGCACGAAATTGAAGTCGGACGCCGGAATCGGCGCATTGCGCTGCCAGCCGGAGAAACGGATGTCGGTGGTGGAGCCGAGCTGGTCGCGGAAGACCATGCGCGCCAGTCCGTTCGCATCGAAGCCGAGATCGGCATAGTCGAACTGCGGGTCCTTCGCGGTGGAACTGAGCCGCAGCCAGACCAGGCCATCACGCTCGCCCTGCTCGGCGACCTTGAAGTCCCTGTCCATCTGCTTCAGATCGGTCAGCACGGTGAGCGGGCTGTGCGACTCCTCGGTACTCTGGACGCGCACGGTGACCTGTTCCAGATCCGGGTCATACAGCCACACCCGGCTGCCGTCGGCGACGATGGTCTGCTTCGACGGCGTCAGCGTGTCCCAGCGGAACTGCCGCGGTGCTTCCAGCGCCAGCGTGCCGGAACTGGTCTTGCTGACCTTGCCGTTGATGTCGGTCAGCGACTGGGTGAAGTGGCCGGTCAGCGAATGCAGTCCGCTGGCGAAGGCATCCAGCCGCGCGCGCGCCGGGCCGGTGGCGGCCTGTGCCGTCGTGCTCAGCGACAACGCCAGCACGAAGGAAGACAGGACAGACATCAAGCGTTTCATCGGATTCCCCGAAACATGGTGATGGCAATGAAGTGTGAACACTGCCGGCTTAATGAAAGGCAAGCTGGCTCCCGGGCACTCAGTTCTTCGGTGGTGGTGGCGCCAGCACTTCACGATTGCCGTTATGCTGGGGGGCGCTGACCACGCCATCCTGCTCCATCTGTTCGACCAGGCGTGCAGCGCGGTTGTAACCGATGCGCAGATGGCGCTGCACGCCGGAGATCGATGCACGACGGGTCTGCGTGACGATCGCCACGGCCTTGTCGTACAACTGGGTGTCGGCATCGCCGCCGCCTTCCTCGCCCTCCTGCGGCAGGCCGGAATCGTTGATGAACTTGCCGTCGCTGGTGGACTGTACTTCTTCCAGCACGCCCTCGATGTACTGCGGCGCGCCCTGCGACTTCAGCCAGGCGACCACGTGATGTACCTCATGATCGTCGACGAAGGCGCCATGCACACGCTCCGGCGTGGCGGTGCCGGGCGGCAGGTACAGCATGTCGCCATGACCGAGCAAGGCCTCCGCACCGGACTGATCGAGGATCGTGCGTGAGTCGATCTTGCTGGAAACCTGGAAGGCGATGCGGGTCGGGATGTTCGCCTTGATCAGGCCGGTGATCACGTCCACCGAGGGACGCTGGGTGGCCAGGATCAAGTGCACGCCGGCCGCACGCGCCTTCTGTGCGAGACGGGCGATCAGTTCCTCGACCTTCTTGCCGACGATCATCATCATGTCGGCGAACTCGTCGATGATGATCACGATGTAGGGCAGCGGTTCCAGCGGTTCGGCCGCGAGATTCGGCATCTCCGGGTTGGGCCGGAACAGCGGGTCCAGCAACGGCTGGCCGGCGTTCTCGGCGTCCTTCACCTTCTTGTTGAAACCACCCAGGTTGCGCACGCCCACGGCAGCCATCAGCTTGTAGCGGCGCTCCATCTCGGCGACGCACCAACGCAAGGCGTTGGCGGCCTCCTTCATGTCGGTGACCACCGGCGCCAGCAGATGCGGGATGCCCTCGTACACCGAAAGCTCCAGCATCTTCGGGTCGATCATGATCATCCGAACGTCTTTCGCGCTGGCCTTGTACAGCAGCGAAAGCACCATCGCGTTGACCGCCACCGACTTGCCCGAACCCGTCGTACCGGCGACCAGCAGATGCGGCATCTTGGCCAGGTCGACTACCACCGGCTTGCCGCCGATATCCTTGCCCAGTGCCAGTGCCAGCGGCGACTTCAGCTGATCGTACTTGTCCGAGCGCAGGATCTCCGACAGGTAGACGATCTGCTTCTTGGTATTCGGGATTTCCAGGCCGATCACGTTCTTGCCGGGGATCACGTCGACCACGCGCACACTGACCACGGAGAGACCGCGCGCAATGTCCTTGTCCAGGCTCGACACCTGCGAACCGCGCACGCCGGCGGCCGGCTCCATCTCGAAGCGGGTGATCACCGGGCCCGGATAGGCACCGACCACCTTGGCGTCGATCTTGAAGTCCTTCAGCTTGAACTCGACCTGGCGCGAGAGCACCTCGAGGGTTTCCTCGGAATAGCCCGGCCCCTGCTCCGGCGCCTCGTCCAGCAGCGACAACGGCGGCAGCTCGCCTGGCGTGGCGGCGCCGACGAACAGTGGAATCTGCGTTTCGAGCCTGGCCCGCTCGCTTTTCGCCACCGGTGCGGGCGGCGCCTCGATACGTACCGGCTCGCGCTTGGCCTGCTTCACCGCGTCGGCCTTCTTGACCACTTCACGTTCGTTGCGCGCCTGTCGTGCGGCCAGCGCCTGCGGCGCCTCATGCAGTTTGCCCTTGAGCCAGTCGACCAGCTTCAGCACGGCCTGCCCGGTCCAGTCCATCACCTTGAACCACGACAGCCCTGTCGCCAGGGTCACCGCCACCAGGAACAGGGCCAGCAGGAGCAGCGGTGCGCCCTTGTCCAGGGCCTGCGAAAGCGGGCGGCCGACCCACAGGCCGATGATGCCGCCGGCACCCTGCGGAGGTACGGGGTCATCGCCGAATTCGAGATACAGCAGCGCCGGGCCGGTGACAAAGAAAAACACGGAGCCGATCAGTCGCAGCGAGGGCTCCCACGCGTGCGCGGTCCGCTCGCCATGCTGACGCAGCACCTGCACGCCCAGCAGCAAAAGCAGCAGCGGAAAACAGTACGCCACGTAGCCGAAAATCCAGCGCAGCAGATCGGCGATGTGCGCACCGAACGTACCGCCGAAATTCTGCACCAGATTGATCTGGTTGGCATTGGTCCAGCTGGGATCGCGGGCGTCGTAGGTCAGCAGGCAGATCAGCAGATACAGCGCCAGCGGCAGCAGCAGCAGGGCGCCGGCTTCACGCAGCCGGCGCTTCATCTCCTCGCTGAGGCCTTCCTTCGGTTGTTGCTTGACGTTCGCGCTTCGCGCCACCTTGGAAGGCTTCCTTATTTCTGGACAGGGTTAGAGCATACCTTGCAATGCCGGATGTACCAGCTTGCCGCCGTCGACATTGATGCCGCCGCCCAGCGGAGCGAATTCGCGCCACTCGTTGCCGGCCGCCAGACGCTGCACGTACGGCAGGATCGCGGCGGAGATCGCCACCGACGAGGTCTGCGGCACCGCGCCCGGCATGTTGGTCACGCAGAAGTGCGTCACGCCGTGCACGTCATAGGTCGGCTCCTTCCAGGTGGTCGGCTTCGAGGTCTCGAAGCAGCCGCCCTGGTCGATCGAGATGTCGACCAGCACCGAGCCCGGCTCCATCGTCCTGACCATCGCCTCGGTGACCACACGCGGGGCCTTCGCGCTGGGGATCAGCACGGCACCGACCACGATGTCGGCATCGCGCACTTCCTCGGCGACCGAGGATTCATAGGCATACAGCGCGGTGACGTTCGGGCCCATCGCCATCATCTCGGCGAGGCGGTCCTGGCGCTTGTCGAACACCACCACGTTGGCACCGGCCGCGGCGGCCAGCGCAGCGGCATTGCCACCGGCGGCACCGGCACCCAGCACCACCACCTTGCCACGCGGGGTCGACGCCATGCCGCCCAGCAGCTTGCCCTTGCCGCCCTGCGGACGATGCAGCAGGGTCGTGCCGATCTGGGTGGCGATACGGCCGGCGATCACCGACATCGGCAGCAGCAGCGGCAGGCCGCCATTCTCTTCCACCGACTCGAACGCCACGCCGGTCAGGCCGATGTCGAGCAGGCTCTTGGTCAGTGCCGGTTCGGCGGCCAGATGCAGGTAGCAGAACAGCAGGTGGTGCTTCTTCAGCAAGGCCAGATCGCCGGCAACCGGCTCCTTCACCTTGACGATCAGCTCGCCGGCCTCGTACAGCGCGGCGGCGTCCGGCACGATCTTGATGCCCTGCTTGACGTAGGTCTCGTCGGCGAAGCCGCTCTTCAGGCCGGCACCGGCCTGGAGGAACACTTCGTGGCCACGGCGCACCAGGTCGGCGGCAGCGGCGGGAACAAGGGCAACACGACCCTCAAGGGTCTTGGTTTCGGAGGGGATACCGATACGCATGGGAGGCAGTCCTGTGGGGGTCATTGCCGTGGCGACTTGCGTGCGCCGAGCAGGGTTGAGAAAACATCAATGGCCGGAAAGCTTGAATCGGGGTGCTCCCTTCCCCATCCTTGCGGATTCAAACTCCGCCTCGTCCCGCGAAACGGTCAGATGAAACCGCGGCAGGGGTTGAAGCGAATAACGATCAAAGCCGCCAGCAAACCCTAGGATTATAACCATGAGCACTCCCAAACACAGCCGCCTGCTGATCCTCGGCTCCGGCCCCGCCGGCTACACCGCTGCGGTGTATGCGGCCCGTGCCAACCTGAAGCCGACCATGATCACCGGCCTGCAGCAGGGCGGCCAGCTGATGACCACGACGGATGTGGACAACTGGCCGGGCGACGTCGAGGGGCTGCAGGGTCCGGCGCTGATGCAGCGCATGGCCGAACATGCCGAGCGCTTCCACACCGAGATGATCTTCGACCATATCCACACGGCGGATCTGAAGCAGCGCCCGTTCCGGCTCAAGGGCGATTCCGGCGAATACACCTGCGACGCGCTGATCATCACCACCGGCGCCACCGCGAAGTACCTCGGCATCGCCAGCGAGGAGAAGTACAAGGGCAAGGGTGTCTCCGCCTGCGCCACCTGCGACGGCTTCTTCTTCCGCGACCAGGACGTGGTGGTGATCGGCGGCGGCAACACCGCCGTCGAGGAAGCGCTGTACCTGGCCAACATCGGCCGCAAGGTCTACCTGGTGCATCGCCGCGACAAGCTGCGCGCCGAGAAGATCATGCAGGACAAGCTGTTCGAGAAGGCCGCTGCCGGCAAGATCGAACTGGTCTGGAACCACAGCATCGACGAGGTGCTTGGCGACGACACCGGCGTCACCGGCGTGCGCGTGAAGGACGTCAACTCCGGCGTCACCCGCGACATCGCGGCGACCGGCTTCTTCGTGGCGATCGGCCACACGCCGAACACCGGCATCTTCGAAAGCCAGCTCGACATGCACGACGGCTACATCAAGATCCACAGCGGCCAGCACGGCATGGCCACGATGACCTCGGTGCCGGGCGTGTTCGCCGCCGGCGACGTGGCCGACCACGTGTATCGCCAGGCGGTGACGTCGGCCGGCTTCGGCTGCATGGCCGCGCTGGACGCCGAACGCTGGCTGGACCAGCAGACCCCGGCCGGCTGATGAACCTGCGCAGGAGTGCCACTGCAGGCTCAAGCGCGCCTTGATCGAGGCGCGCTTCCACGCAGCGATCGACCAGTTGCCGGCGACGGCATGGGACGCGTTACGTGCTGACGCCAACCCCTTCGTATCGCACGCGTTCCTGGCTGCACTGGAACACGGTGGCTGCATCCGTCCCGAGTGGGGCTGGCAGGCCCATCATCTGGGCCTGCATGAAGATGGCCGGCTGCTCGCCGCCGCACCTTTGTATCTGAAGGGCAACTCGCACGGCGAATTCGTGTTCGACTTCAGCTGGGCCAGTGCATGGCAACGTGCCGGCGGCGAGTACTACCCGAAGCTGCTCAACGCGGTGCCCTACTCGCCCGTACCGGGCCCACGCCTGCTCGCCGGCAACGATGAGCGCACACCCATGCTGCAGCGGACGCTGGTCGAGGCGATGCGTAGCGAGGCCGAACGGCTGGGACTGTCTTCGGTGCATGCGAATTTCCTGCAAGAGACCGAGCTCGACGCGTTCGACAAGGACTGGCTGGCCCGCTCGGACGTGCAGTTCCATTGGCACAATCGCGGCTACCGGCACTTCCCGGATTTCCTCGCCGCGCTCAATCACAAGAAACGCAAGAACATCCTGCGCGAACGCAGCCAGGTCGTAGCCAGTGGCGTAGTCATCGAATGGCGCAGCGGCGATACGCTGAACAGCGACGAATGGCGCCGGGTGCATGCGCTGTACGAAGCCACGTTCGACATGAAGGGCAACCATGCCGCACTGACTGCAGCATTCTTCCAGCAACTCGGCGAACTGGGCCCGACCGCACAACTGGCACTGGCGCGGCATGCGGAAGACATCGTAGCGATGGCGCTGTTCGTGCAAGGCAACGGCGTGCTGTATGGCCGCTACTGGGGCGCCTCGCTGGACGTCCCGGGGCTGCATTTCGAGCTGTGCTATTACCAGGGCATCGAGCACGCTATCGCACACCGCCTGGCCCGCTTCGAACCCGGCGCACAGGGCGAGCACAAGCTGGCGCGTGGGTTCCTGCCGGTCCGCACGCATTCGCGGCACTATCTGGTCAACAAGGATTTTCGCGCCGCCGTGGCGACGGCGCTTGCGCACGAGGCACCAGCGGTCGACGCTTATGCCGCCGAACTGCAGGGCCACAGCCCGTACGCCAACCACGCCGAACGATGATCCACCTGCCGCTACTCGATGCCGACGCACCGGATCACTTTCCCGATCCGCGCGATGCGCTGACCGAGCCCAACGGATTGCTTGCATTTGGCGGCGGCCTGTCCGTGCAGTGGCTGCTGACGGCCTACTCGCGCGGCATCTTCCCCTGGTTCGGCGAAGGCGAGCCCATCCTGTGGTGGTCGCCGGATCCGCGCTGCGTGTTTCATACCGATACGCTGAAGATCAACCGCAGCCTTCGCCGCCAACTCGCCGGCAAACACTGGCGGCTCACTGTCGACCATGCATTCGAGGAAGTGATCCACGCCTGCGCCGCACCTCGCACCCATGAATCAGGCACCTGGCTCGTGCCGGCGATGATCGACGCCTATGTGCGGATGCATCGCCTGGGACATGCCCACAGCGTCGAGGTGTGGGAAGACTCGCGGCTGGTCGGCGGCATCTATGGCATCGCGATTGGCCGACTGTTCTGCGGCGAGTCGATGTTCAGCGCGGAAAGCGGCGGCTCGAAGATCGCCCTGGTTGCACTGGCCCGGCTGCTGCGCGAGCTGGAATTTCCGCTGATCGATGCCCAGGTGAGCAATCCGCACACGCAGTCGCTGGGAGCAATCGAGGTGCCGCGTGCGTGGTATCTGCAGGAAATTGACCGCCTCATCCAGCTGCCGGGACTTGCCGGCAGCTGGGCCGATCTGACCCCGCGGCTGTAGTGCTGGCGGCCGGTCGGGCAGACTGACCTTGCGGTCGCAGATTCAGCCGCCGGTCGAGTCGCCGAGCTTCCTGATCTCCTCGCGATGCTCCAGAAACAGCGCCACCAGGTTCGGATCAAGCTGGCTGCCGGCAGCGTTGCGCAGATAGTCCAGCACCTCCGCTTCCGGCCATGCCGGCTTGTAGACACGTGCCGAGATCAAGGCATCCCAGACGTCGACCACGCTGAAGATGCGCGCTGCCAGCGGAATCGCCTCGCCACGCAATCCTTGCGGATAACCGCTGCCGTCCCAGCGTTCGTGATGGCTGTACGGAATGTCGGCCGCCCCGCGCAGGAAATCCACCTGTTGCAGGAGGTCGTAGCCGATCTTCGGATGCCGGCGCATCAGCACGATCTCGTCCTCGTCCAGCTTGCCCGGCTTGACCAGCACGGCATCCGGCAACGCCAGTTTGCCGATGTCGTGCAGCAATGCGCCGAACTCGAGATGGCGCAGTGCCTCACCATGCACACCGGCCAACCGGGCCAGGCCAGCGGCCATGCGCATCACCCGGTCGGAGTGGTCACCGGTTTCCTTGTGGCGGATGTCCATCGCCGACACCAGCACACGCAGCGATTGCCGGTGGCCATCCCGCAAGGTCTGGTTGATGGCCTTCAGCCGGCCCAGGTCGCGCCCGATCATCCAGTACAACCCGATCCCGGTGAGCAGCACGAACAGGCCGCCCTTGACGCTCTGCAGGAACGTGAGCTCTGCCTGGCCGTGCACCCATGCATTCAACGCGCGATCGGAAAACCAGATCCACAGCACGGACAGCAGGACATAGAAAAACGCAATGCGAAATTGAGGACTGATCTTCACGGCAAGGCTCCGGCGAGGGGTCTCGCACGCGGCATTCACGCCACGCTTCGTCGTGGGCAGGCGAAAGTGTGAAGCACCGACCACAGGGACAGTGTGACAGAAGCCTCAGCTGGCCCGCATCGTGTATTTGCGCGCGACGTAATCGTCCAGGATGCCGACGAATTCGTTGGCGATGTTGTCGCCGCGCAGAGTCATCGCTTTCTCGCCATCGATGAACACCGGCGCTGCCGGTGCCTCGCCGTTGCCGGGCAGCGATATGCCGATGTTCGCATGCTTGGATTCGCCCGGTCCGTTGACGATGCAGCCCATCACCGCCAGGGTGAGGTTCTCCACGCCGTCGTACTTGATGCGCCACAAGGGCATCTGCTCGCGCACGTGTTCCTGCACCGTCTTCGCCAGTTCCTGGAAGAACTCGCTGGTGGTGCGGCCGCAGCCCGGGCAGGCGGTGACCAGCGGCGTGAACGAACGCAGCCCCATGGTCTGCAGCAGCTCCTGCGCCACGATCACCTCGCCGGTACGCGAGGCGCCCGGCTCCGGCGTGAGCGAGATGCGGATGGTGTCGCCGATGCCTTCCTGCAGCAGCACCGCCAGCGCGGCGCTGGACGCCGTAATGCCCTTGGAACCCATGCCGGCCTCGGTGAGGCCGAGATGCAGCGCGTAGTCGCAACGCGTGGCGATATCGCGATATACCGCGATCAGTTCCTGCACACCGGACACCTTGCACGACAGGATGATGCGATCGCGCGCCAGACCGATTTCCTCGGCACGTGCCGCCGAATCCAGCGCCGAACGGATCAGCGCCTCGCGTGCCACATGCGAGGCATCCCACGGTTCGGCGCGCTTGTGGTTCTCGTCCATCAGCGTGGCGACCATGCTCTGGTCGAGCGAACCCCAGTTCGCGCCGATACGCACCGGCTTGCCGTAGCGCAGCGCCATCTCGATGATCGCGCCGAACTGGCTGTCCCGCTTCTTGCCGAAACCCACGTTGCCGGGATTGATGCGGTACTTCGCCAGCGCCTCGGCGCAGGCCGGCTCGTGTTCCAGCAGCTGATGCCCGTTGTAGTGGAAGTCGCCGATGATCGGCACGTCGACCCCCATCATCGCAAGGCGTTCGGCAATGCGCGGCACTGCCGCCGCCGCCGCGGGCGTGTTCACCGTGATGCGCACCAGCTCGGAACCGGCGCGCGCCAGTTCGGCAATCTGTTTCGCGGTGCTGGCCGGATCCTCGGTGTCGGTATTGGTCATCGACTGCACCACGATCGGTGCACCGCCGCCGACTTTCACCCTGCCGATCTGCACGGCCACGCTGGGACGGCGCAGGGAGGGCTCGGCAAGACGCGGAGCGGCCGGACGCGGAGATGGAGAATCTGTTTCGTTCATGGCTGACGTGACCGGATCGTACTGCCGCAATCACCGAGCGGCGAAGCTGCAAGGATAACCGAACCGATGTGACCGCTTCAGCGTCGCAGGGCGACCTGCAACAGGCGGCGCTGCACGCGATCGGCCAGCCTGCCGGGTGCGGTCAGCCCCATCCGCGCCAGCGCCTCGGCCTCGCCCATCGCCACGGGGCCGGGCCGACAGGCTGCGCGCAACAGCCTGAATCTGCCGCGCCAGGTAGCGCTGGACGCCTTCAACCAGTTCAGCGCCGACAACAGACGCTGCTCGACTTCAGTGAAATCGCTGCCGAACGGAAACGCCGGAAACAATCCCTTCTGCTGCAGCGGTGCCAGCGCATCGTGCAAATGGTTCGGGCGATGCCGGCGCCATGCCTCCGGCGCCACGAAATCCGCCGCCAGCTTGCCGTGCGCCTTCGCCTCCGCACACAACGCATCGAGGAAACGCGCGTCGCAGATCGACAGCATCGCTTCGACGCATTCGCTGTCGCTCTTGCCGCGCAGGTCGGCAACACCGTATTCGGTGATGACAAGGTCGCGCAGGTGGCGCGGAATCGTGGTCTGGCCGTAGTTCCAGCGGATATTGCTCTCGATGCCGCCGCGGTGGCTGCGGGTCGCGCGCAGCAGCAGCGCCGAACGGCCATCCGGCAGTTCGTGCGCCATCGCCACGAAGTTGTACTGGCCACCCACCCCGCTGACCACGGCGCCGTCGTCGAGCGTGTCGGACACCACCGCGCCGAGCAGGGTCGCCATCATGCAGGTGTTGAAGAAACGCGCGCCGCGTCGCTGCAGCGTCGCCAGTGCCTGGTGGTCGCCGTAGAGCTGATTGACGTTGGAGACCGGGCACATCGCGATGGCATCCGGATCGGCCGCCTCGGTGGCCTCCAGCCAGTCGTACAGCTCCTGCGAACCGAGGAAGAACGCACCGCGCAGATAGTGACCGCCCGGCGTGGCCGGACTCAGTCGCCCGCTGGCGGAAGCGCGTTCCAGCGCGAGGTTGTCCCAGCTGCGCCGCCTGAGGATGCCGCCACGCTGAAGGTGCATGAAACCATCCATCACCATCTCGCTGGCCCCGTAGAGCCCGCTCTGGAACGGTGCCAGGCCACCGATCCGCCCGGCCAGCGCATGGGTGGCGCCGAGCGGATCCAGCGCCACCAGGGCACGCCGCCATTGCGTATTATCCTGCTGGCGCAGCAGCAGTGCCTTGACCAGCGCATCGGACAACGCACCGATGCCGATCTGCAGGCAACCGCCGTCCCTGACCAGCGCACTGGCATGCAGTCCCAACGCATATTCGGCCAGGTCGACCGGCAGTCGTGGCAGCGCGAACAGCCGCGGCGATGTTTCCGGACGCAGCTCCACATCGAAATACGCCTCTGCCACTTCGGCGTCGCCCCCCAGATACGGCAGGTCCGGATGCACCACCGCCACGCACAGCGGCCGTTGCCGGCCGGCGACCTGGACCTGGCTGAGGAAATCCAGCGTGAGATCCGGATTGCAGGACAGGCTGTAATGCACGCCATCCGGCCCTTCGCGCCGTGCCACCAGTTGCACCAGCAGATTGATGTCCTGCACGGCCAGGTCGCGCGCGACGTGGGTGTAGTTCTGGCTGATGTAGCTGCGCTGCGCGCTGCCCGAATGCAGCAATGCACCGGACTGCATGTAGAACTCGTGTATCTCGACGTTCGGCGGCAATGCATCACGCGCCTGATCCAGTGCGTATTGCGGATCGACCTGATCGACACCGAAATGACGCTCCAGGAACGGTTCGAGAAAACGCTGCTCCAGTCCAGGCGCCGGCTGCGGCCGGGTCAGCGACAGCGCCGTGTACAGGCGCAGCGAACGAGCCGGATCGGTGCCGGTCAATCGATACAGCGCGTTGAGCAGTCCGTGCGGCTTGCCCAGACCCAGTGGCGCGGCAACGCGCAGATCCGGACCCAGCTCACCGGCGAGGTAACGCGCACAGGCCTCGGTGTCGCTGTAACAATGCTCGATCGGCATGCCGCGGATCATGCCAGAAGCCTCATGATGACGGGACGTGGACCGGTCATGACCTACACTCGACCGATGCCGCTCATCACCGACACGCCCAGCCGCCTGCTCGCGCAGCAGGCGCTCAGCCGGACCGCAGGCGCCCCGCTGCTGGACGGCAATGCAGCCGAACTGCTGATCGATGCCGCCGCGCACTACACCACCTGGCTGGCGGCCATCCGTGGTGCCCGGCAACGCGTGCTGCTGGAGAACTACATCATCCGCGACGACGAGGTTGGCCGCGCGTTCCTCGATGCACTGGTCGAACGGGCGCAGGCCGGCGTATTCGTCGCGGTGGTGGCCGACTGGATCGGCTGCCTCGGCCAGTCGCGCAACACGTTCTGGGCACCGTTGCGGGCAGCCGGTGGCCAGGTACGCATCTTCAATCCGCCACAGCTGGGCCAACCACTCGGCTGGATCAGCCGCGACCACCGCAAGCTGCTGGTGGTCGATGGCGTACTGGGCTTTCTGTCCGGTGTCTGCATCAGCGCGAAATGGCTGGGTGACCCGGCACGCAAGGTGCCGCCGTGGCGCGACACCGGCGTGGCGCTGCGCGGCCCGGTGGTGGCGGAACTGGAAGCGGCGTTCGCGCAGAGCTGGGCTGAGATCGGTGCACCGCTGGCGCCGCTGCCCCCTGCATCGGCACAGGCCGCAGCAGAGCCGGCCGTACCGGCCGGCGACGTATCGCTGCGGCTGATCGCCACCCAGCCGGCCACTGCCGGCATGTACCGGCTCGATCAACTGATCGCCTCACTGGCGAGCAAGACGCTGTGGCTGACCGATGCCTATTTCGTCGGCCTCACGCCGTACGTGCAGGCGTTGGTCGCCGCCGCGCGCGATGGTGTCGACGTGCGCCTGCTGGTACCCGGCAGCAGCGACATTCCCGCGGTGGCCGCCATGTCGCGTTCCGGCTATCGGCCATTGCTGAAAGCCGGTATCCGCGTATTCGAATGGAACGGCTCGATGCTGCACGCCAAGACCGCGGTCGCCGACGGGCAATGGGCACGGGTCGGCTCGTCCAATCTCAACATCGCCAGCTGGCTCGGCAATCGCGAACTCGACGTGGCGGTCGAGGATGCCGGCTTTGCCGGCCAGCTCGCGGCGCAATACGAACGTGACCTCGGCAACGCCACCGAGATCGTGCTCGCCGCGCGCCGTCGTCATGGCAGCGGCGAGCAGGTACGCAGCAGTCCAGCGCGGCCGCCACGGGTACGACATGGCGGCGGCAGTTCCGGCCGTGCCGCCGCCGGCGCCCTGCGCATCGCCAACAGCGTCGGTGCCGCGCTGACCAATCGTCGCGTGCTCGGCGATACCTCCAGCGGCCCGCTGGTCGTCGGCACCCTGGCACTGGCCCTGCTGTCCGTCATCGCGATCCTGTGGCCGGCATGGATCGGCTGGCCCTTCGGCGTATTGGCGGCGTGGTTCGCCTTCAACCTCGGCATCCGCAGCTGGCGCGTGCGCAAACGCCGCCGACGTGCGCTGCACGAGGCAGACAGCGACTGAAACAGCATGGCCCGTGCTTGAAGCAGTCTCTGCACTTCCTGTCTCAAGCAGATGTTTTCTCACAATTTGATTCACCCAGCATGCTAGTCTCGTACCCCTATGCCTGCGCCGTTCGACGACACCACGCCACGCCACGTCCTGACCCCCAGCTCGCTCAACCGGCTGGTGCGCGACCTGCTGGGCGACGTGTTTCCGCTGGTGTGGATCGAGGGTGAACTTTCGAACGTGGCGAAGCCGGCCTCCGGCCATCTGTATTTCACCCTGAAGGACAGCGGCGCACAGGTGCGCTGCGCGATGTTCAAACCGAAAGCGGTCGCGCTGCGGTTTCGCCCGGTCGACGGCATGCAGGTCATGTTGCGCGCCAAGGTGGGGCTGTACGAGCCGCGCGGTGAATTCCAGCTGGTTGCCGAAAGCATGGAACCGGCCGGCGAAGGCGCCTTGCAGCGTGAGTTCGAACAGCTCAAGGCACGCCTCGATGCCGAAGGCCTGTTCGCGCAGGAACGCAAGCGTGCCCTGCCCCGTTATGCGCGGCGCATCGGCGTGATCACCTCGGCCACCGGCGCGGCGGTGCGCGACGTGCTGAGCGTACTGGCACGGCGCTGGCCGCTGGCCGACGTCGAGGTGCTGCCGGTGCCGGTGCAGGGGCGCGAAGCACCGCCGGCGATCGTGTCCATGCTGCGCAAGGCTTCGGCCAGCAAGCGCTACGACGTGCTGCTGCTGACCCGCGGCGGCGGCTCGCTGGAAGACCTGTGGGCGTTCAACGACGAGGCAGTGGCGCGGGCGATCCATGCCAGCGCGGTGCCGGTGGTTTCGGCCGTCGGCCATGAGATCGATTTCAGCATCGCCGACTTCGTCGCCGACCTGCGCGCGCCCACGCCATCGGCCGCCGCCGAATTGCTGGTACCCGATGCGGCCGCCGTCACCCGCCATCTGCAGCAGCTGCAGCAACGCCTGCTCACCTTGCAGCAGCGCCAGTTGCAGTCGCACGCGCAACGCGTCGATCACCTGCTGGCGCGACTGCAGACGCAACGACCGCAGGCACGGCTGGCGCGCGATCGCGAACGGCTGCTGCATCTCCGGCACCGCCTGACCGCGGTGCTGCGCGAACAAAGCCAGCTCCGGCGGAGCCGACTCGACCGGATGCACTCACGCCTGCTGGCGCAGCATCCCCGCGCGCAATTGCCGCTGCTGTCACGTCGGCTGGCCGAACAGGACCAGCGCCTGCGCCGCGCGATCGCCCACATCATCGAACGCCGGCAGACCAGCCTGCGCCATGCCGGCCATGCGCTGCACGCGATAAGCCCGCTGGCAACGCTGGAGCGCGGTTACGCGATTCTTTTCGACGAAGCGGGACAGGTCGTGCGCTCTGTCGCCGCCGTCAGCGAAGGCAATACCTTGCGCGCCCGCGTGAGCGATGGCGAACTCGGCCTGCAGGTGCTTGGCAAGCGAGCGGTGACGCCTGACGCCAATCGCTGATCACGGACTCCGATCCGCCTGATCGCTGTGTGTTCGATACTTGGTTGCCAGCACTCAGGTGCAGGATGACAAGATGGCGCAGTGAACGTTTTTGAGTGATTCGGTGAACGATCAAACCCGACGGACTTCGACACACGTGACTCACGAACTGGTCATTGAAACCCACGATCTCACCAAGCACTACGGCACGGTCGAGGCGGTGCGCGACCTGAGTCTGACGGTGGAGCGCCAGCGCATCACCGGATTCCTCGGGCGCAACGGCGCCGGCAAGAGCACCACGATCAAGATGCTGCTCGGCATGATTCGGCCCACATCCGGCGCAGGCCGGGTGCTGGGATACGACATCACCGATCCCGCACAGAGCCTGGAGATTCGTCGGCGCATCGCATACGTCGGCGAGGACAAGGGTTTGTACGGTTACATGACCGTCGCCGAACTCATTCGTTTCATCCGCTCTTTCTATCCGGATTGGCAACCGCACATCGAGGCGCGTCTGCTCAGGGAATACCAGCTGCCGCCCGGGCGCAAGGTCAAGGCCATTTCCAAGGGCATGCGCACCAAGTTGGCACTGCTGCTGGCACTGGCGCGACGCCCTGAACTCATCATTCTCGATGAGCCGTCGGAAGGGCTCGATCCGGTGTCCATCGAAGAGTTGCTGCAAACCTTGCAGGAGGTGCGCGCCGCCGGCACCAGCGTCTTCTTTTCCTCGCATCAATTGAGCGAGGTGGAGCGGATCGCCGACCGGGTGCTGATGATCGATCGCGGGCAGCTGGTCATGAACACCCGGCTCGACGACCTGCTGAACAACTATCGCAACATCACCGTGGAATCCGCCGCGCAAGGCCCGATGCCGGCGTTCGATCTGGCTGGCGTGGAGCGGACCCGGGTCAGGGGGCGCCAGACCTGGGTGCTCGCCAGCTCCAACGTCGAGGGCATCGTGGCCCATGCGCGCTCCCTCGATGCCGTCGTGCAGGTGACACCGGTGAATCTGCGCGATGTCTTTCTCGATATCGTCAGGGAAGCGCCCTGATGCTCTGGTACAAGATGTGGCGGGAAAGCTTGACCCGCTTCGCCATCAGCGCGGTGGCCCTGCTGTGGATGTGCGGTGCCGTGGTGCTGCTGCAGCAGCAGGTGCGCGCCCATGCCGATGAGCCGCTGAGCTATGCGCACTACATCTGGAGTGCGGTTTACAAGGCCAATGTCCTTGACCTGTTCATCCTGCTGGTGATCGTGCTCGGACTCGGTGGCGTACTGCAGGAGCGCGCGCAGGGCACGGTTGGATTCACGCTGTCGCTGCCGGTGAGCCGGTGGCGGCTCACTACCGTCAGGGCCGCCACGGGAATGGCACAGGTTGCAGTACTTGCGCTGCTGCCTGCGCTGCTGATTCCGCTGCTGTCACCCTTTGTCGGAGAAGCCTATCCGTTCGCACGCGCTTTGCAGTTCAGCGTGTTGTGGGCCGGCTGCGGAATGGTGATTTTTGCGCTGTCGTTTTTCTTCTCGGTGGTTCTGCCTGGGGCTTACTCGCCGGCGATTGCTTCGATAGCTGGAGTGCTGACTTTCTCGGCCGTCGCCGAGCTGCCGCTGTTTGAGCGCTATCCAGCGCTCGATCTGGTGGAAACAATGCATGGTGCACAGCTTTCGATCTCAGCGGGCGCCACTTCGCTGCCCTGGCTGTCCCTAGGCCTGTACGCGCTGGTGGCGCTGTGCCTGGTGGTGGCGGCCAGCAGCATCACAGCGCGCCGAGATTTTTCATGAACGCCACGTCCCCGTTACTGTTCAAGGCTTGGCGAGAGAGCAGCGAGCGGTTTCTGCTCAGCGCCGCACTGCTGGCGGCTATCTGCGTGTTGGGCGTGTTCTGCCACACCAGCCTGATGAAGGTATTCGCGCCAAACGGGCCGTTCGTCGGTGATCCCTATGTCGGTTACATCTACCGGCTGGTTTACGACGGAACGGCACGCGGCTTGTTCGTCATCATGACCATGGTGCTCGCGCTTGGCGGCCTGCAGCGCGAGCGCCTGCATCGGACGGCAGGATTCACCCTGGCGCTGCCCGTGAGTCGCGCGCGGCTGGTACTGGTGCAGGCGCTGCTCGGCCTGGTGCAGGTGGCGATCCTGTCGGTGCTGCCCTTGCTGTTGCTGACCGCGTGCTCGCCGCTGGCGCATGTGTCGTATCCCCTGGAGCAGATGGCGCGTTTCGGCTTGTTCTGGTTCGCCGGTGGCGCGGTGTTCTTCGCCGTAGCCTTCCTGTCCGCGACGCTGTTCCGCAGCGAATATACGGCGCTGGCCGCGTCGTTTGTTTTCATGATCTTCTATCCGATCACGGTGCTCTTTCCTCCGTTGAATCGATACCCGTTGAACATCCACCACATCATGAGTGGATTGGCGATGCCGTATTTCGATGCGCGCAACGCGCTGCTGGTGGGATCACCGCCCTGGGCGCTGTTGGCTTCGATGATGGCGATTGCCGGCGTGTTGATCGCCCTGGCGGTTCAGATCACCAGGCACCGCGACTATCCATGACGATGGATGCACCACACGAGGCGGCAGAATCCTGGCGTTGCGCGGGGATTCAAGCCTGATCGCTTGTCACGAATACTGAACATGCCGCCCGTCTATGCTGTCCGGCAACCTGTTTTGCATGGTCGCCACGATGCTCAAGAAAACCTACCCCTACTACCTCGCCAACCAGCCACAGACGTCCAAAGTCATGCTGGACGTACTGGACAAGTACAGCGGCAAGCTCGCCACACGGGTGGCGGTACCGGATGCGAAGGCTGCCGAAAAGGCGATAGCCGCCGCGGTGAAAGCTGCCGCCCCGATGCGCGACTTCAAGCCATGGGCACGCCAGGCGGTGCTGCAGCATTGCGCGCAACGCTTTGCCGAACGCCGCGACGAACTGGCCGAGGCGCTGTGCATCGAAGCCGGCAAGCCGATCAAGGATTCGGCTGGCGAAGTGACGCGACTGATTGAGACGTTCCGGATCGCCGCCGAGGAAGCCGTGCGCATCAACGGCGAAACGCTGAATCTCGAACTGGCCTCGCGTCTGGACGGTTATCACGGCTATACGAAGCGCGTACCGCTGGGCCCGGTATCGTTCATCACCCCGTTCAACTTCCCGCTCAACCTGGTCGCGCACAAGGTCGCGCCCGCGATCGCCGCCGGCTGCCCGTTCGTGCTGAAGCCGTCGGAGAAGACCCCGATCGGCGCGCTGATCATCGGCGAGGTGCTGGCCGAGACCGATCTGCCGAAAGGCGCGTTCTCGATCCTCACCCTGGACGGCAAGCATGCCGTGCCGCTGGTCGAGGACGAGCGCTTCAAACTGCTCTCGTTCACCGGTGGGCAGATCGGCTGGGAGCTGAAAGCCCGCGCCGGCCGCAAGAAGGTGGTACTGGAACTGGGCGGCAATGCCGCCTGCATCGTCGATGCGGATCAGGGCGCGCATCTCGATCGCGTGGTCGAACGGCTGATCTTCGGGGCGTTCTACCAGTCCGGCCAGAGCTGCATCGGCGTGCAGCGCATCTACGCGCATGCCGACATCTACGATGCGCTGAAGAAGAAACTCGTCGCGGCCACGAAGAAGCTCAAGGCCGGCGATCCGAAAAAGAAGGACGTGTTCCTCGGCCCGATGATCGACGAGGCCGCCGCCGAACGCCTGCATGGCTGGATCACGGAAGCGAAGCAGGCCGGCGGCAAGATCCTGTGCGGTGGCAAGCGCCACGGCAACATGCTCGAAGCGACCCTGATGGAAAACGTGCCGCGCGACGCCAAAGCCAATCGCATGGAAGCGTTCGGCCCGTTCGCCCTGCTCGCTCCGTTCAAGAAGTTCGGCGAGGCGATCGCGCTGGTCAATGATTCCGACTACGGCCTGCAGGCCGGCATCTTCACCGACAGCCTCGACCATGCCATGCGCGCCTGGAACGAATTCGAACAGGGCGGCGTGATCGTCAACGACATCCCCAGCTTCCGCGTGGACAACATGCCCTACGGCGGCGTCAAGCTGTCCGGCCTCGGTCGCGAGGGTGTGCGCTACGCGATCGAGGACATGACGGAGATTCGCCTGATGGTGATGCGCGAGCGCTGAGTGGACACAGCTCGACCGGCCGGTCGATGCGATGCCGCCCGGTCACCGCGTCGGAATGAGCGGTGCAAGCACCGCTGGTGCGTTCCAGCCCAGCGCGTTGTACACATGATACTGGGCAGCTCCCACGTACTCGTGCAGGGCGTCATCGCACAACGCCAGGTTCGACGAAAGCGGCCATACCGAAAGCATGGCGGCGACCATGTCGCCATGCACCGGCATCGGTCGCAGGCCGAAGTGCCTGAAATACAGCATGCTGCGTCGCAGGTGGATGGCAGAGCTCACCAGCACCAGTTTCTGCGGATGGTAGGCCTGCAACAGCGGCCGACTGAACTGGGCGTTCTGCCAGGTATTCATGCTGCGCGACTCCAGCTGCAGATCCTGCGCCGGAACCCCCAGCCGGCGCAGCACCGGTTCGTAGACGGCCGCCTCCGCCTCACCGTGATGCTGCGAGTCACCGCCACTCACCAGCAGCAGGCACTGCTGCCCCGATGCCTTGCAGTCGTGATACAGCGTGGCCGCCTTCACGATGCGGCCATAGGCAAACAGCGGTGGTTCCAGCGCGGCGCCCGGTGCGACGCGAGTGGATCCCGCACCCAGCAGCACGATGGCGTTGCGCGGCGCCCAGTCACCGGAAACCGTGGCCGCATACGGAGCTTGCAGGTTGTGCAGCAGCCAGATCGGCAACGGCCCGCAACCGGCGGCCAGGAACAGCAGCAGGGTCAGCCCCGCCAGACCGGATGCCAACCGGCGTCGACCAGCCCAGGCCGCCAGCGCCGCCAGCAGCAGCAACACCTCAAGCGCATTCAACGTCATGGCAAGGAGATTCGCATGAAGAAGCCGCCAGCGTAACCCAGCTCATGCATTCGCCAGAACGATTTCACGAAACAGGGTATGGCGGGCGCCTGTCATCCCGTATCAGGTGTCAGGCATCCGTCCAGATCGGATGACCTGCCGCCATCCACCTCTTCATCCGGCATCATGGGCGCGTTTCGCCTCGCGGAGTTGAGTCATGACCACCCTCGTGTTCGTCCACGGCTGGAGCGTCAGCAACACCTCGACCTACGGCCAGATGCCGCAGCAGCTGCAGCAGCGCGCGGCGGCAGCCGGTCTGGTGCTCACACTCGCGGATATCTGGCTGTCCGAATACGTGAGCTTCGACGATGCCGTGACCATGACCGACGTGGTTCGTGCATTCGATCATGCGCTGCGCGACCTGCACCTCACCGACGCCAGTTTTGCCTGCGTCACGCACTCCACCGGCGGCCCGGTCGTGCGCGAGTGGTTGCGCGCGCAACGCGACAGGCCCGACAACACCAGCACGATCCGGCTAAGCCACCTTGTCATGCTGGCGCCGGCGAACTTCGGCTCCGCGCTGGCCCAGCTTGGCAAGGGCGTGCTGGGCCGGCTCAAATCGTGGTTCGATGGCGTGGCACCAGGCCAGCGCATGCTCGACTGGCTGGAACTGGGCAGCGCCGAATCGCTCTCGCTCAACCTGGACCATATTCATGGCCCCGATCCGGCGGCCAGCGATCACTACCTGTTCGTACTGACCGGCGACCGTCCGGACCGTTCGCTGTACGACCATCTCAACAGCTATACAGGAGAGGACGGTTCCGACGGCGTCGTGCGCATCGCCGCGGCCAATCTCAATGCGCAGCATGCCGTGCTGACAGTCCGGCGCAACGCCACCGACCCGGTCGATACGCTCTTGCTCAACCTGCAGCAGGGGCCGCGCTGTGCGTTCAAGTTGATTGCCGACGCAGCCCATTCGGGCAGCGCGCACGGCATTCTGGCCAGCGCCGCAACCGCCACCATCGACGCGATTCTGCGTTGCCTGCAGGTTCGCAGTGCGGCCGACTACAGCACCCTGTGCAATGCCTTCGACAGCGAGAACAGCCTGCGCGACGCGGGCAAGGTGGAACTGGATCCGGCCGGCCTGTTCGCGCCGCGTGTGCACATCCACGATCCGCGCAGCCTGCTGATCGTGCGACTCAGCGACGAAGCCGGCGAGCCGCTCGCCGGTGCCGGGCTGCTGCTCACGGCCGGCCCCCAGGCCAGCCCCGACCTGATGCCCGACGATTTCATGATCGACCGCCAGGCCAATTCGAAAAACCGCTCCACGATCTCGCTGTTTCTCAACCATGCCCTGCTCGCCGGCGACAATCGCGTCGCCGATCCCCGCCATTCCCGCAGGACGCTGCGCGCAGCCGTGACCAGCCACCGTCCCTATGGCGCCAGCGTGCAACCCACCGATCTCGGCGGCCTCGTCCATCATGCGCTGGCGAAAAGCGCTGCCGGTGACGACCTGTTCGTCATGCTTGGCCCGCACCAGACCACGGTACTCGACGTGGTGCTGCCAAGGAAAATCCACGAAGGTGTGTTCCGGCTCACGCAGAACCTGACACCGGAGGATTTCAGCGAACCCATGCCAGGTGCCGTGATCGGCTGATCGGCGCCGAGGAGGCGTGCAACCCATGCCGGCAGGCAGCAGCGATCCCGTATCATCACGGCACGCTCCGGCACGGTTAAGCAGCTCCGTGCACACTGGCCATCCACCGCGCCTGCCGATTCCCGAAACACATGCAAAAGAAACCGATCTTCTTCGACCCTACCGGCCGACGGGCCAGCCATGTCTCGCGGCTGGCCCTGCTTGCCGGCGTGGTCAGCACGCTGTTCGTACTGGCCTGTGCGATCAGCCTGTTTGTCGGACCGAGCATGGGCGGCTTGCACCTCGACTGGCATGGCAAGATCCGGCATGCACTGACCGGAGTGAAGGCAGCTGATCCCGAACTGCTGAAACCGGCTGCCAAACTCGCCGCGGAAGTGCGTGCCCGGCAGAAACTGCTGCACCCGCCACGTGCGCATGGCAGCAAGGGCAACGCGGCACGCACGCCGCCGCCACTGTCCCTGGACAAGCCGGCCAACCGGCCACTGGCGATCGGTTTCTACGTCAACTGGGACGACAGCAGCTACCCGTCGCTGAAACGCGCACTGCCGACACTGGACTGGGTGATCCCCACCTGGATGAACCTGAGCGGCCCCGACATGGCGCTGCACACCAGCGTCGATGCCAAGGCACTGGATCTGATCCGGACCAAGAAGGCCTCCACGCCCATCCTGCCGCTGCTGCAGAACGCGGTGGATGGCGTGTGGGACGGCAAGGGCCTTGCGCGCATGCTGGCGGACCCTGCCATGCGCCAGGCACGCATCGCGCAAATCGTCGCGTTCATTGCCGCCAACCACTTTCAGGGCGTCACCGTGGACTTCGAGGAAGTCCCCGAGAATTCGCAGAAGAATCTCAAGGCGTTCCTGACCGAGCTCAACGATGCATTCGATCCGCATGGCTGGGGCATCGTGCTGTCGGTACCGTTCGACGACGCGTCGTGGGACTACCAAGGCTACGCCGGCATCGTCGACTTCGAGCTGCTGATGGCCTACGACGAGCACTGGGCCGGCAAGAACCCCGGCAGCATCGCCAGCCAGGACTGGTTCGAGCGCACCCTCGACAAGCGCATGAAGGCGCTCGATCCGGACCAGACCATCGTCGCGATCGGCAGCTACGGCTACGACTGGGCCCATGGACAGAGCGCCGAGACGCTCACCTTCCAGGACGCGATGGATCGCGCTGCCGATGCGCAGGCCGATATCGCCTTCGACCCGGATGCGCAGAACCCGCGATTCTCCTACAGCGAGGACGACGGTACCGCGCACCAGGTGTGGTTCCTCGACGGCGTCACGGCCTACAACCAGATCCACGCCGCCGACGGCTACCAGCCCTACGGCTATGCGTTGTGGCGGCTGGGTTCGGAAGACCCGTCGGTCTGGTCGGTGCTGGGCCGCAACTATGGCGCGCCGGCACCGGACCAGCTGCGCACGATCGGCCAGGGCGAGGACATCGACATCGCGGGCCAGGGCGAGGTACTCGAAATCGCGTCCCAACCCGCGTCGGGTGCGCGCACCGTCGAACTGGACAAGGACGACGGCAGCATCGATGACGAGAGTTACACCGCCCTGCCCAGTTCCTATGTGATCCAGCGTGCCGGCACGCTGGATCACAAGATCGCGCTGACTTTCGACGACGGCCCCGATCCGGAGTGGACGCCGCAGATCCTCGACATCCTCAAGGCGAAGCATGTGCCGGCGACGTTCTTCATCATCGGCGAGAACGCCGAGATGGCGCCGAAGCTGGTGCAGCGCGAACTCAACGAAGGCCACGACATCGGCAACCACACCTTCACCCATCCCAACCTCGGCGAGAGTCCGCCGGGCATCGTGGCGCTGGAGCTCAACGCCACCCAGCGCCTGTTCGAGGCGCTGACCGGCCATTCGATGCGGCTGTTCCGCGCGCCCTACTTCGGCGATGCCGAACCGACCACGGCCGATGAACTGGTGCCGATCCAGATCGCACAGCAGATGGGCTACCTCGCGGTCGGCCTGCATGTCGACGCCGAAGACTGGCAACGCCCCGGCGTGGACGCCATCGTCAACAACGTGCTGGGCGGCATCGAAACCACCAACCCCGATCGCAAGGGCCAGGTGGTGCTGCTGCACGACGGCGGCGGCGAACGCTCGCAGACGGTGGCCGCGCTGCCGCGCATCATCGACGGGCTGCGTGCGCAGGGCTACGACTTCGTCACGGTGTCGGCCCTGGCCGGCCTCACCCGCGACCAGACCATGCCGCCATTGCCGCCGGGTTCGCTGTCGCGCTGGGCCGACCGATCGGTCTTCATGACCGTGGGCCTGTTCGGACACCTGTTGCGCTGGCTGCTGCTGATCGCCATCTCGCTGGGCGTGGCCCGCCTGCTGCTGCTCGGCGGCCTCGCCCTCATCAATCGCGTGCGCGAACGACGCCATGCGCCACCCGTGCTCGGCGAACAACCGCCACTGGTCTCGGTGCTGATTCCCGCCTACAACGAGGAAAAGGTGATCGCCAGCTCGATCCGCCAGATCCTCAAGAGCCGCTATCGGAATCTTGAAATCATCGTTGTCGACGACGGCTCCACCGACGCCACGTCCGCGGTGGTCACCGAGCACTACGCACATGAGCCGCGCGTGCGGCTCCTCACCATTCCCAACGGTGGCAAGGCACACGCGGTCAATACGGCGCTGCACGAATCGAACGGCGCGGTGGTCGTGGCGCTGGATGCCGATACCCAGTTTGAACCGGATACCATCCCGCGACTGGTGCGCTGGTTCGTCGATCCGAAAGTCGGCGCCGTGGCCGGTAACGCCAAGGTCGGCAATCGCATCAACCTGATCACCCTGTGGCAGGCGCTGGAATACATCACCGCGCAGAATCTGGAGCGCCGTGCACTGGCCGCACTCGGCGCAATCACCGTGGTACCCGGCGCCGTCGGCGCATGGCGCCGCGAGGCACTGGAGCAGCTCGGCGGCTTCCCTGCCGACACGCTGGCCGAGGACCAGGATCTCACCCTCGCCGTGCAGAAAGCCGGCTACCACACCTTGTTCGACAGCGAGGCGATTGCCTGGACCGAGGCACCGGATACCGCACGCGGCCTCGCCCGCCAGCGCTTCCGCTGGGCCTACGGCACCCTGCAATGCCTGTGGAAACACCACGACGCCACCTTCCGCCCGCGCTACGGTGCGCTCGGCATGGTGGCGCTGCCGCAGGTGTGGCTGTTCCAGATCCTCTTCTCGGTGGTATCGCCGCTGGTCGACCTGGTGCTGGTGTGGCAGATCATCGCCACCGGCCTCGACTACCTGCAGCACCGCGGCCAGTTCAACGACGAGAACCTGATCAGGATGCTGGTCTTCTACGCCGCCTTCATGGCGGTGGACCTCGCCGCATCGGCACTCGCCTTCGCGATGGAGAAGAAGGAGAAATGGAGCCTGCTGTGGTGGCTGGTGCTGCAACGCTTCGGCTACCGCCAGCTGATGTACTACGTGGTTGTGCGTTCGGTATGGACGGCCATTCGCGGACCGTCGGTGGGCTGGGGCAAGCAGGAACGCAAGGCGACCGTGAGCACCCGTGACGAGCCGAAATCGTGAGCTGCATCAACACACGCGTTCGGTCGACAGTGGCCACAACCCCTTGCTGAAAGTCGGAACGATCGAGCCGGAACACCTCTTGCATCCATTCCTCCCGACGGGCATAACCGTCGGGAGGAATGGCATCAACACATCAAGCTGTTACTTTGCGTTGACAAAGGCCTTCCAGGCCGAGAACAGGTTGTTGGCGTTCACCGAGCCAAGACCATTGGCAAAGCTCCAGCCGGGCTGTGCGGCATAGGCCGCGGTGTTGCTGTTGTACTTCGTTGCGTTGGTCGATGTCAGCCCGATCAGGGTGGGACCGTAGAATCCCTCGAAGTTCTGAATCGTCCCGTAGAAGTAGCAATTCGGAGTCACCTGCGCGAACGCCTGGACCTGGATGCACTGGGTGGAATTGCCACCGCCGGTGATGTTGTGGAACACGCACTTGCCGGTTCCCTTGGTGCCGTTGTCAGCATCGCATTGCGCAAGCGTGGATGGCACCGCACCCGTGGCATCGCCGTATTCTTTCCTGGCCAATGCATACAGCGTCGGTGCCGCGTTGCCTTGATTCGCCGACACGCCGAGCTTGGACAGGCCCTGGTCGATCAATGCCTGGATGCCGGCGAACATCGGCGAGGACAGTGATGTACCAGCCTCCAGTTGCACCGGCGAAGTGAAGCCAGGCGTGCATGGATAGGCGCCCGTGCAGAGAATGACCCATGAATAGCCGCCATACGATCCGCCGAACAGCGAGACATCCGGCAGATCACGCGACTGGTCCTTGGCGGCACCATGAACCTGCCGCTGCCAGGCTGGTTTCAGGTCGACCGACGAGGGGCCGCCACTCCCGCTTTCAGACGTGGCGTAATCGCCGTTCGGATCGTAGATCAACGCGTTCTTGCAGAATTTGAGCGCCGTCAGGCTCACTAAATCCTGAGCTGCCACGGTGTTGCCGCACGACGTATTCCAGGTGATTTCCGGTACATAGGACAACGCCGATCCGTACACCGAATTGAGTGTGCTGCTGAAATACTTCTTGGTAGTGCCCGCGAGGATATCGGCAGTATCTGATCCGCCAACGCCGGTGTCGTTGGGCGAAGTAGCAAACGAATTGGCATCGATGCCGGCATCGTTGATGACGAAACCATTGAAGCTCGGGTTGGAGCCTGAGTCCCCGGTAGAAACAAACACCGAGATGCCTTCTGCATCCGCCTGCGCCCACATCAGGTCGATCGCCGCCTTGCTGGCGGAGTCGGTGAAGCCCTCGCCGTAACCATAGCTTGCGCTTATGACATTCGGCCGCGAGGTGCCGTTGATCAGGTTGTCTGCTGCCATGTAGACACCACCGAAGAAATTGGTGGTGTCGGCATCATTGCAGGTCGCGACCCATATATTGGCGCCCGGCGCCATGGCTGTGGACCACTCCGAATCCAGCACGGTCTCGATGCTTTCGCTGTAGGGAGTTGTGCCGCCCGGGTCGGTGCAATTGCCGGTGCTCGGCGTCAGCTGCGGCTGAAACTGGTTAAACGTGCCGCCGTAGCTGCCCAGGTTGAATTGACCGACAAAATTGGGCCAGTCCGAAGGATCCATGTCCTGGTCCTCGACCACGGCAATGGTCATGCCTGTACCGGTCACGCCGCTGCTGTACAACGCCGTGGTGTTGTAGATGACATTCATGTCGTACGGCACAAACCCGCGCACACCACCACTGAAATTGATCATCGGACTAGCTGCGGCACGCACACTCGGTGCCGCGGGCTGCTTGATCTTGAAGTTATGCGCGGAAGCGTTGAACTGCGCCACCTGCGGAGCTACATGCAATGGCTGTGGCCGGATGTCGTTGAGACCGGCAACGCCCACCACCACGCTTCTCAGCGCCGATGGCACGCTGATATCGCCGGCATTGGCGATATGGCTGACTTTATTGATGGTGTAACGGTTTTCCTGCGTGTGGAATGCCTGCCGGACCTGGCCTGCCGTACCGCTGAAATCGATCTGCATCTTGTTCGGATACACACCATTCACGGTGAAGCCCTGCGAAGTCAGCCACGATTTCACGGCTGCGACGTCGGCATCGATCACGCCAAAAGCGGCACCGAACTCAGCGGGCGTCACCCACTGATGGAATTTGGACGAGCTGGGATCGTGTTGCGCAGCACTCAATGATGCCAGTGCCGATGCGCGCAACGCGCTGCGCTGGAGAATGAGCTGCATATGATTCATGGGCATCGAGTCGGCCACACTGCTGGTGGGCTTCAACGTGCCGACAAACGACAAGTGGGTATTACCCAGGGTGGACACGACGCGATTGTCGATGGTCTGGGTAACGCGGGACGCCTCGGTCGTGTTGAGACCGGCCAGCGCGGGCGAAGCTTGGGCCGAGGCGATGGTGGGCAGCGTGGCAAGCGCTGCGGCAATGGATACACCTAACATCACATGCTCAGTTTTCACGTCTTTTCTCCGAAAAGTTAGATGAAAAAAACGAGTCCCCCTGTGATGAAGTTGTCGACTGATCGAATGGATCGTCGTGTAGTCACCTCCGTTGTTTGAAAGGCGCACCAGCAAAAAGAACGTCGGATCGCCGTACGGATCCGACGCAGCCACAGGCTACGGTCGTGCTGACCGGATAAAGCTCCCGCTACCCCGCCCCTAAACGTCGGGGGTACTGATCGTGCTACCGACCTGGCTGCGCGGTCCAGTGCCGATGACAACATAGATGTTGCATCGTGATCTTGTGTACAACTTGTGCGACAGGTATGCGCAAAGGCTTGCGCAAGCGGGTGACATGGCCAGAGAAATGCATGCCTGCACCATCATCGGAATGCTGGCGGCATTGCAGGAATTTGCGTCGCCAAAGCCTGCGGCGGTTTGCGGCATCGAGTACGTTCCCGCCATGAATTTCGGGTGACGACGCCGGCAATCCCCCGCGTGATGGACCGAAAAACCTTCAGATATTTCCTCGCAAGCGCAAGGTCAGCCCCTTCAGGAAATTCCGCAGCAGCTGATCGCCGCACAACCGGAAGTTCTTGTGATCCGGCTGGCGGAATAGTGCACTGAGTTCCGGCTTGGAGATCGGGAAGCCGGCGGCTTCGAGGATCTGGTGCATGTCGACGTCCTTCAGCTCGAACGCCACGCGCAGTTTCTTCAGCACCACATTGTTGGTGACGCGTTTCTCCACCGGGCGCGGCGGCTGGCTCTCGTCACGGCCGCGTCGATAAACCACCAGACCGTCGAGGAAATGCGCCAATACCTTGCTGCTGCATTCGACGTAGCCCGGTTCCTCGTCCTTCTTCAGGAACGCCTGCACATCCTCCTTCGCGATCGGGAAGTTCGCGTCCGTGAGATGAGTGATTTCCACCACCTTGCCGTCGCTGAGGTCGAGCATGTAGCGGATGGCGCGCAGTACGTCGTTGTTGATCATGGCAGGCCCAGCAAGTCACGGGGAAAGACGCCATGCTACCGCGTCGGTCAACCGGGCACCCGGCCACAGTCCGGAGAGGCATGGGAAACTGCACGGCATGAGTGAATCGCTGCACACGCTGACCGGACCATGCCGGCATCAGGAAGAGATCCGGAAAAGCCGCTTCCTCGCGCTGGCCGCCCCGGTGGAATCGAGCGCGCAGGCACTGGCCTTCCTGCGCGAAGCAGGCGACCCGACCGCCACGCACAACTGCTGGGCGTACCGCATCGGACAGGACTATCGCTTCAACGACGACGGCGAACCCGGCGGCACCGCAGGGCGACCGATCCTGCAGGCGATCGAAGGCCAGGCAATGGATCGCGTGATGGTGGTGGTAACGCGCTGGTACGGTGGCATCAAGCTAGGCGCCGGTGGCCTGGTGCGCGCCTACGGCGGCACCGCGGCCGAATGCCTGCGTCGCGCCGAACGCGTGCCGATCGTGGCGATGGCACGGCTGGGCTTGCACTGCGAGTTCGCCGGGCTGGCCCTGCTCAAGGCACGCCTGAAGGATTGGCAGGCCGAGGTGGAAAGCGAAACCTTCGTCACGGACGGCGTGGAGCTTGAACTGCGCCTGCCGGAAAGCCGGGTGACCGAGGCACAGGCACGCATCGTCGACCTCAGCCGCGGACACAGCGAGGCCAGGCGTCTGGATTGACGGACCGGTGGCTACGACATCGCATGGATTGAATCGGCGCCCATATGCCCCACCTTGATGGCATTGCCTGCGCCCGGCGCATCAACGGCACCGCGATCCACCTTGCGAGAACCCATGAACAACGCCACCAGCAGCACCGCCCGCCCATCCCGCCGCATCGGCGCCCTGCGTGGCCTGTGGCCGTTCCTGAAACCGCATCGTGCACTGGCGATCGGCTGGCTTGTCTTCCTGGGCCTGTCGTCGGGTGCCTCGCTGGTATTGCCGCTGGCGTTCCGCCACATCATCGACAAGGGCTTCGGGCATTCCAGCCAGATGGTGATCAACGAGACCTTCATCGCTTTGTTCGGCGTGGCGCTGGTGCTCGCCGTCGCCACTGCAGCGCGCTACTTCTGCATCACCCTGCTCAGCGAACGGGCGCTCGCCTCCCTGCGCAGAACACTGTATGCACAGGTGATCCGGCTGGACGTGAGCTTCTTCGAACGCAGCCGCGTGGGCGAACTGCTGTCGCGCCTCAGCGCCGACACCGAGGTGGTGCAGGCGCTGATCGGCTCGGGTGTCTCGGTGGCGCTGCGTAGCGCGGTGATGCTGATCGGTGCAGCGGTGGCGATGGTCTGGACGGCGCCGTCGCTGGCCGGCCTCACTGCCTTGGTGATCCCCGCCGTGATGCTGCCGATCCTCGTCTTCGGACGTCGCGTGCAGAAGCTCTCGCGCGCCAGCCAGGACCGCCTCGCCGACGCCGCCGCGATCGCCAACGAAACGCTCAACGCTTCCACAGCGGTGAAGGCCTACGCGCGCGAGAACATCGAGAGCACGCGCTACAGCAACGCTATCATCCGTGCACTGGCCACGGCGCGTCGGCGCATCGGCATGCGCGCGCTGCTGACCATGGCGGTGATCGTGCTGGTGTTCGGCGCGATCACCCTGGTGCTGTGGGCTGGTGCGCGTCACGTGCTGGCCGGCACGCTGGATCCCGGCGTGCTGGGCCAGTTCGTGCTGTACGCGGTGTTCGCCGCCGGCTCGGTCGCCGGCCTGTCCGAAGTGTGGGGCGACGTGCTGCGCGCAGCCGGTGCCATGGAACGCCTGGGCGAACTGCTCGACGAACGCGCCGAGATCGTCGACCCGGCCCAGCCGCTCGCGCTGCCCCGACCGATCAGCGGTGCGCTGCGTTTCGACGGCGTCAGCTTCCACTACCCCACGCGTCCGGATACAGCCGCACTGCACGACTTCACGCTGGACGTGCGTCCCGGCGAAACCGTCGCCCTGGTCGGCCCGTCAGGTGCCGGCAAGAGCACGGTGTTCGCGCTGCTGCTGCGCTTCTACGATCCGCAGTCGGGCCGCATCAGCATCGATGGCATCGATCTGCGCGCGGTGGCGCTCGCCGACCTGCGCGGCGCGATCGCGCTGGTGCCGCAGGAAACCGTGATCTTCAGTGGCAGCGCCGCCGACAATATCCGCTTCGGTCGCGAAGGCGCCAGCGACGACGAAGTACGCGGGGCCGCCCGCGCCGCCGAGGCACACGACTTCATCAGTGCGCTGAGCGACGGCTACCACGCCGAAATGGGCGAACGCGGCGTACGCCTTTCCGGCGGCCAGCGCCAGCGCATCGCCATCGCTCGTGCGATCCTGCGCGACGCACCGCTGCTGTTGCTCGACGAAGCCACCTCCGCACTGGATGCGCAATCCGAAGCCGCGATCCAGCAGGCGCTCGAACGCCTCGAGAAAGGCCGCACCACCCTGGTGATCGCGCACCGCCTCGCCACCGTGCAGCGCGCCGACCGCATTGTCGTGCTCGACGGCGGTCGCATCGTGGCGCAGGGCACGCACGAAAGCCTGCTGGCCGAGGGTGGTCTGTATGCGGAGCTGGCGCGGTTGCAGTTCGTGGCTTGAGAATATCGAGCGCACCGCTCGATTATCGGGCGGGAGGAAGTACTGGCGGACCACCCGCAGGCACACCCTGCTTCGTGCTCATGCGTCGGAGCACCACATAAGCGAACGCCACCACGGCAAGGCATGCGTATTCAAGGATGATCTTGGTCATGCCCAACGAAACAGCGCTCTTTATGTAGTACGCGACACAGGCCAGCCCCAGCATCAGGAAGGGGTAGAGGTACATGTACCAGCCAAGCCGACCCTTGTTGCGAATGAGCGCAACCACTGCCGGCACCGGCAGGACCGCGCAAATCCAGATTCCGCCCAGAAACATCAGGCCCATCTCGGCACACTTCTGAAAAGGCCCCGAGTCGCAGAAAACAAGGCTGATGAACATCATTCCGACGCCGAGCGCGGCCGGCCCGGTGACCGCCAGGATGCTCATGATCAGCAAGACGAGCCGCGTGATTTTTTCAGTTCTTTCGCGCATCAGTGACAGTCCCCCTGTCCGTCAGGAAAGAAACATCAGGCCTGTTTGCAGACCGCCCCCATTTCGGCATGAATGTCTCCTCTTCGTGATCGAGGGTGCAGGCTGAACGCTGCTTCGACATACATGAACCCCACCCTTCTTTCACCTGGAAGTCACGCGCACTTTCACGCCGCCGTCCTGAACGTGGTGATCCCATGTTGGCCGCATGAGTCGGCAATCAGTGTCATCCGCAGACTCGCACGTCGGCACGACGCCTGCACAAGCTGGCGACACCGATTCGTTTCAACACTCAAGGAGTTCCCCATGATCAAGCGCATGCTTCCCCTGTTGATCGGACTGTCGGTTTGCGGTGCCGCCTTCGCGCAGGACATGCCTGCCACCGCCCAGTCGACGACCAGTACCACCACCACGACGGTGACCACGTTGTGGCCGGCCCAGCCGCCCACGGGCGGCTCGACCGAGGATGCCGTCAAGACCGCGATCGCCAACGCCGGCTACAAGGAAGTGAAGGGCCTGAAATTCAAGGACGGCGTATGGCGCAGCGAGGCCCGTGGCGGCAACAAGAAGTGGGTCAAGCTCGCGGTCGGGCCGGTCAACGGCAAGGTGTATGCGGCCGATGCACCGTCCAAGCTCAGCAAGGACGAGATCAGCGCCAAGCTGGCCACGGCCGGCTACCAGAACATCAAGGACGTGAAGTTCGACGAAGGCCTGTGGGCCGCCGAAGCCAAGACCCCGCATGGCAACGACGTCGACCTGCTGGTCGACCCGGACGATGGCAGCGTGGTGGCCAAGTCGCACGATTGATCTGTTGCGTCTGCGATAGTCAAGGAAGCCCGGCGCGTTGATGGCGTCGGGCTTCCTTGTTTGATGGAGGAAACTCGCGCGCCGCGCATGCCTGGTGTGCGGTCGCGCACCATCGTTCCCGCAACGCAACCAATTCAATGCGTCGGCTTCTCCGGGTCCGCATCCACCGCACGTTTGATCGCAGCCACGAACTCGCGTCGCGCGGCGACCAGGGCATCGCTGGTTGCATGCGGCCATGCGCCCACCTGGGCGATCACCAACTGGCGCGCGGGATCGACGTAGACCATCTGGCCGAAGATGCCGATCGCGGCATAGCTGCCGTCGCTATCGGTCCACCACAGATAGCCGTAGCCGCGATCCGGCTCGTCGACGTTTTCCTGGCGGCGCAGTGCACCCTCAAGCCACACCTTGGCGACCACCGGCTTGCCGCCGATGCGACCGCCGTCGAGCATGAACTGCCCCAGCCGTGCGTAGTCACTCAAGGTGGCCGATAGCCCACTGCCGCCGGTGTCGCTGCCATCGCATTCGTCCTTGATCCAGTACGCATCGGACGCCATGCCGTACGGCTGCCAGATCGTCTGCGAAAGATAGGCGGCCAGTGAACGGTGCGTGGCCCGCTGTACCAGGATGCCGAGCAGGTCGGTTTCGGCGGTGTTGTAGTTCCAGTGCGTGCCGGCCGGCCATTGCCGTGGCTGTTTGCGCAGGTATGTCACGATGTGCGCCTGGCCGTCGACGCAGGCATGGAGATACATCTGCGCCACGTCCGACTTCGCGTCGGCGTAGTCCTCGTTCCAATGCACGCCCGAGGTCATCGTCAGCAACTGCTGCACCGTGACCTTGGCGTAGGCGCTGTCGCGCAGTTCCGGGATGTAGGTCCCCAGCGTGTCGTCCAGACTGTGGATGTCGCCCCGCTGCAGCGCGATCCCCAGCAAGGTGGAGGTGACCGACTTGGCCACCGAGAACGACTCCCAGCGCTGCTCCGGCTTGAAGCCCAGCGCATAACGCTGCAGGCGGACGCGACCATGCTGCAGCACCATCACGCCGGCGAGGTGGTACTCGTCCATGTAACCGGCCAACCACGCCGACGTGCCCTTCCCGGGCATTATCAGCGGCTGTCCCTGCGGCAACGCGTGGACGTGTGCGCCATGTGCGGCACGATCACTGGGGAACAGCTCGTACATCCGCCGGAA
The DNA here is from genome assembly GCF_054782855.1 of Rhodanobacter koreensis. Lineage (NCBI taxonomy): Bacteria > Pseudomonadati > Pseudomonadota > Gammaproteobacteria > Lysobacterales > Rhodanobacteraceae > Rhodanobacter > Rhodanobacter koreensis. The sequence goes on along the minus strand of NZ_BAAGRR010000002.1, from coordinate 489,944 downwards.
CTGCGCCTCGCGCTGCGCCTGCGACCAGAACAGCACGGACTCGCGCTGCTGGCCGATGGTCGGTGCATGCTGATCGGCGGCTGCCAACGGCAGTGAAACAGTCAGGCACAGTACGGCGGCAAGCAGGCGGATGCAGATCGCTGAAGACATGTGGGTGCATGGCCGGAGGAATGCGAAGCCATCATGATATCGGGTCGATGCCTGCGAAGAGCGAAACGCATATGCGATCCAACTGGCTAAAGGGAACCCCGAAAACCATCGTCATCCCTGCGAAGGCAGCGATCCAGTGCCCCTGGATTCAGTCGCTTGGAGTCGCTGGCTTCCTGCTTTCGCAGGAATGACGAGCAAAAGTCCGGTTTTCGGGATCTTGTAAAAGGAACCTCGCCCTCCCATGACATCCTTCCCGCGAGGGCGGGCGACGTTCCCAAGGCCCAACCTGACCCGGGATCGGGAGACGGCTACTATCACGTACCAACGTCACCGCCCCTTGGTTCCCACCCATCGAACAACAGGAATGACCATGAGCACCGTTCTGGTAACCGGCGGATCAGGCTTCATCGGCAGCCAAGCCATCCTGCAACTCCTGGCAGCAGGCCACCAGGTACGCACCACCGTGCGCAGCCTGAAGCGAGAAAGCGACGTGCGCGCGATGCTGAAGCATGGTGGCGCCGAACCGGGCGACCGCCTGTCCTTTGCGGTCGCCGATCTCGAGAGCGACACCGGCTGGCCGCAAGCCGTCGCCGGTTGCGACTACGTGCTGCACATCGCCTCGCCGTTTCCTTCCACCCTGCCGAAACACGAGGACGAGTTGATCGTGCCGGCGCGCGAAGGCGCGCTTCGCGTACTGCGCGCCGCGCGCGACGCCGGGGTCAAGCGCGTGGTGCTGACCTCCTCGTTCGCCGCGATCGGCTACGGACAGAAAGTGCAGACGACGCCATTCAACGAAAGCAACTGGACCGATCCCGCAGCCGACGACGTGCAGCCCTACGCGAAATCGAAGACCCTGGCCGAGCGTGCGGCCTGGGATTTCATCGCCCGCGAAGGCGGCGCCCTCGAACTTTCCGTGGTCAATCCGGTAGGCGTGTTCGGCCCGGTGCTGGGGCCGGACTACTCGACCTCGATCCTGCTGGTGCAGCGGCTGATGGACGGCGCCATGCCCGGCTGCCCGCAGCTCAGCTTCGGTGCCGTCGACGTGCGCGACGTCGCCGACCTGCATATCCGCGCCATGACCGATCCTGCCGCGAAGGGCGAGCGATTCCTCGCCGTCGCCGGCGATTTCATCTCGATACGCGACATCGCCAGGATCTTGAAGAACCGCATGGGTGCCGCGGCCAGACGGGTACCGACCCGGCAATTGCCGAACTGGCTGGTGCGCCTCGCGGCACTGCGCGACCCGGCGGTCAAACAGATCCTTCCCGAACTCGGCAAGCCGAAGAACGCCACCAGCGAAAAAGCCCGGCGTGTGCTCGGCTGGGCACCGCGTTCGAACGAGGAGGCCATCGTCGCCACCGCCGAAAGCCTGTTGCGGCTCGGGCTTCTGAAGGAAAACCCGGCTGGTAGTGTGTCGGTTTGACTACGGGATGGGGTGGATTCCGATCCTTCTGTTTTGTGGCTACCCTCAGCGAATCTCGGTGCCATCCTCGTGCACCGAAATGCACGTTCAACTGTAGCCCGGGGGAAATTACGAATGCCGAATGACGATCGCGCCAGGATGATTTACGGCAGGACGCCGGAATCGATGGACATGGTGGCAAACGTCAAACGAGCGATGGCGATCACCGCCGCACTCAACCGTTTGACGTTCAACGATGCAGACGAAATCCGGGCCTTGTTCAGCGAACTCATCGGCAAACAGGTAGACGAGAGCTTTTCACTGATCCCACCGTTCTATACCGCCGGCGGGAACGAAATCCGCGTCGGGCGCAATGTCTTCGTCAATCAGAACTGCACTTTCTATGACCTCGGGGGACTCGACATCGCGGACGATGTGATGATCGGGCCGAACGTGAGCATCATCACGGCAGGCCATCCCCTTGAGCCTTCGCAGCGACGCTCCATCACCATTGGAAAGCCCATCGTGATCGAGAGAAACGTCTGGATCGCAGCCGGTGCAACGATTATCGGCGGGGTGACGGTTGGCGAAAACTCGGTGGTGGCTGCAGGTTCCGTAGTCACCAGGGACGTTCCCCCGAATACCCTGGTCGGGGGGAATCCGGCGCGGGTCATTCGTCCGATTGGCGGCGACTGAAGGAGCAACCACAAGGGATTCCATGCGACCGGGACACGGCCTTACTATCGACCCGGAGCGGGAATCATCCCGATGGTGCTCATCCATGTCTCGGCCAGGGCTGGCCAGCCTGTGATCGGATTCGCCGTCGGCCTCAGCCCGAACGCATGGCCGCCGTGGGCATACAGGTGCATCTCCGTCGGCACGCCGGCATTCTTCAGCGCAGTGAAATAAACCAGGGATTGCTCGACGCCATCCACGTTGTCGTCTTCTGCCTGCACCAGAAAGGTGGGTGGCGTTTCACGGGAGACGGAGACATTCGGATTCAACTTGCTGTCGTGGTCGACCGCAAGATGCCCCGGATAGATGGGCATCGCGAAATCCGGGCGGGCACTTTCCTTGTCGGCGGCGTCGACGGGTGCATACAGGCGCCGCTTGAAGTTCGTGCTGATTTCCGCCACCAGATAGCCACCCGCTGAAAACCCGATCACACCGACCTTGTGCGGATCGATGTGCCATTCCGCGGCGCGATGACGCACCAGCCGCATCGTTCTCTGCACGTCCTGCAGCGAAGGCACCGATAGCTGGTAATTATGCGGACGGCAATCGCACTGCCAGACATAGGGCACACTCGGAACGCGATACTTCAACAAGACGCACGTGATGCCCCTGGACGTCAACCAGTCGCAGATTTCGGTACCTTCGAGGTCCATGGCCAGGATCTGGAAGCCGCCGCCCGGAATCACAACAACGGCGGCCCCGGTATTTTTTTCCGTGGGCGCATACACCGTCATCGTCGGCAGGGTCACATTGGTCACCGCGGTCACCGGCTTGCCGGCCAACAACTTGTCGCTCACCTTCGCAGTTTCCGGACCGGGAGCTTGTTGTGCGTCAGGCGCCGCTCCCGGCCAGATCGGTATTTGTGTATGTCCGGCCGCGGGCTGCCAGACCATCGTCTTCGCCTGCGCACCACCGCATGCCACCAGCAGACACACCACAATAGCCCACAGCTTCATGACGCTCCTCCGTTTTGGCTTTCGCCAACGTTATGCGATCAAGCAGGAAATCGGGTCCGGCCCCTCTTCCCGATGCTGCACACCGCATCGGGCCTGCTGCAGCCGCTTCCGTGGATTTCTTCGGGCAAAGCCCACTGCAGCCGATGGGAAGTCTGGGGGTTGCTGGCGGGCCAGCGCACCCTGGCTCCCGCTTCGAAGCGCGTCAATGTCATCATCGCCCGGAAGCCATGCCGATCTCGCCAAGCCACTCAAGCACTGCGGAGACTCCCGTGAACGCAACGACGGATTTCGCCGACCATGAAGTCGGCTATGACATCCCCGCCCTGCCGGGCATGGACGAGGCGGATATCCAGACGCCCTGCCTGGTCCTCGATCTCGACGCGCTGGAGCGCAACATCATCAAGATGGGCAACTACGCGAAGGCGCACGGCGTGCGCCACCGCAGCCACGGCAAGATGCACAAGTCGGTCGATGTGCAGAAGCTGCAGGAAAGCCTGGGTGGTGCGGTCGGCGTCTGCTGCCAGAAGGTTTCCGAAGCCGAGGTCTTTGCGCGTGGCTGCATCAGGGACATCCTCTTGTCGAACCAGGTGCGCGACCCGGGCAAGATCGACCGGCTCGCGCGACTGCCGGGCTACGGCGCGCGGATCATCGTCTGCGTCGACGACGTGGCGAACGTCACCGAACTTTCGGCGGCGGCGCAAAGGCACGGCACCACCCTGGAGTGCCTCGTCGAGATCGACTGCGGTGCGGGCCGCTGCGGCATTTTCACGACCGGCGAAGCGGTCGGGATCGCCAAAGCCATCGACGCCGCGCCGGCCCTGAGATTCGCCGGCATCCAGGCGTACCAGGGCGCCATGCAGCACCTGGAAAGCTACGAGGACCGCAAGGCCAAGCTCGACAATGCCATCGCCGTGGTGAAGACCATCGTCGAGGGTTTGCAAGCGGCCGGGCTGCCACCCGAACTCGTCTCGGGTGGCGGCACGGGCTCGTATTACTTCGAGTCGAACTCAGGCATCTACAACGAACTGCAATGCGGCAGCTACGCCTTCATGGATGCGGACTACGGGCGCATCAGGGACAAGGACGGCCATCGCATCGACCAGGGCGAATGGGAGAACGCGCTATTCATCCTGACCTCGGTGATGAGCCGTGCGATACCCGGCCAGGCCGTCTGCGACGCGGGCCTCAAGGTGCAGTCGCTCGACAGCGGCCTGCCCGTCATCCACGGCCGCAACGACGTGGCATACGTCAACGCCTCCGACGAACACGGCGTGATCGAGGACAAGCGCGGCGTTCTGCGCATCAACGAAAAGCTGAAGCTCGTTCCCGGACATTGCGACCCGACCTGCAACCTGCACGACTGGTATGTCGGCGTGCGCAACGGCAAGGTCGAGGTGGTCTGGCCGGTATCGGCGCGTGGAAAGAGCTATTGACGTTTCACGCGCCAAGTCGCCATTGCAACGTGCCGACTCATTACAATTCCGTCTCCCTTCATGGAAGGTCGACCGCATGAATATCCGTTTACGCCATGGTCTGGTGAGTCACATGCTCATCCTGGTGCTGCTCCTCGCGCCGGCCGTCGCCATCGCCCAAGCCGCGACCGGCGTCGGATTTCAGGCGATCGTGATTCACGATCCGGTCAACGGCGGCACAACGCCCGGCTATGTGTTCTATCCGTCCGCGCAACCCTCGAAGATCACCTGGCGCAGGCCTTACGAATTGCATGCCACGCCCGACGCAGCACCCATCGCCGGCGCCAAACCGCTGGTGGTGATCTCGCATGGCCACGGCGGGTCGGACCTCGGCCATCACGATCTCGCGGTTTACCTGGCGAGCCACGGCTTTGTGGTGGCGACGCTGGAACACCCCAAGGACAATTTCCACGACACGAGCGGGGTCGGAACCGCCGCCGTGCTGGACGGCCGGCCGATCCAGGTAAAGGCCGCGATCAGCGAACTGCTGAACGATCCGCACTGGAAGACGCTGATCGACCCGAACCGGATCGGCGTCACCGGCTTTTCCGCAGGCGGCTACGCCGCGCTGGTGGTTGTCGGTGCGGTACCCCGTTTCGATCTCTACGTCGGCTACTGCAAACGACATCCCCACGACCCGGACTGCGGGCTGCTGCAGAAGCTCCAATCCCAGGGGACCGCGTCAGCGGCCCTCGCCGCACTGCAAGCCAACGTCGACCGCTGGGGCAAGCCCGATGACCCGCGCGTGAAAGCCGCCTTCGTCATGGCGCCGCTGAGCCTGGTGTTCGACAAGGCCGGCCTTGCCCACGTCGATCGCCCGGTTTTCCTCTATTACGGCCAGGACGATCGGGTGCTGCTGCCGCAGGAAAACGTTCTGCACATCGCACCGCTGATCAGGAAGCTCGCCGGCATCAAGATGATTCCCAAGGCGGGGCATTACGTGTTTCTCTCGCCATGCTCGCCGCAACTAGCCAGGGGCGCAGCGGACATTTGCAAGGACCCGCCAGGCGTCGATCGCGTCACGGCGCATCAGAGCATAAACGCCAGCGCACTGGCGTTCTTCCGCGAGGCGCTGGGCGTCGCAGCACACTGAGCATCCGCGCGCTTGCCGGCCGTCATCGAGGCCGCAAAGGCAGGACCTTACCCCCGTCTCTGATAACTGGCGTCAGTGTGGGCTACCAGCAGCAGCCTGCAGCGGCGGCCCACTGAATTCGACCTCAATGGACATGTCGATCAAGTCACCTACACCCATGGTGGTGCCCGGCGCGGGTACACCGTATCCCATACCGAAATCTGAGCGTTTGAAGGTTCCATGCGCGGAGAATCCGATGCGAGCGTGAGGGTCCATGTTGGCGATGCCTGCATACCCTCCGTTGTATGTGCCGGTTAGCACCAGTGGGCGCGTGATGCCGTGCAGATCCAAGGTACCCGAGATCTCAAACGATTTGGCGCCGGTCATTCGAATTTTTCCCGAGCGGAAGACGATCTTGGGAAACTTTTTGGTATCAAGGAACTGAGGTCCTTGCACGATATCCACACACATCTTCGGTGCCGCATCCATTTCCAATGACGCAGCGTCGACGGTGGCCACAAGCTTGGATGCAGGTATGTTGTTTGGGTCGAACGTCAATGTTGCATCGAAGCGGCTAAACCGCGTGGTGTAAGTCGAGAATCCCAGATGGCTTACACGAAGTTGCAGACTCGCGTGGGCCTTGTCGATCTGGTACACGCCCGCGGGTGGTGCAATCGCAGGAGGCATGGCAGGTGGCGCGGACGAGTCGGCAGCGCGGGACATGGCGCAATACACGCCAAGCAAAGCAAAAACCGCGCTGGCGGCAAGCCGCCGCGAAGCGGTTCGGATCGTGTTGTTCATGACAGGTAATTCCGTATGAGTTGAAGTGTCCCGGTCAGGGTTGGCAACGCGGATGGCTGCTACCCACGTTCTGCGGCCTGCACACTCGCGTCAGTCCCGTGTGTCGCACGCCTCAGCTGTGTATTCATCCATCCATCTATGCAACGAACGACTGATCGCTGAATCGACACGCATCGGCCGTGCTTTGCAAAATTTCGTAAATGCCGGCGACCCTATTCATTCAGCCCTGTTTAGCACGAGTAGCCCACATAGAGATTTTGCTTGTCGCTTTGGAAAGCGGTCCTTCGCGGATAAAAACTGCATGGCTTGAAACCCACGCAGCGCGCCACCCGCCTCACCCATGGTCGTAAAAACTCTTCAACCCCGGCGCGCGGGCAAGAACCGGCTATTGCGCAGCAGTCCTGCCGAGACCAGCGACACCAGCACGCCGACCGGGAAGATCTCCGCGAAGGTCATCGGCAGGCGGTACATCGGGTTCGCGTACTGGACCTTGAAGGCCTCCATGTCGACGCTCAGTTTCGCCAGTGCTTCGGCGCTCGCGCCCTTCGCCTTCTCGCTCGCGATGATCGCGTTCGCATAGGAGGTGGCGAAATCCATGTGAGTCATCGCCTGCACCGCTTCCCACGCGGCCACGTAGAAGATCCCGGCGATGAAGCTGACACCCAGCCCGACCCCGAGCGCCGGCCAGAACCCGATCACCCCGCCCCGGTCCACATCGCGGTGCCGCTTGATCCCCACGAACACCGCGCTCAGTGCGATCAGCATCGTCGTGTAGCCGATCACCATGCCGTATTTCATCGGCGGCATGCCGGAGAACGCGACAAAGGTGACGATCTCGAAACCGCCGACGACCAAGCCGGCAATCACGCCGTATTTCAGGATGGTGCGCAACATGGTGTTACCCCTTGAGTGATGGATTGAGCTGGCATTGACGGCGATCCGGCCCCGCCCTGCAATCGCCCGAACGGGTGATTTCGGCATATTCATCCCAAATAATCCGGCGTTAGGAATGGTCTGAATAACTCGTCATCCCAGCGAAAGCTGGGATCCAGTGCCGTTCAAGGCACTGAATACGCTGGGTTCCAGCTTTCGCTGGAATGACGGGCAAAGGCTTATTCAGACCATCCTTAGGGCACGATCCCCAGCTCGCGCGCCCGGCGGATCGCCTCGGTGCGCCGCTTCGCACCCAGCTTCTCGAACAGCCGTGCCACATGCGTCTTGATCGTGTTCGGCGAAACGTGGAGGTGCGCGGCGATCTCCTTGTTGGAGTGGCCGGCGGCCAGTTCGTGCAACACCTCCAGCTCCCGCTCGCTCAAGCCCAGCGTCGCCTGCGCCTTCGGGTTGCCGTCGAAGGCGGTCGGCGCCGGCGCGGCGAACACCCGCACGCCCAGCACGATGCCCAGCACCAGGAAGGCGGCCGCGACCAGGAACAGGTAGACGTCACCCGAATGCATCCGCACCAGGCGCTGGTAGTCGAGCCACTGCAGGGCAAGCGTTCCCGCCGCCAGCAGCGCCCCGTAACCGACCACCCGCTTCCACATCCCCTGTCTCCGCTCGCCCCATACCGGCTCATCTTAGCGCTCGTCCGCGGGCACCAAGAAATGGTCGCTCGGTTCGATACCCGACCTGCGAAACAAGGCGTCACGGACAATGCAGGCGCGGCGACGGCCACCCACATGGTCCGTGACACCTTTCGAGTTCCGCACTTTCGACCGCCTTGGCAAAGTCAGCGACCGATGGTCGGCATCACGTCAGTGTCGCGGGTAGTACGCGGGCAACGGGAACTTGTCCGATTGGACACCAGCCAGGATGTCCTTCAACCCGGCTTGTTCCTCCGGCGCCTTCGACTTTTTCAGGAGGTCGTTGAGAATGGTGACGTAAGCCGTTTTCATGGCCGAACTGGCCGGTACGGCCACATCCGGCTTCACGCCCACATGTTCCCAGTTGGTCTGGGTGATCGGGTTGATGGCACGCGCCATGGGGATGAAGGCCATGAAGCCATGCCCGAGCGGAATCCAGCCGCCCGGATTGGCGGCACCCACGGTGGTTTCACCGACCAGCGTGGCGCGCTTCTGGGTTTGCAGGTCGTAGGCGCATTCCTCGGCGGCGGAGCCCGTAAACGGCGAGGTGAGCACGTAGATGGGGCCGTCGAAGCGCGGCATCGCGGACGGGATCGTCCAGAACTGGTGTGTGCTGTGGTCCGGGCGGTAGTAGACATCGTTGAGGTGCCGGGCATCGCCCTCCGCGAAAAAGTGACTGAGCAGATAGGCCACGCCGTCCGGTTCGCCGCCGTAGTTCTGCCGCAGGTCGAGCACCAGCGCCTTGGTTCCAGCAACTAGCGACATGGCCGCGTCGTAAGCGGCACCGACGATTTCCGGATGGCCAAAGCTCCGAAGGTCGATGTAGCTGACGTCGCCAGGCAGCAACTGCACACGGCTGATGCCATAGCTCTCGCGCGCCGAATCGGACCGCATCTGCGCGATCATTTGCGCGATTTCCCTGGCGTTCGCGTCTTTGTCATCCACGCCTTTGTCGTCCCCGCCCTTGTCATCGTTCTGCGGCGGCGGCGACAAGTCCGGGGCGAATTTGACGGCAAAATGCCTGTCGTTGCCGATGGTCCGCAAGTCCGTGGACAGCACCTTGGCAAATGCCGTCGTAGTGTTGGCATCGCGGTAGTCACCATGCGCCGCCTTGCTCGAGAGCGCGGCGGCTGTCCTGGCGGCGACGTCGGGGAAAACGTACTGGGACTTCAACTGCCGACCCAGGGCCGCGATGACCGCGGACTGCTCGGCAGCATTGACCGGTGTGCTTGATGGCGATGATGTCTGGGCGAACACAGCGGGACTGAAAACCAGAGTCAGCAGCGACAGAGGTAGTGCATAGCGTAAGTACATGAGTATCTCGTCGGGTGGCCACGAATGATGGCCGTTCGAACATTAGAGATACACGCAAGCTGGTCGCAGTTGCACCAGCGCACTTACAACCGGTGGGCTGCTGGAAGATTGAAGATCGAGGTCAGGTTCACTTTCTCACGGCAGTAAGTGAACCTAACCCCGATAGTCGACCCGATACCGTCGGATACATGCCCTTCCTTAGAGGTTGGCCTTTACAGGACATCATCGATGTTTGATGTCGTCGACTTCATAGCGCACGTAAGAGCCAATTCTTGGGTGCGCATTTCGGGGCAGGCGGTGACGGTATAGTGCACCTCTCTTGTGCAGTGGTACTGAGTTGGAGGCACGACGTATTTTTATGAAATTTGGGGTGAGGCGAATTGGAAGCAGTGGTTCATAGCTGTGTACGATTTGACTCATCGTGCCATCCGCATTCTTCGTCATCTTTGAAGACACAAGAGTGGTTCGACCTTGAGTTCGGCGTGCTCTGCTATCACGACAGAACGCTTCGAATTCTGCGCTCAGGTCGTCAATAAAATACAAGTTCTCGTACGCGTTCAGGGCTTGGAAGGTGTTGAAGCAACGGACGTCGCGTACGTCTTTTAAAGTGCTCGTGTGCCGCAGTCCTTGGTCACCTGTCACTCTGTAGGTGTCTGCGTCATAGAGCATCAGGAGATGCTTTGGGGATAGTGGAAAGAATGCCTGCAAGCCACGGCAATCCCATCCCAGAACTCCTCTGTACGTGATGCCCTCGCAGTACATGTTGTGGAAAACCACGGGGTCATCGCAGGTGATGAACTGTTCCGCCGTATCGTTGATGAGAAGATGCATCTGAAGGTCGGTGGCGACCAAGGCCATTTGCGGTAGCGTGTTAAAGATGATTTTGAGCGGTGGTGTCTGATCCTCCATCAGCTCTTTGATAAAACCTTCCGGCTCTTCTTCCGAGCCTTGCTCGACCTGCTCCCGTAGGAATTTATTCATGGTGTCGACAGACTTGATGGAGCGTGTTGTGCGGGCCTTCTGAAATATCAGGAATATGAGGAGGTCAAGCCATTCCTGTGTGTGAGGAGTGGGGAGAGCTTGCTCATCCATCACAGAACGGATGACGATTGAGGCCATCGTTTCCATGTCACCGAGCCTTTTCTCAAGTCCAGGCTCGAACGCGTGCAGTTTTCGACGATAACACTGTCCGCTGACACTGGCCTCTGTTACGAACCTGTCCCCTGAAAAGTTATAAAGCTTGATTTGTTTTTTGTTGGCCGAAAAATTTCTGAGATAGAACTGAGGTACGAAGTGATGATTCTTAGGCTCACTCATACTTTACCTGCGAGACTGCGTGAAAGGTTTTTGGCATTGAGCCTCATTCCACTTCTTTACGGAGAAAGGTCGAGAAAGGGGACGAAGTGAGCTGACCCAGTTAGTTCGCGCTAGTCACACGCGAACGTTGTTGCCCAGTGCGCGAAGTCCCTTGCTCGTGCGCATGTTCCTAGGGGGGAATTCGTCAGGACGCGCCCAGCCAACAATCTCTCCCAGACTGCTGAGGCCGATACCTTCGATTTTCCACTCTTCGGTTCGGTGTGCGCGCCACAGCCTTTCAGCCACCGGGCCCGGCCCCCAGATCACATACTCAAGCAATTCGCGAACCGATTTGCCCGAGGCCGACTTGCGCTGCCAGAGCGCATGGCAGTGAATATCCACCTTGTCGTCATGGACCATGGGAACCCCATCGCTCAGGGACTGCTTGCCCGCGTAGTCGCGGATGGCGTGAACACAGGAGGCTGCCTTGACCCACTGGCCTTCGGTCAACGTCAGCAAGCTCTCCCAAGAAAATGTCTCACGCACAGTCTTGGCCCAATCCGTCAGCATCGTAAATTCGTGCTGGTGATCGTATTTGCCCGACTTCCACCACTTCATGGCATCGACAAGCGCCTGGTCGGGACGACCGACGTTCCTCTTGTGGAACTCGTCCACGTGATAGTGAATGCCTTGCTTCACTTGCTGATAGTAGAACCCGTGCAGGAACTGGTCGGCCTGGGCGCCACCGGGAACATCCGCTGGGATCCAGTCAGGCCGAAACTCGTCCGAAGACACGCGCCGGGCAATCGTTCGCATCAATTCGAGGGTCGCGTTCCACTCGGCCTGAAACTCTTTGTAGTGCCGGTTGCCCGCGGGCTCGTTGGACTCCATGATCGGATTTGATCCTTTGGGAATCAGCCGTTTCGAGTCGAATTCGCGTTCACGAGCGAGCCTTCGTGTTTCGACGTCGCCATGCTTCTTCGCCCATTGCTCCTGTTCTTCGACAATCTCAAGGCTCAGTCGAGTCGAATGGTCGCTCAGATTTTCGAAGAAAGTTTCAAGCCGCTCGTCGAGCCCAAGATCGACCAGTTCTGATCGATCGAAGAACGTGCCGACTTCAAAATTGCGGTTCCATGCGCGATCAGTGAGATTGGCGGAGCCAATGTAGGCACCCTTATCGACCCACCAGATCACTTTGGCATGCAGGAAGTCCGGCACCAGATGGCACCGAAGGTCGAGGTTCGCGCGCTCAATAAACCATCGGAGAATCCGTGGATCCACGGGAACCGTCGAGTCGTACCGACCGTAGAAATCGAGCGCCTTGCTGTTCGTCATGCAGGACTTGAAGAAATCCAGCATGTCCCAGTCTGCATAGGCAATCGCGGCCCGAACCGCGGTGCATTCCTTTTCACAGTCGATCAAACAGTCCCGCAACCAGCCGCCGCCCAGCGGCCCCGTGATGAGTTTCATGTTGCTCCCTAGTTTCCCCTGAAACGCTCGCCGAGTATCCGGAATCCTCAGCGAGGTGTCCAACCACTCAGTCCTTCAGCGCTCCAAGGCGGTCGCCACGGGCCCACCGACGTCGCCACCCTCGATGATGATCGTAAGGATTGGTGCCCACGCCATCACTAGACGCGCGATAGACCATCATCGCGTAGCGGCCTGGATCCAGCGCAGCATTCGTCTCACACGGCTGAATGTGCATGTGGGCAGTCACCATCGCTACACACACGACATCTCACATTCGACCCAACTCGCCTTGCGGGAGCTGCTTCGGCTTCGTGCCCTCGAAGATTCAGCGCAAACCTCCGTCCCTCAAATCTCCAAACAATCAAACCGCCGATCCGCCTCCACCTCGGCGTCATAGTCCACATCCGCCCGATCAAACCCGAACAGCTGCAAAAATTCGTGCTTGTAGCCGGCGTAGTCGGTGATCTGCTTGAGGTTTTCGGTGGTGACGGTGGGCCAGAGGGTTTTGCAGGGGATCTGCACGTCGTCGCGCAGTTCCCAATCGTCCAGGCGCAGGCGGCCTTCGTCGTCGGTGGGCGCGGCTTTTCCATCGGCACGATAGAGGCGGTCGTGGAACAGGCGGTTGGCCTGTTCGATGGGGCCTTCGTGGATGCCTTTCTCCTTCATGATCTTGAAGGCGATGGACACGTACAGCGGAATCACCGGGATGGCGGCGCTGGCCTGGGTGACGACGGACTTCATCACGCCGACGTAGGCGTCGAGGCCGGGGTGGCGGCTGCGCAGTTGCTTGGCGGTGTTGTCCAGGTGCTGCTTGGCCTGGCCCAGGGTGCCGTGCCAGTACATCGGCCAGGTGATCTCGGTGCCGATGTAGCTGTAGGCGACGGTCTTGGCGTGTTCGGCCAGTACGCCGGCGGCGCTCAGCGCGTCGATCCACAGCGCCCAGTCCTCGCCGCCCATCACGGTGACGGTGTCCTTGATTTCCTGCTCGGTGGCCGGCTCGATGGTGGCCTCGATGACGGTGTCCTTGTTGGTGTCGACCGAGGTGTTGGTGAACGGCTGGCCGATGGTCTTGAGCGCCGAGCGCACCACTTCGCCGGTATCCGGCAGCTTGCGCACGGGCGAGGCCAGCGAATAGACCACCAGGTCGATCGGGCCGCCCATGTCGTTCTTGATGATCTCGATCGCGCGGGCGCGGGTTTCGTTGGCGAACGCGTCGCCGTTGATCGACTTGCTGTACAGGCCAGCCTGCTTGGCCGCCTTGTCGAACGCAGCGGAGTTGTACCAGCCGGCGGTGCCGTTCTTCTCCGCGCTGCTGGGCTTTTCGAAGAACACGCCGAGCGTGGCGGCGCCGTAGCCGAATGCGGCGGTGATGCGCGAGGCCAGGCCGTAGCCGGTGGAGGCGCCGATCACCAGCACGCGCTTGGGGCCGTTGCCCTTCGCATGGCCGGCAGCCTGGGTGACCTTGATCTGGTCGAGCACGTTGTGCTCGCAACCGACCGGATGGGCGGTGATGCAGATGAAACCGCGGACTTTGGGCTTGATGATCACTCGGGTGGCTCCTGCTGCTGTTCGGCAATTCGCCATATTAACCAAGGCGGGCGGCCATGCGCTGCCGTAGGGAGTATTGAATGACCCGATTTTTACTCGTCATTCCGGCGAAGGCCGGAATCGCACTTCGCCGCCGAGAAAGGCCGAAGGGATGGCCGGCTTCGTAGTTGAAGTGCGATCCCGGCCTTCGCCGGGATGACGACATGAGGAGGCGAGGTGCTTCGAGGGACCGTCTCCGACTGAAACCCACTCAGGTGCCGATCCCGTTTTGCGCCACGGTCCCCAACGCGGTAGCCAAGGCGCGCACTTGCTCGACATCACTGCGCAGCTCACCGCCTTCCATGTCGCCGAGCAGCGGTCGCCGATGACGCATGCCTGATGGCAACTGGCGCTTGGCGGACGCGTGGAATTCATGCGCACCGGTGGCGGCGGCGAGCGCAGCGATGTTCTGCGCGGTGACACCAGCGCCGGGCATCACCGCCAGACGTCCCGCGGCCTGCACTACGAGATCACGGATCAGCGCCGCGCCGTCCGGCGCACTGGCCTGCGTGCCCGAGGTCAGGATGCGTTCGCAGCCGAGCGCGACGATATCTTCCAGCGCCTGTGCGGGGTCACGGCTGAAGTCGAAGGCACGGTGGAAGGTCACGCCGAGTTTGCCGGCGACGGCGATCAACTCGCGGCAGCGGGCGCTGTCCACCCGGCCTTCCGCATCGAGCACGCCGAGCACCACGCCATCGCATCCCAGTGCCGCGCAGGTTTCGATGTCCCGTTGCATCACTTCGCATTCGAGGTCGCTGTAGAGAAAGTCGCCGGCGCGCGGGCGGATCAGCACGTACAGCGGGATATGCAAACGTTCGCGGGCCAGCGCGATCTGCGCATGCGAAGGCGTCAGCCCGCCGAGTTCGAGCGCGCAGCACAACTCGATGCGCCCCGCCCCGCCCGCCTGGGCGGCCAGCGCGGACGCAACCGAGTTGGCGGCGATCTCCAGTATCATGAATAGCTCGTCGTGTAGACGCTTGACGACGGGATCAAACCGTCCTGCTTCTTCGCATCGCACACGGCGTAGGAGAAGCCGTGCTGGATCGCGTACGCGCCGACCTCGCCTTCTCGGTTCATCGCCAGGAAGCCGACCTGCAGGGTCTTCGATGCCTCGGGGCGTTTTTTCACGATGCGCATCACCGCCTCCTTGCAGGCTTCCTGCGGCGAGCGGCCATGGCGCATCAGTTCCACCACCAGGAAGCTGCCGGCATTGCGGATCACTTCCTCGCCGACGCCGGTGGAGGTGGCGCCGCCGACCTCGCCATCGACGTACAGGCCGGCGCCGATGATCGGACTGTCGCCGACGCGGCCGTGCAGCTTCCACGCCATGCCGCTGGTGGTGCAGGCACCGGCCAGCTTGCCGTGCGCGTCCAGCGCGAGCATGCCGATGGTGTCGTGGTTGTTGGCACCGCCGGGCATGCCCATGCTCTTGTCAGCCGTGCGGCCGTAATCGCGCACTTCGCTGTTGATCGACGGCTGGTAGTGCGCCGTCTTCAGCCATTCGTGCCAGGCCTGCTCGGATTCCGGCGTCAGCAGGTGTTCCTTCTTGAAACCCTGTTCCAGCGCGAACTGCAGGGCGCCATCGCCGACCAGCAGGACATGCGGCGTGCGTTCCATCACCCGCCGCGCCACCGAGATCGGGTGGGCGATGTGCTCGATCGCGGCGACGGCACCGCAGTTGCCGTCGGCATCCATGATGCTGGCGTCGAGGGTGACATGGCCGTCGCGGTCCGGATAACCGGCCCGGCCGACGCTGTGGTTCTTCAGGTCGGCCTCGGGCACCCGCGCACCGGCCTCGACCGCATCCAGCGCATGGCCGCCCTTGCCGAGGATGGCCCATGCCGCCTGGTTCGCCGCCACGCCGAAATCCCAGGTCGAGATCACCCGCGCACCCGTTGCCGCCGGAATCCGCGACGCCTGCGTGGCTGACAGCTTGCCACCCCACGCCAGGGCCGATGCCGCGGTGCCCAGCAGGGAGGCCTTGAGAAAACGTCTGCGGTCAGTCATTGCCATCTCCATCGCCGAAAACAAAAAACCCCGCACAGGATGCGGGGTTTCACTTTGCATCACAACGTTATGATCAGGCTGATCAGGCGGCTTCGACTGCCGAAGCCTGAGCGCCCTTCGGCCCCTGGGTAATTTCAAACTTCACGCGCTGACCTTCCTGCAGGCTGCGAAAGCCCTTGCTGGTGATCGCCGAAAAATGGACGAATACGTCCGCACTGCCGTCCTCGGGTGCGATGAAACCGAAACCCTTGGCATCGTTAAACCATTTGACCGTACCGAAACTCATTGCGCGAACCTCTGGATCCATGGAATGGGTGCGCCGGGATCCCCATGCAGAACCACTACCCCCTTTGGCCCGCTATCCCGGCCAGAGGAAAGTACCAACATGTTCAGGTTCAACGCAATATGCGCCGGTCACACGTCGCCGGGCCCCGTGCTCAGCTTTCCAGCATCGCCGCGAGAATGCGTGGTACCTCGGCCGTGGCCGCCGCCAGGTGCGCAAAGATCTCGTCGATGCTGATCTCCGCCTCGTCGCCGCAGCCGGCGGCGAAATTGGCGACCAGGGCCAGACACGCGTATTCCAGCGCCAGTTCGCGCGCCAGTGCCGCCTCGGGCATGCCGGTCATGCCGACCAGGTCGCAGCCGTCGCGCTTCATCCGCGCGATCTCGGCGCGGGTTTCCAGCCGCGGTCCCTGTGTCGCGCCGTAGCAGCCGCTGCCGATCACCGCGATGTCCGCTGCACGCGCCGCTGCCAGCAATTGCCGCCGCAGCGACTCGGTATACGGTTCGCTGAAGTCGATGTGCTTCACCTCGGCGCCCTCGACGTCGCAGAAGCTGGTGTAGCGGCCGTGGGTGTAGTCGATCAGCTGGTCGGGCACGACGATCACCCGCGGCCCCATGTCGCCACGGATGCCGCCGACCGCGTTGACGCCGATCACCCGGCGCGCGCCGAGGCTGTGCAATGCCCACAGATTCGCGCGGTAGTTGACCCGATGCGGCGGCAAGGTATGACTTTCGCCATGACGCGCCAGGAAGGCCACCCGCTTGCCGGCAAAATCACCGATCACCACATCGCCCGAGGCGGGGCCGTAAGGCGTATCCACGCTGTGCCGTGTGGTGTTTTCCAGCCCCGGAAACTTGTACAGGCCGCTGCCGCCGATCACGGCAAGATCGATGGTGCTCATGCCGCACCCTCCTTCAGCGCATAGATACCCGGCAGGTTGCGACCCTGCTCGTGATAATCCATGCCGTAGCCGAACACGTAGCGATCCGGCAGCTCGACGCCGTTGAAATCGGAGGCGATGCCTTCCACGAGGCGGTCATGCCGCTTGGTGCACAGGCTGACGATCAGCACGCGTTTCGCGCCGCGCTTGTAGCAGTCGTCGCGTACGGCCTTGAGCGTGTGGCCTTCGTCGAGAATGTCGTCGACCAGCAGCACCACGCGGCCGGCCAACGGCACCAGTGGTTCACGCAGCCAATGCAGATCGCTGCCCGAGGTGGCGCCGCGATAGCGCGTCGCGTGCACGTAGTCGAATTCCAGATCGGTGCGTATCGCCAGCGCCAGCTGGCCGGCAAAGATCAGCGCGCCGTTCATCACGGTGAGGAAGACCGCACGCTCGCCGTCCAGCGCGGCGTCGATCTGGCGGCCCATGTCGGCGATCACGGTTTCCAGTTCGCCGCGCTCGTGCAGAAGATCCGACTGTTCCAGCGCATCGGCAAGCGAAGGTATTGGGGTGTTCATGCGGTTCCTTGATCGGCGTGCAACGCCATGATGCGTGCAACGAAGCGGTCGCGCTGCGGATTGTCGGTGAGGCTGGTCCAGCTGGCGCCGAGGGCGCCGCGCATGGCCGCCAGTGGCGGCGGTATCGTCCTGGTTGCTGGAACGTCGGGCATCGCGGCAATCGCCTCGTCCACCGCCTCGGGGAAGCAGGCCAGCACCAGGTCGCAGCCGGCAGCCAGATGTGCCTGCACGCGTGCGCCCACGCTGCCGGCGGCGCCCGCGGCGGCCATGCTGATGTCGTCGCTGATCACCGCGCCGGCGAAGCCCAGCTCGCCGCGCAGGATCTGTTCGATCCACACTGGCGAGTAACCGGCGGGCCGGCTGTCCACGGCCGGATAGGTCACGTGCGCCATCATCACCGCCTCGACCCGCGCCTCGATGCATTCGGCGAACGGCAGCAAGTCGTCGCGGCGGATCTCGTCAAGGCTCCGCGGGTCGATTGCCTGCGCCTTGTGCGTATCGGTGGCGACCGAACCATGTCCCGGGAAATGCTTGAGCACGGCCGCCATGCCACCCAGGTGCATGCCGCGCACATAGGCCTGCGCAAGCTCGGCGGTCACCGCCGGATCGGCGTGGAACGCGCGCAGGCCGATCGCCGCGTTGCCGCGCGCCAGATCCACCACCGGCGCAAAGCTGAAATCGACGCCGCTGGCGCGCAGCTCGCTGGCCATCACCCAGGCGTGCTCCTCGGCCAGCCGCACTGCCTCGCCGGGGTCGCGGTCGTGGACCGCGCCGATTGCCGCCAACGGCGGCAGGCGGGTGAAGCCGTCGCGGAAGCGCTGCACCGGCCCGCCTTCCTGGTCGACCGCGATCAGCAGCTCGTCGCCGCCGGCATCGCGGATCGATTCGCACAGCGCGATCAGTTGTTCGCGCGACTGGTAATTGCGTGAAAACAGCAGCACGCCGGCGACACCCGGCGCCGTCAGCCAGTGTTTTTCGTGTTCGGCCAGTTGCAGTCCGGCCACGCCGATCATCAACATGCGGCATCCTCGGCGGCGCGCTCGGCCGGCGACCATTGCCGGTACGGATGCGCGATCAGGTTGACGTTGTAGTAGCGCGTCAAGGTACTCACCTCGCGCCCCAGCCATGCAGGTCGCGGGAACGGTGCATCGACGGCTGACAATTCGACCTCGGCCACGATCAGCCCGCTGTTGTCGCCGAGAAACTCATCGACCTCGAACAACGTACCGTCGACCCGCACATGATGGCGGACCTTTTCCAGCACGCCATCGCACAGCGTGGCCAGCAGTACCCTCGCATCCGATACCGGTATCGCGTACTCGAACTCGGCCCGCTCGATGCCAACCGTAGCCGCCTTGATGTTCAGCCATGCCTGCTCACCCGCAAGCCGCGCGCGTACCGACGCGCGTGCGCTACCGTCGCGCAGCGCCTGTGCACTGACCAGGTAGCCTTGCGCGATCGGCTCGCTGCGCTCGATGTCTGCGCGCCAGCGTTCGTCGCGCAACAGGAATTTCCGTTCGATCTCGATACCCATCGTCGAATCAGGCCACGCCACGACGCGACCGGGGTTTGCGCGGTTTGTTCAAACTCACGGGCGAAGCTCCATGTCGATCCGATGCATTCCGGGACCCCAGCCATTCTCGGTAGTACGCATGGCGACCGCCCCGAACCGGGCAAAGAATGGCGCGGACTTGTGGCTGGCGGCGATGGCGATCAGGTCCAGCCCGGCATCCTGCGCCAGGCTGGCGACCCGTTCCATGATGGCCGAGCCGATGCCCACCCCATGTGATGATGGACTGAGCAGAATCCAGTTCAACCTGCGATCGTGTGAACCATGCCCGCTCAGCCCAAATGCGCCTACGACATGTGCATTGGCCACACACAACTCGTAGTTGGCGGGATCGGCATCCAGAAAGCTCTCATAGTCGGCGCGCTCGTTGGGAGCGAAAAATTCCGGGCAGTTGGCATCGAAGATGCCGAGACAGGCTTGCTTGTCAGTGTGGGAGTACGGCCTGAAAGTCACATTTGTCGCCATGGTGTTTCCCGATGCGGATGGGCGGGCCGGATGCGCGATGCTACCGCCGATCAATCGCGCTCGAACAGCGCGATGGATTCGACATGCGAGGTATGCGGAAACATGTCCATCACTCCCGCCGACTTCAGCTTGAAACCATGCTGATTCACCAGGATGCCGGCATCGCGCGCCAGCGAGGCCGGATGGCAGGACACGTAGACGATGCACCGGGTCTGCCTGTGCGGCAGGTATTCCAGCACCTTGTCGGCGCCGGCGCGCGGCGGATCGAGCAACAGCTTGTCCCACGGCTGGCGCGCCCAGTCGGCGCTGCGCTGATCCTCGAACAGGTTCGCCACATGGAAGCGCGCGTTGTCGATGCTGTTGCGTGCGGCATTCTGTGCGGCACGCTCGACCAGCCCATGCTCGCCCTCCACGCCCACGACCTCGGCGACCCGGCGCGCGATGGGCAGGGTGAAATTGCCCAGGCCACAGAACAGGTCGAGCACGCGGTCGGTCGGCTGCAGATCGAGCAGCTCCAGCGTGCGCGCCATCATGCGCTGGTTCATGTCGGCATTGACCTGCACGAAATCGAGCGGCAGGAACTCCAGCTCGACATCGTCGACCTGCGCATCGCCGCTGGCAATGCGGAAGGCCAGCCGCGGCTGTTCCGGCCACAGCGGGTGCACGCTGCTGTTGCCGCCTGGCTGCAGATAGATCGCCAGCCCGTGCTGCTGGCCAAATGCGGTCAACGCGGCAAGGTCGCGTTCGCTCAGCGGCTGCATGTGGCGAAACACCAGGGCCATGATGTCGTCGCCGGCGGCAAACTCGATCTGCGGAATGTCGTTGGCCGCGTCCATGCCGTTGAGCAGCTCGGCGAGCAGGCCGACCTTCGGACCCAGTGCGGGATGCATCACTTCGCACTGCTGGATGTCGGCCACGAAGCGCGGGTTTTCCTCTTCGCGAAAGCCCACTAGCACGCGGCCCTTCTTCAGCACGTTGCGTACCGACAGACGACCCTTGCGCCGGTAGCCCCAGGGTTCGCCGGTGAGTGGTGGCAGCCACGACTGCGGCGTCACCTTGCCGATGCGTTCGAAGTTCTCGGCCAGCACGCGCTGCTTGGTGGCGATCTGCGATTCGGCGTCCAGATGCTGCAGCGAGCAGCCGCTGCACTGGCCGAAGTGGCGGCAGCGCGGCTCCACCCGGTGCGGCGAACGGGTGATCAGTTCGACGACTTCCGCCTCGTCGAAGTGGCGATGGCGCTTGCGCAGCTTGGCCAGCACCTGTTCGCCCAGCAGCGCGCCGCTGACGAACACCGTCTTGCCGTCGATGCGGGCCACGCCGCGACCGTCATGGCCGAGGTCGGTGATGACCGCTTCAAAAGGTGCCGAGGGAACCGAGTTGGATCGTGACATGAGGCATGAACAGATGAGGCCGCGCGGGCTGGCCGCCGATTATCACAGATCGGCCCGAGTGACGCCCATCGGAGCGTTACGGCTTATTTCCTCTGCCAGACACCGGCAGCGTTCTGGTAATACCAGCCGGCACGCGCCTTCTCGATCCAGCCCTTGGCAAAGGTGGCGCGGATCTGCGCTTCCCACTCCGGATGGTTGTTGGCATTGGCGATTTCACGATACAGCGCGGCGCGGTCCCGGTTCTCGTCCGCGACCGTGGCATTGGCCTGCGCGCGCTGGTTCAACGGCACCTTCGCAGCGTCGCGCATGGCCACCATGCCGTCGTTGGTGAAGCCGACTGCGCCACTGTCCAGCAACGCACCCAAGGCTCCCTGGAAGCGCGCATGCGTGCGCTCGCGGATCGCCTCGGTGGTGCTGGTCTGGATGCGGATGTTCGGCGTATCGGCAGCGTAGGCCGCCGGGATCAGCAGATCGAGCAGCATCGCCGACGGCGGGTGGTCGTTACTGTCTGCTGTCGGCTTCTGCGACTTCGGTGCCGGGGTCACCGTCTGTCCGGCGTCATCCAGCACATTGCCGATGAACTGGTCGGCCGCCTTCTGCGCCGCCGCTTCCGGGAAATACACATTGATGGTGACGCAGCCGACCAGTGCCACGGCCAGCGAGGTCAGGATGACGTAGACGAGCTTGCGCATGGCGGACTCCGGGAATGAAAGAGATGGAGAGAACAGGCAGCACGCCCGTCAGCGAACTTCCGGTGCCGTGCCGTTGATGGCTTCGCGGAGTCGCCGCACCAGAGTCGGCCAGTCGACCTGCGTCTGATGGCCGATCACCTGCAGATGCGGCAGGCCACTCCCCTCGACGATAGTGTAGCCGTCACCAGCAGCTCCCAACCCGCCCATCTGGCAAACCGTGCCCTGCAGGCTGCAGTTGAGGCCGATGCGGCTGTAGCCGAAGGTCTTGAACAATTTCAGCATGGCACCCTGCAGACCGGCGGCCATACCGCCGCCGCCGACGGTGGTGAGATTGTTCACTGCACGCTGGCTGATCCGCCCGCCGCCGTCCGCGAGCAGGCTTGCCTTGAACGCCACCGGATTCCAGTTGACCAGACGCAGGTCGTCGATCGTCCCATGCATCCGGCCGGTGATGCTGCCGAAATCGAACACGCTGGTGATCGCACCCAGGTCCAGCTGGCTCAAGGCGATGTCGCCACTCAGCACCGGGCTCGCCCCGAACGGTTGCTGCAGCGAAAGCTGGGTGATGTCGACGAAGCCGCCGAACAGGGTTGCGGACAGGCCACCCTGCAGCTCAAAGCGATCATCGACCCAGCGCAGCGACGGAATCGCACCGCCGAGCGTGCCGGGGAAGGCCGGCCATCCCATCGCACGGCTGAAAGCGGCCATGTCGACGCCGGTCAGCACCAGCGAGGTTTCCAGCCGCTGTCCTTTCGCTGCCGCCGGGCGCCAATCCAGTTCACCCACCCGCAGGCGGCCTTTCAGCACCGGCACCTCCAGCGGCTGGCGCAGGCTGAGCGCGCCGCCGCGGCTTTGCCATTGCGATTGCGCCGCGCCGTTGGCTATCCGGTAGAACTGCAGCCCACGCCAGCCCAGCGTGGTCGCCGGCCTCTCGCCCTGCGCTGCCCAGTCCAGTCCGCCGCGCAGGTCATCGATGGCCAGGCTGCCATTCGCATCAGCCAGGTTCAGGCCATCCGTATCGAACGCAAAGCTGTGCAGGCCATCGGCATGCAGATCCACGCTAGCGCTCAACTGGCCGATGATGTTCATGTTGCGCAGGCCCAGCGTGTTCAGCCACGCCTGGCCGTAGCGCTGGTAGGCGGCCGGGAAGCTGGCATGCAGATGATCGAGTCTGAGCGTCTTCAGCCCACCCTTCGCATCGAAGGCCAGCGCACCGTCGAGCTGCAATGCGTCGGCATCGCTCACCCGCAACCGGGGCACTTCAAATGCGCCTCCCTGTGCATTGGCGTGCAAGCCGAGCTGGACCGCGTGTTCCGGCAATTTCGCGTAGAGCGGGCCAAGCAGCAACTCGCCCCCGTGCAGGCTGGCATCCAGGTCGATCGATGCCGGACCATTGCTCGTGTCGAGACTGAACCGGCCATTGCCGCTCACGCCCTGCCCTGCCAGCGTACCGGTCGGCGTATCGAAGCCGATGCCATTGAGCGTGAACTGCCCTGACGACTGCAGGCCCACATCGCGCATGTCCAGTGCCAGCTCCGCATCGAGCTTGCCGCCGGTGGGACGACCCTTCCATACCGTGCCGAGCAGGCCCTGCAGCCAGCCGGATGGAAGATTCTTCAGACTGATCTGGGCATGGCTGAGCTGATCAAGTGGCAATGCGGTATTGGCCTGGGTCGAGCCCTGCAGGATGTCGACCAGCAAGGTGTTCGCCGACTCGCTCAGCTGGATGTTCACGTGCGCATCGCTGAGTGCACCGCCCGGCGCACCAGCAAGACGGACCTTGCCGTCGAAGATCCAGCGCATGCGTTCGTCACGCTGCAGGCTGCCGTCGAGCATCAGACCCAGTCGTTGCCAACCCATGGCCGGCACGTCCGCCATCGCCGCACTCAACTGCAGGTGCATGCCGCCCACGGCGTCTTCGCCGATCCGGGCGGTCACCTGCTGCAGATGGGCGCCTGGCACGCTGATCGCCTTGGCCGTCAGCAGCACATCCGCCCGTGCAGGCGCGGCCCAGCCGATTCCCAGCAGCAGGCAGCAGCACAGCAAAAGATGGCTTGATGTGGAACGCATGTCAGGCCATTCTGCCAAATAACGCTGAACGACACGGATTTCGTCATGCCCAGCCATTCAGATATGCCTTCCATCGAAGCTACCGGCAGCATCCACCCGAGGGTGTTGGTGGCGGATGACGACCCGGCTAGTTGCCGTTTCCTGTGCGATGGATTGCGCTCGCTGGGCGCGCAGACACAGGCCTGCCGCGATGGTGCAACAGCACTGGCGTTCGCCCGTTCCGAGGCTTTCGACCTGCTGCTGCTGGATTGCCGCATGCCGGGAGCCGGTGCGCTGGAGGTCCTTACCGGGTTGCGCGCAGATCCGCAGGCCGGTTCGGCAGAATGCACCGCCGTGGCCACCACGGCCGAACTGGCACCGCGTGACCGCCAGTCGCTGCTCGCCGCCGGCTTCAGCGAGATCCTGCTCAAACCCTGCGGACTGGCCGATCTGCAGCGGTTGCTGGCGCTGGTCCGGGCCGAGCCTTCCGATGCGGGCGTACTCGATGACCAGGCTGCCCTGAACAGCACGGGCGACGCCACCATCATGCATGCGCTGCGGTCGCTGTTGCGCGAAGAACTGATCCTGCTCGAGCGGGAACTGGAGCCGCTGAGCCAGGATCCGGTGGCCTTCGGCGAACGTCTGCACCGGCTACGTTCGTCCTGCGGATTCTGCGGTGCTGCCGCGCTGTCGGCCCGGACCGCCTTGTTGCAGCAGCAGCTATCGCAACACGAGGTGCCCCCGGTTGCCCTGATCCGTTTCCGCAGGACGCTGCTGGCGACCCTGCACGCGCTGGATCACTGACCGCCGGTTTCGGCGGCCCTAGTTCAGCGGCGCGAGACCGCCATGGCCAGTACCCGCCAGGCACGCAGTTCGCCACCACCCAGGTGGAAACGGATCACTTCGCGCATCAGATCGCGCAGTCTTTTCAGACCCGGGCCGTCGGGCGACCGGTCCTGCGCCAGCGCCAGCAGATCGCTGCCGCGCAAGACCTGCGCGTGGCTGGCGGCACAGCGCACGGCACCCTGCTCGACCTGATAGCGATAATACGCATCCGGTGCCAGCGGCTCGCCGGTGTCCGACTCGTATTGCAACTGCAGGCCGTAGCCGATCGCTTCCAGCAGATCGCGCTCGAAGCGACGCAGGCTCCACGCCAGCGGTTCGTCGCAAGCCAGTCGTGCGAGTGTCTGTGCATAGGCGTCGAACAGCAGCGGGAACGGATCCTGCCGTTCGGTCAGGCGCACCACCAGTTCGTTGAGATAGAGTCCGGCCAGACCGGCGTCACCGGGCAGACGCAACGAGGTTCCGACTGTTTCGACTGCGGTCAGCGTGGCCATTTCGCCACGCAGCAGCAGGTCCAGCGCCAGTGGCTGAAACGGTTCGAGCTGCGCGCGCCGCAGGCGTGCCCGCTCACCGCGCACGCCGCGTGCCACTACGCCCAACCGGCCATGTTCCCTGGTCAGGCACTCCAGCAACAGCGACGTCTCGCGGTAGGGTCGCGCGTGCAGGACGTAGCTTGGTTGCTGTTCGAGGCGCATGAAAAATCAGGAGTGAGGAATGAGAAGCGAGGAGCGGGAGAAAAGCTGCGACGGTGATGCTTCCTGTACCGCAACCGCTCTTCCTGCTTCGTCTCTTGCATCTCACTCCTCAGCTCTCACTTCCCGCTCCTAATCGGTATAGCCGAACTTCTTCAGCATGTTCTCGTCGTCGACCCAGCCCTCGCGCACCTTGACCCACAGTTTCAGGAACACCTTGCGTTCGAACATGCGCTCCATGTGGCGCCGGGCACTCATGCCGATCGCCTTGAGCTGGGCACCGCCGTTGCCGATCACGATCGCCTTCTGGCCGTCGCGTTCGACCCAGATGATCGCGTGGATTTCGGCAATGCCATCGGGCCGGTCGCTGAACTGCTCGATTTCCACCGTGGTGGCATACGGCAGTTCCTGGTCGAGTCGCAGCATCAGCTGCTCGCGCACCATCTCGGCGGCAAGAAAACGCTCGCTGCGGTCGGTGATCTCGTCGTCAGCGTAGACCGGCGGCTGCACCGGCAGTCGCTTCAGGATCGCCTGCTCCAGTTCCTTCAGGCCCTGCTGCTTGAGTGCGCTGACGTAATGGATCTCATCGTAGCTGTGCTTCGCGACCAGCTCGGCGACGAACGGCAGCATCACCGTCTTGTCCTTGCTCAGGTCGACCTTGTTGATGACCAGAAACCGCGGCGACGACTGTTCGACCAGCGCGGCGTACAGCGCCTCGTCCTCGTCGGTGAAGCGGCCGGCCTCGATCACCTGCACCGCCAGGTCGACATCGCTGATCGCCGAGCGTGCAGCGCGGTTCAGGCTGCGGTTCATCGCCCGCTTGGCACCGCGATGCAGCCCCGGCGTGTCCACGTACATGATCTGCCCGGCCTCGCTGTTGGCGATGCCGAGGATGCGGTGACGGGTGGTCTGCGGACGCGGGCTGACGATCGACAGGCGAAAGCCGATCAACGCATTCAGCAGGGTCGACTTGCCCACGTTGGGACGCCCGGCCAGCGCGACCAGGCCGCAGCGGAAATCCTCGTGCGGCAGGCTGCCGGCAGTATCTTCGGCGGAATCCGTTTCGTGGTTCATGACAGGGCGTACTCGGCAAGTCGGAGGGCAAGTGTAGTGCTTCGCCGGAAGCAGCATGGCACCGGCGACTGGTTCGTGTGCATGTGCGGCGCGGCAGATCGCCCCGACCATGTCGCAGTTGCGCACCGGCAAAGCGAAGCAATCAGGGTTTGCGGTGCTGCTCCAGCAACTGGTTCAGCACGATCTCGGCGGCATCCTGTTCGGCGGCGCGCCGGCTGACGCCACGGGCTTCTGCGCTGACTGGCAGCGGTTCGACGATCATGCAGCTGACATCGAACGTCTTGGCATGATCTTCGCCATGGCTGGCGATCAACTGATAATCCGGCAACGGCCAGCCACCGGCCTGCAACCATTCCTGCAGGCGGGTCTTGGCGTCCTTGGAGGATCGTCGCAGTGCGGTGATCTGCTGGCCGAACAATCCCCGAAGCACATCGCGGCAGGCGTCGAAACCACCATCGAGGTATACCGCCGCCACCAGCGCCTCGAACGCGTCGGCAAGGATCGAGTCGCGCCGGAAACCGCCACTCTTCAACTCACCAGGGCCAAGCTTCAGGCCATCGCCCAGATCCAGTTCACGTGCCAGCACCGCCAGCGCCTGACCATTGACCAGTTGGGCACGCAGCCGTGACAGCTCGCCCTCACTGGCCTTGGGGTGCTCCTCGTACAGCATCTCGGCGATGACCGCACCGAGCAGCGCGTCACCGAGAAACTCCAGCCGCTCGTTGTTCGGCTTGCCGATGCTGCGGTGGGTAAGTGCCAGCTGCGCCAGCGCCGGGTCGCGAAAACGGTAAGGCAGATTCAAGGATTACTGACCCACATTGCCCTGCAGCGCCACGCTCTTCTCGAAGTGCAGCAGGAAGGAGATGTTGTACATGAACGGGATCTGCTTGTCGTACTCCACGTGCAGCTGGTTGGCATCGCCATTGCTGTGCAGGATGGTGATGTCCGCCGGCTTGACGGTGGCGTCGTCGACGTACTGAAAGCCCATCTTGAACATCAGCTCACGGCGGATGTCGTCCAGCGTCTTGCCCGTGGTGCCTTCGGTGGCGATCTGGTTCATGGACTTGACCACGCCCATGTACTCGGAATATGACGGCAACAATTTCATCGCCATGAAGGCGAAAAAGCCCACGACGGCCATGACGATCAGAAACCCGATCAGGGTGATGCCCGACTGCCTCGATTTCATAGTCCCCTCGCTATGCCGACTGTGCGGCGTGCCCATCTGTATGGATCTGCTCTGCCGAGTTCCCGCTGGATCGATCCGGCGTGCCGATTATGCCAGCGGATTCTCGCACTGTTGTCCGACCCGTGTACGGGGTTTTCGACCCCGTCACGCTTTGTCGCTACGGGTGGGCTCAGTGAATCACCGTGCCGATCCGCGAGAAATCCACGCCGCCGGTACCCCAGCCCTTCCAGCTCATCCAGATCAGGAACGCCTTGCCGGCCAGATTCTGCTCCGGCATGCAGCCCCACCAGCGGCTATCGAGGCTGTCGTTGCGGTTGTCGCCCATCACCAGATAGCAGCCCGGCGGCACCTTCGACGGTACCCGGTCGCCGGGGATCGAATTCGGCGTGTTGTAGGCCGGCATCCGCGCGATGGTGTGGTTGACCATGCTGCCATCCGGACGCGGCAAATGCTCGTTCCAGACCGTGGCTCCCATGTTCAGCATGATCTGGTCCACGCTGCGCTGCGGATTGCCCAGGTACGGGCCAATCTCGTCCGCGGTCACTGGCCGGCCGTTGACCACCAGGTCGGCACCGTGCACCTCGACCGTGTCGCCAGGCAGGCCGATCACCCGCTTGATCCAGTTCTGCTGCGGCACTGGCGCATGCGGATCGGCGCAACTCATGTCGCCGCTGCGCACAAGGGCACCGTTGTCCTCGCACAGATAGCCTGGAAAGCGGAACACCACCACATCGCCACGTTTCGGCTCGCCCAGACTCATGAACTTGTTGTTGAATGCCGGCATGCGCAGGCCGTAGGCGAACTTGTTGACCAGGATGAAGTCGCCCACGTCCAGCGTCGGCATCATCGAGCCGGACGGAATCCGGAACGGCTCGGCCACGAACGAACGCAACAAGAGCACCACCAGTACCACCGGGAAAAGCGAGCGTGCCCAGTCCACCGGCATCGGGTCGCTGTACTCCCTGCCCCCTGCATCCAGTCGCGCCTTGCGCTTGCGGAACAGAAACAGGCGATCCAGGCCCCACACCACGCCGAACAGCACGGTGAGGCCAAGCAGAATCGCCGAAAAATCGAATTCCATACCTTAACTCCAGATTGCCTGACGGATCATCACTGATCGCGTGTGTTATTTGTCGACCTTCAGCACGGCCAGGAAGGCTTCCTGCGGAATTTCCACCCGACCGACCTGCTTCATCCGCTTCTTGCCTTCCTTCTGCTTCTCCAGCAATTTCTTCTTGCGACTGACGTCGCCGCCGTAGCACTTGGCCAGAACATTCTTGCGCAGGGCTTTCACGGTGGAGCGCGCGATGATCTGCGCGCCGATCGCCGCCTGGATCGCCACGTCGAACTGCTGGCGCGGAATCAGGTCCTTCATCCTCTCGACCAGATCACGGCCGCGACGGTCGGCATGACTACGGTGCACGATCAGGCTCAATGCATCGACGCGATCGCCATTGATCAGCACGTCGGTACGCACGAACGGACCCGCCTCGAAGCGATCGAAGTGATAGTCCATCGAGGCGTAGCCACGCGAAACGGACTTGAGCCGGTCGAAGAAATCCATCACCACCTCGGCCAGCGGCATCTCGTAGCTGATCTGGACCTGGCTCGCCAGGTACTGGATCGAGCGTTGCACGCCGCGTTTTTCCTCGCACAGGGTGATCACGTTGCCGATGTAGTCCGGCGGAGTGAGGATGTTGGCGATGATGATCGGCTCGCGGATTTCCTGTACCTGCGGCGACGCCGGCAGCTTGGCCGGGTTGTCCAGCAGCATGGTCGTGCCGTCGTTTTTCAGGATCTCGTACACCACGGTCGGCGCGGTGGTGATCAGGTTCAGATCGTATTCGCGCTCAAGGCGCTCCTGCACGATCTCCATGTGCAGCATGCCGAGGAAACCGCAGCGGAAGCCGAACCCCATCGCTTCGGACGACTCCGGCTCGAAGAACAGCGCGGCATCGTTCAGGCGCAGCTTGTCCAGCGCCTCGCGCATGGCGGGGTAATCATCCGAGGACACCGGGAACAGGCCGGCGAACACGCGCGGCTGCATGTGCTGGAAGCCTGGCAGTGGCTTCTCGGCCGGCTTGCCGGCGTGGGTCAGGGTGTCGCCCACCGGGGCGCCGTGCACGTCCTTGATCGAGGCGTTGATCCAGCCCACCTCGCCGGCGCCGAGCTTGTCCAGCTTCTTGCGCTTGGGTGTAAAAACGCCGACATCGCCCACTTCATGCGTGCGGCCGGTCGACATCACCAGCAGCTTGTCGCCGGGCCTGATCTCGCCCTGCATGACGCGTACCAGCGACACCACACCGAGATAATTGTCAAACCAGGAGTCGATGATCAGTGCCTGCAGCCGGTCCGTATCGCGCGGCTTCGGCGGCGGGATGCGGGCGATGATCGCCTCCAGCACCTCGACCACATTGAGACCGGTCTTGGCGCTGATCGCCACCGCATCGGTGGCGTCGACGCCGATCACCGCCTCGATTTCGAGTTTCACTTTCTCGATATCGGCGGTCGGCAGATCGATCTTGTTCAGCACCGGCACCACTTCCAGACCCATCTCCACCGCGGTGTAGCAATTCGCCACCGATTGCGCCTCGACGCCCTGCGCGGCATCCACCACCAGTAGCGCGCCCTCGCAGGCCGCCAGCGAACGGCTGACCTCGTAGGAGAAGTCGACGTGTCCCGGCGTGTCGATGAAGTTCAGCTGATAGGTCTTGCCATCACGCGCCGTGTACGGCAACGACACCGACTGTGCCTTGATCGTGATGCCGCGCTCGCGCTCGATCGGGTTGTTGTCCAGCACCTGCGCTTCCATCTCGCGGTCGGCCAGGCCGCCGCAGATCTGGATGATGCGGTCGGCGAGAGTCGACTTGCCGTGGTCGATATGGGCAATGATGGAGAAGTTGCGGATCAATTCCATGGAACGCGGGTGGCCTGTCGGGCTTGGGTTTTGCCACCACGCACCATGCATGACAGCGCGTCACCGTCGGGCGACGCTAACCCGGCATTATCGCATGGAACCCGCCGCTGGCACCGGATTCCGCACGGCACGGGTGTCCTGCTGGACACCCGTGCCGATGCCTGCCGCGGCAGCCGGCAGCCGAACTACTTGCCGCCCGGTACGGTCAGGCCGATGAACTGGCTCTGCTCGCCACGACGCACCAGCAGCAGCACCGTGTCGCCGCCTTTCACATTCCTGGTGGCGGCCTGGAACTCGGCCACACTGCCGATCTTCTGCTGGTTGACCATCAGGATCACGTCACCGGCCTGCAAGCCGGCCTGTGCCGCGACCGGACCACTGATGTCGCTGATCACCACGCCTTGCCCCGAATTCAGGCCAAGCTGCTTGCGGGTGTCGTTGTCCAGCGGCTGTACGGTCAGACCCAGCGCAGCGGCGCCACCATGCGTCGAGGGTGCCGCTCCGGGCTTGTTTGCCGCAGTCTGATCGCGCGAAGTTTCAGTAATGGTGACCTCCAGAGTCTGCTTCCTGCCATTGCGCAGAATCTCGATAGGTACCTTGCTGCCCGATTTGGTCATGCCAACCAGTGGCGGAAGATCTGCGGACTGCTGCAGCACCTGGCCGTTGTAGCTGAGGATGATGTCGCCGACCTGGATGCCGGCTTTGGCCGCGCCGCTGCCGGGAGTCACATCGACCACTGCTGCCCCGGCGCCATTGTCGAGCTTGAAGGCCTTGACCATGTCGTCGGTGACCGGTTGCACGGTCACGCCAAGCATGCCGCGCGACACATAGCCCTTGGTCTTGATCTGCTGCACCGCATTCATCGCCATGTCGATCGGGATCGAGAACGACACGCCCAGGTAATCGCCGGTATTGGAATAGATCTGCGAGTTGATGCCGACCACCTGACCTTGCAGATTGAACAGCGGACCACCGGAATTGCCGCGATTGATCGGCACGTCGGTCTGGATGAACGAGGTGTACGCCTGATCGCGCTCGCCCAGATTGCGCCCGACGGCGCTCACGATGCCTTGCGTCACCGTATAGTCGAAGCCGAAGGGTGAGCCGATCGCCAGCACCCACTGGCCTGGTTTGAGGCTGCGTGAATCACCGATGCTCACCGTGGGCAACTTGCCGTTGGCATCGACCTTGAGCAGGGCGATATCGTAGGTGGGATCGGTGCCGACCACCTTCGCAGTCAGCGTGCGCCGGTCCTGCAGGCGAACGATGACCTTGTCCGCATGATCGACGACGTGATTGTTGGTAAGGATGTAACCGTCACTGGAAATGATGAAGCCCGAACCGAGTGAGGTGTGCTTCTGTTCCTGCGGGGACGGCATCATCGGCATGCCGAAGAAGCGTCGGAAGAATTCGGCCTGCGGATCATCGGGAATGCCCTGTCCCGGCGCCGCCTGTCCGCCTGCAGCCTGATTCGTCTGGGGGGATTCGCCGGTATACCGGGCCTCGACGTGCACCACGGCAGCCGCATTTTTTTCCACGATACCGGTGAAATCCGGCAGCACCGCCGTGCTGGGTGCCGGCTGTGCCTGCACGCCACCAATGATGGCAATGCTGATCAATGCAGAGCACGCGAAGGTGCGCAAGATGGAACGATTCATGACTCCTCCTTGGTTGACTCGACCCGGAAGACTTCAGGGTTGCATGACTCCCGGGCTCAATGAATTCGTGCTGCGTGGTTTCGCATTACGCGCACACCGCCACGCCCGGCCGCTGACTGGCTGGACGAAGCAGGCGATGGACTGGAGCAACCCGCGCGGGCAGACACGCGCGGACTCCTCCTTACTGCGCGACGGCGGCGGCCTGACGCGAGATATTTGTCGGCGTGGCCTGCTGCGCCGGATCCAGCAGCAGCAGATAACTGCCATCCTTGTTGTCGAGCGTACGGAACCGGGGCAGCGACGGATATGCCGACAGGCGACGGGTATAAATCGGCTGATTCACATCGAACGGAGCACCCAGCGTGGCCGACGCCTGCTGGCTGAGCAAGCCGGCGGAATTGCCGCTCAGCCATGGCGGCACCGCCGCCGGAGTGGCTGGCCGGCTGACCGGCACAGCCTGTGCGACGGCATGGCTCTGTTGCTGGGCAGGCAATGCCGCAATGGCATTGCGCTCGGGATCACCGGTTGGCTGGGTGATCATCAAGGCGGCAGCGGCCACGCTCGCGGCAATCGCACCGCCAGCGGACCAGCGCAACCAGTGGTGATGACGTCGGTTGGCGACAACCGGCATCGATTCCTGCTCGATGGCCTGCATCACCCGGGCAGCGAAACCGGGAGCGGCCAGCGGTGGCAATTGCCTGCGCAAACCGTCACGGGCAAGGTTGTACCGCGCCCATACCTGCTGCAACGACGCATCGTGGTCGATCCGGCGCAGCAGGAAACGCAGCTGCTCCTTCGACAACTCGCCGTCGATGCCGGCTGAAAGGTCTTCCCGGACATTCTTGTTCGTATCTGCCTGGTTCATACCTGCCTGCTTCATGTCTGATCCTCGCGGTCCGACAACAGGGGCCGCAGCTTCTCGTCGATCGCCTCGCGCGCCCGGAAGATGCGCGAACGCACCGTGCCGATCGGGCAGCCCATCGCTTCGGCGATTTCATCGTAGCTGAGGCCATCCACTTCGCGCAGCGTAATGGCAGTCCGCAGCTCCTCGGGCAGGGCTTGGACAGTGGAAAACACGGATTGTTCAATTTCCTGGCGCATCATCTCGCGCTCGGGCGTGGCGCTGTCGTGCATGCGCTCGGCACCGGCCATGAATACGGCATCCTCGGCGTCGATGTCGTCGGTCGGCGGGCGCCGCCCCATGGCCACCAGATGGTTCTTGGCGGTGTTCACCGCGATCTTGTACAGCCAGGTGTAGAACGCGCTGTCGCCGCGAAACGAGCCGATCGCCCGCCATGCACGGATGAATGATTCCTGCGCGATGTCCTCGCACTCGGCATGGCTCCTTACATAGCGTGACACCAGCCCGATCACCTTGTGCTGGTATTTGCGCACCAGCAGGTCGAAGGCCCGTTTGTCCCCGTTCTGGACACGTTCGACCAGCGCGCGATCCAGTTCGTTTTCGCCCATCCGGGCCGTATCCGTCATCAATGCCGTTATCCGCTGCGAAAACTTGTTGGGAACTGAATGCGCCGTTCAGACCGTCATCGATCGCGCAAGTTCAGCAAGCGCGTGACCGATTCAACCATAACGCGCAGCCCGTTCACGGGTTGTCATGCCGGAGCCGGGCGCATCCTCATGCCAGAGAGAGGATCCATGCCAGTTATGGGGCCGCCTGTCCGCGGCTCAAGCCGTTTCGGCCACCTGCACATCCAGCAGGCGCTGCCGCTCGGCCAGCAACTTGTCGAAGCTGACCGGCTGCAGCGGGCGGCAGAACAGATAACCCTGCAACTCGTCACAGCCATGGTTGCGCAGGAACTGCAGGTGCTGTTCGATTTCCACGCCTTCCGCCACGACGGCACGCTTCAGCCGATGCGCCATCTCGATGGTGGCACGCACGATCGCCTCGTCGTCGGGATCGACGCCGATATTGCGCACGAAGCTCTGGTCGATCTTGATGCGGTCGGCCGGCAGTCGGCGCAGGTAATCCAGCGACGCCGCGCCGGTGCCGAAGTCGTCGATCGCGATATGGCAGCCCAGCCGATGCAGCCCATGCAGGTTCTCGACCAGGTTGGGTGCCTGCTTGATGCTGATGCTCTCGGTGATTTCCAGCTCCAGCAGGGTGGGGTCCAGGCCGGTCTCGCGCAGTACCGTGGTCACGGTATCCAACAGCCTGGGTTCCATCAGCTGCACCGCCGACAGATTCACGCCCAGGCGCAGGCGCAATCCGTAGAGCTGTTCCCACTCCTTTGCCTGGCGACAGGCTGTACGCATCACCCATTCGCCGATCGAGACGATCAGGCCGCTCTCTTCGGCCAACGGAATGAACACGGCCGGACTGATCATGCCCAGTTCCGGGTGTTCCCAGCGCACCAGGGCCTCCATGCCGACAATGTCCTCGCTCTCGGCGTCGACCTGGGGCTGGTAGACAACCCGCAGCTCGCCATTGCCTTCGGCGTGGCGCAGGCGGGTCTTCAACGCCATGCCGTGTTCCTGGGCGTACTCTGGACTTACTTCGTAGATCTGGAAATTGTTGCGGCCGAGATGTTTGGCGGCGTACATCGCCTCATCGGCGTGTTCGAGCAGGGTTTGTGCATCACCGGCATCGTCCGGGAAGAAGCTCAGGCCCATCGATGCGGTGACCTGCAGTTCGGTGCCGTCCTCGAGGTACAGCGGCGTCTCCATCACCTGCACGATCTTTTCGGCTACGCGCAGCACATCCTCGTTCTTGACGATATGCCGCAACACGATGGTGAACTCGTCGCCGGCATAACGCGCCACCGTATCGGACGCGCGGATGCTGCTGCACAGGCGCTGTGCCACTGTCCGCAGTACCTGGTCACCGGCGGCATGACCATGGGTGTCGTTGATCGCCTTGAAACGATCGAGATCGACGAACAGCATCGCGAAACACTCGCCGTTGCGGATCGCCTCGCGGATGATCGTGTCCAGCCGGTCATTGAACAGCAGCCGGTTCGGCAATCCGGTCAATGCATCGACCAGACCTTCCGCGCGTCCCTGCTCGCGTGTGCGCCCCAGTTCCAGCACCTGCGCAAAACGGGCTGCGGAGCAACGCAGTACCGGCTCGGTGATACCCATTTCACCGAATCCCCGACGGCTGCCGGCCAGCATGGCACCGAGCACCGTGTGCCTTTCGTCGTACAGCGGCAAGCCGGCGAATCCAGCCAGATCGAGCTGCTGCACCAGCGGGTCGATCGGTGCCAGCCGCTTCGCGTCGGTCCGATAAAGAATGGATTTGCCACCCAGCACCAGCTGCAGCGAGCTCTGCGCGTGCGCTGGTGGCCATGCCGGATCATCGCCGTTCCACAACTGCAGCAGCTGCGCCGGCCCTTCGGCGCCATCCTGGCGTGTCGACCAGACGGCCAGGTAGTCCAGTCCCAGTTCGTCGAACAGCAGGCGACCGGCCGCACCCTGCGCATCGACGCCACTGCTCGAGGCGAAGATGCGTGACAGCAGGGACAGGGCCGCCTCGGCACGCAGATCGGCGCGATCGCTGCGGAACATCAGCGCCAGCGCATCACGCCCGCCATGACGGATGCGTCGCGCACTGGCCTGCCCGGTATCGGCACCCTGTGCCGACTTGCGCTGGCACGGGTACCAGTTGCGATTGGCTTCTGCCAGCACCTGTTCGAGCGCGATGCCCTCGAACCGCAGCACGTCGGACAACGGCAATCCTTCCCACTGGCTGGCATGCAGGCGACTGTGCCTGGCCACCGTCGGACTGACTTCAAGCAGGCAGCGGGTCTGAGCGTCGACAATCAGCCATTCGCTGTTGCCTTCCTCGAATACATAGCGGTAGTCCTCATGCACATCGCTGACGGGTACAGGCGTTTTGTGCCGCGCCTGCCTCCCTGTCTGCGAGCGGCGCCAGCGCGCCACCAGCTCGGTGCCGATCTGGGCAGCCGACAACCAGTCGGTAATGCCGGGCGGCAGGTCGGTCGGACTGATCGTCGCCTCCTCGGCCAGCACCACGATCAGCGGCGTATCGGACCCACCGGGCAATCGGCGCAACTGCTCGCAGACACTCAGCGCCTGCGCCCGATCGCCAGTCAATACCACGACCATCAGCTGCAGCGGCGGCAACGGAGGGCGGCCCTCGAGCAGGATGGCCGCATGCGATACGTCACGCGCGCTGTGGATCTGCGGATAACCCGCCTGATCCAGCGCGTCGAACAGGCCGCGGCGCAATTCGCGCTGGGCAGCGACCACCAGGATGCCTGAGTTCATGCGCGCTCTGCCTCAGACCAGCCAACGGCCATCGCGCAGGCGCAGGCGCCGCGGCTGACTGTCTTCGCTGCTCACCCGTGCCGCCACCTTGCCCAGGTGCTCGATCAACGTCGCCGGTGCATCGATCAATACGACACGCCGCAGATGCTCCTTCGGCGCGCGGGCCAGCTGGCGCAGCAAGGTGGCATCCATCGCCGACAACGGCAGTTCCAGCCCGATCAGGAAATAGACACCGAAATGCATGCTTTGCTGCATGTAGCGCAGTGCATTGCCAAGCCGCTGACAATCCGGCACCCGCACGTGAGCATCGCGCAGGCTGCCCAGGCCGGTATCGGGCTGCCACAGGTAGACTGCCTGACCGGTGTGCCGGGCAAGGGTGCGGAACTGGTCGATCAGCGCGTGCACATCCTTGCTGTCCAGCACGACCAGGCCGCTGGGTGCAGCCAGGATGCGCTCAAAGATTTCAGCTCCGGCTTGCGGTGGGGCGGAGGCCATCACGGAAGTCATTGGGTCCCCGTCCTGCAGTGCCTGTGGTAGTGCCATGATGAAACCGGATCGATCCTCGACCGGAGCCGCCAATCCATGAGAATCCGTCCCGACCGTGGCGCGACTCATTGAACCACGCCGGACCGCTCCATTGTCCAGTCAGGCAGCTCGCTCCCCGATGTCCCGGATCAGCCTGTTGTGCCCGGCAGGCCAGGTTCCAGGTGATTATGCGATTTCATACCCGCCTTCGGGCCCGGTCAAGCACGGCCGTCACATCTCGCAATCACGGCAGCAGGACGGTATGGTTCAGACCTCCTCCATCACCCCGTACCCGCCATGTTCGAAGGACTGCGCTTCAACCACTGGAAGACCAGCGAAGGTGACGACGGCATCGTCACGCTGACTCTCGACCGTGCCGACAGCAGCGTCAATGCCATTTCCCGCGCGGTACTGGACGAACTCGAACAGATCGTCGAGCGGCTGGCGATCGAAAAGCCGGCCGGCGTCGTCATCCATTCGGCCAAGCCGGCAGGCTTTGCGGTAGGCGCCGACATCAAGGCTTTCGTCGATTATGCAAAGCACGACACCGTGCTGGAAAACATCGAGCATGGCCAGCGCGTGTACGAATCGCTCGCGCGCCTGCCCTGCCCCACGGTGGCAGCCGTGCACGGCGCCTGCATGGGCGGGGGTACCGAACTGATCCTGGCCTGCCACCAGCGTATCGCGGCCGACGACGACAAGACCCGGATCGCACTGCCCGAGGTGATGCTTGGCATTCACCCCGGCTGGGGCGGTACGGCGCGCCTGCCTCGCCTGATCGGCGCTACCGAGGCGCTACCACTGATGCTCACCGGCAAGTCGTTGTCAGCCGGACGCGCGCTGGCACTGGGCGTGGTCGATCGTCTGGCCCGCCCGGAAGAACTGCTGGTCGAAGCACGCCTGCTGCTGCGTCGGCCGCAGCCACATCCGTTCACACGGCGCGCCAAGGCCTGGGCCAGCAATACCTGGCTGGCCCGGCAGATCCTTGCCCCGATGGTGCTCAAACAGACCGCAGCCAAGGTGCGCAAGGAGCATTACCCTGCCCCGTTCGCGATGATCGAGGTGTGGAAGCGCGGTGGCTCCAGCATCCAGCAGCGACTGAAGCTGGAGGCACGCTCGGTAGCGAAGCTGGCAAAAACCCCCACCACGCAGAATCTGATCCGCATCTTCTTCCTGCAGGAACGGTTGAAGGCCCAGGGTAGCGGCGTGGATCCTGGCATCAAGCATGTGCATGTGGTCGGTGCCGGCGTGATGGGTGGCGATATCGCGGCATGGGCTGCGTTCAAGGGTTTCGATGTGACCCTGCAGGATCGCGAGATGAAATTCATCCAGCCCGCGCTGGACCGGGCCCGCCGGCTCTACGAGAAAAAACTGAAGGTTCCCGAGAAGGTCGAGGAAACCGCCCGGCGTTTGCGCGCCGATGTCGAAGGCAAGGGCGTGGCCACGGCCGATCTCGCCATCGAGGCCATCTTCGAGAGCGCCGAGGCGAAGGAGGCGCTGTACGCCAATCTCGAACCGCAGTTCCAGACCGACGAGATCCTCGCCAGCAATACCTCCAGCATCCCGCTGGACGAGCTGCGCAGGAACCTCAAGGCGCCGCAACGCTTCCTCGGCCTGCACTTCTTCAATCCGGTGGCGCAGATGCCCTTGGTCGAGGTGGTGCGGCACGACCAGCTGGACCCGACCATCGAGAAACGGGCCCTCGCCTTCTGCAAGGCGATCGGCAAGCTGCCGGTGGCGGTCAAGGGTACGCCCGGCTTCCTGGTCAACCGCATCCTGATGCCTTACCTGCTCGAAGCCATGCGGCTTTACAGCGAAGGCGTGCCCGGTCCGGTGCTGGATCGCGAAGCGAAGAAGTTCGGCATGCCGATGGGACCGATCGAACTGGCCGACACCGTGGGTCTGGATGTCTGTGCGTCGGTTGGCAAGGAACTGGCACCCTTCCTCGGCCTGGAAGTGCCGCCGGGCCTGGACGGCAAGCTCGAGGCCGGGAAACGCGGCAAGAAGGATGGTCAAGGCCTGTACGTATGGCAGGACGGCAAACCGATAAAACCCGAGGTCGACAAGGAGTATGTGATGCCGCCGGACCTGCAGGAGCGCATGATCCTGTCGATGGTCAACGAGGCCATCGCCTGCCTCGCCGACGGCGTGGTCGACGATGCCGACCTGCTCGATGCCGGCGTGATCTTCGGCACCGGTTTTGCCCCCTTCCGCGGCGGCCCGATCCAGTACGCACGCAGCGAAGGCACCGACAAGCTCAAGGCGAAACTGGAGCAGCTGGCCCAGCGTTATGGTGACCGCTTCAAGCCGAAGAATGGCTGGGATCATCCGGCGCTGGCACAGAGCGGCTTCGAGCTGCCTGTCGTAACAGCGAGCTGATCACCCTGCAGTCGTCCAACAATGAAAACGCCCGGCATGACCGGGCGTTTTTATTTACACATGCTTCATGGGCGTTGCCCGACCGAAGTCACGGCCGCTATCACCACATCAAGTCGTCGGGAACGCCATCGTCACCCACGCCAGTCGCGCCGGGATCGACCAGCAGTGCCAGTTGCCGCGCATCGATATCGCGCACCTGTTCGGCGATCTCGCGGCTGACCAGCAGGTAGCGACCACCCTGCTGCACCACGCCCAGCTCACCAGCATTGAGCGCAGCCAGCTGCACCGCATCGACATGCACCCGGCGGATCTTGCCGCCGTATTCGAAATTGCGCGGCTGGTCGGCTTCGGCCTTGTTCAACACCTTGCCGTCGAGCAATTGCTGGATCTTCAGCTTGCGCTCGCGGCGCAGCCGGGCCTGCTCCGCCACTTCCTGCTCGACGCGCTTGCGCTCACTGGCCTCGGTCTGTGCGCGTATCGCATAAGCCCTGGCCAGATCGATGTCTTCCTGGCTCTGCCGCGGCGGCCGCGAAGTCTGCGACGGGACATGCGGCTTGCCGCCCTTGCGCGCAGTCTTGCCAGACGATGACGTTGCAGGTCGCCGATCTTCGCGGGGCCGGTCTGCCTGAGCCCGGTTTACTTGAACCTGTTTGACGATACCGCTCTTGAGAAGCTGATCGCGCAGGGAATCGGCCATGAGAATGATCCGTGGTCGGTGATCGGTTGAATCAGTAATGCGGAGGCGGAGGCTCGTTGTGCGGGTCATCCGCCTGCGCAACGCGCATCGCCGAGAGTTCGCCACGCAGCTCGCGCAAGGCGCGCTCGAGTGAGGCAATGCGCAGCGCCAAATTGGCGTCCGCAGTCGCCAGTTCCTGCACGGTGTCATCGACGAAGGTCAGCTTTACCTCCATCTCGTCAAGCCGTTGCACGATGGTGTCACTTGTATTCATCGGGGCACCCGAAGGCTGCGGCCACGGCCTATACCGTAGTAGGCCAGACCGGCCTCCTCCACCGCCGCGGGATCGTAAAGATTGCGACCATCGAAGATCGCCGGCTCGGTCAGTACGGCGCGGATCCGCGCAAAATCCGGACTGCGGAACGCCTTCCACTCGGTGACCACGGCCAGCACATCGGCGCCATGAAGAGCATCGTAAGCGTGTTCGCACAGCACCAGGTCGTCACGCTGGCCGTACAGACGCAGGGCTTCCTCACGCGCTTCCGGATCGAACGCGCGCACTTTCGCGCCCGCCGCCCATAACGCCTCCATTAACTGGCGACTGGAAGCCTCGCGCATGTCGTCGGTGTTCGGCTTGAACGCCAGTCCCCACAACGCGACCGTCCTGCCCTTCAGCTGGCCATCGAAGTGGCGCGAGATCAGCTCAAACAGTTTGGCCTTCTGCTGCAGGTTCACCGCCTCGACAGCGCCGAGCAGGTGCGCGTCGTAACCATGACTGCGCGCAGTACGCTCAAGCGCCTGCACGTCCTTGGGAAAGCACGAGCCGCCGTAACCTGCACCCGGATAGATGAAGTGATAGCCGATCCGCGGATCCGAACCGATGCCCTGGCGCACCAGTTCCACATCGGCACCGACGCGCTCGGCGATATTCGCGATCTCGTTCATGAAGCTGATCTTCGTCGCCAGCATCGCATTGGCGGCGTATTTGGTCAGCTCGGCCGAGCGCTCGTCCATCACCACCATGCGCTCGTGATTGCGGTTGAACGGCCCATACAGTTTGCGCAGCACGGCCACCGCATGCTCGCTGGAAGCACCCACGATGATGCGATCCGGTCGCAGGCAGTCTTCCACCGCCGCACCTTCCTTCAGAAACTCCGGATTGGACACTACGTCGAACCCGATCGTGGCGTTGCGTGCGGCCAGTTCCGACGTCACAGCCTCACGCACCCGGTCCGCCGTGCCCACCGGCACGGTCGACTTGTTCACCACCACGGTGTAGCGATCCAGATGCCGGCCAATGGTTCCGGCCACTGCCAGCACGTACTTCAGGTCCGCGCTGCCATCCTCGTCCGGCGGCGTGCCGACGGCGATGAAGATCACCTCGCCATGCGCGATCGCGGGAGCCGCGTCGACGGTGAAATCAAGCTGACCGCTGGCGTGGTTGCGCCTGACGATCGATTCCAGACCCGGCTCGTAGATCGGAATCTCGCCGCGCTTCAGGCGTGCGATCTTGGCCGCATCGACATCGACGCAGATCACGTGGTTGCCCATCTCGGCCAGACAGGCGCCGGTGACCAGTCCGACATAGCCGGTACCGAAGATAGTGACCTTCATCATGGTGGTGCGACCATTCCCTTGCGGTGTGAGCCGCCTATTCTAACCGGGCAGCAGCGATGGCATGGCATCCATGGCCCTCAAAAACGAAAGGGCGCGAATCGCTTCGCGCCCCTCCGACTTGTAGCGCTGTTAGAGCTGCGCTTACTTGCCTTCAGCTCCAGCCGGCGTCGGGCCGGTGCTGACCAGGGTCACGTCGAAGATCAGCGTCTGGTTCGGCTGCATCGGCGGCTGCGGTTCGGCACCGTAGGCCAGGGCCGACGGAATGAACAGCTTGTAGTGGCCACCGACCTGCATCAGCTGCAGACCTTCGCGGAAGCCCGGAATCACGCCAGCCAGAGGAATCTTGGCCGCGCCCGGCGGGTTATGCTTGGCGGAAGCATCGAACACCGTACCGTCAATGAAGGTGCCGGTATAGTTGATTTCAACCGTGTCGTTCGGACCCGGACGGGCACCCGTACCCTGGCTGAGCACCTGATACTGCAAGCCCGAAGCGGTGGTCTTCACGCCCGGAGCGGTCTTGTTCTTGGCCAGGAAGGCTTCGCCGTCAGCCTTGTTCTTGACGCCGAGCTTGGTCATTTCGGCCTGGTACTTGGCCTGGATCTTGGCCATGAACGCGTCATGCACCTGCTTGGCTTCGGCTTCGCTCATGGTCGGCTTCTGACCGGACAGCGCGGCCTGCACGGCACGGCCGACGGCAGCAGCGTCCAGTTCATCACGCATGATCGGCGGAACCTGGGAAGCGATTTCCCAACCCACCACATAGCTCGCCTTGGCCTTGTCAACCGTGCCCGTGGCGGCGGTGCTGGTCTTG
This sequence comes from Rhodanobacter koreensis, assembly GCF_054782855.1. Taxonomy (NCBI): domain Bacteria; kingdom Pseudomonadati; phylum Pseudomonadota; class Gammaproteobacteria; order Lysobacterales; family Rhodanobacteraceae; genus Rhodanobacter; species Rhodanobacter koreensis. Next base: position 447,565 of record NZ_BAAGRR010000002.1, on the reverse strand, counting down.
GCAGCCTGAGCGTATGCGCCCGCAGTCATGCCCAGCGCCACGGCCATCGCGGCCGCCGTCAGCGTGGGACGCAGAAATTGCTTCATTCGGAACTCCCTCGTGTTTGGATATGCCGGCGTTGCCGGCCGGGCCCCCCCGATGGAGGCAGGCCACGCATTGTGCGGTGCTTGTCCGGTCTTGGCAACGTTGCAAGGCTCCGACCGTCAGTCAGCATAAAGGTTCATTGCAACGTTACCGTGACCGGCCGATCAGTCGTGACCACCCGTGGATGGCCCGGGTTTGTTAAGGGTTTCCTTCAACGCCGCCTGCAGGCGTGCGTGCATCTGCACCAGACTGCGCCACAGGACGACCGCCAGCAGCACGCCGATCACCACCAGCGACAGCGCGATGCTGCGCGGCGGCAGAATAGTCGAGCCCAGCACGCTCACCAGTACGGCCAGCCCGAGCAGGGTCGCCAGCGGAATGATCCGGGCCAGCACGTTGCGGATGGCCTGGGTGTATGACCCCGCAAATCGTTCTCGTATGCCGATCTCGGCCAGCAACATGCCCAGCGCCTCGGCCTTGCGGTACACCGCAATCAGCATCGGCAAGGACAGGAACAGGGCGCAGGCCCAGATCAGCGTATGCCGCAGGTCGCGGTTGATCCCGAACGTCGTGAACCAGCTCCAGTTGTGCGCATTGACATAGGCACCGGCCATGAACAGCGCCACCACCAGCAGCACATTGATAGCGATGTGCCACAGCAACCGGCGGAAGATGGCTGCGATCGCCGCGTTCTCGTTGACCGGCTTGAGATTTTCCAGCCAGCCGCTGTAACTGGTCGCGAGCAGCCGGACCGAACGCGGCGTCACCCGGCTGAGACCGTTTGCCAGACCGTCCGCCGATCGCGTCAGATAGGGCGATGCGGCCATGCACAGTACCGACACCGCCACCGCGATCGGATAGATGAAATCGCTGATCACGCCAAGCGAGAGCCCGAGCGTGGCGATCACGAACGAGAATTCGCCGATCTGCGCCATGCCCAGGCCCGAGCGCAGCGCCGTGCGCGCATCGTGACCGACCACGAAGATGCCCAGACTGCATGCCAGCGTCTTGCCGACAATCACGGCGACCGCGATCAACAGCGCCGGCAGCGCGTAGTGCACCAGCATCGAGGGATCGATCTTCAAGCCGATCGCCACGAAAAACAGCGCCGCGAACATGTCGCGCAACGGCTCGACCAGGTGCAGCACGCGCCCCACACTGCGCGACTCGGCCACCACCGCACCTGCCAGGAACGCTCCCAGCGCCACGCTGAAACCCATCCAGGCCGCCAGCAGGCTGGCGCCGAAGCAGATGCCCAGCACACTGACCAACAGCGTTTCATCACGACCGAAACCGGCCACGTAATCGACCAGCCGCGGCAGCAGCAGCAGGCCGACGATCATCCCCACCACCACGAACAGCCCAAGATGGCCGATCAGCGTGAACGCCGCCTCCGCCTGTACCGAACCACCGATCGCCACCGCCGTCAGCAGGGTCAGCATGACAATCGCCAGCATGTCCTCGGCGACCAGCAGGCCCACCACGAGCTGGGCAAAGCGCCGATGCCGCTGACCACCTTCCCGGAGGGTACGGGTGGCCACCATGGTCGACGACAGCGAAACGATCGCACCGAGAAACAGCGCATCCATGCCCTTCCAGCCGGACAGGCCACCGATGCCGACGCCGATCCACAACATCAGGCCGACCTCGCCTACCGCCACGGCCAGCACGCCGATGCCGACCTCGCGCAGCTTGCGCACGCTGAACTCCAATCCCAGCGTGAACATCAGCAACACCACGCCCAGATTGGAGATGTCATCGATCGCGCGCGGATCGGCCACCAGCATGCCTGGCGTATGCGGACCAATCAGCACGCCAGCCAGGATGTAACCCAGCAGCACCGGCTGACGCAGGCGCTGGAACAGGATCGTGGTGGCGCCAGCCACCAGCATCACCATGGCAAGATCGCGAATGAAACCGATTTCGTGCATGCATCAACTCGTCAAGCGCAGGATCATTGCAGCTTAAACGAACCACGATCGACATCTTGCGTGGCGATCTGCTGCAGCCATCGACGAACATTGATCCTGCCGCCCGCCATTTGTGAAAAAAAGCTTGACGGATATCCGACCCCGACCTATTCTTTCTGGCTTCCAGCGGCGGGGCCATAGCTCAGCTGGGAGAGCGCCTGCATGGCATGCAGGAGGTCGGCGGTTCGATCCCGCCTGGCTCCACCAACTTGATAAGTCCCCATCGTCTAGAGGCCTAGGACATCACCCTTTCACGGTGGCGACCGGGGTTCGAATCCCCGTGGGGACGCCAAGTTGGCCCGCAATCGCAGCGATGCGAAACAGGTTGAAGCTGGAAGTTGTAGCTGCAGGAAATGTGGAGCGGTAGTTCAGTTGGTTAGAATGCTGGCCTGTCACGCCGGAGGTCGCGGGTTCGAGTCCCGTCCGCTCCGCCACTCAACGGAAAGCCCGCCTTGCGCGGGTTTTTTGTTGTCCGCTGTTTGGTCATATCGCACGAATGCGTGGATCACTCTTCCTGTCGCAAGGTGCCGGTGGAATGCCCCTGCTCCACCAGATATTCCAGCCAGCGCGAGAGAAATCCGTTCATGCGCAAGCGATGCTGGAACACCGTGTGCACCGGAGTAAACGGCCCCAGCACCTGCCACAGGTGTCGCCCCGGATGGCAATGCAGCGCCTCGGCCACATGCGCATCGGTATACATGCGCAACTGCGCGGATGGCGCGCGCTGGCCCGTATGGGTATCGACGAAGTCGTAGGTAAGCTCGAGTTCCAGCGTATACGGATGGCATTCCTGCACATGCAGGTGGACGTCGAGTCCATCGTCGACGTCGGAGACATAGCGACCTGGCGCGAGTTGCTGCGGCGCGAACAGCCGTGTCAGCCGATGATAGTTCTCCGCGTAGAGTCCCATCAGGAACTCGAAACGTCCCGGCAACAAGCTGTTGCGATTATCCAGTACAGCGCTCATGACAGGTGCGGCAACTCCATCGACAATCAGAACATGGTCCGCTCGATACCGAAGCGGTCGAAGATCTTGCTCGCGATCTCCTCGATCGACACGTGCGTGGTGTTGAGGCTGGGAATGCCGGCCTGACGCATCAGGCGGTCCGCCTGCTCCAGCTCCCAGCGGCATTGCTTCAGGGTCGCATAGCGGCTGCCGGCACGACGCTGCTCGCGGATCTGCGCCAGCCGCTGCGGATCGATGGTCAACCCGTACAGCCGGTCCCGATAGGGACGCAGGCGTATCGGCAGCTCGAGTTTCTCCAGGTCCTCGTCGGTCAGCGGATAGTTGGCGGCACTGACGCCGTAATGCAAGGCCATGTACAGGCAGGTCGGCGTCTTGCCCGAACGCGACACCCCGACCAGGATCAAATCGGCCTGGGAATAATCCACGTCCATGCCGTCATCGTGGGAAAGCGCATAGTTGGTTGCGTTGATGCGTGCCTCGTACTTGTCGTAATCGACCATGCCGTGCGAGCGATTGACCGCACCCGAACGCCTGGTCGCCAGCTCCTCTTCCAATGGACCGATGAACGGTGCAAACACGTCCAGCATCAGTGCACCGCTGGTGGCAACGATGTCGCACAGCGCACGCTCGGCCATGGTATTGACCACGATCGGGCGTTGTCCGCTTTGCGCATAGTTGGTCTTGATGCGCAACGCGGCCGCCTCCGCCTTGTGGACGTTGTCGGTGAATGGCAACCGATGCTTGTCGAACTGCACGCCCTCAAACTGGGCCAGGATGCTGTTACCGATCGTCTCTGCGGTAATACCAGTGGAGTCGGAGATGAAGAAAACCGTTCGCTGCATACAGGAGCCTGGTTGCTGGAATGCGTTCACCTGCACCATAACCCAAGCGCAAAACGCTGTCGCCGATTGACCGTTGGCTGACTGGTATGCCGTTGGAATGGCATCCCGGAGCAATGGTCTTCTTGTGCTGCGCATCATCGGCAGCGGACAATACCAGTCCTTTGCGGCCCGCTTCGGGTCTGCCTGATGCATCCATACCGTTATCCATTGAAAGCCCTTGAGGAGACACCCTTGAACGATTTGGTGCTTTGGCTCGATTCGCTGCGCATGACTGACCTGGGCAAGGTCGGCGGCAAGAACGCCTCACTCGGCGAGATGATCGGCAACCTGGCCAAGCTCGGTGTCTCCGTGCCGGGCGGTTTTGCCACCACCGCGGATGCGTTCCAGCAGTATCTGGAGAAGAGCGGTCTGGCCAAGCGCATCCAGGATCGCCTCGCCTCGCTCGACGTCGACGACGTCGACACCCTGGTGGCGGCCGGCAAGGAGATCCGCGGCTGGATCGTCGACACCGCCCTGCCCGCCGAACTCGAACAGGCGATCCGCACGGCCTACATCAAGCTGTGCAAGGACGCCGGTGCCGACGATATCGCCGTCGCCGTACGCTCCTCCGCCACGGCCGAGGATCTGCCGGACGCGTCGTTCGCCGGCCAGCAGGAAACCTTTCTCAACGTGGTCGGCATCGACGACGTGCTGCACAAGGTGAAGGAAGTCTTCGCCTCGCTGTACAACGACCGCGCCATTGCTTATCGGGTGCACCAGGGCTTCAAGCACGAGGATGTGTTCCTCTCCGCCGGCGTGCAGCTGATGGTGCGCTCCGACGTCGGCGCTTCCGGCGTGCTGTTCACGCTGGACACCGAGTCCGGCTTCCGCGACGTGGTGTTCGTCACCGGCTCGTACGGCCTCGGCGAAATGGTCGTGCAGGGTGCAGTCAATCCGGATGAGTTCTACGTGTTCAAGCCCACCTTGAACGCCGGCAAGCCCGCCGTGCTGCGCCGGAATCTCGGTGCCAAGCAGCTGCGCATGGTCTATTCCAGCGCCCCCGGCGAACGCGTGAAGACCGAGGACACGCCGGCCGGACTGCGCAACAAGTTCTGCATCAACGACGAGGACGTGCAGGAGCTGGCGCGCCAGTCGCTGATCATCGAAAAGCATTACGGCCGCCCGATGGACATCGAGTGGGCGAAGGACGGCAACACCGGCAAGCTGTACATCGTGCAGGCGCGTCCGGAGACAGTGAAGTCGCGTGCGCACGCCACCCAGCTCGAACGCTTCCACCTCAGCGAGAAGGGCAAGGTGCTGGCCGAGGGCCGCTCGATCGGCCAGAAGATCGGTGCCGGCAAGGCGCGCGTGATCCGCTCGCTGGCCGACATGAACAAGGTGCAGCCGGGCGACGTGCTGATCGCCGACATGACCGATCCCGACTGGGAGCCGGTGATGAAGCGCGCCTCGGCGATCGTCACCAACCGCGGTGGCCGCACCTGCCACGCGGCGATCATCGCTCGCGAGCTGGGTGTCCCGGCCGTGGTCGGTACCGGCAATGCGCTGGACAAGATTCCCGACGGCGCCGATGTCACCGTGTCCTGCGCCGAAGGCGATACCGGCACGATCTACGAGGGCATCCTGAAGTTCGAGCGCGTCACTGCCGATCTGGGTGACATGCCCGAGGCACCGCTGAAGATCATGATGAACGTGGCCAACCCCGAACGGGCATTCGATTTCGGCATGCTGCCGAACGCCGGTATCGGCCTGGCCCGGCTTGAGATGATCATCGCCAGCCACATCGGCGTGCATCCGAAGGCCTTGCTGGAATACGCCAAGCAGGACGCCGAGACCAAGGCAAAGATCGACGAGCGCATCGCCGGCTACCCGGGTCCGGTCGAGTTCTACGTCGACCGCCTCGCCGAGGGCATCGCCACCATCGCCGCGTCGGTCTATCCGAAGCCGGTGATCGTGCGGCTGTCCGACTTCAAGTCGAACGAATACGCCGGCCTGCTCGGTGGCTCGCATTACGAGCCGCACGAAGAGAATCCGATGATCGGTTTCCGTGGCGCCAGCCGCTACGTCGACCCGAGCTTCGCCGAAGCGTTCGGGCTGGAGTGCAAGGCGGTCAAGCGCGTGCGCGAGGTGATGGGCCTCGGCAACGTCTGGGTGATGATCCCGTTCGTGCGCACTCTGGGCGAAGGCCGCAAAGTGATCGAGGTGTTGGCAAAGAACGGCCTCAAGCAGGGCGAGCACGAGCTGAAAGTCATCATGATGTGCGAGGTGCCGTCGAACGCCCTGCTCGCCGATGAATTCCTCGACATCTTCGACGGCTTCTCGATCGGCTCCAACGACCTCACCCAACTCACCCTCGGCCTCGATCGCGATTCCAGCATCGTCGCCAGCCTGTTCGACGAACGCGACCCGGCGGTGAAGAAGCTGCTTTCGATGGCGATCAAGACCGCTCGTGCCAAGGGCAAGTACATCGGCATCTGCGGCCAAGGCCCCAGTGACCACCCGGACCTTGCCGAGTGGCTGATGGAACAGGGAATCGAATCGCTGTCGCTGAACCCCGATACCGTGGTTGATACTTGGCTGCGATTGGCTAAAAAGAAGGCTGAGTGAACCGTTCTCCCCTTCCAGCCGGGCATATTTGACATTGCAGCGCAACATAAAGGGTCGGAATCATCCGGCCCTTCTCATTCCATGGGCTCTTCCGGAACCGCCTTCGCTTCGTTAGTTATTCGTTGTCCGGCAAGGGACAGCGAGTCCTGGCGTTACGTTATTTCTTGCGAATCCCCTCGCCTTCCGCGCCGATCGTGCACTGCAACTTGCCCCAGCGAGACGCCATCGGTAGCGTTCATACACACGTTTCAATCCAATATTTGAAGCAGGTGTCAGCGCCATTACCGACACTCACCCTGGGGCACACCATTTGAGTACGACTCAGCGCCACGGCCACAGCGATACCCGCAAACGGTTGCTTGAAGCCACCGAATGGCTGTTTATCGACCGGGGTTACGAGGCGATGTCGTTGCGTCACATCACGGCACGAGCCGGCGCCAATCTCGCCGCCGTGAACTATCACTTCGGCAGCAAGGAGGCGTTGATGCAGGAGTTGCTGTCGCAACGCCTGGATCGACTCAACCGCGAACGCCTGCAACTGCTCAGCGCCTGCGAGCAGCTGAACCCCGAAGGCCTGGATGCCACGACCGTGCTCGGCATGCTGTTCGTACCAGCGTTCCGGCTCAGCCATGGCAGCACGTCGGGGCCTGCCTTCATGCGTCTGCTCGGCCGGGTCTACAGCGACCCCTCCCCCTTCATCCACGGCTATCTGCAGGAGCATTACCGATCGATCTCCGGACGATTCTTTGAGGCCTTCTCGCGCGCCCTGCCCGCGCTACCGCGCCACGAGCTCGGGCTGCGCCTGCATTTCGCGCTGAAGGCGCTGTCCGGCATGCTTGCGGGCGAGGACATGCAGGAACTGATCGCCAGCATCAGCAAGGGCGAAGCGATCAACGACGCCGAACTGCTGGCGCGGCTGATCTCGCTGATATCCCCCATACTCACCGCCCCTTATGACAGCCCGGAACAGATCCAGCTGATCGAACGGGTACTGCAACTCGATCTTCACACCGCGATCGCCAACACGGAGCTGGCCATCACGCCACGCCACGAGCCCGGTGGCACGCTCGACGACCAGCAATGGATAAAGGAAGGAAGGCTGGCCTCCTAAGAAATCCACTACCAGCCATCGTAACTGCCGACATTGTCGGCGACTGCCCCAGCCACATCAGTCCCAAATCAGAAACCGACCATTCTGTGGGCACCCACCCCAGACTGCCATCACAGGAGAACCACCGTGAACCGTCATACCCTGCAACGCTTTACCCGTTTCGGCACCCAGGCCAGTCTCGCCCTGGCCGTGGCTGCCGCACTGACGATCCCGCTGCGCGCCGAAGCCGGTTCGTTCCAGCTGCCTACGGACAATGCCGCCGGCTGGGCACGTGCCAATGCGGGTGGCTCGCTGTTCCCCAACGACCCGACGGCGGTTTACAACAATCCGGCAGCCATGGCGTTCTTCACCGCACCCGTGCTGCAGGTGACCGGCACCGGCATCCGTCCGAGCGCAGAGTTCCAGGGACAGTTCAGGGATTCACAGGGCAACCCGACCACCGGCAACAACCCGAATGGGTTCGGCAAGTTCATTCCGTTCCCGAACATGGCCTTCGCCGCACCAGTCAATGATCGCCTGACCCTTGGCGGCAGCCTCACGGTACCGTACGGCCTGGTCAGCGAGTACAACCCGACGTGGCAGGGCCGTTATTTCGGCACCAAGACCAGCCTACAGTCGATCGCTGTGAGCTTCTCGGCAGGCCTGAAGGTCAACGATGAATTCTCGGTCGGCCTGGGCATCCTCGGCCAGCGCACCAAGGCACAGCTGAACTCCATGATCGACGCAGCGGGCGCCGCCGATGCGTTGTCCGGCATTCCGTTGTTTGCACCGCAGAGCGCCGACGTGCAGCTCAACGTCAACGTCAAAAAGAAGATGGCTTTCGGCTACTTCGGTGGCTTTGAATGGAAGCCCACCACGCAGGACAGTTTGGGCCTGAGCTACCACTCACGCGTCCAGCAGACGCTGACCGGCACCTACAACCTGTACGGTAGCGCGACCGGCATTAGCCTGCTGAGCCTTGCCCCGTTGTTCGGTGGCCCGACGCTGAATCCTGCCGGCGGTTCCGCCAGCGCCCAGCTCAATACTCCGGCTTTCGCCAGCCTGGACTGGCTGCATGTGATCAATGACCGCTTCAGCCTCGCTGCAACCGCAAAATGGACGGATTGGTCCAGTTTCGAGAATCTGGCCCTCATGTCCAGCGGGCAACAGATCGTCGACCTGCCACAGAAGTACAAGGACAGCATGATGTATGCGATCGGTGGCGACTACAAGCTGACTGAGCAGTGGACGCTGCGTGCCGGCGTGGGCTATGACGAAACCCCGACAAACATCGTCAGCCGCGATCCACGCATTCCCGACGGCTCCCGGCGACTGCTCGGTCTTGGCGTGGGCTACCAGGCCAGCGAGCACTTCGCATTCGACCTCGGCTACCAGCACCAGTTCGTGGGCAAGACGCGAGTCGATCTGACCAATCCCGCTCTGCTGGGTGCAGGCACCATGGACGGCACCTTCGACGACCATGGCGATGTGGTCAGCCTGACGGGCACCTATCGCTTCTGAGCAATGCCGTACCCGTAAAAGACAAGGGCCGCGTACGCGGCCCTTGTCTTTTCTATCTGCGATACGACGTCAACTGGCGCGTGCGATGATCACGGTAATGTTGTCGTCGCCGCCGCCATCGAGTGCACTGAGCAACAGCTGGTCGACACATTCCTGCGACGCCAGATCGGTACGCGCGACCGTACGCGCGATCGAGGCGTCGCTGACGCCCTCCGTCAACCCGTCGCTGCACAGCAGGAAACCCATGCCGGGCTCGAGCTGACCGCGCGCCATTCCGATATGCAACTGCTCCGCTGCGGTCACCCCGAGTGCCTGGGTAAGCACATTGCGCTGCGGATGCTGTGATGCCTGTACCGGATCGAGCTGACCTGCCTCGACCAGCGCCTGCACCAGCGAGTGATCGTGGCTTATCTGCCGCAACTCATGCTTCCACATGTAAATCCGGCTGTCGCCGACCCAGGCGACTTCATAGCCATCGGCGGTCAGCCGCAATGCCGCAATCGTGGTGCCCATAGGCAGCACGTCGAAGCTGGGGCGAACGCGCGACTGCAGCCTTTCGGCCGCTCCGTGCACCGCCTCAATCAGACTGTGCCCGCGACTGACCAGATCAACCACAGCGTCACGCACCAGCGCCGACGCAACCTCGCCATGCTGGTGTCCGCCCATGCCATCGGCCACCAGGAACAGGCCGAGTGAAGCGTCGGCGTAATAGGTATCCTCATTGCGCGTGCGGCGCAAACCGACATGTGTTCCGTGTCCGAATTCGATCATGGGCTTTCAGGTAAGGCGAGCTGTTGCAGCATGCCGGAACTACCGCTTGTTGTCACGGCAAGTCCTCTCGCGTATGATTCCCGGCTCGCATGAGCACCATGCAACCCACTGGAGAGGTGGCAGAGTGGTCGAATGTACCTGACTCGAAATCAGGCGTACGTGTAAGCGTACCGTGGGTTCGAATCCCACCCTCTCCGCCAGAAAAGCAAAACGCCCCCTCGTGGGGCGTTTTGCTTTTCTGATGGTGACGGCGGGGATGAGAACCCACCGGTTACCCGGCACTCCCGTGCCTCGCCCTTCGGGCCGTCGGCTGCGCCGACGTTCGCTCCGGCATCCTGCCTTCGCAGTCGACAAATTCGTCCGGAACGAATTTGGACAACCGAATGGCTGGCCCCGTAGCGTAACGAAGGGGTTCGGCCCAAGGATGGGCCGAACAATCCCACCACCCCGCACATTGCTACGTAGAAAACACGACGCCTTGTGCTTCTCCAGCAAAAATCACCCCACCCGCCAAACACTCACTCCACCCGCACTCTTGTCCAGCGCGTCCAGTCTCTGCTCATGCAAGGCCAGTTCTTCCGGCGACGCACGCAGGACGCGTGGACGTGCATGCAACACCACTGGCGCGATAACCGCCGTGTCACGCTGCTCGGTCGTGCCAGCAAAACCCAGATCGAAGGCCTCCTGCCCCGAGGTCATCGCCAGATAGACATCAGCCAACAATTGCGCGTCGATCAGGCCACCGTGCAGATCACGCCGCGAGTTGTCCACGCCCAGTCGCTTGCACAGCGCATCGAGATTGTTGCGCTGACCTGGGTAGCGCTCGCGCGCCATCGCCAATGTGTCGAGCACACTGCAGCGATCTACGATCCGGCCACGGCCATCATCCAGCCGTGCCAGCTCGGCATCGAGAAACCCGACATCGAAGCTCGCGTTGTGGATGATCAGCTCGGCGCCATCAATGAAGGCGAGGAACTCGTCCACCACTTCGGCAAAATGCGGCTTGTCGAGCAGGAATTCGTCGGCGATGCCGGTGACCTGCCGCGCTCCCTCGTCGATGGCACGATCCGGGTTGAGATATGTCTGGTAATGCCGGCCGGTAAGGCGGCGCTCGACCATCTCGACACAGGCAATTTCGATCAGTCGATGGCCTTGACGAACTTCGAGCCCGGTGGTTTCCGTATCGAGAACGATCTGCCTCATGCCGCACCCTTCATCAGTTCGGCCTGCTCACGCGCGGCCTGATCGACCCGTTCATTCTCGGCGTGACCGTTATGGCCCTTCACCCACTTCCAGCGCACTTGATGTGTGCTGACCGCCGCGGACAGGCGCTGCCACAGATCCTGGTTCTTCACCGGTTTCTTGTCGGCGGTACGCCAGCCGTTCGCACGCCACTTCGGCACCCACTCCTCGATGCCCTGCATCACATAGCGCGAATCGGTGGTGAGCGTTACCTGGCATGGCCGTTTCAATGCCTCCAGTGCGCCGATCGCCGCCATCAGCTCCATCCGGTTATTGGTGGTAGCCGGGTCACCGCCGGCCACCATGCGTTCGCTGCCCTTCGCTCGCAGCAATGCAGCCCAGCCACCCGGTCCCGGATTGCCCAGACAGGCACCATCGGTAAATGCTTCCACTTCGCTCATTGTTTTCCGCGGATTCCATTGAGAGTCACAGCGCCGAACTGCGCCGCGTACCGGGCGACAATCGGCTATTGACCGGTACCCGTACAGGCACCGCCTTGATTCGCAGCGGCGTGGCCATGCGACGCCGCTTGCGCGCTATCAGCACATATCCGCCACCCCATGCATTCACGCCGCCCACGGCGGGTGAGCCGGTAGGCCATACGCGACCCACCCGCTCGGCCCGCTCCATCTGCAGCCCGGCCTGCTGCAGGCTGTGGCTGAGTTGCAACGGCACCTGCAGCACTTGCTGCCTGCCCCGCGCATGCCACCAGAACCATGGCGCCCAGCCGCTGAGTGGATGCACACCGGTCACCACCAGGACGCCACCTGGTGCAAGCACGCGAATCGCCTCGGCAAGCAGAGCCGATGGAGATGGCACGACTTCCAGCGCATGGCGCAACAACACCAGGTCGAACGCGTCGTCGACGAATGGCAGCGGCTCGTCGGTTGCCGCATGCAGATCACCCCGATAACGGTCGTTGCGTGCCCATAAGCGTGTCCAGCACCCGAGCAATGGCAACGCAAGGGGGGCGTCGCCGGCAGCCGCACTCAGCAGCAGGCCGTGCGTACCGAAACAGCGCTGCAGGTCCGTGGCCATTACCCGCGTCTGATCATCCAGCAATCGGCGCAATGGCGCACTTGCATAGATGTCGTGATCGCGCTGAAGCATGCAGCAGGCCTGATTCCAATCTGTTTTCGAAGTGTAGCGGTTGGCGACCAGTGGTAGCAGGCGAAACGGAACTGCCGCACGCAGCTGAACGACCAAACGCCAGATTAACGATCTTCTAACGAGCTACCGGCCGAGCCTCTTTATAGTCGGCCGCTTGATGCGCGCCCCGGATGGCTGCGTCTGTCGTTCGCCAAAGGATCAACACCCGATTTGTCGGATGTTCCTTATAAACGCAGCGGAGCTCAACCTTGCATCTCGTCCCGTTACCGGCCCTGGCCGACAACTACATCTGGTTGCTGCACGATGATGGCGGCAACGCCATCATCGTCGATCCCGGCGATGCCGCGGTAGTGGAACAGGCTCTGGTTGCACGCCAGCTGCAACTGCACGCCATCCTGCTGACCCATCACCACCACGACCACATCGGCGGCACTGCCGAGCTGCGCAGGCATCATGCCGTGCCGGTGTACGCACCGGACGACGAACGCATCAGCGAAGCTACCACGCGGGTACGCGATGGCGATGCGATCGATCTGGCGTCACCACGGGTCCACTTCGACGTGATCGCCATTCCGGGCCATACACTCAGCCACGTCGCCTACATCGGCGCCGGCCTGCTGCTATGTGGCGACACCTTGTTCAGTCTGGGCTGCGGTCGGTTGTTTGAAGGCAGCCCGGCCCAGATGCTTGCATCGCTCGATCGCCTGTCGGCACTGCCCGGAGAAACCCTGGTTTGCGGCGGCCACGAATATACCGAGGCCAACGGACGTTTTGCGCGCACCGTCGAACCGGAAAATCCGGAGCTGCACGGGCGACTGGAGGAAGTCGCGACACTACGCGCACAGCTTCGCCCCACCTTGCCAGTCGCGCTGGCCGGCGAGCTGGCTACCAATCCTTTTCTGCGCGTCGACACCGATGAAGTTGCAGCTTGGTGCCGGCAACGTGGCGTCAGCAATGACCGCATCGCGCGTTTCGCCGCCGTGCGCGAAGCCAAGGATGGATTCCGCTGATGAAGATGCGCCATCTTCAGATGTTACCGCTGGCGTTGTCGGTCCTGCTGGCCGCCTGCGCCGGGGTGCCTCCACAGACGCCACACCGACAACTCGCCGAGCCGCGGCCGTCGGTAACCGTGGATACCCCCGCTGTCACTCCGCTCGATGCAGGCGCCATAACGGCACAGACCACGGACGCCTGGGATCAGCTGCGCGGCAGTTTTGCCATGGCCGATTGTGATGCTGATCCCGGCGTATTGAGCTGGGCGCACCGCTACACCCACAACCCGCAGCAGTTCGAGGGCCAGTTACAGGCGGTATTGCCGCAACTGGTCTACGTGCAGCAGGTGGCTGCGCAGTACAACGTGGCTGGTGAATTCGTACTGTTGCCCTGGGTCGAAAGCCATTTCCGTCCGGTGCCGGGTCGCCGGAACCTGCCAGCCGGCATGTGGCAGATCATGCCCGTCACGGCCGGTTCGATGGGATTGCGCGTCGACGGGCATTACGACGGCCGTCTCGACGTACCTGCTGCCGCCAACGCCGTGATGAAACTACTCAAGCAATACCACGACCAGTTCCAGGACTGGCGGGTAACCGACTACGCCTACAACGCCGGCGAGTTCGCAGTGAGGAAACTCATCCAGCAGCACGGCATGCCCGCGGATGAGCCGGTGGTTCCGAAATGGCCAGTGCGCAAGGTAACTCGTGAACATCTGACCAAATTGCTGGCGATGGCCTGCGTGGTGCGTGACCCGGCCCGCTTCCATGTCAGCCTGCCAACACTGCCAAGCGAACAGCATCTGGTGCAGGTGACCATGCCCCGCTCCATGCCGATCGCACTGGCGGCCGATCACGCTGGCATGTCGGTGGATGCACTGAAGGATCTCAACGCGGCGTTCCGCAGCGACACGATCGACACCTCCGCTTCGTCGTATCTGCTGTTGCCTGTCAGTCATGCCCGGCAGTTCCGCGATGCCTTGCTGGACCAGGCGAACAGCAGCACCGTCAGCGCGTCCCTTGCCGGCAGTCGTGACCGTGACGGCGACCAGGCACCACAAACCTCGACAGCGAACACCCCAGCCGCTATTCGCACACGTGAGAAAACCCACACCGTGCAGAGTGGTGAGAGTCTGTGGCAGATCGCCCACCGCTATTCTGTGAGCACGACACAGCTGCAGCGCTGGAACCACCTGCATGGAAACACGCTGAAGCCGGGTCAAGTGCTGCAGATCAGCAGCAGTCACTGACGTAGCCTGCCAGCGATCACAGACGCCGCCCGAGAACCCTGTCCACGGATCACGCTGGCGGAAATCATCGATGTCGATACTGGTTACAGCATCTTCGGCATGACTGTTATCTGATCTCCGCCTCCGGCAAAATTAAAGAGGGGCGGCCATTGACCGCCCCTCTGTTCATCGAGACCCAATCTGCAGGTTTTACATCAGGTTCTTGTTGATCTTGATCTTGGCATTTGCCTTGAGCAGCTCCAGCAGTTCGCGCGTTGCCTCGGCCCCATAGGCCTGGCTCATCTGCTGACGCAGCGAGTCACGCTGCTCCGGCGGAACCTTGGACAGGTCGCCATCCTGCACTTTGTCCACGGCCAGTAGCGCATAGCTGCCATCCTTCATGTCCACCGCGGCAAACTGCGGCTTGTCCGCAGCAGGATGTGGCAACAGAAACGCCTGCGTCAGCAGCGGCGCCGGCACATCGGTACTTTGGCGGGTCGCTTCCTTCACGCTCTTGAGCTCGGCACCCATCGCGGTCGCCACGGCCGGCATGGCCTCGCCCTTGTCGAGGCGTGCCAGGGTCTCGTCGGAAAGCTTCTTCTCGGCATCGGCAATGCGTTCGTCGAGAATCTTCTTCTGTACGTCGGCACGCACCTCGGCCAGCGGGCGGGCAGCGGCCGCCACGTGCTTGTCGACGTGAATCACTACCGAGTGATCGTTGCCGAGATCGATCAGACCGGAATTGTTGCCCTGTACCAGCACGTCATCACTGAATGCCGCAGCGATAACCTTCGGATTCGCCGCCAGACCTTCGCCACCCTTGCGCGAAAACAACGCCGTGCTCTTGATGGGCAGGTTCAGGGCCGTTGCTGCCGGTTCCAGCGAGCTCGGATTCTGATAGGTGTTGTCGGACATCTTGCCGGCGACCTCGTTGTACACGCGGTCACGTTCGGCCGCCGAGGCTTCCTTGACCAGCTGGTCGCGCACTTCGGCAAACGGCTTGGATTCGCCACTGCGGACGTCCCGCAGCCAGATGATGTGATAACCATCCGGCGACAGGACCGGCTTGGAGATCTGGCCCTTCTGCAGTGCGAAAAGAGCCGAATCGAAGGCCGCGTTGGTCACGCCCTTTTCCAGCCAGCCCAGGCCGCCACCCTGGCGCCTGGAACCCAGATCCTCCGAATCCTGCTCGGCCAGCTTGGCGAAATTACCGGGGTTGGCCTCGGCGGCGATCTTTTCGGCCTTGGCCAGCGCTGCCTTCTGCTGATCCGGCGTGGCATTGGCCGGCACGTTGATCAGGATATGCGAAACGAGGCGCTGTTCCGGCTGGACGAAGCGCTGCTTCTCTTCCTCGTAACGCTTCTTCAGCTCGTCGTCGCTCGGCGTGGCGTTCGGCTTGAGGCTGCTGCCATCGACCTCGATGTACTTCACCGAGACCTGCTCGGGATTCATGTAGTCGGCCAGATGGGCTTTGTACCAAGCTTCGATTTGCGCATCGCTGACCTGGTTGTCGCTGAGAGCCGGGCGCGGCAACACGAAGTAGCGCACATCACGGCGCTGGGTAAGCAACCCGAGGAAATGATCAACCTGCTCATTGCTGATAATGGTGCTGTCATTGATTGCGCTTGGCAGCAACTGCGTCGCCAAGGAGGCACGGATATCGTCCTCGAACATATCCGGCGTCTTGCGCTGGCTGAGCAGCCATACGCGATAGCTGTTTGCGTCGAACTGATTGTTGACCTGGAAAGCGGGAATCTGGGCAATGTAGTCGCGCACCGACTGGTCGGCGACACGCAGACCCCAGTCGTCGTTGGCCTGCAGCAGCAGTTGCTGGTCGATCAAACCGTCGACGATGCTCTGCTTCGTTTCGGGCTTCTCGAAGATGCTGGCGTCGAAATGATCACCCTGTTCGGCGCTCATTTGCTGCCGCAACTGGTTCGTCCGGTTCTGATAATCCTGCTGGCTGATCTCATGCTTGCCGACCTTCGCCACGAACGAATCCGAGCGCGACATGAAGTAGCTCTCCATGCCGAACAGCGACATTGCCAGAACAGCGAGACCCAGCACGATGGTGGCTGGCCATCCGTGCATCTTGTTACGCATTGCCTGCAGCATCGAAATCTTCCCGCAACGTGGTTGAAAGCGCGTGATGCGCATGGTGCACGCGAGGCAGCCATCACCTCACAGCCCGCGTTCGATTGTTCAGGACACGGGCGAATAATACGTCTGACTCAAATGACAAGGGCGCCACACGGGCGCCCTTGCGAACTGTGGCGGAGTGGACGGGACTCGAACCCGCGACCTCCGGCGTGACAGGCCAGCATTCTAACCGACTGAACTACCACTCCGCATTTTTCTGGTGGGTGCTGTAGGGATCGAACCTACGACCACCGCCTTGTAAGGGCGACGCTCTACCGCTGAGCTAAGCACCCGAAACCAAGCGTCAGCCGCTTAGTTTAGGGCATCCTTGAGGGTCTTGCCAGCCTTGAAAGCCGGTACTTTCGAAGCCTTGATCTTGATCGCTTCGTTGGTGCGCGGATTGCGACCGGTACGAGCAGCGCGCTTGCGCACGGTGAACGTGCCGAAACCCACCACCGAGACGTCCTCGCCCTTCTTCAACGACTTCTGCACGGTTTCGAAGAAGGCTTCGAGCGCACGGCCGGCATCGGCCTTGGTCAGCTCGGCCTTTTCGGCGATGGCATTGATCAGATCGGTTTTATTCATTGAAAAAACTCCCTTATTCGGTTTCGCCAAACGTGGTCCGTCCAGGAACTGGACAACGTCGGCATGGATGGTTGGCTCTTGACTAGGCGCCGTAACGCAACCCCGCATCGCTGCGCTGACTGATGTAACGCCGGGACTGCGGTAGCGCCTTTATACCAGTGCCTTGCAGGAATCCGCAACACAAGCCACAGCAACGTTTCCGGCCGATTCACGGCGAAAGAAATCGCTTGCAAAACGAAGGCCAGAGGGCTACGGCATGAGTTCACTGGTTAGCGATGATGCACAAACAAGAAAGCCCTGCCGAAGCAGAGCCATCTTGAATACCCGATCGACCGGATCAATGCGTGCGCGAGTGCACTTCCGCGGTCTCGGCGGCTACCGCAGCCGGTGCATCCTCCTTCACCGGGTTTGGCTGCAAAGGGCGCTCCAGCGCGATATCCAGTACTTCGTCGATCCAGCGCACCGGATGAATCTCCAGCGAGGACGTGATGTTGGCCGGCATGTCAGCCAGATCTTTCTTGTTGTCCTCGGGAATGATCACCGTGGTGATTCCGCCACGATGTGCCGCCAGCAGCTTTTCCTTCAGGCCGCCAATCGGCAGCACACGACCGCGCAAGGTGATCTCGCCTGTCATCGCCACCTCGGATCGCACCGGCACCCGCGTCAGCGCAGACACCAGTGCAGTGCACATGCCGATGCCGGCACTCGGACCGTCCTTCGGCGTGGCACCTTCCGGAACATGCACATGAATATCCAGTTTCTGATGGAACTCCGAGTCGATGCCAAGACGATCGACCCGTGCGCGCACCACGGACAGGGCAGCCTGGATCGATTCCTTCATCACGTCACCAAGCTGACCGGTATGCACCAGCCTGCCCTTGCCGGCTACCACCGAGGCCTCGATGCTGAGCAGTTCGCCGCCGACCTGGGTCCAGGCCAATCCGGTCACGAGACCCACCTCGTTCTGCAGCTCCTTGCGCCCGAAATCGAAACGACGCACGCCAAGGTAATGATCCAGGTTGGCCGAATCCACCTTGACCCGGCGAACGCCCTGCTTTGCCCCGGCCTTGCCTGTCTTGGCGGGTGCCTTACCCTTGGCCTTCTTTACTTCGCCAAGCGTCAGCTCCTTGACCACCTTGCGGCAGATCTTCGAGATCTCGCGCTCCAGGTTGCGCACACCCGATTCACGCGTGTAGTAGCGCACGATGTCGCGCAGCGCTTCCTCGTCCACGCTGAGCTCTTCAGGCTTCAGGCCATTGGCCTTGAGCTGTTTGGACAGCAGATATTTCTGGGCAATACCGAGCTTCTCGTCCTCGGTGTAGCCGGGTATGCGGATGACCTCCATGCGGTCGAGCAGCGGGCCGGGAATGTTCAGCGAGTTCGCGGTGGCGATCCACATCACCTCGGAAAGATCGAGATCGACCTCGAGGTAATGGTCATTGAACGCGTGGTTCTGCTCCGGATCGAGCACTTCCAGCAGTGCCGACGACGGATCGCCGCGGAAGTCCATCGACATCTTGTCGATCTCATCCAGCACGAACAGCGGGTTCTTCGCTCCGACCTTGTTGATGTTCTGCACGATGCGACCTGGCATCGAACCGATATAGGTGCGCCGGTGACCGCGGATTTCGGCCTCGTCACGCACGCCACCCAGGCTCATGCGCACGAATTTCCGGTTGGTCGCCTTGGCGATCGACTGCCCCAGCGAGGTCTTGCCCACGCCCGGCGGCCCGACCAGGCAAAGGATCGGCCCCTTCATGACCGACACGCGCTGTTGCACGGCAAGATATTCAAGGATGCGATCCTTGACCTTCTCCAGCCCGAAGTGATCGGCATCGAGCACTTCCTGTGCCAGCTGCAGATCCTTGCGCACCTTGCTGCGCTTCTTCCACGGCACACCGACCAGCCAGTCGAGGTAGTTGCGCACCACCGTCGCCTCGGCCGACATCGGTGACATCTGCTTGAGCTTGCTGAATTCCTGCCGGGCCTTGGACAGCACGGCCTTGGGCATGCCGGATGTCTCGATCTTCTTTTGCAGCTCCTCGATCTCGTTCGGACCTTCTTCGTTGTCGCCGAGCTCCTTCTGGATCGCCTTCATCTGCTCGTTGAGGTAGTACTCGCGCTGGCTCTTCTCCATCTGCGACTTGACCCGGCCGCGGATACGCTTCTCGACCTGCTGCAAATCCATCTCGCCATCGACCAATCCGATCAGCAGCTCCAGTCGCTGGCCCACGTCAGCCGTTTCCAACACTTTCTGCTTGTCGGCCATGCGCACGGAAAGGTGTGCGGCAATGGAATCGGCAACGCGCGACGGATCGTCGATGCCCGACAAGCTTGCCAGTACTTCGGGTGGCAGCTTGCGGCTCTGCTTGACCAGTTGCTCGAACAGTGAAATCAGCGTGCGCGACACCACGTCAAGCTCGCGCTCCTTGGCGTTGTAAACCGGTTCGATCACGCGCGAACGCGCCGTGAGCATGCCGTCCTCTTCCTTGAAATCCTCGACCGACACACGCGACTGACCCTCGACCAGCACCTTGACGGTACCGTCGGGCAGTTTCAGCAATTGCAGCACGCCGGCCAGCGTGCCGACCTGGTGCAGGTCGGCAATCTCCGGATCGTCGATATCCGGGCTCTTCTGCGCCACCAGCAGGATCTGCCGCTCGCCTTCCATCGCACGCTCGAGCGCGCGCATGGACTTGTCGCGGCCGACAAACAAGGGGATGACCATGTGCGGATAGACCACCACGTCGCGCAGCGGCAATACCGGTAGAGCGTCCAGCGCAACAGGAAGGGAGGCGTTCTTGGCCATGGAAAACGGGTTCCTCTGGAAATCGAATCAGGATTCAGCCCGACACTGCGCCGGGCACATCATCAGGTCAAGTGGAGGCGGTTGGGCGCCCACTCAAGGTAGGCTTCGGGCTGAAAACAGAACGGCCCCGGCGAAATCGCCGGAGCCGTCGTCATGCCGAGCCTGCAGAGGCGTTCAGGCAGCGCCGCTACCCTCGCCTGCCACACGCTGCTGCAGGTTGCCACGATAGATCAGGTAAGGCTCGGCCTGGCCATCAATCACCGCATCGTCCACCACCACCTTGCTGACGTGTTCCAGCGAAGGCAGCTCGTACATGGTGTCGAGCAATACCTGTTCAAGGATGGTGCGCAGTCCACGGGCGCCGGTCTTGCGCTTGAGCGCCTTCTTGGCAATCGCCTGCAAGGCCTCGGGGCGGAACTCCAGCTCCACCTCTTCCATCTCGAACAGCTTCTTGAACTGCTTGGTCACCGCATTCTTCGGTTCGGTGAGGATCTTCACCAACGCCGGTTCGTCCAGTTCATCCAGCGTGGCCACCACCGGCAGACGCCCCACGAATTCCGGGATCAGGCCGAAACGCACCAGGTCGGCCGGCTCGACGTCGGCCAGCACCTTGCCCAGGTTCTCGGTGCGCTCCTTGCTGCGGATCTCGGCCGAGAAGCCAATGCCGGTGGTCTCGGAACGCTGCTGGATGACCTTCTCCAGCCCAGCGAACGCACCACCGCAAATGAACAGGATGTTCTTGGTGTCGACCTGCAGGAATTCCTGCTGTGGATGCTTGCGGCCACCCTGCGGCGGCACCGAAGCCAAGGTGCCTTCGATCAGCTTCAGCAACGCCTGCTGCACGCCTTCGCCCGACACGTCGCGGGTGATCGACGGGTTCTCGCTCTTGCGCGAGATCTTGTCGATCTCGTCGATGTAGACGATGCCCGACTGCGCCTTCTCGACGTCGTAGTCGCACTTCTGCAGCAGCTTCTGGATGATGTTCTCGACATCCTCACCCACGTAACCGGCTTCGGTCAGGGTGGTGGCATCGGCGATGGTGAACGGCACATTGAGCAGGCGCGCCAACGTCTCGGCCAGCAATGTCTTGCCCGAGCCGGTCGGACCGATCAGCAGGATATTGGACTTGCCCAGCTCGATGTCGTCACTCTTCTGGCGCGACTCGATCCGCTTGTAATGGTTGTACACCGCCACCGCCAGCGCCTTCTTGGCGCGGGTCTGGCCCACCACGTACTGATCCAGCGATTCGCGGATCTCGCGCGGCTTGGGCAGCTGGGTACGGCCGGAGGCAGCCTTCTCCTCCAGTTCCTCGCGGATGATGTCGTTGCACAGCTCTACACATTCGTCGCAGATGAACACGGATGGACCCGCGATCAGCTTGCGCACTTCATGCTGGCTCTTGCCACAGAAGGAGCAATAGAGAATCTTGCCGCTGTCGCTGGAACGCCCCTGCCGGTCGTCGCTCATACTTTCGATCCCGCTGGTAAATCTGAATGCGTCACGAGAATAACACAGGGCTCCGCGTCTGCCTGCAGACGCGGAGCCCGTTTCTCAACCTGGGATAACGCCTTGGAATCAGGCCGATTTCACCGTTTCGCCGGCGCGTTTGTCGAGTACTTCGTCGATCAAGCCATAGGCCTTGGCGTCCGTCGGGCTCATGAAACGGTCACGTTCCATGTCCAGCTCGATCTTTTCCAGCGGCTGGCCGGTATGCTCGACGTACAGCTTGTTCAGCCGTTCGCGGATATACAGGATCTCGCGCGCCTGGATCTCGATGTCGGTCGCCTGCCCCTGCGCACCACCGGAAGGCTGGTGGATCATGATGCGTGAGTTGGGCAGCGCGAAGCGCTTGCCCTTGGCCCCGGCCATCAGCAGGAACGAGCCCATGCTGCACGCCTGGCCGATGCACATGGTGCTGACCTGCGGCTTGATGAACTGCATGGTGTCGTAGATCGCCAGACCGGCAGTGACTGCACCACCCGGGCTGTTGATGTAGAACTGGATGTCCTTGTCCGGATTCTCCGACTCAAGGAACAGCATCTGGGCAACCAGCAGGTTGGCCACCTGGTCGTTGACCTCACCCACCAGGAAGATCACCCGCTCCTTCAGCAACCGCGAGTAGATGTCGTAGGAGCGCTCGCCACGGGCCGTCTGCTCGACGACCATCGGTATCAAATTGAGGTTCTGGATCTGATCCATGGCCATTGCGGCTCTCCGGTTGATGTGCCTGACAGTATGGCATCGGACCTGAATCAGATCAGGTCCGATGGCCTTGGCGCCTGAATCGATCAGGCACCGGCTGGGCGCATCACGTCATCGAAGCTCAGGTCCAGCTGGGTGGTCCTGGCATGTTCCGCCACCCACTCGGCCACCTGATCCTCGATCACGCGATTCTGCAGCCCGGACATCAACTTGGGGTCGCCGTTGTAGAGTTCAATGACCTTTTCCGGTTCCTCGTAGGTCGAGGCGATCGCGGCGAGCTGTTCGGCAACGCGCTTGCGATCGATCTTGATCTCCTGCTTGCGGGCAATCTCGCCCATCAGCAGACCGGCGATCACCCGCTTGCGCGCCATCGGCATGGCAGCCTCGATCAACTGCGGTGGCGGCTGCTGGCCCTGCGGCACGCTGCCGACAGCCATATTGCGCGCCTCGGACTGCACCATCAGCTTCGGCACATCCAGTTCAGCGTGCGTATCGGCCAACTTTTCAGCCACTTCGGACTTCAGGCGCCCCATCAGCGCAGCCTTCAGCTCGCGCTCCAGATTCGCGCGAACTTCCTTGCGGAAGGTTTCCAGATCGCCATCCTCGATACCAAACAGCTTGGCGAATTCACCATCGATCTCGGGCAGCTTGGGTTCCTGCACCTTGATGATCTTGAAGTTGACCTTGGCAGTCTTGCCGGCGAGCTGGTCGTTGCGGAAATCTTCCGGGAACGCAATCTCGGCATCGAAGCTGTCATCGGCCTTGCGACCAGTCAGTGCTTCGTCCAGCGCCTTGAACAGGGTGCCTGAGCCAAGCACGCTGCCTGCGCGCTCCAGACCCTCGGTCGGAAAACGGTAGTCACCAGCTTCGGCGGCGTATTCGAACATCACGAAATCGCCTTCGACCGAGGCACGCTCGACTTCGTCGAAGCTGCGACGCTGCTGGCGCAGGGTCTCCAGCATCTTGTCGATATCGGCATCGGTCACTACCGCCATCGGGCGGGTGATCTCGAGTGCAGCGACATCGACCACCGGGAATTCCGGCATGATCTCGAAGGTTGCGGTATACGCGATCTCGCCGTTTTCCGGCTGACCGGTGGTATTGATCGCCGGATTCGCGATCGGCTGCAGCTTTTCCTGTTCTACCGCTTCACGCAATGTGCTGCCAATCAGGTCGGACAGCACTTCGCCACGCACCTGGTCGCCGAAACGCTGCTTGATCACCGTCGTCGGTACCTTGCCCGGACGGAAACCCTTCAGGCGAACCGTACGACCCATTTCCGCAATACGTGCGCTCACCTGCGTCTCGAACCGCTCCGCGGGAAACTTCACCGTAAGCTTGCGCTCGAGCGTGCCGATGTTTTCAACCGAAACCTGCATGACGTCTCCTGGTACTACCGAATGTTGTGGGCCTGCCACAGGCGCCATGGCGGCTATGCCGCCCGCAAAAACTAAGGGAACCCGACGGGGCATGGTGCGAAAGGGGGGACTCGAACCCCCACGGGGTTAACCGCCAGAACCTAAACCCGCACCTCATAGCCTACGAATCATACGTTTAGAGGCATAAGTGCCGCAACAGGTGCCGTTTCAGGTGCCACTGGGTGCCGCCGGGGTGCCGCCGGGGTGCCGCCGGGGTGCCGTAAGGATCGGAAATAACGTACTCAACCTCACCCTACGTTGCCTAGTTGGAGGTCGAAAATATCAAGCCGGCATCCTTGTAATGTTTGACTACGTGGTCATAGAAGCCCTCAACGGGCTTGCTCCCACTGATTTCGGCCAACTGCTGGCCAGCCTTCGTAAACATGACGTTGCCAGTTTCTATCTCGAATTGGCCCTCCGCCAATTCGAGTCCCAGACCTAGTGGTCTACCAAAGTAGGTGATCGTGACCTTTGAGATCGTGCACCTCACTGCAAAACCAGATAGGGGGTCGAATTTGATAAGACCAAGAGAGTCCAGATGACTAAGTGTGTCGAAATCAAGACCTTTTGACCTGTAAATCTCATCGCTGGTGCCGAAGACAAGTGGCTTGGGTTCGTTAACCATCCAGCTGAAACCGCATAGTTCTGAAAAAAGCTCTGCGTCAGATTTATCGAGATCCGAAATCAAATTCACCGTTCGCCTCGCGTACTTGCCAGGGTCGTTCGCCTCACCAGCAAGGACTTTTGACCAAAGACTTTGCATCTCGGTGTCCGACACGATGCGGGACTTCTCAAAGAAGTTCGAAATCCAGTCATCGTCCAATTTTTCCGGCTCGGCACTTTCATCAAGAAGAGGGATCGCGGCCGTCGTAATTGCTTCAATATTTGACTGTCGCTTCACCTCTTCCACTACAAATCTCTGCATCGCACGCCGTTGGAATTCGTCAACCTCGATCGCAGCGTTCGCCGTGATGAGATCTGCCTTCGCTTGGGCTTTAGCAACACGGACAATTTGTGTCGGCCTATAGAGGCCGCCGATTCCATCCGCGACTTTCTCTATAAGTGCCTTGCCGACTTTGGAAACGCCCTTTGCATCGATACTGATGATCGAGTTCTTGATCTCGCTATCGCTCATACGCCCCCTCCCGGGCCACATTACCAAAGGCTCCGATCTCCGCTCGAAGTTGCAACAGCAGTCGTATGTTTACACGAAAGGTATCGACGAGCTTTGGCCCTAGCTCGGCTAGTCGTGTGGTGGTCTCGGAAAAGGGGGAAGACCAGCTAGCTCATCATGTTCACCACGTCAGATTCTTTTTCTGGCCGGGAACGCGCTAGCCACTTGAAACTAGTAGTTGCCGCGTCAGATTTAGGCTCTGACGCCATAGTCGCTAACTACTTGAATTTACGAGGCCCGCTCAAATCCGTTTGATGATCCAAGGCCTGATATGACAAAAAGAATTAAGAGTGTTAACGATTTATATACATATAAATCATTGATTTCATTGCGAAGAGATGGTGCGAGAGGCGGGACTCGAACCCGCACATCACGTGGATGCCAGAACCTAAATCTGGTGCGTCTACCAATTCCGCCACTCTCGCTTGTCGCCCCGCAAGACTTGTGCAACCACATGATTCTGAAACTGATTTATCCCAGCCCCACAAATCCGGCCATCGCTTCCAAGTCGCTGATTACCTTACACGAAAGCGGACCATTTTACGGTTGCAAAGCCCTGCAACACAAGCTGGCCAGCAGCGCAGCCTCCCCGACCGCAGACACGGACACACCGGTCAGATGTGTGCCCCAAAGCAAAACGCCGATCGCAAGCGATCGGCGTTTTGCTTGATTGGTGGGCCGTGAAGGATTCGAACCTTCGACCAATTGATTAAGAGTCAACTGCTCTACCAACTGAGCTAACGGCCCTGGAACTGACTTGCACCTGACAACCTGACTTGAAGCTGGCAGGCTTGAAACTGGGGTGGATGATGGGATTCGAACCCACGACAACCGGAATCACAATCCGGGACTCTAACCAGCTGAGCTACATCCACCATCGATCGATACTGGCGCGCCCGACAGGACTCGAACCTGCAACCGTCGGCTTAGAAGGCCGATGCTCTATCCGGTTGAGCTACAGGCGCAGTCACTGCAGTAGAACGTTTCGCTGGTCGGGGCAGAGGGATTCGAACCCCCGACTTTTGCGTCCCAAACGCAACGCTCTACCAGACTGAGCTATACCCCGTTTTCGAATCCCCGATCGTGTCGCCACCGGAGCCTTGAAATGTTACGGGTGACGCTTCGCTCAGTCAATCCGTATCGAAGCACACCTTCCTGCCTGATCACCGTTTCCGCGAAGAGAAACCACCTTCTCCGTGAAAACAAAACGGGGTGCAAGCACCCCGCCTCGCCTTATAAAAATGGTGCGCCCGGAGAGATTCGAACTCCCGACCACCTAGTTCGTAGCCAGGTACTCTATCCAACTGAGCTACGGGCGCACTGAAAAATTGTTTGCCTGCACTGCCTTGATGCTGAAACATCGAAGCGGTGAAGCAAGGAGCGGAATTATTCAGGCTCCGGCCCTACGCGTCAACACTTTTCGTGAAAAATCTTTTCATCGCGCTTCACCAGGCAATGCAAACATGGCCCGCTGCATGGCTTTGCCAGTCATGCACGACAAAGCCAGGAAACGACGCAGCGAGACATGAATGAAGAGAGCGGCCAGTGGCCGCCCTCTTTTCACCGCGATACGACCTGACGCTTATGGCCGTCCAAATCCGGATCAGCCATCCAGCCTGAAACGATTCTGCGTGGCCGGCTCGACCTTGCCCACCGCCGAACCCGCATCACCCTTGGGCGGTGGCGGTGGAGGGGTTGCGCCAGTCGATGCATTCTTCGTCCAGTCGGCCGGCGGCCCGGGCTCGCGCCCGGCCATGATGTCATCGATCTGATGCGCGTCGATGGTCTCGTACTGCAGCAGCAGTTCGGCCATCGTGTGCAGCTTGTCGAGATTCGCGGTCAGCAGCTCCTTGCTGCGCGCATACGCGCGATCGAGGATGCCACGCACCACTTCATCGATCTTGCTGGCGGTCTCGTTGGAGATGCTCTTGTGCTGCGTCACCGAGCGACCGAGGAATACTTCATCCTCGTCCTCGCCATAGGTGATCGGGCCAAGCTCGTCGGACAGACCCCACTTGGTCGCCATGTTGCGCGCCATCTTGGTGGCGCGCTCGATGTCGTTGGAAGCGCCAGTGGTGACCTTGTCGGCACCGAAGATCAGCTCTTCCGCCACGCGGCCGCCGTACAACGAGCACAGCTGCGACTGGATCGCCACGCGGTTGATGCTGTACTTGTCGCCTTCGGGCAAATACATGGTGACGCCCAGTGCACGCCCGCGCGGGATGATCGTGACCTTGTAGACCGGATCATGCTCAGGCACCAGTCGGCCGACGATGGCGTGGCCAGCCTCGTGATAGGCGGTGAGCTTCTTCTCGTCCTCACTCATCGCCATCGAGCGGCGCTCCGTGCCCATCAGGATCTTGTCGCGCGCCTTGTCCAGATGGCTCATGCGCACTTCACGCGCGTTCTCGCGTGCAGCGAACAATGCCGCCTCGTTGACCAGATTCGCCAGATCCGCACCGGAGAACCCGGGTGTACCGCGCGCAATCGTCATGGCATTGACGTCGCTGGCGACCGGCACCTTGCGCATGTGTACCTTGAGGATCTGCTCGCGGCCACGCACGTCGGGCAGGCCTACCACGACCTGACGGTCGAAACGACCCGGACGCAGCAACGCTGGGTCCAGCACGTCGGGACGGTTGGTCGCGGCGATCACGATGATGCCTTCGGTACCCTCGAAACCGTCCATCTCGACCAGCAGCTGGTTGAGCGTCTGTTCGCGCTCGTCATGACCACCGCCGAGGCCGGCACCGCGATGGCGGCCGACCGCGTCGATCTCGTCGATGAAGATGATGCACGGCGCGTGCTTCTTGGCCTGCTCGAACATGTCGCGCACGCGGCTGGCGCCTACGCCGACGAACATCTCGACGAAGTCGGAACCGGAGATCGCGAAGAACGGCACCTTGGCCTCGCCCGCGATCGCCTTGGCCAGCAAAGTCTTGCCGGTACCGGGCGGGCCGACCATCAGCACGCCGCGCGGGATCTTGCCACCCAGCTTCTGGAAGCGGCCCGGGTCACGCAGGAATTCGACCAGCTCGCCGACCTCCTCCTTCGCCTCGTCGCAACCGGCGACATCGCTGAAATTGACCTTGATCTGATCCTCGCCCTGCAGCTTGGCGCGCGAACGGCCGAAACTCATCGCACCGCGGCCACCGCCGCCGGACTGCATCTGGCGCATGAACCATATGAACACGCCGACGATCAGCAACACCGGCAGCCAGCTCACCAGCAGGCCGATCAGCGAGAAGCCCTCGGACGGATCCTGGCGGACTTCGACGCCCTTGTCCTGCATCTGCTTGACCACCGCATTGGTGGAGAAGCCGAGCATCGGCGCCACCGTGCGGAACGCGCTGCCGTCCTTCAGCTTGCCGCTGATCGTGGCCGGCTGGTCGGCGCTGATCGTGGCGGTGGCCACGCTGCCGTTGTCCACACTCTGCACGAAGCTGCTGTACGCCAGATCCGAGGAGGACGCGCTGCGTGGGTTGAAGTTCTGGAACACCGCGAACAGCACCACCGCGATGATTACCCAGAGCAACACATTTTTCGCTGTTTCATTCATGCACGGTTCTCGCCCGGTGACGCGACGGCAGGTTTGCGACCCACCGCCAGCGCATACACCTCACGCGAACGTGCGCGGGAGGCCTTTGGTTTACGCATGGTTACGCGGGTGAAGTCCGCACGCAAGCTGCGCAAGTATTCGTCGAAGCCAACACCCTGGAACAACTTGATCAGGAACGAACCACCCGGCTTGAGCCACTGCCGACTGAAATCCAGCGCCAGATCGGCCAGAGCCATGGCTCGAATCTGGTCGGCCAGCGCCACTCCACTCATATTGGGGGCCATATCCGACAGTACAAGATCCACTTTCAGCCCTTCCAGGCGGGATTCCAGCTCGCGCAGCACGGTTTCCTCGCGAAAGTCGCCCTGCAGGAAATCCACCCCGGCAATGCTCTGCATCGGCAGGATGTCCAGCGCGAACACCTTGCCGGTATCGCCCAGGCGATTGCGCACCAACTGCGACCAGCTGCCTGGCGCCGCACCGAGATCGACCACGTTGATGCCCGGCTTGAGCAGGTGATCACGCTCGATCAGCTCTTCCAGCTTGTAGACCGCACGCGAACGCAAGCCCTCGGCCTGGGCTTTCTTCACATATTCATCCTTGAAATGTTCGCGCAGCCAGACTGCGCTGCTTTTGCTGCGGGCCATGTCGTAGGGGTCACAGATTGGGGAACGGGATGCCGCATGATACCCTTTGCCGTTCATTTACCGCGAATCGAGCACCATCGCATGCCCCTTTCCTCCTCGCAGATCCGTTACCTGCGCAGCCTCGCCCACGATCTGAGCCCGGTCATCCTGCTTGGCAACAAGGGGGCTTCCGAGGCTGTGGTCAAGGAATTGAATCTGGCGCTGGATATCCACGAACTGGTCAAGGTGAAGCTTTCCGGCGGCGACAAGGATGAACGGCAGGCGCAGATCGACGTACTCGTCGATGGCTCCAGGGCCGAAAAAATCCACCAGATCGGCCATGTTGTCGTGCTGTTCCGCCGCAACGACGACGAGCCGAAAATCGCCCTGCCGCGTTAGAGGCGCCCGATGGACCTGTCGTTCGACCGTCCCGAAGGCTACCTGTTCGTACGGCGCGTCGGCGCCGGCAGCGTCACCCTGATCGACCGTGAACTCCATGCCAGCTTCCTGCTGGCACCGGACCGCGCGGTCGAGCACTGGCCGGTCGACACCGCAGGCACGCTGGATGCCGGCCACGTCGACACCGTGCTGGCCTTGCAGCCGGAGCTGGTAATACTGGGAACCGGTGAACGCCAGGTATTTCCACCGGCGGTCTTCATGGCCGGTTTCCTGCGCAAGGGTGTCGGCATCGAGGTCATGGACAACGCTGCTGCCGCACGCACCTATAACCTGTTGGCGGGCGAAGGTCGCCGCGTGGTCGCCGGATTCATCCTGCCGGGCGGCTGATTACCCCGCGTTGCCACCACCTCAACGCGAAGGCAGATAACCCAGCGGATCGACAGGGTTGCCGTCCTTGCGGATCTGGAACTCCAGTTCGTTGCGCGATGCGCCGGTCGAGCCCATCTCGGCAATCTGTTGGCCGGCACTGACCCGCTGGCCTTCCTTCACCAGTCGCTTGCTGTTGTGGCCGTAGGCCGACAGGAAGCTGTCGTTGTGCTTGATGATCACCAGTTCGCCATAGCCGACCAGGCCATTGCCGCTGTAAACCACCACGCCATCGGCAGCGGCACGCACCGGATCGCCTTGCTTGCCGGCAATCTCGATGCCGGGAATCGCATCACCACTCCGGAAACGGCTGATCAGGCTGCCCTCGGCTGGCCAGCGCCAGTTCACCCCGCTGACGGCACGTGCCGGGCCACTGGCGACCGGTATTGGAACCGGTGGCGCCGCCACAGCCGGCACCGGTGGGGTTGGCACGCCAGCCACCGGCACTATCGTCGTGGTGGCTGTCACGGCAGGTTGCACCGGTCGCGGCGATACCGACAACGGCACGGACGGTGCTGACGATGTCGTTGCGGCATGTGTGGCCGTAGCCGGCACAGGCGGAACGGCAGTCACCGTCTCGAATCCTTGTGCCGGTGCTGGCGGTGCGGTGACATGTGCGGGCGCGCCGGCCACATGCGCAACCGTGGTCTTGCCCGGTGGCGAGAGTGTCAACCGCTGTCCGGGCCAGATCGTGTATGGCGCGGCAATGCCATTCCATTGCGCCAGATCGCGAAAATCCACGCCCTTGCGAAAGGCGATCGAATACAGCGTATCGCCCTTGGTCACCTCATAGCTGCCGCCGGGAATCGGCGTGCGAGCAGGTATTCCCGCCATGCTGCCACGACCAGGATTGCTGCCCGGTGCCGGCTCGACCACCACCGAGCTGCGCAACGTGGTGCAGCCGGTGGAGAGCAGGCAGACCATCGTCGCCATCAGCCATGGGAGGTATCGATTCATGCGTACCAGCATAACGAGGCGGCGCATCATTTTCATGCAGGCTTGCTCCAGCGAACCAGGTACTCAGTGCGACCAGAGCCACCACACCAGCAGCAGGCCCAGCAGCACCAGCGCGGCCCAGCCGATCCACTCGATGTACTTGTGCAGGATCCGCTCCGCACGTTCGCCAAAGAGGCGGATCAGCAGCGCCAGCAACCACACGCGTTTGCCGCGACCCAGTCCGATGCATGCCAGGAACGGCAGCACCGGCACACCGATGATGCCGCAGGCCCAGGTCACGAATTTCATCGGCACCACCGGCTGCAGTGCCGCCAGGATCAGCACGCCGAACATGCCCCAGTGATGCTCGTGCATCTGCGCGCTCAGGGTCGTCACGCCCTGCTCGATCGGCGCCAGCAGATGCAGCGAATCGAGCGCTGGCCGCAAGGCCTGAAAGGCCCAGTGACCCAGCGCATAACCGACCAGGGCGCCGAGCAGCGAGAACAGCAGGCTGATGTTGGCGTAATGGAAGGCCTTGTGCCGCTTGCCGAGCATCATCGGTGCCAGCATCACTTCCGGTGGAACCGGGAAGATGAAGGCTTCGACGAAACTCAGTCCGGACAGGTAGTACAGCGCCTTCGGCTCGCGTGCCCACACCAGTGCACGCGCATAAAGTTTCCCGAACAGGCGCATCAACCGATCCCGCCAAGCAGCGGCACGAAACTGACCGCCCCGAGTTCTTCCTGGATGAAGTCGCCCTGCCCGTCACCGCGCATGCGGATCAGCGTCTGTCGGCTCGGCGAACCGACCGGTGCCACCAGCACCCCTGTCGGACTGAGCTGGTCGAGTATCCGGGTGGGAATGGTGTCGCCGGCAGCGGTGAGGATGATCGCGTCGAACGGTGCTTCGTCCGGCCAGCCAAGCTTGCCGTCGTCATAGCGCGAACGCACGCTGGTCAGGCCGAGCTGGCGGAAGCGGCGACGCGCCTGGCGCAGCAGTTCCTCGATCCGTTCCACCGTGAATACCTGTGGCACCAGCGCAGCCAGCACCGCTGCCTGGTAACCGGAGCCGGTACCGATTTCCAGTACCTTCTGAGGTGTCCCGAACTCGAGCAATGCTTCGGTCATGCGCGCCACTACCCATGGCTGCGAGATAGTCTGGCCATGGCCGATCGGCAATGCGGTGTTTTCATAAGCGCGCGAATGCAGCGCTTGGTCGATGAAATGATGACGTGGCAGGTTGCGGATCACGTCGACCACACGCAGATCGCGAATGCCTTCCTCTTTCAGGCTCGTCGCGAGGCGATCGCGTGCACGCTGCGAGGTCATGCCCTCGCCCTTGAGCTCCGCCGCGGGTAATGGATAGAGATTCATGGTTCAGGCGGCCTCATCGTGGGGGGTCTGGCCGCTCGCCATGTCGTCGCTCAGTACCTGCATCCAGCTGCTGACTTTCTCCAGCGCCTGGAACCGCGTCAGGTCGACATGGATCGGCGTCACCGAAACAAACCCGCGCTGCACGGCATCGAAATCGGTGCCAGGGCCGGCATCGTCCACTTCGCCAGCCGGGCCGATCCACCAGATCGGCCGGCCACGCGGATCGGTCTGTGCAATGCACGGCGCGGCTCGATGGCGCCGCCCCAGCCGGGTCACTTCGAAGCCCTTGATCTCCGCCCACGGCCGATCCGGCACATTGACATTGAGAATCGTGTCGGCCGGCAGTGGATCGACCAGCAGGCGCTGCATCAGCAGCAGCACGGCACTGGCAGCCGAATCGTAGTGCACGCCCTTGTGATCCTGGCTGACCAGGGATACGGCGATCGCCGGCAGGCCGAGAAAACGCCCTTCCATCGCCGCCGACACCGTGCCCGAATAGATCACATCGTCGCCGAGATTCGCCGAGTTGTTGATACCGGACACCACGATGTCAGGCTCCTCGTCCAGCAGCCCCGCCAGCGCCAGATGGACGCAATCGGTCGGCGTGCCGGCCACGCGGTAATAGCGGTTACCCATCGGCAGCACGCGCAGCGGCGCGTCGAGGGTAAGCGAATTGCTCGCGCCGGAACGGTCGCGATCGGGTGCCACCACCGTCACCTGCCCGACCACACCGAGGCGCTCGGCAAGCACGCGGATGCCCGGGGCATCCACGCCATCATCGTTACTGACCAGAACTCGCATGATGCTCCATCGAAAACGGACTGCGGACACGCTTGCCCATGACCCCGTGGTTCACGACAGCAGGGTGCGTACCGTATCTCCCGAGTTTACCGGAGCATGCCGCCGGTTTCACATTGTTCGGATGATGCGCATTAACCGTAATGGATGCGCTTTGGTTAGCATGCCGGCATGAAGCGCCGTGCGCCCGCACCCATCGACGAAGACGACAGCCGACTGTTCCGTGAGGCGATCGGCGATGTACGTCGGTTCGGCCAGGTGTCACCGCCACCGGCTGCCACGAAACCCGCGCCGCATCCGCATATGCTGGAGGCCGACGAGGCGGCTGTGCCGGGCGAATTGCTCGACATGGCGTTCGATCCAGCCCTGCTCGAAGTCGGCGAGGAGCTGGGTTACCTGCGTGACGGCTATCCGCCGAAGCTGCTGCGCCAGCTCAAGCGCGGCCAGTTCAGCGTGCAGGACGACATCGACCTGCACCAGATGAATGCTGCCGCCGCGCAAGCCAGTATCGTCGCGTTTCTGGCCGAGGCCAGGCAAAACGGGTTACGCTGCGTGCGCATCGTGCACGGCAAGGGACTGCGCTCGAAAGCGGCCGGACCAGTATTGAAGAACCTCACTGACCGGATGCTGCGCCGGCGCGATGACGTGATCGCTTTTGCCTCCGCGCGGCCGGCACTGGGCGGCACCGGCGCGGTGGTTGTACTGCTGAAAAGCTGAGAGCGAGGAGCAGGAAGCGGGAAACGAGCAGGGACCGAAAAGCCGGTATGCGCCGGCTTTTCGGTCCCTGCTCACTCCTCTTCACTCATTTCTGTTTTGCGCCAGCTCGCGCGCCACTACCGTGGCATAGGCACCGGCGGGAAGCTCGAATGCAAGTTCAAGCGCATCGCTCTCCAGCCAGCGCCACTTCAGATCCTTCGGTATCAGTCGCAAGGGGCGGCGTTCCTGATCCATGCGCGCGGCAGCCAGGCCTTCTGCCAGATCACTGCAGGCTGCGCCGATCTCACGTTCCAGTGCGCCGGCTTCACCCTGCGTCGGCGGTTCGCCCTGACCCCACAACGGACCGGACGGGTGAATGTCGGCGCGTGCCAGCCGTCCGGCCAGCACATCGGTGAATGGCTCCGGGCCAAACCACGAGCGCGAGCCGGCCAGCGACCAGATCTCGCCATCCAGCGGCGCATCCCACACGCCCCGCTCGACCCGTGCCGCCAGCACGTTGTTGAAGATCTGCGAACGGGCTGCCGACAGCAGGAATGACCGCTTGTCGCGGTCGACCCGACGGCCGGCGAACATCGCACGCGCCTGCGCCACGTTGCCACCCTCGCGGCCAAAGCGCTGTTCACCGTAGTAATTCGGCACACCGCGTGCTGCGATCTGCTGCAATACCTGTTCGGCGGCATCGCGATCGCCCTGTACCTCGCGCAGCACCAGCGCGAAGCGGTTGCTGCGCAGTGCGCCGCGCTTGAGTTTGCGCGAATGCCGCGTCGCCGCCAGCACCTTCACTTCGGCGTGCGGAAACGTCAGCCAGTCCGGATCGGGTTTCCCGGCCAGCTGTACCGAGAACGTCTGCCGGGTGACGGCATGGCGATCCTTCAGGCCGGCATAACCCACCGCGACGGGCGACACGCCGGCAAATTTCGCCAGTTCGCGCGCGACCCAGTCGGTGTTCGCGCCACGCTTCTCCACCCACAGCAAAGCATGCTCGCCCGCGCCGTCAGCGTCATAACCAAGGATTTCCTCGACCACGAAGTCCTCGGCGGCGCTACGCAACTTCGCCTGCAACGGCGGCGCGCCGAAAGCCCAGGGCAACGGGGCACCCGCAAGTTCGGATTCCGACATGACACTCCGCCGGTCGCACCGGCATTCAGAGGGAACGGACGACGCTCAGCGCCGCTCCAGCAAAACGCAGGCCTGCGCCGCGATACCTTCGCCCCGGCCGGTGAAGCCGAGCTGTTCGGTCGTGGTGGCCTTGATGCTGATACGTCCGATCTCGGTGTCCAGATCGGAGGCGAGATTTTCGCGCATCGCATGCGCGTGCGGGCCGACCTTCGGCGCTTCGCAGATCACCGTGACATCGGCATTGCCCAGTGCGTAGCCATGCTGTGCCATCAGCATCGCCGCATGGCGCAGGAACTGGCGGCTGTCGGCGTTGCGCCAGCGTTCGTCGCTGGGCGGAAAGTGCGTACCGATGTCGCCCAGCGCCAGCGCACCGAAGATCGCATCGCACAACGCATGGATCACCACGTCACCGTCCGAATGGGCAACCAGGCCGCGCCGATGCGGCACGCGCACGCCGCCGAGCGTGACATGATCACCGTCGCCGAAGGCATGCACATCGAAGCCGCTGCCGATTTTCATGTACCCGTTCTCATGCGCTCGTCCTCGCAAGCAGGAACTCGGCCAGCGCGAAATCCGCTGCCGTGGTCACCTTGATATTGTCCTCGGCGCCTTCGACCAGCAAGGGCGCGAAACCGGCCTGCTCCATCGCCATGGCCTCGTCGCTTGGAACCACCCCGCGCCGGACTGCCTCGCGCAACGCCGCGGACAGCGGCCCGCGCCGGAACATCTGCGGCGTGAAGGCACGCCAGCGGTGGTCGCGCGGTTCGGTCAACTCGCTGCGACCGGCAGCACCCGCACGCTTCAGCGTGTCGCGCAGCGGGGCACCCAACAGACCACCACCAGCCGCGCCGGCCAGTTCGATCAACCTGCCGATATCGGCCAGCCGTACGCAAGGCCTTGCCGCATCGTGCACCAGCACGAAATCGTCGGCAGCTACCGTCTCCGGCAACGCCTCCAACCCCGCCAGTACCGAATCACTTCGCTCGGCACCGCCAATTGCTGTAAGCACCGGCTTCCCATTGAGTATGGTGGTGCCCGACCAATGTGCATCCGCAGGCGCCAGCGTTACCAGCAGGCCAGCAATCTGCGGATGCGCGGCAAGCCGTTCCAGCGTGTGCTCGATCAGCGGACGCCCGGCCAGCGGCAGATATTGCTTGGGGCAGGTTCCGCCAACACGCGTGCCGCGCCCGGCCGCCGGCACCACGCACCACACCAGCGGCGCACTCATGGTGAACCGGTGGACGTGGCTGACGCTGGCGGAGCACTGCCCGCGTTCGCCGGTGGCTCGACCACCTGGTAGAAAGTTTCACCTGGCTTGATCAGCCCCAGTTCGGTGCGCGCACGTGCCTCGACCGCCTGGTCGCCGTGCTTGAGGTCGAGCACATCGGCGCCGACGGCTTGATTGCGTTGCAGCAGCTTGGCGTTCTCGTCAGTCTGCTTCTTTACCGCCACGCGCAGGCTGTCCACCTCATGCATGCTGCCGCTGCCGGACCACAGCTTCAGCTGCAGTCCGATCAGGAGCAGGATCAGAATCAGGGCGATCCAGCGCAACATGGGCAGCCGATGACTCTGCTCAGCCCGGCAAGCGGGTCAGGTTGGGGAATGCGTCGCGACCGGCATAGCGCGCGGCGCTGCCCAGCTGTTCCTCGATGCGCAGCAACTGGTTGTATTTCGCCACGCGATCGCTGCGGCACAGCGAACCGGTCTTGATCTGGGTCGCGGTGGTGGCCACCGCGATGTCGGCGATGGTGGTGTCCTCGGTCTCGCCGGAGCGATGCGAGATCACGGCCGAATATTTCGCCTTGTCCGCCATCGCGATGGCTTCCAGCGTCTCGGACAGCGTGCCGATCTGGTTCACCTTGATCAGGATCGAATTGGCAATGTGCTTCTCGATGCCTTCGCGGAAGATCACCGGATTGGTCACGAACAGGTCGTCGCCGACTACCTGGATGCGGTCGCCGATGGCGTCGGTCAGCAGCTTCCAGCCGTCCCAGTCACCCTCGGCCATGCCGTCCTCGATGCTGACGATCGGATACTGCTTCGCCCAGCTCGCCAGCAGATCGACAAACTCGGCCGAGCCGTACTGCTTGCCCTCGCCCGCCAGATCGTACTTGCCGTTCTTGTAGAACTCCGAGCTGGCCGCATCGAGACCGAGCAGGATCTCGCTGCCGATCTTGTAACCGGTCTTGTTGACAGCTTCGAGGATCGTGTCGATCGCCTCGACGTTGGAACGCAGGTTCGGTGCAAAACCGCCCTCGTCGCCCACCGCCGTGCTCAGGCCGCGACCGTGCAGCACGCTCTTCAGCGCGTGGAAGATTTCCGCGCCGGCGCGCAGCGCCTCGGCGAAGCTCGGCATGCCGACCGGCAGGATCATGAACTCCTGCACGTCCACGTTGTTGTCCGCGTGTGCACCGCCGTTGATGATGTTCATCATGGGCACCGGCAAGGCACCAGGTTTGCCGTTCGACAGGTACTTCCACAATGGCTCATCGCGCGAGGCGGCCACGGCGTGTGCTGCCGCCATCGAGACACCGAGCAACGCATTCGCACCCAGCTTGCCCTTGTTCGGGGTGCCGTCCAGCGCAATGAGCCTGGCATCCAGGCCTTTCTGGTCGGCCGCATCGAAACCCTTGAGCGCATCGGCAATCGTCGTGTTGACGTTCGCCACCGCGTTCTTCACGCCCTTGCCGCCATATCGCGACTTGTCGCCATCACGCAGCTCGACCGCCTCGCGTGAACCGGTGGAGGCGCCGCTCGGTACCGCGGCGCGGCCAAAGCCGCCGCCGGCCAGGGTCACTTCTGCCTCAAGCGTGGGATTGCCGCGCGAGTCGAGGATTTCACGGGCGTGGATGCGGGTGATCAGAGTGCTCATGCGGTGTCCGTTGCGTTTGTTGTGATGATAGTGAAGAAGCGCATTACTGCGCCCGGTAGGTCAGGAAACCGTCTGCTCCAGGAAACCGTGCCGCTTGGTCACGGCATCGAGTTCCATCAACGTTTCCAGCAGTGCTTCCATCCTGCCCAGCGGCCACGCGTTCGGGCCGTCGGAGAGTGCCTTGCTCGGGTCAGGGTGCGTCTCGGCGAACAGGCCGGCCACGCCAACCGCCACCGCGGCGCGCGCCAGTACCGGCACGAATTCGCGCTGACCGCCCGAGGTGGCGCCCTGCCCACCCGGCAACTGCACTGAATGGGTTGCATCGAAGATCACCGGGCAATTCGTATCGCGCATCACGCTGAGCGAACGCATGTCCGAGACCAGATTGTTGTAGCCAAAACTGGCGCCACGCTCGCACACCATGATGCTGTCGTTGCCGACCGCCCTGGCCTTGGCCACCACGTGCTTCATGTCCCACGGCGCGAGGAACTGGCCCTTCTTGATGTTCACCGGCTTGCCGGCGCGCGCCACTTTCTGGATGAAGTCGGTCTGTCGGCACAGGAAGGCCGGCGTCTGCAGCACGTCGACCACCGACGCCACCTCGTCCATCGGCGTGTATTCGTGCACGTCGGTCAGCAGCGGCACACCGAGCTGGCGTTTCACTTCGGCCAGGATGCGCAACCCCTCTTCCATACCCGGCCCGCGAAAGCTGTCACCCGAGGAGCGGTTGGCCTTGTCGAAGCTGGACTTGAAAATGAAGTTGACGCCGAGCCTGCCGGTGATCTCTTTCAAGGTGCCGGCGGTGTCGATCTGCAATTGCTCCGACTCGACTACACAGGGGCCGGCGATCAGGAACAGCGGCCGATGCAGCCCGACCTCGAAATTGCACAACTTCATGCGACCGACTCCTGCGCCAGGCGGTGACCCTCGCGTACCGCCTGGTATTCGCGGGCTGCCCGGACGAAGCCGATGAACAGCGGGTGCCCGTCGCGTGGTGTCGAGGTGAATTCCGGATGCGCCTGACAGGCAAGAAACCACGGGTGCTGCTGTTGCGGCAGCTCGACCATCTCCACCAGCAGGTCGTCCATCGACTTGCCGGAGATCACCAGCCCCTTGTCCTCGAACGGCTGGCGGTAGCGATTGTTGAATTCGTAGCGATGCCGATGGCGTTCGCGCACCACATCCTGCCCGTACAGCTCACGTGCCAGCGTGCCGGCCTTCAGGCGGCACTCCTGCGAACCCAGGCGCATGGTGCCGCCGAGATCGGAACGATCCGTGCGCTGCTCGACCTCGCCACTGGCGGTGGTCCACTCGGTGATGAGTGCGATCACCGGGTCCGGCGTATTGCGGTCGTTCTCGCTGGAATCGGCCTGGGCCAGGCCAGCCACATGTCGGGCGAAATCGATCACCGCCGCGTGCATGCCGTAGCAGATGCCGAAATACGGCACGCCATGCTCGCGCGCATATTTCGCAGCCAGGATCTTGCCCTCGAAACCGCGCTTGCCGAAGCCGCCCGGCACCAGGATCGCATCGGCCTTGCCGAGCACCTTGGCGGCGCCTTCGGCCTCGACCTGCTCGGAATCGATCCAGTCCAGGGTCACCCTCGTGAGCTGCTTGATGCCGCCGTGCCGCAGCGCCTCGCCAAGCGACTTGTAGGCGTCCTTGTGCTCGACATACTTGCCGACGATGGCGACGGTGATCTCGTGCTTCGGATGCTCCACCGCGTCGACCGTGCGCTGCCAGGCGGACAGATCCGCCGGCTTCGCATCGAGGCCGAGCTTCTTCACCACGATGTCGTCCAGCCCCTGCTGGTGCAGCCACAACGGCTGCTTGTAGATGATGTCCACGTCGGTGGCGCTGATCACCGCGTTCTCCGGCACGTTGGTGAACAAGGCGATCTTGCGCCGTTCACCCTCGGGCAGGGTCTGCTCGCAACGGCACAGCAGGATGTCCGGCTGGATGCCGATCGAGCGCAGTTCCTTCACCGAATGCTGGGTCGGCTTGGTCTTGATCTCGCCGGCGGCCTTGATGTACGGCACCAGGGTGAGGTGCATGAACACCACCTTCTCCGGGCCATGCTCGATGCGCAGCTGGCGGATCGCCTCCAGAAACGGCAGCGACTCGATGTCGCCGACCGTACCGCCGATCTCCACCAGCGCCACGTCGAAGCCGCGGGTGGCCTCGTGGATGCAGTGCTTGATCTCGTCGGTGATATGGGGGATCACCTGCACGGTGGCGCCCAGGTAATCGCCACGGCGCTCCTTGCGGATCACGCTCTCGTAGATCTTGCCGGTGGTGATCGAGTTCTTGCCGCTCAGGCGGGTATGCACGAAGCGCTCGTAATGGCCAAGGTCGAGGTCGGTCTCGGCGCCGTCGTCGGTCACATAGACCTCGCCGTGCTGGAAGGGACTCATCGTGCCCGGATCCACATTGATATAGGGATCGAGCTTCATCATGGTGACCGAGAGCCCGCGCGCTTCGAGAATGGAAGCGAGCGACGCCGCAGCAATGCCCTTGCCAAGCGAGGACACCACACCGCCGGTGACGAAAATCAGGGGGGTCATGGAAAGCAGCCGTGCTGGAAATACGCATTTTAGCGGCAGAAGTGTCCCGCTGCGAGTGGAAACCGACAATTCACTGTCGTCGGTTCATTTCCAGGCCGCCGGAATGCGCCGGAATTGATCCAGGCCCTCTCCGGTTCCGGCCGTCGAGGCCAGCTTCAATGCCCCAGCAACCCGCGCGAATCCCGCCGGTAAGCGCTCTCGATCTGTGCCAGCCGCGCCTGCAGCGCCTGCGGGTTCACCCACTGGCCATGCTCGGCCTCCTGCCGCAGCAAGGCGTATTGCATGTCGACGAACGGCTGCAGCACGCGATTGGTCTGCGGCATGAAGCCACCAAGATCGGGAATGCGGGCAAGCTGGGCACGTTCACGTACGCCCGCTTCACCGGCGGCCTTGCCGTAGGCAAGGATGAATGCAGTCAGTTGTTCGCGCAGCGGTGGCGGCAACCCGTCACGCAACACCAGTACGCCGGACGGGATCAGTGGCGAGCGCCAGATCACCTTGAGCTGGGCCGCCTCATTCGGAAAATGGCGCCGGAACAGATCCATGTCCGGATTGTTGCTGCTCGCCACATCCACCTCGCCATTGACCACGGACAGCAGGTTGCTCTGGTGATCGGCCACCCGCACGCTGGCGAAGAAGGTGTCGGAGTCGAGTCCGCGCGGCGCAAATACATCGGCTTCCGGCGCGGTGTAGCCGGTGACCGAGAGGTGTTCGCTGCGGGCGTAGCGCCAGCGGCCAGGTGTGGCAAGCAGGTCGTCGAGATTGCGAATGGGGCTGTCGCTGCGCACCACCAGCATGGCGACATTGCCCATGGCGCCATCGCTGCGCACGAACTGGGCGAACACCTGCATGTGCTGATGCGTTACCGCCTCCACCGCAAGCTTGCCGGAGAGAAACGCGATATCCACCTGTTGTGCACCGATCGCATCGGAGAGCCCCTTGTAGCTGCTCACTGACACCGTGGTCACCGGGTGACCCAGCCGCCTCTGCAGCTCCTCCAGCAATCCCCGCCACTGCTCCAGCGATTCGGACGCGCTGCCGATCGGCAGGATGCCGAAACGGATCGGTGACGGCGACACTGCCTCGTTCGAAGCCGCGGCATTGCCAGCGGCGATCAACAAGCCAAGAGCCAGCCATTTCATGGCAGTACGGATCAGGCGCGTGCTACGGAGCCACCCGCGCGGCCGAGACGTGGCGATACTCAATGACATCACTCCCCGGCGCCATTCCCTCTCCCCTGTGCACACGTATATAGCCGTGATCGGGAGCCTGAGCAAGGTTCAGGGGAGTACCGGGGAAGCTGGCGGATACTCGCGTCCGGCACGCCGCGGTTGATAACAGGCCGTCGCAAGATGAAACGCCTCGTCGACGTTGCCGGGGTGCCAGCCGGGAATGCCCGCCAACGGCAACGGCCGCAATTCCAGAGGGTTGTTCAGCAGCTGGCCGGCTGCAATCGCTTCGGCGCAACGGGTACTCGCTTGCCCGAGATCGGTGCCACCCGCCGCCAGGAACACCAACGCCTTGCCCACCAGCAGCTTGTCCGGGTTCAACGCATGCTCCAGCAACGCATGGCCAAACAATGTCAGCTGGATCGAACCATCGAGCCAAGCCTGTCGCTGCTGCCAGAACAGGCCTTGCCAGTCGTGTACGTCCCACAATGCCAGCAGCGCAGGACCCTGCAGCACGACGATGACGCCGGCCTCGTCGAAATGGGTCATCGCATATTGCGGGCGCGAGCGGTCCTTCGGTCCCATCCGGGCGATCTCGGCCATCTGACGCCGGTTCAGCGCCTGCTTGATCGCCGGATAGCGCAGCCACACCAGCGCATTGAGGAGATCGTGCCAGTTGCCTTCGCGGGTAGCGATCTGTCCGCGCTCGGCGATGCGCTGCTCGTAGTGAAGGCCATCAGCGAGCAGCTGATGATCCTGTGCCACGAAGCGGGTGCGCGCATCCCCCGGCCACAAGGCATTGAGTGCATCGAGCGTGGGCCAATGCGGCCCCTCAAGCAGGTCGGCGTATTCGCGCCACGCCTGCAGCGGCATGCGGCCAAACACCTGTGGATCGACCGTGCCGCGTGCGGGCGCGACGTAGCGCATCGCGCTGGCCTACATCAGCTTGAGTTTGGGATGGGCGAGCCGCGCATGCAGGTCATGCTCACTGGCGGCCTCGACCACCACGTCGACGAACTGGCCCGGCTTCAACGTCTGGCCGTCGGCAATCAACACCGTGCCATCGATCTCCGGCGCATCCGCCGCCGAACGCGCCACCGTACCGTCAGCCCCTGCCTCATCAACCAGCACAGTGATGGTGCGACCGATCTTGCGCTGCAATTTCGCGGCGGAGATTTCCGCCTGCACCGCCATGAATTGTTCGAGGCGATCTTCCTTCAATTCCTCGGAAACCGGATCCGGCAACTCGTTAGCCTTGGCGCCATCGACCGGCGAATAGGCAAACGCACCCACGCGATCGAGCTCGGCCTCGCGCAGGAAGTCGAGCAACTCCTCGAACTCGGCATCGGTCTCGCCGGGGAAGCCGACGATGAAGGTGCTGCGGATGGTCAGGTCCGGGACGATCTTGCGCCAGTTCTGGATGCGCTCCAGCGTCCTGTCGATATTGCCCGGGCGCTTCATCAGCTTGAGGATGCGCGGACTCGCGTGCTGGAACGGGATGTCGAGATACGGCAGCAGCTTGCCCGCAGCCATCAACGGCATCACCTCGTCCACGTGCGGATACGGGTAGACGTAGTGCAGGCGCGACCACACACCCAGCTCGGACAGGCCTTCGCACAGCTCGGTCATGCGCGTGCGATAGGTCTTGTCGCGCCACTGGCGTTCGGCGTATTTCAGGTCCACACCGTAGGCGCTGGTGTCCTGCGAGATCACCAGCAGTTCCTTGACGCCGCCCTTGACCAGGCGTTCGGCTTCCAGCAGCACCTCGTCGACCGGACGCGAAACCAGGTTGCCGCGCATCGACGGGATGATGCAGAAGCTGCAGCGGTGATTGCAGCCTTCGGAAATCTTCAGGTAGGCATAGTGCTTCGGGGTCAGCTTCACACCCGTGTCCGGCACGATGTCGATGAACTTGTTGCGCTTCGGCGGCAGCGCCGTGTGCACCGCCGTCATCACACTGGCGTAATCCTGCGGGCCGCTGATCGACAGCACGTCGGGATAGGCTTCGCGGATCAGCGCCTCGCGCTTGCCGAGACAGCCGGTGACGATCACCTTGCCGTTCTCGTGCAGGGCGGTGCCGATCGAATCCAGCGACTCCTGCACCGCCGCGTCGATGAAGCCGCAGGTGTTCACCACCACCGCATCGGCCTCGCCATAGCTGGGCACGATCTGGTAGCCCTCGACCTTCAGCTGGGTGAGGATGCGCTCGGAATCGACCAGCGCCTTGGGGCAGCCGAGGCTGACGAAACCGATCTTGTGTGCAGCCTGGGACATGGGCGTGGTTACCGTGAAAACGTGCGTGGAAACAGGCGA
Organism: Rhodanobacter koreensis; assembly: GCF_054782855.1. Lineage (NCBI taxonomy): Bacteria > Pseudomonadati > Pseudomonadota > Gammaproteobacteria > Lysobacterales > Rhodanobacteraceae > Rhodanobacter > Rhodanobacter koreensis. The sequence goes on along the minus strand of NZ_BAAGRR010000002.1, from coordinate 403,948 downwards.
TTATACGTCAGCGCGCGAGCGATGCCGCGGCAGCTAAGATCGCTGCTTCGAAACCACGAGGATCGATCCATGGGTCATCAGATCAACCTGCCCACCACCCGCACCCAGTGCATCGGTGCCTACCTGGCCCAGCCGCAGGGCAAGCCGAAAGGCGGCATCGTGGTGATCCAGGAGATCTTCGGCGTCAACGCACACATGCGCAGCGTGGCCGATCGCTTTGCTGAAGCGGGCTACACCGCGATCGCGCCGGCGTTCTTCGACCATCTGGAAACCGGGGTGGAACTGGGCTACGACGAAGCCGGCTACGCCAAGGGCAAACAACTGGTCGGCGAGCTGGGACTGGAACGCGCCGTGGAGGATGTCGCCAGCGCCGCCGAGGCAATCGCTTCGGCAGGCAAGATCGGCACGGTCGGCTATTGCTGGGGCGGCACCGTCGCATTGCTGTCCGCGCTGCGGCTGGGCCTGCCGTCGGTGAGCTACTACGGCGCGCGCAACCTGCCGTTCCTTCACGAGACGCCGAAGGCGCCGGTGATGTTCCACTTCGGCGAAAAGGATCAGCACATCACGCCGGCCATGGTGGCGAAGCACCGCGAGGCGCTGCCGCAGATGGAGACCTTCACCTATCCGGCCGACCACGGTTTCAACCGTGATGTCGGCGCCAGCTACGACGAAGCCAGCGCGAGACTCGCGCTGCAGCGCACGCTGGCATTTTTCGACAAACACCTGGCTGGCGCATGAGAAAGCCAAGTTTCATCCTCGATGCCCGGCTGGACGCGGACACGCGACTGGTCGCATCGCTCGCCCTGTGCGATGTGCGATTGATGAACGACGCACGCTTCCCCTGGCTGGTGCTGGTGCCTCGACATGCCGGGCTGGTCGAGATCACCGACCTTCCCGCCAATGAACAAGCCCTGCTCTGGCAGGAAGTGAATGATGCGGCGGCCGCCCTGCGTACCGTCGCTCCTTGCGAAAAGCTCAACCTCGGCGTGCTCGGCAATATCGTGCGTCAGCTGCACGTCCATGTGATCGCGCGCCATGAGGGCGATGACGCATGGCCTGGTCCGGTATGGGGTCACGGCCGTGCTCAGCCTTATGACGAGGCCGGCCTGAGCGCACGACTGGATGCGTTGCGGCATGTGCTCGCCGACGCAGCCGGATAACGCTGCCATGGAGTCCGGCATCCAGTTCGAAGCATTGGCCGAGGATGCCCTGCTTCTGCGTTTCGGCGAACGCATCGACATCGAACTCAATGCGCGGGTGCAGGCCGCGACGACCTGCCTGCGCCGGCGACTGCCGCAAGTGGAATGTGTGCCGGCCTATGCCAGCGTGCTGCTGCGCTTCGACCCGCAGTACTGGTCCGGTGGCAATCCGCATCGGCAGGTACAAGCTGCCATCTGCGCTGCGCTGGACGAGCCTGGTCCCGTCATCGCCACGCCGCGCGAGCTGATGATTCCAGTCTGCTACGGCGGCGAATGCGGACCGGATCTGGCCCAGGTCGCCGCGCTGTGCAGGCTCGATCCGGGAGCCGTGATCGCTCGCCATACGAGCGCCGACTACCGCGTCGCCATGCTCGGTTTTGCGCCGGGGTTCCCCTACCTGCTCGGACTGGACCCGCAACTGGCGGTACCGCGCCGCGGCGATCCACGCCAGCGCGTGCCGGCGGGCAGCGTGGCGATCGGTGGCAGCCAGACCGGTATCTATCCCGAGATGCTGCCGGGCGGCTGGCAGCTGATCGGGCGCACGCCACTGCGGCTGTTCGACATCACCGCGAGCACGCCTTCGCTGCTCAGTGCCGGCGATCGCGTGCGCTTCCATGCGATCGACGAAGACAGGTTCCACCAGCTGGCGGCGATCCATTCAACATGAACATCACCGTCATCAAGCCCGGCCTGTTGAGCAGCCTGCAGGATGGCGGGCGACCTGGTCATGCCGCGCTGGGCGTGGGGCGTGCCGGTGCCATGGATCTGCCCGCGTGGCAGCTTGCCAATGCCCTGGTCGGCAATACCAGGGGCGAGGCTGCGATCGAATGCACCCTGACCGGCCCCAGCCTGCTTTTCGAACACGCTGCGATGATCGCCCTGACCGGCGCGCCGATCACCGCCAGCGTCGGCGAGCACAAGCTGCCCATGTGGACCACCTGCCAGTTGCCTGCAGGCAGCGTATTGCATCTCGGTGGCATGACCAGCGGCTGCCGCAGTTACCTCGCCGTGCGCGGCGGCTTCGACGTGCCGGCGCTACTCGGCAGCCGCAGCAGCGACCTGCATGCCCGCATCGGCTTCGCACAGGGTCGCGCGCTATGCGCGGGTGACCTGCTGCCTGTCGGCACGGCCGCGCCCCTGCCTGGCTCATCGACCGGCAACGAGGTGCGCACGCTGGACTGGAGCCTCGACCCGCAACCATGGTTCGACTTTGCCCGTCGCCCGCTGGCGCTGCTGCGCGGCAGCCACTGGGCACAGCTGGATGAAGCCTCGCAGCGACTGCTGTTTGGCGGCAGCTTTGTCCTGAGCAAGGACAGCAACCGCACCGCCGGCCGTCTGGACGGCCATACGCTGCAGCTGCAGGCACCGCTGGAACTGATCTCCGAGGCGGCACTGCCCGGTACCGTGCAACTGCCGCCATCCGGCCAGCCGATCGCCCTGCTGGCCGAGGCGCCGGTGACAGGCGGCTACCCGCGGATCGGCCAGGTCGCGGCGGCGGACCTGCCACGGCTGGCGCAACGTCGGCCCGGCGATACCGTATGCTTCCGCGAGACCACGCTGGACGAGGCGCTGATGCGGCTGAGCGCGCGCCAGCAACGACTGACACGCCTGCTTGGCACGATCGCGCAACGATTTGCGCAAATCTGACGGGAACGCACCCGGATGAATCGACAACCATGAGCCGCATCGACCTCAACGGCGACCTCGGCGAATCGTTCGGAGCCTGGCGCATGGGCAACGACGATGCATTGCTGGCCCTGCTCAGTTCGGCCAACATCGCCTGCGGCTTCCATGCCGGCGATCCGGAGATCATGCGCCACACCGTGGCCCAGGCGGTGGCGCACGGCGTGGCGATCGGTGCGCACGTCTCGCTGCCTGATCTGCAGGGCTTCGGCCGCCGCGAAATGAGCGTGACACCAGCCGAAGTGCATGCGCTGACGCTGTACCAGATCGGTGCCCTGTACGCGTTCACCTGCGCCGCTGGTACCCGGCTGACCCATGTCAAACCGCATGGCGCGCTGTACAACATGGCCGCACGCGACGCCGTGCTGGCCAATGCGATCGCCCGTGCGGTGCGTGACTTCGACCCGCAGCTGTGCTTGTTCGGCCTGGCCGGCTCAGCCCTGGTCGAGGCTGGCAGGACACTCGGCCTGGCGGTGGCCGCCGAGGCATTCGTCGACCGCCGCTATCGTGTCGATGGTTCGCTGCAGCCGCGTCGTGAAGCGGGTGCGGTGATCGAAGATGTCGAGCTGGCAACGGCACAGGCACTCGGCATCGCCCGCGACGGTGAAGTGCATACGCTGGACGGCCATCGTGTACAGCTGCATGCCGACACGTTGTGCCTGCACGGTGATGGCGCCCATGCCGTGCAGCTGGCGCAGAGGTTACGCAGCGAGCTCAACGCAGCTGGCCTGCGGATCGCCGCACCAGGAGCCGCATGATGTCCTCTCCACGCCGCGACGGAGACTGCTCATGAATTACTGGCCCCTGCTCGGCGTCGCGGTGATCGTCATCGGCTTCGCGCTACGCTTCAATCCTGTCCCCGTGGTGGTGTGCGCGGCGCTCACCAGCGGGCTGCTGGCCGGCTTGCACCTGCCGGCCCTGCTTGCCCTGCTGGGCAAGAGCTTTGTCTCCAGCCGCATGCTGCTGCTGTTCGTGCTGACCCTGCCGGCGATCGGCTTGCTGGAGCGAGCCGGCCTGCGCGAGCACGCGCAACACTGGATATCACACCTGCACGGACTCACCCTGGCGCGGCTGCTGATCGGCTATCTGCTGCTGCGCCAGCTACTGGCCATGCTCGGCCTCACCGGCGTGGCCGGCCCTGCACAAACGGTGCGCCCGTTGCTCGCGCCGATGGGCGAAGCCGCGGCGGAAAAAATCCTGCCCACGCTGGACGATGCGGACCGCGATGAATTGCGCGCCGTAGCCGCGGCCACCGACAACATCGGCCGCTTCTTCGGCGAGGACGTGTTCATCGCGCTTGGTGCGGTGCTGCTGATCCAGGGCTTCTATGCACAGCACGGCATCGAGCTGACGCCGCTGTCGATCGCGCTGTGGGCACTGCCCATTGCGATCGCCGCCTTCGTCATCCAGTCCGTGCGCGTGTGGCTGTACCAGCGCCGGCTGCAGCGCCGTGCCGCCGGTGCGCATATCGAAACGGCAGGTTGAGCGTGCTGCGCATCGAATACGCCTACTGGCTGATCGCCGCCTTCCTGCTCTATACGGGCTGGCGCAATCTGCGCGAGCGGCATGGCTGGCACGCCGCGTTCTGGCTGGTGCTGGGCACGCTGTTCGGCGGTGGTGATTACGTGCTGGTGCAACAGGCCGCCGGCAACACGCTGCCGGCCCAGCTGGCCGGCATCGGGGTGATTGCGCTGGCGCTGCTGGCACCGAAACTGCATCGCCATGCGCACACCGAAAGCAGCAGCCCGGCACAGCGCCTGCAGTCCGCCATCCAGCTCGGCCACAAGCTGTTCGTACCCGCCCTGCTGATTCCACTGGTGACCTTGCTGGTGGCGTTGTTCGGCGCGCATATGGCGATAGCCGGCCATGGCCTGTTCGCCGCGCCGCAGATGACTCTGACCGGACTGGCGCTGGCTTGCGTGGTGGCACTGTTCGCGGCGGCGCGCGTGGCGCGTGCGCCGCTGCCTGACGGTGTGGCCGAGGGTCGGCGCCTGCTCGACGCAATCGGCTGGGCGGCATTGCTGCCGCTGCTCCTGGCCGCACTGGGCGAAGTCTTCACGCAAAGCGGCGTGGGTGCGGCGATTGCCGCGCTGGCCGGCACATTCCTGCCAACCGGCAGCTCCTTCGCCTGCCTGCTGGCCTTCGCGCTGGGCATGGTGCTGTTCACCGTGATCATGGGCAATGCGTTCGCCGCGTTCCCGGTGATGATGGCCGGCATCGGCCTGCCGTTGCTGATCCAGCAGCATGGCGCCCATCCCGCCATACTTGGTTCGATGGGCATGCTGTGCGGCTACTGCGGCACCCTGCTGACGCCGATGGCGGCCGACTTCAACCTGGTGCCTGCCGCATTGCTGGAACTGCGCAACCCTTACGGCGTGATACGCGCGCAGGCATGGAGCGCGGTGTGGATTCTTGCCGTCACCATCGTGATGATGTGGCTGCTGGTGTTCCGCTGAACTATCGACGAGGCAAGCATGAGTACATCCCTGCCACGCATCCTGCTGACCGGTTTCGATCCGTTCGGTGGCGAAAGCATCAACCCTTCATGGGAGGCCGTGCATGCACTGCATGGCAAGCGCATCGGCGGGCACCGGATCAGTGCGCTGCAGTTGCCGACCGAATTTGCCGGCTCGCTGCGCGCGCTGAAGGCAGCGATGCGCGAGCTGACGCCGGCGATCGTGCTCGGCGTCGGCCAGGCCGGCGGTCGCCAGCAACTGTCGATCGAGCGGGTGGCGATCAACGTGCAGGATGCACGCATCCCCGACAACGCCGGCGCGCAACCGGTGGACGAACCGGTGATTGCCGGCGCCCCGGCCGCCTACTTCAGTACGTTGCCGATCAAGGCGATGCTCGCGGCGCTTCATGCGCACGGCCTGCCCGCCGAGATATCGAACAGCGCCGGCACCTATGTCTGCAACCACATCGCCTACGCCACGCTGCATCTGGCGGCGAAACGACGCGGCGTACGTGCCGGCTTCATCCACATTCCGTACCTGCCTGCACAGGCAGCACGGCGTCATGGTGCCGCCAGCATGGCACTGGCCGATGTGGTGCGAAGCCTGGAGATTGCGTTGCGCACGGCGATTGCCACGCCGCTGGACCACAAGCTCGGTGCCGGCAAGCTCGACTGAGGACCTGGCTCCTCGCCGGCACCTGTCCTGGTTGTCCACGAAAAAGCCCGCGGATCGCTCCGCGGGCTGTCGATGGGAAACAGTTGCGTCCGGCTCTGCCCGGATCAGTACTGGGTACCGGCAGAGACAGGCATGTGATCCTGTTCCGGCGGGGCTGCCGTCGGTGCCCGCTCGTGATGATCCTCAAGCGCACGCGCCTTGGTGTCCTGCGGATTGATCTCCTTCAGCGTGCCCTTGTCGTCGTAATACGTGCGGAACCCGTAATCGAGCTGCAGGCGTGCCATGTACTGCAGGTGCTGTTTGCGGATTTTCGAATCATCGCTGCCCTCGAGCAGCACGGTCTTGGGCAACTTGCCCTGGTCCTTCAGGTAGGCGAAATGACTGCCAAGATCGACCGCCGACAGCACGGCGCCGTCGACCAGGAACTGACCTTCCTTGTAGGACTGGATGGTGGCGTCGAACTGGCCTTTCATCGAGGCGGTGGTGACTTCGCCCTTGGTGCCGCCAAAATGGCAACCGGCGAGCAGCAGCGTGCTGCCCAGCATGATCGCGACGGTGGCGCGCGTCAGCCATGTGGAAAAACGAATCATGCAGGTCTCCTGGGGGTCAAACGCATTGATCAAGAATCGGGTGAAGTGTAACGCCGGATCGTCACGTGGGCGGCGCCGGCTGATGTCCGCCGTTCAGCCACCTGGATTCGACCGGCAGATTCGGCTCAGGTTCGCGGCAGGGTCACGCCCTGCTGGCCCTGGTACTTGCCGCCGCGGTCCCGGTAGCTGGTTTCGCATTCTTCGTCGGATTCCAGGAAAAGCATCTGCGCCACGCCTTCATTGGCGTAGATTTTTGCGGGCAACGGCGTGGTGTTGGAAAACTCCAGCGTCACGTGGCCTTCCCATTCCGGTTCCAGCGGCGTCACGTTGACGATGATGCCGCAGCGCGCGTAAGTACTCTTGCCAAGGCAGATGGTGAGCACCTTGCGCGGGATGCGGAAGTACTCGACCGTGCGCGCCAGCGCGAACGAGTTCGGCGGGATGATGCATACGTCCGCCTCGACGTCGACGAAGCTGGTCGGATCGAACGCCTTCGGATCGACGATGGTCGAGTTGATATTGGTGAAGATCTTGAACTCGCGCGCGCAGCGCACGTCGTAGCCGTAGCTGGAGGTGCCGTAGGACACCAGCTTCTGGCCGTCACGCAGCTTGACCTGACCCGGTTCGAACGGTTCGATCATGCCGTGGCTTTCGGCCATGCGGCGGATCCACTTGTCGGATTTGATGCTCACGCTGTCTCCAGTCTCGAATCGGCTGCGACCGCGGCATGAGCCGGGCCAAAGATGTTCAAAATACCACGGCATGGTCCATGGAGCCCCTTCGGGATGTCACACGGTGGCCAGTTCCGTGGCCAATGCCGCCAGCATCACGCGTAACTCGGCACAGCGCATCTCGTTGCCCAGAATCTCCCCGACCTCGCAACCGGCTCCCGGCAGCGGCACAGTGACGCAGGCCGATTCCAGCAATTTCGCCGACATGGTGACGAGAACTTCACGCAAGGCCGCTTGCGCATGAAACGAACCGCGGCCGGAGGCATTCAACAGCACCACCGGCTTGTCCGGAAATTCGAGGCTGCCGACCAGCCAGTCGAGCAGGTTCTTGAACGCGCCAGGGATGCCATGCGCATATTCGGGACAGGCGATCAGCAACGCGTCGCTGCGACCGACCGCGCCACGCAGCGCCTGCACGGCCGGCAACGGCTCGATCTCGTCGTCCGGATTGAACAGCGGCAAGCTGGCGAGGCCACCATACAACTCGAGTTCAAGCGTGTCCGGCGCCAGTTGTTTGGCCGCCTGCAGCACCGCCGTATTCGCCGAGATCCGACGCAGGCTGCCCGACAGACACAGTACGCGCCGCGGCGTCATGCAGCAGGAGCGCCCTGCACCACGATCTTGCCCAGTCCCAGCGACTTGTTGCGCGGCTGCCGCGACAGCCGGCCGGCGGCATTGCGGGCGATCTCGCGATAGCGCGCGGCCAGGTCGGAATCGGGCATCGCCGCCACCGTGGGATTGCCGCCGTCGGCCTGCTCGCGGATGCGGATGTCCAGCGGCAGCGAGCCCAGGTACGGCACGCCATACTGCGCCGACATGCGCTCGCCGCCGCCCTCGCCGAAGATGTGCTCCTCGTGGCCGCAGTTCGAGCAGACATGCGTGGCCATGTTCTCCACCACGCCGAGCACCGGCACCTCGACCTTCTCGAACATCTTCAGCGCCTTGCGCGCATCCAGCAGGGCGATGTCCTGCGGCGTGGTGACGATCACCGCGCCGGCCACCGGCACCTTCTGCGACAGCGTCAGCTGGATGTCGCCGGTGCCCGGCGGCAGGTCGACGATCAGGTAGTCCAGCGGCTCCCAGCGTGTATCGGTGAGCAGCTGCATCATCGCCTGCGTCACCATCGGGCCGCGCCAGATCATCGGCGTGTCCTCTTCCACCAGGAACCCGATCGACATCACCGGCATGCCGTGCGCCTGCATCGGGATGATGCTCTTGCCATCCGGCGAGGCCGGCTTGCCATGCACACCGAGCATGGTCGGCTGGCTGGGGCCGTAGATGTCGGCGTCCATCACGCCGACCTTCGCTCCCTCGGCCTGCAGCGCCAGCGCCAGGTTCGCCGACACCGTGGACTTGCCCACGCCGCCCTTGCCGGAGGCCACCACGATGATGTTCTTCACGTTCGGCAGCGGCCCCAGCGTGCCCTGCACCTTGTGCACATGGACACGGCTGGTGATCGAGACAGCGGCCGACTCGATCGACGGGTCGGCCTGCAGTGCCTGCCGGACACGGTTGGTCAGGCTGTCGATCGCGCCCATCGCCGGATAGCCCAGCTGAAGATCCACCGACACGCGCGCACCGTCCACACCCACGGCGCGCAGGGACTCGGCCAGCGGTGCGCCGGTATGGGTGTCGATCAGCTCGCCGAGAATGCGGCGGACCAGGGCTTCGCTCGCCTGTGTCATGGGGACTCGAATGATGAGGGGACTGCCTATTATGCCAGCCCGCATCACGACACCGTCTGACGCAGGTCAGCCAGCCGCGCGGCACATGGCGCAATGCAGCTTGACGCTTCCGGCAGGCCCCGGCAGGCTCCATCCATACGCTTTCGTACGGGAGGTCATCATGAAGCCATTGTTTCGACTTGCCATCGCCGCCAGCCTGCTGCTGGGTGCCAGCGCCGCCTTCGCCGCCAACGACACGCCGGTCGGCACCTGGAAACAGATCGACGACGTTTCCGGCAAGGCAAAATCGATCATCGAGATCACCGAATCCAACGGCCAGCTGCAGGCCAAGGTCGTCAAGGTGATCAACCTGAGCCCGGAGGAAATCGCCCGGGACGGGCAGCACCCGATCTGCAGGAAGTGCGATGGCGAGCGCAAGGACAAGCCGATCGAAGGCATGACCATCATGTGGGGCGTCAGCAAGGACGACGACGTCTGGGATGGCGGCAAGATCCTCGATCCCAAAAGCGGCAAGGTCTACAAGGTCAAGCTCACCCTTGCCGACGGCGGTCAGAAACTCGACGTGCACGGTTACATCGGCTTCTCCCTGCTCGGCCGCAGCCAGACATGGGAGCGGCAGGAATAAGCGTCGACTCAACTCGTCTTTGCATGTCGCACCAAACCCCATGCCAGCGCTCCTGGCATGGGGTTTTTCATGAGCTGCGGGCAAGCCTCAGGCGGCGCACGCCTATCTCATGCAGTGGCCGGATCGGCCCGATGCACCACCAGACCGTGAGCGCTGAAACTTGCGCGTAGCGCACGACCGACATCGTGTTCGACCACCAGATGCTGCACTTCGTCGATACCGGCCACCCGATGCGTCGCCATCGTACCGAGCTTGTCACTGGTGGCAACGACGACGGTCTCGCCACTGGCCTCGACCATCGCCCGCTTCAGCAGCGCTTCCTCGCTGTCGAAACCCCATAACCCGCCGCTCGCATCGACCGCGCAGGCGCCGGGAAAACACAGATCCGCACGCACCCGCTGGATCTCCTGCACCGCCTGCGCGCCGACGGCGGCACCAATCCGCACATCGATCCGACCGCCGATCAGCAGGATTTCGAAGCCTTCGCGCTCCAGCAGGATCTGTGCGATATCCGGTGCATTGGTCACCACGGTCAGGCCGAAATCCGCTGGCAACGCGGCGGCGATTGCCGCGTTGGTCGAGCCGGCATCGATCAGCAGCACCTGTCCCTGTCGCACCAGGGTCACTGCCTTGCGCGCCAGCGCCAGCTTGCGACCGGCATGTTCCTGACGACGCTGCTTGAGCGGCGCAACGGCGGCGGACAAGGGCAACGCTCCGCCGTATACGCGCTTGCACAAGCCCTGTGCGGCCAGCTCGCGCAGATCGCGCCGGACCGAATCCTCGGACACCGCGAATTCCGTCGCCAGCTCCACCGCCACCACGCGACCGCGCTGACGCAGTCGATCGAGTATCCATTGCTGGCGCTCCTGCGGCAGCATCTCGCCGGGATTCACCTTAGCCATGCTCGCGCAGCTCCGTCGATGCGGCGTCGAGCAAACCCAGCGCAACCAGTTCAGCGCGCAGTGCCACGGCATCACGGAAGTGCAGCGCGTGCATGCCGAGCTTCGCCGCCGCAGCCACATTGCGCGGGGCATCGTCGATAAAGACGGCGCGTTCCGGTTGAACACCGTAACGGTTCAGCAGTACATGGAAGATCGCCGGGTCGGGCTTGATCATGCGCTCCGCCCCGGACACCACGATGCCCTCGAATACCTGCAGGAACGGATAGCGCTCGAAAGCCAGCGGGAAGGTCTCCTGCGACCAGTTAGTCAAGGCGTACAGGCGCATGCCACGCACACGCAGCTCATGCAGGATCGCCAGGCTGTCGTGCAGCGGGCCACGCAGCATCTCGTCCCAGCGCGTGCGGTAGGCGGCGATCAGCGCGGCGTGTTCGGGGAACTCCGCGCTGCGCAGCCGGATGGCCTCGTCCCATGGACGCCCGGCATCCTGTTGCTCGTTCCACGGCGAATTGCACACCTCGGCCAGGAACCGCTCCATCGCCTGCTCGTCATCGAACAGCTGGCGATACAGATAGCGCGGATTCCAGTCGATCAGGACACCGCCGAGATCGAAGATCACCGTGTCAACGGCCACATGCCCGATTCCACGCTCGCTCATTTCATCATCCTCGTCATGCATGTCATTCAACGCCGCACGATCCGCGCCGCGGCCGCCACCAGCAACAGCATGCCAGCGACCACGGCCAGTGCCGCCGGCAGGTTGCTGGCATGCGCCAGGAAACCGATCAATGCCGGGCCGCTGAGCAAGCCGGCGTAGCCCAGCGTGGTCACCGTGGCGATGGAAATGGCTGGCGGATTGCCCGGCAGGCGCCCCGCCGCACTGAACATCACCGGCACGATGTTCGATGCGCCCAGGCCAATCAGCACAAAACCGAACAGCGAAACCGGTGGCCACGACGCCATCGCCGCCAGCAAGAACCCGACCGCCGCCGCACTGGCACCGACGCGTACCGCCCACACCGGACCCAGTCGCCCGACCACCCGGTCGCCGGCAAGCCGACCGGCGGCCATCGCCACCGAGAAACATGCGTAGCCGATGCCGGCGGATGCCGCCGAGAAACCGCGGAAGTCGCGCAGCAACACGGCGCTCCAGTCGAGCATCGAACCCTCGGCGAGGAAACTCACGAAGCACAGCACGCCGAGCAGCAGTACCAGCCCGCGCGGCAGACGAAACACCGCCGCCCGTTCGGCTGCATCGTCCACATGGGAAAGCAGGCTGCTGCGCTGACTGAGCACGATCAGCGCCAGCAGCAGCGCGATCGCCACGGCGCCGGCCCACAGCGGCAGGCCCAACGCCAGCAGCGCGCTCATGACCGCGGCACCGGCCAAGCCGCCGATACTGAAAAGCCCATGGAAACCGGACATCAGTGCACGACCGTCGCGCCGCTCCACCTCGACCGCATGCGCGTTCATCGCCACATCCACCGCACCCAGCATCGCGCCGAAGTACAGCAGCGTCACCGTCAGTGTCAGCACGTTCGGCACGATCGCGAGCAGCGGAATCGCCACGCACAGCAGCAGTCCGGCCACGCTGATCACCGTGCGGTTGCCGTAGCGATGGGTCAGCCAACCGACCAACGGCATCGACAGCATCGAGCCACCACCGAAAGCCAGCAGCACCAGGCCAAGATCCGCATCGTCCAGCCCCAGCCGCGCCTTGGCATACGGCACCATCGGCGCCCAGCTGGCCATGCCGATGCCGGACACCAGGAAGATCAGGCGGGTGGCCCTGGTAGCTGCCTCGATCCGCTCGCGCCCCGCCGAGATGGACCCACCAAGCATGTTCATTGTTCCAATCCGGGTCTTTAAAACATGCACAAATGTACATAAATACGTCAAATCATGCAATGAAGAAACTGTGCGCTTCAGAGATCTGCACTCCACTCCAAACCCATGCCACCACCTCACACCGCTGGGACCGATGCCTCGGAGATACGGCCAGCACAGGCCCGCATGCAATAATGCGCGGTCATTCCGGAGTGCCTGTTCACCATGAGTCGTCGCCTGCTCGTCACACACGCCCTGCCCTATGCCAATGGCCCGCTGCATCTGGGTCACATGCTGGGCTATATCCAGACGGACATCTGGGTACGCGCGCAGCGGATGATGGGCAACGAGGTGCATTTCGTCGCCGCGGACGACGCGCACGGCACGCCGATCATGCTGGCCGCCGAAAAGGCCGGCATGACGCCGGAGGCGTTCATCGCGGGGATTCGCGCCGGCCATGAAGCCGACTTCGCCGATTTCCATTTCAGCTTCGATCACTATCACACCACGCATTCGGAAGAGAATCGCGAACTGGCCGAGCTGATCTACACGCGCCTGCGCGACGGCGGCTTCATTGCCAAACGCAGCATCCAGCAGCTGTTCGATCCGGAAAAGCAGATGTTCCTGCCGGATCGTTACATCAAGGGTGTCTGCCCGAACTGCGGCACACCGGACCAGTACGGCGACAACTGCGAGAACTGCGGCGCCACCTACGCGCCCACCGACCTGATCAACCCGTACTCGGTGATGTCCGGCGCCACGCCGGTGCTGCGCGACTCGGAGCACTACTTCTTCGAGCTCTCGAAGTTCGAGGCACTCCTGCGCGACTGGTTCGCCGGCAAGTTCACTCATGGCAAGCCGGTGGCCAACAGCGGCGTTGCGGCAAAGTTGAGGGAGTGGCTGGACGGCGGCCTGAAGGACTGGGACATCTCGCGCGACGCGCCCTATTTCGGTTTCCCGATCCCCGACGCACCGGGCAAATTCTTCTACGTGTGGCTGGACGCGCCGGTGGGCTACCTGGCCAGCTTCAAAGCCCTGTGCGACCGCACCGGATTGAAGTTCGACGACTTCCTCGGCCCCGACAGCACCGCCGAGATGCACCACTTCATCGGCAAGGACATCATCAACTTCCACGGCCTGTTCTGGCCGGCGATGCTGCATGGCGCGCAGTTCCGCACGCCCACCGCATTGCACGTCAACGGCTACCTGACGGTGAACGGCGCGAAGATGTCCAAGTCGCGGGGCACCTTCATCCAGGCACGCACATATCTCGATGCGGGTCTGCATCCGGAATTCCTGCGCTACTACTTCGCCAGCATGCTCAGCGATGCACCGGTCGACGTGGATCTCGACCTCAAGGCATTCGAGGAGCGCGTCAACTCGCACCTGGTCGGCAAGTGGGTGAACATCGCCAGCCGCACCGCCGGCTTCGTGCAGAAGTTTTTCGACGGACGTCTGGCCGCCCATTTCGGCACAGAGGAGACGGCACTCTGGCACACCTTGCTGGAGCACTACGAAGGCATCGACAGGCTGTACGAGGAAGGCGATTTCGCTGAGGTCACCCGCCGTTTCGTGCTGATCGCCGACCTGATCAATGGCCATATCGCGGTGAAAGCACCGTGGGTTCTTGCCAAGGACGAGGCGCATCGGGAAGAACTGCACCAGGTGTGCTCGTTCGCGCTGGCCGGCTTCCGCCTGCTGGCCGGCCTGCTCAAGCCGATGCTGCCTGCGACCGTGGCCGCCGCCGAGCAGTTCCTCGCTGCGCCAATCGCCGATTTCGATGCTGCCTGCTGCAAACTGCACAACCACGCGATCAACCCATTCGAGCCGCTGCTCGCCCGCATCGACCCCAGGCACATCGATGCCATGATCGAAGCATCCAAGGAATCGCTTGGCGCTCCCACCACTGAAACCAAGCCTGCACCGGCCAAGAAGCCGAAGGAATCGAGCAAACCCATGAGCGAAGCGAGCGGCACCCCCAGCGCCACCGTCGATGGCGCGGCTGTCATTGGCATCGACGATTTCGCCAGGCTCGATCTGCGCATCGGCAAGGTGACCGCCTGCGAATTTGTCGACGGCTCGGACAAGCTGCTGCGCTTCGAGCTGGACGCCGGCCCGCTGGGCATGCGACAGATCTTCTCCGGCATCCGCGCCGCCTACGGCGAACCGGGAAAGCTGGTCGGCCGCAACGTGGTGTTCATCGCCAATCTCGCCCCACGCAAGATGCGCTTCGGCCTGTCCGAGGGCATGATCCTGTCAGCCGGCGACGGCGGCAGCGACCTGTTCCTGCTCGATGCCGATCAGGGTGCAAAGCCGGGTGCGACCGTTCGCTGATATCGCCATGACGCTGGCTGACCGTATCGACGCGCTGCTGCCGCAAACGCAGTGCGAGCAGTGCGGTTACCACGGCTGCCGGCCGTACGCGGAAGCGATCGCGCGCGGCGACGCGCCGATCAACCAGTGCCCACCTGGTGGCGCGGCAGGTATCGGAAAACTTGCCGCGTTGCTGCAACAACCGGTACTCCCACTGAATCCGGAACACGGCATCGAGAAACCGCGCACATTGGCGCGCATCGTCGAGGCTGACTGCATCGGCTGCACCAAGTGCATCCAGGCCTGCCCGGTCGACGCGATCGTCGGTGCGTCCAAGCTGATGCATACGGTGATCGCTGACGATTGCACCGGCTGCGAACTGTGCGTGCCAGCCTGTCCGGTCGACTGCATCGTGCTGCTGCCGATGCCGGAAGCACAGATCGACATGGCGCATGCCGATGCGGCACGCGCGCATTTCCAGCGCCGTGAGGTACGACTGGAGCGCCAGCGTGTGCAACGCGAAGCTGAGCTGGCCGCACGCAAGGCGGCAGTGGACGCCACAGCTGGCCCGGTCAATCCCGTGCTGGCCGCGCTGGCCCGTGCCAAGGCAAAGCAGCAGGAGCCGAAACCGTGAAACGCGCCGACGTGATCGAACTGTTCTCGCGACTGCGCGAACTCAATCCACACCCGACCACCGAACTCCTTTACACCACCCCATTCGAGTTGCTGGTGGCCGTGGTGTTGTCCGCGCAAGCCACCGATGTCGGCGTGAACAAGGCGACGAAGAAACTCTATCCCGTGGCGAACACGCCACAGGCGATCCTCGAACTCGGCGAGGAAGGCCTGAAGCGCTATATCAGCACGATCGGCCTGTTCAACGCGAAAGCGAAGAACGTGATCGCGCTGTGCCGGCTGCTGATCGAACAGCATGATGGCGAAGTACCGCATGACCGTGAGGCGCTGGAAGCACTGCCCGGCGTGGGTCGAAAGACTGCCAACGTGGTGCTCAACACCGCGTTCGGCGAGCCG
The DNA here is from genome assembly GCF_054782855.1 of Rhodanobacter koreensis. Classification (NCBI taxonomy): domain Bacteria; kingdom Pseudomonadati; phylum Pseudomonadota; class Gammaproteobacteria; order Lysobacterales; family Rhodanobacteraceae; genus Rhodanobacter; species Rhodanobacter koreensis. Next base: position 388,236 of record NZ_BAAGRR010000002.1, on the reverse strand, counting down.
ACCATCGCTGTGGACACGCATATCTTCCGCGTCGCCAACCGCACCGGCCTGGCACCGGGCAAGGATGTGCGCGCGGTCGAAGACAAGCTGGAGAAAGTGATCCCCGCCGAGTTCAAGCAGGACGCCCACCACTGGTTGATCCTGCATGGGCGTTACGTGTGCAAGGCACGCAAGCCGGATTGCCCGCATTGCGTGATCCGCGACCTGTGCCGGTACAGGGACAAGACCACCACCTGATCGATGCCCCGGAGGCAGCGATACGGCCTTTGTGCCGCAGGCAAGGCGTGTTCACGTCATCACTTGTGCACTGGCTCGAGCGCGTTTTGCAGTCAGCGTGCGCCTCGCCTGCACCGGAAATGCACAGTGCGTGGCCCAGCATGGACGATAGGTCAGCCAGTGGCATCCGGACTGCCCTTGGAATCTTCGAAGCATATCGACATCTGCTCTCGCAGCCGATCGCGAGCGGATCCTCACCTGGCTGATCCGCTCGCTCCATGCGGCGGACACGGAGGCGAGCATGAAAATGATTCAGCTGTTCGCCGTGGCCATGTGGCTTGCCTTGGTGTCGGCATCCGCGCTGGCCGACGACGCGCCGCTGTTTGTACCGCAATGGCTGGGCGCACAGTACACCTTCATCGACCAGCATCAATCGGCCCTGCATTCGCCGTACAGCGGACCGTTGAGCCTTCGCGCACACGGCGATATCGAGCGCTCGCACACATTCGGCGCCTACTTCGGCATCGCCTTGCCAGCGCATTTCCAGTTCTACTTCGATGTGGAAATGTTCAAGGGCGAGGCGGTCAGCGGGGCTACCGGCCTGGGCGGGTTTGTCAATGGCGACGTGGTGCATTCCGGCGGCGGCACCTTGAGCAAGACCGCATACGTCGCACGCCGGTATCTGCGCTGGACACTGCCATTGGACGACGGACGCGAATTGGCCAAACGCGATCAGGACCAGCTGCCTGGCGAGGAAGCCACGCGCCGCATCGAGATCAAGCTCGGCAAGATGGCAGTCAGCGACGACTTCGACAAGAATCGCTACGCCGACTCCGCACGCACGCAATTCCTGAACTGGTCGTTGCTCAACAACACCGCGTGGGATTTCGCCGCCGACACTCGCGGCTACACCGACGGACTGATGCTGGGCTGGATCAATCCGAACTGGAGCCTGCGCTACGGCGTCTACCTGATGCCCACCGAGGCGAATGGAACGAAGCTGGAGAGTTCGCTGCACCGTGCCCGCGGCGAACAGCTTGAACTGACCCTGCAGCCGCACGCGGGTGGCGCGGTTTTGCGGCTGCTGGCGTTCCGAAATATCGCGAACATGGGCGCGTATCGCGATGCCATCGCCTATGCGCTGGCTCATGGCACCCCACCGGACATCCGTGCCGACGACCGCTCCGGCCGGCGCAAATACGGCTACGCCATCAATGTTGAACTGCCGCTCGCGGACCACGGAGATACCGGATTGTTCGCCCGTGCGGGCTGGAATGACGGCCGCAACGAATCGTTTGCATTCACCGAAGTGGATCGCACACTGAGCACTGGCATGCAGCTCTCCGGCGTGCACTGGGGGCGGCCGAGGGACCATCTGGGCGTCGCCGTGGCCGTCGACGCGCTGTCATCGGCGCACCGCGACTACCTGGCCCTGGGCGGGCAGGGATTCACGCTGGGCGATGGCGGACTGGCCTATGGCCGCGAGCGCATCGTCGAGGCCTATTACAACATCGCGGTGGCCGCTCACCTCACGCTCGCCCCCGACTTCCAGCTGATCCGCAACCCGGGCTACAACCGCGATCGCGGGCCGGCGCGTTTTGTCGGCATCCGCGCACATCTGGAGTTCTGATCCGGCGAATCACCGGCCTGGCAGCTGCGCCCGCTCCAACGCCGCAATATGGCGTTCCAGCCGCGGCCCGAGGTAACAGTGCGAGCCGCAGGGCAGCAACCCGGCCTGACCGAACTCGCGCAGATACCAGGCCGGTGTGCGCGACACGAAGCCGTGATGGTCGCCAGCCACGTCATCGCGATTGGTGAACACTTCCAGAAACGCGATGCCTTCGAGCATCTCGCCGATGCCGTGCAGGCCCGCACGGATCTCGGCCGGTTTCAGGTAATGCAGTACGTCGGTGCACACGATCAGGTCGAAGCGCGTATCGAAGCGCAGCTGTTCGAGCTGACCGAAACGCGCCAGGCCGATGTTGCGGCTGCGGCCGTAGCGTGCAACCACATACTCGCTGGCATCCAGCCCGCGGTACGCGATGTCCGGTCGCAGCGCGCGCAACGGTGCGCGCCAGGTCGCCTCGCCGCAGCCCACGTCGAGCACATTGCGGATCGGCCGGCCGAGGTAATACTCGGCCTGCGCCACCACCATCGCCACCTTGCGCCGCAATTCGGCCGACGAACCGACCGCGTGACGCGGGTCGCGGTACCACTTGTCGAAATAGGCACGATCGTAGGTCTTCGGCATGACAGGCTCCGGCAGGTGCCGCATGGTACCTGCCATGACACGGAACGGCGACAAACTGACTGACGCCGGAATATGCGCTTTTCGTCACGCTGCTGCAGTCATCCAAAGTGGCACCACTGCGTTCAGAAACTACTGACTTCTTCCACCGCCGGAGTACGGACGCATGCCTGCCGCCATCCCGCTTCGCTGCCGCACGCCGGTTTTTGCCCTGCTGTTGACGCTCGTACCGGCGCTGGCTTGTGCCGGCAACGGGAGTCCGCCGGATCGGCTGCCGACCGCCATGGTCACTGCCAAGGTGGACGGCCTGAGACTGAGCGACATCGCCTGGTTGCGCCGTGACAGCTTCGGCCTCGACAGCGCCACGCTGGCGCGCTATCGCGAACTGGGTCGCACGCGCTTCCTCGACGGGCAGCTGACCGGCAGTGGCGACAGCCTGCCGCCGCAAGTCGCCGCACAGATCAACCACCTATCCGTCATCAGCACGCCACTAGCGCAGCAGCTCGTCGAATACCAGGAGCGCGCGCAGCAGTTCAGGCAAGTGCCGGCTGGCCCGGCCAAGGATGCGGCAAAGAAGGCGTTCCAGTCGTACCGTCGCGACATCTATCAACAGGCCGCACAGGCCGAGATGCTGCATGCGATCTATGGCGGCGACCAGTTGAAGGAACAACTGGTGTGGTTCTGGCTGAACCACTTCAGCGTGTATGCGGACAAGGGGCCGGTGCGCCTGTTCGCCACCGACTACGAGGAGCACGTGATCCGCCCGCACGCGCTGGGCAAGTTCAGGGATCTGGTGATGGCCACGCTGCAGAGTCCGGCCATGCTGGTGTTCCTCGACAACGTGCACAACGTCAAGGACAAGACCAACGAGAACTACGCGCGGGAGTTGATGGAACTGCACACGCTGGGCGTGAACTCCGGCTACAGCCAGCAGGACGTACAGCAGTTGATGCGCATCCTCACCGGCGCCGGCCTGCTGCCGGCAAAGCCGGCCGCGCGCCGCAACCTGTTCGCCCATGCACGTCCAGGTCTTGTGCGCGACGGCCTGTTCGTGTTCAACCCGATCCAGCACGACTTCGGCGACAAGACCTTTCTCGGCCAGACCATCAAGGGCAGCGGCTATGCCGAGATTGCCCAGGCAGTGGACCTGATCGTGCGCCAACCCGCCTGCGCGCACTTCATATCGCAGAAGCTTGCCGCCTACTTCATTGCGGATCAGCCACCGGCTTCGCTGGTCGATGCGATGGCGCACACGTTCCAGCGCACCGACGGCGACATCGCGGCGGTCATGCGCACGATGCTGCTGTCGCCGGAAGCCGCCGCCATCGACGGGCACAAGTTCAAGGATCCGATGCGCTTCCTGGTCTCGTCGATGCGGCTCACCTACGACGGCCAGCCGATCCCCAACGCGGTGCCGCTGGTGAACTGGCTGCGACAGATGGGCGAACCACTGTATGGCCGCATCACGCCCGACGGCTGGCCGCTGGATTCGGCCAGCTGGACCGGCTCGGGCCAGATGAGCAAGCGCTTCGATTTCGCCGGCGTGATCGGCAGCGGGCGCAACCGGCTGTTCGTCGACACCAGCGATCCTGCGTTACCGGGTACTCCGACAACCCTGCCGCGGGATGCTCCCGCATTGCACGATTCGGCGCTGTACCGTGATGCCATCGCACAAGGGCTGTCCTCGGCCACCGTCAATGCACTGAGCCAGGCCAAGTCGCCAACGGAGTGGAATACGTTCCTGCTGTCCTCACCCGATTTCAACTACCGCTGACTCGCACGTTGACTCAATCATCGCCAACGTGCAGAAACATCGACTGCACCAACGCCATCGAGGTACGCCATGAACCGCCGCGAATTCCTGCTTGCCGCCGCCAGCACCGCTGCTGCCCTGCCAGCGCTGGCGTTCTCCGGAAAATTGTTTGCCACGCCGGCCAACGCGCCGCGCTTCCTGCTGGTGTTCCTGCGCGGCGGCTACGACTGCAACAACCTTCTGGTTCCGCACAGCAGCGACTTCTATTACGAATCACGACCGACCCTGGCGATCGCCAGGCCTGACGCCGGCAACCCCAACAGCGCGATCCCGCTGGATACAAACTGGGGCCTCAATCCGGTACTGCGCGATTCGATCTACCCGTTGTGGCAACGCAAGCAGATCGCATTCGTGCCGTTCACCGGCACCGACGATCTGTCGCGCAGCCACTTCGAGACCCAGGACAATATCGAATCCGGCGAACCCACCGCCCAGCGCAGCAACTTCCGCTCCGGTTTCCTGGCGCGTCTGTCCGGCACCTTGCCTGGCGTGCCGCCGATCGCGTTCACCAATGCCCTGCCCCTGAGTTTCCAGGGGGCTGGCCATGACATTCCCAACATCTCGCTCAAGGGCGACACCAAGCCGCATTTCAATGCCCGGCAATCGGCGATCCTCGCGCAGATGTACCAGGGCACCTCGCTGGCCTCGGCCACCGCAGACGGCCTGGCGCTGCCCAATACCGTGTCACAGGATCTGCGCGATGAAATGGTCCATGCCAGTCGCGGCGCACCCAGTGCCAAGGGCTTTGCCACCGAGACGCAACGCATTGCCGCGCTGATGCGCAACCAGTACCGCCTCGGCTTTGTCGATGTCGGTGGCTGGGATACCCACGTGAACCAGGGCAGCGTCACGGGCGGCCTTGCCAACAATCTGCAGAACCTCGGAGCAGGACTGGCCGCCTACGCCGACGCACTGGGCGATGAGTGGAACAACACCGTGGTGGTGGTGGTTTCCGAGTTCGGCCGCACCTTCCGCGAGAATGGCGACAAGGGCACCGACCACGGTCACGGCACGGTGCACTGGGTGCTGGGCGGCAAGGTCAGCGGTGGCCGCATCGCTGGCGAGCAGGTCGCCGTGAACCCGCAAAGCTTGCTGCAGAACCGCGACTACCCCGTACTCAACAATTACCGCGACATGCTGGGTGGCCTGATGGGTCGCGTGTGGGGCCTGCGCGACAGTCAGCTGCAGACGGTATTTCCGCAGGCCAGACCCAAGGATCTGCGCCTGGTGTGAACAGCGGCTTGCCGCGACACTGCACGCATCGCCCCCTGCCCGACGGAACATCTCGCATGCGCCCCATGTCTGTTGCCGCCCGCTACATGACGACGACATGTCGACAATGCATGGTCGCCGGGCTGCTCCTGCTCATACCCCTGCTGGCCAGCGCACGTGGCGTCACCAGCCTGGGAAGCGACGATATTGCCTGGCTGCGCCGTGACGGCTTCGGCCTGGACACCGCCGGCGTGGATCAATATCGCAAACTAGGTCGCGAACGTCTGCTGGACGTACAACTCGCCGATCGCGTGGATGGCCAGCTGCCGCCCGAAATCGCCACGCTGATCGGCAGCTTCGAAAGCATCCATACACCGATCGCGCAACAGCTTGCGGCGCTGCAAGCCGAACAGCAACGCATCAAGGCGCTGCCCGACGGCCCGGACAAGGTTGCCGCCAACAAGGCGCTGCAGTCGCAGGGCAACCAGTTGGGACAACAGGCGCAGCAGGCCGAACTGCTGCAGGCGGTATACGGCCCCGACCAGCTGAAGGAACAGCTGGTGTGGTTCTGGCTCAATCATTTCAGCGTCTACGCCGCCAAGGGGCGCATCCGCTGGGAGCTGGCCGACTACGTGCAGAACAGCATCCGTCCACATGCCCTGGGCAAATTCAAGGATCTGCTGATGGCCACGCTGGAGAGTCCAGCCATGCTGGAGTTTCTCGACAATGCACAGAACGCGAAAGGTCACGTCAACGAAAACTATGCGCGCGAACTGATGGAGTTGCACACGCTGGGCGTGAACTCCGGCTACACCCAGCAGGACGTGCAGCAACTGGCGCTGATCCTCACCGGCGTGGGCATCGCTCCGGTCGATGGCAAGCCGCAGCGTTTCAATCCGAAGTTCGCGCCACTGGTCGTCAATCACGGCTTGTTCCAGTTCAATCCGCAGCGGCACGATTTCAGCGACAAGACTTTTCTCGGCCACACCATCCATGGCAGCGGCTTCGACGAGGTGAATCAGGCGGTCGACATCATCGTGCATCAGCCTGCCTGCGCGCAGTTCATATCGCGGCAGCTTGCCGAATATTTCGTGGCCGACCAGCCGTCGAAGAAGCTGGTGGACAAGATGGCCCGCACCTTCCTGCACAGCGACGGCGATATCGCCAAGGTGATGCGCACGATGTTCGATTCACAGGAAATCGTGGCCAGTGCCGGAAGGAAATTCAAGGATCCGACCCAGTTCGTGGTGTCGTCGGTGCGGCTGGCCTACGACGGCAAACCGCTCGCCAACGCCCTGCCCCTGGTCTACTGGCTGAACCAGCTTGATGAGCCGCTGTTCGGCCGCATCACGCCCGACGGCTGGCCACTGGACGGCCAGAGCTGGTCCAGCTCGGGTCAGATGGAAAAGCGCTTCGACATCGCCAACGCGATCGGCACCGGCAACAACCAGCTGTTCACGCCGGCCGGCAGCAGCGCGCGTGAAGCTGGCTTCCCGATGCTGACCACACGGCTTTACTACGACGCGATCGAACCGCATCTCTCCGTCGCCACGCGCAGCGCGCTGACCAAGGCGAATTCGCAGCAGGAATGGAACACCTTCCTGCTGGCTTCGCCGGACCTCAACTACAGGTAAGGGGTACTCGAGCGTTGACGTCACGAGCAAGGTACATCGTGGTTCTCAATTCACGTGGTCGAACTCCGGCATCGGCTTGAACAGCTGCCCGCTGCGCCACGCTGCGGCGTCGGGCCGCTGGTACACCAGCTGGCCGCCCACGACGGTGTAGAGCACACGCGTGCGCAGGATCTGGTCGTCGGGGATGGTCAGAAGGTTGCCGGAGAACACCACCATGTCGGCGAGCTTGCCGGGAGTGAGCGAACCCAGTCGTTCGTCTTCGAACACGGCATAGGCGTTGTCCCAGGTATAGGAGCGCAACGCCTGCAGCCGCGTCTTGGCCTGGGCCGGGAAGAAGCGCTGGCCGCGACCGTTGTCGCGCGTCACCGCGCAGTAGAAGCCGGCGATGGGGTTGGTGTCCTCCACCGGCGTGTCGCTGCCGTCCAGCACCATCGCACCGCTCTCGATCAGCGTATGCCACACGTAGGCACCTTCCTTCGCGCGCTGCTCGCCCAGGTACGGTACCACGTAGGGCGCGTCCGAGCAGGCATGGATGGACTGCATCGAGGCGATCACGCCGAGTTGCGCGAAGCGCGGAATGTCGGCGGGATCGAGGTGCTGCGCGTGCTCGATGCGCCAGCGCAGCGCATGCGCCGCCGGGTCCTCGTCGAAGATCTTCTGGTACATGTCGAGCACTTCGCGGTTGGCGCGGTCGCCGATCGCGTGGATCGACACCTGGAAACCGTCGCGCGCGGCGATCCGCGCAATTTTCTCCAGCTTGTCCATCGGCGTGACATTCTTGCCTGTAATGTCGGGCGCATCGTTGTACGGCTGCAGGAACCACGCGCTGTGCGTACCCAGCGCACCGTCGGAAACATCCTCGCCCACGCCGCGCACGGTGAAGTGGTCGTCGGCGAAACCTACCGTGCGGTACCTGGCGAGATTCTTGTCGAGGCTGGCGACGTCCTCGACGCCAATGTTGACGTACAGGCGCAGCGGGAAACCCTTGGCCGCCTGCTGCTTGAGCCAGTCGATGGTCTGGAAGTCCTGGCCCATGTCGACGAAACCGGTGATGCCCTTGCTCACCTCGTTCTGCATGGCGAGCTTCAGCGACTGCCCCTTGCGTGCGGCCAGCTCCTGTGGCGGCAAGCCCGCGAGGTAACGGTTGTAGGCGGCGTACACCGCGTCGCCCGCGGTATCGCGCAGCGCGCCGATGGCGTTGCCCTGGGCATCGCGCACGATGCTGCCGCCGACCGGGTCGGGCGTGTCGTGGCCGATGCCGGCGAGCTTCAGTGCCATGGCGTTCGCGTAGATCGCGTGGCCGCTGGTGTGCGCGAGCAGCACGGGGTTGTTCGGCGACACCGCGTCGAGGCTGGCCGGCAGCGGCAGGCCGTCGATGTTGGGCTGCGGCACCTTGTCCCATTTGCTCTGCTGCCAGCCCTGGCCGACGATCCATTCGCCGGGCTTGGCCTTGGCCACCGCGGCCTTCACCATCGCCACGACGGCATCCCAGTTCGGTGCCGTGCCCGCATTGAGTTGCGTCAGCGAATCGCCGGTGTCCAGCAGGTGGCCGTGACCTTCGATGAAACCGGGCGTGACGAAGGCGCCGTGCAGATCCAGCACCTTCGTATGCGGGCCGATGTAGCGCGCGATCGCTTCGTCGCTGCCCAGCGCGGCGATCTTGCCGTCCTTCACCGCCAGCGCCTGCGCGTGCGGCTGCAGCGGATCGAGCGTGGCGATGCTGGCATCGCGCAATACCAGGTCGGCGGGGGCAAGCGTGGGCGGGAAGCCCTGGATCGGTGTGTCGGCGGCAGTAGCCGTCAGCGACGCCAGCAGGAGGACCGGAAGCCAGGAGCGACGAAAGCGCATGGTGTTCCCCGATGAACGCGCACAGGCGCGCCGGGGCAGCGTAGGAAGCGCAGCGGGCGGGGTCAACCGCCATGGCCACGATGGCTACGCCACGCGCCGATACCTGCCCTGCATCACCGGCTCCCAGTGCATGCCGCCGTCGAATAAGCTTCCAGCGTCAACTCGCAGGCGGCGTCGCGGAATGCATACGTTTGCCGCGTCTGCCCGCGCGGCGAGCCGCACTAGGAACATCAGCTGCACGCCGCCCCAGTGCCTGGTGCCGGCTGCGCGGGAGCAAAGCCGCAAGAACCTGTTCAATGTCTCCGCTTGGCCTACGTTGCGTTACCAGGCACCAGCAGATGCTTGGCGATCTGCCCATGCAGGCGGCCGATGCCGCGCACCAGATGCAAGGTGGCAAACAGCAGCACGATGCCGACTAGGCATAGCGCGATGGTGCCGGCCCAGCCCGGACCGTAGTAACTGAAGCCATCGACGTTCATGTTGATCACGTCGAAGCCGAAGGCCTTGACGAAGGGCGAACCGATGAAGGCCAGCGACACGCTCAACAGCGTCACGGCAATCGTGAAGTAGATGATGCCCAGCGGCAACATCAACAGCATGTAGAACAGCGTGCCCCAGGTACGGCCGTCGGTGAACATCGCGCCGATGCGTTTCAGCAGCGGCTGCCCCTGCTGCGACGGATACGGTGGCCGGCGCGGCATGCGCACGCCCAGCATGGTTTCGACGATGCGCCCTTCCAGCAACGACAGCCCGCGTACGCTGCCAAGGAACAACAGGAAGAACGGGATACCGATGATCAGGATCGACAGACCGGCCGACAGCGACAGACCCGTCACCGCCCAGGTGAAATAGAAGATGCCGGTCACCAGCGCCAGCAACAGGTAGAACAGCGCTCCGTAGGTATGTGGATCGGCCGCCACGCCGAAGAAGCGCCCAAGTGTCGAACGCCGTTGCGGCGGCGGCGGCGGCCGGATCGCACGCTGGATCCTGATTTCCTGGTCGCGGTAGATATCCGCCACTTCATCCGGCGCACCGTAACTGCCGACGACGTGTTCGAGCATGCTCGCCTCGTCACGATCCGGCTGTTCGGCCAGTTCCGCGCGCAGATGTTCCTCGGCGTCGTACAGCGCATCCTGGATCAAGGCGGGATCAGCGCCACGCAAGGCGGTGCGCAGTTGTTCCAGGTATTCATTGATCGTGCGTGGTGCGTTCATTACACCCCTCCTTGCAAGACGTTGTCGACGGAATCGCGGGTGGCGGTCCAGGCCGCCACCCACTCGCGCAATACCTCGCGCCCCGGTTTGGTGATGCGGTAATAGCGTCGCGGCGGCCCGCTGACCGATGGTTCGACTTCGCTGGCCAGCAAACCGGCCCCTTCCAGATTGCGCAAGACGGGATAAAGCGCGCTCTGCTTGCCGGCCAGCACGCCCTCGCCCACCTCCTCAAGCCGCTTGGCGATCTGGTAGCCGTACATCGGTTGACGCGACTGACCCAGGACTGCGAGCAGCACCAGCGACACGGTGCCGGCGGAGAGCTCCTTCTGGAATTTCTTCAGCTGACCGACGCCGTCGTCCACGACCCACCCGCACTGCTGCATAGCTTGCAGTGAATCATAGTGTGAAGTTCACACTAGTCTATAGGCATGAAGTCATGCGAGCGGCTGTCCGAGGGTTTGGGCATGCCACCAATGCATGTACCAGTTGTACAAGCATTGGCTTCAGTTGGCTTGGCTGGGCTCATTAGCCAAGCACCTGTTTTTACCAGCCGCGCACAGAATTTGATGTCATGCCCAGGCATGAGCATGACAACGTCACCCGGGCCTGCAGCAGCGTCCCGTCCACCGAAAAATGCGCGTCGCGACGTGGCCTTCGTAGACGGTCACGACAAAGGCCGGGTCCGATTCAAGCCATCGGCAATCCAGTGCCGCAGAGCCATGAGCACGTGACCGGTCATGAAAACCCATAACAGGTAACCGAAGACGATGTGGCTGAGAGATACCCCATGCAGCACGAAGCGTGGGATAGGCGCTCCCACGAAGTAGCCGAAATAATTGATGATGCCACCCGCCACGCTGCCACTCACCGCGAGCAGGCCAAGCCCGTGCACCGTGCCCGCCAGGAAGCTTGGTCGACGAGTCGAGGGAGATCGCAGGTGCAGAAAATCCTTGAATTCCTGATACAGCAGAGGCCGCTTGTCACGCCGGATCCAAGGGAACAGACCGCTGACTCCTGGACGCGAAAAGGGGGCGCAAAGCCACAACCAATGCAGGACACAGATGACAGCGACCGCAAGTCCCGTGCGGGCGTGAATCTCGAAAGCTTCGCGATGCCAGTCGCGTACACCCAGGCCCGGGCCGGCAGGGACATGCATCACCGAGCTCAGCGATAATTGGGCAATGATTCCGATGGCGAGTGCACCATGCAGCCACAGAGTCACGGCATCGTATTTTGATGGGATTGCACGGATCATGTCTGTTCCTATGGCGCGGGCGCGCCATTGCCGGCAACGAGTGATGCGACAAATGCCGCAAGCCGATGATCGAACTCGTCGGGCTGATCGAAAAACACCGCGTGGGAGGCGTGATCGACCGCGATGAACTGCCCTTCGGGCAATACGGCAGCCATGTGTCGCTGCGCCTCGAGCAGCGGACTCTTGGCGGATGCGACCACCAGTGTCGGCTTGTCGAATTTCTTCAGGGTCGGTCGACGATCGGTGGTGAACAGGTCCTGGACCAGCATGGAGATGCCGATATCGGTCGGCGTCTTCAGGGACTCGTCATCCAGCTGCGCATAGGTTTCCCGGGTGGTAGGCGTACTGATGATGGCGTGCATCATGCCATCGGAATAACCGCGGGAATCTCTGGCGTAAGACGCGATGCCTGCCAAGATGATCTTGATGAATCCCGGGTTCCCGGTTACATCGTCCGGACCCGCACTGACCGGACTGTCGATCAGCGCCAGGCCATCCACCGCGCCGGTGCCGAATCGATTCACGTAGGCGGCCACATCCTGCGCACCCTGCGACCAGCCGATCAAGATCACGTGAGCCAGATGCAATCCGGAAATGACCTGCTGGATATCCCCGGCGCGGTCTTCCGGTGCATTGCCCGTCTGCACCACGCTGGAGGAGCCCTGTGAGCGCGAGTCCATCGCGATGACACGGTATTGATGCCTGGAAAAGTAGCCGAGCTGTTTCGACCAGATGGCAGCGCTGATCCTCCAGCCGGGGATGAGCAGCAGCGTATGCCGCGCATCTGCCGGACCCGATTGCAGATAGTGGATGTGCACATGATCGGCTCCGGCGACGAAGCCCTGGTCTGTTTCCGCCGCGACCGATGTCGTTGCGGCAAGGCCCAGTGACAGAACCATTGCAAGCCATGAAACTTTCATCAGCGCAGCCTCGTCTATCCGGGATTCACCGGGCAGAGGCTAACCAGCGATACTTAGATGAGACTTAAGCTGGCCTGCGGAAAGCGCACGCGAGCAATCAGGCCTGTCCGGTCATGGCGATTCCGAAGCTCGATGTGGAAGCCACCACGTTCGGCGGCAGACTGTGCGATGGCGAGTCCGAGACCGCTGCCCTGGGCGCCGGTGCCAAGCACCCGGTAAAAGCGCTCGAACACCTGTTCGAGCAATTCGGGCGGAATACCGGGGCCGGTATCGGCGAACTCGATGGTCACCTCACCACCGTCGTGACGCAGCGTGACATCAACGCTCCCGTCTGCCGGTGTGTAGCGCAGCGCGTTGTCCAACAGATTGTCGAACACGCTGCGCAAGTCGTTGGCATCGCCCCTGACAACCGCTTGCACCGTGCCCTTGAGGCCAAGATCGATGTCGCGCTGCTCGGCCAGCGGGATCAGACTGCCGATGGATTCTTTGACGAGTTGCTGAAGGTCGACCGCCGTGCTTCCGTCGATCGGTTGCGCGGCTTCCTGTCGCGCAAGCTTCAGCAGTTGTGCCACCAACCTGTGCATTCGCTCGATGCCGGCATCGAGCCGCGCGAGTTCCGTGTCTCCCACTGGATTGCCCAACTTGCGGCGCAAGCCTTCCGCCTGCAGTGTGAGCGCGGTCAGAGGGGTGCGGAGCTCGTGCGCCGCATCCTGCACGAAGCGCTGCCTGGCGGCGAACGCATCCCGTAGCCGCTTCAACAAACCGTTGATGGAGACGACCAGCGGCATCAGCTCTCGTGGAACCTTGCCGAGCGGCAGTTCTGCAAGACTGCGCTCATCCTGCTGCACGATGGCACGCACCAGTTGGTCGATCGGGCGCAGTGCAAGAAGTGTTGCAACCCATACCAGCAGCATGGAAAGAGGAATGAGCAACGCGAAGGGCTCTACCGATTTCCGGGCCGAGTCGAGTATCACCCGCTGGCGGAAATCATTGCTCTGCACGATCTGCACCCGGGTCGGGGACGACAACACCGTATAGACGCGCCAGTGCCGACCCTCGGCGTCAACGGCATGAAAACCCTCGCTGGGCTGCAGTGCCAGCGAAGGTATCGACCAGGAGCTGACCAGCAGCCGTCCGTCATCCTTCCAGAGCTGCACGATCGGGGTGCCGTCGTGCTGAACGTGTTGTTCGTCAAGCGGTCGTACCGCAGATCGTTCGGCCAGAACGGGCGATTGATGGGCATAGGTGTTCGCCAGTGCATGCATCTGGCCGTCCATGAACGCGCTGATATTGATCTCGTATTGGTGGTAACTGACTCCGAGCCAGACCGCCGCCACCAGGAGATACGGTGGAATCAGCCAGGCCAGCAGTTGCCGTCGCAGCGAAGTCACCCGACCACCTTCGGCACTCGCCATCCCAGTCCCCGCACGTTGCGGATAATGTCCGCACCAAAACGCTTCCTCAGCCCGTGAATGATCACCTCCACGGTATTGCTGCTGACGACCTCGTTCCACCCATAGATGCGTTGTTCCAGTTGTTCACGCGACAGGATGGCACCTGGCTGTTCCAGCAAAGCATGCAGCAGGGCGAACTCGCGGGCCGAAAGCGGCTCGCGGACGCCGCGACACGAAGCCTCGCGGGTAGCCAGATCGATCTGCAATGCCTCGGTACCGACCAGCGATTGCGCGTGCCCATCGCGGCGCCTGATCGCCGCGCGCAGGCGGGCCAGCAGTTCACGGGGCTGGAATGGTTTGACGATGTAGTCGTCGGCCCCCACATCGAGTCCCGCGACCCGATCGTCCAGGCTGTCTCGTGCGGTCAATACCAGGACAGGTGTGCGATCGCCACGAGCGCGCGCCGCCTGCAGGACCTCCAGGCCAGAGCGCCGTGGCAATCCGAGATCCAGCAGCACCGCCACGTAATTGCCGTCGGCGAGGGCGATTTGACCGGCAATCCCGTCCTGCACCCAGTCCACGGAATATCCCGCCTCGCCAATGACTCTGGCCAGGTCGACACCTATCATTTCGTCGTCTTCGATCAGAAGGATGCGCATATGCGCTCCGACAGCGTCTCGTTCAATCGATGCGCAAACCGGTCTGCCTTGCTGCGTTTCTGGGTTTCGTACCGGATCGTCATCTGGATTTGATGCCTGACATCGTGATGTTAACCCTCGCATCAGCCGCGACGGCAGATTCCATGCAAGAAAACGGGGTCCGTATCGAGTCTGGATTGAATGCCGGCAACACTGCGGAAACGGTGAACGCAAAGCAATCGGTTCAACCTGTCGCGCCCGGCGCCGTCGATGAATTCCGGGCAGAGTTGCATGATCAATCGAGTCTCCGGTACGGAGTTGCCCGCTTCCAGACGTCATGCCGGCCCGTGCTCTGCTAAGTTGCCCTATCTGCCGATCAGTCACTCGAAGGGGAACCCATGCTACGCCGCCATCTCGTTGCCGCCCTCGCCGTCGCCACCAGCCTGCTCGCATTGCCCACGCTTGCCGAGCAGGGAAAACCGACACCGACCACGCAGGAGCTGCTGGCCAGGTCCAATCGCGCCGAATGGCGCCGGCCTGATCCGGACAATCTGCTGATCATGCAGCTGCCCACCGGCCGCGTATTGATCGAGCTGGCGCCGGACTTCACACCACTGCATGCGGCGAATATCCGCACCCTGGTGCGCCAGCACTACTTCGACGGCCTGGCGATCGTGCGAGTGCAGGACAACTTCGTGACCCAGTGGGACGACCCGGCAGGCGACGACGGCGGTGACCCGAAAAAAATCCGCTCGCTCGGCAACGCCAAAACCACGTTGCCGCCGGAATTCACTCGCCCGATCGATCCGAAACTGCCGTGGACCGCACTGCCCGACGGTGATGTCTATGCACCCCAGGTCGGCTTCTCCGAGGGCTTTCCTGTGGCTCGCGATCCGGTCAGTGGGCAGGAATGGCTTGCCCATTGCTACGGCATGATCGGTGTCGGACGCGACAACGGCCCGGAAACCGGCAACGGCAGCGCGCTGTATGCGGTGATCGGCCAGGCGCCGCGCCGGCTGGATCGCAATCTGGCCGTGGTCGGCCGGGTGCTGGAAGGCATGCCGCTGCTGTCCGGCCTGCCGCGTGGCACTGGCCCGATGGGCTTCTATGCCACGCCCGCGCAGCGAACCACGATCCAGTCCGTGCAACTGGCCGCCGATCTGCCGCCGGCACAACGTCCTTCGCTGGAGGTGTTGCGTACCGACAGCGCCACGTTCACCGCCCTGATCGAAGCGAAGCGCAACCGCCGTGACGCGTTCTATGCCGTGCCAGCCGGCAAGGTCGACCTGTGCAGTATCGACGTGCCGGTACGCACGGCCAAAACCACGGCGCCCGCCACACCCTGATGGGCAACATGGCGGTCATCAACCGCACCATGAGAACATTCTGTTCAGCCTTGTCGGTTAACTTGTGGCTCTGCGCACGCGCCTGCACGCACACCTATTGCCCGTCCAAGCGGAAGCCATGATGCCGTTGAACGATACCCTGACCTTTTTGCGCGCATGGATGCGGGCTCCACGCAGCATCGGCGCACTGACACCGTCAGGACCCTCGCTCGCACGGCTGATGACGACGCACATCAACCATCTCGATGGTCCGGTGATCGAGCTGGGGCCTGGTACCGGCGTGTTCACCCGCGCCCTGCTCGCCCGCGGCATACCAACCCATCGCCTGGCGCTGATCGAGGCCGACCCGGTCTTTGCGAACGCCCTGGCACATCGCTATCCCGGTGCACATGTATTGAGCATGGATGCCGCGCGACTGGGTGAAGCGCTTCCGCTGTTCGGCGACGAGCGTGCCAGCGCGGTGATCAGCGGGCTGCCGTTGCTGTCGATGCCGGCAAACCAGGTCGCGGCGATCATCCAGGGCGTGTTCGAACGGCAACTGCACGCCAACGGGGCTTTCTACCAGTTCACCTACGGCCCGCGCTGCCCGTTGCCGCGACGCCTGCTGGAACGCCTGGATCTCGAGGCTGTGCGCATCGGCAGCGTCTTGTTCAATCTGCCGCCAGCCGCGGTGTATCGCATCGGTCGTCGCCGGCGAGACCGCGTTGCGGCGTGAGGCCTTGTGCATGAATCCCTGCTGAGTCTTCCGCAGGCTTCCATACATAACCTTGCCATTGGCTACGCTATCAGTACGGGCAAGAGCTCGCTGTTGCAGGGCGTCGCGCGGGAAGCAACCGATGAAACGCAGCCGCAAGGTATTGAGCTGGACCGTGGGTGTACTGCTGGTGCTGATGGTCGTCGTGGTGGTCGTCATCGCCACCTTCGACTGGAACCGGCTCAAGCCCTACCTCAACGAAAAAGTGAGTCAGGCCATCGGCCGCCCGTTCGCCATCAATGGCGATCTGAGTGTGGCGTGGCAGCGTGAGCCGACCGAAGGCGGGCTGGCCGCACTCGTGCCCTGGCCCGCATTCACGGCACGCGATATCCAGATTGCCAATCCCTCCTGGGCCAGCCAGCCGCAATTCGCACATCTGGATGGGCTGCGCTTTCGTCTGTCACCACTGGATCTGCTCACCCACCGCATCAGCATTCCGTCTCTGCAACTGATCCAGCCGAGCATCGACCTCGAACGCAACAAGCAGGGACAGGCCACGTGGGACTTCAACCTGCCGGACAGCAACGCGCCGTCAGCGTGGACGCTCGATCTCGATGCCATCGGTTTCGATCGCGGCCAGATCGCTCTGAACGATGCAGCCAGCAGGATCAAGCTCCAGATCGGGATCGAACCGTTGCAGCAGGCTATCCCGTATGACCAGATCGTGGCGCAGGAATCGGCCGATGCGCGTGCGCAGGCCGGCAAGACGGCGGGTACGGCCGCAAGCAAGGCAGTGGCCCGGGCTGAAAATAACGACACGGACAACGCAAACAGCGCCATTTCCAGCAAGACCAGCTACCAGTTCGCCTGGAAGGCCGATGGCACGTATCAAGGCGTACCGGCCAACGGCAGTGGCAGGATCGGCGCCGTGCTGGCCTTGCAGCAGAACGGCCAGCCGTTTCCGGTACAGGCCCGGTTGCACATCGGCGACAGCCATATCGCCCTGGTCGGCACGCTGACCGATCCGACGCATCTGGCGGCACTCGATCTCAAACTGTGGTTCTCCGGCTCCAGCATGGCCAAGCTGTACCCGATCATTGGCGTCACGCTACCGGATACACCGCCCTATGCCACCGAGGGGCGCCTCAAGGCCGAACTTCACCGCAGCGGCAGTCATTTCAGCTATCAACACTTTCGCGGCCGTGTCGGTGGCAGCGATCTGGCTGGTGATCTCGATTACACCAGCGGCGGCGCACGACCCAAGCTGAGCGGCACGGTGAAATCGCAGCTGCTGCAATTTGCGGATCTCGCGCCATTGATCGGAGCCGATTCGAATACCGAAAAACAGCACCGCGGCGATGCCACCGCGCAACCCGCCGACAAGGTGCTGCCGGTCGAACCGTTCCGTACCGATCGCTGGCAGGCGATGGATGCCGACGTGAGCTTCAGCGCCGCCAGCATCGTGCATGGCCCGAGCCTGCCGATCCAGTCATTGAGCACCCACCTGATCATGAGCAATGGGCTGTTGCAGCTTGATCCGTTGAATTTCGGTCTGGCCAGCGGCACGGTCAGCAGTCATATCCGTCTGGATGGCGGCAAGTCGCCGATGCAGGGTACGCTGAGGCTGGACGCGCGCCACCTCAAGCTCAAGCAGCTGTTCCCTGAGTTCGCGCCCATGCAGACCAGTTTCGGCGAGATCAATGGCAACGCGGATCTCGCCGTGCGCGGCAACTCGGTGGCCGCCCTGCTGGGCCATGCCAATGGCGAGCTGAAACTGCTGATGAACGACGGCGCGATCAGCAAGACGCTGCTGGAGACCGCTGGCCTCAACGTCGGCAATATCATCATCGGCAAGCTGTTCGGCGACAAGACGGTAAAGATCAATTGTGCCGCGTCGGATCTGCAGGCTACCGATGGTCTGTTCAATGCACGACTGTTCGTGTTCGATACGGAGGATGCCACCATCAATGTCAGTGGCACCGCAAACATGGCCAGTGAACAGCTCAATCTCGATGTCGTCCCTCACACCAAGGGCATCCGCATCTTCTCGCTGCGCTCGCCGCTCTACGTCAAGGGCACGCTGAAGAACCCCGACGTCGGCGTGCAGAAAGGGCCGCTGCTGATACGCGGTGCCGGTGCCGTCGCGCTGGGTGTGGTCGCCGCCCCGGCCGCCGCCCTGCTCGCACTGGTGGCCCCGAGTCACGACAACCATGCGGACAACACCTGCAGCGTCGTGCTGCAGCAGCTGCGCAGCTCGGGACGATTGATGCCGACACTCAAAGCGGCAAAGAACCCGTAGACCGATTGCGTGTACTGAAAGTACGTACTGATGGTGGCGCATCGGGCGGCAGTGCGGGCGCTAGAATGCCGACTCCCCTCTCGTGCGAAGTCCCCATGCAACCCGTCAACCAGGCCCGTCTGCAGATTCATTTCTGCGTGTTGCTGTGGGGCTTCACCGCAATTCTCGGCAAGTTGATCACGCTGCCGGCGTTGCCGCTGGTGTGGTGGCGCATGCTGCTGGTGGTGGCCGCGCTGTTGCTGATGCCGAAGGTCTGGCGTGGCTTGCGCGCGATGCCGGCCCGACTGATCTGGGCCTATGCCGGCATTGGCGTACTGGTGTCGCTGCACTGGCTGAGTTTCTATGCGGCGATCAAGCTGTCGAATGCCTCGGTTGGTGCCACCTGCATCGCGCTGGGGCCGGTGTTCCTGGCCTTCATCGAACCGTGGATCGCCAAACGCAAGTTCGATCCACGCGAGCTGATGATCGGCGTGGCCGTGGTACCGGGCGTGATGATGGTGGTCGGCGGCGTGCCGCACGGCATGCGTCTGGGTATCGCGGTCGGCGTGCTGTCGGCACTGTTCGTGGCGCTGTTCGGCTCGCTCAACAAGCGGCTGGTCGAACACGGCGATCCGCTTACGGTGACCTGCATCGAACTGGGCACCGGCACGATCTTCCTCACCGCGTTGGCGCCGCTGCTGCCGCACACCGGCCCGGCCTTCGTGCTGCCGGATCTGCACGATGCACTGCTGCTGCTCGCGCTGTCGTTCGGCTGCACTTTGTTGCCGTTCACGCTGGCCCTAGTGGCGCTGCGCCACATGAGCGCGTTCGGTACACAAATGGTGACCAATCTTGAACCGGTCTACGCGATCGTGCTGGCGATCGTGCTGCTTGGCGAACAGCACGAACTGGATCACTGGTTCTACGCCGGCGTGGCCGTGATCCTGGCCGCGGTGTTCATGCACCCGCTGTTGAATCGTGCGCAGCGCGATACGAAGCAGCCCGAACTGCTCGGCACCACCGAAAGCCACAGTATCGTCGACTGAACACGATCGAATGACTCACGTGCCGGCAAGTCGCTCGCGCAGATGCTCGATGAACCTGCGCACCTTCGCCGGCGCCTGCCGTCCCGGATAGACCGCGTGGATACCGCCTTCGGGCAACCGGTACTGTGCCAGCAGCACCACCAGCCGACCGGCACGGATGTCCTCTTCGGCAAGGTAATCCGGCAGCACGGCCACGCCGGCACCGGCCAGCACCATCGCGCGCACTGCGGCAGCGTTGTTGGCCTGGGCCACCGGCTTCATGCGCACCGTACGCCGGGCGCCACCACTGCTCACGAAGGTCCAGCGCAGCGGTGTGGCCAGCACCGACATCGCAATCCAGCCGTGCGTCGCCAGCTGCTCCGGGCGGCGTGGCGTACCGTGGGTGGCGAGATACGTCGGCGTGGCCACCACCATCTGGCGGAAACTGCCCAGACGGGTGGCATGCAGGCTGGAGTCGCGCAGCCAGCCCACGCGTATCGCCAGGTCGAAGCGCTCGGCGATCAGGTCGTTGATCCGGTCGCCGATCACCAGGTCGGCCTGCACCTGTGGATGCAGCTGGCAGAAACTCGCCAGTGCCGGTGCCACCACCGCCATGCCGTAGTCGGTCGAGGTGGTGAGGCGCAAGGTCCCGCTGGGCGTATCGCGATTGCCGCCCACGCGCACGATCGCCGCTTCGGCATCGGCGAGCAGGCGCACGCAATCGGCATGGAAGACCGTGCCGGCCTCGGTCAACGACATGCGCCGGGTACTGCGCAGCAGCAGCGTGGTACCCAGCTCCTGTTCCAGCCGGGCCAGATGCTGGCTGACCATCGCCTTGGTCAACCCCAGTTGCTCGGCCGCCGCGGTGAACGAGCCGGCGCGCACCAGCGCCACGAACACGGTCAGCCGGTTGAGATTGACTTCGTTGGCCACAGGCTCACCACTGTCAACTATGGATTTACAGTGAATTATGCATTGGGCGGTTTATCAAACCAATCGTGACGCGCATGCTTTGCCTTATCAGCCGCTGACTGTCCACCACGCGGTACCTACCGGAGCCACCCATGAAAATCGCACTGTTCGGCGCCACCGGCCATCTCGGCCAGGGCATCCTCCATGAAGCGCTGTCGCGCGGTTACGAAGTGATCGCCGTCGTACGCGACCCGAGCCGCCTCGCCCAGCGCAACGACAAGCTGAAGGTCGTCACCGGCGACGTCGCCCAGCCCGCCGGCTGGATCGACGCCGTGCGCGGCGTGGATGCGGTGGTGGCCAGCCTGTCCGCACGCCGCGACGGCAATCCTGACAACGTGCCTGCCAATGCCGATGTGCTGCTGGACAACCTGCCGAAGGCCGGCGTGAAGCGCCTGCTGTGGGTCGGCGGTGCCGGCTCGCTGGAAGTGGCGCCGGGGGTCAAGGTCATCGACGACCCGCATTTCCCCGGTGCCTGGAAACCGGAGGCAAAGGCACAGGGCCAGGCACTGGACGTATTCCGCGCCAGCCAGGCCGACGTGGACTGGACCTATATCAGCCCGGCTGCCCTGATCGAGGACGGGGAACGCAGCGGGAAATATCGCGTCGGTGGCGACCGGTTGCTGGTCGATGCCGACGGCGTCAGCCGCATCACCGTTCCCGACTACGCAGTCGCCCTGCTCGATCGCATCGAGAAGCACGACGCGCTGCGACAGCGCATCACCGTCGCCTACTAAGCCAAGTGCTGGATGGCACAAACTGCGTGTCGGCATGCGACCATGCCTCGCCTGCGGCAGCATGGCCGCACGCCCTGATTCACGGTCACTCCCGCCATGAGCCGATGATGAAACCGAACCACGATCACACCCGCAGCATTCTGCAGGCGCTGGCCGCGGCGGCATTGTTCGACCTGAGCACGCCGCTGGCCAAGACGCTGGTGGGCACGATTCCACCCCTCCTGCTGGCCGGCCTGCTGTATGCCGGCTCGGGGCTGGGCCTGTCGCTGTGGATGCTGCAACGGAAAGTGCGCCGAAAGGCCGCTGTCGAAGCGCCGCTGGTGCGCCGGGACGTGCCATGGCTGGCTGGCTCGGTGTTGTTCGGCGGCGTGCTCGGTCCGATCCTGCTGATGCTGGGACTGGCGAAGACACCGGCGTCGACCTCCTCCCTGCTGCTGAACCTGGAGAGCGTCTTGACCGCCGTGCTCGCCTGGGTGGTGTTTCGCGAGAACGTGGACCGCCGGGTGTTCCTCGGCATGCTGGCGATTGTCGCCGGTAGTGTGCTGCTTTCCTGGCAGGGCCAGAGCGGCGGCGAAGTTCCATGGGGCGCGCTGGCCATTGGCGGCGCCTGCCTGTGCTGGGCGCTCGACAACAATCTGACGCGACCGGTGTCCGGCGGCGACCCGGTACAGGTCGCCGCGATCAAGGGCGGAGCGGCCGGCGCCATCAACATCACCGCGGCACTTGTCATGGGTCACCACTTTCCCGACGTATTGCCCCTGCTGGCCACAGGCTTGCTCGGCTTCGTCAGCTACGGCTTGAGCCTGGTGCTGTTCGTACTCGCCTTGCGCGGCCTCGGTACGGCCCGCACCGGGGCGTACTTCTCCACCGCACCCTTTGTCGGCGCCGGCTTGTCGCTATTGCTGGTCGCCGAACATCCGGACATCACGTTCTGGCTGGCCGGTGCGCTGATGGCGCTGGGCGTATGGCTGCACGTCAGCGAGCGCCATGCCCACGAGCATGCGCACGAAGCGCTGGCCCACGACCACCGCCACCGCCACGACGAGCATCATCAGCACACCCACGATTTCCCGTGGGACGGCAAGGAACCCCACACGCATCCGCACGTGCACGAACCGGTCGTGCACAGCCACCCGCATTACCCGGATATCCACCACCGTCACCGGCATTCCTGAGGGCGACTAGCGGCAGCAGGGTTTCTGTTGCTGCACCGGCGGGCACGGCACGCTGCCGTACGAGCAGAACACGCAGCAGTCACCGGGTTTGGGCCGCAGCAGTTCGCCACACCCTGCGCAGTCATAAAAGAACTGGCAGGCGTTGGTCGGCATCGTTTCGGTGACCTGGTGGCCGCAATGCGGACAGGTCAACGTGCTCTGCAGGATCATTTCAGTGGCCATGCTGCGTGTGCCTGTCATCGGTGGTGGCATCGCGAGTGGAGTCCTTGACGGCTGGTTTGGCGGACATCTGCATGCCCGGCATGTCCGCCGCCCCATCTGCATCGCCGTGGCCGCTGGCTTCGTCCATATCCTCGTCCGGCGGCGCCCTGGCCACGATGTCCTTGTATTGCGCCGGCGAGAGACCCGGCAGCTTTTGCAGGAACGCCACCATGCTCCAGATGGTGGCATCGTCGTGACTGGAGCCCCATGCCGGCATCGCACTCATCTTGATGCCGTGCTTGATCACCCAGAACGCTACGCGCGGATCGGATCTGAACTTCGACAGCTCGGGCGGTTGCGGATACAACCCCGGCCGGATCTCGGAATTGGCCATGCCCGGTGCCAGATGGCAGCCCGTGCACATCGCCGCGTACTGGCCGGCCCCTTTGAGGATCAGCTGCGGATCGTCGAGGTTCGGCAGCGCGAGGTCCTTCGAGTGCGATTCGATCGAACGCTCGCGCAATGTCTGCATCAACGCATAGACCGGCCGGGTATGGTGATCGTCGGCCCCGATGTTGTAGATGCCGGAATAGACGAACGCGCCGACTCCGACGATGCCGATGACAGCCATGGCCGCCGCGGTCGTGATGATGGTGGTGAAGTGTTTCATGGACTGTCCTCAGAACCAGATGTGCACGCCGGCAACGAACTGCCGGTCCAACGACGGCTGGCCAGCCAGCCGTGCGTAATCCGCTGTCGCGCCATGGCGCTGGATCCACACGATGCCGATGTAGGGTGCGAACTGCCGGTTGACTTCGTAGCGCAGGCGCAGGCCCAGCCGGGTATCGGAGAGACCGCTGCCGACACGGCTGGCCGGATTGTCGCTGCCGTAGAGGTTGAGCTCGAACTCCGGCTGCAGGATCAGCCGCTGCGTGAACAGCAACTCGTACTCCACGCGGAAGCGTGCGGCGGTGCGGCCGGATGGCCCCAGGTAGCCGGTCACTTCCAGCTCGAACCAGTACGGCGCCAGCCCCTGGATGCCGAATGCAGCCCATTGGCGATGCGGACCTTCGCCCACATCCTGTCGCACACCGAGCTGGGTGCTCCAGAACGCGGCGACGGCATGACTCCATAGCGCCTCGACCTGGCCCTCCTCGATGCGGCCATGATCGGCATCACCCTCACTGCGCAGCCACAGCTTGTCGCTGTCGTTGCCGTACCAGCCCTCCACGTCCCACGCCTGGCCGGTGGTGTAACGGCCATCGGTGAGCTCGAGTTGATCGATCTTCAGCATGCCCAGCGGCTGGTGGTCGAGCATATCCATGCCCGGCATGTTGTCGCGGCCGATGCCATCGGAATAATCCGGGCTGCGCGTATCTTTTGCCGAGGTGGTGTTGCCGTGATCCATGCCCGGCATCGTCGCATGCTCCGTCACCGGCTTCGTGTCGTGCTCTGCCTCCGGCTTCGTGTCATGACTCATGCCCGGCATGGCCATCTGATCCATCGGCATCAGCGGATTCACCGGCGTGTCGGTACTTTGCGCGGCCGCGGCCAGCGGCCAGGCCAGCGACAGGCTGGCTGCCAGCAGGAGGCGACGCCAGCGCAGAGAAGTGAATGTCTGACTGCGCATGTTCATGACACCACCACCTCGCGCATCATGCCCGCCTCCATGTGATAGAGCATGTGGCAGTGATATGCCCAGCGTCCCGGCGCGTTGGCAGTCACCGCATAACTGATGCGCTGCGCCGGCTGCACATTGATGGTGTGCTTGCGCACCTGGAACGCACCGTCGGCATCCTCCAGCTCGCTCCACATGCCGTGCAGGTGGATCGGGTGATTCATCATGGTGTCGTTGACCAGCACGATGCGCAGCCGCTCGCCGGTGTTGAAATGCACGGGTTTGGCATCGGAGAACTTCACCCCGTCGAACGACCACATGTAGCGCTCCATGTTGCCGGTCAGGTGCAGCTCGATCTCGCGACCGGGTTCGCGCGTATCGATCTGCCCGCCGATCGTATGCAGGTCGGCATAGGTCAGCACGCGCCGCCCGTTGTCGCGCAGACCCACGCCGGGGTCGTCGAGATTCGTGCGCGGCGTGTCCACGCGCATGTCGACAGCAGGGCCGACTTCCGTGCGCGCATGGTGCACCGCCGGTGGCGCGCCCATGTCCATGCCAGCCATGCCCGCCATGTCACCCTGGCTCATATCGCCGTGATCCATGCCGGCCATGTCGTGCGACACGTGCGCGCCACCCATGTCGCCCATCATGTCCTGCATGCCGAGCCAGACGCGTGCATCCAGCGCTGGCACCGCAGCCTCCATGCCCGGCCGCGGCGCCAGGGTGCCGCGCGCGTAGCCGCTGCGGTCGATCGATTGCGCGAACAGCGTGTAGGCACGTTCGTCCTGCGGCTCCACGATGACGTCATAGGTTTCCGCGACCGCGATGCGGAATTCGTCGACCGCCACCGGTTCCACGTCCTGGCCATCGGCACTGATCACGGTCATCTTCAGGCCCGGAATGCGCACGTCGAAGATCGTCGCCGCCGAGCCATTGATGAAGCGAAGGCGGATCTTTTCGCCGGCGCGGAATATCCCGGTCCAGTTGCCGGCCGGCGCGGCGCCGTTCATCAGATAGGTATAGGTGCTACCCGACACGTCGCTCAGGTCGGTCGGATTCATGCGCATCGCGTTCCACATGCGCCGCTGTGCCAGCGCCGGCGAGAGTCCCTCGCGACGCACGTCGCGCATGAAATCGCCTACGGTGGGCTGCGCCCGGTTGTAGTAGTCGCTCTGCTTCTTCAGCTTCGCGTAGATGTGTTCGGGGTTCTCATCGGTCCAGTCGTTGAGCATCACCACGTAGTCGCGATCGGTGGGATGACGCTCGGGGCCGTCCGGCTCGACCACCAGCGCGCCATAGAGACCGGTCTGCTCCTGGAAGCCCGAGTGCGAGTGATACCAGTAGGTGCCGGACTGGCGCAGGGTGAACCGGTAGACGAAGGTCTCGCCCGGTGCGATGCCGGGAAAGCTGATCCCTGGCACGCCGTCCATCTGGAACGGCAGCACGATGCCGTGCCAGTGGATCGAGGTGGGCACGCGCATCCGGTTGGTGACGCGCAGCGTGACGGTCGAGCCCTGGCGCATGCGCAGCACCGGTCCCGGCACGCTGCCGTTCACCGTGGTGGCGAGCCGTGGCGTGCCGGTGTAGTTCACCGGGGCCTCGATCACATCGAGGGAAAAATCGGTGCCGCCCGGCACAGTCGGCTGGCCGGCGCTGGTCAGCGCCCAGACGGGCGATGACCGCCACAGTCCGATGCCGGCAAAGGCGCCGCCCAGCGCCAGACCCTGCACAAAACGGCGGCGGGAGTAGCTCGGCAACGTGTCTGCCGAGGGATGAACAGGTTTCATGGTGCAGCTCCATACAGCGTGCTCCGGCATGGCCGGAGTCGGTCATGGCCACCGCCGCACGGCAGCAAACGGCCATGGCCGGGGCACGCGACGGATCAGGTCAGTTCGAAGACCTGGTGCAGTGGAGGTCGTAGTGGTGGCACGTGCGCGAGCTTGGGCGCGGTCACTGGAAGTGAGGCGATATGCAAGACAGCAGGTGACACGGCAGAAAGGAGTGGCATCGCCATCACCGGCAACACCGTGCCGCACGTCGCCGCGCAGTGACAGGCATTCGTCATGGCGTGGCCAGCATGGTCCTGACCGTCGCAACATTCAGCCTTGGTGGGCATGGCGTGATGCATCTGATCGGACATCTGCGCCAGATGCACGCCGTGGTCGACGACAGGCACCATGCCCGGCATCCCGCCTGGCGCCGCATGCACCGGTGCCAACGCCAGCATCAGCCACGCCAGCCATGCCAGCACCCGCAGGTGCGGCAAGCGTACGAGATGGCGAAGTGTGCGTGGCATCGCCACAGCTTAGGTGCTGCGTTGCCCTGCCTCAACTCTGGACCTGCATCCATCGGGCTTCCACTGGCCACGGAAGCCATGCAACGGGAAGCAGACACCCGCCCGTCTATACTTGGCCATCCTGCCCGCCGTGACCTCCATGAATTACCGCCACGCCTACCACGCCGGCAACTTCGCCGATGTCCTGAAGCACACCGTGCTGCTCGCGCTGATCGAGGCGATGCAGGCCAAGCCGACCCCGTTCTGCTACATCGACACGCATGCCGGCAGTGGCAACTATGCACTGGACGGTTTCGAGGCAAAGAAGACCGGCGAGCACAAGGACGGCATCACGCGCCTGCATCCGGCCGAAAAGGTGCCGCCGTTGCTGCAACGCTGGCGCAATCTGATCCTCTCCGGCGAGGGCAACGAGCAGGGCCTGAAACACTACCCCGGCTCGCCGTTGCAGGTCGCTCGCCTGCTGCGCCCGGACGACAGCGCGCAGTTGTGCGAGCTGCACACGGATGAAGCCGCCAAGCTGCGCGAACTGCTGCATTGCGACCCGCGCATGCATGTGCACCAGCGCGATGGCTACGAGGCGCTGAAGGCGCTGGTGCCGCCGAAGGAAAAGCGCGGCCTGGTACTGATCGACCCACCGTACGAAGCGCAGGAAGCCGAATACAAGCAGATCGAGAAAGCCCTGAAGGAAGCGTTGCTGCGCTGGCCCACCGGTGTCTACGCTGTGTGGTATCCGATCAAGCTGCGCAGCCAGGTGCAGCCCTTCCTGCGCGGCCTGCAGCGCAGCGGTGCGAAGCGCGTGCTGCGTGCCGAACTGCTGGTGCACCCGGACGATTCACCGCTGCGACTCAACGGCTCCGGCATGGTGATCCTCAACGCGCCCTGGAACCTCGACGACGTGCTGCGCGAACCGCTGCGCGCGCTGGCCAGCTTGCTGTCGCAGGAGCGCCCAGCGGAATGGAAACTGGACTGGCTGCTGCAGGAAGGCGCCGAACCGCCTGCGCCCAGCCCGTTGCCGCCATCGCGCCTGGCAGCGGCACGACCACTGTTGCGCGGCGGTCCGACGCGCAAGCGCTGACAGCAGCGCAAGCAACGTTGTGCAGCGGCCCTGCGCGCAAGCACTGATGGCCATACAAAGCCCTCCCCAATCTCGTCATTCCGGCGAAGGCCGGAATCGCTTTACCTACAACGAACCTGGTCACCCATCTAGCCTCTTGCAAGATCAATTGCGATTCCGGCCTTCGCCGGAATGACGGGGGTTTGAGTACGCCGGATGTCGGCAACAATGCAGATTGTCGAGCCACCACGCATTCCGCTTCGGGTATCGCCAATCACCTGCCGGCACGGCTTGTTGTAGCGTAGGGAACTATCAACGCCCCCTTTCGTTCACATACTCCGCTCTCGCAGAAGCAATCCACTGGAGTCTGATCATGTCCGCCACTGCCCGCTCCCTTCGCCACCTGTCCGCTCCGCTGCTTGCGCTCGCCCTGGTCGCCTGTGCACCGGCGCCGATCTACCAGAACGTACCGAACGCCACCGTCGCCGTGCCGTCCCAGGTGGCGCAGTCACCCGAACGTTATTCCGGCAATGCGGTGATCTGGGGTGGCCGCATCGTGCAGGTACAGAATTTCGCCGACCACAGCGAAGTCGAATTGCTGGCCTATCCGCTGGACTCCTCGCAGCGACCGAAGGCGAATGACAGCGGCAATGGCCGCTTCATCGCGGTGATGCCCGGCTACGTGGAACCGCTCAGCTACCCGCCGGGTGCGCTGATGACAGTCAGCGGCAAACTCAACGGCAGTCGCGCCGGCAAGGTCGGCGAGGCCGACTACGTGTTCCCGCTGGTCGTTGCGGAGCAGTCGCACGTCTGGACGCCCGCGGAAATGGAAAAGGGGCGCAACAACATCCACTTTGGTGTTGGCGTGGGCGTCGGCATCCGCTGAGCCGCGGCTCAGCGACCGAACTGCGCGAATAGTGACGAAATGCCCGCCGGGCTCGCGACAGGCGATCCCGGTGGCGCCATGGAAGGTTCCATGTCGCGGCGCACCACCTCGCAACCCTTCATGCGGCAATCACCACATCGCCGACGAAATCATGGATCAGGTCGACAAGGCATTGGGCAGTGCTCGATGCGTCCCATGCACATTGGCCTCGTCGTACCCATTGCTTCAGTGCGCAGCGGCGGAGCAACGCACTGACCCGAGTGACTCGGCACGCTGCCGCCATTGGCGACAGCGTGCTGTCTTGCGCCGCATCTACGCGCCTCGACTGCGCACGATTCGCCGACTCTGCATGAGTGCCGCAACGTGCAACATGAGGAAGAGCGGCACAAGGAATGCCGGGATCACCAGCAGCGGCAGCGTTGCCATCGGAGCGGTCGTGATCTCCCCGGGGGCTCCCGTGGACAGGGTGGCACTCAAGGTTCCAAGGGTTATTGCCACAACGAGATCGAGCATGCCCAGCACATTCCAGCGGACGAATGCGGGACTGGCGGCGAAATCAGGGCGGTGCACGAGGGAGAGGATCATCCACGGGGCCGCGAAACCAACGGCCATGTCACCGAGGCCAGCCGGCAGGGCGAACATGGCCGGCAGCACGTTATGCGCATACAGGGACAGGAAGCCCAGACCCGCCCATCGCCACGCCTGCATCCCCGCGATCAAGCGCAGATCGAGCGAAAGAACGAAATCGCGGAACGACGACGAAAACCGTAGCCATGCAAAAAACAGCAACAAGGGCGCGCCGACCCCGATGGCAATGGCTACAGGCGGGTGCCCGGGGCGTCCGACGAAGGCGCCGGATGTACCGAGTGACACGATGAGCGCGAACCATACGGCCAGAACCAGGATGATGCCCGGACGAATGCCGCCGCCCGCGGGCTGCGACTCGGCTGGACGCGGAAGAACTGTGGCAGACATGGATGATCTCCTTTAGTAACTTGCATTTTGCAAGTGTATGGCGACGCTAACGCGATTACTTGCATAATGCAAGTAACTAGTCATGCGGCAACGGAGAATCGGTTGAAATGATCGCCACCAAGCCTTTCGGACGCTCCGCCTGCGCGGTCGCCAATTCACTCGACGTCGTGGGCGACAAATGGTCACTGCTCGTGGTGCGTGATCTGCTACATGGCAAGAGCACCTATGGCGAGCTCGCGGACTCGCCGGAACACATTCCCACCAACATCCTCGCAGAGCGCCTCAAGCGCCTGGAAGCTGCCGGGATCATCGTCAGCACCCCCTACCAGGAGCGTCCGGTACGCTACGCCTACACGCTTACCCCGAAAGGCAAGGCGCTGGGCGATGTGCTGCTTGCGTTTGTACGCTGGGGCAAGCAGCACATACCGGGAACGGTGGTGATGAACCAAGGCACGGCGAGCGGCAGGACTGCTGCACCGGCTGCAACTCCACGGCGCACGCGCGCAAAGGGCACGAGGCAAGGCAGCGGTGAGTGACGTGACGGGCGTCGGCAATGCACCGCCTCCGGCTACCGCCCGGCATGCGTCGAGTGGCCATCATCCGCAGACCGGCAATGACCATGCCCACTACAATGACCGCCACTTCCGACAGTAAGGCTCCGCATGTCCGGTCACGCCAACTCGCTGAAGGCGATCCTGCTCGCCCTCGGCGCAAACTTCGCGATCTTCGTCGCCAAGCTGTTCGCCGCCCTTGTCACCGGCTCCGGCGCCATGCTGGCCGAAGCCGTGCATTCGCTCGCCGACTGCGGCAACCAGGGCTTGCTGCTGCTCGGCATGCGCCAGGCGAAGCGCTCGCCGTCGGAGGAATACCCGCTCGGCTGGGGCCGTGCACTGTACTTCTGGTCGTTCCTGGTCGCGATCCTGCTGTTCAGCGTCGGCGGCATGTTCTCGATCTACGAGGGCATCCACAAGCTCACGCATCCCGAGCCGCTGAAGTGGCCATGGCTGGCACTCGGCGTGCTGGTGTTCGGCATAGTCGCCGAAAGTTTCTCGATGCGCGGCTGCATGCAGGAAGTGAACAAGGCGCGCGGCACGCAGAACCTGTGGACGTGGTTCCGCGAAACACGTTCCAGCGAACTGCTGGTGATCTTCGGCGAAGACCTGGCCGCCCTGCTCGGCCTGTGCCTGGCCGCGCTGGCGATTGGCACCACCATGCTCACCGGCAACCTGATGTTCGATGCGCTCGGCACCATCGCGATCGGCGTGCTGCTGGTGGTAGTCGCCGTGCTGGTGGCGATCGAGGTCAAGGCGTTGCTGATCGGCCAGGGCATGGAGCCGCGCCGCCGCGACGAATTGCGGCGCTTTCTCGAGAGCCGTCCCGAAGTCGCCGAAGTGCTGAACCTGATTACCCTGCAGATGGGCCCTGACGTAATGGTCGCCGTCAAGGCACGCATGCAGCCTACTGCCAGCGACCGCAGCCTGATCGACGCGATCAACACCGTCGAGGCGGCGATGAAGGCCGAGTTCGATGATGTGCGCTGGAGCTTTTTCGAGCCGGACATCCGCGACTGAGGTCTGCCGCTGCCTGCGCTCCTCGCGGGAACAACATCACGGCGATGTCGATGAGTCTTTGCCTGCCCTGGCGGTAGCGCCTATCCTGAATGTCTTCTGCTGCGCGCGAGGCAGGTGCATGAAACGATCCATCACGATCCTTGCCAGTCTGATGTATGCCGGACTGGCCCTTGCACAGACCGCTGCTCCGACACCGGACATCCTCTCGCAGCGTCTCGCCGCAAGCGAGAAACGCCTGAGCGACTGGGCGGAGCTGGCACGCTACCGTGACGCGAACAGCCGGCTTCCTGCACCGGAGCGAGGCGAGATACGCGTGGTGTTCATGGGTGATTCGATCACGGACTTCTGGGGGCGCAGCACCGGCGTATTCTTTCCCGGCAAGCCTTACATCAACCGCGGCATCAGCGGTCAGACCACGCCGCAGATGCTGGTGCGTTTCCGCGCCGACGTCATCGCGCTGAAACCCCGCGTGGTGGTGATCCTCGCCGGCACCAATGACCTCGCCGGCAATACCGGGCCGTCCACGCTCGGCATGATCGAGGACAACCTCACCTCGATGGCGGAGCTGGCCCGGGCCAACGGCATCAAGGTCGTGCTCGCCTCGGTCACGCCGGTGAACGACTATGTCGATGCCGGCATGACGACGGGTCGACCGCCGCAGAAGATTGTCGCGCTCAATGCGTGGATCAAGTCCTATGCGCAGCGCGAGCGCTTCGTCTACCTGGATTATTACGACGCGTTGCTGGACAGCCGCCACGCACTGAAAAAGGATCTGTCGGCCGACGGGCTGCACCCGAATGCCGCCGGCTATGCGGTGATGGCACCGCTGGCGCAGCAGGCGATCGAACAGGCCTTGAAGCCATAGTCGCAGCCCGGACAAGGGCAGCGCGCTGGTCCTCACTCATGCCAGCAGCGGCTTCAGCTGCAACAGATCCCAGGCATTGCCGTACAGGTCCTCGAACACCGCGACCGTGCCGTAGGCTTCTTCGCGGGGCTCTTCGCGGAAATTCACGCCGGCGGCGCGCATGCGATGCCAGTCACGCTGGAAATCATCGGTGTGCAGGAACAGGAAGACGCGGCCACCGGCTTGACGGCCGATCTGCGCCACCTGCTCGGCCCCTTTCGCCTGGGCCAGCAGCAGGCGGGTTTCACGCGAGCCGGGTGGTGCCAGCAGTACCCAGCGCTTGCCGCCGCCCATGTCGGTGTCCTCGATCACCTCGAAATGCAAGGCCCGCGTATACCAGGCGATTGCCTCGTCGTAGTCGGCGACCAGCAGCGCCAGCGCGCCGAGATGCTGTTTCATTTCCTGCCTGCCTTCAGTGTGGGTATCGGGCCCAGTGTCGCCTGCAGTTTCCTGGTCAGCTTCGCGCGTACCAGCACGTACGCATCGAGGATGAGTGCCTGCAGTTCGGCCGTACTGAAACGTTGCGGTTCGGTGACCGAGATCCAGCGCGATCGCGCCAGGTAGGGTGCAGCGATGATGCCGGGCTGATCGGTCAGCTCCAGAAAGCGCTCGTCCGCGACCTTGAACGAGAGTCGGCCACCCTCGCCGCCGTTCGCCGGTGTCACCGCAAACATCTTGCCGCCGACGCTGAGCACCAGGTCCGCACCCCATTTGATATCGCGCGTCACGCCCGGCCACTTGCCGCACAGCACTTCCAGCTGGACGGCCGTGAGGCCGCTGGCCTGCTTGCTGGTCATGTCCGAACTCCGCCGAAATCCGGCGGTTATTGTGCCGTGCGACAGCCCGGATTGTCTGCGCCGGGCCGGAGCACCTCGTGCTGCAGCATGCCCACATGCGCAGCGATCTCCCACTGAATCGGCTGCGGCAGCCTGTCTCACCGTCCGTCATTGCAAATTCATGTTGCGTTGCACACAATACGCAAAAGTACGGAACTGCCATGATCCCTGCCATCGACTTTGCCGCCCCCGATCGATTCGCCCCGCTGCCGCCACGCAGCAGCGAGCGCTTTGCACGCCCGTGCGTGGTGCCATCGAACAAGGGCGAGCCGGTGCGTACCCGCGATGGCCGTGAACTGGTGCTGCGCTCGATCGAGCCGGGAGACGTGGCGGCGATGCAGCGCTGCTTCACTCGCCTGTCGCCCGAGGACATCCGCCGCCGCTTCCTGCATGCCATGTCCGAACTGCCGGCGCCGATGGCGCAGCGGTTGTGCCGCATCGATCCGGCCTTCGAGACCGCCTGGGTGCTGATGGACGAAACGGTGTCGCCGGCCGAGATGCGCGGCGTGGGCCGGATCTACGTCGACGAGGCCATCGACAGCGCCGAGTTCTCGGTGCTGGTGGAGCAGGACTGGGGCCGCATTGGTCTCGGTGCCCTGCTGATGCAGCGGCTGGTCGACGATTGCCGCCACCGCGGCCTCGCCGAACTGTGGGGCTACGTGCTGCTGGAGAACCGGCCGATGCTGGAACTGTGCAAGGAGCTTGGCTTCAGCCAGCGGCTGATCCCGGATGAGCCGGGAACGGCATTGATCACGCTGAAGCTCTGATTCGGCACCAGGTTCGAAAAGCTGGTCTTCTGCCGTCATCACAGCGGCGTTCGAGCCGGATCACCGGTCGAGCGCTGCCTTGTAACAGCGAAGCGATGACCAGCTTCGCTGTTTTAGAACTCTTCCGGCCCTTGCCCCCTTTTTGCGGGGTTCGCCGGAATGACGAAGTCGTGGTGTTCTTCAATATCCCGCGCGCAAGAGAGAGCTGCGGCGCATCGCGTTACACTTGCCCGCTTTCCCCGGCGCGGCTCGATCGCGGCGCCCTGAACACGCGTCCCTTATGCCCAGCCTGATCAAGCACCCGCCCCTGCCGACCACTCCCAAGCAACGCCGCTACTGGACGCCGCCGCACGGGTCCGCGCGGGCGCTGCTGATCGCCGAGGCGGCGCGTTCGCACGACGGCCTGCTGGTGGCGGTGACGCGTGACACCCAACGTGCACAAGCGCTGGAAGCCGAGCTGAAGATTTTCGCCGGCGGCCTGCCGGTACTGCACTTCCCGGACTGGGAAACTCTGCCCTACGACGTCTTCAGTCCGCATCCGGAAATCGTCTCGCAACGCATTGCCACGCTGTACCAATTGCCGAACGTGAAGCGCGGCGTGCTGGTGGTGCCGGTGGCCACGTTGATGCAGCGGATCGCGCCGCGCTCGCACATCACCGGTTCCGGCCTGGTGCTGAAGAAGAGCCAGAAACTCGACATCGGCAGCGAACAGCGCCGGCTTGAAGCCTCCGGCTACCGCAACGTGCCGCAGGTGGCCGAACCGGGCGACTTCGCCGTACGCGGCGCCCTGCTCGACATCTTTCCGATGGGCACGGCCGAGCCGTACCGCATTGAGCTGTTCGATGACGAGGTGGAATCGATCCGCAGCTTCGATCCGGAAACCCAGCGCTCGCAGCAGCAGGTGGACAAGATCGAGCTGCTGCCTGCGCGCGAATTCCCGCTCACCGAGGAAGCGGCGAAGGAGTTCCGCGGCAACCTGCGCGAGCGCTTCCCGATCGACGTGCGCCGCTGCCCGCTGTACCAGGACATGAAGGAAGGCGTCACCCCCGGCGGCATCGAGTATTACCTGCCGCTGTTCTTCCAGCAGACCGCCACGCTGTTCGACTACCTCGCCGACGACGCGCTGTTCGTGATGGGCGAAGGCGCAGGCGAATCCTCCGGACAGTTCTGGACGCAGACCGCCGAACGCTACGACCAGCGTGCGCACGACATCGAGCGCCCGGTGCTGCCGCCGATTGAGTTGTACCTGCCGCCGGAACAGTTGCGCGAGCAACTCAACAAACGGCTGCGGGTGGAAGTGGCCGACAGCGGCCATGAACATGCGGTTGCTGTCGGCACGCAGCCGGCACCGGAGCTGCCGCTCAGCCGCAAGGGTGAAGAGCCCGGTACATCGCTGCGGCATTTCCTCGCCAGCTATCCGGGCCGCGTGCTGATTGCAGCGGATTCGGCCGGACGACGCGAGGCGCTGATCGAGACGCTGGCTGCAGCAGGGCTGAAGCCGCAGGTCGTGGAGAACTGGCCAGCTTTTCTTGACCAACATTCCGTCTCCCAAGATCGTCATCCCGGCGCAGGCCGGGATCGCTCTCGGGCATCGGATAATGAGCTACCGCTGAAAAGCGATTCCGGCCTGCGCCGGAATGACGAACGAACGGATGGCGCCCAGCGGAGCGGTGATGCCGCACAGCTGGAAGGTGGCGAACAAATCAAGTTCGCCATCACGATCGCCAGCCTGGAACAAGGCTTCGCACTCACCTCCCCGGCAATCACCGTACTCACCGAGCGAGAGCTGTACGGTGAACGGGTACGCAGCGAGCGCGACCGCAAGCGCCGCCGCGGCACCGCGCGCGATCCGGAAGCAATCATCCGCGATCTCACCGAGCTCACCCTCGGTGCGCCGATCGTGCACGTCGATCACGGCGTGGGCCGTTACCAGGGCCTGCTCTCGATGGACGTCGGCGGCATGGATGGCGAGTTCCTCACCATCGAGTACGCCAAGGGTGACAAGC
This sequence comes from Rhodanobacter koreensis, assembly GCF_054782855.1. Lineage (NCBI taxonomy): Bacteria > Pseudomonadati > Pseudomonadota > Gammaproteobacteria > Lysobacterales > Rhodanobacteraceae > Rhodanobacter > Rhodanobacter koreensis. Next base: position 352,506 of record NZ_BAAGRR010000002.1, on the reverse strand, counting down.
TGTACGTGCCGGTGGCGCAGCTCGGCCTGGTCAGCCGCTACTCCGGCACCGCGCCGGAACTTGCGCCGCTGCATTCGCTCGGCGGCGACGCGTGGGAACGCGCACGCAGGAAGGCCGCCGAGAAGGTACGCGATGTCGCCGCCGAACTGCTGGCGATCTACGCGCAGCGGCAGGCGCGCGGCGGCGAGTCGATGCCGATCGACCGCCAGCTGGTGGAGGAATTCGGCAGCACGTTCCCGTTCGAGGAGACTCCCGATCAGGAAACCGCGATTGAGGCGGTGCTCAATGACCTGGCCGCACCTCGCGCGATGGACCGGGTGATTTGCGGTGACGTCGGTTTCGGCAAGACCGAGGTCGCGCTGCGCGCTGCGTTCGCCACCGCCACCGCAGGCAAGCAGGTTGCCGTGCTGGTGCCGACCACCCTGCTCGCGCAGCAGCACTACCGCAATTTCGCCGACCGTTTCGCCGACTGGCCGGTGCGCGTCGATGTGCTGTCGCGCTTCAAGTCGACCAAGGAAGTGAACGACGCGCTGAAGCGTCTGACCGATGGCCAGATCGACGTGATCGTCGGTACGCACAAGCTGCTGCAGCCGGATATCAAGTTCAAGAATCTCGGCCTGGTGATCGTCGACGAGGAACAGCGTTTCGGCGTGCGCCAGAAGGAGCAGCTGAAGAAGCTTCGCGCCGAAGTCGACCTGCTGACGATGACCGCCACGCCGATCCCGCGCACCTTGAACATGGCGATGGCCGGCCTGCGCGATCTCTCGCTGATCGCCACGCCGCCGGCGCATCGCTCGGCCGTGCGCACCTTCATTTCCGCGTGGGACCCGGCCACGATCCGCGAGGCCTTGCAACGCGAGCTGTCACGCGGTGGCCAGGTGTATTTCCTGCACAACGAGGTCGAGAGCATCGAGCGCACCGTGCGCGAACTGGAGGAACTGGTACCCGAAGCGCGTATCCGCATCGCCCACGGCCAGATGCCCGAGCGCGAACTCGAAGGCGTGATGGCGGACTTCCACCGCCAGCGCTTCAACGTGCTGGTGTGCACCACCATTATTGAAACGGGAATTGATATACCTACGGCCAACACCATCATCATCGACCGCGCCGACCGTTTCGGTCTGGCCCAGCTACATCAGCTGCGCGGCCGCGTCGGCCGCTCGCATCATCGCGCCTATGCCTATCTCGTCGTGCCCGACCGCAAGTCGATCACCGCCGATGCACAGAAGCGTCTGGAAGCGCTCGCCTCGCTGGAGGAGCTCGGTGCCGGCTTCACTCTGGCCACGCATGATCTTGAAATCCGCGGTGCCGGCGAACTGCTCGGCGACGAGCAATCCGGCCAGATCCAGGAAATCGGTTTCGGCCTGTACACCGAACTGCTCGATCGCGCCGTGCGTGCGCTGAAGTCCGGCAAGATTCCGGATTTCGATCTCAGCAGCGAACACGAGACCGAAGTCGAGCTGCACCTGCCCGCACTGATCCCCGACGACTACTTGCCCGACGTCCACGCGCGCCTCACCCTGTACAAACGGATCGCCAGCGCACGCAGCGAGGACGACCTGCGCGACCTGCAGGTGGAGATGATCGATAGATTTGGTCTACTTCCGGAGAGTGCCAAGCAACTGTTCGCCGTCGCCAGCCTGAAACTGATGGCCACCCCGCTCGGCATCCGCAAGCTCGACTTCGGCGCCAACGGTGGTCGCATCGTGTTCCGCGCCAGTTACCAAGGAAATCCGCCCGACGTCGATCCGATGATCATCATCAAGCTGATCCAGCGCCTGCCGCGTGTGTACAAGCTCGACGGCCAGGACAAGCTGAAGATCACGCTGGATCTGCCCGGCGCCAGCGAACGCATCCGTAGCGCACAGGAAGTGCTGGCGCTGCTGGGCGCGCGCCGGCCGGATTGAGTCGCAGGAATCCAGCGGAGTCGACGCGCGCAGCCGCCCAACTACCGTCATTCCGGCGCAGGCTGGAATGACAGACCGTGACCGCCCCTCCGGGGTCGCATCAGGAAAGGGGCGATTTATGTACGCTAGGGCGTACCCGCCGCGGCAACGTTGACTCCTTTTCAGTGCCTCAATCGTCTTGGCTACACCTAGACACCGGAGCACAACCGATGCGCCTCAAAGATAAGAATGTCGTCGTTACCGGCGGAAGCCGTGGCCTTGGCCTGGGGCTGGTCGAAGCCCTGGTCGCGCACGGTGCCAGGGTGACGGTCGTTGCCCGCGGAGCCGATGCGCTCGAGGCCGTTCGCGCGCGGCTTGGCGTCGCCACGATCTCCGCCGACGTGACGGACGAAGCTGCAGCCCACCGCATCCTTGCCGAGGTTCGCCCGGATATCGTGGTGCTGAACGCCGGCACACTGCCTCGCATGGCGAAGTTCGACCAGACGAGCTGGGCGGATTTCACCGCGCCCTGGGAACATGACGTCAAGGCCGGGCTCTATTGGCTACAGGCGGCGCTCAACCTGCCGCTCAAGCCCGGAAGCCGCGTCCTGGTGGGATCGAGTGGCGCAGCTGTGAGCGGATCGCAGATGTCGGGCGGCTATGGCGGCGCCAAACGGATGCTCTGGTTCATGGCCAAATACGCCAACGGCATCTCGGAGGAGAAGGAACTCGGGATCCGCTTCCAGACGATCGTGCCGCGGCAGATGGTTCTCGGTACCGGGATCGGCGATGCGGCCGCCAGCGCCTACGCGCGTGACTCGGGCATCAGGCCTGAAGACTTCGTGGCCCGTTTCGGCGCGCCGATGCCGCCCCGCGATTTCGGCGAGTACGTGGTTTCCGTGCTGGACGATCCGGTATATGCCAAGGGCCTCGCCTTCGGTCTGAATGGCGATGCGGGAGTCACGATCCTCGAGGGAGCGTCAGCTTGAGCGAAGACGGTCCCGTACCAAACCATGACCGCCGGGCGGAACTCCTCGCCTTGGCCGGCGAGCTGCGGCCCGAGCTGCACCGTTATTGTGCACGTCTCATGGGATCGGTCATCGATGGCGAGGACGTCGTGCAAGATACGCTCATCCGAGCCTTCGCGGCGTTGCAAAATCTGCAGACACAGCCTCCGCTTCGGCCTTGGCTGTTCCGGATCGCCCACAATCGCGCCCTCGACCTGCTGCGCAACCGGGCGGTACGAATGGCCGAAACGATCGACATCACGTCCGACATCGCCGACCCGGTCCGCCCCGACCCCATGGAGATGCTGATGCGCCAGGAAACGGTCAAGACCGCGGTGTCGCGATTTGTGGAGCTCCCCATCCTTCAGCGGAGTGTCGTCATTCTGAAGGACGTTCTCGACGAGTCGCTGATAGAAATCGCCGCCCTCCTCGATCTCACGGTTGATGCCGTGAAGGGCCATCTGGCGCGGGGACGCACGCGTCTTCGAGAGATCAACGCGCAAGCCGGCCCGCTTCCGGACGTGCGGCCGGCGTCCGCCGCGGTGGCGCGCTATGTCGCGCTCTTCAACCAACGGGACTGGGACGGCCTGCGGGAACTCCTGACCGACGACGTGAAACTCAACCAGTCCTCGTACCCGCTTCGCGTCGGCCGCGCCGACGTCAGCATGTTCTTCACCATCTATGCCAAGAGCGATGATGTCTGGTTGGCTCCGGCTCGGCTCGAAGGCCGGGAGGTGATCGCGGTCTTCGAGGACCGCGCCGATCCGAAACCCAGCTACATGATGTGGCTCGAATGGCGTGACGGCCGGATCAGTTTCATCCGCGACTACCGCCATGTCCGTTATGTCGCCATTGACGCAGAGCTCACGCTGGCGCAGGACGCTGAAACCCGCGAGTAACGGCGTTGCGAACAAGCGGCGAAACGAAACCGCCTTAGCCTCGCCTTACAGTCCAGCCGATCGCAAAGGATCGTTGAACTTTTTCTGCACTGATATGCCTCGCATCGCAAATCCGGACACAAGCAGCTCGATTGTTGGCGTTGCATTCAGCACTCGCCGACGCACGTCGCACTCTCCTTCCACGCCCGCTTATGTCGGACGCATCCGTCTTTTGCTACCTTTGCTCCTGGTTGTTTTCGAAGTTGTGCTTGTTGCCATTGCGGTGCTCAAGCCCAAACTACTCGTGCAAGCGGACGGCTACGCCGCCGCTCAACTCAAGCGTTGGTGGCCCATGACAGCACCAGAGATCGTGTTGAGGCAGGCGGACAGTCCTGAGCTTGTCGCAACCGCCCGCGAACTTTTCCACGAGTACGCCGAGGCCATCGGCACAGATCTCGAGTATCAAGGGTTCGCTGCAGAACTCGCGGCGTTGCCTGCCCCGTATGTACCGCCGAACGGCGTACTGCTTATCGCGCAAACCGGCGCTGACGTGGCTGGCTGTGTCGGCCTGAGGCCCCTGGACAATCACACGGGAGAAATGAAGCGACTGTATGTCCGCCCTGCTTATCGGAGTTGTGGGCTTGGCAAGCGCTTCGTCGAAGCCGTGATTCACGCAGCACGTCAAAATAACTACAGTGAACTCCGTCTGGATACGCTGCCAAGCATGGCGTCTGCCCAGGCTCTCTATCATCGGCTGGGATTCGTTGAAATCCCGCCGTACAACGATAAACACCTTCCAGGCACCCGCTTTTATGCTCTCAGGCTGGCCACCTGACCATTCATGCCAGTGGACGTGCTGCGCACACCGCTAAATTCAAGCATCAAGCGGTATCGGAGGATTCCATGATTTGCCGCATGTGGCACGGGATCACATTACGCTCAAAGGCCGACGCCTATACGAGCTTCCTTGAGCAGCGGGCTGTTCCAGACTACCGTTCGGTTCCTGGCAACCTGAGTGTCGCCATCTTGCGGCGAGACGAAGCTGAGATCACGCACTTCCTGACCGTCACGCATTGGGAATCGGAAGAAAGCATTCGTGCCTTCGCTGGAGATGACCTGCTCAGGGCCAAGTACTACCCTGAGGATCAAGACTATCTGTTGGAGTTCGAGCCGCTGGTTCAGCATTTCATCGTGGCGGCCATCGAAAATGCCGTCTAACCATTCGCCCAGGCGGTAAAGTCGGGCTCGTCAGCAGGCGCTGCATGGTGCTTCCAAACCCTTCCTTCAAGCGGACCCGTCTTTGGCGGTCCGCTTGAGCCAAACACTATGGACCAGATGAAACCATGCAGATGGCGAGAGAAATGCGGGTGCTGACGGGTAGTTGCCACTGCGGACAGCTACGTATTGAGTTTTCCACCACCCAGGACCCGGCAAGCCTCATTCCGCGTGCGTGTGATTGCTCGTTTTGTCGGAAGCACGGAGCTGCATACATTTCCGATCCAGCCGGAAAATTGTCGGTCTCGGAAAACCATGCAGGCGCGCTGCACGAGTATCGACAAGGATCAAACAAGGCGCAGTTCCTGATCTGCAGCCATTGCGGTGTACTCGTGGCGGTCATTGTCAGACACGACTCCCGCATCTATGGTGCGGCAAATGCAGGGTGCCTGGATGGAAACCTCAAGCTCAAGAGCTCGACCCCGGCATCACCTCAGGCACTGAGTCCGGAAGAGAGGTTGTCCAAGTGGTTGAAGTTGTGGGTGCCAGATGTCGTGCTGATAACTGCTGTCGAATAGCCGTCATATCAACACATGGCTTCGCCGCCGCGAAATTCAGGCGTCAGTTGCCGACCATGAGGAGTCATGCGATGAAGATCACCGTGGAGGCCAATGTCAATGCCCCCATCGAACATGTCTGGCATGCCTGGACGACGCCCGACGACATCAAGCAATGGAATACGGCATCCGATGACTGGCACACGACCAGCGCAAGCGTGGACTTGCGCGTCGGGGGTGCGTTTTCGTCGCGGATGGAAGCGAAGGACGGCAGCATGGGCTTCGACTTCGCCGGAATTTATACGAAGATCGTGAAGCACAAACTTATTGAATACACCTTCGGTGACCGTGTTGCGCAGATCGAGTTTGACGCCGCTGGAAATGGTGTAAACGTATGCGTAAGGTTCGATGCCGAGTCAGAGAACCCCGTCGAGCAGCAGCGACAGGGTTGGCAGGCCATCTTGAATAATTTTGCCAGGTACGTCGAAGCCAGCCATTGAATCGACTGCATCCCCGAACGCGCTTCGCGCGTTCACCACGCGGGTACGCATCGACATTCAGACGGTATCAGTGGTTGCCTGCGGTTACAGCGCACAGCTTCTCAAGCAACTCGGCCTGCACGTTGCGGGCAGGCTCGTCGCTGGCGACAGGCGGCCGCAGATACTGGCCGTCGGACTGCAGGATCAGGGCACTGGTGTTGTCGCCGAGGTAGAGGTCGAGCGCATTGTGCACGCGCTGCTGCAGCTTCTTGCCCTCGAGCGGAAACGCGCTTTCGACGCGGCGATCCAGATTGCGTTCCATCAGGTCGGCGCTAGCCAGGTACATCTTCGGCTCACCGTCGTTGGCGAACCAGTAGACACGGCTGTGCTCCAGGAACCGCCCGATGATCGAGCGCACGCGGATGTTCTCTGAGACGCCTTCCACGCCAGGGCGCAGGCAGCAGACGCCGCGCACGATCAGCTCGACCTGCACACCGGCGATGCTGGCCTTGTACAGCGCGCGGATCACCTTCGGCTCGGTCAGCGCGTTGACCTTGATGATGATCTGCGCCGGTCGGCCGGCCACCGCATGCGCAGTCTCGTGTGCGATCAGTTCCAGCAGGGCCTTCTTCAAGGTGAACGGCGCATGCAGCAGTTTCTTCATGCGAAGCACCTTGCCCATGCCGGTGAGCTGGCTGAACAGCTTATGCACGTCTTCGCACAGCGCCTCGTCGGAGGTGAGCAGGCTGTAGTCGGTGTACAGCCGAGCGTTGCCGGTGTGATAGTTGCCGGTGCCCAGGTGCGCGTAACGCACCAGCTCGCTGCCCTCGCGGCGCTGGATCAGCATCAGCTTGGCATGCGTCTTGATGCCGACCACGCCGTAGATCACCATCGCGCCGGCCTGCTGCAGGCGCGATGCGAGCGTGAGATTGGATTCCTCGTCGAAGCGCGCGCGCAGTTCGACCACCGCGGTCACTTCCTTGCCGGCGCGTGCCGCGTCGACCAGCGCATCGACGATTTCCGAATTCGCGTTGGTGCGGTACAGCGTCTGCTTGATCGCCAGTACCTGCGGGTCCTTCGCCGCCTGACGCAGCAGGTCGACCACCGGCGAAAATGATTCGTAGGGATGCAGCAACAGCACGTCCTGCTTGCCGATCACCTGGAACAGGTCCTCGGCGTGTTTGAGCGCTTTCGGCAGCACTGGAGTGAACGGCGGGTATTGCAGCTGCGGATATCCCGCTTCGCTGGCGATGCGGAACAACCGCGCCAGGTTCACCGGGCCATTCACCTCGTACAGCTCCGATTCGTTGAGGCCGAACTGCTTGAGCAGGTAATCGGCCAGATCCTTCGGGCAGTTGTCGGCCACTTCAAGCCGCACTGCGTCACCAAAGCGGCGTGAATACAATTCACCGCGCAGCGCCAGCGCCAGATCCTCGACATCCTCCGGGTCCAGCGTGAGATCGGCGTTGCGGGTCAGCCGGAACTGGTAGCAGCCGAGTACCGTCATGCCGGGGAACAGTTCCTCCGCATGGGCATGGATCATCGAGGACAGTAGCACGTAGTTGTCGCCGCCTTCGCAGATTTCCAGCGGCATGCGGATCAGCCGCGGCAGCACGCGCGGTGCCGGCACGATCGCCAGGCCGGAGTCGCGGCCGAACGCATCGACACCGTCCAGCCGTACGATGAAATTGAGGCTCTTGTTGACCAGCAGCGGAAACGGATGGGTGGGATCCAGTCCGATCGGGGTGATCAGCGGCGCCACCTCCTCGCGAAAATAGCGGCGCACCCACAGCTTCTGCCGGTGCGTCCATTGTGTGCGGCGGACGATGCGGATGCCTTGCCCGGCCAGCTCCGGCAGGATGCGCTCGTTGAGGATCGTGTACTGCCGCTCGATCTGCTTGTGCGCGATCGCGCTGATCTCGGCGAGTACACGGCGCGGCGGGATGCCGTCCGGGCCTATCAGTTCATGATCCAGCGCCACCTGGCCCTTCAGCCCGGCCACGCGGATCTCGAAGAACTCGTCCATGTTGCGCGAGAAGATCAGCAGGAACTTCAGCCGTTCCAGCAGCGGCGTGCGCTCGTCCAGCGCCTGGTCCAGCACGCGGATGTTGAACTGCAGCTGCGACAGCTCGCGGTGTATGTACAGCCGGTTGTCGTTGAGATCAGGCGCCGGTACCGGCGGCAAGGCATCGTTCGCCGCCGGTGCGGCAGCGTCGGTCGACAGGGTCTCGCGAATAATGCGGCTGTTCATTGCTACGAATCCATGATCCAGTCAGGAAAGTTAGGTGTCCGAAGAGCTGTTATATCAACAGGCATGCTAACTCCCCGTCTGCACAGTCGCAGAGATATGACAAGACGAGGCAAGTCACAGCCTGCCATCCAAGCTTGACAGGCCAGTGACCGTGGCTGCATGCCATGCGGATTTGTCGCGGGTTTGACTGATGCCCATGCAGATACTCATGCGTCGACGACGGCGCGGGCGGTTCGCTCGTCCGCTGCCAGATACCGGCTGGGTGCAGCTCCGAGTACCCGCCGGAACGCAGCGGTGAACGCACTGGCACTGCTATAGCCCAGATCGACCGCAACCTGGGTGATCGACGCGCCGCTGCCCAGCCGGGTCAGAGCAGCGAGCAGGCAAGCCTGCTGGCGCCATGCACTGAAACTCATGCCGGTCTGCTGGCGGAACAGCCGAGTGAAACTGCGCCGGCTCATGCCAGCCTTGTGCGCCATGACGTCGATGTCGATTTCCAATGCCGGTGCGGCGATCAGCGCGCGGCACAGACGGGCCAGCCGCGGATCGCGCGGCAACGGTGTGTTCAACGCGAGCGCCGGCATCGCAGCGATCTCGTCCAGCAGCAGGGCCATCACCCGGCCGTCGCGACCTTCCAGTGTGTACTCGGCCGGCAGGTCCACCGCCTCCAGCAGCAAGGCATGCAGCAGCAGCGATACTCCGATCACCCGGCAATGGGTGGGCAACTGCGTGGCAGCCTCACCCCTTACGTAGGCGCTGCGGGTAGATACCACGCCGCTCATGCGCACCTCGTGCGCGACACCGCCCGGAATCCACAGCGCGCGACGCGGGGGCACCACCCAGCTGCCTTCGTCGGTGATTACAGTAACCACGCCGGTGGCGGCGTACAGCAGCTGGCCGCGTTTGTGGGCGTGGCGCGGCAGGACGAAATGCGGCGGATAGTCGTTGCCGGTAATAACCACATCGCGCGGGGTGTCTTCGTAATGGGTGACGCGTGCGTTGCGCATGATGAGCGGTGGTTTGGCCCGAATTCGACAACATTTGACCCACCGATGCATGCGGGCCGATGCCGACCACTCTAAAGTGGCGCCTCCGGCGATGCAATGCGCACCGCTCCTTCCCTACCCCCGAGAGTTTTCCATGGACACCCGCGTCGACGAGGCGAGCCTGCCGGCTCAGCCGACGACCCCACCGATGGCGCAATCAACGCAGCACGCCGAGGGCACCGCCTTCGGCGTGCTCGGTGGCATCAGCTTCGCGCACATGCTCAACGACATGATCCAGTCGCTGATCCTGGCGATCTATCCGATCCTGAAAAGCGATTTCCACCTGAGCTTCGCCCAGGTCGGCCTGATCACCCTGACCTATCAGCTCACCGCCTCGATGCTGCAGCCATTGGTCGGCATGGTCACCGATCGGCGACCGATGCCGTATTCGCTGCCGGTGGGCATGGGCTTCACCCTGTGCGGCCTGTTGCTGCTGGCGGTGGCACCGAATTTCCCGATCCTGCTGGTCGCCGCTGCGCTGGTCGGCACCGGCTCGTCGGTGTTCCATCCGGAATCGTCGCGGGTGGCGCGAATGGCCTCAGGCGGACGGCATGGCCTGGCGCAATCGCTGTTCCAGGTCGGCGGCAACACCGGCTCGTCGCTGGGACCACTGCTGGCCGCATGGATCATCGTGCCGCACGGCCGCGGCAGCGTGGCGTGGTTCTCGCTGGCAGCGCTGCTGGCAATCGTGGTGCTGCTGCAGGTCGGGCGCTGGTACGGGCAACATCATGTTGCACGCAGCAAGTCCGCGGCGCGGCACCTCACCGTGGTGTCGCTCACGCGCAACCAGATCATCGGCGCATTGGCGATCCTTGGCCTGCTGATCTTCTCCAAGTATTTCTACCTGGCCAGCCTCAGCAGCTACTACACGTTTTATCTGATCCACAAATTCGGCGTGTCGGTGCAGAGTGCACAGGTTCACCTGTTCGTGTTCCTGTTCGCGGTGGCCGCCGGCTCGCTGATCGGCGGCCCGATCGGTGACCGCATCGGGCGCAAGTGGGTGATCTGGGTATCGATCCTCGGCGTGGCGCCGTTCACCCTGCTGCTGCCGCACGCGAACCTGCTGTGGACCGGTGTGCTCACCGTGGTGATCGGCCTGATCCTGGCTTCGGCGTTCTCGGCGATCCTGGTCTATGCGCAGGAACTGATCCCAGGCAGGGTCGGCATGATCTCCGGCCTGTTCTTCGGCTTCGCGTTCGGCATGGGTGGCATCGGTGCGGCCGTGCTCGGTGGATTGGCGGATGCGCATGGCATCGAATACGTCTACCGGTTGTGTGCGTATCTGCCGTTGATGGGATTGATTACGGTGTTTCTGCCGAATATCGAGAAGCGGGCCCACACCTGAGATTTGTTGCGGGAGTGGTTTCCGGGCACCCCGAACCGATTCGTTTCTTTGTCGTCATTCCGGCGCAGGTCGGAATCGCTTTGCAGCAGCTGCGCCGGTCATCCGTATTGCTGATGCGAAACCGGATGGCTGGTCAATATGGTCATGGTGATGCGATTCCGGCCTGCGCCGGAATGACGGTGCTGGGAGGCTTCAGCGCGCGCCGATCACTACCGGCTCCGGCTCCAGCGCAACGCCGAATTTCTCGTGCACACCATGCATCACCCGCTGCGCCAGCGCCCACAGTTGCGACCCCGTCGCCTTACCGTGATTGACCAGCACCAGCGCATGCCGGTTGGAGATGCCTGCATCACCTTCGCGCATACCCTTGAAACCGGCAGCCTCGATCATCCACGCGGCAGACACTTTGTAGCGACCGTCCGGCTGCAGCCACACAGCCAGGCCAGGATGTTCGCGCTTGAGCGCGTCGGCCAGCTCCGCGTCGACGATCTGGTTCTTGAAGAAGCTGCCGGCGTTGCCGATCACCATCGGATCGGGCAGCTTGCTGGTACGCAGGTGCACCACCGCTTCGGCCACGTGGAACGGCGCAGGCTTGTCCACGCCCATCCGCGCCAGCTGTTCGTTGATGCCGGCGTAGTCGGTCCGAAGCGGACGACTGCGCGGCAGCACGAAGCGTACGGCGGTGACGATGTAACGCCCTGGCTCATGCTTGAACAACGAGTCGCGGTAGGCGAACGCGCAGGTCGCATGATCGAGCGTCACCACGCGGCGTTCGCGGATATCCCACGCTTCCACACTTTCGATGAACTCGGCCACTTCGCAGCCATAGGCGCCGATGTTCTGGATCGGCGCGGCGCCGACGGTGCCGGGAATCAGGATCAGGTTTTCCAGACCGGCGTAGCCCTGGCCCAGAGTCCAGCGCACGAAGTCGTCCCAGCGCTCGCCGGCGGCCACGGCGATACGCGCGCTTTCGCCATCACTCTCAACATGGACGCCACTTGTGGCAAGCGTCTCAACATGGACGCCACTTGTGGCAAGCATTTCTTCTACAAAGACGCCACGGGTTTCCATCGCCAGCACGGTGCCGTCGAAGTCGCCAGTGAACAGCACGTTGCTGCCCTCGCCCAACACCAGCAGGCGTCCGTTGCGCACAGCCGGAAAGTCGAGCAACTCGGGCAGCTTGCTGGCGTCGCGAATTTCCGCCAGCAGCTTCGCCCGCGCGGCTACGCGCAGCGTATTGCGGTTGGCCAGCGAGGCATTTTCGATAAGCGTGTAGCCGCCCATGTCCGTGCGTTCAGGCAGCATTTTCAGCCTCGCGCTGACGGCGGATTTCATTGACGCATTCGGCGACCAGCTGTGGCCCACGATAGATCAGGCCCGAATAGACCTGCACCAGCGAGGCGCCGGCATCGAGCTTCTCGGCCGCATCGCTGCCATCCAGAATGCCGCCCACGCCGATCAGCGGGATGCGACCCTGCAAACGCTTATGCATGCCGGCCAGCACCGCGGTAGCACGCTCGAACAGGGGCTTGCCGGACAGGCCACCGGTTTCGCTGCCATGTGGATCGTCGGCTACGGCCGTGTGATCGATCGTGGTATTGCTGCAGATCACGCCGTCAATACCTGTGCGCAACAGTACCTCGGCGATCGAGTCCAGCTCGGCTTCGCCGAGATCCGGCGCGATCTTCAGCAGCATCGGCTTGCGCCGGCCATGCTGCGAGCCGAGGCGCTCCTGTGCCTCACGCAATACCGAAATGAAGCGGCGCAGCGTGGCCTCTTCCTGCAGGTCACGCAAACCCTTGGTGTTCGGCGATGAGATATTCACGGTGATATAGCTGGCGTGTTCGTATACGCGCGTGAGGCAGGTCAGGTAATCGTTGACTGCCTTTTCGTTCGGCGTGTCCTTGTTCTTGCCGATGTTGATACCGAGCACGCCGTGATAGCTGGATTGCTGCACATTGCGCACCAGCGCCTCGACGCCGCCATTGTTGAAGCCGAGCCGATTGATGATCGCCTCGTGCTGCGGCAGCCGGAACATGCGCGGCTTGTCGTTGCCTGGTTGTGGCAGCGGCGTCACCGTGCCGACTTCGATGAAGCCGAAGCCGAGCGCATCGAGCGCATCGAGGTGCTCGGCGTTCTTGTCCAGCCCGGCCGCCAGGCCGACCGGATTCGGGAACGTGATGCCGAACACCGTGGTCGGCAGGTCGGCCGGCGGCTTGGCGATCCAGTGCGCGAAGTTGCTGCGCTGGGCCACACCCAGCCCGTACAGGGTGACGCGATGCGCAGTCTCGGCATCGAGCTTGAACAGCAGCGGGCGCAGGTAGTCGTACATGGTCAGGCCAGATGTCCGGCAAAGATACGGGTGTCGTAGTCGAAGCTTATCGTGCCGTGTTCGGCGCAGCTGTCGAACAGTTCGCGCAGCGCCTGCAGCATCGGCTCGTGCATGGGATGACCGGCCGGCGGCGCGTAGGACGAGGACATCAGCCTGCCGCGCAGCGCCGCGAAATCCAGTCGCTGGCCGTGCTCGAAGCTGGCACTGCCGCGATAGCCGGCTCCGAACCAGGTGCGCATGCGTGCATCGTCCGCATAGCGTTCGGCCACGCTGGTGTAGTCGGTGCCAAAGGTCTGCAGCAAGGCCTCGTAGCCTTCGAGGAAACGCGTGCCGGTCAGCCGGCGCGAATTCCACCAGATCGCCGCCAGGCCACGCGGGCGCAGAATGCGTGCGAACTCGCGCCGCGTCGCTTCCTCGTCGAACCAGTGGAACGCCTGCGCCACGGTGACCAGATCCATGCCGGCATGCGGTAGTCCGGTGGCATCGGCACGACCGTCGACGGCAGCGAACCTTTCATATCCATGCAGCCAGTGTTCGGCGGCCGCACGCATCGGCGCGTTCGGTTCCACCGCGGTCACGCGATAGCCGGCGTCGAGGAACATCTTCGACGAAATGCCGGTACCGGCACCGATGTCGGCGACCTGCCAGCCGGCATCGACGCCCTGCACGCGCTGCAGCCACTCCAGCAGGGCTGGTGGATAGTCCGGCCGGTAGCGCACGTAATCATCAACGCGATTGCTGAAGCGCGTGGTGGAATGCAGCTCGCTCATGTCATCCGTCCGGTTGCTCAGCCATTGAGCATCTGGCCGCCGTCGACAGCCAGGGTCTGCCCGGTGATCCAGCCAGCCCATGGCGACGCAAGGAACAGTGCGGCATGGGCGATTTCCTCCGGCGTGCCGTAGCGGCCGAACGGAATCTTCGCCAGTACGGAGGCATAGCGCACAGGGTCCTCATGTTTGCAGCGATCCCACAGACCGTCGGCAAATTCGATCGACCCCGGCGCGATGGCGTTGACGCGGATGCGCTGTGCCGCGAGTGCCAGCGCTTGCGACATGGTGTAGTGGCTCAGTGCGGCTTTCATCGCCGCGTAGGACGGGCCGGTCGGGCGTGGACGCAGCGCCGCGATCGAACTGGTGTGCAGGATGCTGGCATGCGCCGATTCCGCCAGATGCGGCAGTGCCGCCCGCGAGGCGCGCACCGCTGCCATCAGGTCGACATTGAAGTCGGCCAGCCACGCCTCGTCGTTGTCGCCAAAGCCGTAACCGCTGGCGTTGTTGACCAGCACGTCGATGCCACCCATCGCAGCGGCCGAAGCCTCCACAAAATCACGAATGGCCGCTGCATCAGCCAGATCACAGCATTGTGTGTGAACGGTGGTATCCAGCGCAGCGATTTCATGCGCCACTTCGTCGAGCGCGCCCTGACCGCGGGCGCAAACCGATACCGAGGCGCCTGCCGCCGCGAATGCCAGCGCCATGCTGCGCCCGATCCCTTTGCTGCCGCCGGCGACGACGACACGGTAACCGCGGAAATCAAACGCTGCGGGCGGCATGAACGCCGTCATGAAAACACATGCCAGTGCGGGCCAAGATGCAGGAACATGGCACCGAAAAGCAGCATCAGCACGACGACGGCGATGATCGCGATCGCCAGATGGATATAGCCAAGCACCAGCCCGGCGATGGCCATGCCATCGCCCTCGATGACCGTGCCAGCCGGGGCGCGCCTTATCTCGCTGCGTGCCAGGTGACCGCAGATGACGGCCACGATCGCGCCGATGAAGGGCAACAGGCACCAGGAAAGAATGCCGAACACCAGACTCACCACCGCCAGCGTACTGGTGCTGGCAGCCGGTCGATACGCAGGTTGATAGCTCATCGCCGCTGCACTCGCTGTGGAAACTAGGGAGGGTGCCGCACCGTATTGCTGCCGATCACGGGCGGCAACGCCACCCGCGATCGATTTGGATCACTTACAGATCAAACTTGATGCCCTGGGCCAGCGGCAATGCGTCCGAATAGTTGATCGTGTTGGTCTGGCGGCGCATGTAGACCTTCCATGCGTCCGAGCCGGATTCGCGACCGCCGCCGGTTTCCTTCTCGCCGCCGAAGGCGCCGCCGATCTCCGCACCGGAGGTGCCGATGTTGACGTTGGCGATGCCGCAATCCGAACCGGCCGCCGACAGGAACTGCTCGCCCGCGCGCAAGTTGTTGGTGAAGATCGACGAGGACAGGCCCTGCGGCACGTCGTTCTGCATGTCGATCGCCTCGTCCAGCGTCTTGAACGGCATCACGTAGAGGATCGGCGCGAACGTCTCGGTCTGCACGACCTCATGCGAGTTCGCGATGCCGGTAACAATCGTCGGCAGCACGAAGTTGCCCTTGCGATCGGTCAGCGCTGCACCGCCGGTGGCGATCGTGCCGCCCGCCGCCTTGGCCTTCTCGACCGCGGCAAGGTAACCCTGCACCGCTTCGGAGCTGTTCAGCGGGCCCATCAGCGTGGTGGCCAGGGTCGGATCGCCGATCTTGCCCTCGACCTGCTTGTACGCCTTGACCAGGGTCTCCAGCACGTTCTTGTAGATCGACTCGTGCACGAACAGGCGGCGCGTGGTGGTGCAGCGCTGGCCGGCGGTGCCGACGGCGCCGAACACGATGCCCGGGATCGCCAGCTTCAGGTCGGCGCTTTCATCGAGGATGATCGCGTTGTTGCCGCCCAGCTCCAGCAGCGAGCGGCCCATGCGCTGTGCCACGCGCTCGCCGACCATGCGGCCGACCTTGGTCGAACCGGTGAAGCTGATCAGCGGGATGCGCTTGTCGTCGACGAACGCCTGCGACAGCTCGGTGCCGGCGTCGTTGAACAGGAAGAACAGATCCGGGAAGCCACCGGCCTTCAACGCCTCGTTGCAGATGCGGATCGTGGCGATCGCTGACAGCGGGGTCTTCGGCGACGGTTTCCAGATGCAGACGTCGCCGGCGATGGTGGCGAGCATCGCATTCCACGCCCACACCGCGACCGGGAAGTTGAACGCGCTGATGATGCCGACCAGACCGAGCGGATGGTACTGGTCGTACATGCGATGGCCCGGACGCTCCGAATGCATGGTGGCGCCGTACATCATGCGGCTCTGGCCCACCGCGAAGTCGGCGATGTCGATCATCTCCTGCACTTCGCCGTCGCCCTCGGGCTTGATCTTGCCCATCTCCAGCGCGACCAGCGAACCCAGCGCATCCTTGTGCTTGCGCAGCGCCTCGCCGCACAGGCGCACCGCTTCGCCGCGCTGCGGCGCCGGCGTCGTGCGCCACACCTTGAACGCAGCCTGCGCGCGCTTGACGATGATCTCGTAGTCGGCAGCACTGGACGCATGCACGGTGCCGAGCACCTCGCCGGTGGCCGGATTCACCGGCTGCAGCGCGCCGGCGTCGGTGGTCTTCGACCATTCGCCCTGACCGAGATACGAACCGGACTGCTCGCCGTGGAGGCCAAGCGCGGTGAGGATTGCGTGGGACATGGATGTCTCCTGGACTTGCGCGCCCGTGGGCGCCGTGGTGATGGCGGTTAATTGCCCATTCTAGCAGGCCACCGGTTCTTGCCGGATCATCGGTGGATCGCACCACGGCGGGATCCATGCGAAAATCGCCGCCGCTGCCCTCGTAGCTCAGTTGGATAGAGCGGCCCCCTCCTAAGGGGCAGGTCGGACGTTCGAATCGTCTCGAGGGCACCAATTTTATGACCACGAATGAACTCTGCTTCAATCTCGTCATTCCAGCGAAAGCTGGAATCCAGAGCCTTGGTTATTCGACGGACTGGAGGCGCTGGATCCCAGCTTTCGCTGGGATGACGGACGCTTGAGGGGTTTTCGAGGTTCCCCAGGGCTCAGGAACTGCACGAAAGCATCGAGCAACCGGCCTTGTGCCGCGCCCAGTCCGGACGCTTCTGCGCGAACGCCTCGTGGCCGGGCCGGTCGTCATACGGGTGGCGCATGACATCGAGCAGTTCGGCGATGCCGCTGATGTCACCCTGTTCGGCGCGGTCGATCGCCTGCTGGGCCAGGTAGTTGCGCAGTACATGGCGCGGATTCGCTGCGTACATCTTTTGGTGGCGTTGCCCGGACGACAACGGATCGTCGGCAAGCCGCGCGGCATAACGAAAAAGCCAGTCGTCGAGGGCTGGTTCCATCTCGCGCCGTTTCGCCTCGTCGTAGAACGCATCCTGCATCGGTGCCAGGGTCGGCGCTTGTGCATCGACCTCGGCCAGCGCACGAAACCACAACGTCATGTCGATCTCGACCTGCTGCATCAGCGACTGCAACGACTGCATCAAGGCCATGTCGTCGTCGCGGCATTCGGCCAGACCGAGCTTGGCGGCGATATTCGCGCGTTCGGCGGCGGCATAGGTCGCCGCATAACGATCCAGGCCGGCCTGCAGCGGTTCGACGCCATCGAACAATGGTGCCAGCGCACCGGCCAGGCGGCTGAGGTTCCACCACGCCACATTCGGTTGCTGACCGAAGCGGTAGCGACGGCGCTGTGCGTCGGTGGTGTTCGGCGTCCAATCCGGATCGTAGTTGTCGACCCAGCCGTACGGACCGTAGTCGATGGTGAGGCCGAGGATCGACATGTTGTCGGTGTTCATCACGCCATGCACGAAACCCACACGCATCCAGTGCGCGATCATGATCGCGGTACGTTCGCACACCTGCGCAAACCATTCGGCATACAGCGCCTCGCCCTGCCCGTCCAGCTCGGGGAAATCGCGGCGAATGGTGAAGTCGACCAGTTGCCGCAGCAAAGCTGTATCACCGCGCGAGGCAGGTAGTTCGAAATTACCGAAGCGAATGAACGAAGGCGCCACGCGGCAGACAATGGCGCCTGGCTCCGGCCTCGCATGGCCGTCATAGAACATGTCGCGCACGACCGGCTCACCGGTATCCACCAGGCTCAACGCACGCGTGGTCGGCACACCGAGATGATGCATCGCCTCGCTGCACAGGAACTCGCGCACCGACGAACGCAACACGGCGCGACCATCCGCACCACGCGAATACGGTGTCGGGCCGGCGCCCTTCAGCTGCATTTCCCAGCGTTCGCCGGCGGCGTTGATCGTCTCGCCCAGCGAGATCGCCCGCCCGTCGCCCAGCTGGCCTGCCCAGTTGCCAAATTGATGTCCACCGTAATTCGCCGCATACGGCTGCATGCCGTCCAGCAGCGCATTGCCGCTGAACAATTGCGCAAACTCCGGTGTGGCGACTTCAGCCTCGCTGAAACCCAGTACTGCCGCCATCTCGGCCGAATGCGCCAGCAGGCGTGGCGCAGCGACCGGCGTGGGCGTCACTGTCGAATACAACGCGCCTTCGACCTGGCGCAGATGCGGCCCCTGCTCCGGGTCACCGGGCAATTCGCGGACGAACGCGTTGTCGAAGTGCAGCTTGAACATGGGCAGAGGGGCCGGATGAAGGTGTACACCTTATATCCGGGCGCATGTCATGCAGCGCAATACCTCAATGGGTAGGCACGCGTCTGCCGCATCAGTGGAGATCAGGCATGCGCTGCGGACTGGTGTGTAGCGATCTGTGCAGCTCTGCCCGAACGATAGAGGCTTTTGAGCCGCTGATAGACCGCCAATACGGCCATGCCGTAATCCCTGGCCAACTCGGGCGTGTGGCTGTGGTAGTAGCCGACCCCCAGCACCGGGTCACGAGTTTCGTGCATGCCATCGCGCAGGATCTTCGCAGCAACGGTGATGTTCGTCCGCGGGTCGAGCAGGGTCAGAGGATCGGGAACGGCGTCCCGGTGCATCGGGTAATAGACCTGCATGATGCCGACATCCTGAACCACGGAGCCGAACTGGCTGGCCACAGCCATCTCCATCTGTACGTGGTGCCGGTCACCGAGAACCAGGCGATCGTTGACCCTGAACAGCCATGGGGTCGGGCCGACCTTTCCATCGGGAAGCAGTGCGCGGGATTCAACGAGTGCCACACTGTAGAGGAGCAGCGGGTCCAGGCCGGACGACCTGCCTACCTGTGCCCACAAGCTGTCCCGGGATGCAATGTCCAGATCCGGTTCGGCAACCGGCATCATCAGATCCATCGTACTGACGTCAGTCAACAGTTCACCGGGGGCTGGCGCCTGCGGCGAAACCGAAGGTGATGGGCTCGGCACTGGCGAGGCCTGCGTGGTTTTCATGGCATCCGGTCGCGGCGTGGGCACGGCAACCGATGCCGTTGCAGTCGTGGCGAATACCGGCTTCCCAGCCCGAGCGCTGATCGGCGAGGGTTGCCGCGGCTCCAACTGTGAAGGCGCCAGCCTCATGCCGGGCAGGACAAGCATGGCAGCGAGCACCATGCAAAACGAAGCCGCCACTATCACCCTTCGGCGCCCCGTTCTCAGGAATGGCGCCATCTGCACCTGAACCGGAACAGCCTGCCTGTTCGCCCACTTCGAAGGAGCCGATACCAGCGGCGACCAGTCTGTCGGCATATTGGCAACCGAGTTGGCGGATTTCCATTCTGCCGGCGCCATCAAATAGACGCGGCGCGATCTGCGCCGCGCCGCGATTGGAGCAGGGTGAGGCCCCCTGGGCGGTTTGCCGGGGATAACTCGCAGAGAGAAGTCGTCCCGCTGCCTGGCCTCGAACCCCGGGGCAGCCAACCCCCCGAGGGCATCCAGGCTCATGACATCAACGGGCCCATCCATCAAACCATCCACAAGCGAATCCTTGTCGAACAACTAATTACGGACACAACAGCATCCCATGATTCACGGTCCGCCCCCTGTCTTCACAAGGTCGGCCGAACCGGGAATGCTCTCGCATCGAAGCACGCCACTGGATCAGCTCCGAGGCCCGCGCATCAGTGCAGGGAGCTGCGGGCAACGCACCAGGCGGCGACTTGTCGGCGAAATACATGGAAATTCCAAGCAAGTCCCATGCCTGATCGGGCATATCGACCGCTACT
Source organism: Rhodanobacter koreensis (assembly GCF_054782855.1). Taxonomy (NCBI): domain Bacteria; kingdom Pseudomonadati; phylum Pseudomonadota; class Gammaproteobacteria; order Lysobacterales; family Rhodanobacteraceae; genus Rhodanobacter; species Rhodanobacter koreensis. Next base: position 332,555 of record NZ_BAAGRR010000002.1, on the reverse strand, counting down.
TACTCCAGTAATCTTACCGTCGACAGCCAACACGCCGGAAACCGCATGAGCGACATATCCCCTTCCAGCCTCAATGACGATGCCCTGCCCGAGGACGCACCGTACATCCACGCCACCACGCGCTGGCTGGAACGGGCGGTGATCGGCCTCAACCTGTGCCCGTTTGCCCGCGCACCGCACGTGCAGGGCAAGCTGCGCATGCGGGTCAGCCATGCTCGCGATACCGATGCGCTGCTGGACGAGCTGTGCGGCGAACTGCAGTCGCTCAATGCACTGACGCCGGACGAATGCGAGACCGGGCTGCTGATCCATCCGTTCGTGCTGAGGGATTTCCTCGACTACAACGACTTCCTCGACATGGCCGATGCGGCCGTGCAGGCGCTGGGGCTGGAGGGCGAGTGGCAGGTGGCCAGCTTCCATCCCGACTACCAGTTTGCCGACAGCGCTAAGGACGACATCGAGAATTTCAGCAACCGCTCACCCTACCCCACCTTGCATCTGTTGCGTGAATCCAGCATCGAACGCGCGATGGATGCGATGAGCGACACCGACAGCATCTACCGACGCAATATCGAGACACTGCAACAGCTCGGCCTCGATGGCTGGCAGGCGTTGTGGCACGACACGAAGAGCTGAGCATACCTACACGCAACATGCGGTTCACATTCACATCGAACGAAGCTGTCATGCTGACGAGTGAACAGCCTCCACGACCCCTACGCCGAAAGCGTCGACCCCAGCGTGCAATGCACGACCTGCGAAGCCGTGTGCTGTCGCCTCACCGTGGTGCTGATGCCCGACGACCACGTGCCGACCTGGCTGATCCATCGCGACGAACACGGCCTGGAGACCCTGGCCAAGGGTGAGGACGGCTGGTGTGCGGCGGTCAACCCGAACACCTCCGGCTGCACGATCTACGCGGACCGCCCGGCGATCTGCCGCAAGTTCGCAATGGGCAGCCCATGCTGCCGCGACGAACGACACAAATGGTTCGGCGACGCGATTCCTACCGCGGTACACATGCTGTAGGGCGGCAAACCCCGGGCTCAGGCGTCGTTGCCGAAAATCAACGCAATCTCGTCGGCGTCCAGCGCGCGCCATTCGCCCAGCGGCAACCCGCCCAGGGTGAGCCCACCCACCGAAATACGCTGCAGCGTCTCGACGTGATTACCCGCCGCCGCGAACATGCGACGTACCTGGTGATAGCGACCTTCGGTCACGGTGAGCCGGGCATGACGTGGGCCCAGCACCTCAAGGCTTGCCGGAGCCAGCGGCTCCTTTTCCGTTTCCAGCAGTAGCGTACCGCTGGCAAACAGCGCACCCTCGTCACCACGCAGGTCCTGCGCCAGCGTGGCCTCGTACACCTTGGTCACCTGCGCCTTCGGCGAGATGATTCGGTGCAGCAGCGCGCCATCGTCAGTGAACAGCAGCAGGCCGCTGGTATCGCGATCGAGCCGACCCACGCTCGATAACGCCGGCGTGCGCACGTTGTAACGCGGCGGCAGCAGGTCATACACCACCCGGCCCGGATCCTTGCGCGAACAGGTGACGCCGAGCGGCTTGTTCAACATCAGCACCAGGCCGGGCGGTGGATCGAGCGGTTCATCATCGACGCGGATGTGTTTGTGCGCCACCACGTCATCGGCGTACAACACCTCGCCATCCGCATCGGTGATGCGGCCGCTGCGAAACAGCTGGGTCACATCCTTGCGGCTGCCATAGCCGAGATTCGCAATCAGCTTGACCAGTTTCATTGTCTCACTCCAACCGCTTCGATCACCTTGAAACCTTCCTGCACGACCAGCGTGCGCACTTCACCGAAACGCGAGGCCAGCACGGCCTCATAGGGCAGATGGCGATTCGCCACGATGAACAAGCGCCCTGCCGGCCGCAACGCATCAGCCGCGCTGGTGATGAAGGCCTGACCCAGTTCAGGCAGATCGGCGCGCCCCTGATGGAACGGCGGATTGCTGACGATGGCGTCGTAACGCTGCGACAGGCCGCGGGTGACATCGCTCCAGTGCACCGCTACCGCCAGCTCGCGTCCACACTCGCGCTGCGCCCTGGCCAGATTGACCCGCGCCGGCTCCAGCGCACGCGCCTCGGCCTCGTACAGATCGATCGCGTCGACGTTCGGGCAGCGTGCGGCGACCTGCGCGGCAAGATAGCCGTAACCGGCACCGAGATCCGCCACGCGTCCGTGCAGATCATTCGGCAGATGAGTGGCCAGCAGTGCCGAGGCACGATCGATGCGGTCCCACGCGAACAGGCCGGGACGGCTGATGTAACCATCGACAATGCCGCGCGGCGCATCCAGCGCCTGCCATTCGGCCAGCAATGCCTGGTCGATATCCGCTGGCTTTGGGGTGCTCCAGAACACCCGGCACTTGTGCTTGGACAGGTGCTGAACGGCGCCGGTCAGTTTCGCCAGATCCGCTTCGCCCGACTTCGCGCCCTCGGCGTTCGGCATCGACGCCAGCACCGTGCCACCCGGTGCCGTGTGCAACAGCGCGCGCGCAAACAACGCACGCGCCTCGTCGCGCTGCCGCGGCGGCAACACCAGCACCAGCGGGAACCGTTCCCCGGCTTCCGGCTCACCCACACGCAAGCCGTTGCGACCCAGCTCATCGGCAAACGGCATGAAGCTCTGTTCGCACAACCAGCCGGGCCGCGCCATCTCGCGCAGACGCACGCCGGCACGCGCACGCAGGAACAGCGCACGGCCATCCGCCGGAAGCGGCAGCTCCGACGATTCGAGCGGAACAAAAAGGGCCGCCAGCGCCTCATCCGGCGCGGCCGCAAAAAATCCGGCAGCAGTCACGTCAATTCTTCAATCATGAAACAGTGGTGGCATTGTACGTGGTGAGCATTGTCGGTATCCGTACGCCGTGAGCCTGCGGACCTGTCGTAGCATGCTCCGGGAGCCGGGCACCGACACCACAGGGAAAGCGATGAAATACTGGAAAACTCTACCGACCCTGTTCTGCGCCATGCTGTTCGTATCCATGGCGGGAGCACAGGAATCGCCAGCCAGAGCACAGACCCGTTGCGGCTGGTTCGACAACCCAACGCCGGGGAATGCCTCGCTGTTCGATCGCGATGGCGAATGGGTGATCGGCATCCAGGGTGGTCATCAGGCCGAAGGTGACTGGCCCGAATTCGGTGATGCCCAGTGGGTCGACACCAACGGACACCATGGCCATGGCTGCGCCTGCCTCGACGTCGTGACCTCAGTGCACACGCATGAAATCATCCTCATCACGGCAGCCCGTGCCAAGGCCCTCAGGGTCTGTCGCAACGACCATGCATTGAAGGAACCGGACTGACGCCGGCATCCGGCACTCACGCATGGCACATGGCCACCGCCCTCGCACCGACAGGCGACGGCATTCATGCCATGCCGGCTCAACCGGAGGTGTGCGCGTTGACCGCATCCAGCACCCGCGCCGAATACACCATCGCGGCGCCGGCATTCATCGCCACGGCGACACCGAGTGCCTCGGCAATTTCCTCGCGACTGGCACCGTGCTTCAGGGCCTCGCCGGTATGCACCGTGATGCAGCCGTCGCAGCGGGTGGTGACCGCCACCGCCAGTGAAATCAGCTCGCGCGTCTTGGCGTCCAGGTGACCGGTCTTTTCGCCTGCACCAGACAGGGTCTGATAACCCCTCAATGTATCCGGGCTCAGCTTGCCGATCTCGCCGATGCGCCCGATCAATTCCTTGCGGTAACCCAGCCAATCCAACATGGAAGTCTCCTCGCTGATGTGGCGGTCGGGCACCGCGCCCGATCGTGGCAGCCAGTATCGCTCCACAGCACAGGCAAATGCACATCAGTGACTAAGTGCGTGCGACCAACCGACGCACATGCGTTGGCAATCCCCCGACAGCACTCAGCTGGCGGCAGATGGTCACCCACCATTGAGCGGGCTGGGCCTGTCATCGGTGATCAGCAGCACATCAATGCCAGGCAAAAGCATTCCGTCACACATGCTGTCTGTCGCAGGGTTCAGCTGATGATCCTTCTGGCATCAGGGGCTCAAAGCATGAAGCGCGACGCCAGGATGCTCAGCGCGAAGAACTGCGCCAGCACCACCCAGATACCGAGCGTGATGCGTTCGGCCGTATCGTTTCCCTGCCGCCTCAGTGCCAGCCACAACGCAAAGGGGATCAATGTGTAGCGCCCTTCAATCAACCAGGATGCCGCCAGATAGAAAGCGGCAAACGGAAAAAGCAGCCAGCCCTGTGAAACGCTGAACTGTGTATGTGCCAGCCCGCAAGCTGCAACAGTTGCGATCAGGCCGAATCCCCACCAGGCCCAATGATTTCGGGTAACCGCAGCGAGCACGGCGTTGTGCAGGAAATGATCTGCCGCAATCAGGTTGCCAAAATTGGTGACCGTGAAACCCACGGCATAGATCGCAAAAATTCCCAATGGAAACAGCAACCACCAGGGGTTTGTACGTACAGCCAGCGCGAATCGCCGCAAACCGCCCCACAACTGCAGCGGCAGGAAGATACCTGCAGCGAACAGGAAGAAAAACGGATTACCCCAATGGAGGCTCGCGTCCGGATGGATAGCGGTCTGGGAATTTGCGAAAACAATGGTGCCGTTCCACGCCCAGTACGCCAGAAACAAAAATGCGACAACGCAATACGGCCATGCGATGCGAAATACCCGGGATGCCGCAAGCCAAGGCCGCCAATGGGTTTCCTGCAAGATAGGCCACAGTGCATACATGGCCAGGAATCCCGCCCATACGACATCGTTCTGCCGCACTGCCATCGCCCCAATCAGGACCAGGGCAGCCAGTAGATGGCGATCACGCAACGTAGCCCAGAATGCGGCGAGCACCAGCGCTACCGACAAGATATCCGTATAGGCCAGGAAGCAATACGGATACAGCAACGGAAAAAACAGGAACTGAGCAACTGTGCGCGACAAATGCTCCTGCGCCAACTCCCGTCGCACCAGATAAAAGAACACGCCGCCCAGCAGGCCAAAGCACATGTTGACCGTTCGTACGCCAGCCAGCGACTGGCTACCGAACAGTTTCATGATGCCGGCCACCAGCAAATGGTAGCCGGGGATATTGGTCAGACGGGAATTGACATCGTGCAAGTGACCGTGAAGGAAGGTGAAAATCTGCGCCACGTGTACCCATTCGTCGACGATCAGCGTATCCACTGTGCGAGCGCGGACCATAGCCACCAGCCATGACAAGGCAAGCAATAGCCAGCCTGCCACGCACAGGTATCGAGAAAAGGGAAAGCCCGCCACTTGCGGCACGCGAGGGCGCCACATCCCTGCCGGTATTTGAACCATCGTCTCTGGTAGCCGCAGTCTTGGACTGCATTAATCATCGCATTGCTTCGTTGCGATGCAAGAAGAACCTGTTCAACCCAGCCGCCATATGAACTGGCGGAAATTCCCGGCTCGGCACCGTTTCGTCATACCCGGGAGGATGGCGGATACCGACACCAGCCAACATACCTGAGTTGATTCAGTGTATACCGCCAACTGTCGATGCCTGCGCCGGCAATTCTTCCAGCATCTGCGCCGCCAGCGGCTGGTAACCGCCGTCGAAATGATGGCCGCCCTTCTTCGCGTGAACCTTCACCCAGGCTGGCAGGTTCGGCTCGTCACAGATGGTGTCGTCGCTGTCGTCCAGGCCGTAATAGCAGACCGTGGACGGCTGGTTCTGCAGTGCCTGCAGTGGCGGCATCGTGTCGTAGTGCTTGATCGGGTTGATCGACTGCAGCAGCGTCTTGACGTGTTCCTTGAACCAGCCCTGCTTGATCATGTAGCCCTCGAGTTCGATTTCGAAGGTCACATCCCGGCTGGGCGACAGCAGCACCAGCTGGGTGATCCGCGCACGGTTGGCCGGACTGAGCTTGTCTATGATGGTTGGCAGCACATCGGCGCCGAAGGAGAAACCCACCAGCCAGATGCGTTTCTTGCCCCACACGCCGAGGTACTTCGTCATCAGTGCATCGAGCTCGCGCGCCGATTCTTCCGGAGTGCGTTCGCGCCAGTAGTATTTGAACGTGTTGACGCCGAGCACGGGGATGCCGCGGTCGATGAAGGCGATGCCCAGGCGCCGGTCCAGATCGGCCCAGCCACCATCGCCGGAATAGATGATCGCCATGACGTCGCCCTTGCCGGCCGGCGGCGCCACGCTTATGGAGCTGACCGGCAGCACCACGGTGACGTCCTCCAGGCTGACCCGCGACCACGGGCTCCAGACAAGAGCGACGCCCAGCAGGCACACGGCCGCCGCAACCAGCGCGATGCCAGTCCCGCGTTTCATCGGCGTACCACCCCGGAAAGGCCGCCGGAGATCAGGCTGGCCACATTGGTCAGGATCATCGGCAGCGCAATGCCACCGGGCACCGCCATATAGCGTGGCTCCCACTCCGGATCGAATTTGTCCTTGTAGCGCTGCAGCCCGCGGAAGTTGTAGAAACGTTCGCCACGGCCGAATACCAGCGCGCCGAAACGGTTCCACAGCGGCGCCTGGCGCCGGTTCTGCAGACCCGCCAGCGGTGCCATGCCGAGGTTGAACCAGCGGTAGCCGTCGTCGCGCGCCCACTGCATCAGTTCCACGAACAGGTAGTCCATGATCCCGGCCGGGCCGTCCGGCAGGTGTCGCATCAGATCCACCGAGGCTTCCTGTTTGGTTTCGTTGAGGAACAGGTTCGCGAACGCCACCAGCTGGTTGTCCTGCCAGACCAATGCCATGGGCGTGCGCACCAGATAGCGTGGATCGAACGAACCGAGCGAGAAGCGCTTCTCGCGCACGTTCTTGTCGCGCATCCATGCATCGGAGATTTGCTTCAGTCGCGGCAACAGCGGTGCCACGGCTTCGGGCGGCACGATCTCCAGTCGCAGGCCCTCACGAGTCAGCTTGTTCACAGTGTTGCGCAATACCTTCCTGGATTTGCCGTCGAGATTGAAGCTGTCCAGCCGCACGCGTGCCTCTTCGCCGATCTTCAGCAGGTTCAGGCCCACTTCCAGATACAGGTCCAGATCGACCGGGCTCACCTGGTAGAACACCGGCCAGCCACCGGCACGCTCGCACTGTTCGAGGAACGACCACACCAGCTCACGTCGGGCATCCTCGTCGGTGCCGACCGGATCGCCCATCGCCACCCAGCTGCGCCCCTCCGTATCGAACATCACGAAGGCCTTGTGCTCGGGGCCGAACAGCAAGGTCTTGTCGCCCATCAGCGCCAGATGGGCCTGCGCCGAGGGGAACTGCTTGATCAACGGCAGCGCCTGCTGCAGTTCCGCCTCACTCGGCGGCTCGCGATGCAGTTTTATCGGACGAATCAGGCTGGCCAGCGCAAACAGCATGCCTGTGGCAGCGGCGGCGACCAGCGCACGCAATGCACGCGGTGCGCCGCCCTGGTGGAGGCTGAATTCCCACCACAGGTCGCTGCTGTACTCGACATGCTTGTAACTGAACACGACCAACCACGCGGCACAGCCGAGGATGGCCACGATCGCCGCGATCCAGCCCACCGAGAAACTGGTGCTGAACAGCGAGGCGCGCCGATAGAACAGCCGGTGCGCCGGCGCCAGCGCCATCGCCAGCAAGGTGAGCAGGGTCGCCTCCTCGTAGTCGATGCCCTTGAGCAGCGAGAACACCGCACCTGCCAGCAGCAGCACCAGGGTCAGCCAGTACGCCGCATCCAGTCGGCGCTGCAGGCCACGGGCAAGGATCAGCAGCAGCATGCCGATCACGCTGGCCAGCAGGTGCGAAACTTCCAGCACCGACAGCGGCAGCACGTCACGCAGGATCGCCATGCGTGCGGGCAGCGCACGGGTCGCACCGGAAAACAGCAACACCGCGCCCGAGACCAGGGTCAGCCCGGCGAAGAACGACGGCAGCAAGCCGGTGAACCAGGGCGTCAGCAGGGATTTCTCGCGCAGGCCACGCGCCTCGCGCTGCAGGACCAGCACGGTCGCGGTACATAGCGGCAGCAGATAGTAGATGACGCGGAATGCGGCCAGCGCGCCCAGGATCGGCGCAGCCAGCGCCTGATTGCCGGTGGCACCGAAGCCGGCCAGCATCACCGCCTCGAACACGCCGAGGCCACCCGGTACATGGCTGATCAGGCCGACGATCTGGGCGATCACGAAGATCGCCAGAAAATGGCCGAAACCGTTGTTCAGCTCGTCCGGCATCAGGATGTAGAGCACGGCTGCCGCCAATCCCCAGTCGAACGCACCCACCAGGATCTGCTGCAAGGCAGTCGCCGGTGACGGCAGGCCGATGCGCCAGCGCCACAGCCGCAACGGCCGGCGCACCAGCCAGCCAGCCAGCAGCCATGCCAGCGGCAGCAGGGTCAGCAACAACCCGAGCAGGCGGCTGAATTCCGCCAACGGCAGATCCGGCGGCAGCGGCACCAGCAGCAGGGTCACCCCGGTCAGCGCCAGCAGGCCCAGCCAGAAACTGGTCGTGCAGAACAGCACCACCCTGGCCACCTCGCCGGTGGACAACCCGTTCTGGATATAGAAGCGGTAGCGGATCGAACCGGATACCAGCAGCGACATGCCCACCGCATTGCTGAAGGCGTAGCTGATGAACGAGATCATGGTGACCCGGCGCCAGGACAATCGCCGTCCGATCGAGGCCAGCGCGAAGCGGTCGTACAGCGTCATCACCGCATAACCCAGCAAGGTGAACAGCGCAGCCAGCAGCAGGCGCGTGCGCGAGATGCTCTGCACATAGGTCCGCACTTGATGGTAGTTCACCTCCCTGGCCAGGAGGTGCAGCGCCCACAACGCAAGGCACAGCATGCCTACCGACAGCAACGGCCCGGCCAGCCTGCGCAGCAATACCGTGCGCTGGCTCGGCGGCGCCAGGGCTTCCTCGGCGCTCTGAACCTGCTCGACCTTTTCCTGCTCCACTCGACCACTGCCCCTTGTAAAGACCGACTAGGTTGCCACATCGAAACTGACTGGCAATCTTTTGCGATCCGCCGCCTTCGATGATCGTCAGTCCCGACGATCTCTCAAGCCTTCATTGCGGTCGTCACCATCCAGACTGGCGGCTGATCCAGGGCCGCCTGCCGCAAACATGCCATCGATCTGTCAGGCGTTCGTCGACGCCTGCCCCAGGCGGCCCACCCAGCGATACAGCAGCACCATCACCACGGCGAACGCCGCGCCGCCAACCCATAGCGCCGGACCATTGGCGAACGCGTCACCCACCAGGGCAAGCGGAAAGTCCTTGCCGGAAAAGGCCACGCAGGCGGCGATCGCCACGCCGAGCAGGCCCTCGCCGACGATCATGCCGGAGGCCAGCAGTACGCCGAGCTGCTTGGTCGCCTCGGGATTTCTGGAATCCCGATCGGCACGACGATCGAACCACCAGCCCGCGACCGCACCGACCACCACCATCAACGTACTCTGGGTCGGCAGATAGATGCCCAGGCCGACCGCCAACGGCGACAGATGCGCCGACTTCGTCGTGCGGCGCAGCACTTCGTCGATCACGATCATGACCACGCCGATCACGCCGCCGATCTCGATCAGGCTCCAGTCGATGTTGTTCTGGATCACGCCCTGTGCGAGCGCCGAGATCAGACCAGCCTGCGGTGCCGCCAGTGCGTGGTCGCGAACAGGGCCCGGTGCGCCGACAAAGCCATAGGCGTGATTGAGCAGGTCGAGGATCGGCGGGATGATCGCGGCGCCCGCGAACACGCCGACCACCAGCGCCCACTGCTGTTTTGACGGCGTCGCATCGACCAGTTGTCCGGTCTTGAGATCCTGCAGGTTGTTGTTGGCGATCGCCGCGGCGGCGAACACGATCGAGGTGATGAACAGGGCGAATGCGACCAGCGCGTTCTCGCTGCCGGCGGGCAGCGACGAGCGAATCCCGAACACCAGCAGCAGGGCTGCACTGATCACGACGATGATGCCGATACCCGACAGCGGACTGTTCGACGAGCCGATCAGGCCTGCCATATAGCCGCACACGGCGGACACGAAGAAACTCATCAGCACGACGAAGATCAATCCGGCGATGACCAGGGTCACGACGTGGTCACCCAGGCCATGACCGGCCGTCAGCGCGAAATTCGCGATCAGCCAGCCGATCGGCACCAGGCAGACCAGCGAGATCAGAGCCACCTGCCCGATCGGGATGTCCTGCTCGGTGCGCGGCAGCAGCGCGCCATGGCCGGCACCACGTGCGCGCGACGCAGCCATCGCGGAAGCCAGCCCGCTGATGACCGGTTTGACCAGTTTGGCCAGCGTCCACACCGCGGCCACACCGATCGTGCCCGCGCCGACGAAGCGCACCTTGTGGCTCCAGGTCGCGTTGGCGAGCTCAGCTATCGCGCCTGCCGATGGTGCAAGCGCCGAAAAATGCGGAACGCCCCAACCCCAGCCGATCACCGCACCGACCAGCATCGCGATGCCCACCCACAACCCGACCAGATGGCCGATGCCGAACAACGCGAACGAGAGGAAGAAGTCGAACCCGGTCACCCCGCCCTTGTCGCCACCGACGCGGAAGTAGTGCACCACGTCGCCCGCAAACACCCGCGTGGCGACCACGACAGCGAAGACCGCCGAAACGATCGAGCCCCACAACACGGCGAGCAGGCCGGCACGATTGGACTCGGCAGCCGCCTCGGCACTGATGCCCTCACCGCCACCGGCACCGACCTTCAGCACCTCGGCGCAGGCCACGCCTTCGGGATACGGCAGGTCGGAATTGGTCACCAGCGCACGGCGCAGCGGGATCGAATACATCACGCCGAGGATGCCGCCGAGCGCGCAGATCGCGAACGAGGTCCAGTAATTGAAGCCGGTCCACCAGCCGATCAGGATCAGGCCCGGCAGCACGAAGATGATCGAGGACAAGGTGCCCGCCGCCGACGCGACGGTCTGCACGACATTGTTCTCCTGCATCGTGGAGCCCTTGAAGTAACGCAGCACCGCCATCGAGATCACGGCCGCGGGAATCGATGTGGCGAAGGTCAGGCCTGCCTTGAGCCCGAAATACACATTCGCCGCAGTGAACACCACGGTAATCAGGACACCGATGATCAGGCCGCGTACGGTCAACTCTTTGCGCACTGGCGCGATGGATGATGGCTGTGCACTCACGAATGGATCTCCCCGGCAGGATGCTGCTGCGGAAGATAGCGTGGAATGGCCGCGCATGGTTACCCTTGACACGCGACGCCGAACCCCGGCCGGATCCGCGCGAGGCTCTTACAAACTCAACCGGCTCTCAAACCGTCGCGGCTCGCCGGAAAGCGGATCGACGAACGCCAGACCGTACGCCAGCAGTTTCAGCGGGTGCCGATAATCGTCGGCGGACCTTTCTTCGAGCACCGGATACAAGGTGTCGCCAGCGATTGGCGCACCCAGCGCAGCCATGTGCACCCGTAGCTGGTGCTTCCTGCCGGTGACAGGATGCAGCGCGTAGCGCCAATGCTCCCCACCACGCTCGACTACCTCGATCCGCGTCTCGCTGTTCGGCTCGCCGTCGATCTCCCGCATGCGGAAAAACGGTTCGCCCGCGACAATTCGCGAGTGGCGCACCAGCGGAAACTCCAATGCCGGCAGCGCCGGTGCCAGTGCTTCGTAGTGCTTCTCGATCCGGCGTTCGCGGAACAGCGCCTGATATGTGGCACGACTGCTCCGCTTTGCCGAAAACAGTACCAGCCCCGCTGTCGCGCGGTCGATACGGTGCAATGGCACCAGGTCAGGGTTGCCCAGTCGGTGGATCAGCCTTTGCAACAAGGTCTGCTCGACGAACCCGCCCGCCGGCGTCACCGGCAGGAAGTGCGGTTTGTCTGCCACCACCAGATGCTCGTCCACATGCAGCACGGTTTCGAAGAACGGGATTGGTACCTCGTCCGCCACCTCGCGGTAATAGTGAATGCGCAACCCTTCCCGATACGGCGTGTGCGGTGTGACCACACGGCCCTGCCCATCCAGCACGCGTTCGCGCGCCATGCGATCCAGCCATTGTTCGCGGCTGATCCTGGCGAAGTGCGCGCACAGGCTGTCGAGCACCGTCGTCCATCCGCCCGGCGGCAGGTGCACGGTGCTGGCTCGGGTTTCGCGGACAAAGGATGTGACGGGCAGGTTCATGATGACCGCCAGTGTAGTGCGTCGCTCGGCACCGAACTGGAGCGCGCGCCCCTTGCCGCGGACGCAGCCTGTCGAGCGGGAGTGGTCTGGAACAACGCCGAGTCCCCGACGCGTACAATGACCGGCTATTGTCTCAAGGCAACCCCTCCATGGCCCTCAACTCCACCATCTACAAGGTCGAACTCCAGATCAGTGACATGGACCGGCATTACTACGCCACCCATGCGCTGACCCTGGCGCGGCATCCGTCGGAAACCGAGGAACGCCTGATGGTGCGGTTGCTGGCGTTCGCCATGCATGCGGATGAGCGGCTGGAGTTCGGCAAGGGCATCAGCGACGAGGACGAGCCGGCACTGTGGCGCAAGGCATATACCGACGAGATCGAACTGTGGATCGAGGTCGGTCAGCCGGACGAGACGCGCATCCGCAAGGCCTGCGGCCGTTCGCGCCAGGTGGTAGTGATCAGCTACGGTGGTAACGCTGCAGAGATCTGGTGGAACAAGGTTGGCTCAGCGCTGAGCCGAAACAAAAACCTCACCGTGCTGGACATTCCGGCCAGCACGGTCGCCGGACTCGTCGCCCTGCTGCAGCGTGGCATGCGGCTGCAATGCCTGGTCCAGGACGGCCAGCTGCAGCTGATGAACGATGCCGATGCGGTTGCGGTGGATCCGTTGCGGCGCATGGAACCTGCCGAAACGGTGAGCTGATCGCACTTCATCGAGAGCAAGGCAATACCGCCATGTCGTCGTCATTTACCGGATAATCGCGGCCCGATCCACCTACCTGCCCGGAGTCACCCCATGCGCTGGTTGCTGTCCCTGTTTGCCCTGTTCGCCCTTGCCGCCTGCACGGCCGCACCACCTGCGCACGCCACGGGAAGCGTGGACAAGCTCACCGTGATCGACCAGAAAGTCGGCACCGGCACCGAGGCAAAGGACGGCATGAAGGTGACGGTGCAGTACACCGGCTGGCTGTATGACGAAAAAGCCAAGGACAAGCACGGCAGCAAGTTCGACAGCTCGCTCGACCATGGTGAACCGTTTTCCTTCCTGCTCGGCCAGGGCAGCGTGATCGCGGGCTGGGACCAGGGCGTGGCCGGCATGCACGTCGGCGGCAAGCGCATCCTGCTGATTCCGGCGGCGCTCGGCTATGGCGCCAGCGGCGCCGGCGACGACATCCCGCCGAACGCCTCGCTGGTGTTCGAAGTGGAACTGTTGAAAGTCGGCGACTGATTCACCGGTCCGTAGGCTGGGGTGAGCAAAGCGAACCCAACCTGCGCTCAATCTTCCTGCGCTGCCGCCTCGCGTCCCTGCTGGCGGATGATCGCCTCCTCACGCGCGTCGATGATCGACTGCATCACGCTGTCGACATCGGCGATGCTCTCGTCGAACTCGAATTCGCCGGTGAGCTCGCTGTCCGGGTGCAGCTCGCCGAGTTCGTACAGCGCCCACATTTCCTCGCCGTAATGCGTGTCCAGCAGCTCCGGCGCAAAGCGCGACAGGCTGATGGTGATGTTGCCCACGTCCCTTCGCAGCATCGCGCGGGCGGCGTTGTTGCCGGAGGCGCTGACCGCCTGCGGCAGGTCGATGATCACCGGGCCTTCCGGACCCACCAGCACGTTGTATTCGGAAAGGTCGCCGTGGATCAGCCCCACGCACAGCATCCGCGCAACCTGCTGCATCAGGAAGCGGTGGTACCCGCGAGCGGTTTCGGCCGATAGCTCCACCTCACCCAGCCGCGGCGCCGAGTGGCCGTCCGCATCGGTAACCAGCTCCATCACCAGCACACCGCTGAAATAGCCATACGGTTTGGGCACCCGCACACCGGCGGCAGTGAGCTGATACAGCGCATCGACCTCGGCATTCTTCCAGGCGGCCTCGGCTTCCTTGCGGCCGAACTTGGTGGCCTTGCCCATCGCGCGCGCCTGCCGGCTGCCGCGCACCTTGCGGCCTTCCTGGTATTGGACGCGCTGCTGGAAACTGCGCTGAGCCATGTCCTTGTAGACCTTGGCGCAGCGAATGTCCTCGCCCGAGCGGACGACGTAGACGGAGGCTTCCTTGCCGCTCTTCAGCGGTCGCAGCACCTGGTCGATCACACCTTCATCGATCAGGTCCTGCAGGCCCTTGGGGGTTTTCATGCGTGGGAGAGCTTCTGCATCGGGGAATAACGCCAATTATGGCCGATCGACGACCTCTGCCGCCCTTTTGCACCCATGTCGGTCAGCTTGTGTGCAAGCTCGAAGCACTCAACCGATCCCGCACCGCTGCGGCGATCTCGAATGAATGGCGTCGCGCTGCATGCTCAAACACATTGGCGGTGATCATCAGTTCATCCGGTCGGTGCCGTGCGATGAAAGCCTCGATACCTTCCTGTACCGTGCCCTCGGCACCGACTACCGCGCAGGCCAGTGCACGCTCGACCATCAATTTCTCCGGCGGCGTCCAGTACGACTCGATATCGTCGATCGGCGGCGGGATCAACCCCGGCCGACCGCGGCGCAGGTTGATGAAACTCTGCTGCTGGGTGGTGAACAAGCGTCGTGCCTCGGCATCGCTGTCGGCCGCAACGACGTTGATACCGAGCATCGCATACGGCTGCGACAGGCGTACCGATGGCTGGAAATCGCGCCGGTACAACGCCAGCGCCTCGTCCATCGCATCCGGCGCGAAGTGCGATGCAAACGCAAACGGCAGGCCGAGTTGCGCCGACAGTTTCGCGCTGAACAGGCTGGAACCGAGCAACCACACCGGCACCTCGATGCCTGCACCGGGTACGGCACGCACCTGTTGGCCAGCAACGGCCGGCTCGAAATAACCAAGTAGCTCGATCACGTCGTGGGGAAACGCATCGGCACCGTCGAAGTAACGGCGCAGCGCCCTTGCAGTGGGCTGGTCGGTGCCTGGTGCGCGCCCCAGCCCCAGGTCGATGCGCCCCGGATACAGCGAGGCCAGCGTGCCGAACTGTTCGGCCACCTGCAGCGGTGCGTGATTCGGCAACATGATGCCGCCGGCGCCGACGCGGATGGTCGAGGTACCACCCGCCACATGGCCGATCAACACGGCGGTCGCCGCGCTGGCGATGCCGGGCATGTTGTGGTGCTCGGCCAGCCAGTAGCGCCGGTAGCCCAGGCGTTCGGTCAACTGCGCCAGGTCCAGCGTATTGCGGAATGCCTGGGTGGTATCACTGCCTTCAGTGACCGGTGCCAGGTCAAGAATGGAAAAGGGAATCATGTCGGGCTCTCGCCAATGCGGATGCCGCTGATCTGGGGGCTGTCGCGCGAATTGCCACCACTTCTCATCGAAACCGGTCCGCTCACGGGCTGGCGCTTACAATGGACCGTCCAACACGCCATGGCATCTCGATGACCGAACCTGTTCGCCTCGCCAAACGCGTCGTCGCACTGACCCAGTGCTCGCGGCGGGAAGCCGAGCAATACATCGAGGGTGGCTGGGTACGCGTCAATGGCGTGGTGGTGGAAGAACCGCAGTTCATGGTGGACACGCAGACTGTCGAGCTCGACCCTGCCGCCGAGCTGGCGCCGATTGAACCCGCCACCCTCGTACTGCACAGGCCCGCCGACTACGACGCCGGCAACGGCGCAAACCCGGCCAGTGCCTTGGTCATCCCCGACAACCGCTCACCGGACGATGCCTCCGGCGTGCGCCCGTTGAAGCGGCATCTGCTGCGCTTGACCTCGCCACTGGCGCTGCCGGTCGAAGCCAGCGGCCTGCTGATCTTCACCCAGGACTGGCGCGTCACCCGCAAGCTCACCGAGGACATCGAGCGGATCGAACAGGAATTCGTCGTCGACGTCGAAGGCGAGCTGATTCCCAACGGACTGGCCCTGCTCAACCATGGCCTGCGCTTCAACAACTACGCCATGCCGCCGATCAAGGTCAGCTGGCAGAGCGAGCAGCGGCTGCGCTTCGCGTTCAAGGTCCTGCAGCCTACCCAGATCGCACCGATGTGCCAGGCGGTAGGCCTGAAGGTGCTCGCGATGAAGCGCCTGCGCGTCGGTCGCATCCCGCTGGCCAGGTTGCCGCCCAGGCAATGGCGTTACCTGGCCCGCGGCGAACGCATCTGACGGACACTAGCTTGCCGGCCCGTGTCCAATCGCGGCCGGAACAGCTTAGACTTCCTCTGCGCGTCCCGCGTAACACCCCGGGTTGCCGTACCGCCTGATATCCATTCACACGTCTAAGGAGCACACCATGAGCAAGGGCATGGATTCAAAGAAAAGCGAGAAGAAAAAACCGGCCAAGACCATGAAGGAGAAAAAGGCCGCCAAGCAGGAAAAGAAGAAAAACAAATAAAGCTCCAACGCACCCGGCAGAGTAGAAGAAAACCCTCACCTCGCTGCCAACTGTTCGTCAGCCGGCAGCGACTCGGTGCACCTGGGCGCAGGATCCAACCGCGTTCATCCGCCAGCCCTAAATTATCCTCGCCTCGTGCCGATACCGAAGTCTGAAGACACGGGATCCGTGCACGGGGATGAGGGGCACATAAATATGGGGAGCATGTGGCGCTTCTTTCGTGGCCGGAACAAGGCTGCAAATTGCGCGCAGCCACGTACTGCCAAGCCAGCGGATGCTTCAGTCGCTGCTCCAGCGATCCGGCCAGCCCTGTCGCAAGCGGAAGTCACGGACCGTTTCCATCGCTTTTTATTCGGCCTGCCGGACAGTGACGCGGTCGAACCGAGCGCCGCCGAACTGGCCACGTTCAAGCGGCTGGAATTGCTCAGCACGCGCTTTGACATGCGCAGCCTGCCGCGCTTGCCAACAGTCTTGCCGCAGTTGCTGCGCACGCTGAGAAACGACAATGCCGGCGGCGGTCAGCTGGCCAAGCTGGTCGGCCGCGACCCGTTGATGGTCGGCGAAGTCATGCGGGTAACCAGTAGCGTGCTCTACCGCGCCGCGCAACCCATCACGAGCCTGCAGCAGGCTGTGGTCCTGCTGGGTCAGGACGGTTTGCGGCGGGTACTCACCCAGCACGCTATGAAGCCGATTCTGCAGGCCAACGTGGGCGCACTCGGTCATGCCGCCGGCGAACGCCTGTGGGATCACGCCGAACGTTGCGCGCATGCCTGCGCCTGGCTCGGCAGGACCAGTGGCTGCGACACCTTCGAGGCTTATCTGGCCGGCATCATCTGCCATACCGGCACCGGCGCCGTGGTACGTCTGCTGGATCAATTGATGCCTGCCGCATCCCCTGCACCGTCGTCCGGCTTCCTCGCCCATTGCACGCAACTCGCTGCACGATTGTCACTGCAGGCCGCGCAACACTGGGACCTGCCACCGCATGTCATCGAGGCATTGACGGAATGCCAGCATCCGGGTGCGTCGTCGCCACTGGGACGCGCACTCTCAAGCGCCGACCTGCTGGCGATGGCCCAACTGCTGGGCGAGCATGAGCGGGTTGCCCGTGACCTCGACCTGAGCCACAGCAGCGATGCCTACGCGCCATCCCTGCTGGCACGCTGCCAGCAGGATCTGCGGCACCAGTTCCCCGTCGATGAAAAGCACGTCGCCTGAATGGGCGATCATCCCGCATCCCGCCGGGTATCGCTCACGCCACGTTCGACCCGATGCGTTGCAGCCATGTCATTGCCATGCAACGCACCAGACATTGCCGATCAGTACTGTCCCATATAATCGCGCTTGCCTATCTCGATGCCGTTGTGGCGCAGCAGCGCGTACGCCGTGGTGACATGGAAGAAGAACTGCGGCAGGCCGTAGCTCAGCAAATAGGCCTGACCGTTGAAGCGGCGTTCCTTCGGCGTACCCGGCCGTATCACGATTTCACGCTGTGCCGCTCCCTCGAACTGCGTCTCCCCCAGGCCATTGATGAAATCCAGGCTGCGCGCAATCAGGCCACGCAGTTCATCGAACGTCTGTTCGCGGTCGTCGTACTTCGGCACTTCGGCGCCGGCCAGTCGCGCCGACACACCGCGCGCAAAATCACAGGCGATCTGTACCTGCTTGCCCAGCGGAAACATGTCCGGAAACAGCCGCGCCTGGGTCAGCGCCGTTGGCTCGATGTTCTTCTCGGCCACATGCGCCGCGGCCTTGGCCAGGATCGCATCGAGGCTGCCGAGCATCTGTTTGAAGACTGAAACGGAGCTGGTGTACATGGCGTCGGGCATCGGCTTTTCCTTGAGGTGTCGGTGGTGATCGGCGCAGTTTAGCCCTCCCATCAGGCAGGGTAGGCAAGATCCAGGGCAAAACCGGCATCAAACCTTGATGAACAGCATCCGGCACTCATGCCACTCATCTTCAACGGCTCGACGATACCAATCACGATAGCGAAGCCAGTAGCATCGCGCGGCCGTTTTCGCCACGCGACCACGGATCAGTTGAATGGTATGGGCCACAGGTATCGGCAGCTCATGTCGCCGGGCGTGCGGGCCATGATGCGGTCGTAGAAGGCAGCCTGGGCGGCCACGGTGCGATCCACGTCTTCTGCCAGAAGCAGATGCCTCGCGACGGCCTGATTCGCCGCCGCCCGCGTCTTTTCGATGAACGCCGAACGCGATCCGTAACGGGCTTCAAGGGATGGACGTGGATCGCCAGCTGCCTTTCGCTCGGCCTCCGTGCGTGCAAAGGGCTGGAACGAGCCCTCGAATCGGTCGAATGCCCAACCGAAGCCGGTATCGGCGTTGTTCTGATTCCAGCCGGTATACGTGCCCAGGGGAACCTGCACTTCAACGGGTCGCAATCCTGCGGAATCCGTGCCATCGGCATCCGGTGCCGGCACCAGGACCGTGTACGGCCGGCCCCGGGCAGGCGGCAGTCGATCGATGATGCCTTGCGTGGTGAAGCGCGGTCCGAAATCGAGACGCGCAGGGATGAAGGGACTGTCCGGCGGGACGAGGCCCGTGCCCTTGGGAAAGAGTTGCCGGTAGCGCGCCGCCGACACCAGCGTGCCACTCGCCAGCGTCGGATAAGCACTGTCGGGCGGCAGCGCCTCATCGCGCACCCAGCGGTCCAGATCGAGCAGAAGAGCCCGCAGGCTGGATTGATCATCGACGGGATCGGAGCAATTGATCGTGCTGCCCCGCGTGGGGTCGGGCGTGATGAGGTGCTGCATGCCGGCAAGCAGGTATAGCCGCGTGTTCGGATCCGGCGCCACGTCGCGGCTGCCGTCGGGCGTGGTTTCCAGCAACGATGCGGAGCGTCCCCAGAACTCGGTGGATTTGTTGACCAGGAAAAGCCTGGGGCTCTTTCCGGCCGAATCACGCGCTCGTGTCAGCAGGGAGCCGGACTGTCCTGTGACGGGGTCGTGTTCCTCCCCGGTCGTGAACGGAAACAGGTCAGTCGGATAGTCCCGATCCACCACCAGATTGGCGGCGCGGGTCGGAAACGCGAAGCGATGATTGAAGCTCCCTCTCCCGCTGCCTCCGACCAGACTGAGCGCACCATCGAAGACGAGTCGTTGCTGCTCGTCGACATCGAAGCCGTCATACAGCATCTGCTGGATCAGCCGCGCGGTCTGGCTGGCTCCGTACAGCAGGACGCGCTTGGGTGCCGGCAACCCCTCGAACGAATGGGTCCGGAACCAGGACAGCAGATCGCGGATGCTGGCCATGCCCGCCCCGACGACATACGGGTCGCGCGCGGTGTAGGTGAGTTCGTAGATCAGGCCGGGCCTGAATCCGTCACGCATCCGGATCTCGGTCGGTGGCTGGCCGTCGGTTGCGGGGACAAAGCTCCACAGCTTGCGCCGAACGACTGCGCGTGGGTCGCCGGGGCGGACTCTCGCCGTCAGCACCGCAAGGGGATCATCTGCGACAGCCGCGGGATAAGCGCGCCCGTCGATGCCGACGAAGGATGCCGTATCGGAGGGTTTTTCAACGGTGAATTCGTTCGCCACCTTGCCGGTGATCGTGTGGCCGTGGTCGGTGGCGATGGGTGGTGTGAACACCAGCGGATGATCGTCCGGGCCTTCAGGCCTGACGTCCCACTCCCAGGCCGACGCAAGCACCGTGAAGCCGTTGCGCTGCAGGAACCCGGTATCCACGAAGGGCGGTTTCCGGGCAGGATCGATGACAAAATTCAGCATCCCGGAAATCTGGCCACCCCGGTTGTTGACATCGTAAAGCAACGTCGAGTCGATCTCCCTGGTCGGCCGCAACAACACGAAGTCCGTCGAGAACTCGACCTGCCCCTTGCTGTCGCGCTGAGCGTGTTTGAGATCGACGATGCGGGCATTCGCCTTGCTGTCCGGATCGAGCGTGAACCAGGCTCGCCCGTGGATCACTTCATAGGGTCCCACTCCAGGGAACACCTTGCCATCCTGATAGGGTTTGCGGTCGATGACTTCGACGTGCTCGACGGCAGCGAACGCTGCCTGCGACGTGATGACGAGTGCGAATGCCGCCAATGCGATCCGGCCGAGGCATGACAATCGATGCGTCCGAGCTTTCCGATTCAAGACAATCTCCCTTGATGATGCCGACAATGGACAAGCCACGGCGTCCCGGATCGTAGCGGCAAAAGGGCAGCAGGCCACCTCGAATTCCGGGCGGCATGATACCCGCAGATCATTCCACGGCGCGAAACACCAGACTGCAGCAGGTCACCGCGCCCTCGGCCTTCTGCAGCTCGGAGACATCGACAGTGGTCACCTTGAAGCCGGCATCGAGCAGCCGCTGCCGGGTGCGCGGAAAGCTGGCCGGCATCAGCAGAGCGTCCCCGATGCGCAGCACGTTGGCGGCGTGCGGTTCGGCGGGGTCGACCTCGATGATGCGAAAACCGGTGAACCGTTCGCGGTCCACCCATGCCGGCTGCAGCAACAACGTATCGTCATCGAGCTGGGTCACGGCTGATTTCAGGTGCAGGCAACCGCGGGTCGGCACGCCGTGCACGGCATAACCATGGCCGGCCAGCAGCTCGCGCAGTTGCCCGATGCCTTGGGCATTGCTGCGGGCCGACTGGCCGACGTACAGGGTACGACCGAGTCGCAGGACATCGCCGCCATCCAGGGTGCCCGGTGACTCGATGGCAAGCACGGGCCGGTAGCTGCGCAATGCGGCAGCGACGCTTGCCACTTCCGCGCGGCGGGATAGAGCGCCGGGCCGCGTCATGATCGCGACTTCGTCCAGCACGATCGCCACGTCCTCGACGAAGACCGAGTCGGGCCATGCCGGTTCGGCCGGCAACATCACCAGGCGGCAGCCGGACTCTTCCAGTGCACGCTGGTAATCGTGGTGCTGCCGCCCGGCACGCGCGGCATCGATCAGGGTGCGCGGGACGTACGACAACTCGCAGTCGCCGAGGGCGGGACTGACTTCGCGGGTAACTGCAATCCACATGACCTTCCCCATCTCGATGATCGGCAAACCGGCGATTCTAAGGATGCCGGACACGCCACGCGGCCAGCGCCGCCTCATAGCGCGCGAGCGCCTCCTCGTAGACATCGAACACGCAGCGTGCACAACCTTCGCCGCAGCAGTCGGCCGCCTCCGGTTCGATCGGAGGCAGCGGTGGCGGATCATCGATATCGGCTGCGTCGTCGTTCATCGGCGTTTCCTGATGCCGGATGGTGCGGCCAATCGAGATGCGGCTCAAGCGGGCCACGCCGATGAAGAGCTGTTCGCCGATCGTTGGCAGATCGTCCCGTGGCTGCGAAGATCCGTCGACGGTCGCCCCCGGAGCAGACATGATGCGAATTGACAACAACTCCGCCCTGCGGCGGCTGGCTCCCTGGTGCGGCGCATGGATCGCCATCCTTGCCGGAATGCTCGCTGGCTGCGCCATGCATGATGCACAGCCCGCGCGCGACGCCGCACATTATCGCGTGGTCGGCTACGACACGGCGAAGACCGACATCGCCCCGCAGGATGTCGGCAAGATCGACACGCTGATCTTCGCGTTCGCCCGGCTCGTCGACGGCGAGGTCATCCTTCCGCCTGCCGATGCCTTGCGCCTGCAACGGCTCGTCGCCCTGAAAGCCGCGCATCCACGACTCAACGTGGTGGTTTCGGTGGGCGGCTGGACGGTCGACGGTTTCTCGGATGCGGCCAGCACGGCGGCGAGCCGGCAACGATTCGCCGACAGTGCAGCCCGGCTGCTGGTGGCAAACGGCGCCGACGGACTGGATGTCGACTGGGAATATCCCGGGCACAACGAAGCCCATATCAAGGCCAGCGCGCAGGACCGGAGCAATTTCACGCTACTGCTGAAAGACCTCCGCACGACACTGGATCGCGCAGGCAATGCCCACGGCCGGCATGGTGCCAGTCATTACACGCTGAGCATCGCAGCCGCCGACGGCGTATTCGTCAGCGGCATCGACATCGCGGCGGTCGAACCCAGCCTCGACTGGTTCAACCTGATGACCTACGACTTCGTCAATTCGATGACGCCGACGACCGGCCACCACACCGGCCTGTACACCTCGACCTACGCACCGGCCGGCGCGCGCAGCACGGACAAGGCGGTGCAGCAGTTTCTCGCCGCTGGCGTACCTTCGCAAAAGCTGCTGATCGGTGTGGCGTTCTACGGCCGCGAATTCGCCGATGTACAACCCGCGCACGATGGCCTGTACCAGGCTTATGGGCACTATCAGGGCGAGCATTCATGGCCACAACTGAAAGCTGAATTCATCAACCGCAGCGGCTACATCCGCTACCGGGATGAAGCCGTTCGGGCGCCATACTTGTGGAACGCGGCAACACACCGCTTCATCAGCTATGACGACCCCTGGTCGATCGCCGCCAAGGCGGCCTACGTCAAGTCCCACCACCTTGGCGGCATCATGTACTGGGAGCAAAGCGAGGACCCGCAAGGCGAACTGCTCGATGCAGTCTGGCGCGGTTTGCAGCCAGGGCGCTCCGAATAGATCAGGGCGCCCCGGCTTGGCCGATCATTTCGCAGGTTTGCGGAAACGGTAGATGAACTGGTCGGTATGGCCGCGTATCGACGGGTCGAACACCTTCTTGTCGTGCGTGTCGGCCGGGTTGGCCAGCGCGCTGCTCTCACCATCGAAGACGAAACCGGCAGCCTCCACTTCCTGCTTCACCACCGCCGGATCGATGCGGTGCAGGGTATCGGTGTCGGCGAGGCCGGAGCCGGCCGGCGCCACATGGTCGATGACCACGAACAGGCCGCCGGGCTTGAGCGCCGCATAGACATCCTTGTCGAACTTCGCCATGTCGACCG
This sequence comes from Rhodanobacter koreensis, assembly GCF_054782855.1. Taxonomy (NCBI): domain Bacteria; kingdom Pseudomonadati; phylum Pseudomonadota; class Gammaproteobacteria; order Lysobacterales; family Rhodanobacteraceae; genus Rhodanobacter; species Rhodanobacter koreensis. The sequence goes on along the minus strand of NZ_BAAGRR010000002.1, from coordinate 309,277 downwards.
GCCCCATGAACGGGTCGTGGTAGTCGTGGTAGTTCTGCGCGGTGAATACCAGGTCCACCGGCTTCGGCGCGTTCAGCTGCGCCGCGGGCTGCTTCAGCAGGCTGACGTTGGCGTAGTGCGGCGTGGCGACCAGCTTCTGCCAGTTGGCGAAACTCTTGGCCGAATGCTTGCCCATCTCATCCGGCCAGACGGTGTAGACATGGCCCTGCGACCCGACGATGGCGCTGAACACGCGCGTCCAGTAGCCGCTGCCGGGCACCAGTTCGAGCACGCGCTGGCCCGGCTTGACCTCGGCGAACGCCATCACCTCGGCAATCTTGCGGCGCGCGTCGTCGGCCGCATCGGCCTGCCGCGCCGGGTCGGCGAGCGCCTTGGTCACCGTGGCGGGGATCATTCCGCCGTTCATGGATGGGGCCTGGGCCAGGGTCGCGGCGGGAAGCGCGAGGGCCAGCAGCAAGGCAAGGGCAGTCGGGCGCATGACGTACTCCTTTCATTGGTGGAAGTGTCGATTGTGCTCCCGAATCGGGGCGCCGGCCCTGTGCCGCTTGGCATGGTGCGCCGGGCTGAGCCGGGGCCGATCATGGCTCACACGACGACCGCATTTCCGTCCCTCACGCGACAGCGTCCCCGCGCACTGGTAAAACAGGCGCAGTCACCTTGCCGGTCATTCATGATGAAGGAAGGAGCATCCATGGCACCGCTTCGCACAGGAATCCCGCTTGGCTGTGCACTGCTGCTGGCCTGCGCAGCCACACCAGGTCGCGCCCAGTCGGCCTCGCAGTGGCAGGCTCGCCAGATCGAGGCTTCGATCAAATCCGAGCAGATCATGCGGGAAGCCAACAAGCACAAGAGCCTGCTGGCCCAGTACCAGGTGATGCGCTATGCCCATGCCAGCAACAAGGATCCCGCTTTCCATGTCATCTTCGGTCAGTACCTGAGCTGGTACCAGACCTTCATCGGTGATTATCCGGACGCCGCAACCGCCTTCTCCATCAGGCAACCGGCGGCACCGGACGACCGCCCCTCACCGCTGGGCAACCCGGACTACACCGCCCGCCCGGCGCTGGAGGCGATTCCCGAACTGGCCAGGAACTACCGTGCCGTATTCTTCAACGAGGCACACAACATTCCGCTCACCCGCACCCTGACCGTGCAGTTGCTCGGCAAGTTGCGCGCGGAAGGCTTCAACTACTTCGCCGCCGAAACGCTTTACCAGACGGATACCAAACTGCAGTCGCGCGGCTACCCGACCAAGGACAGCGGCTTCTACACCCAGGAACCGATCTGTGCCGAAATGGTGCGTACCGCCCTGAAACTCGGCTTCAAGGTGATCGGCTACGAGGCACTCTCCAATGCCACCGGCGATGCCCGCGAGGCCGAACAGGCACGCAACATCTACCAGCAGGTATTCAAGAAGGACCCTTCGGCACGGCTGGTGCTCGACGCCGGGTATGCGCACATCCAGACATCGGGGACTTTTCTGGGCGGCTCGTCCATGGCCGAGCACCTGCACAAGCTCAGTGGCATCGTTCCGTTTACGGTGGAACAAACCATGTTCTATCCCCACCCATCCGCCGGTGACGATCATCCGGACTACGCTCCCATCATGCGGCAGTTGCAACCACAGGCGCCGATCGTGTTCGTGGACAAGGCCGGCAAACCGTGGTCACTGCGACAGGGCTATGACGTCAGCGTGTTCTTCCCGCCAGTGACAATGCGGCGCGGTCGACCCACCTGGCTGAGCCTGGGTGGCGAACGCAAACCCTACTTCGTCAGCGGTGAGCGCTGCCAGGGCAGCTACCCCTGCCTGGTCGAGGCGCGCTACGCCAACGAGGCTGACGACGCCATCCCCGCTGATCGTCTGGCACTCGATCCGGTTCCGCTGAATGCCGTACCCATGGATCGCATCAAGTACATGTCGGGCCCTCCCTTCAGCGAACTCTACTTGCGACCAGGAAAATACCGACTGACCTACAGCGACACGGATTCACGTTCGCTGTCTGCGCTGGACATCACGATCCCGGGAGGGGACGCCGACAAGGCATCCGACCAAACCGGTCCGGCACAGCCATCGTCACCGGCAAAAACCGGGACTGTTGCAGGACCATCAGGTTCATGAGCGGCACCGGACTGTCCGATTGCCCAATGAGAGTGGAAGCCACGCCATGTCGCCGAAGGCATGACTACTGTCCCAGACAGGTTTCCCGACGAAAGCGTATAACAGCCCAGGTATGACAGCAGTGGACCAGCATCCAAGATGCTGGCACTGCCATCCAGACAACGATCAACCGATGGGGAGTGATATCTCGATGACCCGATGGAAAATGCGCCCGTTGCTGACACTGGCCGGCGTGCTGGCCACCTGCGTGGCTGCCGCTGCCACCGACCAGGGCCGTCACGACGACGCCATGCTCGGCTTCAGTCCCGCCAATGCCGCTGCCCAGCAAAGCCTGGAGCAGCGCTTCGACGCCCAGCTCGATCCCGCCGACCAGCGGAGCTGGCTCAAGCAGATGTCGTCCGAGCCCAACCAGGTCGGCTCGCCGCACGACAAGGCCAATGCCGAGTTCATGCTGGCGAAGTTCCGCGAATGGGGCTGGGACGCACACATCGAGACCTTCAGCGTGCTGTATCCCACGCCGAAAAAGGAGGCACTGGAACTGCTGGGACCGCATCCCTACACCGCATCACTCAAGGAACCGGCGATAGCCGGCGACGCCACTTCCGGCCTTCCGGGCGCCCTGCCGCCGTACAACGTCTACGGTGGCGACGGTGACGTCACGGCGGAACTGGTCTATGTCAACTACGGCATGCCGGACGACTACAAGGAACTGGCCCGCCGCGGCATCGACGTGCGTGGCAAGATCGTCATCACCCGCTACGGTGGCGGCTGGCGCGGATTGAAACCCAAGCTGGCGCAGGAACACGGTGCCGTCGGCTGCCTGATCTATTCCGACCCGCATGACGACGGCTATGCCCGAGGTGATGTCTATCCGAAGGGTGGCTGGCGCCCGGCCGACGGCGTGCAGCGCGGCTCGGTCGCCGACATGCAGCTGTATCCCGGCGATCCGCTGACCCCGGGCATCGGCTCCACCCCGGGCGCCAAGCGACTGGCGCTGAAGGATGCGAAGACCATCCTGAAGATTCCGGTGCTGCCGATTTCCTACGCGGACGCCACGCCGTTGCTGCAATCACTGACCGGCCCGGTCGCACCGGCCGGCTGGCGCGGATCATTGCCGCTGACCTATCACGTCGGCCCGAGCGCGGCCAAAGCGCATCTCACCGTGCTGTCGGACTGGGGTCAGAAACCGGTCTACGACGTGATCGCCGTGCTCAAGGGCTCCACCGCGCCGGACCAGTGGATCGTGCGCGGCAACCACCATGACGGCTGGGTGTTCGGCACCTGGGATCCGCTTGCCGGCAACGTCGCCCTGATGGCCGAAGCCAAGGCCATCGGCGGCCTGGTCAAGCAGGGCTGGCGGCCGCAGCGTACTCTCGTCTACGCCAGCTGGGACGGCGAGGAGCCGGGCCTGCTGGGCTCGACCGAGTGGGCCGAGACGCATGCGAAAGAGCTGCAGGCCAAGGCCGTGCTCTACCTCAACTCGGACACCAACGGCCGCGGTTTCCTCGACGCCGGCGGCAGCCATTCACTGCAGCATCTGGTCAACCAGGTCGCCGCTGGCGTGACCGATCCGGAAACCCATGTCAGCGTGCTTGAACGCATGCGCGCGCACATGCTGGTCGACGGCTACAGCAAGGATGCCAGGCCCGAGGCCAAGGCGAATGCGAAGCTCGCGGCAACAGGTGGCGATGTGCCGATCCAGGCACTGGGCTCCGGCTCCGACTACAGCGCGTTCCTGGAGCACCTGGGTATCGCCTCGCTCGACCTCGGCTTCAGTGGGGAGGACGACGACGGCGGCATCTACCACTCGCGCTACGATTCGTTCGACCACTACGTCCGCTTCGGCGATCCGACGTTCGAGTACGGCGTGGCACTGTCCAAGGTCGCCGGCCACATCGTGCTGCGCACCGCCGACGCCAATGTGCTGCCGATGCGCTTCAGCGATTTCAGCAGCACGCTCGACCGCTACGTGGGTGAGTTGCACAAGCTGGTCGACGACACCCGCAAGGCCACCGAACAGCAGCACCAGCTGCTGGACATGCATGCGTACTCGCTCGATGCCGACCCGACCCGGCCGCTGGCACCGCCCGCACGCGACTCCGACGTGCCATCGATCGACCTGGCACCGCTGGACCAGGCCGCGAAACAGCTCAAGCAGAGTGCCCAGGCGTTCCAGGCTGCGTACACCAAACGCGCCAGCACCGGCTTCGACATGCCCGCCGCGCAACAGCAGCAACTGAACCAGCGGATGGGCAGCATGGAGCAGGCGCTCACCGATCCGGCCGGCCTGCCCGGCCGCGAGTGGTTCAAGCACTTCATCTACGCGCCCGGCATGCTCACCGGCTACGGCGTCAAGACAGTGCCCGGCGTGCGTGAGTCGCTCGAGGCACGCCGCTGGGACGAGGCCAACCATTACGCCGCGGCCACCGTGAAGGTGCTCGACCGCTACCGTGCACAACTCGATCAACTGACTGCATTGTTGAATCCATAACCGCGCAACGTCACGCTCGATCAGCAAGGGGCGGTCCAGGCATGGACCGCCCCTTTTCGTCTGATTGCCTCGGCGCCCGTGGCTCGCTATAAATGACCCGGGGATACGACCGCGCATAAGGTGCGGCCGTGCGTTATGACAGGGGAATCAGATGATGGATTTGCGACGCTGGATCGTGGCGTTTTTGTTGCTGTGCATGACCGTTCTGCATGCACAATCAGTCCCGTTGGCCGATCTTGCGCGCCATGACCAATACAGGGACGTCAAGATTTCCCCCGACGGGAAGTACCTGGCGGCAACTGCGATCGTCAAAGGCCAGACCGTACTGGCGTTGATCCATCTCGCCGACAAGAAGGGCAATGTCGTCAGTCCGCGTGAAGGGAACGATGTCATCAATTTCTGGTGGGCTTCGCCCACGCGCGTGATTTACACGGTAGGTGAACACCAGGGCGGCTACGACTCGCCATTGGCCACCGGCGAACTGTTCGGGGTCGATGGCGATGGCGGCAACCCGAAATTGCTGTACGGCTACCGCAACGGTGGCATGAGTACCGGCTCCCACATCCAGCAGGCCGTTGCCGATCGCGGGGTCGGCGAGTTCATCGCCTCGATTCCGGATGACCCCAATCATGTACTGGTCGCGATCAGCACATGGGATGCAGCGGGCAAGGAAGGGTTCCTGCCGATTGCGTACCGCATGGACGTACGCGACGGCAACCTGGCGCGCATCGTCACCGCGCCTATGCGCAACGTGCGATTCGTTGCCGATCACCAGGGGCGCATTCGATTTGCCTACGGTGAAGACGTCAACGGCAACGTGAAGGTGTACTCGCATCCGCTCAATGGCGACGGCTGGGAGTTGGTCTCCAAACCCGACGATGAGCGTGCCTACCCGTGGGCCTTTAGTCGCGACGACAGCATGGTCTATTTCTCCTGCGGCGCCGTCGGCGGATTCGGCATATGCAACTGGGATCCATCGAAGAACACCTGGACAACGGTCTGGAGCAATCCGAAAGTCATGCCGGATGGCTTCGTCTACGGCATGACCGACGACGATGTCATCGGGATCAGCTTCATGGATGGCCGTCCGGGTCTGTCGTTTTTCAATAGCCAGTCGGCAGACGCGAATACCCTGGTCGCGCTGATGAAACAGCTGCCCGGCGAAAGTGTCCGGTTCGTTTCCGGCACCCGCGATGGCAGCCTCAGTGTCGTGCTGGCCGAGGCCGATGCCGACCCCGGCACGTTCTACCTTTACGACCGCAGCGCGAAGAAACTGACTGGCTTGCTGGCGCGTGCATCGTGGATCAATCCGGAGCAGATGGCAGGCAAGCAGCCGTTCGAGTTTGCCGCGCGCGATGGCCTGGACCTGCATGGCTATATCAGCTTTCCGCCGGGCAGGGAGAGTGCAAAGCACCTGCCGATGGTAGTGTTCGTCCACGGCGGTCCTTACGGCATAAGCGACAGCTGGGATTTCGATCCCTATGTGCAGGTGCTGGCGACCCGCGGCTACGCCGTGTTGCAGGTGAACTATCGCGGCTCCGGCGGCTATGGCTACAACTTCGAGCATGCCGGCTGGGGTGAATGGGGCGGCAAGATGCAGGACGACGTCACCGACGCTACCCATTGGGCGATCGCGCAGGGCATCGCCGATCCACAGCGCATCTGCATCTTTGGCGGCAGCTACGGCGGCTATGCAGCGCTCGAGGGCGCGGTGAAGGAGCCCGACCTGTACAAATGCGCGATCGGCTATGTCGGCGTCTACGATCTGGCGCTGATGTACAGCCGTGGCGATATCCCGCAGTCCACTTCCGGCGAGAATTATCTCCGGCGCGTCCTCGGCAATGACATGAACGTGTTGGCGCAACGATCGCCGATCAACCAGCTCGACCGCCTCAAGGCCAGGGTCATGCTGGTCGTGGGTGGCGAAGATCGGCGCGTGCCATCGATCCAGGGCAGCAATCTGCACATGGCCTTGCTGAAGCGCAACATCGCCCATGTGTGGATGGAAAAACCTGGCGAGATGCATGGCTTCTACAGTGAAGCCAACTTGACCGAGTTGTATACGACGCTGGTGCAGTTCGTCGGCTCCAGCATCGGTCCCGGCGCGACAACGGCCAGCCCGACTGGTAGCAGCGGCAGCACGGCCATGCATTGATCCTCTGCAGGTGCACTCCGGCCATGTTCCGGCAGGAGTGTGCCTGCAACAGCAGGCGCGCCGCAGCAACATGCCGCACTCGGCGAAAACAGGTGACATGGCCGACATGCCCATGAGGCCACCCAACTGATGGGCTACGCGCGAGCACTCAGGTTCTGGCAGAGTGCGGTGATCTGTTGCCATGCGATCCAGGGGATCCACATCATGCGCGTGTCCATCCGGCTTTCACTGACCGCCCTGCTGGCGCTCGGCACCCTATGCGCCTGGGCAGCCACCAGTCCCGATGCGGCAATGTCGAATGGGTCGATGAACTACGCACGCGACCCGAACCAGCCGATCGACCAGGGCTATACCGACCAGATCCTGAAATTCACCACCGACCCCTCGTTCAACTCCCCGCTGACCGATTACCTGCCCGCCTCGGCCAGCGTGCCGACGCCGGAGAAGGTGCTCGGCCATATTTCCGGCGCACCGAATTACCTGCCCTACTCGGCCGACGTCTACCGCTACTTCCGTGCATTGGCCGCCGCCAGTCCGCGGGTGAAGGTGTTCACCATCGGCAAGACCGAGGAAGGCCGCGAGATGATCGCGGTGGCGATCGCCGATGAAAGCCTGCTGGCTGATCTGGATGCGAACAAGGCACGCCTGGCCAAACTGGGCGATCCGCGCAGCATCAACATGGACGATGCCACCGCCGACCAGCTGATCGCGCAATCCACGCCGGTCTACTACATCACCGGCACCATCCACTCCACCGAGACCGGCGCGCCGACCGCGCTGATGGAGCTGGCGTATCGCCTTGCGGTGGACAACGCGCCATACATCCAGCACATCCGCTCGCATGTCATCACGCTGATCACGCCGGTGGTCGAAGTCGACGGTCGCGACCGCATGGTCGACCTGTACAACTGGCATCTGGCGCATCCGGGCCAGAACTATCCGCCGCTGATGTACTGGGGCCACTACGTCGCGCACGACAACAACCGCGACGCGATGGGCATGACGCTCAACCTCACCCGCAACGTGGCGGACACCTATATCGGCTGGCATGCGCAGGTGCTGCACGACCTGCATGAGTCGGTGCCGTTCCTGTACGACAACACGGTGGGGGACGGCCCGTACAACGCGTGGATCGACCCTATCCTCACCGGTGAGTGGCAACAGCTGGGCTGGGACAACGTGCAGCAGCTGACCAAGTTCGGCATGCCCGGTGTGTTCACCCATGGCGACTTCGACACCTGGAGTCCGGGCTATCTGATGTTCATCGCGGCCATGCACAACGGCGTCAGCCGGTTGTATGAAACCTTCGGCAATGACGGCGCCGATACGGTCAAGCGCACGCTCGATCCGGCCGACTACCAGCGCACCTGGTACAAGCCGAATCCGCCGTGGCCGGTGGTCACCTGGTCGCAGCGCGACAACAACAATTACGAGCAGACCGGCCTGCTCACCGCGCTGAACTATTTTTCCGACAACAGCCAGCTGTTCCTGAAGAACTTCTATCTCAAGAGCAAACGCTCGATCGAGAAGCCGCAGGAAGCGGGCCCCGCCGCTTACGTATTCCCTGCCGATGACAAGCGCACCGGCTCACAGGCGCAACTGCTGCGTATCATGCAGTTGCAGCATGCGGAAGTGAGTCGCCTCACCGCACCCGCCACGGTGACCTTGCCGAAGGCCAAGGGCGACGACGGCAAGGACGCCAAGGCTACGTCGCGCACCTTCGCCGCCGGCAGCTACGTGGTGCGCATGGACCAGCCGTATTCGCGCATCGCCGACACCTTGCTGGATCGCCAGTACTGGTCGCCGAAGGATCCGCAGCAGCACCCCTATGACGATACCGCCTGGTCGATGGGCGACCTGTTCGACGTACAGGTGGTGCGCGTCACTGACAACGCCATCCTCAAGGCGCCGATGGACGTGGTCAGCCAGCCTGTCACGGTGCCGCAGGGTCTTGCCGCGATCGACATACCGAACGGAAAGCTGCCGCGCATCGCGTTGATGCACACCTGGCTGGACACCCAGACCGAGGGCTGGTGGCGCATGGCGCTCGACAAACTGCACGTGCCATACAGCTACGTCAGCACGCAGGATGTGGCAAGGACCAGCGATCTGCGCGCCAGGTACGACGTGATCCTGTTCGGCCCGATCGGAGGCGTCAGTGCACAGCAGATCGTCGACGGCTTGCCGATGTGGGGCAGCCCGATGCCGTGGAAGACCACCAGGCTGACACCGAACATCGGCCACATCGACAGCACCGATGACATCCGTCCCGGACTGGGCTCAAGCGGCCTCGCCAACCTCAAGCAGTTCGTGCGCTCCGGTGGCCTGCTGATCACCGCCGAGGACACCGCGAAGTTCGCAATCGACACCGGCCTGGCACCGGGTGTGTTCGTCACGCCCACGCACAACCTCAAGGTCGTCGGCAGCGTGCTGCAGGCGAACTTCGTCGACCGCAAGAATCCGATCGCCGCGACTTACACCAAGGACGACCTGGCGCTGTACAGCGCGCTGGGCCAGTCTTTCACGGTGTCCAATCTGGTCACCGGTGACAATGGCCTGCCCACCGCGAAAGACTTCCAGCGCCCGACCGGACGCGGTGGCCCGCATGACACCGACACACCCGAAGGTCGCGCTTCGGTCGAGCCACCCGCCCTGCCCGACGTCAAGCCCTGGCAGGCGCTGCCGCTGAATGCCGAGCAGATGCGCAACAACCCGTGGGTGATTCCGGCCGATCAGCGCCCGCAGGTGATCCTGCATTACGCCGATGCCAGCCACCTGCTGATCGCCGGCCTGCTCGACGGCGGTGACGAGATGGCCGAGCGCGCCGCCGTGGTCGATGCCCGCTACGGCAAGGGCCACGTGCTGCTGTTTGCCGGCAACCCGATCTGGCGTGGTGAAACCATCGGCAGCTATCCGCTGGTGTTCAACGCGATCGTGAACTTCGACCGGCTGGATGCGACGTCGTCGAAGCACTGAGAAGCCCGTGCGGCCATCCACCGAGGCATGGCCGCACGATCAGGCAAAGCCCGATGCTCAGTGCGCCGGTTTGCGGAAGCGGTACATGAACTGATCGGTCTTGCCGCGGATCGACTTGTCGAACACCTTGATGGTGTGCGGGTCATCCGGGTTGCGCAGCGCGCTGCTCTCGCCGTCGAAGACGAAGCCGGCAGCCTCCACCTCTTGCTTCACGATGGCCGGATCGATCCGGTGAAGCGTATCGGTGTCCTGCAGGCCCGACCCGGCCGGTGCCACGTGGTCGATGATCACCCACAGGCCACCGGGCTTCAGCGCGGCGAACACCTGTTTGTTGAGCACCGAGGGATCGACCTTGCCCATGAACTGGTCGGGATAGTCGTGGTAGTTCTGCGAGGTGAACACCACGTCGACCGGCTCGGGCGAGCTCAGTTGATTGGCCGGCTGGGTCAGCACACTGACGTTCGCGTAATGCGGCTCGGTGGCTAGCTTGCGCAGATTGGCCACATCCGATTCGGCTTCTTTCGCGTACTCGTTCGGCCACACCGTGAACACATGGCCCGTGGGCCCGACGATGGCACTGAACACCCGGGTGAAATAGCCGCTGCCGGGGATCAGCTCCAGCACTTTCTGGCCCGGCTTGACCTCGGCAAATGTCATCACCTCGGCGATCTTGCGACGGGCATCATTTTCCGTATCGGCCTGGCGCGCGGGATCGCTGACCGCAGCCGTGACATAGGCCGGCGTCGCAACTGCCGGATGGGATGGGACCTTGGACAGAACTGCCGCAGGAAGCGTGAGAGCAATCAGCAGGGCGAGCACAGTCGGACGCATGACGAACTCCATGGGTTGGGGAATGGTGCGCGCGATTGTGCTCCCAAATCCGACTACGCCTGCATGCCGTTCGTCACCCCTTGCGATACGCGTGAGCGGGCACGCTCCGCCGGCAACCCGCCGGATCAGACCGGCCTTGCGGAATCCGGCCTGGGCGGCAGCGCCTCCAGCAACGGCCGGATCAGATCCAGCGGCAGCGGAAACACGATGGTCGAGGACTTGCCGCTATTGGACATGTCGGCCAGCGTCTGCAGGTAGCGCAGCTGCAGTGCCTGTGGCTGCTGCGACAGCATCGCGGCAGCATCGCGCAGCTTCTCGGCGGCCTGCATCTCGCCTTCCGCATGGATCACCTTGGCACGGCGCTCGCGCTCGGCCTCGGCCTGGCGGGCGATCGCGCGCACCATCGTCTCGTTGAGGTCGACATCCTTGATCTCGACGTTGGCGATCTTGATGCCCCACGGATCGGTCGCCTCGTCCAGGATCGTCTGCAAAGTGTGGTTGATCGAGTCGCGCTGCGACAGGATCTCGTCCAGCTCATGCTGGCCGAGCACCGAGCGCAATCGCGTCTGCGCCAGCTGGCTGGTGGCCTGCAGGAAATTCTCCACCTGCAAGACGGATTTGTCGGGTTCCACCACGCGGAAGTACACCACCGCATTGACGCGCACCGACACGTTGTCGCGCGAGATCACGTCCTGCGGCGGCACGTCCATCACGGTCACCCGCAGGTCGACCCGGGTCATGCGCTGTACCGCGGGAATCAGCAGCACCAGGCCGGGCCCCCTGGTGCCGGTGTAGCGGCCCAGCGTCAGGATCACGCCACGCTGATACTCCGGCAGGATCTTGACGGCGGAGAACAGCAGCAGCACGCCAAGAATGATCACTACACCGATGAATCCGAACATCGCCATGTCTCCCGTGGATGGTTTCGTGGAGCTGTCGCCCGACACGTTTTGCAGGAGCTGTGCATCACACTGGCTCGACCCACAGCAACAGTCCCTGCCGCCGCACGATGCGAACCGCTGCCCCCGCCGGCAGCGCAGTGTCGCAGCGCACGCGCCAGCGTTCACCGCGCACCATCATCCATGCCTCGCCACCGGCACGCACCGGCTCCAGCAGTCTGCCGATGTCGGTGAACATCTCCGCGTCGCCGGTGACCTGGCGCGCACGGCGCGAACGGAAGACCAGCCAGACGATCAGCCCCAGCAACGCGGCCGCAGCCACCGCGATGCCGGCAATCACGCCAAGATTGACGCCGTAGCCGGGCACGCCGGTGTGCATCAGCATCACCGAACCGACCACGAACGAGACCAGTCCGCCGGCACCGAACGCACCCACGCTGGGATTGACCGCCTCGGCCACCAGCAGGCCGATGCCGAGTGCCATCAACGCCAGTCCGGCGTAATTCACCGGCAGCAATTGCAACGCATACAGGCCGACCAGCAGGCAGATGCCGCCGGCAATGCCCGGCAGCAATGCGCCCGGATGCAGCGCTTCCAGCAGCAGTCCGAAAATGCCGGCCAGCAACAGCAGGTAGGCGATGGTGGGGTTGGTGATGATCGCCAGGAAACGCGTGCGCGCATCCGGTGCGTAGTCGCGCACGGACGCATCCTTGAGCCGCAAGGTGACACTGCGATCGCCCACCTGCACCTGTCGGCCGTCCGCCTTGGCCAGCAGGTCGGCAACGTCCGTTGCGACAAAATCGATCACGTGCTGCTGCGCCGCTTCGCTGGCGGTCAGCGTGTCCGCGCCGCGCACCGCCTGCTCGGCCCATGCGACGTTGCGTCCACGCAACTGGGCCAGTGAACGGATATAGGCAATCGCATCGTTCAATACCTTGTGTGACTCGGCATCGTCGGCATCGGCTGGCTTTTCGCGGACGGAGCCCGCCATGGCAGGTTTGCCGTCGGCCTTCGGCACCGGCATCGGCGTGTCGCCGCCCAGTTGCACCGGCGTCGCCGCGCCGAGGTGCGTGGCCGGAGCCATCGCGGCAATCTGCCCTGCATACAGGATGTAGGTACCCGCCGATGCGGCCCGCGCACCGCCCGGCGCGACATACACCAGCACGGGCAATCGGCATTCCAGCATGCTGGCGATGATCTGCCGCATCGAATCGGATAACCCGCCGGGCGTGTCCAGCCGCAGCACGATCGCCACCGCACCGTCGGCTACCGCATGCTTAGAGGCATCATCGAAGTATTCCGCCGCAGCCGGGCCTATCGGCCCCTCCAGGGTGATCTGCGCCACCATCCCGGCGCCCACCGTACGATCGGCAACGGCGACCTGCACGGCCGCCGACGCCATCGGCACCATGCCAAGCACCACGATCCAGACCAGGCATAACCCACGCGCCATCACATCGACCTCCGCGCAAGCTGCGTGTCGGTGCCGCTACTGTAGCGCGGACAATGTGCAGAAACCGATGACTCCACCTTACCGAGTCGCTGCATCCGGCGGCGCTCTTCGCCTGGTGCGATCCCTGGCCAGGATCGCTAGACTTGGTCGAAGTACCCAGGGAAGCACACGGATGAAACGAGGGTTGATGGGGCTGTTCTGCGTCTTGATGGCATGCGCGGCCTGGGCCGAAAGTCCGGCGGAAGTCCGCAAGCAGACCGAGGCGAGCATGCTGGTCACCGGATCGATTGACGTCATGCCGGACGGCGGCGTCCAGGGCTATGCCCTCGATCATGCCGACCAGCTTCCTCCCACCGTCGTCCAGCTCATTCAGCAAAACGTGCCCAACTGGAAGTTCCGGTTCGATAGCCCGCAGGTCGCCGCGACGAAAGCAAAGATGAGTTTGCGTCTCCTCGCCAAGCGCATCGACGATACCCATGATGCGATCAGCATCTCGGCCGCGCAGTTTGGCCAGGACGACAAGGTTCCCGGCGAAAACGTCAGCTTCAAGACCAGGCTGCAACCCCGTTATCCCGCACGCGCCGTGCACTCGAAAGTCTCCGGCACGGTCTATCTGCTGCTGCGTGTCGGACGTGATGGCCGGGTCGAGGATGCCGCGGCCGAGCAGGTCAACCTGACGGTCTACGCCAGCGGTCGCGACATGCAGTTATTCCGCGACGATCTCGCCAGAGCGGCACTCGCAGCGGCCAGCGAGTGGACTTTCCATACCCCTACCACCGGCAAGCATGTTGCTGACGATTACTGGGTGGCAAAGGTGCCGGTCAATTTCGACATGCGTCCACGCGGCGCCCGTGAAGATGTGCCATACGGCAAGTGGCAGGCTTATGTGCCGGGACCGCGCCGGCTGGTGCCATGGGTCGAAAAGAAAAAACTGCTGACCGGAGCGGCGGATGCGGTGCCGGATGGCGGTCTCTACCAGATCAACCAGGGCTTGCAGCTGACCACACCACTCGGGGGCGCCTGAACCGGCAGGCGCATGAGTTGCCGTTTCTCCGTGCAAACGGATGCCACGCGCATCTGTTTGCATCGGCGTTCGCTCGATCACACCGCCTTGAACGCCGCACTGGTCAGTTGCGCCACCACCGCGTCGCGGGCCTGCGCCAGCGCGAGTGCGGTTTCGTGGCCGAGACCACTGTTGGCAGCGGTGACCACGGCGAGCTTGCCTCGCTGGGAGAGCATGTCGCGAGTAGTCCAGGTGCTCATGCGCCATGTTCCTGCGCGATATGGGTTGCATGGTTGAAAGCCATATCGGTTTCGAAGGCTCGCCACCACGGCGCTTGCAGAACGGAATCGGGTCGCACGGTTTCGCCCGGACGCGGCTGCACCAGCTGCACGCACTGCTCCGCCGCCAGCGCGCGGACACGCTCGGCCGGCTCGTCCCAGCGGTGCATGGCCAGGTCGAACGTGCCCCAATGCACCGGCATCATCGTGCGGCCGCGCACCAGTTGATGTGCGGCGATCGACTGCTCCGGCTGCATGTGCACGTCCGGCCACAACTCGTTGTACGCGCCGCATTCGATCAGGGTGAGGTCGAACGGCCCGTAGCGTTCGCCGATCTCGGCAAAACCTGCGTGCATGCCGGTATCGCCGCTGAAGAACAGCCGCTCACGCGTGCCGAGCACGGTCCAGGATGCCCACAGTGTCGAGTTGCCATCGCGCAGGCCGCGGCCGGAAAAGTGCTGTGCCGGCGTAGCCGCGAAGGTGAGCGGACCGAATGTCGCTTCCTGCCACCAGTCCAGTTCGATCACACGTTCGGCTTCGATGCCCCAGGCGATCAGGCGCCGCCCCACGCCGAGCGGCGTGTAGAAGCGGCCGACCTTGCCGGCCAGCGCGCGGATGGTGTCGCGATCCAGGTGATCGAAATGATCGTGCGACAGCAGTACGGCGTCGATCCGCGGAAGCTGCGCCACGGTCAGCGCCGGCGGCGTGAAACGCTTCGGCCCGGCGAACGGCAGCGGCGAAGCGCGCTCGCCCAGCACCGGATCGGTGAGCAGTCGCAGGCCGTCGATCTCGATCAAGGTGGCGGAGTGGCCGAGCCAGGTTACCCGCAGTGCCTGCGACGCCGGACCGTTCAACACGTCCGCGCGCACCGGCGTCACCGGCAGCGAATTGCGTGGCTTGCGCCGGATGCCGCGATTCGCCCAGAACTCGCGCATCACCGCAGGCAGGCTGCCGGCGCGGGTGTCGGCCACGTTGCGAAAACGGCCGGCGCGCCAGGCGATGGAACCGGCGTAGCTGGCGTCACCAGGTGTTCGGCGTGCCATCGTGCGCCAGACCGCAAGCGCAAGGCCAAGCACCGCAACGATGATAAGACCGGCTGTCATAAGACCAGTTGCCATCACGGGACACTCCGTCAGAAAGTAAACGATGTCGTATACTTTATGCCGCCCCATATAGAAAGTAAACTACTCCGTATACTTTCCAGGAAGCCGCCTTTGAACCGCAGCCTCAACAAGCGCAACGCCATGCTCGACGCCGGCATCGCCGAACTCGCCGAACATGGGCTGGCCGGAGCCAGCATGGAATCCATCGCCGGCCGTGCCGAAGTCTCCAAGCGCACGCTGTACAAGCACTTTCCGTCCAAGGAAGCGGTGTTCGAGGCTGTACTGACGCTGCTGATCGAGCGGGTCGATCCGCTCGGCAAGCTGCACTACGACAAAAAGCGCGACTTCGCCGAACAGCTGCGCGAGATCGCCGAACAGGAAATGCAGTTGATCTGCGATCCCGACTTCGTGCGGCTGAGCCGCGTGCTCATGGTCGAGTGCATGCGCTCGGAAGAGCGCAGCCTGAGCCTGATGGCGCAGTTCGGCGAAAAGGAGAACGGCCTGTTCCGCTGGTTCGGCGAAGCGGGCAAGGCCGGCAAGCTGGGCAAGCTCGATCCGCGCGCGATCGCCGACCTGTTTGTGGCGATGCTGAAGTCAGGCGTCTACTGGCATTCGGTGATCGGGTGGCAACCTGCACCGAACAAGGCGATGCAGAAGCGCGTCATCGACGAAGCCTGCCTCACCTTGCTGAGTCGGCTGGAGCAGGCCCGCTCGCGCTGAGCGGGCCCTTAGTTACTGCGGGAATGTGGGCGCCGGCACGGCAACCGGCGCATCCCTCATTTCGTCGCGTCGGCGCCGGATTTGTCGTGCGGCATCATCGCCTCGCGCCTGGCGCGGAACGGGCTGTCGGGATACCACGTCGGCCACACGCCGGGCTGGCTCAACCGCTGGCCCAGTTCGTACAGTGCCTGGGTGTCCTCGAGAATGCCGGAGTAATCCCAGTGCGGATTGAACACGTCGTTCGGCGTGTGATAGCGGTGCGCTGTATAGTCATCCGCCGCCTTCTGCCCCGCTGCCTTGCCGCCATCGAGCAGGTCGAGACCCGAGCTGGCCAGCATCGCCGGCACACCGGCCTTGGCGAAGTTGAAATGATCGGAGCGGAAGTAGAAGCCGTTCTCCGGCGTGGTTTCCGGCGAGATCACCCGACCCTGCGCCTTCAGTACATCGGCCAGCATGTCCTCCAGTTGCGACTGGCCCTTGCCGATCACCGTCATGTCATGGGCACGGCCGATGATCGGCAATGCATCGACCGCGATATCGGCCACCGTCCTGTCCAGCGGGAACACCGGCTTGGCCGCGTAATACTGCGAACCGAGCAGACCCGACTCCTCCATCGTCGGCATGAAGAACAATACGCTGCGCGGTGGCAGTGTCTGCTGGTGGGCGAATGCATCGGCCAGTTCCAGCAACATGGTCAGGCCGGTACCGTTGTCGATTGCGCCGCTGAAGACCTGATGTCCCTTGCGCGTGGGATCGGTGCCCAGATGGTCCCAGTGCGCGGTAAAGATCACCGCCTCGTCGGGCTTCGTGCTGCCCTTGACCATCGCCACCACATTCTTCGATTCGAGGTGGCCGATCTTGTTGCGCAGGCTGATCGAGGCGGTGGCATCGAGCGGCACCGGCTTGAAGCCTGGTTTCGCCGCGGCCTTTTCCAGCTGGCCGAAGTCGAGGCCGGCATCGGCGAACAGTCGCGTGGCGGCATCGCGGGTCAGCCAGCCGGCCACCGGCAGGCGCGGCGACGGATCGACGCTGGCCGGCAGGCTCAACTGCGGGCCGCTGCCGCTGTTCTGCAGCACGCTGAACGGATAACCCGCCGCCGCATCGCTGGTATGCACGATGAAGCACGCAGCCGCGCCCTTCAGTGCCGCCTCTGCATACTTGTAGGTCCAGCGGCCGTAGTAGGTCATTGCGCGGCCGTTGAACAGTTTCGGATCGCCGGTGGCAAAGCCCGGATCGTTGACCAGCACGATCACCGTCTTGCCCTTCACGTCGACGCCCCGGTAATCGTTCCAGTGCCAGTTCGGCGCATCGACGCCATAGCCCAGGAACACCACGGGCGAGTTCTTCAGATCGACCTGGGGCTTCGCCTGCAGCGTCTCGGCCATCATGTCGGTGTGGTAGGCGAACTTCGCCGGCTTGCCGTGCGCCGTGATGTCCAGCGTCACATCGGTATTCAGTAGCTAGGTGGAGTCGGCAGGCACCGCCTGATACCAGGAGCCGTGGTTGCCTGGTTGCAAGCCCATGCGCTTGAACTGCTCGACCAGCCAGTCGGTGGTGCGCTGCGCGCCGATCGTGCCGGGCTTGCGTCCGCCGAATGCATCCGAGCTGAGCGTCTTGTCGAACTGCGCGAAGTCCGCGGCGTTGATCTGTGGCGCCAGCGCAACCTCGACAGGTGGTGGATGGGCGTGAGCCGCTGGAGTCACCGCCATCAATGAGCTGGCGCCAGTACCCAGGGCGATGAAGAGAACAGTGGTCATGACGCGCATCGGTGGACTCCTGTACCGGACAAGCCACCGTTTTAGCGCGCCTACCCGCCGCTGTCCACGCATGTCTCGCGCTAGTGGCAGCGTACGAACTTGCTATCGCCGCGCCTGCAATGCGTCGAACACGATCTTCGATGACCGCGCCACGGGTTTTCGATAGATTGCACACACTGCCGGCGATGCCCGGGACTTGCCCGCACGCAACTGCTGCCCGGTACATCATCGCCGGGCATGCCGCCGCATCCACAACCGACCCGACACGAAATCCCATCCAGCAGGACGAGCCACGACATGCCCCGTATCGACGTCACTACCGTTTCAGAACGCACCGGCTCAGGCTATCCGGCACCGTTCGCTGCCGACGCCAGCGCGCGCAGCAAACTGGCGCTGGGCGACGCGGGAGGATTGAGCGATTTCGGTGTCAACCTCACGCAGTTGCCGCCAGGCGCATGGTCGAGCCAACGGCACTGGCATACCCACGAGGACGAATTCGTCTACGTGCTGACGGGCGAGCTTGTCCTGATCACCGATGCTGGCGAACAGACGCTGCGCGCGAACGACTGCGCCGCGTTTCCCAAGGCCGTGGCCGACGGCCATCACCTGATCAACCGTGGTACGGAAACCGCCGTCTATCTGGAAATAGGCTCACGCCGCGAGAACGACAGCTGCAGCTACCCCGACATCGACCTGCATTGGGACCCGCAGGCAGGCTATACGCACAGGGATGGCACGCCCTACCCCAAGCCGCCAGGCAAGGCATGAAACCACCAAGCCACAGACGCTGCTTGCTTCCGCAAATCAGCCTGCCCGCGCGTAAGCGTCCCGCGTTTCGGAGACGCTGGCACTGACCCGGTTGCGACCTTCACGCTTGGCCCGGTACAGCGCCTCGTCGGCATGGATCAGCAGCTGGCGCAGCTCGTAGCCGGAATGCACCACGCTGGAGACACCGAAGCTGGCGGAAATCGGGATGCCGGGAGCATCTTCGCCAGCGGCAACGGTGGCAATCGCCACGCGGATCTGCTCGGCACGGACGAGAACCTGTTCCAGCGTGTACTCCGGCAAGAGGATGCCGAACTCCTCGCCACCAAGGCGGCCGAAGATGTCGGTCGAGCGCAGGTAGGTCTTGCAGGCCTCGACGGCCCGCAGCAGCACGCGATCGCCAACGGCGTGGCCGTGGGTGTCGTTGACGGCCTTGAAATGATCCAGGTCGATCAGCACCAGACAGGCACCACGTGACGATTTCCGGCAGTACTGCAGCTGCAGCCCGGCCTCGTTGAGGAAGTGCTGCCGGTTGAAGATACCGGTGAGGCCATCGCGCCGCGCCAGCTTCATGAAGCGCAGCTGCGAGCGCTTGATCTTGTAGGTCCACAACGCGATCGACGCCAACACCAGCAGCAGCAGCACGATGTATAGCCGGCTGGTTTCGGTCGCCTTCTTGGCCAGCTTCTGCTGCAGCGTGAGGATCTGGTTCTGCTTGTTCAGCGTGTCGATCTGCAGCTTTTTCGCCAGCACCTGCTGCTTGACGGTCTGGTAGGCCAGAGCCTTCGCGCTCACATCGTTCAGATAGCCCTTGTCGGCCGCCATGTATTTTTCGTGATAGCTCAGTGCGGCGTCCAGATCGCCCTGCTTCTTGCTGATCTGATAGAGCAAGGCATAGGCGCTGGCCAGTGACTTGGTGAACTCGTTCTTGACGCCACTGCCAATAGCGGCTTCGGCATACTGTTTTGCCTGCGCGGCATCCCCTTCATTCCAGTACGCCTGCGCCAGCGTCGCATCAAATTCCGAGATCTGTTCCGGGTAACCGATGCGCTGGACGTCGGCATAGTGCTTCTGCAAAAGCTTGATCGCCGCGGACGATTGACCATATTGAATGTCAAAACTCGCCACATTGGCGCGAATGCCATTGGCGTAGAGGAATTCCGATGCCTTGCTGCAGGCGTCAATGGCCTCACGGGACTGCTTGCCGAATGTTGCGAACTTGCCGCTCTCATACAGCGATTGAACCTGCAAAGCTCTGGCTTTGCAGCCGCCATCCCCATCCGGATTCTCCCGGAGCATCTGATTCGCATATGTCAGGCCAAGATCGTATTGGCCAGCCTCGTTGTATAGGAGCGTAGCAACACCCAGACCCTGTATGCGGGCATCCTTGTCGACAATCTGCGGCAGCTGATCCAGCAACTGACTCACCTGCGCGAACGCTTCCTCATAGTGGGATCCGATGGCAAGCATGTTCACCAGGGTCGTACCCGCACGAAACCGCAACGTGGCATCCATGGATTCTGCGATGACCGCATTCAACAGCGGTGTGGCGGTTTCGTAGTCCCCTTGGTAACCAACCTCCCATGCCTGGAGGTAGCGCAAATGCATTTGCTGCTGCGGAGAAAGCGTGGCCGCCTCGGCGCCGAGCCGCTTCATCAGTCGCACGAACTCGGGATGATCAGACGTCTTGACGCTGTCCGCCTGCTTGAGCAGTTGCGCCGAATCATCGGATATGGGCACGGCCGCAACGGCCGTGCCCATCAGCAGAGCCGCGAGCAAGATCCAGCCGGCAAGGTATGCCCGGCGCTGGCTGCCCGAGGGAGACATCGACTAGGCCGCCGAGATTCCGGTGCGAAGCCCGCTGTGCTCAGGGGCTTCATCCGGCTCCTTTGACGGAGTCTCCTCGTCCTCGTCGCCTTCCTCTTCATCCTCTTTGCCTGGCAAAAAATAGCCGCAAACAGGAGCCTGTTTCAGCAACGTTTCCAGCTGCGCCGGGTCGTTGGCAAGAATAGCCGCCTGCAACCCCGGGGCAATCTCCGCACTGGTCAATGCCAGTTCCACTTCATCCTGCGATGCATGACGCAACTGCGCGTCCTGTCCCACCCGTTCCAGAAAATCGATGACGTCGGTCATTGCCTGCCCCCTGACAGTTGGTTGTTTTGAAACGCACAGCGATGGCCAATGATTTGACCAGATACGTTCGACCAAGGCCCCTATCCCCCTCGGATAGACCGAATTGTGGCATATCGCAGGTCTCTGCCGGTGACGGCGCGCATATTCCAGTATTGCCGGCAATGATCGCCAGAGCGGCGGCATCGCAGGCCGTCCGCCATGCTCTTTCGTAAGCCCTATGCCTTTTGTTTCACCAGGTCCGCGTCTGGAAATCGGATGGCAGCGGCAAACACTCCAGCCGCACCGGAAATTCAGCCCGTCAGGCGCATTCCGGCTGGCCGACCACGCTGACCCGGTTGCGGCCTTCGCGCTTGGCCCGGTACAGCGCCTCGTCGGCATGGATCAACAGCTGGCGCAGTTCGTAACCGGAATGCGCCACGCTGGAAACGCCGAAGCTGGCGGAAATCGGTATGCCCGGAGCATCTTCGCCGGCAGCCGTGGTCGCAATCGCCAGGCGGATCTGCTCGGCGCGAACGACCACCTGCTCCAACGTACACTCGGCCAGTAGAATGCCGAACTCCTCGCCGCCGAGACGACCGAAGATGTCGGTCGAGCGCAGATAGGTCTTGCAGGCCTCGACGGCACGCAATAGCACGCGATCGCCCACGGCATGGCCGTGGGTGTCGTTGACGGCCTTGAAATGATCCAGGTCGATCAGCACCAGGCAGGCATCGCGTGACGATTTCCGGCAGTACTGCAACAGCAGCTCGGCCTCGTTGACGAAATGCTGCCGGTTGAAGATGCCGGTGAGGCCATCACGCCGCGCCAGCCTCATGAAGCGCAACTGCGAACGCTTGATCCTGTAGGTCCATAGAGCGATCGACGCCAGCACCAGCAGCAGCAGCACGATATACAGCCGACTGGTTTCCACCGCTTTCTTGTTGAGCTTCTGCTGCAGCGTGAGGATCTGGTTCTGCTTGTTCAGCGTCTCGATCTGCAGCTTTTTCGCCAGCACCTGCTGCTTGACGGTCTGGTATGCCAACGCCTTCGCGCTGACATCATTCAGATAGCCCTTGTCAGCAATCATGTAGTCTTCGAGGTAGGCAAGAGCTTCGCTCAAGTCGCCTTGCTTCTTCTCGGTCTGGTACAAAACCTGATAAGCAGAGGCCGTCGACTCGGAATATACCCCACCGATTCCCTTGTTGTTTTCAACAACGCGAAGCGCATGCAATTTTGCCAGCTCGGCATCGCCACTTTTCCAGTAAGCCTGCGCCAGCAGCTCGTCAAAATCAGAAACAAGCGGCGGATAGCGTTTACGCTGAACATCTGCGTAGTTGTCTTGCAACAAACTGATGGCTTCGGCAGTCATCCCCCGCTGGATGTCATACCTGGCGACAACTGATTTGAACATGCCAGCAATCAGGATATTGCCGGCTCGACCACAAGCTGCCATGCCGTCGCGAATTTGTTCGTCAGCGGTTTGCAACCGCCCCGCCCGGAGAAGTGCATCGAGCTTGTAGTACCACCCGATACAGGCACTCTTCGGATTATCGCTTTCCTTGAGCAATTGCTCCGCATAGTTGACTGCCAAGTCGTATTGCCCCGCCTCAAGGTACAACTGCGAAGCAACGCCAAGGGTTTGTATGCGAACCCGGCTTTCGGTTATTTGCGGAAGCTTTTCCAGAAGCGGACTCAGCCGGGCAAATGCCTCCTCATATCGGGATTGCGTCACCAGAAGGTCCACTTCTGTTGCAGCAGCACGGAACGACAGGACGGGATCCTCTGACTGATCCGCAATTGCCTTCATCAAGGGAAGTGCCGTTTTGAAGTCCCCACGAAAGACAACCTGCCGTGCGTCAAGATAGCGCCGGTGCAATTGCTGCTGGGGGGAAAGCTTCAACTTGCCATCATCAAGCCGCTGCATCAGTGCAGTGAACTCATTGATGTCATTCGACTCGGCGCCATCGGCCAGTTTGAGAAGTTGTGCAGGATCCTCAGATAAAGGGGCGTGCTGCAGTTCGACCGCGGTAGCCACTCCTGCAAATGCAAGCAACCATATTGCCCACATGACGAGAAGTAGGCAGCAGCTTGTCCTCTGCCGTGACATTTACTTGGCCACCCATGTCCCCACTGCAGCCAGGGTCATATGAGTCACTCTTTGGGTGCCTTTGATGGCTTTTTCTTGACCTTGTCCTTACCGTCTTTGTCATCCTTGCCTTTGTCGTCCTTGTCGCCCTCACCCTCGTCTTCCTTGCCCGGGTTGATGTAACAGCAAAAGGGAGCCTGCCCCAGCAGCGCCTGCAACCCCTGTCCATCCCTGGCAAGAATCGCGATGCGCAACTCCTGATCAATCTGCGCCCCAGTCAATGCGACCGTCAGTGCATCCGAGTCAGCATGACGCCACTGTGCGTCCTGGCCGACAGTTTCAAGAAAATCGATCACATCAAACATCGGTCATTCCCCTGATATCTGCATGGTTGAGAGCTGGTCACCTGACCAGAGGCACCGTAGCGTCTTGCAGACCTCTCTTCCCCTGTGCGCTTCTGCCGCGTCGCTTCATTGCACGCAGTGAGCCTTTGCCGCCCCGTCAGACTGAAAATACACCATCGATCCTACGTTGCACACGACAAATCGGATTTTCATGGCTCCAGACTAGCCATCGCCTGATCCAGCGCCGACAGCCGCGCCCGAACCTCGTGATCGACCTGCATGGGACGCACGGGTGGCAGCACCATCGTATCGGCCATGTCCACGTCAGCCTGCGGCAGCGCAGCAAGTAGCAACCGCTCGATCCGCGCCCGCTGAATCGGCAAGGTCGGAGCGCGGTAAAGCGTTATCTCATGCTCCAGCGGGTAGTCGCGCGCCAGCACATCGACCAGCACCTGCCTGTAAGCGGAGCCGGTGGAGAAGCGCGCCAGCGACTGATCACCGACCAGGCCCACCTGCCACAGCACCAGATAGGCGGTCGGATCGATCCGGCGCTGGTAGAACAGCAGTTGGCTGGCCTCGTAGTGCTGGCAGCCGAAACGACCCGGGTCGATGCCGAGATCCGCGTACAGGCAGTCTTCGGCGGAGATGCCCGGTTCCATGTGCGCCGGATAACCCTCGCTGCGGGCGACCTCGATCGACTTGTGTGGTGCCCAGGCGAATACGCCGGGATGGCCGTAGAACACCCCGCACACCTTCTTGCCCGCACGCACCTCGGTGAGGATGGCATCGACCATCTGCCGATAGGTCTGCATGCGCGACTTGCCCTCGTGATAGTACGGCTGCAGGCTGCGTACATCCGGATGCATGCGGCTCAGCCACATTTCGACGATGCCGTCGGAAAGACCGGCAAACACCACGTCCGACTGTTCGATGTGGCTGCGCGCCAACGGACTGATGTGGGAGCCCAGCGTCATGCCAAGGCCGACGCAAACCAGACTTCCAGGTAAACGGGTTGTTTCCATATTTTGTACTCGACAGGTTTATGCACGAGGTGCGCAACTGAAGGGAACCTCGAAAACCCCACATTTTGTCGTCATCCCGGCGAGGCCCAGGATCCAGGCCGCTGGCGTGAAAGGTCAAATGGGTAACCAGCTTCGCTGTTGTGAAGCGATTCCGGCCTTCGCCGGAATGACGTCATTGGAGCGTTTTTCGAGATTCCCTAAAGCGGGCAGTCGTCAAAGCGGGCAGTCGTCCGCCAGTCGCCAGCGCCCCAGAATCTGGTAACCACCCTGCCCGACCACGCTGTGGACGAGCACGAAGTCCGTCACCGGCCACTCCACCGCCTCGACCTCCGCCTCGACCTCCGCCGGCTCCAGCATCGTGCCATGGCTGTAGGCCAGAGTGACATGCGGAGTGAAATTGCGTTCGAGCCGCGCGCCCTGTCCCGCCAGCGCCAAGGCCTTGCCCAGCGTCGACCACAGCCGCAGCAGCGGCTCGCAAGTTTCTACGCCGCGTAGCACGCAGGGCGGCTCTCGACCACGGAAGCTGGTGACGCCGTCCAGCATCCAGGTGAACGGCGCGACACCTATCTTGTCGGCCGCGGCGATCGCGCCATCGACCAGGGATGGCCGCAACGCCGCGTGGTCGCCCAGGAAATGCAAGGTGGCGTGATAGCGATCCGGATGGATCCAGCGCGCGCGCAGTCCCGGACGCGAAACCCGGAACGCACCGGCAACGCCCGCCAGCCGCTCACGCGTGGCGTCATCGGGCATCAGCGCGAAGAACAGCCGATGCACTTCAGTGGAGGCGATACCGCCGAGCAGATCGGACTGATGGGTGTCAGGCAGGGTTTGTCGAATGGGCATCCGCTTTTTGTAGCACGCCGGCCGCATGGTTGTGCAAGCAACTGTCGTCCGGGCCGATCGGCCACCGGACCCGAACCGAAGGAACGCTAATGAAGGTCTGATCAATCGACTTCTTCTTCGTCATCCCAGCGAAAGCTGGGATCCAGTGTCTGTAGACCATCGAACACAAAGGCGCTGGATTCCTGCTTGACCAGCTTTTGGCTATTGAAAAGCACCTCGCAGGAATAACGAACAAAATCAGAGCTTCCTTGGCCGATGCACCCGGCCTCACCCGCTGACGTGACGACCCTTCATGCTCATCCGGGCGGCAGCTTCTGCCCGGTCAGTTGCGCACGGATGGCACGCAGCTTCAGCTTGATCTTCGCCTCGTTGGCCGGGCCGGTGCGCAGCAGCAGCCGCTGCCCGGCCGACAGTGACTCCAGCGCGGGATCGGCATAGACGTAGAACGCGCGGGACCGCACCAGGGCCGCCGGCCGGGCCAGTTCCGGCGCTGCCAGCATGTCGTCGATCGCCGCGATCAACCGGTCGTTGAAGTAACCGTGGGGATAACCCAGCTGGCGGTAGGCCTGCTGGAACAGCGGATAGGCATGCACGTACCAGGCAACCAGCGCCTTCGGGTCGGCGCTGTCCACGATCTGCATGTAGGGTGCGTAGCGTGCTGCGTTCTGTTCGCTGATCACGGTCTGGCCGTCGAGCCCGGTCGTGGCGAAGGCACCCTTCGGGGTATGCAACGGCAACATCAGGGTGCCCAGCTCGTGGCGCGGCAGCGTATCGATGGTCGCCACGATGCGCGCGATGACCTGCTGTGGCAGCAGCAGCGAACGCAGGTCGCCGCCTCCGGCCAGCGTGGTGAGCGCCGCCACCACACTGGCGTCGCTGTCGTCCAGTGCCGGCAAGGGTGCAGTTGACGCGCTGGCCGGTGCGCTGGCCTGGGCAATCGGATGCTGGATCGATGAGGTCGCGACACTCGCCGGCGCCGATGAAGGAGAAGCAGGCTGTGCTGCCTTGGTGATGGGCATATCCGGATGAAGCGCCTTGTACGCCAGATACGCGCCTGCCGCGACCACGGCCAGTACCACGACCACGGCGCCGATCCAGCTTCCCACCGATGCTTGTCTACGCATGCGCTGTTCCATTTGAGGTTCAGTGACAGGTTGGACTGGCACAAGGCCGATTCGTTCATCCGTTCATGGGGAAACCCTGAACAGGAAAACGATCACCGCTATGCTGGCGGCGACCGTAGCTGGGTGGCTGGCAGGTCATCAAAGGCCTCTCATGAAAGCCCTGCTGATCATCCTGCTGCTGGCGATGCCGTTCTATATCGTGTGGTACCACGCACGCATGAAATCCATGCTTGCCGCATGGGCGAAGGCCAACCGGTTCACCATCCTCGAGGCTCGCCGAGGATTCTTTCCACCGCTGCGGATGCTGCTGACCACGAGCCGCGAACAGGCCCTGATGCACGTCAAGGTCTACGACGAGTCGACGCATCGCATTCGCAGCGGCTGGCTGCGGCTGGGCAGCTACTGGTGGGGTCTGCTGGATGCCGACGCGATCGAAGTTCGCTGGGAAAACGAATGAACAGTATCCGCACCGGAGCGGTTATCTGACGGCGCACTCGCTTTGATGCGCGTGATATGGCTTCTTTTCATGACGAACTATCGGCTGCCGACGTCTCGCGTTCCGATAACAACCGGCTCACGTGTACATGACGGTATCGCAACGAAAATAGGCATTGAACACAGCCCAGCCAGCGCCTGAGTCTCGCGGCGCGAGTTTTGCTTTGCCGAAGCGGTGGGAGGCCACCATGAAAACCCGCTACGTGTTCAGCACGCCCGATCTCCTGGCAGCGCGTACCGCCATGCAGGCGGCGCGGGATGCCGGCATTGATGACCGCGACATTTCGCTGGTTGCCCGCGAGGACATCGAGCTGCAACGCATCCCCGATCACCTGATGCAGGGCCGCAATGATTTCTACCCGGCCGCGTTGCGCGGCGGCGCCTGCGGCGGCGGCACCGGGCTGCTGCTCGGACTGATTGCCGTGGTCGTGCCGCCGCTGGGTGTAACGCTTGCCGGCGCTGCAGCGATGACCGTGGCCGGCGCGGTGTTCGGCTGCTGGATCGGCGAACTGGTCGGCTTCGAGGTACCCGATGCGGTCAGTCGCAAATTCAAGCACGAGATCGCCGCCGGCCGCATCCTGGTGGTGGTCGACGCCGGCAAGGAACAGCTCGCGATGGCGACCGCCGCGATGATGCATACCGGCGCCACGCCGCTGCCGTTCCACGCGCACACCGTGCTGAGCTGAATCGCCTCAGGCATTTATCTTAAGTAGAGAGCCCCACTTTTCGTCATTCCTGCGAAAGCAGGAATCCAGTGCCTTCGCTCTACCTATCACCCTTGGAGTCGCTGGATTCCTGCTTTCGCAGGAATGACGAGCTTTAAGTACAAGTAAGTGCTATTCGGCTCAGGTCTTCACTACGGGCCTTCGATTTCAGGCCTTCAGGCGATAACCGGTGCGGAAGATCCACCACACGATGGCGAGACAGAGCGCGAGAAACACCAGGGTCATGCCCATGCTGATGCCCACGCCCACGTCGGACACGCCGTAGAAACTCCAGCGGAAGCCGCTGATCAGGTACACCACCGGGTTGAACAGAGTGACCTTCTGCCACAACGGCGGCAGCATGTGGATCGAGTAGAAGCTGCCGCCAAGGAAGGTCAACGGCGTGACCACCAGCAACGGCACCAGCTGCAGCTTCTCGAAATTGTCCGCCCAGATGCCGATGATGAAACCGAACAGGCTGAAGGTGAGCGCGGTGAGTATCAGGAAGGCCAGCATCCACAGCGGGTGCTCGATCTGGAACGACACGAACAGCCGCGCCGTGGCCAGGATGATCAGGCCGAGAATGATCGACTTGCTCGCCGCCGCGCCGACATAACCGGCCACGATCTCGATCGACGACACCGGCGCCGACAGGATCTCGTAGATCGTGCCGACGAACTTCGGAAAGTAGATGCCGAACGATGCATTGGAGATGCTCTGCGTCAGCAGCGACAGCATGATCAGCCCGGGCACGATGAAGGCACCATAGCTGACCCCGCCGATCGCCGTCATGCGAGAACCAATCGCGGCGCCGAACACCACGAAATACAGCGAGGTGGAGATGACCGGGGACACGACGCTCTGCAGCAGGGTGCGCCGGGTGCGGGACATCTCGAAGCGGTAGATCGCACGGATGGCGTGGATGTTCATGCGCGCTCCCTCACCAGGCTGACGAAGATGTCCTCCAGCGAACTCTGCCTGGTCTGCAGATCCTTGAAGTCGATGCCGGCTTCGCCGAGCCGGCGCAGCAGCACGTCGATACCGGTGTGCTCGCCCTGCGCGTCGAAGGTGTAGACCAGCGCCTTGCCGTCCGCCGACAGCTCCAGCGGATAACCGGAGAGCGCCTCGGGAATGCTGGCCAGCGGACTCTGCAGATGCAGCGTGAGTTGCTTGCGACCGAGCTTGTTCATCAGCTCCGCCTTGTCCTCGACCAGGATCAGCTCGCCCTTGTTGATCACGCCGATGCGATCGGCCATTTCCTCGGCCTCCTCGATGTAGTGCGTGGTCAGGATGATGGTGACGCCGGTGGCGCGCAGCGAGCGCACCATCGTCCACATGTCGCGCCGCAGTTCCACGTCGACGCCGGCGGTGGGTTCGTCCAGGAACAGGATCTGCGGTTCGTGCGACAGCGCCTTGGCGATCATCACGCGACGCTTCATGCCGCCCGACAGCGTGAGGATCTTGCTGTCCTTCTTGTTCCACAGCGACAGTTCCTTCAGCACCTTCTCGATGTGCGCCGGGTTGGGCCCCTTGCCGAACAGGCCGCGGCTGAAGCTGACCGTGTTCCACACGGTCTCGAAGGCATCGGTGGTCAGCTCCTGCGGTACCAGGCCGATCTTTGCGCGCGCCGCGCGGTAATCGCGCACCACGTCGTGGCCATCGGCCAGCACGCTGCCCTCGCTGGGGTTGACGATGCCGCAGATGATGCTGATCAGTGTGGTCTTGCCGGCGCCGTTCGGACCCAGCAAGGCGAAAATCTCGCCCTGGCGGATCTCCAGGTCGATCTGTTTCAGCGCATGAAAGCCGGAAGCGTAGGTCTTGCTGAGTTGCCTGACGGAAATGATCGACTGCACGCGGGCTCCCGGGAGGATGCGGCGAAGGTGGAACGCCGATGGTATGACGGCCGCGCTCGCAGGGCTACCGTGTCGAAGACTCTCGATAGGCGACGGATCGTTCTGTCAACAGAACGGACGGCACACGCAGTCCGACCACGCGCCCGTCCGAACCTTGAGTCCACTCAGTGCTGACGCTTGTCCGCGTCACGTTGTTCATCGGCAGCCTTGCCTACTTCCTTCTGGATCTTGCCGACGTTCTTTTCCAGTTTGCCGGCAACTTCCTTCGCCTTGTTGCCGGTCACCTTGCCAACCACTTCCTTGGCCGTGCCCTTGATCTGGTGCTTGGTACCTTCGACGCGATTGTGATCCATGCGAAATCTCCGGGGGATGAGGCCTGCAGGATTGCAGACAGGCCCAGATATAGATGGACCCGGGTCGACAGTCCGTGACCGGGCCGTTGGCACGATGTTGTGCTGATGCTTGCGTTCAGCCAGGTGTGGCCTGCCCGCCCCGCTGCCGGCTGAAGAGCCGGGTACGATCAACCTCGCGCCACGTTCACAGCACCGGGCACACATTGCCTTCACGCCCGAATCCGTATCCAGCCCGTCGGGCCAGCGTCTGCCGTGTGCGCCTCGTTCGACAGCAGGAGTGCACGGCATGCGACGGTAGACTGGAATGCGGTTCGACAGGGGGAACGATGTGAACTTGATGCTTCGGCGTACAGGTTTCATGGCTGCACTGGCGCTCGTCGTGATGGCACTCGGTGCCTGTTCATCGCTGCGTACCGACTATGTCAAGCAGCCGTCAAAGGCATTGCCGCCGGCCACGGGCACACCCAGTGGGCGCTACATCCATGCCCAGGTGGGACAGCATGTCGACGAGTCGGGCTTCCGCCTGCTCACGCTCAGCAACAACGCGTTGATGAGCCGTGTCGCGCTGGCCGACCACGCACAGCACTCCATCGATCTGCAGTACTACATCTTCAACAACGACGCGACCGGACGACTGGTAGCCCAGCGCCTGCTGGCAGCGGCAGACCGCGGCGTGCGCGTACGGCTCCTGCTCGACGACATCAATGTGCACAATGAAATCGACATGCTCGATGCGCTGGATGCGCACCCGAACATCGAGGTGCGACTGTTCAATCCGTTCCACACCCGCAACCCGTCCTTCCTGTCCAAGACCACGCAATTCCTGCTCGACGCACACCGGCTCAACCGCCGCATGCACAACAAGTCATTCATCGTGGACGGCAACGTGGCTGTGGTGGGTGGTCGCAATATCGGCGATCCCTATTTCGACGCCGGCAGCGACACCAATTTCCGCGATCTGGACCTGATCGCGATCGGGCCGGTGGTAAAGGAGGCCTCGCACGCCTTCGACGAATACTGGAACTGCGATGCGGCCTACCCGGTCACCGCCTTTCACGGAAAGCGAGCCAATCATTACGACCTTGCCAAACTGCGCGTGGATCTCGCCCACGATGCACGCACGTTCGCGCAGTCCGATTATGCGCAGGCAACGCTGGATCAGCTACCCGATGGACCTTCCAGCGACCGCCCGGGCGCGTGGTTCTGGGGGCCGGCCACGCTGGTCGCCGACCAGCCGGCCAAGATCGATGCCGATAACGCCAGGGACGAGCGGTCATTGCGCATCGGCCCGCACATCAAGTCGATGATCGACCAGGCACAACAGGATGTGCTGCTGATCTCGCCCTACTTCGTCCCCGGCGACCGTGGTTCGCACTATCTCACCAGCCTGGCTTCTCGCGGCGTGACCGTGAAGGTACTCACCAATTCGCTTGCCTCGACCGATGAGGCGGCCGTGCATGCAGGCTACTCGCGCTACCGGCGCGCGCTGCTCGAAGGCGGCGTCGACCTCTACGAACTGCGACCTGCCGCAGGTGTCGAACAGCCGGCAACCGCCAAGGGCACCTCCTCCGGCGTCAGCCTTCATGCCAAGGCGATCGTGGTGGACCAGCAGGTCGTGTTCATCGGCTCGATGAACATGGATCAGCGGTCGAAACTGCTCAACACCGAAATGGGCATCATCGTCGACTGTCCGCAGCTGGCGGTCGCGGTGACGCAGTTTTTCGATACGGCCACCCTGCCGGCCACGGCCTACCACGTAGTATTGACCGCACACGATTCGCCGCATGGCGGGAAGATGGAATGGCTGGCCAGCGATGGCGGCAAGCCGGTGGTCTACCACCGCGATCCGGAAGCCACCCTGAAACGGCGGCTGGAAGTGGATCTGCTCCGGCTCCTGCCGATCGAGGGAATGCTTTGATCGGTCACCTGACAGGATCGCGTAATCGAATGTCCGTCACCAACGACGGTTGCGAAACACGATACCTTGGCATCTTGAACAATCCGTTTTTGTCGTCATCCCGGCGAACGGTTGACAGAGCCCTGCAACGGCCGTGAAGCCATGACCAGCTTCGCTGTCTTGGAGTTCTTCCGGCCTTCGTCGGAGTGACGCCATGGGAAGGTCTTCGCGATTCCCACTTGCGGCACACCAACGCGTGTATCGGAGCAGACGCATGAACAGGATGATCGCGGCATGGCTGCTGTTCGGCTTGCTGGCCGTGCCGGCGTTCGGTCAGCAGGATGCCGAGCAGCAGAAGATCGCCTACCTCATCGACTCGGTGGCCGCCCTGAAGGATGCGGCCTTCATCCGCAATGGCACCGCTTACGATGCGGCACGCGCCGCCGATCACATGCGCCTGAAACTGCGCTTTGCCGGCGGCCGCGTAAAGACGGCGGAAGACTTCATCGTTTATTGCGGAACCGGCTCCTCGATGTCCGGCATCAAGTACAGCATCCGCTTCCACGACGGCCACACCATCGATTCAGCCACTTTCCTGCGCGACAAGCTTGCCGAGTACGAGGCGAGGGCCGGAGCAGCTCATTGACCATGTTGCGCGCGAACCTTGAAACTGCCCGACGGGAGTTGAGCCGTGGATTCATGCCGGCCGCCCATCGGCATGGTATGTGCTTGACTGACGCTATCCTTGCCAGCACGCGGTACATGACGCGATACATAGATAGATGGAAAAGAACGCCCGCCCACCCCTGATGAACGTCATGGACCTCCTGCTCGACGCGATCTGCATGGTCGACGTACAGGGACGCTTTATGTTCGTCAGTGCCGCATGCGAGCGCATTTTCGGCTACACATCCGAGGAAATGATCGGCCGGCAAATGCTCGACCTGGTGCTTCCCGAGGATCGGGCGAAGACCCTCGATGCCGCCTCGAGAGTCATGGCCGGACATCTCCAGCTCCATTTCGAGAACCGCTATGTGCGCAAGGATGGGCAGATCGTCCACATCATGTGGTCGGCCCGCTGGTCGGAAGCCGACCAGATGAGGATTGCGGTGGCGCGTGACATCACCGAACTCAAACACGCCGAGTCCATGCAGGCCGCGCTGCACGCCATTTCCGAAGCGGCACACTCGGCCGAAGACCTGCTTGCCCTGTTCCGGCGCATCCACCAGATCATCGGCGACCTGCTGCCGGCCGCCAATTTCTTCGTGGCCCTGTACGACGACAAGAAAGACCAGCTCAGCTTCCCCTATTTCGTCGACGAGCACGACGAGGCGCCCGCCCCTCGCAAGCTCGACTCCGGCACTCTCAGTGGAGAAGTCATCCGTACCGGCCAGGCCTTGCTGCTGACACCCGATACCCGGCTGACCCTGTCCGACCGTTCCGACACCCTCGTCGGCAGGGATTCACTGGATTGGCTCGGCGTTCCGCTTGTTTCGCAAAAGGGCGTCATCGGTGCACTCGTGGTGCAGAGCTACTCCGGCGAGGTGCGTTACAGCGAGCAGGACAAGGTATTGCTGCAGTTCGTCTCGGCACAGGTGGCCGCCGCCATCGAGCGCAAGCAGAACGAGACCTGGCTGCACCACATCGCACGCCACGACGCGCTGACCGACCTGCCCAACCGCGTGTTGTTCGATGACCGCCTGCGCACCGCGCTGGCCAGGGCCCGGGCGGACGGTGATCGGCTGTCCCTGATCTACATCGACCTGGACAGATTCAAGCAGGTGAACGACAGCCATGGTCATGCCACCGGCGATCTGCTGCTGCGCGAAGTAGGCCATCGCATCCGGCACTGCGTGCGCGACTCGGACACGATCGGACGCTTCGGCGGGGATGAATTCGTTGTCCTGCTCAGCAGCATCAAGCTGCCCGAACATGCGTCCATGGTCGCCGAGAAGATCCGTGCCTCGCTCAGCCAGCCCTTCGAACTGGCCGGAGAGTGTCTGCAGGTATCCGCGAGCCTCGGCGTCGCCGTCTTTCCCGAACACGGCGACGAGAACAAGCAGTTGATCCGGCAGGCCGATAGCGCGATGTACCGCGTCAAGAAAATGGGTGGCAACCGGTTCCTGGTGGCCGACCTGCAGGAGTCCGGCGGCGATCGTTGTGCTGACGGCACGGCGTAGACGTGGTGCAGCCAGCGACTGGCATGAAAAGTTGCCGCGACTCGCAGACAGGCCTGTTGCATGGCTGCCTTCGCCGATGATGCCAGTCCCATTGCACCCGTCGAATCCGGCGGCTACCAGCCGATATCGGAAAGCGTAAGATCCGCGAATCGTTCCGCCCGCGAATCCGGTTGCTGCCCACCATCATCAGGACCCCGCCATGCAGACTCGTATCCAGGGCACGGTAATGCCCGTGCTCGAAGTGCAGCTTGATCCCAACAACAGCGTCTACGCGGAGAGCGGCGAGCTCTCGTGGATGACGGCCTCGGTGCAGATGACCACGCACACCCAGATGGGTGGCGGCGGTGGCCTGCTTGGCATGTTCAAGCGGGCCGTGGGTGGCGGCAGCTTCTTCATGACCGAGTACCGCGCCGTGCAGGCCCCCGGCGAGGTGGCTTTTGCCACGAAAGTCCCCGGCCACATCGTGCCGGTGCCGGTAGGCCCGGGCAGCGAATACATGGTGCATCGCCACGGCTTTCTCTGCGCCACCCCGCAGGTCACCATCGGCGTGGGCTTCCAGCAATCGCTGGGTGCCGGCATCTTCGGCGGCGACGGCTTTCTGCTGCAGAAGATCGGCGGCACCGGCACGGCATGGCTGGAGCTGTCTGGCGAGCTGATCATGAAAAATCTGGCACCTGGCGAAACCTTGCGGGTTCATCCCGGCCACGTCGGCGCATTCCAGGCGTCGGTCGCCTTCCAGATCACCACGGTGCCGGGCATCAAGAACGCGATCTTCGGCGGCGATGGCATCTTCCTGGCTGCACTCACCGGCCCCGGCACGGTATGGCTGCAGACGCTTCCCATCTCGCGCCTGGCCCACCAGCTTGCCGAATACATGCCCCGCAGCGGGGGCCAGGCGGCCTCTGCCAGCGTGGGTGGCGGATTGCTGGGCGGCATCGTGGGCTCGATGCTGAGCGGCGACAACTAGGCGGTCACGTCGACACGGGCACCGCAGCGAGCCTGCGACCACATGCCGTTGCCCAGCTGCCGCG
This sequence comes from Rhodanobacter koreensis, assembly GCF_054782855.1. Classification (NCBI taxonomy): domain Bacteria; kingdom Pseudomonadati; phylum Pseudomonadota; class Gammaproteobacteria; order Lysobacterales; family Rhodanobacteraceae; genus Rhodanobacter; species Rhodanobacter koreensis. Next base: position 274,683 of record NZ_BAAGRR010000002.1, on the reverse strand, counting down.
GGTAACCGTCTCCTGCCACAAGCATCGCCGGCTACCACACATTTCAGGCTGCTGTCGGCGGGCGGGCCACGCATTGCTTTCGATAGCTCTACGATATATCTTAAAGTTACTTCAACGATATATCGGAGCTTGTCATGCGCATGCGCCATCTGTTGCTCAACGCCCTGCATCATCACCATCACGGTCACGCCTTCGGACATGACGCGGGTTGGAGCGATCACGGACAGCACGACCATCACGAGCGCCATGCTGGCCGTGGCCCGTTCGGCGGCCACCACGGCGTCGGCGATTTCTTCGCCGACTGGAACGAAATGCGCGGTGGCGGCCGCCGTGGCGGTGGTGGCCGGATGTTCGGTCATGGCGACCTCAAGCTGCTGCTGCTGGCCCTGATCGAGCAGCAGCCACGCCATGGCTACGAACTGATCCGCACCATCGAGGACATGTTCCACGGCCAGTACTCGCCCAGTCCCGGCGCGATCTACCCCACCCTCACCATGCTGGAGGAACTCGGCTATGCCGAGGTTACCAACGAACAGGGCGGCCGCAAGCTGTACGCCATCACCGCCACCGGGCGGACCTATCTGGACGAGAACCGCGACGCGGTGGACGCGGTCACCGCGCGCACCGAGCACAGCGCCAGGATGGCGGCGAAGATGGCTGCGCCGATGAGCGTGCGCAAGGCGATGCATGCACTCAAGCATGCCCTGCTGATGCGCAGCAGCGAATGGAACAAGGCCGAGGCACAACGCGTGGCCGATATCCTGGAACGCGCTGCCAGCGCCATCGCCAGCGGTGAGCGCCGTGAATGAAACCGGCAGCGGCGCCCTGCCCGCCTGGCGGTGCGTGGCGGGTCGCAGGGTCTGCTGATGACCACCCCGTGCCGTGCCATCCTTGCCGCGATGCTGCGACTCGGCACGGTCCACAATGCGGCGGCATTGCTGCAGTCCGCACGCGAGCATCATCCCGCCCATCACCAGAGGCGGCGCGGCATATAAGCGACACCATGTGGCGGCTCCTCCGCAGGCGGCACCGGTACCTGCCGATCCCTTCCGCCCTACTGCACAAGGTTGCCTGACACTTCGGCTACCAGCTCGCGTGATGCCGCACACAGCCGTGTGCCTTGACCAATCACCATCGCCCGTCCTCTGGCCATGCGCGGATCAGGCGGAGCACGTAGCCGACAATCTTCCCGGAGATCCTACCGATGACACTCCACACCCATCAGATGATTCGCCATGCCGTGGTGTTGCGCACGCTGGAAGTGTTGCACGTCGAACGGCTGACCCCGCACATGCAGCGCATCGTCTTCGGCGGCACCGCATTGCGCGGCTTCGTCAGCGCCGCGCCGGACGACCACGTGAAGCTGTTTTTTCCCAACCGCGCCGGCGATATCGTGCCACCAGTGCTGGGGCCGAACGGGCCGACCTATCCGCCCGGCCGCGAGTACTCGCCGATGCGCGACTACACTCCGCGCCGTTACGACAGCGAGCTCAACGAACTGACCGTCGACTTCGTGCTCCACGGCGACGGCCCCGCTGCCAGCTGGGCCGTGCAGGCCGCGCCCGGCCAGCGGGTTGGCGCGGGCGGCCCGCGTGGCTCGACCATCATCCCCGATGACTACGATACCTATGTGCTGGTCGGCGACGAAACCGCACTGCCCGCGATCGGTCGCTGGCTGGAGCAGATGCGCGAAGACACACATGTCGAGGTGCTGGTGGAAATTCCGCACGCAGAGGACCGCCAAACCTTGCGCTCACGCGCCCGGGTCAACAAGCACTGGCTGGAGCGCAACGGCATCCCGACCGATCGCAGCGACCTGCTGGAGCAGGCACTGCATGAACTGCCCACACCCGCCGGCGACACTTGCTACTGGATCGCCGCCGAATCGCGCCGCACCCGCAACATGCGCCTGTGGCTCGGCGAGGAACGCGGCGTGCCGAAGGACTGGATCAAGGCCAAGGGCTACTGGAAGGCCGATGCGGCAGCCGACGACGAGGGCGGATGATCCGACATCTGCATGACGGCGAAGCCCGCACCACCCCGGCTCAGTACCGCGTGCGCAGCGGATGATCGAGACCGGCGATGGTCTGCAGCATGCGCCGGCGCACCGGCGGCAGCCTGATGGCTCCGGGTGCCAGGGTATCCCGCAGCCAGCGCAGCGGTGCGGGACGCCCGCACATCAGCCGGGTAAGTGCGGCCACGCGATGCACGACCTGACGATCCACTGGCAGGCGCAGCTCGGCATATTCCTGCATGCGTTCGAGCTTGCCTGATATCGCATCGGCCGCACAATCGGCGAATACCCAGGCATCCTCGATGCCGAGGTTCATGCCGCGTGCGCCGAGCGGCGAATGGATATGCGCCGCATCACCGCCGAGCGCCACCCGGCCCACACTGAACTTGCCGGCCAGCCGGTGCGCAACATGGAACTGCGACTGCCAGATGACTTCGCCAGGCACGCTGTCGCCAAGCAAGTGCGCCAGGGGGTCCGCACCGTTGCCGATCACGCGCCAAACACCAGCCTGCAGATGCATCTGGAACAGGAAGCCGTCCGGCTGCAGCCCGATATGCGCACGCTGCCGATCCAGCGACGTACGCAATCGCAGATCCCACAACTGCCACGGCTCGGGCAGGGCACTGCCCGCGAAGTCGACACCGAGCGCATGCCGTACCGCACTGCGTGCACCGTCAGCGCCGAACACCAGTGGCGCCTGCACTGTCTGCGTGCTGCCGTCGGCTTTCTGCAGTATCAGCGTCACTTGTTGCTCGTCCTGCTGCAGCGTCTGCAGGCTCACGCCACGCTCCACCTGCACACCTTTCGCCTGCAGCGCCTCGGTGAGCAATGCCTCGGTGCGTGCCTGCGCCAGGCCGACCGGCAGCTGTGACTTCAGCTCGCGTTGCAGGTCAACCGATGCCACCTTGCGGCCACCGCGATGCATCGTCATGCCCATCACCTCGTAGCCTTCGGCGATGATGCGCTCCGCCACGCCGTAGGCCCCCAGGATCTCCAGAGAGCGTGGATTGACCAGCAGCGCCTTCGAAGTGGTGGTCGGCTGCGTCGCCGCATCGATGATGCGCAACGGCACGCCGCGACGGCGAAGAAACAGGGCTGCGGCCAGCCCGGTAGGTCCGGCGCCGACGATCAGCAAGGGTGTACGGATGGCAGCAGACATGTGGCGGCGCCCCCATGGCAGTAGGTCCATGCTGACGGTATCTCTTGCTGTGTGTATTGGATGCATCGCTACCCGGCGTCATGGGCGCACCACGCTTCGATAAAATCGCTTGCAATTTAATAGTGCACTATGTATTGTGCGCCACATGAAATCCGCACGCGACCCCAAGTCGATGACTCCGACCAGCGCTCCCAGGCTGGATGTGCAGTTGTGCTTCGCGCTGTATTCGGCCGGCCTGGCGATGAACAAGGTGTATCGCAAGCTGCTCAAGCCGCTCGATATCACCTACCCGCAGTACCTGGTGATGATGGTGCTGTGGGAGGACGAGAGCCTGAGCGTGTCGGAGATCGGCGCGCGGCTGTTCCTGGATTCGGCCACGCTGACCCCGCTGCTCAAGCGTCTGGAAACCGCAGGACTGGTGGCACGTCTCCGCTCGCGCGAGGATGAGCGACATGTGGTGATCACGTTGACCGCCAACGGCAAGGCCTTGCAGGCCAAGGCAGGCAAGGTGCAGGAATCGGTGTTCTGTGCCACGCAATGCACACCGGGCGAACTGAAGCATCTGAAGAGCGAGCTTGAGGATTTGCGCGCCAGGTTGTCCGACGGAGCCTGACCGGCTCGTCTCCATTTGCCTTGAAACATAGCACGCTACTTGATAGCTGACTATTTATTTTCGCAAGTCCCTTCCACCCCAACCGAGGAAATATCCCATGTCCATCGAAAAAGTCCTGTATCGCGCCAAGGCCACGGCCACCGGCGGTCGTGACGGCCGCGCCAGCTCGTCCGACGGCGTTCTCGACATCAAGCTGACCACGCCCAAGGAACTCGGCGGTGCCGGCGGTGATGGCACCAACCCGGAGCAGCTGTTCGCAGCCGGTTACTCGGCCTGCTTCCTCGGCGCGATGAAGTTCGTGGCTGGCCAGCAGAAGCTGCAGCTGCCGGCGGACACCCAGGTGACGGGACAAGTCGGCATCGGTCCGATCCCGACCGGCTTCGGCATCGAGGTCGCACTGAGTATCTCGATTCCCGGCCTGGCTCGCGCAGACGCGGAGGCGCTGGTGCAGAAGGCGCACATCGTGTGCCCCTACTCCAACGCCACCCGCAACAACATCGACGTCACCCTTACCGTTGTCTGACGCAACCCGGGAGGAGATCGGTGACGGCGACCGTTGATGGTCGCCGTCACCTTCCCGGCCGGTGCATGGTGCGTTCTCAGAACAACAGGAGAAGCAGCGGCACGATGATGCCGGCAGCGAGAACCGAGCTGACCAGCCGGGGCTTGCGGCTGTAGCGATAGGACATGTAAAGCCCGGTCAAGGTGGAGATCAGCAGGCTCAGCGATACCAGGGCGAAGAAGATCTTCATCGGCAGCAGATTCTTCTTTGGCGACTCGCTGGCGTTTTTGACCGGCTGGCTGGGCGATGTCGGTGCCCGTGCGTCCGTTATCGCGTTCGTCGCAGGCAGCGTGATGGCCTGGGCGTTGCCAGGATCAGCCGCCGGCGCTGCCGTTTCGACCGGATGCGAACGCCGCACCGGCATCACCGTGGTCTGCTTCTTGTGCAACTGCGCCATGCTCGCCAACCAGGCCGGTGGCGTATAGCTGCTGCCGCGTGTCGTCTCATGCAGGCTGAAGGTCTGCAGGCCGCCAGTGATCGCAAAGAACAACAGCATGGGCGCGGTGAACACGCCGAGGTAGAGATGGATGCTGCGGGCGGTCTTGAGGAAACGGTGTGCCGTGGACATAAAGCCTTTACATCGAAGGGAATCCCGCGGACTTTAACGGAGTTTCCTTGAAATACCAATGATAATCAGTCGCATCTATCAAAACAGCCGTGCATGTCCGGGCAACTGCCGGGCCTGACTTCACTTCGATGCAAGCAGGTATGCAGAGTGACCTCAAAAGCCAATCGGGCTTACCTGGCATTGCACGAGATCGGCGCTCGATGGGCTCCGATGACGCCGGTCGCCTCTTCTACGCATGCCCGGTGTCACCGCGAAGTTACGCGGAATACATCTTGCCAACTCCCGCATGAACAGCATTCGGCGCTCATGCGCAGATCGTCCACCGGATAAGTACCGACCCGTTATCGTGACTAGGCACGTCACTCCCCATAGGGGGCATTCCGATGAAACTGCATGTGAACAATCGTCCGACGATGCGATCGCACCTGCTTCGCCGCCTGACCATGTGGATGGCCGCCGCATGCTTCCTGACGATATCGTTTTCGTCTTTCGCGGGTGTATTCGTCTCGGTAAGCATCGCGCCGCCGCCACTGCCGATCTACGCGCTACCCATCATGCCCGGCCCGGGCTATATCTGGACGCCTGGCTACTGGGCCTACGGTGATGGTGGCTATTTCTGGGTTCCCGGCACCTGGGTGCTGGCCCCTTATGTGGGCGCATTGTGGACACCCGGATACTGGGGCTGGAGCAACGGTTTCTATGTCTTCAACCGCGGCTACTGGGGGCGGCACGTGGGGTTCTATGGCGGCATCAACTATGGCTACGGCTACGACGGGGTGGGCTACCGGGGCGGTTACTGGGACCATGGCCGGTTCAACTACAACCGCAACGTCACCTACAACACGAGCATCAGTCGTGTCAGTTACAACGGTGGCAGGGGCGGCCTGATGGCACGCCCCACCCCACAGGATCAACTGGCCGTGCACGACCGTCATATGCAGCCGCTGGCAGCACAGCAGCAACAGGTCCGCATGGCCGGCCAGAACCGTGCGCTGCGAGCCTCGGTCAATCATGGCGTGCCGGCCATTGCCGCCACACCCCGAGCAGGCGCCTTCGGCGCGAACGGCGTTGTCCGGGCCCACAGGACAACGAGTCCGGCAATGAACGCAGCGACAGCCAGGTCGACCCGGGTATCCGCCTTGCGCAGCAACTCCATGAATGGCCGCACCAGCTACAGCGCACAACGACCGGTGTCGTACAGCCGCGCAAATTCGGCTTCGTACGCACGTCCCATGCGCAGCCCGACCAGATACCAGGGATCGATGCGGCCAGCGGCGTCCACCTACCATCTTGCACGTCCACAGGCGCATGCCCAGGCAGCCCGTGGTGGTGGCAACCGTGGGAGCTACGGAGAGAGGCACTGACCTTGTTCGTGCACATCCTGGATGTGATTCCAGACACCTGACGGGCCAGGGCAACCTGGCTCGTTTTTTTTGCATCATCAGGAGGTGTCGAGACTGTGGAGCAACGCGTCGTACTGGCCAGACTGGGTTGCGATGCCATCCAGGGCTATCTGGTAAGCCCTCCGCTACCGACAGCGGCATTCCGCCATTGGCTCGCCGAACACACAGGCTGATGCACCGATGACGCATGCGACCAACCCGGCGTTGCCTGAACGTGCCGGATGAATCACTCGTCCTCAGGCAACTCGCCCAGATCCGGCAGATCGGAAAAGTCCAGCGCGCCGGCAAGCCGGGTTGCGGGCACAGGCTCCAGCGGCCAGCGCTCGACCACCTCCTGGCGAGCCTGGCCGAAGAAGCAGCGGATCAGTACAAACTCACGCACCGTCCAGCGAACCGGCACGATCGATTCCTGGATGGCATCGACCGCATGGCCGTGCAGCAACGTGACATGCGGCAGATAGCTGGAAACACCGGTTACCACCAGCCCGGCACGACGTTGTTCCTCGGCGATGGTCTGGCGCAGCGTCAATGCCGACGACGCGCTGCTGCTGTCCGCGCACAGCACGAACGGGAAACGGCCATCATTGACACTGAAACGCATGGCCGAATCCAGCGTGATATCAAAAGCGCAGGCACGCACTGCACCGGCAGCAGCCAGTAACGCGCCTTCCAGCGATGGCAGTGGTCGCTCGGGCCTGCCCGTCGGACAGATCGCCAGATGGAGGCTGTCGGTCCCGACCAGTGCGCCACTTACCCGATGCGATTTGCGGAAACGCTCGCTGGCGCCAGCGATCGCCGAACGGGCCTGATCATCCGGCAGTACGGCAAAGAAGAAGCTGATGCCGTCGGCAAGTTCGCGGTGGATCGTCGGGACGGGAATAAGCTGAGCCTCCACGGCAAAGACGACAACGACACTTCGGTTTCCACAACGACATGTCCGCGCTACGGCGCCTGTTCAGCCTGCCGTGAGTCGGACGCCACCACAAGTGTCCACGTCGGTCCGATCCCCGCACCGGATACCGTAGCGGAGCCAGCGCAGGTAAATGTGTCACCCCGGCCTGCCGGTGGCTTGAAGGTCCGGTGGTGACGATCGTGTTCCAGTTCGATGCACAGGACTTCACGGTGCCGAACAACGGCCCTGTCTTCAGATCCAGCGAAGCATGTCGCTCGTCGTCCACTGCCATTCGCAGGATGAGGTGGATCACTACCGGGATCGCCTGACCAAAGATGGTGACGAGAAAGCACGGCAATGCGGCTGGGTGAAGGATCGCTATGGCGTGTCCTGGCAAGTAGCGCCCGCCTAACTGATCCAGCCGCTGGGCGCCCCTGATCCGGCGAAGTCACAAAAGGCCATCGCGGCGGTGCAGACGAAGAAGGTCGATCTGGATGTCCTGCAGAAGGTGATGACGTAGCCCGCATACATCTGCCGGCGTTCTGTCTGCCCGTCTGGCGCGGCTCAGTCCAGCTGATCGTGCATGCTGTCGCGCTGATCAAACAGGCCCAATAGCCATGCATGAACCGTACGGAAACAGCTTGCAGTGTGGCTTGACAGCACCTACCGTTCCTCAACCATCACATCCTGCATGCATGGATTCGGCGTGGAAGCGAGACGCGCCCGACTCCTGGATCCCAAGGAAGGTGGCCAGGAGAACCCGGATGGTGCGAAAGACAAGGCCCATGAGCATCGGCGCGTGGTCGGCGCCATCAAGATATGTGTTCGTCGCGGGCCTCTATCTCGCTTATCTGGTCACGCTGTATGGCGTGGTGCATGTGCATGACAGCTCGATCATGCAGTCCCTTTTCCGCTTCGCCACGCCACTGGTTGAACTCGGCCTGTTCCTCGGCCTCACGGAATGGCTGGATCGTGATTTCAGTGGCATGGTGGCAAGCCTTTTCAATGCGCTGGTCGCCGCGATCGTCAGTGCCATCTATGCAGCCCAGATCTATGCGTTGTACCTGTCAGGAAATTTCATCACGGTACTGGCCATTGAGAATCGCGCCGAAAGCCGGATTGTCGAGCTGCGTTCACTTTATCTGACGATGCTGGCCGCGGCGCTATGGTGGGTGATTCATGCTGCAATCTACCTACGCACACGATGGATGCTGCGCGTAAGCCCTGCCGGTACGCCAGCACAATGGCCGCGCAGGCCCTGGTTATTACCGCTGATGCTGGCGCTGATGCTAGCTCAAGCCGCTCTTTTTCCCTGGCAAGGAAGCAGCGGCCTGCTCGAAACCGGCTATCGCCAGGCGCCGATCGGCAGCTTCATGCGCAGCTACTGGGAAGTGCTTCGCTCAAGCATCCTGCTGCCATCCGCGCTCTTGCGTGACGACAGCACCAGCAACGCGACCTTTCCCCTTGAGAAGCGCGACACCTATACATCACCACTTCCGTTCGCATCCACTGGCAACACGACCGCGATCAGGAACGTCATAGTCATCTTTACCGAGGGGACCTCCACACGCCTGATCGGCGCATATGGCGGCCGCTATCCGGACCTGACACCCAACATCGATCGCCTGGCAGCACGCTCGATGCGCGTGATCCATTACTACAACCACACTGCCGCCACCTACCGTGGCCTGCAGGGCCAGCTCGTCTCCGGCTATCCATGGGCAGGTGGTGGCGGCGATACAGATGCCTGGGAAGACGCCAAACAGCGATCCTCGCTGGTCGCCATCCAGTACCGCTCGGTGCCGATGATTCTCAGGGATCTTGGCTACCGTACCGATTTCCTGTCGCCCCACCATGACACAGTCGAACTCAATACGGTGCTGCGCATGCTGGGGTTCGACAAGGTATTCTCCTTCGACGATGTCAGCCAACACGTTGCGCCAGGCAATCCGATGTATACCGTGGAAGGCGCCCTGAGCGACGGCGAGCTGTTCCACGCACTGAATCTTCTGCTGGAACGGCACACACTCTCGAAACCCGGTCAGCCCTTCTTCACCGGCATCTACAACTTCGGCACACACGCTTTTCTGGATGTCGTCGCCTTCGGCGCCAAATACGGTGATGGCAGCAACTCGGCTCTGAACAAGCTACATAACTACGACCACGCTGTAGGCACATTCCTGGATTACTTCTTCGCCAGCGACTACGCAAAGAACACCATCCTAGTTTTCACCGCCGATCACGCCACCTATCCCGACCCAGCCTACCGACAGGTAGCCGGAAAGAACTACCAGCCTTACTTCGTAGACCAGATTCCTCTGCTGATCTACGACCCGTTCCACCGTTTGCCACCCACTTACGATGCCAATGGTAGAACCTCGATCGACCTCGCGCCGACCCTGCTGCAGCTGCTCGGCGTGCAACAGGCCGACAACAGCTTTCTCGGCACGTCACTGTTCGAGGACAACCACCAGCCCATCGGCTTCGCCGCGATCGGCGATGATTTCTATGCCACCGATACGCACGGCGTCTATCCGGAAGGCAGCATACCGACGCCATATCTGAAGCCTTTCGCGGACGACAAGACCGCAGTCGAAAAATACTATCGGCTGGAACGTGCCAACCGCATCTTCGAACGCAGGAACTAGTCGTGCATCGCCGGTCACGTCGAATGGCCGGCGCAACCTTTGCGTATCCAGCGCGGACAGGAAGAAGATAGTCCCAACCACCAGACGGAGAGCAGCCGCATGACCATTCCCGCCGTGCATGCCAGCACGAGTTCCATACCCTATACCGTGACACTGGTCGACGACCTGGGGCACCGCTGGCTGGCTGACGAACCCATCATGGATGGCGGCGCCGACGCAGGCCCGTCGCCGCATCGGCTGCTGCTGTCGGCACTCGGCGCCTGCACTGCCATCACCCTGGAGATGTATGCGTCGCGCAAGCAGTGGCCGCTGACCGGCGTCGGCGTCGAGCTGCGCTTCAACCCCGAAGGCACGCCCACTGCCGGCAACGACATCACGCGTGCCATCACGTTGCAGGGAGCATTGACCGAGGAACAGCGCGCACGTCTCCTGCAGATTGCGAACGCCTGCCCGATCCACAAGGTACTGACCGGCGAGGTTCGCATCGCCACGCGACTGGAAACCGACCGCCCATGACCAGCATCCTCGGCATCTCCGGCAGCCTGCGTGCGCAGTCCTGGAACACCGCCCTGCTGCACTCGGCGCAGGCCCTGGTCGATACCGGCGTTGCGCTGGATATCGCCACCCTGCACGGGATACCACTGTATGACGGCGATCTGGAAGCACGCGAAGGATTGCCCGCGGCGGTCAGCGCGCTGAAGGAACGCATCGTCGCCAGCGATGGCGTGCTGCTGGTAACGCCGGAATACAACAACGGCATACCCGGGGTCTTCAAGAATGCGATCGACTGGCTCTCGCGGCCGGCAGCTGACATTCCGCGTGTCTTCGGCAATCGCCTGTTCGCCGTGATCGGTGCGTCACCCGGCGGCTTCGGCACGATCCTCGCCCAGAACGGCTGGCTGCCGGTGCTGAAGACGCTTGGCACACGGCACTGGTCGGGTGGGCGCCTGCTGGTGTCGCGTGCACACAAGGTGTTCGACGAACAAGGTGAATTGCAGGACGCAACGATACGTCAGCAACTAGGTGAGTTCGTGCGCGGCTTCGCGAACTACATCGAAGGCCAGTCATAAGGAAATCTCGAAAAACTTTCCCGGGACGTCATTCCGGCAAGGGCCGGAATCCATTTTGATCTTGCGCAACAGCCATTTGGATAACCAGCCTCACTGTCGTGAGGCATTTCGCGCTTTCGCTGGAATGACGGCAAAAGCAGGTATTCGAGGTGGCCATAAGCATCGGAACCTGACAAGTTGCCCGCGCTCATTCCGCCCCCGGTTCGCGCCGTCAATCATGCAACCATAAAGTTGCTCTTTTCATTTCGTCGATCTAATATGCAACCAGGAGGATGCATATGAGCACTTCAACCGATCGTATCGAAAGACAGATCCTGCTCAAGGCACCACGCTCGCGGGTCTGGCGCGCGCTTGCCGATGCCGAGGCCTTCGGCGACTGGTTCGGGGTGGCGCTCAAGGGCAAACACTTCGTCGCTGGCCAGCATACACAGGGGTACATCACCTATCCGGGATACGAACACCTCTTGTGGAATGTATTGATCGAGCGTGTCGAACCGGAGCGCATGCTTTCCTTCCGCTGGCATCCTTATGCAGTGGATCCCTCGGTTGACTATTCGCAGGAACCCACCACCCTGGTGGTGTTCGAGCTGGAAGATGCCAGCGGGGGTACCTTGCTTCGCCTCGTCGAATCCGGTTTCGACAGCATTCCTGCGACGCGCCGCCTGGAAGTATTCCGCATGAACAGCGGTGGTTGGGACCAGCAGATGAAGAACATCGAGAAGCATGTCGCCACGTCCTGACCTGCCTCCAAGACGCCTTGCGCTGAAGAATCCCGCGCTGCGCAAATCGGCACCGATCTTCGCCGCGCTGGGCGACGAAACGCGCCTGCGTCTTGTCGCTGCCCTGTGTGCCGGGAGCGCCATGTCGATCGCCCAGCTCACCTCGGGCACCGATATCACGCGGCAGGCTGTCACCAAGCACCTGCAGATCCTCGCGGATGCCGGACTGGTGCGCGACATCAAGCTCGGGCGCGAACGCCTGTGGGAGTTCGAAGCAACCCAGCTGGCACAGGCGCGACACTCGCTCGACGTGATCGCGCAGCAATGGGATCACGCGCTGATGAGGCTGAAGGCGACCGTGGAACGGTGACGGCGACCATACCGTGCTCGTCCGGCTTTGTCGCCCAGCACCTGAACCACATCGCAGGTATGGATCTGCATGCTTTTGCCGAAGGCCTCGATGGCCAGCGGCTCCGCGTGCAGCCCTACGGCACGCAAAGTCCTGCAAGACCGGCCAGGCGACAATGCCGGTCATCCACTCTTTCCGCATGGCATTTCTCCGGAATCAGGGCGGGCAGGTACGCCCCAGAGCCGGCGTGGGATGAACCAATCCCCACTTCCTCGTGCCGGTTGATTAAACCTACACACGATTTGGCATAGACTCGGTCGTCGTCGATCGGAATGACATGCCGAGCGTTACCGTCATTGCCCATGTCGCCGAGGTGATTCACATCCTTGCATGCATTCGATGCTGGTCCCAGGCATGCAATAACAGCGACACAGTGAGGAGCATACGTTCATGACTCACGCCTCTCGAACCCCCTTGTACCGCAAGATCGCCGTGGCCGTCTTTGCTGTTGCAATGACGGCATCTGCGCTGCCTACACACGCACAACAATACCGGCGTGGTGGATATCACGGGCGGCCGGTTCCTCAATATCGCGGACACGACTATCGCCGCGGCGGCGGTGGCAACGGCGGCGCTCTCATCGCCGGCGCTCTGCTGGGCGTGATTGCCGGTACGGCCATAGCCAATTCAAATGTGACACAACCGCCACCGACCGTGGTTTACACATCAGCGCCTCCGCCCCCCCCTCCGGGTGAGGTCTACTACGACAACAACACGCCGCCACCGCCGTCGGACCAGCCATACCAGAATTAAGCGCCACGACGGCTCCCTGTCGGGACCGTCGTCGATCGGACCATGTGAATCGGAGCATCCAACCATGAAAAGCGCAATTCGCAACGTTGCTGTGCCGGTATTGTTGACGTTTGCCATGCTTACGAGTGCCGTCTGGGCGCAACAGACAGCCGCGGCTTCGGACACCCCCTCTTCGACTGCGCCGGCCGCAAAAACACACGCGCAAAAACGCGCAGATGCCGTGGAACAGCGAATCAGCGATCTGCATGCCCAGCTGAAGATCACCGATGCGCAGTCGAAGCAGTGGGATGCCTTCGCGCAGACCATGCGCGACAACGCCATGAAAACCTCCCAGGCCTTCCACGACCGCGCACAGAAGCTTTCGTCGATGAACGCTGACGAAGCCATGAAATCCTACGCGCAACTTGCCCAGAACCATGCGGACAACATGCAGAAGCTCTCTTCCGCCTGGAGTGATCTGTACGCCGTGTTGTCGGCCGATCAAAAGCAGACCGCTGATGTGATGTACCGGAACCAGAGTACGAAGCGCCACAATGCACCACACAAGCACAAGACCAGTGCTCCAGCGAGTGCTGCTTCTTCCGGCTAGATGCAGCCCGGAACCATGTCCGGTCAAGAGCGATGACAGCAGGCCGGCAATAAACAAAGGTCAGAGAATTTCTCTGACCTTTTTTATGTGCTCGACAAGCGGCTCGACCGGCACGGATTGAAAGCATCAATCCAGTCGTCACTATCACGGGTTACGGCCGAACCACCGACATGCATGACGATCCTGCTGTCGCGGCCGATATCGGTCGAGCCCGTCATGTCATACCCCGCTCGTCGTTGCCAATCACGATCATTGGCCTGACCTTGCCAGCCAAAGCCCCTCGCTTCTGCCTTTGCCCAGCCGGCAAGCCCAATTCAATTTGATGAAGAAAATTTCATGCGGCGCACTGATGCTGCAATGCGTCATCCACGTTTACAATAGCTGAGCTCATGGCTTCGGCCAACAGCCCATCTCACTCCCCGATTGACTCATGACCGATGCCTCCTGCGTTTCCGCGGTTGCGGAAAGCCGCCGTCCCGGCGTGCTGTTGCCGATCCTCAGCACTGTCGCCTTCACCTTCGCCACCTACCTGACCATCGGCCTGTCGCTGGCGGTGCTGCCGGGTTTCGTCCACAGCAATCTTGGTTTCGGCGCGATGCTGGCCGGGCTGGCAATCAGCATGCAGTACGTGGCGACGCTGATCAGCCGCCCACATGCCGGGCGCATGGCCGATGCACAGGGACCCAAGCGCACGGTATTGACCGGACTGGCGATGTGCGCGATCAGCGGAGCATTGCTGCTGGCAGGTGCCATCGCGGCCGATCGGCCCGCGCTCAGCCTCGGCCTGATCCTGCTGGCGCGGCTGGCGCTGGGTTGCGCCGAAAGCTGCGTCGGCACCGGCTCGATTGCCTGGGGCATGGGTCAGGTCGGCCATGAGCATACGGCAAGGGTGATTTCGTGGAATGGCGTGGCCACTTACGGCGCACTCGCCGCCGGTGCGCCGCTCGGCGTCCTGTTGCAGCGCCAGTTCGGCTTCGCTGCGATCGGCATGCTGACTTTGGTACTCATGCTTGCCGTCCTGCCGCTGGCGCGGCTCAAGCGCGCCACGGCCGTAACCGCCGGCGAACGCGCGCCGTTCCGCACCGTGGCTGCCCGTGTGGTGCCCTACGGTGTAGGACTCGCGCTGGGCTCGATCGGTTTTGGCTGCATCGCCACCTTCATCACACTGTTCTATGCGACTCGCGGCTGGGACGGCGCCGCACTGACCCTGAGCGTGTTCGGCGTGATGTTCGTCGGCGTGCGCTTCATATTCGGCCGCACCATCAACTGGCTGGGAGGCTATCGCGTGGCGATGGCGTCGCTTGCGATCGAGGCGATCGGGCTGCTCACGCTGTGGCTGGCAAGCGACGTGCACATGGCTGGAGTGGGTGCCGCTGTTGCCGGTCTGGGCTTTTCGCTGGTGTTCCCGGCCCTCGGCGTGGAGGCGGTCCATCGCGTGCCCGAACACAGCCGCGGCTCCGCACTCGGAGTGTTTTCCGTCTTCCTCGACGTGGCGATGGCCGTCGCCGGCCCGATCGGCGGCTGGATCGCCAGCGGCATGAACTACGGCGCGATCTACGGCTTCGCGGCCGTGGCGGCGACGCTGGCGATTGTGTTGACACTCATGCTGCAGACGCGCGCCGCAAGCAGCGCAACGTGATCGCTGCGTTGCCGCTCCTTTCCCTGAAATACGAGCGCCATATCAAGCTTCGCTTGATCCAGTCATACCGTGCTCCAGACACCTCGACGTGGCGTTTTTGTGTGGCCGTCTAGGCATCCAATTGCATCCTCCGAAGTGCGTGAGCTAAGGTTGATGGAGGCCGGGTGCGATTCACTCGTATCGACCGAATGATTACTACAGGGGGCATGACGATGCGATATTTGAAAATTCTGGCTTTGCTGGCCATTTCCACGACCTGTTTCGGCCAGACGCCTCCGGCAAGCAACCCGACGGCCAGCGACGCCGCCAGGATGACGCCGGAACAGCAGCGCCAGCAATTCCGGTGCGAACAGACCAGAGAGCAGATCAAGGAACAGCTCAACCGCAAGGTCATGGGGCCGTCCGACCGCGATAATCTGGCATCGCTGCAAAAAAGCGAAAGGATCGATTGTGTGCCGCCCCTGGTGTCACCACCGCCATCAGCGGCCACGTCGCCGGCAAGGTACCCGGTCCAGGCAATGCGTCAAAATCACCAGGGCGTGGTGATCGTCCGGGTGGAACTTGCAGCTGACGGATCGGTAACAGACGACAGCGTGTACCAGTCCAGCGGTTTCCAGGATCTGGATCGCTCTGCCCTCGATGCTGTTCGCCACTGGCATTTCGACACGAGCATGGGTGCTTCCCTGAGAGTCCCGGTGCGTTTCAGCCTGGCCAATTGATCCGGCACTTCCAGTCGACCATCTGCAGCTGACCGCCCTTCCAGGTTGGCTGACTGGGTGGCGCACGATGATCGATGCAGGTCAGTTGGTCGCTGGCTGCAGCTGACCCCACGCATGCTCGGGGTAATAACGCTGCATCATGCGGGCGACGTAGGCGACCAGGTTCGGCCGCACTTCCACCGCCCGGCGCAATGGCGTGTCGAAAAAGGGCGTACTGACAGAGGCAAGTACGCCAAAGGCCGTGGCATCCACTCCGCTGGGCGATTCACCCATCAGGCAGGCTTTGTCGCCAAGCAGATGCGACAGCGCGTCGATCGAGCGAGCACCCAGATCGGCGATCCGCGCAGGCGCATGCCGGCCCAATCCCTGCGCATGCAGCTCGACTGCCTTGCGTGCCTGCAGGTTTAGACGCAGCTGTGTACGCTCCGCTTCAGGCGCCCCATCGGCGAAGTGCGCCGGCCCTTTGGCAAAATTGTCCGGATCGATCCAGCGAAACCAGACCATGGCGAAGTAGAGGTGGTCCTCGAGCAGCCGCTCGATCGACCATGATTCTGCCCGCTGGCGTGCATCGAGACCCTCGTCCAGATCCACTCCGTACTTGCGCTCGATGTGCGCGCGGATGAAGGTGGAGTCGCTGACCACTTCATCGTGATCGTTGATGAAAGGCAGCTTGCCATTCGGTGCCTGCGGCGGAATGGCCGATGTCCTGTCATAGGTCAGGCCGGCCATCTTCAGCTGGACTTCGCTCTTGATCACGAAGGGACTGGTATCGGGCAGACCGAAACCGGCACGGGTGGCATAAAGGGTGATGCTCGATGACGACATGGGCATGCTCTGCGACGGGATACGCACAGCTTGGTACCGGGCTACTGACAACGTCGTGTCAGCAGCGGCTGTCAATGAATGATGTCCAACCTTTTGTCCAGCTCGCGACTGAACGCGAACCAACACGTAATTCCGTACTGACAACCGATCGAGGTGGTTCGCGTTAGCTTTCAGATCTCGGTCGGGATGGATCGTTGCACTGTCATGTCGGTGAAATATTTTCCCTCGCAATCATCGTGCGACCACGCACATGATCGCCATGACGCTCCGCCCATGAGTGCGCCCGGGTTGGGCAGTCACAAGCCCACCGACACCACCGGGGCATGGCCCGCAAGTGACATCGCATGGATGGTGTTTGTGCTGTGCATCGGTTTGCTGGCCCGGTTGCTGCACATCGAACGCCAGCCGTTCTGGCTCGACGAGGCGCTGACCTTCCAGCGGATTCATCTCGGCACCGGAAGCCTGATTGCCGACAGTTACGCCAACCGGCACATGCCGAGCTATTTCCTGCTGTTGCAGTTGATCTCGCAGTTCAACCCGGCCAACGCCATGCTGCGGATCCCTTCGGCGTTGTTCGGCACCTTGTCCGTCGGCATGGTGTTCGCCATCGCGCGACGCGTCGGCGGTCGCAGCGCCGCCATTGTGGCCGGACTGCTGATGGCGCTATCGCCGTTGCAGGTGCAGTACGGCCAGGAAGCGCGCTCCTACACACTGGTCACCTTGCTGATTACCATCGCGCTGTGGGGCCTGGTGCGCCTGGCACAGAATCCGGCGCGGGCCTCGCTGGATTTCCACCACCGCGATTTCGACTGGTGCGGCTGGATGTCTTATGTGTTCGGCACGATCGGCGCGCTGGATGTACTCAGTGACGCGGCACCGTGGCTGATCGCCGCCAACGCTTCGCTGTTGCTTATCTGGTGCGGTCTTCTTCGTTCGGAACAGTCACCTGGCCCGCGCATCAGCTTCGGGCGAAACTGGCTACTGAGCATGGCGATCATCCTCGTGTGCTGCGTACCCTTCTACGGCGCGATTCTGGCGGCAAGTGACGGCCAGATGTTGCAGAAGTTCGACTGGATCCCTCCCTTGAGCTGGCAAAACCTCAAGGTCGCCGCCAAGAGCGCGTATCTGATGCGCATGGCCGCCGTGGTGCGGTTCAGTGTGCTGCCCACGGCCGTGCCATTGCTTGGCTTCCTAGTGGCGATGCTGGGAGCCACCGGGTTGTGGCGCATGCGTGGCCGGCTGGAAGGACGCATCCTGCTGCTGAGCTTCGCGGTGCTGCCCTTGCTGCTGCTGGTGATCTCGCTGATCAAATCCATGGTGTTGCCACGCTACATCCTGTGGAGCGCAGCGCCGTTTTTCATACTGGCGGGCATCGGCGCCGCCGCCCTGCCGCGTCGCGTCCTGCCTGTCGCAGTGACCGTGCTGATGCTGGTGTGCGTGGTCAACCTGGCACCGGTCTACCGGATCGAGACCAAGCCGCGCTGGGACATGACTGCCGCCACGCTGGCCGCCAGCGTGCGCCCCGGCGATACCGTGTTCACCGGCGATCCGAACGCGCCCACCATGCTGGCGGTGCTGCAACCGAAAGGCGCTGCGCCGATCGGAACCACCGCACTGGTAACCCCGCAGCTCGATGTGGCCCTGGCACGCTGGAGACAAGGCAGCCGTGTCTGGGCGGTGAATGGTCGCTCCGCGCTGGGTCAGCATGAGGATCTCGATGCCTTCAAGGACCGCATCGCGGCTCTGGGCACTCCTGCCCTGCAGATTCCCGAAGGCAAGGAAATCACCATCCTGATGTTCCCGGCGCCCACCGATGCCGATTGACCATGGGGCCTCTCGAACAGCCCGCGCCACCGTCATCCCGGCGAAGGCCGGAATGACATCACCGGAAAGTTTTTCAACGTTCCCCGAAACTGCAACGGGCGTGATGCGTCGGAAACACTGCGTATCGGCCCCGGGCGGAATGCCCTCTCAATCGCTGGGTCCGGTGCACGCGGCATAGCGCTGACCTTCGACCTGTTCGATCTCGCCACGATCCTGCAGCGCGATGCTGGCCGTGTAGTGTTCCGCCGAGTCGAAGTCCACATGGCCGCGGCCATGTGCCGGCGGATCCCCGCCGCAGTTCACCGCCCACGCCAGGGTCGTGCTGCTTCGATGCCGCTCTCCGACCTGGCACGGGGCAAGTGCCGGCAGGGAAAATCTGGTGAAAGTGGCCCAGGGATCGGCACCTTCGTCCACACAATGCCACTCGATCACCGGCTTGCCACGGTGACCATGATCGACCGGGGTTTTCACCACCTTCCACAGCCCCGGCATCGCCGCGAAATCGCCGGGATCGGCATGACCCGGTGAACTGACGAAGCCTGCTGCGATCAACAACAGGATGAAACCCCGCTCCGCGACGGAACGATGCCGACGTCGCCGGGCATGCCGCATGAAATCAATCATGGCTGGAGCATCCTCCGTGGATTGAGGAGAAGACCGGCGTCCGCATCATGTCGGACGCCGGAGCAGACGGATGCCCTGCCGATAAACAGGCAGGGCGTGATCCGCACGATGCTCAGTCCTTCAATGCAGCAACGGCCGCATCCGACGGGTGGAAACTGTCGAAGTCGAACATGTCCATCAGGTTGCCGATCGCCGGTGCATTGACCGGCACATAGGGATCGCTGCGTCGTGCGATCGGATTGGGCAGGTTGTCACGACTGCGTGCCGAGATCGCCTCATGCAGCCCCCAGTTGGCCTCGA
Source organism: Rhodanobacter koreensis (assembly GCF_054782855.1). Classification (NCBI taxonomy): domain Bacteria; kingdom Pseudomonadati; phylum Pseudomonadota; class Gammaproteobacteria; order Lysobacterales; family Rhodanobacteraceae; genus Rhodanobacter; species Rhodanobacter koreensis. Next base: position 255,353 of record NZ_BAAGRR010000002.1, on the reverse strand, counting down.
CGAATTTGTCGAAGGACACATGGTCATAGTACGTGTGCACCACGCGACCACCCTCGGAGTAGCGCGAGATCACCAGCAGCGGGATGCGCGTGCCGTCGCCGAAGAAGTCGATCGGCTGGATATAACCCGAATCGTAATAGCCGCCGCCCTCATCGAACGTCACCATGATCACCGTGTCGTTCCATACCTTCGGATTCGCCTTGGCCATCTCGACGATCTTCTTCACGTAGCCTTCGAACAGCTCCAGCTTGGACGAGGCCGGATGGCCGTCCAGGATGCCATCGGGCTTGGCGATCGACACCGCCGGCAGCGTGTCGTTCTGGATGTCGGTGTAAAGATCGTTGATGTCCTGGTTGTTCTGGCGCAGGTTCGGATTGGTCATCACCTGGGTGGAGTACAGGAACGGATCGCAGATGTTGCAGAATGTGCCGGCCTCACCGTTTTCCTTGCCATTACCCCAGCCCTCGCCGTAGTACTTCCAGCTGACTTTATGGCGCTCCAGCAGCAGCGCGAGGTTGTCCTGCGTGGTCGGCGGAATGGTGAACTGCTGGCTGCCCAGCGGCGCAGGCGTACCATCACCGAGGTAGCCCGGGTTGTAGTTGTTCACCAGGTAATACGCACCCGGCTTGCAATCAGTGCCGCGGAACGTGCGGTAAGGCAGCGATTTCAGATACGACTTGACCGGCCCCACGCCCGGCTGTGTGTCATCGGCACAGTTGACGTAGGAGCCGCCGCCGTAACCGTCCTGCACGTACCAGTTGTTGGTGCCGGCCTGCGCGTTGGGATTCTCGATCTGGTTCGCCGGCGGCAACGCCGGATGACCCTGCGGGTCGGCGTAGTAAATCAGGCTGCCGAAGCCAAGCATGATGTGGTTGGCGCCGGTACCTCCCATCACCGACTGATGGAAGTTGTCGCTCAGGGCATAGTGGCGCGCCAGCTCGGCGAAGTACGGCGCGTCGCCCTTGGCGATGTTGAGGAACTGCATGGCAGTGGAACCTTCGCCCGTGCTCTCATCGGTGAAACCGACCGGCTGTGTCACACCGTTGTTGCCGGCACCGATGGTGGTCTCGACCCACGGGAACAGGTCATTGCGGCAGCCACTCGGGTTGCTCGACGTGGCGGCCTGCACGTTGCAGTCGAGCTGCTGCCACATCTGGAAGAAGCGATGCACCGGGCTGTTGGCGTAGTCGTCGGCACTGATCGATGCGTGCATGTCGACCGGCGCGTTAGGCAGCAGACTCGGAAAGCGCGTGTCGACGACGTCGTTGGGCAGACCGGTGCCACCTTCGGCGAGTTCGGCGTAGGCATCCTGCGGCAGTGCCGGCTCGATGGACTGCGCCTGCGCCGCCGAGGCGAACGGCGCCTGGGTCGGTGCGCCACCGGTGTTCATGGCCGGCAGCTGTGCATAGGGCGCAGTGCGGGTCGGGGCCGGCGAGTAGGCGCCGCTGTTCGATGCCTGCCACTGGCGTGCGAGGGCGACATTCGGTCCCGGCGTACCATCCGCGTTGACGATGCCCTCGGACAGCAGGTTGCGCACGCTCTGGCCGTGCGGCGGCTGGTAGGTGGCATAGACGTGATCGAAGGTGCGGTTTTCACCGATCAGCAGGATCACGTGCTTGATCGGCGTCAGCGTGAGATCGCTGCGATCACCGGCGTGGCCGGGACCGTGCAGTGACACGACACCGCCGGGCAAGCCGGGCTGGTGTTGCGTACTTGCAGCGGGTACCTGCTTGCGGAACGTTGCATCCTTGTCGGGTGGCGATGTGGTCTGTGCACTGACGACACCGGCAACGCCGGCGACAAGCACACCGATGAAGAGCGGTTTCAACCGCTTGCGGCCAAACATTGTGCGCATGACTGGATCTCCTGCTGACGACCGGCAAAGACTGCCTTGAGTGATCCCCCTGATTGCCGGCTTGCGAGCGCGTGGCGCTTCGCGAGCCACAGGCAGTGTGAATCGCGCAGATGACGCTACGTTGGCATTGCCACGACAATGAACGCCCCCGAGATGACAGTGCGGCTACGGCACGCGATCCTGTGCACCAGTTCACGCCATGCGCAGCTGCAGCAAACGGGCGAATCACCCGGGCAACAGCTCATAGGGCCGCATCATTTCGTTGTCCTCGTGCTCGAGGTAGTGGCAATGCCATACATAACGACCGGGCTCACCCTCGAAACGCATCGCGATGCGCGTCACCATGCCGGGATCGGCACGCACGGTGTCCTTCCAGCCTGCCTCGTGTGGCGGCGGCAGTTGTGCCGGGCCGGTGTACTTGACGACGCGATGGGCGTTCCACGCGAACAGATCGAAGGGGCGCCGGTCGATCACCTGGAAGCGCACCAGATGCAGGTGGATCGGATGCGCATCGCCGGTGATATTGACGAAGCTCCAGGTTTCGATGGTGTTCTGCTTCGGTTTTTCGGTGATCGGGTCGGACCACATCCGGCCGTCGAGCAACATCATCATCGGATTGCCGCTTGCATCGTCCTGTTCACCCACGGTCAGCGTGCGCTCGCGTACCGCCGATGCAGGATCGATGCGCGGCACCGGCCGCAGCATGGCCGGTAACACGGAGGCATCGCGCCGCTCGCGGTCGCGCACGCGGAATTCCAGGATCGCCTCGGACTGTTGGCGCAGATGCACCACCTGCCCCGCCATGCCGGTGAAATCCACCACCACGTCGGCACGCTCGGCCGGATAGAGCTCGATGCGCGAGCGCTGCAGCGGCGCAGAAAGCAGCCCCTGGTCGCTGCCAACCTGCTGGAACACATACCCTTGCGACAGCGACAGGTCGAAGAAGCTGGTGTTGGCCACGTTGATCAGGCGCAAGCGATAACGCCGCGGCTCCACCTCGAAATACGGATAGAGCTTGCCATTGCACAACACCGCGTTGCCGCGGCATTCCGATACCCACGGTGCCGACGGATCATCCGACACCGGGTAGTACAGCTGGCCGTCCTGCGCAATCAGGCGATCGCACAGGATCAGTGGCAGGTCGCAGTCGCCGGATGGCAGGCCCAGCGCCTGCTCGTCCGCATCACGTACATTGAATGCGCCGAACAGCCCGGCGTAGATGTTGAGCCGGGTGATGCCCATCGCGTGATCGTGGTACCAAAGGCTCGCTGCATCCTGGACGCCCGGATAATGCAGCAGCGCCGAGTGGCCCGGCACGAACCAGTCTTCCGGCCAGCCGTCGCTGCCAGCTGGCACGCGCGCACCATGCACATGCGTCACCGCGCGCACGGCAGGTTTCGAGCGTTCCGCGCCGTGGATATTGTGGTCGATCGGCAGGAAATGCTTCGCCGGCAGCGCATTGACCCATTCGATCAGCAACGGCTCGCCACGCACGGTCTCGAAGGTCGGCCCGGGGGAGCGACCGTCGTAACCCCATAGAGGCGTCGGTGGCAGATCGCGATGCAGGCGCGCGCTGAACGCACGCATCTCCATCCGGTAATACGGCAACGTGCGACCGGGATACGCCGGATGCGGGCGGCGACCAGTCGGTCGCGCGGTCGGCGGCACCGGCAGCGGGTCGACGAAACGTGCCAAGGTGGCCGGGTTCACCAGTGGCACTTTCGGCGCCGCCAGCGTCGGCATCGCCATGCGCATCGGCATCGTGTGCGCCGATGCCGCGCGCAGCGCATCGGCGAGCGCAAGGCCACCGATCACGCTGCCGGCTCCACACAGAAAGCGACGACGCGAGAGCGTCACCGCCCACCGCCGCGGCCAGCATGCTCGGTTGTGCAAACAAAAGCGTGGGCAACGTGCTGCCCGCAGGAACGAAAGGCGCGTCTCATCGGGCTACCCTAGGCAGGGTGCGTGACAGACGTATGGCAGATCATCGAGCCGGAGGCGTCCTGCTCTTTATCTCGTCATTCCGGCAAAAGCCGGAATTGCTTCACGACAGCAAGATTGCTCATCCATCCATTTGGCCTTTCGCATCAACAACATGGATGACCGGCTTCAACGTAGCAGAGCTCATTCCGGCTTTGGCCGGAATGACGCTGACAGAAAGTTTCCCGACGTGTCGATTCCACGCGTATCCGTTCGTCGCAAGGATGAAGAGACCCGATCCGGATCAGCTGTCCGGGGCGCCATATCCCAGGGAACCACCATGCCATCCAGCCATCACGCCACACTTGAATACGATCTCGTCCTGTATGCGCATCCGTTCTCCTCGTACTGCCAGAAGGTGCTGGTTGCGCTCTATGAAAACGGCACCCCGTTCGAATGGCGCCTGCTGTCACAGGACAAGCCGCAGGTGCTGCAGGCCTGGGCGGCGCTCTGGCCACTGCAGCGCATGCCTGTGCTGGTCGACGCCGGCCGCCCGGTTGTCGAGGCGAGCATCATCATCGAGTACCTGGGCCTGCATCATCCGGGGCCGATGTCGCTGCTGCCAGGCGACGCCCGCGCCGCGCTCAAGGTGCGCAGCATGGACCGTTTTTTCGACAACTACATCTCGACACCGCAGCAGAAGATCGTGGCCGACAGTCTGCGGCCGGAAGCGGAGCGCGACGCGCGCGGCGTCGCCGAAGCACGCACGATGCTCGACACCGCCTACGGCTGGCTCGACAAGACGATGGCAGACCGTGAATGGGCCGCCGGTGACCGTTTCAGCCTGGCCGATTGCGGCGCAGCACCGTTCCTGTTCTATGCCGACTGGACGCATCGCATCGACGCGTCGTTTTCGAACGTGACCGCCTACCGGCAACGGCTTCTGGCACGCCCGTCTTTCGCGCGTGCGGTCGATGAGGCACGCCCGTATCGCCCGCTGTTTCCGCTGGGCGCACCAGATCGTGATTGACTCCGCCCCTCCTCCCCCAACCGGAGACCGACATGGCAAGCAACCAGACCCTTGTTCCCGCCACCGAACTGGTGAAGCGGAACAGCATGCGTTTCCCGAACGAAAGCGACGCCTACCGTCGCGCACGCCAGGCGCTGCTCGCCGAGGAGATTGAACTGCGCCGGCACATCGAAAGAGTCGCCGAGCAGCGTCGCGCACTGCCGCCGGGCGGCGAAGTCACCGGCGACTATCATTTCCAGGGTGAACACGGCCCGGTCGATTTCGCCGGCCTGTTCGGCGACAAGCACACGCTGGTCATCTACAGCTACATGTTCGGCCCGCAGCGCGCGCGACCCTGCCCGATGTGCACGTCACTGCTGAGCGCATGGGATGGCGAGGCGCGCGACGTGGCGCAACGTGTCGCGCTGGCCGTGGTCGCGCGCTCGCCGATCGAGCGACTCGCCGCGTTCAAGAAGGAACGCGGCTGGCGCAATCTCAAGCTGTACTCGGACATCGACGGCAGCTTCAGCCGCGACTACCACGGCATCGGCAAGAACGGCGACGACGACGCAGCCTTCAACGTGTTCACCCGCCGCGACGGAACCGTCCGCCATTTCTGGTCCGGCGAAATGGGCATGGAGACCGCCGACCCCGGCCAGGACCCGCGTGGGGCTCCGGACCTGATGCCGCTGTGGACCATCCTCGACGTGACGCCCGAGGGGCGTGGCGCCGACTGGTATCCGAAACTCGACTACGGCAGCTGATGCCGGGAAGAAGTGCGCTTTGGACACCGCCTGTGGTTCAGGCGGATTGCTCGAGGTATCTGGCCACATGCATCGCGAGCTTTCGTGAGGCCAGATTCGCTTCGAACAAGTGCCCGCGAAGGCTGTGGGTATAGCCGATGAAGAACAACCCCGGGCTGCTCGTGGGCTCACCGGAGCTGGCCTGCGGTTCACCGGCATCGTCGAGCGCCACCGAAGTTCCAAGCAGCGAGTGCAGCCCGGTTTCGAAACCGGTGGCCGCGATGATGGCGTCGAAGGGCTCCGTGCGTCCGTCCGCGTAAACTGCTTGGGCCGCGGTCAGACGCACCAGGGCCGGCCGGATCTCCACCAATCCCCTTTTCAAGGCACTCACGAAGCCCACGTCAATAACGGGTATGCGGCCGGTCGAATACGGCCCCCAATCGACATGAGCCAGCCCATAGCGGGACAGATCGCCGAGCACCAGCCGCGCGGTCATCTTGCCGATGCGGTCCGCGATGCGCGGCGGCAGCAAGCTCAACAACATGCTGGTCCGCTGGACCGGGCTGCCGAATGGATCGCGCGGCACGATCGGCGGAGGCGTGCGAATGCTGATGGCCACAAACGCAGCGCCGTGCTCGGCCAGATCGGTAGCGATTTCGGCGCCGCTGTTTCCGGCACCGACGACCAGCACACGCTTGCCTGCATACCTCGACGCGTTCCGGTAGCAGACCGAATGGCTGAACTCGCCGCCATAGGTTTCCAGTCCAGGCAGCATCGGCGCGCGAGGCACGCGATATTGTCCGGTGGCGACAATGACGACCCGTGCCTGCCAGTGTTCCTGTGTGCCCGACACTTTCCATCGGACCGATGCCTGCGGCTCGATCCTGACCCTCTCTACCGGGCAATCCGTGATGACCCGCAGGTTGAAATGACTGGCGTATTCGTTGAGATAGGCGACGTAATCATCGCGGGCCAGATAGGTCGGATGGCGGTGGGGAATCGCATAATGGGCGAGACCGGAATGCGCGCGCACGGTATGCAGGTGAAGTCGATCGTAACGTCGCGCCCAGGTTCCGCCGATCCCGGCATCCTGTTCCAGCAGTACGGACTCGATACCACGCTGCTGCAATGCGCCGGCGGCGGAGAGGCCAGCCGCCCCTGCCCCGACAATCACCACAGCGGCTTGTGGCATGTGACGTGCTCCTCAACGGAGAATGGGGCTCGGCCAGCGTGGGCAGGCTGAATGTGTTTTGAAAGAGGCTATGCCGCTTGTCATGAGTGGTCAATGCCGGTATCCGGCAAGCATCCCTCGCACAAGCCCATCGAGCTGAAGCAGCCGGCTTGTGCCTCCCGTGCCTTTAGGCCTCCTGCGTGTTGTCCGCGCCATGTCCGGACAGCATCGGCATCGTCCGCGGACAGTCACGCTTGCCTGGAGGTGATGGTCGAGATGGCTTGAGAATGCGGTCTCCCGAGAATCCGGGGCTTTGGCACGGGCCTTGCCATGGATACCTCGAAAGCTTCATTTCCTCACTCGCGGAGAGCCACCATGAAATTCGAGACCCTGATGCTGCAGAGCCTTTTCGCCGTCTGCCTGTTGATCTGCGTGTTCACCCTGGGCGCCATGCTGACGTCGCAGACGACCGTATCGAAGGTGGCGGCAAGCCATGCCCCTGTTGCGGCCGTGACGAGTTCGGCCGGCTGAGCTGCTGAAACCGTAACGGGCAGAGTCACCACCCGCCCGGGAAATGTCCCTGCCTCCCCTTGTTGGGAATGCTCCGCCGCCAACCTGACTTCAGGCGCCGCATCCGGCCCCGAAGTCAGGCTCTGCCACCTGGCGCACTTCGCAATCGATATCCCACTCGTCACCGTGGACCTGAAGGAAGCGCCTGGTCCATTGAATCGCCTCTTCGCGCGAGCTCGCCTGGATCATCGCGTAGCCGCCGATCACTTCCTTGGTCTCGGTGAACGGACCATCGATCACGCTGATCTTTCCGCGCGAGAGCTTCACGCGCACGCCTTCCGACGTCGGTCGCAGGCCGGCGGTGTCGAGCAATACACCGGCCCGCGTCATCTCCTCCATCAGCTTGCCCATGTCGCTCATCAATTGCTCGCTGGGTTGCTGCCCGCTGTTCTCGTTGATTCTGACCATCGAAAGGAATCGCATCATGGTTCTCCCGTAATTGCTGGCTGATCCCGGCCGGGTTCCGGATGATTTCGCACCCTGAGCTCCACGGCTATCCATGCAACGAACGGAAGAAAACCAAATCGACACACGCCGCAAGGATTTCCCGTCTGCCACTTTTCGCCCGGCTCCATCCGGGATATCGATGCCGCGCCGACGGATTCCATCCAGGCCTGACTTTGCTTCGTCACCCGTCTCCAGGGAGCATTGACCCGGTTGCGCCGCGTTCGGTAACCATGGAGCCTGCCTCAAGATTGCACTCAGACTGCAGTGGCGTTCACTTGCAGGACATCTGAAACAAGGACACTGCATGGTTTGAACTTCAGGAGCAGCAGTGCAATACGGTAACCCTGATGGGCGCTCCCCCCGCCGCGGAAGATGGCGCCACTACCCCTTGTGTATCGCCTTGTTGCTGGCCGCCGGCATGGGTCCGATGCCGGCGGCTCACGCCGATGGCGTCAAGGCGCACATTCGAAACGCAGGGGCATCGGGGGAATCGGCTGGCGCACTGTCCATCCAGATCAACGATGACCGCCTGACCCTCGCCGTCACCAGGGTTCCGCAGGTTTATCTCTATGGCGTCATCGACGCCGGTGCGCCGCAACGATTCGAGGCCTTCGTGAGGTCGGGAAAGATTCCCGCCGGATCCGATATCTATCTGAATTCGCCGAGCGGGGACCTGAGTGCCGGCCTCGCGCTGGGCAGACTGTTCCGGGCAGGCTCGATGACGACACATCTGGGCACGCCGAGGCGTCCCCGGCATGCGGGATATGCGATCAAGACGGCCGTATGCGTGGATGCATGCACCTATGCGTACCTGGGAGGGTTCTATCGGTGGGCTCCCACCGGTAGTGATCGTATCGGCCTGTCCTCGCACCACGCGGTGGACCCGAAGGCAGGTGACCCCGAACCCGCGCAGGTGCCCCCGGGCGAAGTCGTTTCATATCTGAAGGACATGGGCATCGATCCAGGTGTGCTCACGTCGACACCGACAGCATCAGGCGGCGGGACGGCATGGCTGACGGCAGACCAGATGATGTCCACGGGGCTTGCCAACAATGGACGCCTGCCTCTCGCAGCGAAGTACCAGCCATCGCCCAAGGCGCCTCACCTGGTACTCAGCCAGGTCGACCGCCACGGCGAGCACCGGATCACGCTCCAGTGCGGACCCGCTGGCGTGACGCTCACCGCATACGATCTGGTCGGTGCGGAACGCGCACGGGAGATCGTGGCGCGTGGAACGCGCTCGTATTTCGAGATCAACGGACAGGAGACGCTGACGCAGCAGCGGGACGGCGCCAGTGTCGCCGGTGAATCGGTGATGATCGCCCGGCCCTATCCGCCGACCCAGCTGGTGAAACTGATGTTTGCGCGATCCGTCGGCGCATGGGTCGGCGGCAGGACCAGCGCGTTCCGTTACGGCTTCAGCTTCGAGCTCGGTCCCGTGCGAAGCACTCTCAGGGAGTATTACCAGGCCTGCTGGCGTGCCGCGCCATGGCCGCTCCAGTGAAAGGTGCTCCGGTTCTATTTCGCCTGCAGGGTGCTCAGGACCTGCTTCGCATCCGCATGTGCACCGTCCAGCGTCGTGGCCTTCACGCCATGTTCGGCCTCGGTCAATGCCTCATGCAATCTGGACTGGGCAGCGGCATCGCCCTTGGCATCGACGATGGCGCCCTCGCCCATGCCCTTGCACGGATCTCCGGCCTGGGCATCGAAGCCCTTGCCTGACGACCCGACCAGGCAGTTGATGACATGGTGCAGATGCGTATGCACCATCTTCAGATCCGCAGCGCCGAGCGCCATGCCAGCGTGTGCGCTGGCCGTCGCGATCTGCTTCGATGCCGCACTGTCCGAATTCTCCGCCTGCGCGGCCATGGGCAGCGCGAGCGCCAGCAGGAGCATCGGTAAGCAACGAGTGAAGTTCTTTGCCATGGCACCACTCCGGAGTAACGCGGCATCCGCCGCAACCCCGACAGCATAGACCTGCGCCAGTGAGCAAAATGGAAATGTCGAGCCGCCCAGGTCGACTCCCGCTTCAGGAGGCTATGCCCGGTTACCCTGCCCATCAACAGTTCGGGCCCCATCCGTGGGTTACGATGCCGCCCCTTGATCGCTTTGCCGCCAGTTGCCGCTGCCCAGGAGCACCCGTCGTGTCGCATTATTCCGGCCCCCTGCTCACACGCCCGATCGCCGAGGCACTGCTGGCCGCACGCGATGCCGGTGCACGCGAATGGATCGGCTCACTGGACCTGGGCCGTTCGAACGGCAACGTGCCATTGCAGACGGACGCCTGGCAGTGGCGCGAGCGGCGCTATCCGTATCCGAACGCGCTGAAAGACCGCACGATCTATGTCTGGGACGGCGACGGGTTTGCGCCGGTGTCGCGTTTTGCCGGCTCGTTGATCAAGCTGGTGCCTACCGAGTGGGGCGCCCCCACCTTCGAGATCGACGGCATCAAGATGCTGCCCACGTCGAAGGAGTCTCCGTTCGAGGATGCGCGCCGCAAGGTGGCGCTGGTCGAGCCGCGCGGCAAGGTGCTGCTCGATACCTGCGGCGGCCTGGGCTACTTCGCGGCCTGCTGTCTGGAGGCGGGCGTGGCGCAGATCCATTCGTTCGAGAAGAACCCCGACGTGCTGTGGCTGCGCACGCTCAACCCGTGGTCGCCCGACCCCGATGCACCCGCCAGCGGCGGCCGCCTGCAGCTCACCCATGCCGACGTATCGCAGGCCATCGCGCAGATTGCCGACGCTTCGGTGGACGCGCTGCTGCACGACCCGCCGCGCTTCGGCATCGCCGGCGAGCTCTACTCGCAGGCGTTCTACGATCAACTGGCGCGCGTGCTCCGCCGCGGTGGGCGCCTGTTCCACTACACCGGCAGTCCTAACAAGCTCACCAGCGGCCGCGATGTGCCGCGCGAGGTCGCCAAACGGCTGGAAAAGGCCGGGTTCAAGGCGCAGCTGGCGCTGGACGGTGTGCTGGCGACACGAAGTTAGATGCGGGGCACGGCATGGCGCGCGCAACTCGCCCGGGCGCGGTCGGCGGTCAGGAGCACGCTTGCGGCATCCGCCCAGACGCTTTGGCGTATAAAGCTGTTGCCCTCCCCTCGCTACAGGAATCCTCCATGAAGTCTTCGATGAAGTTCGCTGCCCTCGCCCTGGTCGTTACCGCAACCCTCGCGGCACCGGCTTTCGCCGCACTGAAGGAAGGCACGCAGGCACCCGATTTCTCCGCGCCGGCCTACCTCGCCGGCAAACCGTTCACGTTCAAGCTATCCGACGCCTTGAAGCAGGGTCCGGTGGTGGTCTATTTCTTCCCCGCCGCGCACACGTCCGGCTGCAACATCGAAGCGCACCTGTTCTCGCAGGCCATCGACCAGTTCAAGGCGCTGCACGCCACGGTGATCGGTGTCACCGCCGGTCACACCAGCGAGCTGGCGGATTTCTCGAAGGAAACCGAACACTGCAGCGGCAAATTCCCGGTCGCCGCCGATGACGGCGCGAAGATCGCCAAGGAATACGACGCCCTGCTGTTGCTGAAGCCCGGCTGGTCGGACCGGACCTCGTACGTGATCGCCCCGTCGGGGAAAATCACGCACGTCTATTCAAGCCTCAGTCCCACCAAGCACGTGCAAGAGACGCTCGATGCGGTGAAGGCACTCGAGAAATAAGGCGCCGAGCCCGCAGGCTGGAGTCCGGAGTTCGCCTCAAGCCGAGGGGCGCCGCCCGAATACGGGGCGGCGCCTTGAATCACTTCGTCCCGGCCCCGGCCTGCTCCTGCGCCAACCTCGCGTCCAGTTTCTTCGCGGCGATGGCGGCATAGGTACGGCAGGCGCTGGCATCGATGAACGGAGCGGCATCCGTATCCGACTTGCGCCGCGCCACCTTCTCCCAGAAATCGCTGGCGTCGGGGTGCGGGGTAAGCAGGATGTCGCAGGGCAAGGCGGCCACGGCAGCGATCGCCTGATGAAACGCCGCGACACGGCGTGGATGGTCACCGAAACGGAAACCGGGTGCACCGATCGCCGTGAGGCTGTCGGCATAGGCCATGCGCAGGCAGCGCCCGCCCACGCATGAAGTCCAGGTCCACGAGGTGCTGCCCGGCGTATGGCCCGGCGTGTAATGCGCGGTGATCGCCACGTTGCCTAGCAGCACGGCCTCGCCATCGCGCACCACGCGCACGTTGCGCACCGGCGGGTAGTCGGGGATGTCGCCATACTGCGGATCGTCGCGATCAGCGCCACCCAACGCCATCTCGCGCGCGCCGTCTACGCTGGCCAGCACTTGCGCACCGCTGTCGCGTTGCAGCGCAGCGATGCCGCCGGCATGGTCGGCATGCGCGTGCGAGTTGAGGATCCATTTGACGTCACGCACGTGGAATCCCAGCGCGCGGATGTTCGCCTCGATCACCGGCGCCGACTCCGGCAGGTCGCCGTCGAACAGCGCCAGTCCCTGCCCCGTGTCCAGCAGGATCGAGGACAGGCCGTACGGCCCCACATACCAGGTGTTGCCGTAGATGCGGAACGGCTTCTGCGGTGCGTTCCACGCTCCGCGGTCGATACCATGCGATGTTTTCATCGACGGCTGTTCCGCATGGGCGGCCGGCAGGGTCAGGCTGAACGTCAGTGCGATAACGGCCAGCAGGCGTAAAGACATGAGAAAGCTCCGTCGTCATAAAGCGCACAGCATCGCCACCGCGCCTGACCCGCGGCAGGCGAAATCCTGACGCTTTGCGGACATCCAGCCCGTCGAAGAACGGTCAAGAAGTCGCGCCCCTCGCCTTGCTTCATTCAACCAATCGGTTGACTTTCCGAAAACGCACGCTTATATTCAACCACATGGTTGAATTACAAACACCCCAGCTGGATTCCATCTTTCATGCCCTCGGCGACGCCACGCGCCGGCGGATGCTTCGCGAACTGGCCGATGGCGAGCGAACGGTAGGCCAGCTTGCAGAACCTTTCGCCATCTCGCTGGCAGCCGCCTCGAAGCACATCAAGGCGCTGGAAAACGCCGGACTGGTCCGGCGCGAGGTACGTGGCCGCACCCACCTGTGCCGGCTCGACCCGGGACCGCTGGCTAGCGCCCACGAGTGGCTGAATTTCTACGAGCACTTCTGGACGGGTCGTCTCGACGTGCTCGAACGCTTGCTCCGCGAGGCGGATGCACGCAAAACCCCACCCAAAAAGGGAGAGAACCCATGATTGAACTCGAGACCCCGGATGCCTACGGTGTATTGACCGAACCCACCACGCTGACGATCCAGCGACTCCTGCCCGGTCCGATCGAGCGCATATGGGCGTATCTCACGGAAAGCGATCTGCGCCGCCAGTGGCTGGCAGCCGGTGTGATGGACATGCAAATCGGCGCGCCTTTCGAACTCGTCTGGCACAACGACGAGCTGACCGATCCGCCGGGCCAGCGACCGGATGGCTTCTCCGCCGAGCACCGGATGCAAAGCCAGATTACCGAGCTCGATCCACCGCGCAAGCTCGCCTTTACCTGGAATGGACGCGCTGGAGGCGACGTGTCCATCGAACTGCAACCGAAGGGCGACGACGTGTTGCTTACGGTGATCCATCGCCGCCTGCTCGAGCGCGGCACCATGCTGCTGGTCGGTGCCGGCTGGCACATGCATCTGAACTTGCTCGTCGCCCGTGCAAGCGGCACGACGACGGAGCCGTTCTGGGACGGCTGGAGCCGGCTACGGGCGGAATACGACGAACGCCTGCCGGCCTGACGCAACGCACGAGTGCAGGCACGGCTCTTCCAACACGACGGAGAGAGATCATGACCGACCACACGACAGGTACCCATGAACAGTGGCTTGCAGCCCGGCTGCACCTGCTCGAGGCGGAGAAGGAGCTGACACGACGCAGCGACGAGCTGGCACGCCAACGGCAGGCGCTGCCCTGGGTCCGGATCGACAAGGAATACCGCTTCGAGACCGACGCGGGCCCGGCATCGCTTGCCGATCTCTTTCAAGGACGCTCGCAGCTCCTCGTCTACCACTTCATGTTCGGCCCCGACTACACCGCAGGGTGTCCGTCCTGCTCGTCGATCGCAGACGGCTTCAACGGCTTCGTCGCCCACCTGGCGCACCATGACGTCACACTTTCGGCCGTATCCCGGGCGCCGCTCGCAAAGCTGCAGGCGTACAAACGGCGGATGGAGTGGACGTTTCCGTGGGCATCCTCATTCGGTGGCGACTTCAACACCGACTTCAATGTCTGGTTCACCGAGGCACAGCAGCACGCGGGCGGCATCGAATACAACTACCGGCACGAGGCTGCGTTGCCGAGACGCGAGAATCCGGAGAGCGGCAACGAAGGTGCCGCCGCGTTCGCGGCCACGACCGGAACCGATGTGGCCACCTTTATGCGCGAGCGGCCGGGCCTGAGCGCTTTCATGCTCGAGAACGGTGTCGTCTACCACACCTATTCCACCTATGCGCGCGGACTGGACGGCCTCTGGGGCATGTACCAGTGGCTCGACCGCGCACCGAAGGGGCGCAACGAGACAGGCCTGTGGTGGCGCCGGCACGACGAGTACTAGGAATCGCTATCTCCGCAGCACGACGTGCATGGCGTTGTCGGTCGCCACGTACTCGACCACGCGATAACCAAGCGATGGCAGGTCGATGCCGGCGAACATCGCCTCGCCCCGTCCGAGCACGATTGGCGAGACGGCGAAGTGCAGCTCGTCGATCGCACCGGCCTCAAGGTACTGCCGCACGGTCGATACGCCACCACCGATCTTGACGTCGAGATCGCCAGCCGCCACCCGGGCTTCGCGCAGCGCGGCCTCGATCCCGTCGGTGACAAAATGGAACACGGTGCCTCCCTCCATCTCGATCGGCTTGCGCGGATGGTGGGCCAGCACGAAGGTGGGCGCGTGGTACGGCGGATTGTCTCCCCACCAGCCCTTCCACGACTCGTCGGGCCAGTCGCCACGCACCGGGCCGAACATGTTGCGGCCGAGGATGAACGCACCGACGCCTTCCATCGAGCGCCGCGCGTACGCCTCGTCCACCCCGTCCGATCCGCCCCCCTCGCCGGTCATGGCTCTGAAGGTCCGGGTACCGAAGAACCACTGATGCAATTCCAGTCCGCGCTTGCCGAGCGGATTTTCGAGGCTTTGTTCGGGGCCCGCACCAAAGCCATCGATCGACACCGAAAAACCCGCAACGCGCACCTTGCCCATGACCGACTCCGGAATGACGATGACCGATACCTTGCCACACGGCAACGGATGCCAGGAGTGCCACATCGACCATCTCGTGCCCGGTGCGCAGCGAACTCAGCGCGGCAACGCGGCCTGACGTTCCTGCAGGAAGCGGCGGACGGCGGGGTCGCTGGCGAGGCCAATCGCGATATCGAAGGCATCACGGGCCTCGGGGTAGGCCTCGATTCTGGCCAGTAGCGCCGCCCGCGCTGCCCAGTAGGGTTGGTAATCGACGAGCCGGCCGTCGGCGGCGAGCGCATCCACGATCTCGAGTGCGGCGTGCGGACCTTGCAGTTCCGCGATGGCCAGCGCGCGATTGAGCGCGACCACCGGCGAACCGGAGAGTGCGAGCAGCGCGTCGTAGATCTGCACCTCGGGCGTCCAGTCGGTGCGCCCGCTGCGGCGGCGCTCGACATGCGCCGACTGCAGCGCCGCTTCAAGCTGATAGCGGCCGATGCGGCCCAAAGTGCTCGCACGCAACAGCAGCGCCTCGGCCTCGTCGATCATCGCCGCATCCCACAACATGACATCCTGCTCCGCCAGCGGCACGTAATCGCCGTCCGCATGACGGCGTGCGCGACGCCGCGCCTCCGCATGCAGCATGCAGGCCAGCAGGCCCAGCGCTTCCGGTTCCTGCGGCAGCAGCCCGGCCACCAGCCCGGCAAGGAACAGCGCTTCCGCAGTGAGATCGCTCCGGATCACATCGGTGCCGCCGGGATCGCTCCAGCCCTCCGCAAAGGCGGCGTAGATCGCATCCAGCACGCCGTCCAGTCGTCCGGCCAGCTCGTCGCGCGCCGGGATGGCAAACCGGATGCCGGCCTGGCGGATCTTCTGCTTCGCCCGCCCGAGGCGTTTGCCCATGGCATCCGGTGAAGCGAGGAACGCCGAGGCGATGGTCTTCGCATCCAGCCCGAGCACGGCTTGCAACATCAATGGTGCGCGGATGCCGGCATCGATGGCCGGATGTGCGCAGGCGAACAGCAGCGCCAGACGCTGATCCGGAATGGCCGCGTCATCCATCACCGTCGATGTGGCTGCGTCGAGCTCCGCCAGGACCTGCAACTGCACGGCCGCTGCTTCACCGCTGCGGCGGCGCCGGATGCCATCGATCCCCTTGCGTCGGGCCACGGTCAGCAACCACGCTTCCGGATTCGCCGGACAGCCGCTGAGCGGCCAGTCTGCCAGCGCCGCGGCAAACGCTTCCGACAGCGCATCCTCGGCCGCCGCCACATCACGCATGGCGGCGGCCAGGAAGGCGACCAGCTTGCCGTAGCTGCGCCGTGCGACGGCGTCCGCGGTACTGCGCGCCTGCGCCGCGCTATCCAACCCTACATGCTCCAGACCGGTCGCACTTCGATCGTGCCATGGCTCGCACCCGGGCAGCGCGCCGTCCAGGCCAGTGCCGCATCCAGATCAGGCACGTCGATCAGGTAGTAGCCGCCCAACTGCTCCTTGGAGTCCACGTAGGGGCCATCCAGCACCTGCGATTTACCGTCCGCCACATGCACGGTGGTCGCCGTCACGCTGTCTTGCAGGCGGTTCGAGCCGACCAGTACACCCGCCGCCTTCAACGCCTGCGTATAGGCTCCATAGGCCGCGGCGCCCTGCTCCTGTTCGGCCGGCGTCATCTGCGACCATTCGTTCTCGTTCGCATACAGCATCAATAGGTATTGCATCGGGATTCTCCGCAATGAGTGATCGGCGGGCAGTGTGCGCCGCCATTCCCATGACGCGCGAGGTTCGGCGATTTGGACAGGGTTGATCCTGTCAGGGATCGACCCGGGCAACCCGGCTCACATCTCGAATACTCTATGCCGGATGACCGCCACAACCTCCAACGCACGGGAACAGGGCATGGCCATGGGCGTCGGTGCAACCGGTCGCGCGTTGCGGGAAGCCATTGTGACGATGCTCGCCATGCTGACCACGCTGGCCTGCACCATGGCGATCGATCCGGAACCCGGCCCGGGCGTGCTCGCGGTGGTGTTGTGCCTGTCGTTCTCGCGCAGCCATCTCGATCGCGACCTGCGTGGCCGGCTGGAAGCCCTTGTCATGCTGCCGGTGGTCGGCCTCGTTGCGGCTGGGGTCGGCTTCTTGCTGTTGCGCATGCCGTGGATCGGCGCGGCCATCTTCGTGACGGGCATGTTCGTGTCGATCTGGCTGCGCCGGTTCGGCCCGATGGCGCGTCGTGCTGGTTCGCTGATTGCGCTGCCTTTCGTGGCGATCCTCACCACGCCGTATGTGCCGACACGCCACGCGAGCCACCTCATGGCTCTACTCATCCCGGTGATCGTCGCGCTGCTGGCACTGGTGTGGGTGGCTGTCTTCCACGCAACAGCCCGTCGCCTGCGCGTGCTGCCGCCCGCACACGTGACGGCGATTTCGGCAAGCACACCGGTACATGAAAGTTCGCTGCACCCCATCGCGAGTACGCGCATGGCCATCCAGATGGCTGTCGCATTGACCACTTCCTTCCTCATCGGCTACCTATTCTTCGCCGAACGCTGGGCCTGGATCGTGCTCACCGCGTTCATCGTCAACAGCGGCAATCGCGGCCGGCTGGATGTCGCCTACAAGAGTGTGCTGCGCGTACTGGGCGCGGCCACCGGCACACTGATGGCGATGACATTCACTCTGCACATCGGTGCTCACGATACGGCCACCATCGTACTGATCCTTGTCGCCGTCTTTCTCGGCATATGGTTGCGTCCGCTCGGTTACGCATGGTGGGCGCTGTTTGTCACGCTCGCGCTTGCCCTGCTGCAGGGTTTCGAGGGTTCGTCGGCATCGCACATCCTGGGGCTGCGCATGGAGGAAATCGTGATCGGCGCGATCATCGGTGTCGCCTCCGCATGGCTGGTCTATCCCGTTCGCTCGACCGCCGTGCTGCGACGGCGCATTGCCGACGCACTGGCGACGCTGGCCGATGCGCTTGATCCCGCCACGCCCATGCGAACAACCGACGAGTTCGCGATGGCAGTGAGCCAGGTGATGCAGATCGCCCCGGCATTCAGGGCAAGCCGCCTTGCAACACGGCACTTCCGGCTGCTGCAGCCCGCGGACTGGGCGGATGCACTGCTGGCCTGTCGCGAGCCGGCGATCGCGCTGATCGACCAGGGCGAGACGCCAGGCGGCGTGCGCAAGGCCATCGCCGTCGCGCGCAAGGCGCTGCGCGAGCCGGAGGCGTTGTTGCCGGCCTTGCGGAACCTGCACCATTCGCTGACGGAAGTGTCAAAGGGCAAGGCGGTGATTACCTGAATTCGCTTGCCGCACCAGCACCAGGTGAGGCAGGCGAATCTGCAACCCGGATCACACGCGCACTTCGCCAGAATCGAGGCGCTGCGGTGGCCCCGCCTCTACTTGCGCGCCGCGATGATCTGGCTCAGATAATCCGGCGTGCCTTCGACACGCACCAGATGCGGGTATTGCAGGCCACCGTGGTAATCCACCGGTACCGTGCGGTAGCCGCCCTGGTACTTCAGCAGCAGCTGGATCGGCGTCTTGCTGCCCTTGGCTGCCGCGATCGCGCTCTTCAGCACATCGCTCGAATAGGTCTGCCCGTTCACCGCGACCAGGGTGGCGCCGGTGCTGACGCCAGCCTTGAACGCCGGCCCATCCCAGCGCACGTCGTTGACCTGTCCCTTGTCGTTCATCGTCAAACCGATCGACCAGGCGAAGTTGTACAAGTGACGCGGCGCTTGTGGTCGGCTGTTGTACTGCTTCTCGTACGCGCTTTCCTGATCGGTGTAGACAAG
Source organism: Rhodanobacter koreensis (assembly GCF_054782855.1). Lineage (NCBI taxonomy): Bacteria > Pseudomonadati > Pseudomonadota > Gammaproteobacteria > Lysobacterales > Rhodanobacteraceae > Rhodanobacter > Rhodanobacter koreensis. Next base: position 236,669 of record NZ_BAAGRR010000002.1, on the reverse strand, counting down.
CTTCCAGCCGGTCGCCGCGATGCCGTTCTGCAGCGGCGGGTCGAGCGCGTCGACGCGTGCGTGCAGAAAACTCGCCCAGTCGTACTTGGCCACGCCGTTCAGCGCCGCCACCACGTCGTCAAAGTCATAGGTCCTGGTCACGTAGCTGCCGTTGTCGATACCGAAGAACGCGCGCGCGAAATCGTCGAGCGATTTGCCGTCATGGGTCAGGGCGCGCAGCTTGGCGTCCACCTCCAGCCACATCATCTGGCCGCCGCTGTAGTAATCCTCGCTCATCTGCCAGCTGCGGTACGGCAGGCCCATGCGATGTGCGGCAGTGGGATCGTTGGTGGTGTCCTCGAGCGTGCGCCACTGGAAACCTTCGCGGTTGCGCTCGTAGTTGGCCGCCACCATGGCCAGCGCGTCGCGGAACTGCTGCGCCGTCCACATGCCGGCGCGCGCAGTCAGCACGTAACCCCAGTACTGCGTCTGCCCCTCGTACACCCACAGCAGGGAATCGCCCATCGGCACGTTGAAGTTGGGCGTCCACAGATCGGCGGGACGGCGGAACTTGCCGTTCCACGAATGCGTGTATTCATGCGCCAGCAGGTCGCGATCGGTCGCGTTGTCGGCCCAGGCCGTGAAGTAGTCCGTGCCCAGGCCATCCTCGCTGGACTGGTGGTGCTCCGTGCCATTGCCGCCCAGCACATCCGACAGCGAGAACAGGAAGTCGTAATGGTCGTAGTGGTGCGAGCCGAACAGCTTCACCGCCTGCGTCACCAGGGCGCGGTGCACCTGCACCTGTTCGGGCGTCATCTCCAGGTACTTCGGCGCGTCGGCGACGATGTCCAGGTGCACCGTAGCGTCGCCGCCCGGGTTGAGGTCGACACGCTTGAAATACTGGCCCGCGTAGATCGGCGAATCGACCAGATTGTTGAACGTCACCGGTTTGAAGGTAATGGTGTCACCCGACTGCGAGGCCGTCTCCAGCGCAGTGCCGAGCTGCCAGCCATGCGCCAGCGTCACGCTGGGCGCAAAGGTGATGTCACGCGAAAAGTGGCCAGCCGGATACAGTGCCACCTTGCTCCATTCCATGTCCATCATGCGATCGGTGATCTCGAACCCGCCACTGCGTTCGGAAAGATACTGAAAATCGGCATCGATGCTGGACACACCCGCGGGTACGTCGAGATGGAACGCGTACACGTTGTACTTGTCACGCTTCCACATCAGCGGCTTGCCGTTGGCGCTGAGCCTGAGACCGGCGAGCATGGCGATGGGACCGCTCGGCGAATGGTCGCCGGGAATCCATTGCGGGTACAGCAGCGTCGTGGGGCCGGCCTTCACCGGGATCGTCTCGTGCACGCGGAAGATGCCCTGCAACGTGTCGCTGGCATCGACATGGAGCGCAACCGTGCCGGCATAGGGCGTGTCCTGTGGCGGGGGCACCTGGTCGGTTCGCGGATCCTGCGCGCATGCAGCACCGGTCGTCAGGGCCATCGATATGGCCACAGCAAGACGCACAAGCGTGCGACGTGCATCGGATGGCAACCGGGAGGAAGAGGCAACGGACATGAAGGACTCCAGCAGGCGGACCCAAGAATCCGCACAACTTAACACCACCGCACAAGCGTATGTAGCCAGGCTCAGTTTATTTCCGGGCACGGGGAAAGAACCCGGCCAGGTCGAAATGAAGCCCCGCTTTGCCGTTTGCCCCGCTTCCCTATTCCACCCGTTTCCCGCCGCTGGCGGAGACCAGGCGCAGAAAGGTTTCGTGCTGGTAGCGGCTCATGCGCAGCTTCTGGCCGGTATCCATCGTGACGACGTGGTGGCCGTTGAACCACGGGTGGATGGCCTGGATCCGGCGTACGTTGATGATGGCCGAGCGGTGGACGCGCGCGAAATGCCGCGGATCGAGTCGCGCCGCGAGTGCACTCATGGTCTCGCGCATTTCGTGGACGCCGTCGGCCAGGTGGAGCTGCACGGTGTTGCCGCTGGCCTTGATCCACACGATCTGGTCGACGTCGATGAAACTGATGTGCTCGTCGATGCGCACGGGAAGGCGCTGGATATAGTCGTCGCGCTGGCGCAAGGCATCGAGCGCCTGCAGGATCCGAACGGAGGCCGCCCCACCCACACCCTCGCTGGTGGACAGTCGCGCCTTCACACGCCGCAGCGTGTTCGCGAAACGTTCCCGGCTGAACGGCTTGACCAGGTAATCCACCGCATTCGCCTCGAACGCCCGCACTGCGTACTGCTCGAAGGCGGTGACAAACACCGTCGCCGGCATGCGCTCTGCGCCAATGGTCGCCACCACGTCCATGCCGCTCATGGCAGGCATCTGGATGTCGAGAAAGACCAGGTCCGGCGACTGGCTGCGTATCGCCTCGACCGCCGACACGCCATCACCGCATTCGGCCAGCAGCTCGATGTCGGGATCGTCACGCAGCAGGCGCACGATGGCATGGCGCGCAATCGGTTCGTCGTCCACGACCAGGGTGGCGATGCTCATGTGGACGCGACCTCGGGCGCATCGTCCTGTTCGTCGATCTCGCGAAACGGCAGGCGCAGCCGGCAGACCACGCCCTCGGGCCAGATCATGTCCAGGCGCACCTGCGCAACATCGCCATACAGTTCGCGCAGGCGCAAATCGGTGTTCGACAGGCCGATACCATGCCCCGACGCAGATGCAGCTCCGGCCTCCAGCGTGCTGTTGCGGTTGCGCACATCGATGCACAGCGTGTCGCCCTCGCGCCGGCTTTCGATCTCGATGCAGTCCACGCCGATGCGCTTGCTGATCCCATGAGTGATGGCGTTCTCCACGATCGGCTGCAGGATCAGGCTGGGCACGGCGCAATCCAGCGTATCCGGGGCGACGTAGATCTGCGTGGTGAGGCGATCCTTGAAGCGTATGCGCTGGATGCCGAGGTAGAGATCCAGCAGCACCAGCTCCCGCCGCAAGCTGACTTCCTGACCGTCGTAGTCCTCCAGGAACGCACGCAACAGATCGCTCAGGCGCAGCAGCATGTCCTCAGCCGACAACGTGTCCTCATCCAGCAAGGTCGCTATCGCGTGCAGCGTGTTGAACAGGAAATGCGGCTGCAATTGCGACTTCAACGCTCGCAGGCGCGACTGCGCGAGTTCCGTGGCTAACTGGCTCGCTTCCACTTCGCGGTGCGTTTTCTCTTCGTAGAACTGCACGGCACGCTGTACCGCATATAAGGCCCAATAAGTCAGCAATCCTGTAGCGACATAAAAGCCCAGGAAATAGCGCAGTTGCTCATCGAAGCTACTAGGCTCAAACGCGGTTGAAACAAACGCCCCGATCACCAACGCCAGCAAGGTGACCGTCATGCTCGCGATCAGTTGGGCGCCAAGGCCGCGCAGACGCAGCGACGCATGTATGGGATAGCGTTCGGCAAGCCGGAACACCAGCGGCGCCAGTGCCGCCCAGGTGTACCAGCGGATTCCCGACCAACGCAGATAATCCCACGCCGACCACGTGCGTCCATTCATTACATCTGCCACAAAATTCTGCATCGCGAACAGCATGACCACCGCCGTCCACAGGCCGAGATAGGGCCACAGGCCGATTTTCGTATTGCCCAGACGGATCTTCATCGTCAGTATCCTGCGGATGTTGGAGAACATCCTAGGGGCGCCGCATCGCGCTGAAAAGCAAAACGCCACGCCACTACGATTCACCACCACGTTACGACGATTCATCCCGAACCGCTTTCGCAGAACACCTCCATCCGGCCATATCGCGGTGCCGACCATGTGCTTACGAGCCACCGGCGGCACCTCACCTCAGCCGGAGCACCTCCATGAATCCGACCCGCGCCACCATCCTCGTCACCATGTTTGCTGTCGCGCTTGGCAACCTGTTCGTCGTTCCATCGGCGGCCAGCGCCAACGCAATGCGCAAACCCGCGCGACACTTCAATCTGGTGAACGCCACGTTCGACAGTGTCATCGCGCTCGCCATCGCGCCTGCCGACCGTGATGCCTTCCAGGACATCACTCTTGGCCAGCCACTGCGGGGCGGCCTGACATCAATGACCTTCGACGTCCCTGCCGGCGGATGCCTGCGCGACCTGCGTGTCATCTTCCACGACGGACATACCCAGCTCTTTCCGCGCATCGATGTCTGCCGAAGCAGTGGCCTGCGCCTGATGCCACACAACGGCAGCCCGAAACCTTCCGGAGCATGATCAAGCCAAGGTCAGGGTCTGAGGTTTCCCCTTCGTGGTCGGAGCTATCGCCCCGCAAGCCCGAGGCCGCCGCCCATGCGATCTCGCCCCGCTGCCTTGGCGCGATACAGGGCCTCGTCCGCGCAGCGTAGCAATTGTTCCGGCGAGTCCGTTGTGGTTGGCATGACGGCGGCGATGCCGACGCTGATCGTCACGTGTGGCGCCACATCGGAGCAGCGATGTTCGATCGCCAGCGCACGCACGGCCTCGAGCATGCGCTGCGCGACCGTTGCCGCTTCGGTGGCATCGCGTCCGCCGAGCAACACGGCGAATTCCTCGCCGCCATAGCGTGCGGCGAGGTCAGTGTCCGGATGCAGCACCTTCGTCAGCGCACCGGCAACGGCTGTCAACGCGACATCGCCGGCGAGATGACCATAGGTATCGTTATAGTCCTTGAATGCGTCGACATCGCACATCAGGACAGCGAGTGACGCACCGCATGTCGCGTGTTCGTCAAAGGCCTCGCGGAGCCTCTGATCGAACGCACCGCGATTCGCAATGTGCGTAAGGCCGTCGAACGCGGCAATGCGTTTCAGCTCGGCGTTGGCGTTCCGCAACGCCTCGGTCTGCTGCGCGACCTCACGTGTCAGTTCGCGCTGGCGCTCGTGCAGGCGCCACACGCGCAGCCGATAGATCACGCCGAGCAGGCCGATGATGGCCATTGCCACGAGGGTGCGGAACCACCAGCTGGCGTACCAGCTCGGCACGATCGTGAAGCCCACACTCGCGCCGTCGTCATTCCATACGCCGTCGTTGTTGCTGGCGATCACCCGGAACACGTAGTCGCCGGGTGGAAGATTGGTGTAGTAGGCAACGCGACTGTTGCCGGCGTCGATCCAGCCATGGTCGAAGCCATCGATGCGATAGCGATACTGCACCGCGGCAGGCGCCACATAGCTCATCGCGGCATAGTGCAATTCGATACGCTCCACGCCGGGACCGATCCGGCCGATGTGCTCCGGTGCAATGTCCTTGCCGTCCACCAGCACGTGCTCGATCGCCACCGACGGACGCAGCCGGTTAACGCGCTCGTGCTTCGGATCAACGATGACCACGCCGTTCGCCGTGCCGAACCACATCCGCCCGTCGTTCGTACGCCAAGCCGGTGTCTGCGAAGCGCCATTGGCCTGCTGCGACAGCATGCCGTCGTTCTTGCCGTACCAGCGCGGCTCTATCTGCTTCGCGACACCACGATCGAGCGCATCGATATCGGCCCACGCGAGCCGCGCGATGCCGCGGTTGGAACTTACCCAGAAGTGACCATCGCCGTCGTCGAGCATGGCGAACACCGCGTCGCCATAGAAGCCTGCCCGCTCGGTGAAGGCCTGCACTGCCTGCCCGCGCACGCGCATGAGCCCCACGCTGGTACCAAGCCACAGGTCGCCATCGGGTTCCGGATGAAACGCGAATACGCTGATGCCCGGCAGGCCATCGGTGCCGCAGCGGTCGACCACCCCATCGCGCAGGCAGCGCAAGCCGCTGCGCTCGCCGATCCACAGGCGCCCGGCCGGATCCTCGTACAGCGCACGCGTGTCGTCGCCGCGTGTTCCCTGGAGCACGCTGACCTTGTCGCCACCGATCTTGTTCGACGTGATCTTCGCCACGCCCTGCAGGGTCGCCACCCACATGCCACCATCGCGACTCGGCGCGAACGCGAACACGATCGTGCCGGGCAGGCCATCACCGATGCCGAAGTTGCGTACCGTGCCATCGGGCGAGATCCGGCTCACCCCATCGACCGACCCCACCCAGAGGTTGCCGGTCGCATCGGACTCGATCGCGCGCAGCAGCAGGCTCGACAGCTTCGCGTTGATCGCCGTTGCCGGCACCAGCACCTGGTTCTCGTATCGTGACAACCCCGAGCCGTCGGTGCCGATCCATAACGTGCCCGCGCGATCCTGGTAGACGGCGCGCACCGCGTTGGAATCCATTTTCCCGGTGACGGTGACGAGTTTCGAATCACTGAAGCGGTGGATGCCGCTGGAGGTGGTTCCCAGCCAGAGGTTGCCTTCCCGATCCTCGAACATCGAGCGCACGGTCTCGCCGACCAGGCCGGTCAGCGTGTTGTCGCAATCGAAGCGTGCAGCGGTCAGGCGGCAGATACCCACGCCGCCAAGCGGCGCAAACCACATGTTGCCGTCACGGTCGCCGTACAGGGAATAGATACGCTTCCCATCGAGCGCGGCCAGACGCGGGTCACGCTCGAAATGCCCGTCGCGGTAGCGCACGGGCCCGTCCTGCGTGCCGACCCAGACCGTGCCGGCATGATCGATCGCAAGGCTGTGGACAGCGTTGGTCGGCAGGCCGCGCCGGGTATCGAACGTCTCGACGTGGCCATTCAGCCAGTGCACGACACCGAAGTCATCAGCAGCGATCCACACCCCGCCCGCCGCATCGGCCACGATCGCGTGATAGAACCCGCGCGGCGGAAACCCGCTTTCCTCGCCGAGCAGACGGATCCCCTTCGCGCCCATCCGCGCGACGCCGGCGTTGGTGGTCAGCCAGAGCGCGCCACCGCGATCCTGCATGATGCCGAACACGCTCTTGATGCTGGCGGGCAGCGTCACCTGCTCCAGCTCGCCCCCCCGGCGGCGGTACAGTCCATCGTTCAACGTGCCGACCCAGAGCGTGCCATCGCGATCGACATAGACCGCCGTGATCGCCGTGCTCTTCAATACTGGTGCCACGCGCGGGTCGATGGTGTCGAATTCCGCGCCGCTGTAATGAACCAGGCCACCGTACGTCGCCAGCCAGATCGAGCCGCCCTTGCCCTGCGCAATGGACAGCACCGTGCCCTGCGGCAACTGGTTCTCGTACCAGACGTGGGTCAACTGCCCGATCGCGCGATCGGGGTCGAGCGCGCGAGCCGGCGTAACCGCCAGCAGGCCGCACAGCACCAGGACAAGCGAACACCAGCCCCCGATACAACGATTCATGCGCAATCCAACCGCCCCCTGCGATCCGGCTTTCGCCGCGACACCGTGCCATCCGGCAGCGCGCCCATCAGCCGTCGGTCCGGAAGACCGATGCGCGAACTATGGCATATCCCGGTGATTTGGCGGCTCTACCGCGTGCTCACAGAGTGTGGTCAAGCCACCAAGGCCTGATCCGGGGCAGCGATTCGGTGCTGAGCCCGGCGATGAGCGCGCTGCAGCAAGCCTCCGATGCACACGGTGAAGAACCTGAAACTCGTGTCGCTGCCTCCCCGGCCAGCTTCTCCAAGGACGTCACGCTAACGATGTCAGGTTTACTTTCCCAAAGTCCCACCGGTACCTTGCGGGATCGTCTCCCAGGCCCTCTGCATGAGAAACGCATTTCCAAAGGCGCACTCTCACCTCTGCCTTTCCCTTTCTTCCGGCACACCACCCGCATGACCTGGTCCGAAAAGCACAGCGCTCCCGAAGTCTCGCGCAGCTCCATGATTGTCGCGGCGCTGTCGACGGTGGTGGAGTGGTACGACTTCACGCTCTACCTGTATTTCGCCACGGTGCTGTCGCGGGTGTTTTTCGGTGGCGGCGAAAACTCGCTGCTGGCCACGCTGGGCGGGTTCGCCGTTTCCTATGGCATGCGGCCGTTGGGCGCGATGGTATTCGGCCATATCGGCGACCGCATCGGGCGGCAGCGCACGCTGGTGCTGTCGATGATGCTGATGACGATGGCGATGCTCGCCACGGCGTTGCTGCCCGACTATGCCGCGATCGGGCCGGCGGCGGGCGGGCTGCTGATCCTGCTGCGTTGCTTGATGGCGTTCTCGGTCGGCGGCGAATACACGGGCGTGGTCGCCTACCTGCTGGAGGGCGCGCGCGAGGACCGCCGCGGATTGATTACCTCGTTGGCCTCCGCCGCCAGCGAGGTCGGCGCGCTGCTGGCCGTGGCGATCTCCGCCCTGGTAGTCGGCACGATGAGTACCGCCCATCTCGGCGGCTGGGGCTGGCGCATTCCGTTCTTCGTAGGCACGGCGCTGGCCGGCTGCGTCTGGTTCGCGCGATCCACCATGGAGGAATCGCCGGACTTCCTGCGCCAGGTGAAGCAGCACACCGTGCCCGAGTCCCCGCTCCGCCTCACACTCGCCGATCACCGGCCCGCATTGCTGCGCACCTTCGCCATCTCGGCGCTTGGCTCCATCACCTATTACGTCGGCATCACCTATGTGCCGGCGTTCCTGAGCTCGTCCGGCATCCTTGCCGAGGGTCGTTCGCTGGGGCTGTCGACCCTCGCCGCGGTGGCGGTCATCCTGGTCACGCCGTTGGCGGGCGCGCTCTCCGACCGGGTTGGACGCAAGCCGATGCTGATCTGGCTGGGTGTCGCCGGCATGCTGCTGCCGTTGTCGATGTTCGGCCTGATGGCAGGCGGCGGCGAGCTGCACATCGTGGCGGGCGCGATCGTGCTGGCCTGCCTCGCCGGTGGCGTGAGCGCGGTAGGCGCCCCGGCGACCGCCGAGCAGTTTCCCGGCGAAGGCCGGCTCAGCGGCCTGGCACTGGGCGTGACCGTCGCCACTGCCATCTTCGGCGGCCTGACACCCTTCCTCGCCGGGCTTTTCGTCCGGATGACCGGATGGACCGCCGTGCCCGGCGCCATGATCGCCGTGGTCGCCCTAGCCGTCATGCCCGTGCTCCTGACCATGCCGGAGACGCATCCGGGCCTGGTCGGAGCCCATGCCCGTGAGCGGGCCGCAAAAGAGGTCAGAGATATTTAACCAGCGCGAAAGGGACTTGCTGGCCGATGGCGCCCGATGTCAGCCTTGCTCAAAGCTGGACAGGACACTGACTGAAAGGAGGTGTTGCGTGAAGCGTTCCCGTACCGTGCTTGCGATCATCGCGATGATGGCCGTGGCCGCTCTTGTGCCGCCGGCCTTTGCCTCGCAAGACACCCCAAAGCCCCTGGACCGACCCGACATGAGCGGGTTGCACGACTTCGATTTCCTGGTTGGCGACTGGCGCGTCCACAGCCGCAAGTTGAAGGAGCCCTTGTCCGGTCACCAGGACTGGATCGAATTCGAAGGCACGATCAGCTCGCGCAGGCTGATGGAAGGCCGGGCAAACGTGGATGACACGGTGTTCAACATGCCGGGCGGTATTTATCGGGGCGTGGCACCCCGCGCGTACGATCCGAAAACCGGCCAGTGGGCCATCTGGTGGATCGACGGCCGCAATCCGTTCGGCAATCTGGATCCGCCGGTGAAGGGACGCTTCGTGCACGGCGTCGGCACCTTCTATGCGGATGACACGCTCAGGGGAAAACCGATCAAGGTCCGCTTTATCTGGTCGGGTATAACCCGCAACACCGCCCATTGGGAGCAGGCCTACTCGCCCGACGGCGGCAAGACGTGGGAGACGAACTGGGTTCAGACGCTGGAGCGGGTTCGGTAACCAGGGATACGGACCGTTTTCCGCCCCCGCTTTCCACAGTTTTCGTCCAAGGCCACTAGTCGGCCTTCAAAGCAATGGTGTCCGTGCGGCTTCTACTGTCCGGCAGGCATCCGGGTGAAGTTGACCGGCACCCATTGATAGGTCTTTCCGGTGGCACGCAGATGACCGATGCCCGGAAACGGAAGGTGCGCCCCCGCAACGAGCGGGCGCTCCCTGGCCATCTCGTTGAATACCTTGATACGGGAGGCGGCTGCCTCTTTGGGGTCGGTGTCGAAGGCGATGGTCACGTTCGGGTGATCGAGCTGAACCGCCGGCACGTGGATCAGATCACCCATCAGCAGCAATTGCTGCCCCTCGCTTTCGATCATGTAAGAGGTGTGCCCCACTGTGTGCCCGAAGCTGGGGTACGACCTGACGCCAGGAACCAGCTCGACACTGCCGTCGAACGGGCTGAATTTACCGGCTTGCACATACGGGTTGACCGAAGCCATGGCGCCCTGGAAAAAGCCCTTGGACGCCGCCGGCGCGCTGTCCAGGTTCTTTTGACTGAGCCAATAGTCGGCCTCATGCCGGTCGGCGTGAACGACCGCGTTCGGGAACTGGATCACGTGGTTCGCCGACAGGCCGCCGACGTGATCCGGATGCATATGGGTCAGGAAAATGTCATCGACCTGTTCGGGCTTGTAGCCCGAGGCCTTCAGATTGCTCATCAACTTTCCGAGCGTCGGGCCAAACAGATCGCCGGCGCCCGTGTCGACCAGAACCAGGCGCTTTCCGGTATTGATGAGGTAAGCGTTGTCCGAAAGCTGCAGCGGCGTTTTCAGGAACGCGTTGTCCAGCGCGGCGACGGTTTTCGTGGCAGGTTCCTGCAGCAATTGCTCGACCGGCAGATCCACCGTGCCATCGCTGAGCGCGGTGACTTCGAAGTTGCCGAGCATGAATCGGTAATAGCCCGGTGCAGGGGTCCTGGCCATCGGCGCACCCGCAAAGGCGTGCGATGCGGTGAGTCCGAAGACAGTCGCAACGGTCGCGAGGCGGATGGCTTTGCTGAGCATGTTCGATGGCATGGGTTTTCCTTGAATGGGATGGGTTGATGGCGAAGCGATAGTGGAAGATTGCGAATTTCACTACAATAAAGACAATCGCAAACTTCCTTTGCGATTTACGCAAAGGAACATCGGCAATGCTCGATGCCATCAGGGCCTTCATTGAGGTTGCAACGGAACGCAGCTTCACGACCGTTGCGAAGCGTCGCGATGTAGCGGTGTCTTCCATCGCCCGCAAGATCGACGCACTCGAGGCCGAGCTGGGCGTGAAGCTGCTTGCCAGAAGTTCGAGGTCGCTCGTGCTGACCGACGCCGGCGAGCAATTCCTTCCGCGCGCCCGCAACATCGTCTCTGAAATGGATGACGCCAAACACGGATTGGCGGATCTTCACGCCGATCCTCGCGGCCTGTTGACGGTCACCGCGCCGGCCGCATTTGGCCGCCGACATGTCGTTCCCGCCATCGCCGATTTCTTGAAGCGCTATCCGCTGATCGAAATCGACATGCATCTCAGCGACGAACGCGTGGATTTGATGGCGCAGCGCGTCGATGTCGCGATTCGCATCGGCATACTGCCGGACAGCGACCTGGTCGCCACACGCCTGGCACCGTCGAGGAGGCTGGCGTGCGCCAGTCCCGACTACCTGGCTCGCTGTGGTCGTCCCGCGACACCCGAGCAACTGGTGGAACACAACTGCCTCACGTTCGCGTCGGCACCACCACCGGGATGGTGGTGCTTTGCAGGAGTTCATCGGGACACCGCTCTTCCGGTCCGCGGCTCGCTGCGAACCGACGACACCGAGGCGCTGCTGGAGGCCGCCGTCGCCGGCATCGGCATCGTCCACCTCGCCAGCTGGCTGGTGGGCGACTTCGTCCGGGCGGGAAAACTGGTGTCCCTGTTTCCTGAAATACCCGCATCGCCAAAAGCATCCGGGTCAGCGATTCACGCCGTCCGCATGCCGGGGCGCTCGCACACGACGAAGGCAAAGCTCTTTATCTCTCACCTTAAAAGCCGCTTCGACGACCCGCCGTATTGGGATCGCTTCTGACTGTTGGCGAAGAGCGGCAAACGGAACAGCAACAAAAGGGATCAGCGATATTCAACCGAGGGAAATATCCCTGGATCGGCACCGCCTGCGTCGGCTACCGCACGCGCGTGAAATAGTTCGTCCGCATCATCGGCATGCCGTTGCCCCCAGCATAGGCAGCGGTCTCGGTCAGCGTCCTGCCGTTCGAAGCGACGGTATAGACGCGCGTCGACGCCGGAATACCCTTCTTCACCAGATCCATGACCAGGACATTGGGTGCGGGCAGCTTCAAGGCGACGGTATCGGCCTCGATGCTGTCCTTGACAGGCGCGGCTGTGCCATCAAGGGCGGCGCAGCTTACGGCGTGGCTCGCCGCTCCACTGGCGTCGATGATGTCGACATGCGTCGTCCACTTCCCGTTGCCCGCGTCGCTGAACATTATCGTGACGCTCTTCGGCCGCGCCGCCAGCGGAATCGGCAAACGCGTAACATCGACCGCCCAGCTGCCGAGCAAAGGGGAAGCGGCGGATGACTGCGCAAGAATCGGTGTGGCCTGAACCACACCAGCGATCAGCAGGACGGCAACGAGTGTTTTCACATGACCTCCGCGTGGATTGGCGAGTGGCAGAGTACGACAAAGAGCATTGAGGACCCCTCCTCCAAGCCGCTGCGCGATCTTTCAACTCAATCCACTACCGTCTTTCCCGCCCGGAAACCATTTCCCCGATCCAATAACGCTTGCCGGACACGGTCCAGACCAGTATCGACGGTTTCCCATACACCCCTGTCGCCAATCACCTGGCAGAAAAGCTCGTTGATGCCACCCGGCGTGGCGTGTTCTCGCACCAGTTCTCTGAAATCCGGATCACTCCCTTGCAGGGATGCGGCGACCTCCCCAAACATCGCTGCGACATATTGTCGAGCTGCCGGTTGCGAGATCCCGCGGGCGGCAAGCCAGTCACTTATCCGATTCAGATAAGCGAAATGCGCGGCAATCGTCGCCGTCGAGGCCGAGAAGAGGTCGAAAGCGGTTTCGTCTGCAACCTCGATGACACGGCCGAGTCGACTGAACAGGCCGCGTGCAGGATCAGCCGCGGGGTACAAGGGAGTGATGCCACGCCGAAATGCAACGGACGGCAAGGGGATGGCGCGCACGATGTCCTGTGCCGGCGCAGCGAGTTCACGAAGCGCTCCGAGGGGAACACCTGCCATCACGCTTATCAGGCTCTGGTCCCGGAACGTGAGTTCCGACATCACCCGCGGCGCGTCTGACGGCCGCAGGCACAAAAGCACCACGGCAGATTGTTCGACGACGGCCTGATTGCTATCCGCTACGCGGACATTCGGGTAGCAGGCCGCAAGCTTCGCCACCAGTTCTGCGTTGCGAGGCGAAAGCAGGATTTCCGGCGGCTCGCTACCTCCACTCAAACCCGCGACCATGGCAGCGCCGATCGAACCTACTCCTATGACACCAATCATCGTGTTGCCTTCCTCGTGAAATCGGGGCGAGATGATGCGTGATCCCCCAGGCGGTCTCTTTGACAAGCGTGTCATCCGGTGCACGTGCCGGATAGGCCTGTTCACCCGGCGGCGAAATGGCACCCCTTTAGTTTGCCTTGGCCCTATTCAATGCCACGGCGGCGCGAATCAACGCCTTCAATGCCTTTTCATCGATCTTGTCGTCTTCATGGAAATCGATGGCGCGCCGGGTGTTGCCTTCGAGGCTGGAGTTGAAGAGACCTGATGGGTCCTCCAGCGAAGCGCCCTTGGCAAAGGTCATCTTCACGGCATTCTTGTACGTTTCGCCGGTGCAGATCATCCCGGCGTGGTACCACACCGGGACCCCTCGCCACTTCCACTCCTCGACCACGTCGGGGACGGCCTGCTTGATGATCGCCCGGACTCGGGCCAGCGTCTCGCCGCGCCAGTCGCCCAGCTCCTTGATCCGCGCATCGATCAGCCTGGAGGGAGTGTCGCCTGCGCTTGCCTCTTTCGAACCGCTCTTCTCGTTCTTCATGGTGGCTGTCTCTTTCTTCATGGTTGCCGTCACCGTCCGTCAATAAACTGCGCACGGCTGAACTTGATCACCTGAACCGACCATCTGCGATCGGCTCGCCGGCACACGGACCAGATTCGAACCAAGCGACCGCAACCGGCCAAAAACGGACGATCCATGTCGCCGATGACGCGTCGACGCTACGGTATTCAACCAACGAAATACACCGTGCCGCGACGACTATCGATTACTCTCCTTGAATCCAGGCCCGCGCAGTACCTTGCCGGGCAAAGCCTGTGTCATCTTGCCCTTTGCGATCACCGGCATGCCGTTCACCAGTACGTAGTCCATGCCCTGCGCAAGCTGTTTTGGTTCCTCGAATGTCGCAGGAGCGCGCAGCTTCGCCGGGTCGAAAATGACGATATCAGCCCACATGCCCTTCTTGATCATGCCGCGCTGCGCGAGACCCATGCGCTGCGCAGGGAGTGCCGTCATCTTGTGTATCGCATCCGCCAGGGTCAAAGCGCGCTCCTCGCGCACGTATTCCGTGATGATCCGCGAGAACGCAGCGTAGGCACGCGGGTGTGGGTGGCCCTGGCCGAGTGGGCCGGTCGGCGCTTGCGCGGCAGCATCGTCGCAAATCGACATCCACGGCTGCCTGAGCGCAAGCGTGACGTCCGGTTGCGACATGCCGAATACAGCGACGTCCGTGGCGGCATGATCCTTGACCAAGATGTCGAGCAGCGTGTCGATCGGTTCTTCATGCCAGCTTTGGGCGATATCGTCGAGGCGTCTGCCTTCAAGTTTCTTGAGCGACGGGTTCTGCACGGAAGTGATTTCGACTGCGTGCGGGCCCGGAACTTCCAGCCAGTCGTTGCTCCATGCATCGGAAGGTGTGCGCATGTCCCTCTCGATCCGCGCACGGGTTTGCGGATCCTTGAGCCGTGCGAGCAGCTCGGCCGTGCCGCCAGCGTGCGCCCATGGCGGGATGAACGAGGCGAGGTCGTTGCCCCAGGCGGTATAGGCATAGGTATCGGCGCTTACGTCCAGACCCGCCGCACGTGCCGCGTCGATCTTCGCGATCACCTTCGGCATGCTGCCCCAGTTCCGGTGGCCGGCCACCTTGAGGTGGAAGATTTCGACCGGGATATGCGCCGTGCGCGCGATGTCGAAGACTTCGTCGAGCGCGGCCATTTCCGCGTCGCCTTCGCTGCGCATGTGGGTGGCATAGATGCCCCCGTAGCTTGCCGCCGTCTTGGCCAGCGCGATCAGTTCCGGGGTGGTGCTGTAGGTGGCCGGCGGGTATTGCAATGCCGTGGATAGACCGAATGCACCGTCGCGCATTGCCTGCGCGATGATCGCCTGCATCTGCCTGAGTTCGTCCGGAGTCGGCTTGCGGTCGCCATAGCCGATCACCATTTCACGCGCCGTCGCGGCGCCGACGTAGGTGCCGAGGTTCACCGCGATGCCCTGCTTCTGCAGGCGCCCGAAATAGCCGCCCAGCGTTCGCCAGGTCGGCTTGGCGTGCGCCCCCTCTTCCTTGACGATGTTGTCGTTGAGCGGCGCGACCGACTCGCCCTCGCCGGTGATCAGCGTGGTGACACCCTGAAAGATCTTCGACGGCGCATGGCCGTCCACCAGCAGGGCGTGGCCCGACTGGTCCAGCATGTCGATGAAGCCCGGCGTGACCGCCATGCCGTGTGCATCGATGACCTGCGCTGCGTCGACATGGCCAAGCTGGCCGATCGCGGCGATGCGGCCGTTCCTGATCGCGATGTCGGCGGCGTACCCCGGCGAGCCGGTGCCGTCGATCACCTGTCCGTTGCGAATGACGATGTCGTACGAGGGGACGGATGCCGCTGGAACGCCGGATCCCGGCAGGCCGAGTGCGACAACGAAAAGCAAGCGGATTGCCGAGCGCATAAAACTCCCTACGTCGATGTCAGCAGCGACCACAAAAGCATCCTGGCATCGGGCGAGGATGCGCTGAAGACCGGGTTCATGGGAAAGAGACCCTCGGCTTCTCCGCGCACACCTGATCATCCATGTCGTCTTGCAAGTGAAAAGACGATAACGCCATCCATGTCCGCCGACCACACATCCGCCTTGCGCAGCGAACCCCTGGCCTCCCGATCCGCTGTACTGCAAGCCCGCGATTTCCGAGACCCCATCGCGAATTGAACCGCGATCGCCGGGTAGCTCAGCGCCGCTCCTGCACGCGCAGCAGGTTGCCCGCGGGATCGCGGACGGCGCAGTCGCGAACGCCATAAGGTTGCTGGGTCGGCTCCTCGACGATCTCGGCGCCGCTGGCCTGTATCCGCTCGAAGGCAGCGTCGAGGTCCCTGGTCGCGAGCAACATGATGGCGTAGGTGCCCTTGGCCATCATCTCGGCAATGGTGCGTTTCTCGTCGTCGGTGACGCCAGGACTGGCGGCCGGCGGGAACAGCACAATGGACGTGCCGGGCTGGTCGGGCGGCCCGACCGTGATCCAGCGCATCCCGTTGTAGCCGACGTCGTTGCGCACCTCGAAGCCGAGGGTGTCGCGATAGAACGCCAGCGAGGCGTCCGGGTCGGTTTGCGGAAGAAAGCTCGCGTGAATGTTGATATCCATGGCAGTCGTGCTCGGTGTGAAAGGAGCCGTCATGCTAAGTCCGACTCGGGGGCCGACGCTTCTCCATTCCTGATCGGTTGCGTCCTGACCGGTCGCGTCACCTGTCTCGCCACGCAGGACGGCATGCCCGCCGTCGCGTGCGCCGCCTCGCGCCGATAGACGCTGGGCGGCACGCCGGCCAGCTCGGTAAAGCGCGTGCTGAAAGTGCCCAGCGATGCGCAGCCGACCGCAAAGCAGACCTCGGTGACGCTGAGGTCGCCACGACGCAGCATCGCCATCGCGCGCTCGATGCGCCGGGTCATCAGATAGCTGTAGGGCGATTCGCCGAAGGCCAACTTGAACTGGCGGCTGAGATGCCCGGCCGACATGTGCACGCCATGGGCGAGCGCCTCGACATCGAGCGGCTGCGCGTAGTTCCGATCGATCCGGTCACGCACACGACGCAGCCGTGCGAGGTCGCGCAGGTGCTGTGCTGCGGCAGGTCGGCTGTTCATCTGGATGATCGTCCCACGCGACGCCGAAGTGCTCAAGTCCATAACAAACAGCCAATTAGGAAGCGAACCTGAACCAAACCCTGCTTTTGTACAAGTAAGTGACCCTGACCCCGTTTTTGCGTGCCGTTTGGGGGGTACGCTGACCCTCCGCCTGACTGAACCGGAGTCCCCCCATGGCCCTGTGGAAAGAACCCGTCAAGACTTCCGCCACCGCAACGCCCGAAGCCGCGGACTTGGCGCGCATCGGCATCCCTGAGACCAAGCCCGAAGCGGAAACGCCGGTGCAGCCCGTATTCCGCTCCACACCAACGCCCACACCAACACCAACACCCGCGCCGGGCAAGCCCAAGGCCGAATCACTGATCGCGCCCGATATCACCATCGAGGGCAAGATCGAAGGTGCAGGCCATGTACGCATCGCCGGAAGTTTCAAGGGCGACGTCAACGTGCGCGGCGATCTCACCATCGAATCCGGTGCCAGGGTGACCGGCAGCGTGCGCGCCGAGAAGGTCACCATCGCAGGCGAACTGATCGGCAACATCGAATCCGCGGCGCACGTGGAATTGCAGCAAAGCGGTGCGCTGACCGGCGACCTGAAGGCAGGATCGCTCAGCGTGGCCGTGGGTTCGCGCATGCGCGGCCAGGCCGAGTTCGGCTGGGACGATGGCAAGGACGGCAACAACGCTCACAAGACCCATGGGCACAACGGCACAGCTTCGTGACCATCGCACACCCAGGCACGGCCGGGGCGACGCGCACCTGTCCGCACTGCCGGGAGACCATCCTGGAAAGTGCGGGCGTGTGCCCCGCCTGCCGCCACAAGCTGCGCTTCAGTGAGCCGACCAGCGCGATCGCAACGGCCGCGTCCGTACCGCTACGCGTGGAAGGCAGCTTTCGCAACCCTGTCGGCAATGGTGCGTGGGAATACTCGATGGTGCTGACCATCCGCAACGAACACGGCGAGGAAATCGCGCGCAAGCTGGTGGGTGTCGGCGCGATGCAGCCGGACGAACAACGCACCTTCACCTTGAGCGTCGAGATGAACCCCGCCAGCGCGAGCACCAAGCGCACACGGCATTGATGCCCGCATCGCACTTTTAAGCTGTTAAAGCAGGTCAGGGCCGAATGGCGCTTACTTGAGTTCGCCATTCTCGCGAGACGCTTCTCAACAGCGAAGCTGGTCAAGCGGGAATCCAGTGCCTTATCGCTATTACCTGAAAACCTTGGAGTCGCTGGATTCCTGCTTTCGCAGGAATGACGAAAGAAGAGGTTTCCTGCTCAAGTAAGTGCCATTCGGGTCAGCGTCTCTTCCCCCTACATCACCGGCGCAGGCGTTCCGTCAGACCACTTGCCGGCCGGAACCATGAACACTTTTATCTTCTCCGGGACCTGAAACTGCGGGTTCAGCATGACCGGAGAGCCTGGCAAGTCGGCACCCCAATCCGCTTCGAGTGGCATGTAGAACATCAGGTGAGGCATCCAGTGCCCGGCGGCATCATTCAAGTAGGCCTGCTTCGACATCATGTAGCACATCGCGCCAGGTTCCAGCGGCGGCAACTGTTTCCTGGCGAGTGCGGTCTTGATGCCATCCATGATCTGACTGCTGGATTGCCCGGCAAGTGCCAGCTCGGTCCTCTTGTAGGTTATCGGCAGGATCGATCGCGCCGCCGGAGGATTGAAGCACGTGGGCCCGCGCAATTTCGGATTCCAGAATTCCGGGAAATCGAACTGCGCTGACCAGGATCGGTCGACCATGCACACAAAGCCGTTACTGCCTTTGACCGCCGTGACGTAGCCATGGGGCCCGAGCACCATGATCGTGGCTTCCCCGGAAATGGCCTTGGGCGCCGCGCTTCGCGCCAGTGCGATTTCCGCATCGCGGTCCGCCATCAGGTACTGGGACAGGGGCGCCATGCCCGGATAGGCATGTTGCGGATTTTGCGCTGCCGAACTATCGGCAACGGCTATGGCCAAAAGCATGCTTAGCGTCACGAAAATCTTTACGCGTCCGGCATCTTGCTTCATTGCATTTCTCCCCGTCTGATCGCGAAGACATCATGAATATCTGACTCTTTCCGGATCGACCCCCGATGGCGCCCAAGCCGAAGGTACCCGTGAGCGGGCCTCTTCCACGACGAACGAGATAAGGGGAAATCGACATGCGACCAGGACCGCGAGACACATTAAAAAGCGGGTGGGAGCGTTCTGACCCGGTTAGCCCCCTGGACGGGCCGGTATCGACAACGCCTGCATGGCCATGGCGACCGTGGCAGCCAGGTCGGCATCGGCTTCCAGCACGATGGCGCGCTCATCCTCGGTGGGTTCCTCCAGTATCGCCAACTGGCTGTCGAGCAGGGAAAGCGGCATGAAGTGCCGGCGCTCGCGCATGCGGCGCGCAAGCTCGTCATGTGGCACACGCAGATAGAGCAGGCGCAACGCCGGATCCGCCTGGCGCAGGACATCGCGGTAGGCACGGCGCAGTGCCGAGCAGGCGATCGCCACGCCATGCCCGCGATGTTTCGCGATCGCCGCGGCGATCGCTTCGAGCCATGGCTGACGATCCGCGTCGTCCAGCGGAATGCCGGCGCTCATCTTGGCGATGTTCGTGGCGGGATGCAGGTCATCGCCTTCCACAAAGTCCACGCCACAGGCACGCGCCAGGGCGTCGCCGACATGGCTCTTGCCGCTGCCGGCGACGCCCATCACGATGATCGTCGGCGCAGTGGGGGCCGGGTGCACTTGCAAGACTCAGCCCCGGAAAAACAGGTATACCGCGCTGTACGGCACGCGTACTTCATTGCCCACATGGCCCGCATCGCAACCCGACGCCGGTGCCATGCCGCCCTCGGTGCGCTCGCGCACGATGTATTGCACCGTTGCCATGGCGCCGCTGCCGGTATGCGATTTGGCGTGCAGCACCAACCAGGGGATGGCGCCGGCATCGGGTGAAGGCGAGGCATTCAAGGGCTCGCCCACCACCGTGCTGCCATCGTTCGCCTGCCAGCTCGGCCCGGCGAAGTGCCTGCCGATCGCCTGCCCCTTGGCATCCGCCAGGGTGGCGTCCGGCGCCTTCAATGTCCACGCAAGGCTTCCACCGGAAGCCTTGCAGGCATAGATCTGCACACCCTTGCCGAAGGCCTCGATGGCGGCTGCCTTCGGCGCCCCCTGGGCATGCGCGGCGCCCGCAAGCATCGCCACCACCAGCACGCAGCACTTCAATGATTTCCGCATGACACGTCTCCCAAGGATCCCCTGAATTTTCCGCCGCACCCACAGAGGATGGTGCGACACCAAAGCATGCCCAGGCATCCATTGAAACACCAACCCGGGCTTTCCCTTCAACGTCCGGGCCGCGGGCAAAGCCGGAGCACGACGCATTGCCGGTGCCCGACCAACCCGACACCATCAAGCACGGCCGTTCCCCTCGGCAAGTGAACCTGACCGGTTGCGGCCTGTCGATTTCCCGGTCCTCCGCACGTCGGAAAGACAGGCGGACACGTCGATCCGCATAGGAGTCCACCATGCGCAAGCTCATCGTTCCCGCATTCATCAGCCTCGACGGCGTCGTGCAGGCACCCGGCGGTCCGCAGGAAGACACCAGTGGCGGCTTCGTCCACGGCGGCTGGGTCTGGCCCTATGCCGACGAGTCCGACGAAGTGATGGGCGGCGTGTTCGCGCGCCCGTTCGAGTTGCTGCTCGGACGCCGCACCTACGACATCTTCGCCGCGTACTGGCCGCACGTGCCGGAGGGTGCGCCGCACCAGGGCATTGCCGACCTGTTCAACGGCACCGCCAAGCACGTCGCTACCCATCACCCCGACATGCTCGGATGGCGGAACAGTCACGCGCTGGGACCGGACATCGCCGCCGCGGTGCGTGAGCTCAAGCGCAACGACGGCCCCGACCTGATCACCCAGGGCAGCAGCGAGCTGGTGCACCAGTTGCTGGCCACGGACCTGGTCGACGAACTGCGCCTGCTGGTCTACCCGATCCTGCTCGGCCGCGGCAAGCGCCTGTTCGACGACCAGGCGCAGGCGTCGGCCTTCCGGCTCGAAGCATCGAAGGCCACGTCCAGCAGCGTACTGATCAACCGCTACGTCCGCGAGGGCGAGGTGCGGACCGGATCGTTCGAGTAACGGCTGACCGGCGAGCGCGACGCCCGTGCGCCGATCGCGCACGGGTCCGGTACGCCAAGCAGGCATTGTCCCTGACACGAACGGCCCTTGCTCAAGCGCAGGATCCCGCCTTCCGTCATTCCTGCGAAAGCAGGAATCCCGTGACTTCGGTCTTCTGCAAACCACCGAAGACACTGGACCTTGCTTGACCAGCTTTGCTGTCGAGAAGCGTCTCGCGAGAATGACAGGCTCAAGCAAGCGCCATTCGTCCCTGACACTTTTTCTACGCCGCACTCGCCTTGCGCAGCGGCGTCACGTTGGATGTTTCACCTTTGCCTTCGAGATCCGGCTCGGCGGAGATGAAGCTGGGCCGCGCCTGCATCGCCGCCTGCGCACGTCGCACGTTGGGATATCTGGCGAGCAGCGCCGGGCCTTCCGGCATCTTCGACAACGTGTACAGCAATGGTGCGGCGAGGTAATCGGCGATGCACGGCCCGTTGCCCACCAGGAAGTCACGCTTGCCGTAGCCCGCGTCGAGCGTGGCCAACACGCGCTCGATATCTGGCAAGGCGGCATCGATGATCGCGCGGTTCGGTTGCCCGCCCTCGCCTGATGGAAACATGTATTGCAGTACGCAGCGCCTGACGATGGCGTCATAACCGTAATCGTTCATCGCGCTGTACCACTGTTCGGCGCGGGCGCGGGAAGTGACGCCACCCAGGGGCATGAGGCTCGGTCCATCGAAGGCTTCGTCGATGTAGCGCAGGATGGCCCGTGTTTCGTAGAACTCCAGCGGGCCGTCGTACATCGCGGGAATGCGACCGAACGGCTGGATGGCGTCGATGTCGGGCGTGTGCGGCGCCACCGGTTTCAGCGTGTACGCCACGCCCTTCTCCGCCAGCGCGATGCGCACGGCGCGCGTATAGGGGCTGATCGGGCTGCCCACCACCACGACGTTGCCTGCCGTGCCCTCGGGGTCGAGGTAGTCCACCAGTCGGTTGAAGACCGAGGTCCAACCCTGGTGGTGATCGTCGCGCACTGCGGCATCGGGGAAGCCGGTATGACGCATGTGGAGCTGCGTGCCGCCGTCTTTCTCGGTCAGCGTGACTTCGATGAGCGTGGTACGCGCCGCCACATCGCCTTCGCCATCCCATGCCCAGGTGTAGGCGAGGAACGAGGGGCGCTCGATCACCTGGTAGATGCCGTTCGAGCCGTGCACGGAGCCGTCCCTAGACATCATGGTGATGCGATAGCGCCCGCCGACACGTACGTCGGCACTGACTTCGCCAACGTGGAGGCCACGCGGGCAATGCCACGCCGACATGGCAGCCTCATCGGTGAAGGCTTCGAAGACCTTCTCGCGCGGTGCGCGGATGAAGCGGGTCATTTCCAGTTCGAAAGTTGCGGCTTGGGTGGTCATGGCTTTTTCCTCGGTGCACACGGTGCGCCCCTGGCGGATTTTCTTGCCTCGGCGCGATGGGTTCGTTCAACAAATTCGACCAGTCGATCCAGGTTGCCTTCCCAATGGCGGCGATACACCTCCAGCCAATCGTGCGCATCGTGCATGGGTTCCGCCCGGAGACGGCAAATACGCCAGCGGGCATCCACTTCCCGTGCGATCAACCCCGCGCTTTCCAATACCCGCAGGTGCTTGGAGATGGCTGGCGCGGACATGTCGAACGGTTCGCCCAATTCCCCCACCGTGGCCTCGCCCCTGGCCAGGCGAGTCAGGATGGCGCGTCGCGTGGGATCAGCCAGCGCAGCGAAGGTGGTGGACAGCGGATCGTCGGTATTTGCCATGTCGACAATTAACCATTTGGTTAATCGATAGTCAAGTGCCCTTGCATCGCGACTTTGTGAAGGCATGTTGGTTGCTCGTACTTTCCATGACCGAACTGACGCTGCGACAGGCCCGCCGGCCGCCACGCAACTCCTTTGGCTTGAACAACGGCGTACTTAATAAGGCGCTTGTGCAGTGACGAACTGCACCCAGTAAATCCAGATCAGCACGAATACCGGGCCGAGCACCGCCAGCAGTTTGATGGCCCACTCAGGCGTGGCGGAGTTCTTTTGCCGCGAACCAAACACACCAAGCTGCTGAAGCTCCCGCACTCTGCGCGCACCATCGGCCAGCATGATCCAGTAGGCATTGGCGACAGCCAGCAGCAACAGGCTGCCATACCAGTAAGTCACATAAGGGTTATGGTCCTGCGGGCGAAAAAAGCTGAACACCGACGGCACACCGCCGAACAGCACGCCCCAACCCATGACCAGCCATGACACATCCGAAAGCAGGTACAACCGTCCAAACAGACCCAGCGCCTCGCTCTGCCTGATCTCGTCAAGGCCGCTTGCAGCGACGATTCGACGACGGCCGATCACGTAGTTGATCAGCGAAAAACCGATGGCCATCGCCCAGAAATAGCGATCGAAGAACGGAAACGGCGCCACAGCTGACTCTCCTTGTTGACCGCCCGGGCAAAGCCTAGCGTCAATCGAGGTCAGCGTGCAGCAACCAGGAGGCCAACTTACCTTGAGCCCGCTGTTGGACTGACAAGGTTGGAAAGGAGTTCTACCCTTTGCGTTTCGGAATCCATATCCCGGATATCACACGCGACTAACGGTCGAAGGTGCAGCCTGTTTGCCCCGTTGGCAATAGCCGGGCTCTCTGGCAGTTCTTGATCCGTGGTCGAGGTCTTCGCCGTGAACACTCAAGACGTATCCCGCACCCAATCGTTATGGCATGTCAGCACATGGCCCGGTTTTATCGCCCATATCGTCCATCGACAGGCGAAGGAACCGTCGGGCCAAATGCCTGTACGCATGACAAAGCGGCAAATGCTGCTCGCAGCGCAGGATCTCAAGCGGCGAGAACAGCGTGAACTCATCCTGGGGCAGCTGCGCTACATCAAGCCGAGAAGCCGCGACAATTCGTGAGACGCGTTGAGACGAGATATCCACGGCTTGGGGTAATGCGGTTCGTCGTGATCGCCGAACAAGCTGGCCTCCGTACCATCGCGCGTGGCTTGGCTCGTCGCCGGGAAGACCCAACGGCGCGAAAGGGCTCGGAGTGAGCCCGCCCTATTTTCCCTTGCCCCCCGTTTTCTCTGACTAACGGCTCAGCCGCTGCAAATCATGTCAGCAAGGAATTCTGACCGATGACGGTGACGCCAACTCACGCGGCAGGCAATCACTGAACAGGCAGCGGCGGGATTGCCAGGTTATGTTCTCTGTCGCCGGTCGCTCCCGTGAGCATGCTCGGTGGCAAGTGCCCAACATCACCGACACTGATGACCTTGAAGCTGCCGTTGGCCTCGATGCGGATCTCGGTGATGCTGGCATTGCCCACCGACATTTCCAGCCACGCCTTGGTATCCACGCCCAGTGCGCGCATGACCAGGTAACGGATGACATTACCGTGGCATACGAATAGTTCGGTGCGCTCGTGCCCGGTGGCGGGCTTGAAGTAGCGGGTGAAGACCCGGTCGAGCTGGGCCGTGCAGGTTGCCAGATCCTTCGGCTTTTCTTGGGCCATGATGTCGGCCCGCCGGGTGGGCGGCGTGCATTCGGCGAGATCGTTGATCACCTCGAAATGACGCCCGGGAAAATCGGCAGCGATGATCGCTGCCGTGTCGCGTGCACGCTGCACCGGACTGACATACATCGCGTCGAAACGCGTTGGCAGGCCAGCCAGGCGTGCCCCCACCAGTTGCGCCTGGGCCACGCCGATCGACGCCAGGTGCGGTCCCGGCTGGTCACCCAAAGCCGGATCCGGCACGTAGTAGCCGTGCCGTACCAGCACGATGGTCCGCGCCGCGGGTGCCTGTATATCGGCACTGCGGGCAGGCGTGATCAGAAGCAGACAGCACAGGGTTAACAGTAATCGTTTCATGGCCGGAGTATCGCGCAACTGCGCCAAACGGGTCAGCTTGAGCAGGCTCTTTTTTCGGCTGCCTGTCTACTTCAGTTCATCGGGTCTGAAGGAGTACCCATGTTTCTTCCAACCCGACGCGATGCCCATGGTGTAGCCGTAGATGAGTGTGACCTGCACGGCATCCTCGCTGGCGATGTCGGGATCACCTTTCGCCACCATCTGTGCGATGCGTTTCGCCATGGCGTCGTCATCCGTCATCGGCGCATCGAGCCGCAACGCCGTCTGCATGGCGTGGGTCACGGTGCCGTTTACGTAGAACCGTCCACGGACGACCTGCGCGGTGATGACGTGGGGCTGCGTCGACAGCGTCTGATACAACGGCAGCATGCCGGCGAAAGTCGTGGTGCCGGCAAGCCGTCTGGCGACCGCGGGCGTGCCCAACGCCAGTAGCACCAGCACCGCGACGACCACCAGGTGTCCCTGCCAGATCGGCGGAAAGGCCATGCTCCCCGTCTCGGGAACGGCCTGCACGACACAGGAGCCTACCGCCAGATCGTGCAGGGACTGCCGTGTGCGGCGGTTGAAGATATAGAGATAGATGATCGACAGCATGCCGCCGAAGACGATCAACGCCAGCAGATAGCCGAGCACGGACGACAGCATCAGCTGGGGGTTGAACGTCGTGCCATTGGCGAAGAAAGGCACGCCCAGCACCACGTAACGCAGCATCGAACGCGGCAAGGACAGCGTGTCACCCTGCGCATCGACCACGCGCAAGCCCAGCCAGCGCTTGGCCAGAGTCTGCCCGCCGAAGACACGGCTATTGCACAGGCCGAAATACACCAGCGCGATGACAAAGCCGATGAGCTTCGCCGCATCGCCCATGCGTGCCAGCGGATCGAAAAACAGCGCGCCGATGATCATGCCGAGCACGCCCAGCATCAGCAGATCGATGAACAACGCAAACAGTCGGCGCCAGAATCCGGCGATGACCAGTGGTGACGCAGGCAGTATCGGCGGCTCGGCCGCTGTCGTGGTGTTCATGATGTCCCCTTCCCCATGTAGGGGCCATCTTGCCGCAAACGCGTGGCCGATGGGAATCAAAACCGGGCAGAGCCGTTCCCTGTGGGAGCAATGTCTGATTCCTTGAGCGAGGCTGGTACTCAAGTGGACATGTTGGGATGGTCCGGGGCTTCTTGCTTGAGAAAGCGCGCTCTGGCCCTGATGTACTTGGCACTGCGCCTCCCTCCAGCACGTGGTCATGTTCGACAAAATCAGAAACTGGCGCGTGCGACGCATCGTCGCCCGGCACCCGATCGCCGAATCGCTCTGGCGAGACGCGCTGCAGCGTTGTGCCCCGGCGCGTCGGCTGGGCGCTTCCGATCAGGCCACGCTGCGCGTGCTGGCAACGTTGTTCCTGGAAAGCAAGTCGCTGGAGCCGACCAAGGGGTTGCATCTGGGTGACACCGACCGCGTCCTGCTCGCGGCCCATGCCTGCCTGCCCATCCTGAAACTGGGCATGGATTGGTACGACGGCTGGCACAGCGTCATCGTGTACCCGGACGCGTTCGTTCCACACCGTCCAAAAATCGATGCGGCGGGGGTGGTTCACCAGACCCACACCGTGATGGCCGGTGAGGCATGGGGACGTGGGCCGGTGATCCTGTCGTGGGCGGATGTACTGAATACAGATAAGAAACCGGGGCATAACGTAGTCATCCACGAAATGGCACACAAGCTCGACATGCTCAACGGGGACGCCAACGGCTTTCCGCCCTTGCACCGTCGCATGGACCGCCGCGTGTGGTCGCAGGTCTTCTCGAGCGCGTGGGATCGCCTGCAGGAAGAGCGACGCAACGGTATGGAGTTGCCGATTGACCCGTATGCCCTCGAAAGCCCGGCCGAGTTTTTCGCGGTGGCCAGCGAGCAATTTTTCGAGGCACCGGCAAACTTGCGCCAGCACTTGCCGGACGTCTATCGGCAGCTCGAGCAGTTCTATCGGCAGCACCGGTTCTGAGCGCTAAATCAAAGCGGATCAGAGCCTGTTCCGATAGTCATGTTTTCGCCATGGGGCCCGCCGAAGGCTCGACATGGCCTTCTCGGGTCAATGTCTGGAACGCCTGCATGATCTGCTCCGGCGTAAATCCGCAATGGCCTTCGCCGGCCGGCGGAAGTACCGTTGGCGGCCGGCCGTGCGCGGACTGCACCATGACCGGATACACCGACTGGTAGCGCGCAATGATGAGGGGATCATCGTTGTTGTACTGCAGGACCAGCGGCTTGCGAGACTCGCCGCTGAGCGAGGTTGCTCCTGCCAGGTAACGCATCGCCTGCGGATCGCCCGCGTAGCGGTGCACGCCGCGATTGAACGCCGCATCGTCGCCGAAGCCCGCATACACCATCGTGCGATTGTCGACCGGCAGGCCTTTGGCACGTGCCTGCATCTGATGCAGGACCAGGTAGTGCACGCCAATAGCGCCGGCCAGGCGTTCGCGCGATACCTGCGCGTGCTTGGCAAGGATCCGTGCGGCTTCTTCGTTGGTTTTCAACGCGGCATCCACCGCATGCATCACCTCCATCTGTCCCAGCGCTGGCGCGGCGGGATCGGCAAGGCCGCCCTGCGGCAACCCGGCCGCGTGGGGAAAGAAGTAGTCGAATGCCACGAGGGATGTCAGCAAATCCTCGAACACGCGCTTGCCAGGCACATTGGCGCCGCACAGGGAAAGTGCACCATCGTAATACGTGCCATAGCGCTCCAGACTCGCCAGCGCGACGTAGCCGCCCATCGAGAAACCGACGAGGTAAGTGCGCCTTGGCTCACCGTGCTTGTGCCCGAACCACGCACGCAGGCGCTCGTTGTCGCGTAGCGCATCATCCACCGCCCACCCCTGCGAGGCGTAACTGCTCTGCGCCACCGCATACCCGGCCGCAAGGAACAGCGGCGCTTCATCGCCCAACGGTTTCGGCATGGTGCGCGGCATGCCGATCGGCTCGAAGCCATGCAGCAGCAAAACCAGTTCGCCATTCCAGTTCGCGGGGATGTCCACCCTGTACGGCGCGCCTTCCAGAACACCGGCGTCAACCATGGGAGTGGATGCCGCTTTACGTTCGCGGGCGGCTTCGCGTGCATGTGCCATCCCCAGACTCAAGGCGACTACCGTCAAGAGTACGACTGCACCATTGGGCTTCCGGGTCATCTAGAGCAACTCCTTGAGCTTTGGGAGGGAAACAGGGGTAGTCCACACTGACAGCTTTTCCGATTTGGAGAAACGGAATGGAGGAAGTCAAGCGAACCTCATTCAACTCCCTCCGTACCAGTTTCCGATCAAGGGAACCCTGAATGAAAGAACCTGTCTACCGAGATTGGCCGGAACACGCGCTGACGGCATGCGCAGGTTTTGTGTGGGTAGTTGGCTTGAATGAGGCTGTGTCATCGAACGTTCCAGGCAGGCCAGACATCCACGGGAGCAGGATCGTGCGCGCGGTCTGGCACTCTTCGACAGCGAAACGCGCGCGACCTTGGGTCACAGGCGCTGGCAACAGCCGCCGCTGACGCGCCAGACGCAGGCATTCGCGCTGGCTTTGGTCTTGGCACTGCACGCGCTGTTCGCACTGGCGCTGTGGTACGAGATGCAGCTCAAGCCGCCGCATCTGGCGGCGGTGCCTGTCGATCATCAGGTGTTGGTCGTGCGTCTGCTGGATCAGACCAGCACGCCGCACGCCGCGCAGCCGCCTGCGCCACCCACGTTGCCCAAGTTGGTGCCGCCGCGGCAGGTTGTGCCCCCCGTCCGCCCCGTGACGCACGAGAAGTCACGTCGTGACGCGATGGTCGTGCAGGATCATGAGGCGACACCTGCGCCGGCAGCCTCCGTGGCCACACCAGCCGCCATCAGTTTCTCGGCGCGGCTGCCGCCCACGACGGAGACCTATGCAACAACAAGCACCAAGGTCAAACCGACCAAGCCCGCGGACGATCGTCAGATCATGCAGCACGACAGCAACCGGATGCAGTACAAGGCCACCCGCTTCGAAAAATACTTCCCGCCACCGAACGAGACGGCCGGCGGTGCGGTGGGTCGCCATATAGGCGATGCGCTCAAGGCGATCGCCAAAAGCATGTGCGATCCCACCAAGAAAAGTACGGCTACCAACTTGCTGTGTGCCGCGCCTCCCATACCGCCTTCGCCCAAGGACGGCGACGAGCGCCTCAACCTGCCGCCGTCGCCACTGGCCGACGATCCGCATCCGCCCACACCGCCGCCACTCTCGACCTGCATCACCGAGTACAACGACACCAAGCCGCTGTCGGATGGCTGCCCGATCAACACGCCTGATCTGGCCTTCAAGGCCGAGATGCGTGAATGCATCGATCTGTTCCGCGCAGGCAAGCGCCTCAAGACGTGGTGCCCGGCCGACACGCCCAAGCGCGCAGCCGCCGAGTCATCGATGCCAGCGGCTTCCTCGAGCGTGGGTTCGCACTGAGCACGGTCGACTACGCGTAGCAGCGGGTTTCAGAAAACCGGAAGGGAAAACCGGGACGGCTATCTGAAACCATCTTCAACAACAACGTGCCTGGGTCGGGACGATTTCCACGCCATGGTCGAAGCCTAAACCCGACGCATCGCCTGCATGCGACCTGTTGATCGCCCACCTCGCCCAAAATCAAACGATCCTGAGTGCAGGCCGCGTATCCGCCTCGTACCAGGAACCATCCTGATGTCAGAAATTGCCCCTGACACCCTTTCTCTCAAAGTCTGACGCCAGCTTCTTGTGAACAGGCGGCACTTTCGATTCCGTAGCAGAGAACTGACTTGCAGCAGAACGGGGCATGCCGTCAAAGCGGACGCGCGCTGCATGGATGTCGCCATACCGACGGTCTGCCCATTCGATGAGGTTCGCCATCGGCTCCAATAGCGATTGGCCCAGCGGGGCCAAACGATATTCAACGCCCGGCGGCTTTGTCGGAAAGACATGGCGAGTGATCAACCCATCGCGCTCCAGATCGCGCAGGGTCTGGGTGAGCATGCGTTTTGAAATGTCATGGACAGCGCGGTGAAGCTCGCTGAAGCGGTGCGGTCGCGTTGCCAGAGCCATGATCATGAGCATGCTCCATTTGTCGCCGATACGGTCGAGCACGTCGCGCACCGGGCAGTAAACGGACTGGGACTCGCCCAGCGGATATCGGCTGAATCTCTCGATGGCGCTCGATGCGTTGCTCATGCGAATTCCCTTGAGATCGGATGGTTACAAAAAACTGCCTCCTTACGGCTCGCGGCAGCGGTCTCTATAGTAGACCTTCCTCAAACGATATGTCTCCGTATGGAGCTCAAATGTCGTCTTCGGTCCCACCGGAGCTCTCGTCACTGGCTTCGGCGGACAGATGAATCACCCCTCCATCGACTCGTCTCCTGACGAAACGGCGAACCGATGACTGGGTCTCAATGACGCCAACTGCAGCGTATCTGGACGAGTCTCCAGAGGGTTAGTCGGCTTTTACACACCATCCAAAGATCAGGAGAAGAAGCATGTTTTTAGTAACGGGAATCACAGGAAAAGTTGGCGGCGCGACAGCAAGACATCTGTTGGCGCACGGCAAAAAAGTACGCGCGTTGGTCCGCAATCGAGCAAGCGCGGCGAACTGGGCTGACCAGGGCGTGGAACTGGTAGACGGCGACTGGAATGATCAGGCATCCCTTGAGCGGGCGCTCGAGGGTGTAGAGGGCGCATTTGTCATGTTGCCTGCTGTATGGGCGCCTTCGCCCGATTACAAAGAAGCAAAGGCCGTGATCAAGAACTACGTCGAGGCGCTTGCAAAGGCATCCCCGCCACGGGTCGTGGCGCTCTCCTCGATGGGTGCCAATAGAACCAGCGGGCTGGGAATGATCACGGCGCTTTCGCTTCTGGAGCAGGCGTTTCGCGACCTGACATTGCCGATCGCCTATGTGCGTGCCGGCGGGTTCTTCGAAAACTTCCTTTACGGCTTGCATGTCGCCCAGGACGGAACCCTGCCTGTTTACTACAACCCTACCGAGCGCAAATCGACCATGGTCGCGACCAACGACATCGGCGCAGAGGTGGCCAATCTTCTGACCGGCGCCTCGTGGTCAGGGCATCGTGTCATCGAGCTGGGTTCGATGGTCAGCGCGGATGACGTAGCAACACAATTGGGTGAAGTCCTGAAGGTCGACGTCAAAGCCTTTGCTGTCCCACGGGCCGGATGGCCGGCGGCGTTCGAGCAGCTCGGCATTCCGAAGGGCCAGACGGGACCGGCCGAAGCGATGTATGACGCCGTCAACTCAGGCTGGATGGACCTCGGGGTCGAAGGTACGGAGCACGTCTCGGGCGCGACGTCCGCCCGCGATGTCTTCGCGGCGGCCCGGCAGGCCGCTACAGCGTAGGTCCGCGGATCAGCGATCGATGCGACTTCGGAATCCACCCCGAAGATTCGCATCCCATCACGATGCTGGCAGAGAAGCTAAAAGAGTCCGCTTTCTTTTGAAGTGCGGCGTCCATACCAACATGGATCGAGATCGAATATGAAAGTTCTTGTTTTGGGTGCAACGGGCGGAACCGGACGGCTGATCGTCCGCGACGCCCTAGAGAAAGGTCATTCCGTCGTAGCACTGGTTCGCTCGAAGGCGAGCGCGCCTGATCTCCCGGGAGCAGACATCATCGAGGGCGATGCTCGCGACGAAGGCGCCCTCATGCGCGCCCTGGACGGCTGCGATGCCGTCGTCAGCTCGCTGGGCACGGGCATTAGCCCTTTCAGCGAAGTCAGCGTGCTGACCGAAGCGACACGCGCGCTGCTCCCGACGATGGTCCGCAGCGACGTGCGCCGCCTCATCTGCGTCTCCGCCTTGGGGGTGGGAGACAGCCGCGGCCACGGCGGCTTCGTGTTCGACCGGCTATTCCAGCCATTGTTGCTTCGCCATGCCTACAAAGACAAAAATCGTCAGGAAGCCGCGATTCGCGCCAGCTCACTCGATTGGGTCATCGTCCGGCCTGCCAGGCTCACCAACGACCCAGCTCGCGGAAGTTTCAGGGCCGTTGACGACCTCGCCGGCATTAACGGCGGGAAAATAGCGCGCGCCGATGTCGCACTGTTCGTGGTGGAGCAACTGGCGACCAACACCTGGTTGAAGCGGACACCCCTCCTCCTGTGGTGAGGAGTAGTCTCGTAGATCCCTTTTCCAGACGCAGCATTCGTCGAAAATCAGTCACCGTGTTGAACAGGAACTCACACCTTTCCTCGGCGTCGCACTCATCTATTTACGGTGGCACAAATGTCAAAAATCTCCTGGCCCCAGGTCATACCTTTAATACTTGCCGCTTTCTTCGTCGTGGGCTCACTCAGCAACATCTTCGCCCCGGGATCCATCTATGAGGAATACTTGCGGTGGGGATACCCCCGGTGGTTCCATTTCGTGACCGGATCACTGGAGCTCACGACTGCCATCCTGCTTTTCCGCGCGCCGACTCGCGTGCTGGGAGCGGCCCTTGGCTTCGCTGTCATGCTCGCCGCATTCGCGACCGTCATCGTCCACGGCGAATACGGGCATGCGATACCCCCCCTCGTCGCGGCGACATTCTCACTCGTGGTCGGCTGGATAAGCCGGCGCGGACAAAAGGTGTCAGGGACAATTTGAACGGCGGCGGGTAGCGCTGGCGGTCCTCGTCGTCCAGAAAACACGGCAGACGATTGTTCCCCCGCTGCACCATGTGCTGCGGAATGCCGGCAAGTTCGAGGCGTGGAAGTCGGGCCCTGTCCGACAGAATCACTCGCTGCCCGCCCCGCGACGATCACTGCAAGTCGCGCCCCACCCTCATCCAGTATCCAGTAGCCAATGCACTGTCGGAAATTGTCCCTGACACCTTTTCCCGCTGCCGTTGCCTGATCCATTCCGAAAGGTCCGCCATGGGCCTATTCTGTTGAAAAACTCGGTTGAATCGGCCGGCTGAATCTGCCGTCGAAAGAGGAAACAACCTCGGCACCGAAGCGTGGACTCAGGGGTAACCACCCAGGCGACATAACGGATATTCACGTTGCTGGAGCGCTGTCATGAAAAATTTCATCAAGCGAATTCCCGTCATCGGCCCCGTCGCCCGCAGCGTATACCGGCAATGGCTCGGCCCTCCCAAGCCCTTCCACGGTTCGGAGGACTATTGGATCTCGCGATATCGCGAAGGTGGCAACTCCGGCGCGGGCTCGTATAACCGGCTCGCTGAGTTCAAGGCAGAGGTGCTGAACAACTTCGTTGCCAGTCACGATATTCGCGACGTGATCGAGTTCGGCTGCGGCGATGGCAATCAATTGACGCTCGCCAGATATCCGTCCTATCTCGGCTTTGACGTAAGCCCGCATGCGATCGAAAGCTGCTCCCGCCGCTTCGCGAGCGATGCCAGCAAGTCGTTCATGCTGATGCACGACTACACAGGGCAGACGGCCCAGCTCGTGCTATCGCTGGATGTGATCTATCACCTGACCGAGGACGAGGTGTACGAAACGTACATGCGGATCTTGTTTGGCGCAGCGCAGGATTACGTCGTGATCTATTCGTCCGACAAAGACGAGGTGCAGGCCCAGGCCGCGCATGTGCGGCACCGCCAGTTCAGCCGATGGGTGCGCGCTAATGCGCCGGGTTGGCGACAGCTCCGGCATATACCCAATCGCTATCCCTATACCGGGGACAACGATACGGGTTCACTCGCCGATTTCTATGTCTATGGCAGAGGAAGCCTGACCTGAGCGCCTTTCGCATGCGGAGGAAGTTAAGCGACACGAAAACCGGTCCATTGCACACGCGATCCATCCTGCATTCCCGATATCGCGCGCGACTCGCTGCACGGGCATTACTGGGCTCCCCGACCATTCGGTGCACCCATGCCTCGCCAAGCTCGTCTGGAGATCCCCGGGATACCGCTCCACATCACTCAGCGCGGGGTCAATCGTTGCACCATCTTTCTGGATGATGACGACCGTCGCCATTATCTGCGCCTGCTGGGCAAGAGTGCAGCGAGACACGGTCTGTATATCCACACCTACGTTTTAATGGACAACCAGGCGCATCTGCTCGTCAGCTCCGACGAGTCTGCAAGGTATCGCTGGCGAAATCCGGGGTCAAAGTAGACCATTTGAGAAAGTGCACCCCGACCCCGGTTTTCACTGAACACTGGCGGCCGGACAACGGTCCGGTCTTGCCTCGCCGAGCGACTAGAGATCCGCGCCGCTGAAGGCGAACCAGCGGCCATCGTGGAAGGTGTAGCCGTCGACGAAGTGCACTTCCTTCGGATTGCCCGCCTTGTCGGTCGTCTTGAGGATGGAATGGGCCGTCGCGGAATCTCCGTGGATCACGACGATGCTCTCGAGCTTCGGGACCTCGCGCGTGTCGTCGGCGACCTGCGGGACGCGATCGATCACGTCCTGCCGCGAGCGGACGAGGCCGGATCGGCTTGAGGTGTGGTAGTCAGGCTCCAGGAGGCACGCCAGATATTCCCGGTGGCCGTGGTATTCCGCGGTCAGCCAGGCCTGCTCGATCCGCTGGATCGTCGTGGCATCGTGTTTCTGGTCGGGTGTGGCAATCCCGGCGCACGCCGCCGCGGATGGGTCGGCGGCGCGGGCGTGGAAGGGGAAGGCGCAAAGGATCATGGCGCCGGCGAGCGTGCTGAGGGCGGTACGGCTAAGCAGGGGTGAGCGAAGCATCGTTGTCTCCTTGGTTGATCGTCGTGGGTTGATGACGGCGCACAGGATTGGGCAGATCGGCCCGCCCGATAAGTGAACGCCGTCATGCCCGCTGCCCGTGACAGGCGTCATGGGACAGGATCGCGCCCGGGAGTTAAGGTTCGGCCCATGCCTTGGCCACGCACCTCTCTGGATCGCACCCGTCTGCTCGTCCACGCCGCATGCGTTCTGATGCTGGCTGCGGGCGCGGGACAGGCCCTCGTGATGCGCCTGCTGCGACCGGAAACCTTTGCTGTCCATCCGCACTGGGATCTCCAGTGGACGACCGTCTATGGCGTGCTGGTCGCGGCTTATGTCGCGGCCGAGCTGGACCGGAGCCCGGGCCTGACGCGGCGCAAGGCTGCCCTGTTCTTCCTCGAGGGCTTCGCCGCGCAATACCTGGTCTGGCTCTACCCGAGCTTCCTGGTGACGAGCATGATCGTGGTCATCGCCTGGCAGGTGGCCTGGATCGCTTCCCTGCGCACGGCGCTGCTGGCCGCGGCTGCCCTGGCCGCGGCCCTGGTCGCCCAGAAGTGCGCCGTCGGCGGACAAGGCATGTCGGCGGTGATCCTGGTCTCGAGCTGCGGCTTCCAGCTCTTCGCCATCAGCGCCGCCCACCTTGCCCGCAGCGAGGCCGCAGCGCACGAGCGTCTGGCCCGCGCAAACGCGGAGTTGACCGCCGCCCAAGCCCTGCTGACCGAAAGCGCCCGCATGGGCGAACGGCTGCGCATTTCGCGCGATCTGCATGACGTGCTGGGCCACCATCTGACCAGCTTGCACGTGCACCTCGATGTGGCCGCACGGCTGGCGGAGGGCCAGTCAGCGTCCCACCTCGGCCAGGCGCGAGACATCGCCGGCGAGCTGTTGGCCGAAGTCCGCAAGGTCGTGCGGCAGGTGCGCGTCCAGCCCGTGGACTTGCACGCGACCCTGCTGGCGCTGGCCGAAGGGGCGGCCGATCTCGACGTTCGGCTCGTCCTGCCCGAGGCGCTTGGTGCGCTGGACGCGCCTCGGGCGGACGCCCTTTTGCGCTGCGTGCAGGAGCTGATTACCAATACCCGGCGCCACGCAGGCGCACGTCAGCTCCGGATAGAACTCGCGCAGGCTGCCAACGGGGAAGTCCGGCTGACGGCCAAGGACGATGGCGTCGGCGCAGACGCAGACGTCGCCGAGGGCCAGGGCCTGGCCGGCATGCGCGAACGGTTTGAGGCCCTGGGTGGCCGGCTGGCGGTATTCAGCCGCAGCGGCGAAGGTTTCCAGGTCAGCGGCGCGATTCCGCCCGTGGGCGCGCGGTCATGATCCGCGTCTGCATCGCCGACGACCAGGCGCTGATCCGCAGCGGCCTCAAAGCCCTGCTGGCGCTGTTCGAGGGCATCGTCGTCTGCACGGAGGCCGCCGACGGCGAGGCCGCGGTCGCCGCGGTCGCCAACGACCGGCCGGACGTCCTGCTGCTGGACGTGCGCATGCCGAAGCTGACCGGCGTCGAAGTCGTCGAGGCCCTCGCCGCGCAAGGCATCCTCCCGCCAACCCTCTTGCTCACGACCTTTGAGGACGACGCGGCCCTGGTGGCTGGCGTGCGAGCGGGCGCGCGCGGCTTCCTGCTCAAGGCCGTCACCGCCGAGACCCTCGTGGAGGCGATCCGCATGGTCGCCGGCGGCGGCGCGTATCTGTTCGCCCCGCTGGCGGAGGGCCTGGACGCTGGCCGCACCGGCGCCTGGCGCGATGACGCGTTCGAGACGCCCGACGCGCTCACGCCGCGCGAGCGCGAGGTCCTGAAGCTGATGACCAGCGGCATCTCCAACGGCGAGATCGCCGAGGCGCTGCGCCTCAGCGACGGCACGGTACGCAACCACGTCTCCAGCATCCTGTCGAAGCTCGGCGTGAGCGACCGCACCCGCGCGGTGCTCCGGGCGCTGGAACGGCGACTCGTCTGATCAGCCTGCCAAGCTCGAAGCTGCCACCCAAGGCCCGCAGTACTTCAAGCCCTGATCCCGGTCATTGCGGTGGCAGCCTCTGCGCCAAGCTGACCTGCGACAGCGCGACCGCACAGCGACTCGTGGCGCACGCAAGGTCGGCCTTGATGTGCGCAACAAGTGCGGTGGCCTTCGGCGAGATCGTCTCGGCCGCCGCGAGGGCACTTGCGAATTGCGACTCGGCTTCGCTGCGGCGACCGAGCCCCTGCAGGATCTCACCGAGCAGAAGGCGCGCCCTGATCGCCTTGTCGGAGCCCTCGTCGGCCAGCGCGACATGCATCGCCACAGCCTCTGCAGCCACCACCGCTGCCTGCTCATGGGCGCCGCTCGCCGCCATGAGCTCGGCTTCGACGGTGAGTGCGAAGGCGGTATCCGGGTGTGCCTCGCGATACCGAAGCCGTGCCTCTGCAAGCGCCTCGTCGGCGATCGTTCGCGCCTCGTCCAGACGCCCACGTGCAAGCAGCACTTCGGCGAGATTGGCAAGGTCATGGCTGCGGCCATTGTCACCATAGTCCGCGCCAAGCAGCTGCTGCTTGCGATGGATCGCATCGCGAAAGCCCGCCTCGGCCTCGGCGTAAGCGCCCTGCCGGAAATGGATCTGCGCCAGATTGCCCAGGCTCACCGCCTCGCTGAAGGCCGCTTCCGGCGCAAGCGCCCGATCGACGGCGATCGCCTTCGCATAGAACGCCGTTGCCTCGTCGAACCGGTCTTCGAGCGTCAACACCGTGGCAAGATCGTTGAGATGCCAGGACATGTGGGCATTGGGGCGCGTGTACGTGCCGGCATCAATGTCGATGGCATCGCGCATGAGCTGCTCGCTTTCGCCATATCGGCCAAGCCGGGTCAATGCCGAAGCCAGCATCGTCATCGCATCGGCAACATCGGGATGCTGGTCGCCAAGACGGCTGCGCTTGCGTGCCAGCGCTTCGCGCAACAGCGGCGCTGCCCGACCGGGATGGCCCGCATCCATCAGTATCCAGCCGAGGTTCGTCACAGCTTCGGTCAGCGCATCGCTGTCCCCCGGCAGCACGCCGCGCGCGAGGTCGACCGATCGCTGGCCGATGGCGATCGCCTTCGCCGATTCGCCGATGCGCTCGTCCAGGCCGGCGAGCCAGGCGAGCGCCTGGACTTCTTCGGGCGAGTCGCGATTCGGACCGGCCTCGAACGCGTCGAGCGCGCCCTGCAGCCGCAACATTGCAGCGCGAAAGTGGCCGAGTTCGTCGGTTTCCTTCGCCAGCAGGTATTCCACGTGCAGCGTGCGCCTGTCGGTTGCGCCGAACTGCACCTTCGCCAGTGCCGCGGCCTCCGCAAGCGGCTTTTGCGCCATGTCCGGGTGGCCGCTGCGGCGCTCCAGGTCGCCGAGCAGCGCCAGAACTTCGATGCGCAACGCCGGCTGCATCGCGAGATCGCGATCGGCACGCTCGCGCCCGCGCGCAAGCAGCTCCACGGCGGTTTCGTCTGCCGCCGTTCCATGCGATGCACTGTCGAACAGGCCTTCGAGGAACGATTTGAGCGCGTCCGCGCGCTGCGCCTCGCCCCGGGCGGCGAGCGCCTGCGCATGCGCCGTTTGCGCGGCGTGGCGCGCAAGACGAGCCTCGTACAGACCGACGGCTGTCGCGCCGGCCAGCGTCATGGCGATCGCGGCACCGACCGAAACCGCCAGCGCATGCCGCCTGGCGAGCGTGAAGACGCGATAGGCGAACGTATCCGCCCGGGCCTGCAGCGGCCGGCCGTCGAGATAGCGTTCGATGTCATCGCGCAGCGCCGCAACGCTCGCATAGCGGCGCGCCGGGTCCGGCCGCGTCGCCTGCAGCACGATCGCGTGGAGATCGGTGCCGAGTTTCCGTCGCAACGCCTCGTCGTCGAACGCAGGCGCTTTCGCCTCGGCGCACTCACCGGCACGGCGTGGCGGCACGCCGCAGAGCAGTTCGGCCAGCAGCACGCCGAGCGCGTAGACGTCGATCGCGGTCGTGGCGGCATCGCCGGACAGCTGCTCGGGGGCCGCGTAGGAACGGGTCAGCCGCCGCGCCTGGGTACGCGTCTGCTCGCCCTCGCCGGTCAAGAGCTTGGCAATGCCGAAATCGACGAGCTTGACGCAACCCTCCGTGCTGACCAGCACGTTGCTCGGCTTGAGGTCGCGATGCACGATCAGGCTGCGGTGCGCATGTTCGACCGCTGCCGACACGTCGATGAACAAGCCCAGGCGTTCGCGCACCGCCAGGCCGCGCTGCGTGCAATGCGTGACGATGTCGGTGCCGGCGACGAATTCGAGCGTCAGGAACGGCGTACCTGCCGGCGAAAACCCCGCATCGAGCAGCTGGGCGATGTGCGGGTGCTGCAACCGCGCAAGGATGCGCTGCTCCCGCAAAAAGCGTCGGCGCTCGTCGGCGGCATGCACGTCGATGCGCAACAGCTTGAGCGCGACCGTCTGCGGGCCGCCCGGCAGTTCGCGCTCGGCCTCGAACACGCTGGCCATGCCGCCTGCACCGACGAAGCGAAGCACGCGATAACCCGCAATGGCCGGCAGCGCGTCGGGCGTGTCGTCGGCAAACACCGGCAGCCATTGCGCCATGCCGCGTTCGAGCGCCTCGATGCCCGGCGCGTCGTCCAGCGCCTGCGCCACCAGCGCCCGCAGCGTCGGATCTTGGCAATGCCTGCGCAGCCACTCGGCCCGCCCGGCCGCGGGCACCTCGAACAACCGGTCGATCAGCGGTTCGATCTCGTTCCAGCGTTGGGCGAAGTCGGCGATCATCGGCAAGGGGCGTCCCCGTTCTGACATGTCTTTAGTAGTCAAAGCGCAATCCGGTCCCGATGACCGACATCGCCTCAAGGATCGGGTACCAGGCAGGCGGACAGGAACGTACGCGCTTTCAGCCAGTCGCGCTCCACCGTACGTGCATTGACGCCGAGAACCTCCGCCATGTCCGGGCTCGACAGATCGGCAAACAATCGGAGCTCGGCGACGCGCGCAAGGCGCGGATCGAGGGTGGCCAGCCGACTCAACGCCTCGTCGATCGCCAGTATGTCGATGATGTCCGAACCCGCCTCGCCTGCCGTCATCTCCGGCGCCTGACGCTTCTGCGCCTTCTTGCGCCTGGCATGGTCGATCAGGATATGCCGCATCACCTGGCTCATGTACGCGTACAGGTGCGCGCGATCGGCAAACGTGACGTCGCCCTGCGTGGCCAGCTTCAGGTAAGCCTCGTTGACCAAGGCGGTCGTTTCGAGCGTATGCGCCGCTTCATGCGCCCGCTGGCGGCGTGCCAGGCGACGCAGCGTGGCATAGATCTTCGGAATCA
Source organism: Rhodanobacter koreensis (assembly GCF_054782855.1). Lineage (NCBI taxonomy): Bacteria > Pseudomonadati > Pseudomonadota > Gammaproteobacteria > Lysobacterales > Rhodanobacteraceae > Rhodanobacter > Rhodanobacter koreensis. Next base: position 196,917 of record NZ_BAAGRR010000002.1, on the reverse strand, counting down.
AAGAGTCGATCGCCTGCATATCGCCACGTGCGGCGAGCGCCAGGACTTCCGTGATGGGGGGCTCGGCCATCATGCGCGGCGGCAGTCGGGCAGGCGAAAACCATGTTGTTGCAGCGGCGATCGACCCGGGCGTGTCGGTGTCGACGACCCTTTTGCGCTGTAAGGAGGGATGGCACCGCTCGGGACGGCCGCAAGCCATCGAAACACCCTCGCCCGTCTCATCCAATTAGGGACTGAAGTCATGTCAAATCATCGCTCTTCACTTGGCCGGCTCACAAGGGTAGCCACACTCGTCGCTCTCGTCCTTGCTTCCACCGGCCTCGCCGCAGCAAAGGCCGATACCGATGCGACATCGTCTGCATTTGCCACAGCCGCTTCCAAGGCCGCCGACAGTCCGGTGACCTACACCTATCAGACTCGCGACTATCCCGGCGCATCGTTGACGATCTTCTGGGGGATCAACGACTTCGGCGAACTGGCCGGTCAATACGCCATCGGCAACGGCACCTCGCACGCCATGGTCTATCGCCACGGCCAATTCAAACCGCTCGACCCCAGTGCGCTGGGCAACTATTTCAGCGCCGCCGGCGGCCCCAACGACTACGACGCGACGTTCGGCGGTTATGCCGACGCATCCGGCCATCAACACGGTTTCCTGATCCAGGGCGGGCATTTCGCCACGATCGACTTCCCGGGCCATCTCAACTCAAACGTGGACCAGGTCAACATCTTCGGCGCCATCGCCGGCGTTTACTGGGATGCCGACGGCGCCTATCACGGCGTATTGCGCCGTGGCCAAGGATTCGATACGCCGATCAACGTTGCCGGAGCTCGGGAGACCTATCCGCTCGGCATCAACGACAACGGCGACATCGTCGGCTACTTCGATACCAACCCGGCCCAGAAACATGGCTTCTATCGCAGCGCGAATGGGCAGTACACCACGGTCGACGTGCCAAACGCCGTCAGCACCGTCACGCTCGAAATCAACGATCGCGGCCAGATCACCGGCAACTACGAAGACGCCTCCGGCGGCGTCCATGGCTTCGTCGAAACGCAGGGCACATTCCAGACCCTCGACGTGCCCGGAGCGATAGCGACCGTCGGCACCGCGATCAACAATGTCGGCGTGATCGCCGGCGAATACTACGACGCAGCCGGCAACCAGCACGGGTTCACGGCGACGCCCGTGGAGACGTCGCGGCATCACTGATGGAACTGGAGGCTCCGCATGGATGCGGAGCCTTCGCAAAGAAACCCAAGAGCCAGGTCCGGCTTCATTGCATCGGACATCTAGATGGCCCTGCGTCGGCGCAGGAACTCTCTCTTTGAACATGGCAGCATGTCGTTGGCAAGAAAGGTACGAACGGGATGCTCACCGCACGTGGCTGCATCGCGGATTGGCGTGCTGCCGGATTCCCGTGAGCTTGATATGCACACGGTGATTTTCAGCGGAATTATTGGCGAGGCCGGGAAGGCCGGCCAGTATATGAACCTGACCCGGTTTTAAATGGGCGCCCTGTTCGCACACCTGAAGTTCGTCAACACCGTGCACGACAAGATCGGCAAGACCGTGCCGGTCACTGACAGCCCCATGGGTACATTCGTCGACCATGTACTCGATCCGTTGATGCTGGCCAAGGTCCGTAAATTCGATTACGACGAGCGCGACCAGGCCATGAGCTGGCTGCAAGATTGAACGCACACGTCAGCGCAAAACATCCGAGCCAAAAAACAACCGCGGAAAGTGCGCTCTGCTCCCTGTTTTCTACCTAGATGCAGATGCCTGCATGAATTCGTGGGGATACCTCGGTCTCTGAACCACTTCAGACCCTTTCAATCATCTCAGCGAGACACCGGGAACCCGATCACCACATCGTCCAACGGTAGCTGCGCCTGACGATGCCAGGGAGTCGTCGGCGTCCATGGCTTGCCCTGACCAAACAGCTGAGCCTCGGTTTCCAGCCCGAATAGATCGAAGCGGTCAAACACGAATGGCAGGCCTTCCGAACTTTCGAACGTCGCGGCATTGGAAAGCTGGAAGTGCAGATGCGGGGCAGCGGAATTGCCGGACTGGCCCAGGCGTCCCAGCAACTGTCCGCGACGAACACGCTCGCCCACGCGCACCTTCACGCTGCCGCGCTGCAGGTGCGCATAACTGGCGAACACACCCGGCTTGAGCTCCAGCACGACATAGTTGCCGAACAGGCCATGCGCGGTCAGCGACTGCGGCTCGGGCTGCGGGCTGAGCGGTGCATGCTCGTCCTGCCCGTCGCGCATGTCGCGCACCACGCCATCGGCCACCGCAAGCACGTCCGCGCCGTAACCGATCCAGTCGGCATGACGCGTCTTGCCGATATCCTTTACGTCCGCACGCATCGCGTGGCCCTGCGAATCGATGCCTACCAGGTCCAGCGCGTAACGCTGCGGAATGGTCGCCTGCCCGTTCACCGCCACCAGGCTGCCCCAATGATGCGAATGGGCATTGCCAGGCCCTTCGTGCGCCAACCAGAGTCCACCGCGCAACGGCGGCCCGATGAGCATGGGCGCCTCGGTGTTCAGCGGCACGCGCACACCGTCGAGCAGCTCGGTCGTGTGCTTCGCCGTGGCAAAGGCGATTCGGTGACGCAAGGTATGCGGCGCGGCGCTCCCTGCCGGCAGCGTCAACCAGACATGGATCACCACGCGCTTGCCGGCTTCGATGCTCAACGGGGCATGTTCGGCCGGTGAAGGTCGGCTCATCGCCGCCAGATCGACCGCGCTGAAGCTGGCGAGCGGCGTGCCGCCATCGTCTGCGTAGACGTCCAAACCTTGCGGCATCAACGGGCCAGTGTCGCCGTAGATGCTGGTGATATGCAGCTCATAGGCAAGATGCGTCAGCCCGTCGCTACCGACAAACGCGGCCGGAGCATACGGCACGCGTGCCTCCACCGGCGCCAGTGCCTGCTGTGCGGTGGCAGGCGCCATCCAGCAGAACAACAGTGTATACAGCAGGCAGGCAAGGCTTCTTTCCATCGACACATCGACCTCCTAACACGAACTAACAACGGTGGCGCGCCAGCGTAATTCAACGCGAGCCTCCGAAGCGACCGTCAAAAGGTGTCCGTCAACTCGGACCACCTCACTCTGCCCCCATGTTTGCTGACGATCGCCCCACGCCGACATCAAATAAGTGAACCTGACCCCGTTTCGGGGCCTATTTTTAACCCGGAGGGTATTTAGATGAAGTCCGTTTCGCTAGTTTTTGCTCTTGCAATTTTTGGGATATTTTGCTCTGGACGAGCATCAGCCACAGGGCAAGTCATAGGAAATATAGATGGCTTTCAAAGCGACTCAAATGGCAACCCTCTGCTTACGGGGTGGACATGCCAGGTCGGGAATCCAAATCCGATCCCAGTAGATATTTATCTGAACCAGCCATACTCCTCTCAGTCATCAGTATCAGGCCAGTTTGTAAATCGCTATACAGCTGACGGTCCGAGTGAGCCGGCAATTGCCTCAGCTTGCGGCACCAATGGCGCAAATTACAGGTTTTCTATTTTGCTCCCAGCAGGCCAGTTTTTGGCCGGGGATCTCGTATATGGGTATGGAATCAATTCTTCGGGTGGTACTCAGTTATCGCCTAGTGGAGTATTCAAGATCCCATCCAATACGCTAGCAACAAATGGGGGCGGTACCGTTGCCATCAGTTCTCAGTTTGCAATCTATGACACCATCTATGACTCATTGTCAGGATGTTCTCCCTTAATCGATACGCCACTTTACCCCGTAACCTTCCCCTCTGCGGACAATAACGGTGTCGTTCTTGAATTTTCTACGCTCTCAGATGACGGGAAAAACCTCAGCTATTTGGTATCGGGCCAGATAAATGCATCAGGGACAGAGACCCATGCCTTTAAGGTTAATTGCGCATCAGCTCTTACGAGCCCGCAAGATCCAGTGAGCACTGACTTCAACGGCAACCAATGGTTGTTCGGGTTCTTCAAAGATGCGAACGGGAATGTTTTCTCACTGATTCACAATGAGTACTACGGCGGCTACTTTCCCAATGCTAACTTCCAGATCCCTTCGTCCACTGGCTGCAGCCTAGGGCAGCCCTATGGAACGATGATCAACCCATACGACTGCACTTACACTGCTCTCGATATGGCTGAAATGCCAATGGGTAGCTCATCTTTTCAGCTTCTTGGCTCAACGCCCCCTCAGCAGATTATCGCAAGACCATCCTCTTCGTATACGCCAAATACTGCAGGGCCGACCGGGTATTTCACCAATACAAATATCCTTCTAAACAGTGATGGCTATTACTACGCACTAGCGGTCGATAATCTGTCATCCGGGGGCGATCGTAGGTGCCCGATCCGAACAAATAACCTCAGCGTCCCATCATCGTGGCGTGGGTGGGATGGCTCAGGATACAGTGTCGATGTATCAAACGGCGCTGATTGTGTTGACGACAACCGTTTGGCAGGAATCTTTCCGACTTACCTCGGTTATAGCACCTATTTCAAAAAATTTATAATGGTAGGCGCGATTGCATCAGCTAATTTGGCCAACGCGCCGAACATGATGGCATATTCACTGTCATCTGATTTCGTTAATTGGTCCCAACCTGTTAGCTTTAACGTACCCGTTTTCAACTCTTCTTCTTCGCAAGGATGGACGGGAAATAATTACCCAGCTCTCCTAGACGTAGCTGCTATACAAAACAGCCAGACCCCGAACTGGTCAACGGGAGCTGCAGTTGGCCAGGGTCCTTGGCTAGTGTTCAAACAGCAATATGTTTGTGGGCCGTCCCCAGATCCAAACTGTCCGGCACCTGGAACGCCGCCTAGGACAAGATTTACAGCAGTTGCGGTCAGTTTTTCGCAATAGGACTGGAACAAATGCTTATTGGAGAGCAAGGATGCTCTCCTGCTTCATCAACTCAATCGCGACCTCGCCCATATGCCGCAGCATGTCGTACAGCGAGTTAGTGATCGACAGCTGCGCTTCTTCAACGGCATCGATTGGACACGTTACTCTTAAGGATTTGCGCGAAATCGCGCGGCGTGATCCTTGCTCCGCAATCAAAGCGAACCAGAACCGCTTTGATGGAACTAAATGACTCTGACCCCTTTGTTGCGTTGGGTAAGTGAACCTGACCCCGTTTTGGACCCGACCCCGTTATGAGTTATGAATAAATCAAAGCGAATCAGAGCACAAATAAATAACTCTGACCCCTAGGTTTCACCTTTGTTTCGCCCCTCCGTCCCAGTTTCCATATTATCTCTTTTTCATTACTACCGAGGCATACGGCGGGCGGCGTTCTTGAGTTGAAGCGCTTGCCGAAAGCAAGAAGGCACTTCCCAACTTGCACCCAAGTCGTTTGCACCGTCCGAAAGCAAAGTAGGCTCATCGAAAAACGAATAATGTCTATATTCACCATTTGCCAAATCCCGTCTCGCAGTAAGAAATCCTATTTGAAAAAGAAATCTTATTATTTCAGTATCTGATGGCCGCCCCGAAGTGCCCGCTATACGAATATCACGCCCACTCAAATTGGCCTTAATGTGTCTTACCAACTCATCAGTTTTGAATTGCTCAGACTTTCCTTTGAACGACTGAATGATAAGTTCAATTTTGTCGCACTGAGCCCGAAATTCCGCAATAAGATCGTCTATGCGTGTCTTCCCAAAGGCTTCTAGTCTTGCAGTTAAGTCATCTAACCCTATCTTTTCGCTATTGCGCTTAATCGCGCTGATAGCCGCAAGCTTGCAGAGCTCAATCATCCATCGCGGCCGATAGCGCGACAGCGTTGCAACGATCACCGAAGGGGCTCGATTTTTGTGCTGCTGCTCAACTTCGTCAATCACACCATCCTGAACATGCTTCCTACCCCATGGCATTGGATCGTCGAACGCAAGCGCAACCAAGTCTTTTGCGCCCATGGTTTTAAGACGGCCACTTGCGACAGCGGGACCGCTATTCCGAGATAGGTACGAGCGTACCCGGTTCGCCAACATTTGCTCGAGCTGTGGGTGCGACCATTGCAGGTCAATCACATAGGGCTCTACTTTAGATAATGCTTCGAACTTTCTCTTTATGATTGCCCATGTGCTAGGCCTGATGGAGGTTCGAAATCTGATTTCTCGCACTTCATTGCTCAACTGTCTCATTGCAACAAGTGCCGACATAACTTTTAAACAGTCCGTCTCAATATCACGGAAATTTTCGTCGAGGTCATCAACAATAATCCATATCTGAAGGTCATTGGCTCCAGCCACACGTCTCAGCGCGCTCGCGGGGTCTGCAGCGCCAGCAACTGTTGGGCCACCTGGCAATTTGGTCAGTCTTGCAAGAATAGCAGCGACAAATCCTCGCTCTGCGAATCCACCTCGTTCCGCCTCCTCTCTTAAGGAAAGAACGTCATCATTGAATTTAAAATCGAGTCGCGCACCAACAGCAGACGCCGCCGTTTTAATGTATGACTCCTTCCATGCCTTAATATTGTCTATACTTGAGCTTGCGCTGAGCGACGGGGCAATGGAATTTGCATAAGCCGTATGAACTATTACATTCTTAAAATCTCGAAGCCTCAGATAAGTCCATCTAAGGAGTGCTGACTTGCCTTCACCCTTGTAAGCACGGACAACTTTTAATTTTGTGGAGGAATCGAGAAATGCAGAGAATTCCTCTCGTTCATAAGCGTAGGAGGTAAAGAGTGTCTCCTCTTCGTCTTCCGCCATTTCGTTGCCAAACAACTCGCTATCGGAAAGCACGATTGACCAACTGCTCATTCCCTTGCCTCTCAATTGATTAGCATTTCATCGATACGCAGCAAATCACATATTCCGCCGATACTCCCCACCCACGTCATACAACGCGTGCGAGATCTGCCCCAGCGAGTTGTACTTCACCGCCTCGGACCGGAAAACAGGACGGAGGTAAGTTAACCCCCTTCGTGTTCTTCAAAGCTTGAACTCGAACTGCTTCCCCATCGGGTGTTTCCCCCTCGGCCACACCGGGCACAACGCCTCCACCGCCTCCATCAACTCCATCCAATCCGACAGATCACCCCTGCCCGCCTGCACGACATCCAGCACGTCGCCACCGACAAGCGGCTCGCGGAGCCCGTCATGCTTTGTCATTGGCGATTTCGGCGAGTAATTCATCCAGCATCTCCTTGCGGTCGAACAGCGCGAAGTACTCCTGCACTTCCTGCATGTTGAGCCTGCCGCGCTGCGCGCGCAACAGCGCGCGGATGTCGTCGAGGTCGCGTGTGCGGGACGGGTTGTTGACCAGCGCCTGCAGCTTGAATCCGATCAGGCCTTCGGCGCTGATGACTCGCAGCGACCCCAAGGCCGTGGAACGTTCCTCGGCATCGGCGAGCAGACGTCGTGCCGTCGGGCGATGCGCGTACAGCAGATCCAGTCCTTCGTCCACGCGCAGATAGTTGGCCGCATCCTCGCTGCGATGGACACAGCGATAGCCGAGCGTCAGCAGGATTTCGTGCAACCGATCCGCATCATCCGCGTCGGCGAGAAAATCCACATCGCGCGTGGCGCGCACCACCTGATGTGCAGCCAACGCCAATCCACCGATCAGCGCGGGCATCGTCTTGCAGCCGACAAACGCGGCAACGGCCTGCTTGATCTGCTCGACCAGGCGGGACATGGGTTACATGTTGCGGCGGTATTCGCCGCCCACGTCATACAACGCGTGGGAGATCTGCCCCAACGAGTTGTACTTCACCGCTTCGATCAACTGCTCGAACACATTGCGTCGATCGCGCGCCGTCGCCTGCAATACCTTGAGGCTGTCTGAGGCCAGCGCATTGCGCGCCTCGCCATATCGCTTCACGTTGGCGATCTGCTGGCCCTTCTCTTCCTCGGTCGAGCGGATCAGTTCGATCTCGGTGGCGATCTCGCCGCCGTGGTCCTTGGGCAGGAAGGTGTTGACGCCGATCAGCGGCAGCGAGCCGTCGTGCTTCTTGTGCTCGTAGTACATCGACTCTTCCTGGATCTTGCCGCGCTGGTACATGGTGTCCATCGCGCCGAGCACGCCGCCGCGCTCGCTGATCGCCTCGAACTCCTTGTACACGGCCTCTTCCACCAGGTCGGTGAGCACGTCGACGACGTAGCTGCCCTGCCACGGGTTCTCGTTGAAGTTGAGGCCGAGCTCCTTGTTGATGATCATCTGGATCGCCACCGCGCGGCGCACGCTTTCTTCCGTCGGCGTGGTGATCGCTTCGTCGTAGGCGTTGGTGTGCAGGCTGTTGCAGTTGTCGAACAACGCGTACATCGCCTGCAGCGTGGTGCGGATGTCGTTGAACTGGATCTCCTGCGCGTGCAGCGAGCGGCCGGAGGTCTGGATGTGGTACTTCATCATCTGGCTGCGCGCGCTGGCACCATAGCGTTCGCGCATCGCGCGCGCCCAGATGCGGCGCGCGACGCGACCGATGACGGTGTACTCCGGGTCCATGCCGTTGGAGAAGAAGAAGCTGAGGTTGGGCGCGAAGTCGTCCACGCTCATGCCGCGCGCGAGGTAGTACTCGACGATGGTGAAGCCGTTGCTGAGGGTGAAGGCGAGCTGGCTGATCGGGTTGGCGCCCGCTTCGGCGATGTGATAACCGGAGATCGACACCGAGTAGAAGTTGCGCACCTTGTGGTCGACAAAGTACTGCTGGATGTCGCCCATCATGCGCAGCGCGAATTCGGTGCTGAAAATGCAGGTGTTCTGCGCCTGGTCTTCCTTGAAGATGTCGGCCTGCACGGTGCCGCGCACCGCCTGCAGGGTTTCCGTCTTGATGCGCGCGTAGGTTTCCGCATCCACCAGCTCGTCGCCGGAGACGCCGAGCAGGCCCAGACCCAGGCCTTCGTTACCTTTGGGCAGTTCGCCGTGGTACTGCGGGCGCGGCACGTTCTTGTATAGCTCGGCGATGTGCTTCTCGGCGGCGGCCCAGCGGGCGTCGTCTGCGCGCAGGTACTTCTCGACGTTCTGGTCGATTGCGGTGTTCATGAACATCGCCAGGATCATCGGCGCGGGGCCGTTGATGGTCATGGAGACGGAGGTGCTGGGCGCGCTGAGGTCGAAGCCGGAGTACAGCTTCTTCATGTCGTCCAGGGTGGCGATATTGACGCCGGAGTTGCCGATCTTGCCGAAGATGTCCGGGCGCGGCGCGGGATCTTCGCCGTACAGCGTGACCGAATCGAACGCGGTGGACAGGCGCGTGGCGGCCCCGCCCTGGCTGAGGTAGTGGAAGCGGCGGTTGGTGCGCTCGGGCGTGCCTTCGCCCGCGAACATGCGAGTCGGGTCTTCGCCGCTGCGGCGGTACGGATACACGCCGCCGGTGTACGGGTAATGGCCCGGCAGGTTTTCCTTGCCGAGGAAGGTGAGCAGCTCGCCCCAGTCCTTCGACTTCGGCGGCGCCACTTTCGGGATCTTCTGGTGACTGAGCGAGTCGCGGTAATTCTCGACGCGGATGACCTTGTCGCGCACCTTGTATTCGTTGACGTCGGCGGTGACGGACTTGTACAGCGCCGGCCACTCGCGCAGCTGGTGGATGGCTTCGTGGCTGAGTTCCTTCAGGGCGGCGTTATAGCGCTGGCGGAGGAGGAGGATGGAGCGGTCCACGACATGCTCTGCATGTGCCGGTTCGCCATGTACTTGCCCGGCCTCCACATGTTCGTCATTCCGGCGTAGGCCGGAATCGCTCTTCGCTACGGCCTGCTCGGTCTTGGTGTCGTGCGCTTCGTGTGCGGCAGGGGATGCGATCCCGGCCTTCGCCGGGATGACGGCTTGGGAGGTGACGGCGCCTTTGGGTGTTGAGGTGTCTGTGGAAGTGACGAGCTGGTGCAGGTCGGCGTTGCGATACAGCTCCAATGGACGCAGCAGCTGCGGATCGCCCAGCTCCTTCAACGCCTCGTAGTAATGCTGCGCCTTGCTGGCGTAGACGGCCTGGTGTTCGATGCCGCTGTTGATGCTGCGGCCCTGCTCGGCAATCTCGGCGAGGTAGCGCACGCGGCTGCCAGGAATCAGCACGGTGGCGCGTGGGGACTTCAAGGTGGTATCGAGCTGCGGCTGGAAGTTGCAATGCGCGCTTTCAATCCCCCGTTCCCCGTTCCCCGACCCCAGCTTCTCCCGCATCAGCCGGCACAGATTGGTGAACATCCAGGTCACGCCCGGATCGTTGAACTGGCTGGCGATGGTGGGATACACCGGCACGTCTTCGTCTTTCAGCGCGAAGGCGGTGCGGTTGCGTTTCCACTGCTTGCGCACGTCGCGCAGCGCGTCTTCGGCGCCACGCTTGTCGAACTTGTTGAGCACGACCAATTCGGCGAAGTCGATCATGTCGATCTTCTCGAGCTGGCTGGCGGCGCCGTATTCGCTGGTCATCACGTAGACCGGGAAGTCGACCAGATCGACGATCTCCGAATCGCTCTGGCCGATGCCGGCGGTCTCGACGATGACGAGGTCGTACGGCTGGCTCTTCAGGAAATCGATGCAGTCGTGCAGCACGATGCTGGTGGCGGCGTGCTGGCGGCGCGTGGCCATCGAGCGCATGTAGACGCGATGGCTACGCAACGAGTTCATGCGGATGCGGTCGCCGAGCAGCGCGCCACCGGAGCGGCGACGGGTCGGATCGACCGCGAGCACGGCGATGCGCATCTGGGGGAACGCGTGCAGGAAGCGCAGCAGCAGCTCGTCCACCACCGATGACTTGCCGGCGCCGCCGGTGCCGGTGAGACCGAGTACCGGCGTGTGCTTGCCGGCGAGCTTCCACTGCTTGCGCTGGTGTTCGAGCTCGGCGTCGCTGAGCTTGCCTTCCTCGATCGCGGAGAGCATGTGGCCGATCGAGATTTCGTCGTCGATGTCGACCTTGGGCACCGCAGTCGTTTCGGACTCGGCGCGCTTGATCGCGGCCGAACCGGCGCGATGCATCACGTCCTCGATCATCTCGGTGAGGCCGAGCTTCATGCCGTCGTTCGGGTGGTAGATGCGCTCGACGCCGTAGGCCTGCAGCTCCTTGATCTCTTCGGGCGTGATGGTGCCGCCGCCGCCGCCGAACACGCGGATGTGGCCGGCGCCGCGTTCCTTCAGCATGTCGACCATGTACTTGAAGTACTCGACGTGGCCACCCTGATAGGACGACAGCGCGATCGCGTCGGCGTCTTCCTGCAGCGCGGCGCGCACCACGTCTTCCACCGAGCGGTTGTGGCCAAGGTGGATCACCTCCGCGCCCTGTGACTGGATGATGCGGCGCATGATGTTGATCGCGGCGTCGTGGCCATCGAACAGGCTGGCGGCGGTGACGAAGCGCAGCGGCGTGGTTTCAGCCTGCGTGGCGCCGGCGGGGACGTGCTTGGCGGGGGAACTCATGGCAACTCCGACATCGTGTGCTTGAACTGCACGATTCTAGTGGATCGCCGGGGAGTAAGGAGTTTTGTGGCTTTTCCCCGCTGCTGAACGACGCGCCGATGGGCCGTCACACGTCATCCTGGCGAAGGCGCCATTCATCCGAAACGTCATGCTGCTCCCGCGGTGTCATCCCACCCCGAAGCGCCATCCCGCCCCGAGGCGTCATCCCGGCGAAGGCCGGGATCGCATTGGCTCTTCCACCCCTCAGAAGCGATCCCGGCCTTCGCTGGGATGACGGCAAGATTCCATGAGGCTCCCGGGATTCATTGAGGCCCAGGATTCATTGAAGCCTCAAGACTTGAAGCCAAGGGAAGCAGGGGAACCTAGACCTAGATGCAGAGCGACAGATTCGTGCTGCCGACCACCCGCGTGCCCACTTCTTCGCCACGAACGAACGCCAGCGCCGCCTCGATCACTTCGGGCGCATCCAACACACGCCGATGGCCGAGTCCCTGCGTGGTGAGCAACCGCGCGCCGGGCCAGTACTGGGCGTAGCGCTCGCCCTCGCCCCACGGCACGTCGTCATCGTCGAGATCATGCACGATCAGGCCGGGCAAGCCCAGCGCGGGCAGATGGCGATGCACCTGCAACTGCTCGACGCTGACACCGGTGCGACGCAACAGCCACAGATAGAATGCTTCGCGCAGGTTTTCGCCCAGATGCACGAAGCGGAAGAAACGGCCCGCCGCCGCGGCCATGTCGACCGGCGGTGCCACCAGGATCAGCTTGCGCGCGTGCCACGCCTCGTCCTGCGCGAGGGTCACGGCAGCGCCGCCCAGCGAGTGGCCGATCGCCAGCGCCGCTTCGCCGTAGTACTGGCCGATGGCGTGCACGGTGTCGGTGAATTCCGGCAAGGTGCACAGCTTGCCGCTGCTGTAGCCGTGGCCGGGTTGGTCGAAGGTGACCACGGCGAAACCCTGCGCGCGCAGCTTCGCCACCCACGGCAGGAAACGCAGACCGAAGCTGGACCAGCCATGCGCCAGCAGCGCATAGGGCTGCAGCACCGGATCGCCCCAGACATAGGTGGCGATGGTTTCGCCGTTGACCTGCAGTTGACCATGCTGCATCTCGTCATCGCCCTGCACCGCCTGCGCGCGAGTGCGGCTGCTGGCGAACGGCGTGGCGAACAGACGCGCGGCACGGTTCACCGTGCGCTGCGGTGCCAGCCGACTGCCAAACGCAAAACCGGCACGCACGGTACCCAGCTTGAAGCGGGCGGCGAGACCGGGACGATTGCTCGCGGTGGTGGATTTGGAGGACATGGGGGATTCCTCAGGCTTGCCAGCTGCGCCAGAGTCGTTCGAAGGCCTGCGCGGCGCGTTGGCCGGCCTCGTCGAACCCGAACAACCCGGCGTCGTGGTGCAGGCCGAGCATCAGGGCATAGATTTCGAACGCGAGCTGGGCGGTATCGGTGTCGCTGCGCAGGTGCCCTTCGGTCACGGCCTGCGCGATGGCCTTCTGCAATCCACCGCGCCATTCAGCCTGCTGCGAAACCACTTTATCGTGCAGCGCACCATTTCGTCCATCGTATTCGCTGGCCGCGGAAAGCAGCACGCAGCCGCTCTGGTGTTCGCGCGCCCATTCGGACCAGTGGGCAACGATGGCGCGCAGCCGCGGCAAGCCACGCGGCTGCTTCAGCGCGGGCAGCAATACCTTGGCCGCAAAGCGCTGGCCGCCGGCATCGAGCACCGCCAGCTGCAGGTCCTCGCGGGAGCCGAAATGGGCGAACACGCCGCTCTTGGACATGTCCACGTCGGCCGCCAGCGTGCCGATGGACAGGCCTTCGAGGCCGTCCTTGCGGGCCAGGGCATAGGCGTGATCCAGGATCAGGTCACGAGTGGAGGCGCGTTTGCCGGGATGGGGTGCCGTCGTCATGGGCCATAAAATAGCACGATCGTTCGTGCATTTCATCAAGTCATGTAATTCGGCTCAGTGAAGCGCCCACCGGGTACGCGTTACGCGTAAGGAAAATGCGAAACCCTCCTAGTGACGTCATCCCGGCGAAGGCCGGGATCGCTCTTCAACGGCAGAGTCAGAAGGCGATCCCGGCCTTCGCCGGGATGACGACTTGGGTGGATGGGGCCTTTCGCTGGGATGACGATTTGGCTGGATCGGGCCTTTCGCTGGGGTGACGATTTGGGTGTATGAGGCCTTTGGCTGGAATGACGTCTCGGGCAGCTGGTGCCTTCGCCGGGAGGCGGTCCCAGGTAGATGCTGCTTCGCGTGATGACAGCATCCAACCCGCCGAAAGCTGAACGGGCTGGACGTCGGTGGTCAACACACCTAGTTCCGCTCCGTTATCGTCAACACAGCCGCGCCATGCGGTAACAACGGAGGAACCATGATGAACAGCCTGCCCCTGAAACTGGCCCTGCTCGCCGGACTCGGCCTGACCTTCGCTGGTGTCGTGTATGCACCGCCGGCCACGGCACAGGTTTCGGTCGGCGTCGGCATCAACGTCGGGCCGCCTCCGCCGCGCTTCGAGCGTGTACCGCCGCCGCGCGCGGGTTACGTGTGGGCGCCAGGTTACTGGCGCTGGGATGGTCGGCGCCATGTATGGGCCGGCGGCTACTGGATCCGTGCCCGCCCCGGCTACCGCTATCGTCCGGCGTATTGGGTGCACGGCCATCGCGGCTGGCGCTTCCACCAGGGTTACTGGGGCCGCTGATCATGCAAAACCTGGGAGGGCGGACAGCTGTCGCGAAAGCTTCCGCCCGGTGAAACCACGTTACACCGTTCTGTTACGCAACACCGCGACATCTCCTCTCAACCTTGACCAGGAAGATCACTGACCATGTCCATTCGCCTTGTTGCACTCGCTTCTCTTGTTGCCGTTACTGCACTTGCCGCTGGCTGTGTGGTGGAGCCGGCGCGTCCGGTCGTCTATGCGCGCCCCGCCCCAGCCTATGCACCCGCGCCCGGCTATGTCGAAGTGATCGCGCCACAAGCGCCGCCGCCGATGTTCGTGGAAAATGTGGAGCCACGACCGGGCTTTGTATGGGCCCGCGGCTACTGGCGCTGGGATGGCCGCCACTACGTAGCCGAACGTGGCCATTGGGAGCGGATGCGGCCCGGCTACCACTACGTACACCCGCACTGGGAACAGCGCCGCGACGGTTGGCACTGGCGCGTCGGTGTTTGGGCAGCCGGCTGACAGATCCCGTAACCTGGCTTTGTGGAAACGCCCCGCCTGCCGGGGCGTTTCCATCTTCGCTCTTGCCATCCACAGCGACGTCATGCCACCGCAGTAGACTCTGTCGTCACGACACCCGCCCGATCCATTCCCGATACGGAGCAACATTCCATGGTTCACCGCGTTGTTGCGTTTGCCCTGCTCGCTGGCGCCACTGCCCTTGCCGCCGGTTGCGCCGATCAACCGGGTCGGCCGCCGGTCGTGCATCATCCGTTGATGTATCGCACTTACGCGGGAGACGTAGTGGCACCGCGGGCGCCGCCACCGTTTGTCGTCGAGCCGGTCCAGATACGTCGCGGCTATGTATGGGCGCACAGCTACTCACGTTGGGATGGCCACGACTATGTGCCGGTTCCGGGCCAGTGGATACCTGAAAAGCCCGACTACCGTTATGTAGACGCGAGCTGGGAACAGCATCGCGATGGCTGGCACTTCCGCCCGGGCCACTGGGTATCCCTCTGAGCCGAACCTGATCCGGCTGCCATCCAGGATCTGCCCTGATATCTCACCCCATACGCCAACGACTTGTTGCGCCGCGTCACCATCCCATGGGGCGACGTATTAAACTTGACGCTTTGATTCATCGCCCCGGCTTCGATCGGGGCGTTGAGTTTCCGGCTTTCACGCCCTTTGACGGGGTCATCCCCAGCCCCGCCAATCCCTTGTAGGTGCCTCCGGCACCGTAAATCATGGAGTCACCGTTCCAATGATCTTTGAAACCATCGCCAAGACCGGCCACGAAGAAGTCGTGTTCTGCCACAACAAGGACGCCGGCCTGAAGGCCATCATCGCGATCCACAACACGGTGCTGGGCCCTGCGCTCGGCGGTCTGCGCATGTGGCCGTACAAGACCGAGCAGGAGGCGGTGAACGACGTGCTGCGCCTGTCGCGCGGCATGACCTTCAAGAACGCGGTAGCCGGCCTGAACCTGGGCGGCGGCAAGGCCGTGATCATCGGTGATCCGAGCAAGGACAAGTCCGAGGCACTGTTCCGCGCGTTCGGCCGTTTCGTCAATTCGCTCAACGGCCGCTACATCACCGCCGAGGACGTCGGCATCGACGTCAACGACATGGAATACGTGTTCCGCGAAACCGAGTACGTGACCGGCGTGCATCAGGTGCATGGCGGTTCAGGCGACCCGTCGCCGTTCACCGCGTTCGGCACCTTGCAGGGCCTGATGGCCGCGCTGCAGTTCAAGCACGGCAACGAGGACGTGGGCAAGTACAGCTACGCGGTGCAGGGTGCCGGCCACGTCGGCAGCGAATTCATCAAGCTGCTGCGCGAACAGGGCGCCAAGGTGTTCGTCACCGACATCAACAAGGATGCGGTGCAGCGTTGCGTCGACGAGCTGGGCTGCGAAGCCGTGGGCCTGGACGAGATCTACGACGTCGACGCCGACGTGTACTCGCCGTGCGCGCTGGGCGGCACCGTCAATGCGCAGACCATCGACCGCATCAAGGCCAAGATCATCTGCGGCGCGGCGAACAACCAGCTGGCCACCGACGAGATCGGCGACGAGCTGCAGCGCCGCGGTGTGCTGTACGCACCGGATTACGCAGTCAACGCCGGCGGCGTGATGAACGTGTCGCTGGAAATCGACGGCTACAACCGCGAGCGCGCGATGCGCATGATGCGCACGATCTACTACAACCTGGGCCGCATCTTCGAGATCAGCAAGACGCAGAGCATCCCGACCTACCTGGCTGCCGACCGTCTCGCCGAGGAGCGCATTGCCGCCATCGGCAAGATCAAGCTGCCGCACATGGGCGCGGGCACCCGCTTCCAGGGCCGCATGCGCGGTCAGTAAGCGACACGTTCGTCACGAAAAGCCGCCGTTCTTCGGCGGCTTTTTTTATTGGCCTGAAGCGCGCGCCCACCCGACTTCCCGGCCAACGCCCCCGACTGCGCTAAAATGGCGGCCTGCACACCCAAGGAGTTCGTGATGCGTCCGTTTCCGCTCGGAGAAGACATCGACCTGCTGCGCGACACCGTGCATGCGTTTGCGGAAAAGGAAATCGCCCCGCGCGCCACCCAGATCGACCACGACAACCTGTTCCCGGCCGACCTGTGGCGCAAGTTCGGCGAGATGGGCCTGCTCGGCATGACCATCCCGACCGAGTACGGCGGCACCGGCATGGGCTTCCTCGCGCACATGGTGGCGATGGAGGAGATCTCGCGTGCGTCCGGCTCGGTGGGTCTGTCATACGGCGCACACTCCAACCTCGCCGTGCAGAACATCTTCCACAACGGCAACGAAGCGCAGCGGCGCAAGTACATCCCGAAGATGTGCAGCGGCGAATATGTCGGTGCGCTGGCGATGAGCGAGCCGGGTGCCGGCTCCGACGTGGTCGGCTCGATGACCTGCAAGGCCGAGAAGCGTGGTGATGTGTGGATCGCCAACGGCAACAAGATGTGGATCACCAACGGTCCCGATGCCGACGTGCTGCTGGTCTACATGCGCACCGCGCCACGCCCGGCCGGCAGCCGCTGCATGACCGCCTTCATCGTCGAGAAGGGCATGAAGGGTTTCTCCACTGCGCAGAAACTGGACAAGCTCGGCATGCGCGGCTCGAACACCTGCGAACTGGTGTTCGAGGATTGCGAGATCCCCGACGAGAACCGCGTGGGCGAGGTCAACGAAGGCGTGCGCGTGCTGATGAGCGGTCTCGACACCGAGCGCCTCGTGCTGTCCGGGGGCCCGCTCGGCCTGATGCAGGCGGCGCTGGATCTGGTGCTGCCCTACGTGCGCGAACGCAAGCAGTTCAACGCACCGATCGGCACCTTCGGCGTGATGCAGGCGAAGATCGCCGACATGTACACCGCACTGCAAAGCTCGCGCGGCTTCGCCTACATGGTGGCGCAGCAGTTCGACAACGGGGTGAAGTCACGCATCGACCCGGCAGCATGCCTGCTCAACGCCTCGGTCAATGCCGTACAGGTGGCGCTGGAGGCGATCCAGACGCTGGGTGGCAACGGCTACATCAACGAGTTCCCGGCCGGCCGCCTGCTGCGTGACGCCAAGCTCTACGAAATCGGCGCCGGCACGAATGAAATTCGCCGCATGCTGATCGGGCGCGAACTGTTCCACGGCAAGGCCTGACCGCGCCGGGCGAAATGCAGCCGGACACGCATGATCGCAAGGCAGGCAAGCCGCTACCCGCCGATACGTACCGGCTTGTCCAGCCGCACCAGCAGGACATCGTGCTCTTTCATCAGGATCGGCTGACTGTCCTCCAGCGTGATCGGCTTGCCGGTCCACAGATCCTTGCCATGCTGTGTGCCTTTCAGTCCGAGTCGTGCCAGATCCAGATGGAACGGATGGGTGCTGTAGCGCTCCGTACCCAGGTTGAGTATGGCCACGGCCACACCGCCGCCGACCAGCGGCCGGGTCCAGACTTCCATTTCGCCGTCGGCATAGGCCCGCGTGCCCTGTCGACCGAGCGGATCCTGGTCGATCGCGATCACGTCGCGATTGGTCAGTACCGCGCGCACTTCGGGCGACATCGTCGACAGGTCGTTGCCGGCGATCAGCGGCGCAGCCATCATCGCCCACAGACTGAAATGCGCGCGGTTCTCGGGCATGGTCAGTTTGCGATCGCCCAGCTGGTTGCCGACCTCCAGCATGTCCGGGTCGTTCCAGTGCCCGGGCCCGGCGTAGGCCGCCAGTCCCGACTGTTGCGTCGCATTGGCGTGGATCGACATCCAGTCGAGGCTGACGTCGTCGGTGGTACGCCACAGATTGCCTCGAACCGCCGGGGATGCCCCCCACTCCCACACCGCATCCCAGCCGTACTGGCAGAGTGAATAGACCATCGGCCGTCCGCTCGCATCGAGCGCACGACGCATCTTTTCGTACGCGGCCTCCATCAGGCGCATCTGCCCGGCCGGGTTGCCGGGGTACTGAGCTTCCATCGCATCGTGCCGGAAACTGCACAGATCGTATTTGAGGTAGTCGATGCCCCACTTCGCGTAGGTACGCGCATCCTGTGCTTCGTGCCCGAGCGAGCCGGCGTAGCCGGCACACGTCTTGTCGCCCGGCGAACTGTAGATGCCGAGCTTGAGCCCCCTGGAATGGACATAGTCGGCCAGCGCCTTCATGTCCGGAAACTTCGCATTCGGGCGGATTTCACCGCTGGCGTCGCGTTTGCCCTGCCAGCCGTCGTCGATGTTGACGTAGACATAGCCCGCATCGCGCATGCCGCTGGCGACCAGGGCATCGGCAGCGGCGCGGATGTCCCTGTCGCTGACTTTTTCGGCGAAATGGTTCCAGCTGTTCCAGCCCATCGGTGGCGTGGCGGCAGTGATCGCCACTGCCTTGGCGGAAACGGCACCCAGCACCATCAAGGTTCCGGCAATGCAGGCAAACATCTTCATCATGGTCTCCTGTTGCAGCGGGAATCGCGATGCTCGAAAAGGATCGCACGCCCGCTGCTGTTTCCGGCCGACTCCCGCAAATGACGGTCGCTGGAACCGCTCACGCCACGTGATCCGGATCACTCAGCGTTTCCAGCCCACGGACCGATGCGGCCTCGGTGCGATGCATGTCGAGCACGAGCACTTCATTCTTGCCCTGATGCAGCCAGCTCGCCGGGCAATACAGTCGCTGCTGCGGACCGATGTGCCAGTAGCGGCCGAGCAAGTGGCCGTTGACCCACAGATAGCCCTTGTCCCATGCGCTCATGTCGATATAGCTGTCGCCCACCCCGTCGAGCACCAGCGTCGCCCGAAAGAACAGGCCCGGCCGCCAGACAGCGCCACGCAGTGGTCGCAAGCCGGCGAGCCATGCTTCATCCAGCGGCAGACTGTGCACATCCCAACCCTGCAGATCTTCCCCTTCCAGCCGGATACTTCCCACGATGCCCTTGCGGTCGGCCATCGCCGGGCCATAGCCGACATGACCGAAGCTGTCCACCAGAATCTCCAGCTGAGTTTCCGTGCTTGCGGCGGCGGGAAGATCGATGCGGTCGCCTGCGCGCAAGCCCGGATGCTGCATGCGCGACAGATAGTCGACATAACGTCCACCGCTGAACACCGTCGCGTAGTCGCGCATACCGTCAATGCGCAGCGCACCGCCACTGCCTTGGATCTTGCGCCGGTACAGCACCAGACCGTGGTCCTGTCCGAACAGCAGCTCGTTCGCCTGCGGTGCGGCGACATGCTTCGGCGGCGGCAGGTTGTCCCACAGCGATGCATGCGGCGTGGGCGTGATCGGCGCGAAGCGGATCGCCGGCGGCGTGGCCGGCACCCCGGGCAGTGACTGCTTCACGCTGGCGGCGATCAGCTGGCGGAACGTGTGGTAATCCGGCGTGGGTGCACCGCGCTCGTCGATCGGCGCACCGTAGTCGTAGCTGGTGATCACCGGCTGGAAGTGCGAGTAGTCGCCATCCGCGTTGGCGCCCGCGCCGAAACCGAAGTTGGTGCCACCATGCACCACGTACATGTTGAACGAACGACCTTGCTGCAGCAGCGAGCGCAGCGTTCCGGCGAAATCGCCGCGCGCGAAATCCTTGTCGCCCCAGTGGGTGATCCAGCCGGGATAGCCCTCGCCCATCCACACCGGCATTTCGCCGGCGATCGCCTGCGCACCGGCGAAATCGGTGTCGCCGTCCAGACCCAGCGCGGCGTCGGGCAGATACGTCTGCTCCTTGCGCACCTGGCCCAGTCCGTCGGAAATCGAGAACGGGCCATGCACGCCGTGCTGCTGCCATAGCGAACGAATCAGCTTGAGGTAGTCGAGGTCGTGACCGAACGAGGCGTATTCGTTCTCCACCTGCACCATCAGGATCGGCCCGCCGTTGGCCACCTGCAGCGGTGCGATCACCGGTGCAACGGCCGCGATGTAGCGATGCACCGCCGCCATGTAATCGGGATCGTCCTTGTCGCGCACGCGAATGTGCGGATGACGCAGCAGGTACGGCGGCAGGCCGCCGTAATCCCATTCGCCGCAGATATACGGGCCGGGCCGCAGGTACACCCACATGCCCTCGCTCTGGCACAGCCGGATGAAGCGCGCGAAGTCGCGATTGTCGGTCTTCAGGTCGAACACGCCGGGCTCCGTCTCCAGCGCATTCCACATCAGGTAGATGGAAATCGTGTTGAGCCCCATCGCCTTCGCCATGCGGATGCGCTGCGGCCAGTACTCGACGGGAATCCGGATCGGATGCATCTCACCGCTGCGGATCTGGAACGGCCGGCCATCAAGCAGGAACTGCTGTGCGGACAGCTCGAAGCGATGGCGCCGACCGTCCGGCATCTGCGTCGAAGCAGGGTGCGTGACCGGTGCCCCACGCACGCCGGCGCAGGCGGCTGCCAACGGAGTCAGCATGCTCAAGCGCAGGAAATCTCGTCTCAACATGGGATGACCTTCAATCGTTGATGGATAGCATGTGTCGCCTTTGCGATACCGTCATGCCTCGCAATGCGATGGTGCGCCCCAGTATTCATGGCGCGACGCGGGCGGCGTCAAGGCCGATGCTGCCACGCAGGACGAGATCGCGTGACGAATGCCCCACCTCCACCGTATAGCGCCCAGCGCTGATGCGCCAGCCGTCGGCGGCGACATCGAACACCGCGAACAGGCGCGGATCGATGGTCACGGATACCGCCCTGCGCTCACCCGGGCGCAGGAAGATCTTGTCGAAACCGGCGAGACGCCGCGGCGCCTCGCCGGTACCCGATGGCATATCGACGTAGACCTGCGGCGTATCCATGCCGGCGCGGTCGCCGTCATTGCTGACCTCGAAATGAACCACCACGCGTCCACCCTGTTGCTGCAGCTGCAGATACGCGTAGTCGAAATGCGTATACGACAATCCGTATCCGAACGGGAACAGCGGATTCAACCGCTGTCTGTCGTACCACTTGTAACCGACCGCGGCGCTCTCGATGTCATAGTCGACCGCATCGGCCCTGGTGATGCGCGGACGCGGCAATTGCCGCTCGTCGCGAGGGAACGTGATCGGCAGGCGCCCACCTGGATCGATGCGCCCGGTCAGCACGTCGGCCGTCGCCTCGCCGCCACGGGCGCCTGGGTACCATGCCTCGATCACTGCAGCCACCTGTGGCAACCATGGCATGCGCACCGGGCCACCGGTCTCGAGCACCACGACCGTATGCGAGTTGGCGGCAGCGATTGCGTCGATCAGCGCATCCTGGCGCCCGGGCAGCGCCAGGTCGGCCTGGTCGACGCCTTCGGCCGCCCATTGCGTGGCGAACACGATGGCGACGTCGGCCGACTTCGCCAGTGCCGCCGCACGAACCGGGTCACCGCCGTCGTCGTAGTCGATGCGCGTCTGCGGCAGGCGCTGCTGCAATGCCTTCAGCGGCGACGAAGGGTCGTAGACGATCCAAGGCGACGCGCTGTCGTGCAATTCCGGATGGACCGGCTCGATCGCGGGTCCGCCGATCGGCCAGACCTGCGCAGAACCGCCGCCGGAAAGCATGCCGGCGTTGGCATGTCCGCCGATCAGCACGATGCGCCTGACGCCGGCGCTCAGCGGCAACTGCGCGGATGCGTTCTTCAGCAATACCAGCGCCTGCTCGGCTGCATCCCGCGCGACCTTCGCATCGGCATCCGCTCGTGGCACCGGCACGTGGACCTGTGCGAACAGGCCGTTCGCCATCATCGAATGCAGGATGCGTCGCGCCATGTCCTGCAGACGGCTATAGGGAATCTCATGATTGGCGATGGCACGCATCAGCGGGGCGCCGAAACTGCCGTCGCCGTTCTCACCGTCGGCGATATCCTCACCCGAGACCTGGTCCACTCCGGCCAGCGCATCGGACACGCCGTGGTCGGCGCCCCAGTCGGTCATTACCCAGCCCGGATACTTCCAGTCGCGTTTGAGCACGTCGTTCAGCAGGTGGGCGTTCGAGCAGTCGTAGATGCCGTTGACCTTGTTGTAGCCGCACATCACGGCGCCCGGATGACCCTGCTCGATCGCCAGCTCGAACGCGAACAGGTCGGACTCGCGCATGGCGCGTTCGTCGAGATTGGCGCTGAGTGTGAGGCGATGGGTTTCCTGCGCGTTGAGTAGGTAGTGCTTGACCGTGGAGATCACATGCCGCGACTGGATGCCGCGAATTTCCGCACCGGCGATCGTGCCGGCCAGCAGGGGGTCCTCGCCGAAGTACTCGAAGTTGCGTCCGTTGCGCGGATCACGCGCGAGATTGACCCCGCCCGCCAGCAGCACGTTGATGCCCTGCGCACGCGCCTCACCGGCGATCATCGCGCCACCTGCATAGGCCAGCCGCGGGTTCCAGGTCGCAGCCAGCCCCAGCGGCGACGGCAGCGGCGTGGCCTCGCCGGCCTTGCCTCGAACGCCGACCGGCCAGCCGCGCGCATCAACGCCGATCGGATAGTTGTTCACACCGACGCCGGCATCGTTCTCCTGCAGCGCCGGAATGCCGTAGGCCGGCAGCGCCGGCACATAGCCGGCGGCACCGACGCTGCCGGGCGGCTGCCGCGGCAGGCCCATCATGGCGTAGCTCTGCACCAGGCGATGCAGATCGTCCGGCGTCATCCGCTGCAGGATCTGCTCCACGCGCGGGTCGGGATCTGCCTGCGCCGAAGCCGGTAGCGAGGTAGCGAACAGCGAAGCCGTGGCCAGCGCCGATGCCAGGATGCCGATGCTGCAGCCACGCCTAATCGGTCGCGGTCGATGCATTCTCCCTCCAAGAACCTGTCTTATTCCTGCCGTCACCGGCCTTCCGTGCCGCCTGCCGGACGCGTTGCCGTCAATCCGGTGTCAGCTCCAGCGTGAGCACTTCGAACGGTGCCAGCACGATGCTGCTCGCATGATCCGCATCCAGCTGGGCAGGCACACTGCTGTCTCCATGTTTCCAGATGTCGGTGACGCGGAAGCGACGCGCGGCACCGGCGGGCAGCTCCAGCTGGCGTTGCAGATCGATCACCGCGGCCTGCGGCTTTGCGTCCGGATTGCGCAGCGTGATGATCGACTTTTGCGCAGACCACGCGCCCCAGCCGTAGACGTCGAGCCGGCCCGGATCGCCGCCGATCCAGTGCGTGTCGCGCAAAACATCGGCGTTCGCACGCGACCACTTCGCCGCCTCGGCGAGCGCATCCCAGTCGCCCTTGGTCAGCAGCGATGGCGTGATGTACATCTCCTGCAGCTGGGTACCGGTGGCGAAGTACGAATGCACCTCGTTGGCGAAATCGTGCCCTGGATCGGTATTCAGGCGCGTGTTCTTCTGCGCGTAGATGATGCCGTGGAGCATCAGCGAATTGATCGGGAACAGCGGACCCTGGATCACGATGTTCTCGTAGGTCTGCTGGTCGCGATAGGTGATCCACTGCTCGCGCTCGGTGCCCACGCCAGCATGCCAGTCGTCCTCGCCGCCGCGCCAGATCGAATCGGCGTAGCGCAGCCAGAACGGCGAGGCCCAGGTGCCGGTGGTGAGGTTGATGAAAGTGTTCGGCCTGGCCTCGCGAATGTCCTTGATCAACTGGATCGCCGCACTGAAATCGCTGTCGAAAACGCTGCCCGGAAACACCTTGTCGGCATTGCCGGTGCCGTCGAACTTGAACTGATTGATGCCATCCTTGGTCACCAGGGTCATCACGGTGTTGTGGAATTGTTGGTAGTACTTCGGGCCCGACAACGCGAGGCCGCCATCAATGATCTCGTAACCCGACTTGGCGCCGCGTTCTGCCCGCTCCTTCGCCGGCGGACCATAGCCGCCCCATGGTGACAGCCACATGCCGGGCGCAGCGCCGTATTTGGCCGCTGCATCACGCAGCGGTGCAAAGCCACGCGGGAAATCCTTGCTGAAGTTCCAACTGCCGGAACGATCATCCCAGCCATCGTCGAACAGGAACGAGTCGAGCTTCACGCCACGTTTGAGGGCAAGTTCCTGGCCAAAGGTGTTGATGCGATCCAGTGCCTGTGCCTCGGTGTACGGCGTGAAGTAGCCGATGTCGTACCACGAGTTGTAATGCAGGAACGGTCGATACGGATGTGCCCGCTCGCGCTCGATGTAGGCAGCAAAGTCACGCCGCAACTGGCCATCGCGCACCACCCCGGCCACTGCCGAATAGGTGATCGACTGGCCCCGGCGCAGCGGCAGGCTGCGGGCCATGGTCAGCGCCACATGCTTGCCGCGCACTTCACTGTCGGACAGCGGATCTTCAAAGCCCAGATACATTCGCCCGGCCACTACCGGCGAACCTTTCACGGTGCCGTCCACCGCGGCACTCGCCGCATCGGCCGACAGCAGCGACACGCTGGTGATGTGCTCGTCCTGTTTCAGCGCGGTGATCGTCACCACTTCGCGCAAATAGGCCGAACCCTCGCGTTGTACCAACTGCCAGTCGATGCGGAAGCGACCGCCCGCATCAGTGAAACTTGCGCGAATGCCCTGCCCTGGCAGGCGATCCGCCAGGCGCGATGCCTTGACATCCATCGGCAATGCCTGTTCGCCTGGCGCTGCAAGCAAATGCATGTCGCCCGCGCTGATCGTGTGTCCGTCGGCCAGGGTCAAGGCAAATGGTGCCTTGATCGTCAGCGACTGACTGCCGTCATGGCTGGCGATCGTCATGTCCGTCAGGTGTTCGCCAGTCACTTTCCACTCGGCGCCGATCGCGGCGTTGCCGAAACTTTCCTGACCGGCCTGATTCGCGAACAACGGCGCGCCGGGTTTGGCGATGCCTGCGTCACCGGCATGGGTCACGCCAGCGCACGCAAACAGCGCGCACAGCACACCCACAGCAAGACGCGAAGTGCGCATGGCTCTGCGCGGCGCACGTCCATGTGAACGATCGGTCGCGTCCGGCTTGTTGAAGTACACGTAAGACATGTCTATACCCTTGTTGTGGTTTGTCATCTGCAGGCCATCTCGACCCGCATGCAACGATTTGCCTCAGCGCAGATTGGAAACCTTGCCCGGGATTCACCCGGACAAGGCTTCGCTCCGCACAGCCGTCAGAACTTCTGCTGATAACGGAAGTACACGAAACGACCGATGTCATAGGAGGCGTTGTAGTCGTTGTAACTGTCCGTACCCGAATTGAAGCCGCCACCGTAGATATAGGGACCCACACGGTTGAAGATGTTGTTGACACCCAGCGAGAGGGTGCCCTTCCACGGCGTGTTCCAGTGCACTTGCAGATCGTTGAAGGTGACCGACGGTTGTTGCGTCAGCGGGGAAATTCCAATGCCCGGCGCGTAGTAATCGGGCAAGGTGCAGGGGAATACTGTAGTGGTGGTCGGTGGCGGATAGGCGCAACCACCCTTGATCGGCGAGAAGTAGCGCACGGTCCAGTCCGCGCCGAAATTGCGGTAGGCCCAACTGACGGTGAAGTTGCCGCGCACGCGCCACACGGCGCCATCGAGGTTGCCGTATGCGGTGCCCGCCGTGTACTGAACGGGCGCGCCGACGGTCGGCTGCACGTTGTTGGTTGCGATATAGGTGCCCTGCAGGCCCAGTTTGAAGCGGCCTAAGCTGGACTCGGGAAAGGTGTAGCTGCTACCGAAATCCCAGCCGCGCTCCTTCAGCCAGCCCGCATTGACCTCCAGGTTCATCAAATTGATGATCTGGCCGGCCAGCGGCCCGGTGCCGCCTTGGCGCTGGAACTGCGAACATGCCGAGGTGATGCCGAACTCATAGCAATCGGCCAGCACCTGATCATTGCTGATGCCGGTGATCAGGTTGCGGATGTTGTAGCTCCACCAGTCCACCGTGGCATTGAAGCCTGGTAGCCAGGACGGACTGTAGACCATGCCGATGTCGCCGTTGTAGCCGGTTTCCGGCTTCAGATTGACATTGCCACCGTTGTAGCTGTTGGTGATGCCGGCGGCGCCGGGGCCGGTGACCGGCGCACCGGAAATATCGGTCTGACGGAAATTCGCCCCTACTCCAGGCAAGCCGCCAAAGCCGCTGACACAGCGCTGCGCCACCGTTGCGCTGTAACCGTATTGCGATGGTCCGTACACCGCATCGCAGGGATCGGTAAAACCGCCGGCCAGATAGAGTCCCTGATACAGGTCGTTGATCGTCGGCGCGCGGAAATTGGTGCTGTAGCTGGCGCGCACCATCAAGTCGTCGATCGGTTTCCAGGCCAGCTTGAAGGAGTTGTTCCGCGTACCGCCGAAATTGCTGTAATTCGACCAGCGACGCGCCACGTCGAGCGAAAGGCTTTGTGCGCCGGGCAGATCCTTCAGCAGTGGGGCAAAGACCTCGACGTAGCCCTCATTGACGCTGAAACTGCCCTGGTTGGGCGCGACCGAGTAGTCGCTCGAATAGCCCGCCGTGGCGAAGGGATCGGTATAGTCGAAGCCCGCTTCCGTCCGATGCTGCACGCCCGCGCCGACCGTGAGGTCACCCCCGGGCAACTCGTAGACGCCACCGCTGATATCGGCAACGGCAGCCTTTTCGTCATAACCGGTGCGCTCGACATTGTTGATGGCAATGTAATTGAGCATCTGCTGGGTGACGGTACCGAGCGGATTCAATGGCACGCATCCGGCGATCACATTGCCGGGAGTACCACACTGCACGACTCCGTTGGCACCCATGAAGGATGGCCCCAGGGCTTGCGTCGCATTGATCAGGTTGTACTGCCCCGGGCGGATGTCGACGTCGCGGATCTTGCTGTCGTAATAGTACGCATCCCAATTGAACAGGTGATCGTCAAAACTGAAGTCGCCTTCCAGGCCGGCGCTGTAGCGATAGTTCTTCGAGGTGTTGTCGTTGCTGTAAAGGTTTTGCGTGAACAGCCGCTCGAATTGCACATCCTGGGGCGTCTGTCCCGGCGCGTTGTAGGGGTTGTAGTAGCTCTGTGCGGAAAGCAGCAGCGGAAACTGGGGGAGATTCGGCGGGTTGCTGGACTGACCGCTGTACAGGTAACTCGGGCCACCGGTGCCACCGTTCCAGCTCTCGTTGTAGCCGAGCTCGACATGCGCGGTGATGTGATCGGTGATCTTGTAGCGATCGGACAGATACAGGTTCTTGGTCTTGTTGGGGCTGAGGATGGTGCTCAGGTTGTTGTAGTTGTAGATATACGAACCCGCATTGGCGAGGCTGGTAACGTTGCCGTCCGGGCCGTATATCCGGGGCGTCCGAAACGAATAGTCGTTGATGTTCCCCGAATCACCACCTGGATTCAGGGTCAGCACGCGGCTTCCGTTACTCGGATCCGCTGTCGCCGAATTGAGAATGAAGCCGCTGTTCGGTGGCAGCGAGCTGAGCCCGAAATAAGGGTAGTGGTTGGTCTGGGGATATGCCGACCACGGACGATCACCGCCCGAAACCGACCCCTGGTACTGATACGAAGCACTGGCCACCAGGGAATTGCGTTCACCATTTGTGCCGGCGGTGACGCTGTACTGGGCCTGGCTGCCGTCATTGTGCGGCATGTATTCGCCGGCATAGGTATCGAGCTGCACCCCGTTGAAATTCTTGACGGTAACGATGTTGATCACACCGGCGATGGCGTCGGAGCCGTAGATCGCCGAGGCACCACTACCCAGAACATCGATATGGTCGACGATCGATACGGGAATCACGCTGACATCCGTATAGCCGCCGTGCACCGCGCCGATACGCTGTCCATCCACCAGAACAAGTGTGCGCTGTGCGCCAAGACCACGCAGGTCGATGAAGGTGCCGCCCTGGTTGGGACCCAGCGATGCGGCATCGCCGCGGCTCAGATCGGGTGTCGCTGCGGAGGACAGGTTCTGCAGCAGCTGGCCGACGGTGGCAAAACCCTGCCGCTGGATATCCTGACTGCTGATGGTGATGGTCGGAAGCGCCGTCTCTATATCCACGCCACGAAGGTTCGAGCCGGTTACGTTCACCGCCTGCATCTGCACCGCTTTTTTCGGCGGTTTTGAAGATGTGGAACCGTCCGTGGTTGAACTCGAGTTCTGAGCCGGATTCACGGGGGTCGTATTCGTCGTCCCCGTGGGTACGGCCAGCGTGTTGGTCTGCGCCCACGCGCCTCCCGCAAACGCGAGACCTCCCGCCACCCAGGCCATCTGCATCGCCATCAACGATCTGCCGATGGACACTGCCAACAACTTCTTGTTCTTGCCCTCGGCCGCAAATTTGCCATTCTTGTCGACACGCATAGAACACCTCTCCCGTATTTACCGTCGCCTTGCACAGATACGACAACTCCCCTTCTGCAACTGGCGGTTATGGATGCCCATGGAAACGTCCCCTTCCACGAACTTGTTTTCACCTTCATCAAAATTTCGGACGCAAGACTCCCCGTCCGGACGGATAGCCGTCCGGTTGAGTCCCTTGCTATTTGTCATGCCAGGCGCTCTACCCTTACCTCCGGCAGCAACGCCTCCACCGTCCGCCGTTCGACGAAACCGGTTTCCTCACCTTGCGCATTGGCGGCGCCGCAAGCGACGCCCAGGCGCAAGGTTTCTTCCAAATTCATGCTCCGCGCCATGCTTACCGTCATGCCGGCCAGCAGGCAGTCGCCCGAGCCCACCGTGTTGCGCACGTGTGCCAGCTCGATCGCGGCGTGCCAGATGCCACTCGCATCGGCAGCCACCGCGCCCAGCGCACCCATCGTCACTACCGGCATTGCGACGCCATGCGCATGCAGTTCGCGAACCGCACCCACGGCCGCAGCGAGATCGCCAATCGGACGCCCGAGCAATTCGGTGATCTCGTCGCGATTGGGCTTGACCAGAAATGGTTGCGCCTGCACGGCGTGCTGCAGCAGCTCGCTGCCGGCGTCGACCAGGCAACGTTTGCCGGCATCGCGCACATGCGCGGCCAGTTCGGCATAAGTGGCCGGTGGAAAACCTCGCGGCAGGCTGCCGGACAGCACGATCAGGTCACTGTCGTCGACACCACGACGGAACGCGCGCAGCAAAGCCTCCTGCTGTGTGCCATCCAGCAGCGGCCCCTGGCCGAGGATTTCGGTGATCTGTCCGCTGGCATCCTGCAGCGCGATGCAGGTGCGCAGGCCGTCGGTGACCTCGATGCCGTGGAACAACACACCGCGCTCGCACATCAGCCGACCGATCATGTTGCGATGCGCCGGGTCGACCAGGCCGACCAACTGCACGCGCTCGCCCAGCGCAGCAATCGTCTGCGCCACGTGCAGGCCCTTGCCGCCGGGGTACGCCTGTTCGTCGAGTGCACGACTGACTTCGCCGGGGCGCAGCGTGTCCAACCGGATGAACCGGTCGATCGCCGTGTTGAAGCCGATGACGGTGATCACGGCACGTTCGCCAGCAGGGTATCCACTTCCGGCACGCTGGCCTGGCCGGCCGTACCACCGGTGCGTCGCGTGGAGAGGCTGCCGCAGGCACTGCCCCAGCGCATGCAGTCATGCAGCGTCTGGCCGCGCAGCCACGCATGCAGAAAACCCGCGTCGAACGAATCGCCGGCGCCGGTACTGTCGACCGGGTCGACGGCAAACGCCGGCACTTCGAGCAGCTGTCCCTGATCCAGGCTGGCGCAGCCGAGTTGTCCGCGCTTCACCACGGTTCGCGTGCGTCCGTTGTCGAGCGCGCGCAGACCGGCAAGCACGCCGTCACGCCCGGTGATGGCCGCCAGCTCCAGCTCGTTCGGCAGGAACAGGTCGACTTCGGTCAGCGCATCGAGCAAATCGGATGCCCACGTCTGCTGCGGATCGAAGCCGGGATCGAGCGAAGTGCTCAGACCAGCGGCATGCGCACGCGCGAACAGCTGGCGGCAATCGGGTCGCAGCGCACGCTGCAGGTAGTACGAGGAAACATGCAGGTGATCGGCGCCGGCCAGCAACGCGTCGTCCACTTCGTCCGCACGCAGCGTGGCGATCGCGCCGGGGAACGTCACCAGGGCGCGATCCTGCGGCGTCGACAGCGAGACGGTGACGCCGGTGCGCAAGGTCGCGTCCGGCTGCACGGCGGCGACGTCGATGCCGGCGGCACGCAACGCATCGAGACAATAGGCGCCCCAGCTGTCGGCACCGAGCTTGCCGCGGAATGCCACGGGATTGCCCAGCCGCGCCAGCCCCATCGCACAGATCATCGTGGAGCTGCCCGGCGTCATGCAGAAGTCGTCGGCCAGTACCTCGCGGCCCGGCGCGGGCAACGCATGGCAATGCTTGAAGACCAGATCGACGTTGATTTCGCCGACGACCAGGATGCGCTTCATGCGCCCTCTCCATGCCCATTTTTCGAGCTGCGCTCGCTGTGCATCGGAAAGTGCTCGACCACGCGCGTGAGCACGCCCTGCGACGGCGTATCCGGCTTGCCGCCCAGCTCCAGGCAACGGAAGAACGCGAGCAGCTGTCCCACCGCCACATCCGCCAGCAACGGCAGTGCCTCATTCATCGCATCGAGGCCCACCAGCTCCACCGCCACGTCGTACGGGCCCAGCACATCGGTCGGGATGCGCTCGCCCACCAATACCCGGGTCATGCCCAGCTGCTTGCGCGACAGTTCGCACAGCAGGTCGAGCTCGTACGCGCGTACCGCCGGATCCGGTGACAGGAAGCCGACCACCAGGCTCTGCTCGTCGAGGCTGGACATCGGCCCGTGGCGCAGGCCGAGATAGGTCTCCGCCATTGTGACCACGGCGCCGCCGCTCATTTCCAGCATCTTCAACGCGGACTCGTGTGCTGCACCGAGCGCACCGCCACTGCCGAGATAGACGACGTTGCTGAACTCGCTGCGGGCGATTGCCGCCAGCGCATCGGCCTGTTCGTCGAAGACGTGCTGGACGCTGCGCGCCAGCCGGTCCACTGCCGCAATGGCATCGCTGCCTTCGCACTGAACCAGACCGAAGCCGGCCAGCAACAGGTTGGTAAAGCTGCTGGTCATCACCAGGCTGCGGTCATTGGTGCGCTCGTCGAGCACCAGTACGGTGACCCGCGGATCGTGGCGATAACTGGTGGCGAGCCTGCCATGGGCATTGCAGGTGATGATCAGGTGGCGATAGTCAGGCGCATCCGCCAGCAGGCGATCCACCACGCCACAGCTTTCCGGGCTGTCGCCCGAGCGCGCCAGCGAAATCAGCAAACCGCCACCGGGTGGTAGCACACTGCGCCAGTGCGTGAGCAAGGTGCCGGCCGCGATGGCCTGCGCTGGCATGCCCAGGCCAAGCTGCAGGGTCGGTGCAAGGCATTCGCCGATATACATCGAGCTGCCCGAACCGGTCAGCACGATATGGCTCGGCGGTGGCGTCAACGCAGCCTGCAACTGCTCCTGCAGTTGCGGACTGCGCAGCAAGTCAGCCGTTGCCATCCACGTCGCCGGCTGCTGCAGAATTTCGCGCAGAGTGTCGGCGTAGCCGCGCTCCTGCTGTTCTGCCATAGGAAGCGACAGCAGCTCTCGCAGTCCGATCGAATGTTTCGTTTTCTTGCTTAATTTTGACATTTTGCCAAATTCGATTGAATATGAAAGTATA
Organism: Rhodanobacter koreensis; assembly: GCF_054782855.1. Lineage (NCBI taxonomy): Bacteria > Pseudomonadati > Pseudomonadota > Gammaproteobacteria > Lysobacterales > Rhodanobacteraceae > Rhodanobacter > Rhodanobacter koreensis. The sequence continues at coordinate 164,948 of NZ_BAAGRR010000002.1, read as the reverse complement.
TAGCTTCTGAACCGAGAGTATTCGAAATGAAACAAAGCTTGCAAGAGGTTTCGAACACTGGCAGCCAACTTTCCCGGCTCGCCCTGTCCCACGGCAAGCGCACCCGCCTGTGGCGGCTGCTGTACGGCCACGGCCCACGCAACGGCAGCCTGCTGGTGCTGCCGCTTGATCAGGGACTGGAGCATGGTCCCACCGATTTCTTTCCCCACCCACCGGCCGTCGATCCGGGCTATCAGTTCGAGCTCGCCGCGGCCGGGGGGTTTTCTGCCATCGCGCTGGGCATTGGCCTGGCCGAGAAGTACATGACCGAGTACTGCGGTCGGGTGCCATTGATCCTCAAGCTCAATGGCAAGACCAATATCGCCAGCGATGCCGAGGCCACCTCGCCGCTGTTCGCCTCGGTCGAGGATGCGGTGCGCCTCGGTGCCGACGCGGTCGGCTACACCATGTACGTGGGTTCGCCGCGCCAGCACGACGAGTTCCGCCAGTTCGAGAAGGTGCGCCAGGATTGCGAGCGCTTCGGCATGCCGCTGGTCATGTGGGCGTATCCGCGTGGCAGTGCCGTCAACGCCAAGGGCGGCACGAATACCTTGTACGCGCAGGATTACGCGGCCCGCGTGGCGCTGGAACTGGGTGCCGATATCGTCAAGCTGCACGAGCCGAACGACAGCGTGGCCAATGTGCCGGCGCCCTATGACAAGCTGCAGGAAGACGCCGGTGCGCGTTGTGCCCGCGTGGTGCGTTCGGCCGGCCGTACGATGGTGCTGTTCTCCGGCGGCGAGAAGAATGACGATGATGCGGCGGTGCTGCGCAAGGTCGAGTTCTACATGCAGTCCGGCGCCAACGGCGTGATGTTCGGGCGCAACATGTGGCTGCGTCCGTTCGATCAGGCGGTGGCGTTGACGCGACAGGTGCATGACATCATGGCGAAATATCCGCGCTGAAGCCGTATTTCGAAAAGCCACGTTTTTGCTCGTCATTCCGGCGCAAGCCGAAATCCAGTGGCTTCAACGCGGGTCGAACCAAAGACACCGGATCCCGGCTTACGCCGGGATGACGCCCCTGAAACCCATGGCAGAACGCAAGAGGCCCAGAAGCAGGTGCCGCACATGACCCACCAAAAATCCTGCCTCTGCTGTGCGCCGCCCACCGGCGCCGGCACGGTTCGCGTCGAGAGCAGCAAGAATCCGCTGCAGACGCAGCCGGACGCCAGCAAGAACGATCTGCGGTTGAGAGACTTCCGGCCACGCAGCATGCTGCAGGTGCCGCAGACGCACATCGAGCGTCCGCGCTTTCCGGTGATCGACGTGCACGCGCACCTGACCTGGTCCAGCAACGTGCGCAACGGCATCTCGGTGGGCGAAGAGGTCACCCTGTTCGCCCAGCCCGAGGACCTGCTGCCGGTGATGGATCGCAAGGGCGTGCGCACCCTGGTGAACCTCACCGGCGGCGTCGGTGCCGGCCTGGAGAAGAGCATTCGCAACTTCGACCAGGCTGCACCAGGACGCTTCCTTACCCTGACCGAACCCTCCTACGAACACTTCCCCGAGCCGAACTATGCGCAGTTGCAGGGTGACGCGATCGCCCATGCCAAACGTGTCGGCGCACGCGGCCTCAAACTGCTGAAGACGCTGGGCCTGTATCTGCGCGAACGGATCGACGAAGGCCCGCTGGTGGCGGTGGACGACCGCCGCTTCGATCCGATGTGGGAGGCCTGCGCCGCAAACAACATGCCGGTGTTCCTGCACGTGTCCGATCCGGAAGCGTTCTTCCTGCCCACCGATGAAACCAACGAGCGCTACGAGGAACTGGCCAACCACCCGGACTGGTCGTTTTACGGCCCGGAGTTTCCCAGCAACGCGGAACTGCTCGCCGCGCGCGACCGCATGATCGCGCGCCACCCGAAGACCACTTTCGCCCTGCTGCACGTGGGCAACAACGCGGAGAACCTGGCCGCCGTCGCCGCCTGCCTGGACCGCTACCCGAACACCGTGATCGACATCAGCGCACGCGTCGGCGAACTGGGCCGCCAGCCGCGCATCGCGCAGCGCTTCTTCGACCGCTATCAGGATCGGATCCTGTTCGGGACCGATGCCGTGCCATCACCGTATGGCGACGACGTACCGCAGCAGCTGTTCGGCGACGAGCTGTACGAGATCTACTATCGCTTTCTGGAAACCGAAGACGAATACTTCGACTACGCGCCGGCACCGGCGCCGCCGCAGGGCCGCTGGTCGATCTATGGGCTGGGGCTGTCGGACACGATTCTCCGCAAGATATACCATGACAACGCCGCCCGACTTTTGAACATTGACCCATGAGTGAAACTCCCATCGCTTCGCGTCGACTGCTGGTTGAGGAACGCCGCCGCCTGATCGTCGAACTGGTGGAACAACAGGGCCGCGCCACGGTGGAAGAGCTGGCGACACGCTTCAACACTTCCACCGTGACGATCCGCGGCGATCTGGAGGCGCTCGCGCGCAGTTCGGCGATCGCCCGTTCGCATGGCGGTGCGCTGCCGGCCTCGGCAGCCACGAATGACACGCCGCTCAATATCAAGGAAACCCGCTGGCATGCGCAGAAACTGCGCATCGGTCAGGCCGCGGCGAAGATGATCCAGGATGGCGAAACGATCATCCTCGACTCCGGCTCGACCACGGTGGAGATCGCCCGGCAGATCCGTCAGATGAAGTTCGAATCGCTGACCGTGATCACCAACGCGCTGAATATCGCAATGGAACTGTCCGGCCTGCCGCAGATCCGCGTGATGATGCTGGGCGGCTTGCTGCGCCAGACCTCGTATTCACTGGTGGGCCCGGATGCCGAGCAGGCGCTGGCGAAACTTTCCGCCGACCGGCTGTTCCTCGGTGTCGACGGACTCGATCCCGAAGTGGGCGTAACTACCCCGGACCCGCTTGAGGCGGCGTTGAATGCGCTGATGATCCGCGTCTCGCGCCAGACCGTCGCCGTACTCGACGCCAGCAAACTGGGGCAGCGCAGCCTGTCGGTGATCACACCGGTGCAGAACCTGCACATGGTGATCAGCGACAACAGCGCTCCCGCCGAGACCGTCGAAACCCTGCGCGCCGCCGGGGTGCAGGTCGTGCTGGTCTGACACTCGTGCGGTCGGGTGGCGTAAGCGCCTGACTGGCGACCTCGCATTTCCGTGCAGCCGCCGACAGGTCGCCGCGATCAGAACGTCAGCTTGTAACTGACCATGGCCATGTTTCCATCCTGGTACTGGTCATAGTCCTTCTCGAAATCCAGTTGCAGGCTGGAGTTCGGCGAGAAACCCCAGTTGAGTGACGTTGCGGCCACACCACCGTAGCGTGACAGGCCGATACCGCCCACCGGCGCCCACTGCGTCAGCCCGGTGAAGCTGGCATCCGGTATCTCACCGTGCATGGCTAGGGCCCGCTGCCACAACAGCCGGGTCTGCCACGTCAGCGTAGTACCGCCGTCGAGCGACCAGCGATGCATGGCACGCATGCCCACGCCGGCCTGCCAGCGTTCGATGTTCTGTGCATCGGACACCAGGCCAAAACCGTCCGCACCACCTTCGTTGAAGCCGTCACTCTGGATCTGTGCGTATTGCAGGTTGACGTAGGGGGTCAGTTGCATGCCGCCGAGCGTAAAGCGGTAACCGCTCTCGCCATAGGCCAGACCGTAGCGGCCATTGCTGTCGCTGAATACCCTGGAAAAATCATTGCCGAGCTCGAGCTCGCGCTGCATGTTCTCGCGATAGCTGCCGATGCCGAAACGTCCCATCGTGTACCAGTTTCCGTCGATCACGCCGCCGTAGAGCATGCCTTCCAGTGCGTGACTGTTGCCCTGGTCGCCACTTTCGGCAAGCCTGCCCAGTCCCTGGCTCTGGCTCACGGCGTAACCCATCACGCCATTCGGGCCGAAGCGACTGTCCGCGCCGACCATGATGCCGCTCAGGTCGTAACCGACATCGCTATAGCCACTGCGCGACATGCTGCCCTGGGAGCCCAGATGCTGGGTCCAGCCACCCGGCGCGGGAACGTCGAGCAACTGGTCGAAGCGACTGGACAGCGCCTCGGTACCTGCATCGATCGCCTCGAACGTCATCGCCGCGCTGGCCGCGTGTAACTGGCCCGAAAGGCTGCTGAGCGAATTCTGTGCGGCAGCAAGCGTGGCTGATTGCTGCAGACTCGCTGCGCCAGCGAAAAAACCGCTGGCGACTGCTGTGGAAGTCGGCGTCAGCGTCCCTTGCTTGAGCTGGCTGTTGAGCTGACCGAACGCACCTTGCACACGCTGCGCAGCACCGTACGAGGCTGCCGTGTAGCTCGCGCCCTGTATCGCGGTGACATTCACCTGCTGCACATCGAGCCAGGCATCGTTGGCGTCGTAGTTGAGTGTGGATGTCAACATCACATTGGACGCTGTGTTCAAAGCCGAGAACGTGCCGGTGAGACCACCGACAGCGGTCAGCACATTGGTATGCGAGCTGACCACATAGCCCGCATTCGTGCCGGTCACGAACAGATCGCCGCCGCTCAAGCTGGCTGTACCGGCGACGTTCAATGCCGAACCCAGCGATACCGCCAGTCGGCCATTGCCTTGCTGAACATAGTTGCCGCCGACAGTGACATTGCTGCCGCTGACACCGAGCACGCCGGCATTGGTCACGCTGCCGCCGATGGTCTGGGTGCCGCTCATCGTGGCGCCGGCGCTGATGCTTACGCTGGATGCCAGCGACAGGGCGGTAAGTGTGCCGCCCTGTACCTGGGTCATGCCGGTATAGCTCGACGGCCGGGTCAGGTTGAGCGTGCCGGTGCCCTGCTTGATCAACCCACCGGCACCGGAGATCGGATTGTTCCAGCTCGAACTGCCGCTGAAGCTGACGGTGACATCACCCCAGTTGAATTGCTCCGGCCCGTTCACCGCCTTGCCGACATCCAGCTCGCCGTAACCGAAGGTTGGATTCGGTTGCGAGCCTCCGAGCGGGTCGGCCGTGCCCAGCAGGGTCTGGCGCACCAGGTCGTTGGTGAAATACGGGTAGGCCTGCCATACCAGCGCTGCCGCACCGGACACCTGCGGGGCCGCTAGCGACGTGCCCTCCACAATGTAATAGCTCGGGTTGGTGGTGCTGGCGAGGGTGCCCTTGTCCAGCACGATCACGTCACCAGGCGCGGCCAGGCAGTAGTTCATCGCGATGCCACATTTATCCGAATAGCTTTCCAGTTGGGTCGGATTGTTGCTGTTGACGGCGACCACGGTCAGCCAGCCCTTGGCCAGATCAGGCGCCAGACTGGGCAGTGCGGCGATCGTGCTGGGGTTGGCTTCCGAATCATTGCCTGCGGCGAACACCACCAGGCCGCCCCAGGAATTGACGTAAGTGCTGTAGGCAGCGTCGAAAAGTTGCGTGGTGGCCGTATCGGTGGAGCTCCATGTTATGCCGCCCCACGAATTGTTCATGATCTTGGCACCGTTCGCGATCAGGTCCGCACTGACCTGTGGCAGCGGATCGGCGGAAGTGACCTGGGCCGGCGGGGACGATCCGTTGTCGTCGCCTGCGTTGTCATCGATGATGCGCGCCGAGACCAGATCGGCACCTGGCGCAATACCACCGGGGAACTGTGCGAACGGGGCACCCGCCGCGATCTCCGACACCCAGGTCCCATGCCCCACGACATCATCGATGCTGAGGTTGTTGGTGGTTGGGTCGACATAGGTCAATTCCTTCAGCACCCGTCCGGACAGCGCCGGATTACTGGCCATGATGCCGGTATCGACCACGCCAATGATTACGCCTGCGCCGGTATAGCCCTGATTGTGTGCCGCATAGGTATTGGTGATCGCGAGTTGGGCGTCAGTCGGTGGCTGGGCGGTCGACGTCGCAGGCGGTGGGGTCACCGGCGGCGCTGTCGGCGTGGTGGGGGTAGGTTTGACATTGCCCCCGCCTCCACCGCAGGCGTTCAGGCCAAGCACCATGGCCACCAGCAACGTCACTTCACGACGCCGCAACCCGGAATCGAACGTTTTCATGATGCACCCCGCCACCGCATCCCAAGCCCGGTATCGCGTGCGTGCCAGGCACACCCGAGACACCTCCCCGGATGCATCTTGGCACAACGAAAACGCAATGAAATACGGCGCGAGACCGTTCAACACGCCATGCCGCCCGATTTGCCGTGGTTTGCAGCGGACTGCGATAATCGGGGGGTTATCTACCAGGCATTCATGCCTCATCAGCATTACAAGTGGAGTTACTCATGTCGGATGTCAGCGTCGTCATCGCCGGTGCCAAGCGCACGGCCATCGGCTCCTTCCTCGGCCAGTTCACCGGCGTCCCCACGCCGAAACTTGGCGCCACGGCAATCCGTGCCGCGCTGGAGCAATCCGGGGTCGCACCCGCCGATGTCAGCGAGGTGATCATGGGCTGCGTATTGCCGGCCAACCTGGGTCAGGCACCCGCACGCCAGGCCTCGCTGGGTGCCGACCTGCCGGCCAGCGTCGGTTGCACCACGATCAACAAGGTGTGCGGCTCGGGCATGAAGGCGATCATGCTGGGCCATGACCTGATCAAGGCCGGTTCGGTGACCGTCGTGGTCGCCGGCGGCATGGAGTCGATGACCAACGCGCCGCACATGGTGCAGGCGCGCACCGGCATCCGCTACGGCGACGGCCAGCTGGTCGACCACATGGCCTGGGATGGCCTCACCAACCCGTACGACGGCAAGGCAATGGGCGTGTTCGGCGAGTTGTGCGCCGACAAGTACCATTTCACCCGCGAGGATCAGGATGCTTTCGCGATCGAGTCGGTCAAGCGCGCGCAGGCCGCGCAGCAGAACGGCGCGTTCGCCGGCGAGATCGTGCCGGTCACCGTGAGTGGCCGCAAGGGCGACGTGCAGGTCGATACCGACGAGCAGCCCGGTCGTTCCGACATCGCCAAGATTCCCTCGTTGAAGCCGGCCTTCCGCAAGGAGAACGGCACCATCACCGCCGCCAGTTCCTCCAGTATCTCCGACGGCGCCGCTGCACTGGTGCTGCTGTCGGCCGATGATGCGAACAAGCGTGGTCTGAAGCCGCTGGCACGGATCGTCGCTCATGCCACCCATTCACAGGAGCCGGAGTGGTTCACCACTGCCCCGGTCGGCGCCATCCAGAAGGTGCTGGACAAGGCCGGCTGGAAGGTGGCCGACGTCGACCTGTTCGAGATCAACGAGGCATTTGCCGTGGTCGCCATGACGCCGATGAAGGAACTCGGCATTGCGCACGACAAGCTCAACGTCAATGGCGGCGCCTGCGCACTGGGTCATCCGATCGGCGCCAGCGGTGCCCGCCTGGTGGTGACCCTGCTCAATGCCCTGAAAACGCGCGGCCTCAAGCGCGGCGTGGCCAGCCTGTGCATCGGTGGTGGTGAAGCCACCGCCATCGCGGTGGAATGCATCGACTGAATTCGGGGTGCCGCAACATTTCGTTACCCGCATATGACGGCCGGTTAAATCGGCATTTAATGCGCACTGAAGCACTACTATAAAAAATGTGGCGCAATTTCCACGAAAGCGTTATTAATACACGGCCAAATGGCATTCCACGGCATAGGAGATACACCATGAAGTTTACGCGTACCCTTCTCGCCTCCGCGCTCGTCGCGTTGCTGGCGGCTTGCAGCAACGGCGCGCAGGATTCCGCGCAGGACGCCCAGAAGTCGGCTGACACCGCTCAGCAGGCTGCTGACACGGCACAGCAGGCTGCTGCGGCCGCAACCGCTCCTGCTCCGGCTCCTGCTCCGGCTTCCACCGCTGCCGCTCCGGCCTCCACCGCTGCCGCCCCGGCCGCTGCCGGCACCGCTCCGAGCGCTGCTGACGCAATGAAGAGCGCCGCCGGCAATGCCGCCGACGCTGCTGGCAAGGCTGCCGATGCTGCCAAGGACGCCGCTGGCGCTGCAAAGGATGCAGCCGCCAAGGCGAAGGACGCCGCCACGGGTCACTGAGCCCGTCCGGCTTCCACCAAAACCGGCCGCCATGTGCGGCCGGTTTTTTTTCGCCCCTGCCCCGGCAATAGCCGGCATTTCGGATCCCTGATGTCCACCGCTATCATCGGTGGTTTGTTCATGTCGACAGAGCCAAAACCATGAGCGTCATCGCCTCGCAGATCGATCCCCGTTCGTCCGAGTTCCAGGCCAGCAGCGCACAGCTGCGTGCCGTGGTCGACGACCTGCAGCATGAACTGGCACGCAGCGCCGAAGGCGGTGGTGCCAAGGCTCGGGAGAAGCACGTTGCCCGCGGCAAGCTGCTGCCGCGCGAACGCATCCGTGCCCTGCTCGACCCGGGCTCGCCGTTTCTCGAGCTATCCGCGCTGGCCGCGCACGGCATGTACGACGATGCGGCCCCGGCGGCGGGCCTGATCACCGGCATCGGCCGGGTCAACGGCATCGAGGTGGTGGTCGTGGCGAACGATGCCACCGTCAAGGGCGGCACGTATTTCCCGATGACGGTGAAGAAGCACCTGCGCGCGCAGGAAGTGGCGCTGGAGAATCGCCTGCCCTGCGTCTACCTGGTCGATTCCGGCGGCGCCTTTCTGCCACTGCAGGACGAGGTGTTTCCGGACAAGGAGCATTTCGGTCGCATCTTCTACAATCAGGCGCGCATGTCCTCGTTGAACATTCCGCAGATCGCGGTGGTGATGGGCTCATGCACCGCCGGCGGTGCCTACGTGCCGGCAATGAGCGACGAGACGATCATCGTGCGCGAGCAGGGCACGATCTTCCTCGGCGGCCCACCGCTGGTGAAGGCCGCCACCGGCGAGGTGGTCGATGCCGAAACGCTGGGCGGTGCAGACGTGCACACCTCCATGTCCGGCGTGGCCGACCACTACGCCGAGAACGACACGCACGCACTGTCGATCGCGCGCGACATTGTCGCCAGCCTGAACCGGAAGAAGGACGTGCCTCTGGCGCTGCGCGCGCCGGTCGAACCGAAATACCCGGCCGAGGAGCTGTACGGCGTGATTCCCCAGGACACCCGCCGCCCGTTCGACATCCGCGAGGTGATCGCGCGCATCGTCGACGGCTCCGAGTTCCACGAATTCAAGGCGCGCTACGGCAAAACGCTGGTTACCGGCTTCGCGCATATCCACGGTTATCCCGTTGGCATCATTGCCAACAACGGCATCCTGTTCGCCGAGAGCGCGCTCAAGGGCGCGCACTTCATCGAGCTGTGCAACCAGCGCAACGTGCCCCTGGTATTCCTGCAGAACATCACCGGCTTCATGGTCGGCAAGAAGTACGAGCAGGCCGGCATCGCGAAGGACGGCGCGAAAATGGTCACTGCGGTGGCCTGCTCGCACGTGCCGAAATTCACCGTGGTGATCGGTGGCAGCTTCGGCGCCGGCAACTACGCGATGTGCGGCCGGGCCTACGGCGCGCGTTTCCTGTGGATGTGGCCGAATGCACGCATTTCCGTGATGGGCGGCGAACAGGCCGCGTCGGTACTCGCCACGGTGAAGCGCGACGGCATCGAAGCCGCCGGCAAGTCGTGGAGCGCGGAGGAGGAGGAGACGTTCAAGGCACCGATCCGCGACCAATACGAGCGCCAGGGCCATCCATACTACGCCAGCGCTCGGCTGTGGGACGATGGCATCATCGATCCGGCCGATACCCGCCGCGTACTGGGCCTGGCGATCTCCGCCTCGCTCAATGCTCCGATCGAACCGCAGCGCTTCGGCGTATTCCGCATGTAACACGGTTCAAAAAAACTCCTGGGTTATTGCCACCAAAAAATGCCAGGCGTACTGTTCCTCATGCGATTCCTGTAGCCAAGGGATTGGGACGTCATGAACGTATTCCCGCGCGTTGTATTCGGCCTGTTTTTTTTGACGGCTGCTTTGGCTACGCCTGTCTTTGGCCAAAAATACGATACGGTGGCCGGCCCCAACGGCAAGCCTCCTGCATTCACGGAAGGCACACACTTGGCCGACGCAAGACCCGGCCAGTATTTTTTCAATATCGGCGCTTATGCCTTTATGCATCACGACTACGTGCATGCCGTCCGGATGTATGAGCTTGCTGCGTCCTGGGCGTACAAACCCGCCGAATATAATCTCGCCGTCATGTACGCACGGGGTCAGGGTACGGCGGTCGATCTTCCCCGTGCGATAGCATGGATGAGGCTCGCCGCCGAGCGAAAAAATCCCGTATACCTGAAGGCACAGACACTGATCGAGGCGAACCTCAAGCCAGGCGGAGCTGGCAAGGCGGAGGCGATCTACAAAGAACTCGAGTCCCGATATGGCGACGAATCGGCAATGCGTCGAGCCAAAAATCGCTGGGTCGAGGTACAGAAGGGCCAAACAGGCTCGCTGACAGGTCATCCGATAGGGCCGGGGTACGTCGGAAATCCGAACGGAACCCATACGACGGATAGCTCGCTCCTCTACCAGGAGCTTATGGCGAGCGAAGACCCCTACAACACCCCTACTGTGACGGTTGGGACACTGGTGCCAGTCAAATCGGATGGTATTCAGACGTCCAAAAAACCGGAATCGAGTGCACAACCCAAGGCGGATCAGCCACTACCCTGACCGGCCAATCGGGTACTGCTCAATCGCGCGGCTCTTCGTTACGCAGTCGTACGTCATTGGGCAGCATGTCGACCCGCTCCACACTGGCTTCGCGCTGCGATTCGAAGAAGCGTTGCACCTGCTGGCAGACTGCCATGGTGTTCTCGCGGGCAATCGCCGAGACCAGGAACCATGGCTGGGTCCAGCCGAGCTCGGCGATGATCTTTTCCGCGGTCGCGGCACGTTCATCCTCGGCCAGCATGTCGGCCTTGTTCAGCACCAGCCAACGCGGACGATCCAGCAGCTCCGGATTGAACTTGGCCAGCTCCTGCTCGATCGCACGCACCTGCGCAGCCGGGTCCGTGCCGTCGATCGGCGCGATATCGACCAGGTGCAGCAGCAGGCTGGTGCGCGCCACATGGCGCAGGAACTGGATGCCGAGGCCAGCCCCGTCGGCCGCTCCCTCGATAAGGCCAGGGATGTCGGCGATCACGAAGCTCTGATCGGTGCCCAGGCTGACCACGCCGAGATTCGGGTGCAAGGTGGTGAACGGGTAATCCGCCACCCGCGGCGTCGCCGCGGAAACCGCGCGAATGAAGGTGGACTTGCCGGCATTCGGGAAACCGAGCAGGCCGACGTCGGCGAGCAGGCGCAGCTCCAGCTTCAGTTCGCGCACCTCGCCCGGCGTGCCCGGCGTTGCCTTGCGCGGTGCACGGTTCACCGAACTCTTGAAGTGGATATTGCCCAGCCCGCCCTTGCCGCCCTGCGCCACCAGCATGCGCTGGCCATGGCCGGTGAGATCGCCGATCACCTCGTCGGTATCGACATTGGTGATCATGGTGCCGACCGGCACGCGGATCGTCGTGTCCTCACCGCCCTTGCCGTACATCTGGCTGCCCATGCCATTTTCACCGCGCTGGGCCTTGAAGCTGCGCTGGTGGCGAAAATCGACCAAAGTATTGAGGCCTTCGTCAGCCACCAGCCAGACCGAACCGCCGGTACCGCCGTCACCGCCGTCGGGGCCGCCGAACGGAATGAATTTCTCGCGGCGGAAGCTGATGCAGCCATTGCCGCCGTCACCGGCAAGGACTTTGATATTGGCTTCGTCGACGAATTTCATGGGTTTGGACCGGGAGTGGAGGGAACGGGCAGCGGGGAAATCATATAGGCAACCAGAGCGTCGGTTTTTACCGTTCCCTGTTCCTCATTCCCGTTCCCGACGTTTGTTGCAGAAACGACAAACCGGCAGGACTGCCGGTTTGCGCGGCACAGCCGCCCGAAGGATGAGGCACATGGATGTGCCGAAACGAAAAGCCCCGCCGAAGCGGGGCCTTCGCTGCCACATCGCGGAGACTTACGCCTCTACGACGTCGACGAAACGGCGATTCTTGTCGCCGCGAACCTTGAACTGGACGGTGCCGTCGACCAGCGCGAACAACGTGTGGTCGCGGCCCAGGCCGACGCCGACGCCCGGGTGGAACTGGGTGCCGCGCTGGCGCACGATGATATTGCCGGCTTCGATGGCCTGGCCACCGTAGATCTTCACGCCCAGGTATTTCGGGTTCGAATCGCGACCGTTGCGGCTGGAACCTACGCCTTTTTTATGTGCCATGACTCAATGCTCCAGTGCTCAGGCGTTGATGCCCGTGATCTCGATTTCGGTGAAATGCTGACGGTGACCCTGCTGACGCTTGTAATGCTTGCGGCGGCGGAATTTGATGATGCGGATCTTGTCGGCACGGCCGTGCTTGCGGACGGTGGCGCTGACGGTGGCGCCTTCGACGACCGGCGCACCGACGGTGACCGACTCGCCGGAACCGACCAGCAACACCTGGTCGAAGCTCACGGAAGCGCCTTCTTCGGCGGTCAACAGCTCCACGCGCAGCACGTCGCCCTGCTGCACACGGTACTGCTTGCCACCGGTCTTGATGACTGCGTAACTCATGGGAATGCCCTTCTGTCGTTATTCTCTTGGGTATCGCCATGGCCCATTCAGGCCCGGCGAACCACGGATTATAACGACCCGACTGCGCGCTGGTCAAATACTGACCACATGAAACCCGCTGCGCCGCCCGAATGACCCTGCCAACGCGCCCGAAGGCTGCCGGAGAGACCGGCACGGCAGGAAAACCGGGCATCCGTCCATTTCACCGATCCGCAGGCTGAACTATCGAAACTCCTTGGTATAGTAAAGGATCCCCCCCATATCCGGCGTCCATGGACACCATTCGCATCCGCGGCGCACGCACGCACAACCTCAAGAATATCGACCTCGACCTCCCCCGCGACAAGTTGATCGTGATCACGGGACTGTCCGGCTCCGGCAAATCCTCGCTGGCGTTCGACACGATCTATGCCGAAGGACAGCGCCGCTACGTCGAATCGCTGTCGGCGTACGCGCGGCAATTCCTGTCGATGATGGAGAAGCCCGACGTCGACCATATCGAGGGGCTGTCGCCTGCGATTTCGATCGAGCAGAAATCCACCTCGCACAACCCGCGTTCCACCGTGGGCACGATCACCGAGGTGTACGACTACCTGCGCCTGCTGTATGCCCGCGTCGGCACGCCGCGCTGCCCAGACCACGGCATTCCGCTGGAAGCGCAGACCATCAGTCAGATGGTCGACGCCACGCTGGCGCTGGATCCGGAAAAGCGTTTCATGCTGCTCGCCCCGGTGATCCGCGAGCGCAAGGGCGAGCACGTGCAGGTGTTCGACCAGTTGCGCGCGCAGGGCTTCGTGCGTGCCCGCGTCGATGGTGCGGTGTATGACCTCGACGCCGTGCCGCCGCTGACTCTGCGCCAGAAGCACACCATCGAAGTGGTGATCGACCGCTTCCGTCCGCGCGACGACATCAAACAGCGCCTGGCCGAGTCATTCGAGACCGCATTGCGGCTGGGTGACGGGCTGGTAATCGTGGTGAACATGGATGACCAGTCCGCGCCGGAGCAGCTGCTGTCCTCGCGCTACTCCTGTCCGGTCTGCGACTATTCGCTGCCGGAGCTGGAACCGCGGCTGTTCTCGTTCAACTCACCGGTCGGTGCCTGCCCTTCGTGCGATGGCCTGGGGGTCACCCAGGTATTCGATGCCTCGCGCGTGGTCGGCCATCCGGAGCTGCCGCTGTCGGGCGGCGCGGTACGCGGCTGGGACCGTCGCAATGCGCACTACTTCCAGCTGATCCTGTCGCTGGCGGCGCACTACGGTTTCGACGTCGACACCCCGTGGCAGAAACTTCCAGCGGACGTCCAGAAGGCCGTGCTGCATGGCAGCGGCAAGGACAAGATCGCGTTCCGCTACATCACCGAGCGCGGCGGCAAGGTGACCCGCGAGCATGCGTTCGAAGGCATCCTGCCGAACCTCGAACGGCGCTACAAGGAAACCGAATCGCCGGCGGTGCGCGAGGAACTGGCCAAGTACATCAGCGACCAGCCCTGCCCCGCCTGTGAAGGCCAGCGCCTGAACCGTTCGGCGCGCAATGTGTTCGTCGCCGACCATGCACTGCCCTCGCTGACCCATCGTTCGATCGACGACGCACTGGCATTCTTCGACCAGCTCAAGCTGACCGGCTGGCGCGGCGAGATCGCGGTGAAGATCGTCAAGGAGATCCGCGAGCGGCTGACCTTCCTCAACGATGTCGGTCTGAACTACCTCACGCTGGATCGCCAGGCCGATTCGCTGTCCGGCGGCGAGGCCCAGCGCATCCGCCTCGCCTCGCAGATCGGCGCCGGCCTGGTCGGCGTGATGTACGTGCTCGACGAACCATCGATCGGCCTGCACCAGCGCGACAACGAACGCCTGCTCGGCACACTGACCCGGCTGCGCGACCTCGGCAATACGGTGATCGTGGTCGAACATGACGAGGATGCGATCCGCATGGCCGACCATGTGCTCGACATCGGCCCCGGTGCCGGCGTGCATGGCGGCGAGATCGTGGCACAGGGCACCGTGAAGGACATGCTCACCTCGCCACGCTCGGTCACCGGCCAGTTCCTGTCCGGCAAGCGCGCGATCGAGGTGCCCACGGAACGGCGCCAGCCGATCGACGACGCGTCGTGGCTGCATCTGAAAGGCGCCAGCGGCAACAACCTGAAGAACGTCGACCTGACGATTCCCGCCGGGCTGTTCACCTGCATCACCGGCGTCTCCGGTTCGGGCAAGTCGACCCTGGTCAACGACACCCTGTTCCGTCTGGCGGCGACCGAGCTCAACGGCGCCAGCGCGCAGCCCGCCGCATACAAGTCGGTTGCCGGCATGGACCTGTTCGACAAGGTGGTCGACATCGACCAGTCGCCGATCGGCCGCACGCCGCGTTCCAACCCGGCGACCTATACCGGCCTGTTCACCCCGTTGCGCGAAATGTATGCGCAGGTGCCGGAGGCGCGATCGCGCGGCTACACGCCGGGGCGCTTCAGCTTCAACGTGCGCGGCGGCCGCTGCGAGGCCTGCGAAGGCGACGGCATGATCAAGGTGGAGATGCATTTTCTGCCGGACGTCTACGTGCCCTGCGATGTCTGCCACGGCAAGCGCTACAACCGCGAGACGCTGGAGGTCCATTACAAGGGCCATACGATTGCCGACGTACTCGACATGACGGTGGAGGATGCGTTGAAGCTGTTCGAGAACGTGCCGACCATCGCGCGCAAGCTCGATACACTGCGCGCCGTGGGCCTGGACTACATCAAGCTCGGCCAGAGCGCGACCACGCTGTCCGGTGGCGAGGCGCAGCGCGTGAAGCTGTCCAAGGAGCTGTCCAAGCGCGACACAGGGCGCACGCTATACATCCTCGACGAGCCGACCACCGGCCTGCACTTCCACGACATCGAGCAGCTGCTCGACGTGCTGCACCAGCTGGTCGACCAGGGCAACACCGTGGTGGTGATCGAGCACAATCTCGACGTGATCAAGACCGCCGACTGGGTCGTCGACCTCGGCCCCGAGGGTGGCGCCGGTGGTGGCCGCATCCTGGTTGCCGGTACGCCTGAAATCGTGGCTGCGCATGCCGAGTCGCATACCGGCCACTTCCTCGCACCGCACCTGAAATCCACCAAGGCAGGCAAGGCCGCCCGTGCTCCCAGTGCCGCCAAGCGGGTCAAGGCAGCCACCAAGCACATCGCCTCGGCCGACAAATACAAACCGATGCGTGGGAAAAAACGTTGATGAGTCCGCGCAAATCCAGCATGCAAACCACGCCCGCTGATGAAGCGGTATCACACGAAGTCATCGCTGCCGCGCCGACCGCCCCCACGGCCACCCAGGATGCGCCTCTGTTCGTTGCCACGCTCGGCGTGCGCTGGCGCGACCTGGACGCGTTCAATCACGTCAACAATGCCGACTACCTCACCTACCTGGAAGAAGCGCGGCTGCAATGGCTGCAGCACGTGCGCGACTGGTTCAGCGAAACTTCGATGCCGGTGCTGGCTGCCAGCACGCTCAACTACCGTCAGCCGATCGCATGGCCGGCTTCGCTGCACATCGAACTTCGCTGCGAGCGGCTGGGCAACAGCTCGATGACACTTGCCCATCGCATCGTCGATGCGGATGACGCCAGCCGCCTGTACTGCGACGGATACGTGGTGCTGGTGTGGATGAATCCGATGACCGGCAAACCGGTAACGCTACCGGCAGCAATCCGCGTGGCCGCCGCCGGGCGCGAGGGCAACTGAACGCGATCGCGCGATCGGCATCGACGGTCATCGACACACCGCGTTCGTGCGTCGTCGCTATGATGGCCGCTGGTCCCCACGATGGAACGCGCCCGATGACGACATCACATCGCACCGCTCTTGCCCTCGCCTGTGCAGCTGCCTTCGCCGGCATGTCGCCGGCACATGCGACCGACGGCACCGCACTGACTCTGTATCGCAGCGACAGCGCCGCACTGTATGCCAGTAATGGCAACGGCAACGTCGATGAGGGTTATGCGGTGGTGCGCGAACAGCGTGCGCTGACGCTGACGGCGGGTATCCATGACGTACTGATCGGCGATCTTCCGATCTTTCTCGATCCCGAATCACTCGCACTGGGCTTCCCCGGCGGGAATGCCACGGTCATCTCGCAGCGCCTGCTGCTGGCCCAGGGGCAGAACGCCACGTTGACCGGCCTGGTTGGCCATACGGTGGACGTGCTCGGTGACAGTGGCCAGCCACTGGCCAGCGGTACCCTGCTGCGTGCCGGCGACGGCCTGCTGGTGCGCGACCACGACGGCAACACTTCACTGGTACGCCAGTTTGCCGCCGTGCGCACCGCCGGTGGCGACTTCCCCACCGGCTCCAGCCTGAGCCTGCGGGTGGATGCGACGCACACCGGTCCAGCCTCTGCCGTACTCAGCTACCCCACCTCCGGTCTCGGCTGGCGCGCCGCCTATGTGGCGACACTGCAGCCAGGTACGGCCTGCCGCATGCAGTTCGAATCACGCGCCAGCATCGCCAATCGCAGTGGTCGTGACTGGCGCGATACCCGGCTCACCCTGATTGCCGGCGAACCGAACATGGCCAGGGAGTCGGCGCCACGCCCGATGATGACGAAGGCGATGGCAGCTACCGCCGCCGCACCGCTGCCACAGCAATCGACGCTGGCCGACTACCGCAGCTACAGCTTGCCCGACGCGATCGACCTGCCCGACGGCAGCGTCAGCCAGGTGCCGCTGTATGCCACCCGCAGCCTGGACTGCACGCGCACCGCGCTGTACGAAAACGGCGGCACGTGGATGCCACCACAACCGATGCTGGGCCGCGACTACAACATCGGCGGCGGCACTGCGATCGTCAGCACGCTCAAGCTGCAGGCGTTCGACAGCCTTCCCGCCGGCTACCTGCGCGTGCTCACCACTGACCAGCACGGCACACCGCAATTCATCGGCGAAGGTCGCATCGACGACACCCCGAAAGGCAGCGACGCCACCATCACGCTGGGCACCGCGTTCGACCTGCGCGCAGAGCGCACGCGCACCGCTTTCAGCACGGACCAGGCTGGTCGCACCCTGGACGAGGCGTTCCGCATCAGCCTCAGCAACGCCAGCGACAGCGCCCGTACGGTGACCGTGCGCGAACATCCCAGCCGCTGGCGACAGTGGGTGCTGATGTCGTCCAGCAGCAAGCCCAGCCAGCAGACACCCGACACGATTGAGTTCCGCGTCGAGGTGCCGGCCAACGGCAAAGCCACGCTGGACTATGCAGTGCGTTACAGCTGGACCGCCAACGACAATCCCCAACCGTAATCATCGAGCCGGAGCTTCACCATGCTCAATATCACCAACCACGACAGCATCCGTGAAATCCAGCTGGCCCGGCCGCCGGTCAACGCGCTGAATCTGGAGCTGCTGCACGCACTGCGCTCTGCCATCGACGACAGCGTGCGCGACGGCGTGCGCGGCATCGTGCTGTCCGGTGCGCAAGGCCTGTTCTCCGCCGGCGTGGACGTGCCGGCCCTGCTCGGCCGCGACCATGCTGGCGTACGCGAATACTGGCGCGAGTTCTTCGCACTGTGCGCCACCCTGGCACGTTCGCCGATTCCGCTGGTAGCGGCGATCACCGGTCACAGCCCGGCCGGCGGTGCCGTGCTGGCGCTGTTCTGCGATTACCGCGTGATGGCGGAAGGCCCGTACCGGATCGGCCTCAACGAGGTACAGGTAGGCCTGATCGTGCCCGAGGCGATCCAGCTCGCGCTGCGCCGGGTGGTCGGCACCTATCGTGCCGAACGGCTGCTGGTCGCCGGTGCGATGATCGAATCCTCCCAGGCTCTGGCCTGCGGTTTTGTCGACGAACTCACCGGCGTCGACCAGGTCACCACGCGCGCACTGCACTGGCTGGGTGAACTGCTGGCGCTGCCATCCCACGCGATGCTGGCCACCCGCACCCTCGCGCGCGCCGACCTCGCTGCCGCCTATGCCGATCCCGATGCACTGCCACTGGACGATTTCGTCGAGGCGTTCTTCCATCCGCAGACGCAAACCGTATTGCAGCAGCTGGTGGCACGTTTGAAGAACAAGCACTAAGGTCGCCTTTCCCGAAGGAGCGCCCAAGGTGCGCTCCTTCGGATCAGCCTTTCGCCACCGGCCGCGACGGATCACTGATCCAGCCGCTCCACGACGGCGCATACAGCCGGGAACCGTGCAGCCCCGCATACTCCATCGCCAGCAGGTTGTAGCAGGCGGTGACGCCGGAACCGCACATGTGCACCACCTGGTCAGGTGTCGCGTCACCCAGCACCGCAGAAAACTCCTCGCGCAACCGTGCCGGCGACTTGAAGTGCCCATCAGCAAGCAGGTTATCGTTGTAGGGTCGGCTGCACGCTCCGGGTACATGGCCGGCGGCGCGATCCAGCGGCTCGACCTCGCCGCGGTAACGCGCAGCGGCGCGGGCGTCGATCAGCAACGGCGGCGGTGCGGCATGCAGGGCCGCATGATCGACGATCACCTGCCGTGAATCATAGGCCAGCGCCACTTCGGTCGACGAACGTGGGCGGGTAACCGTTTCGACCGGCTGTCCGGCCGCCTGCCATGCGGCAAAGCCACCGTCGAGCACCGCCACTTCCGATACGCCGGCCAACCGCAGCAGCCACCACAAGCGCGCCGCGGCCAGCGCACCCGGCCCGGCGTCATAGCTCACCAGCTGCAGGCCCGGCCGCCAGCCCCAGCGGCCAAGCACGGCACTGAAGGCTGCCGCCAGCGGCAACGGATGACGGCCGAGTCCCTCGGAGATGCGCGACAAGTCGGAGAGGTCGCGCTCCAGGTCGGCGAATACGGCTCCCGGGATGTGTGCCGCCAGGTAACTGCGCTCGCCTTGCGTGCGGTCGGCCAGATCGACACGGCAGTCGACGATCAGCACATCGCCCGCCGGCAATGCAGCCAGCGTGGCAACATCGATCAGGGTGGTTTTCAGTGTCATGCGCGTCCCATCCTCTGCAGCAGGTTGTACAGCATCGCGGCAGTCGCGCCCCAGATCCGGTGACCGCCGTGGACGAACTCCACCATGGGCCGGCGATGGCCACGGAACTCCATCGTGTAACGGCGCAGGTTCGCCGGCTCCAGCAGGAACGCCAGCGGCACCTCGAACACTTCGGCCACCTCATCCGGTGCCGGATACAACTGCGCCTCGGCAGCAATCCACGCCACCACCGGCGTGATGCAATAGCCGCTGATCGTCTCGAAGCAGTCCAGATAACCCAGCGGTGTCACCAGGGTGCGATCCAGGCCGATCTCTTCCTCGCTCTCGCGCAAGGCTGTCGCCAACGCGTCGCCGCCATCGGCCGGATCACTGCGGCCACCCGGAAATGCCACCTGGCCGGCATGCGACTGCAGCTGATCGGTGCGCACGGTCAGCACCAGCCGCGGCTGCACGCCCTCACGAAAACCGACCAGCACGGCGGCCGGCTCACGCTGCGTGCTACCGAGCAACTCGGTCATGTCCGCGTGGTTCCAGCCCGGTGCCGTTGGCGGCGACGACAGCGGCAGCAGCGCCTTGACCAGCGCCTCCATCATGGCCGTTCGCGAGCCGGCAGGATGATCTGCATGACGTACCGTCGTTCCGCATCGTTCATCACGCGCCAGCGACCGATTTCCTCGCCGGTACGCAAGCAACCGACACAATAGCCGCGCTCATCCAGCCGGCAGATGCCTATGCAAGGAGTTAGCGGAGGGATTTCAGCAGGGCTTGGCTCGTTCGGCATGCCCAGTCATGTTACCACCGGCATGCATCAGGGCCTGACCGGATTCGACTGGATCTCGAGTAACTGGATCTCGAACACCAGTGCCTCGTTCGGGCCGATTCGCGGAAGCTGGCCGTCTTCGCCATAGGCCAGTTGCGGCGGAATCACCACCTTCCAGCGATCGCCCACATGCATACGCGGGATCACGTCGCGCCAACCAGGAATGACTCCGTCCACCTCGAAACTCACCGGCGCGCCATGCGCCCAGGTGCTGTCAAACTCGGTGCCGTCGATCAGCATGCCGCGATAGTTCACCACCACCCTGCTGGTCACGGTCGGGCTGACCGTACCGGAGCCCTTGCTCAGCACCGCATACTGGATACCCGAAGGCAGCTGCACCACGCCCGGCTGCTCCCGGTTGTGCGCCATGAAATCGGCGCTCTTGCGTGCATTGGCTTCGGCGATCCGTTTGAATTCGGCCAACGCATTGGCATGCATCTGGTGCTCGAGGCTGCGCAGTTGCTGATGCATTTCCTGCATCGACACCATGGGATTTCGCTTGGCGTAGGCATCCTGAATCGCGCGCATCAGGACAGCAACATCCACATCCGGCCCGCTATCGGCAAACTGGCTGCCGATCTGGTAGCCGATCGCGTATGACAGCTTGGTCTTGTCCAACTTCACCGGCGCATCGGTCGCCGGCGCGCGATTCTGCGCATGCACCACACCGCCCAGCAGCAACATGCCGAACAGTACGCAACGCAGATGTGTCATGCCTATCTCCATCGAGTCCTACTCTATCGCGACTGTCGATCCAGACGGTCCATCCTAAGCGGTTCGCCGGATTCCTGCAGCGGTGGCCGCACGTGGCTTGAGAAACCCGCTGGCGACAAAGGTTCCCGCTGCTACCATCGCGCCTTCGCATCCATCGGGAGCCGTTCATGGCCTATCGCAACCTGGAAACCAGCAACCGCGGCGCAGTGCGCACGATCACCGTCAACCGCCCCGACAAGCTCAATGCGCTGAACCGCGACACGCTCAACGAGCTGACCCTCGCCTTCACTCAGGCCGCGCAGGACGATGCCGTGCGTGTCGTGGTACTGGCCGGTGCCGGCGAGAAGGCGTTCGTCGCCGGTGCCGACATTGCCGAAATGAACGGCTACACGCCGGTGCAGGCGCAGGCCTTCTCGCGCACCGGCCAGCGCCTGATGAGCTCGATCGAGCGCCTCGGCAAGCCGGTGATCGCGCGCATCCAGGGTTTCGCCCTCGGTGGCGGCATGGAGCTGGCAATGGCCTGCCACCTGCGCGTGGCCAGCGAGAAGGCGAAGTTCGGCCAGCCCGAGATCAACCTCGGCCTGATCCCCGGCTTCGGCGGCACCCAGCGCCTGCTGCGTCTGGCCGGACGCGGTGCCGCGCTGGAGCTGTGCCTGACCGGCGCCGTGATCAACGCACAGCGCGCCTACGAGCTAGGCATCGTTACCCGCGTGGTCGCGCCCGAGGCGCTGGATGAAACAGTGAACGCGCTAGCCGACCAGCTCGCGGCCGCTGCCCCGCTGGCGGCCGCGGGCATCCTCGACGCCGTGCTGCAGGGTGGCGAGACCGGTATCGATCAGGGTCTGGAATTCGAGACGCAGGGTTTCGCACTGGCGTTTTCCACCGAGGACATGCGCGAAGGCACCAGCGCGTTTCTGGAAAAGCGCAAGGCGGCGTTCAAGGGACGCTGACTATCTGTGCGGACAGATTGAAAACGGCCTCGATCCGATAGCCATCGGGGTCAACCACAAAAGCTGCATAGTAATTCGGCCCGTAGCCTAGCCGCGGGCCTGGCGCTCCGTCGTCCTGGCCACCATGGTGCAGCGCGGCCCGGTGAAAGCACCCGACCGAGTCGCGATCCGGCGCAGCAAAAGCAAGATGGAAACCCGGACCCGGGATAGCTGCCTCGTTACCGCGGAGCTTGATGGCAAACTTGTCGCCACCACCCGGCTCGCCGTACCCGATCGCAGTTTCATCGGCCCATGCACGCACATAGCCGAGCGCATCCAGCACCGCATCGTAAAATGCAGCCGAGCGCTGAAGATCAGCCACACCCAGAGAGACGTGATGCAACATGTGTCGTCGAGGTGAGCCGCTCATCAATGATGGCTGCCGCGATACTTCTTTTCGCCGGCGGTCACCCGCAGATCGAGCCGGTTCTCCGGTGGCGCCAGCGGGCAGGTGGCGAATGGGGTGAACGCGCAAGGCGGGTTGTAGGCCTCGTTGAAATCGAGGATCACCTTGCCGTCCCGTCCCAATCCATTTTCGGGAAGCGCGGCGTACAGGAAACGCGCGGCACCGTAGGTTTCCTTGCCCGAGGTGCGATCAGCGATCACGAAGAACAGCTCGCCACCCGGTTCCTCCTGATACGGCAGCAGTTCATAGGTATGGCCGTCGCGCTGGAACACCGCCTTGCCCGGCACGTCGACCTTGTCGATCGTACCGATCACCGAGCCTATTTCCAGCTTGTGCGGCGGGTCGAACGGCACCCAGGTCGCCACGATGTGCCAGGACGGATCGATCGGAAAGTAATCTATGCCGAGGAAATCTCTACGCGTGACCGCGTCGCCATCCTTGACGCGCAGCGCCTTGCGACCATCGCGGTCGATCACGTAGAAGTTCGCCGCACCGAAACTCACCAAGGTCGGCGACGCGTCACCGGTGACGTGCACATCGTCGACCAGCGCCGCTTCGGTCACGGCCTTGCCATCCACCGTGGCCGCACTGCCCCTGGCCAGCACGATGCACAGAGAACCATCCTTTGCCAGCGTTACCGTGCCGAGATGCGCCGGCCCCGCCTTCAGCACGATGTCGTTGTCGGCGGCGCTGCCGACACGATTGTCGCCTTCCTTCAGCCACTCCAGGCCGATCAGGCTCAACCAACCATCCGGTGCGGTGAGCCGCTGCAGCCGGCCATTGCGCCATTGCTGGATCTGCTGTTCGTAGGTTGCAGCGGGGACTGGCGCAGGTGTTTCGGCGTGCACGGCAACAACTCCGGAAAGCAGGGCAAGAGCAACAATGGCATCACGCAACATGAAGTGAAATCCGCACGAGGCAGGAGCCCCGAGTATGGCCGTCCATTTGCGTACAGGGCAAGCCGTGTCGTCAGCGGCCGCGCATGAACAGCTTGTCCAGCTCGGCCACGCTCAACTGAACCCAGGTGGGCCGGCCATGGTTGCATTGTCCTGAGCGCTCGGTCGCTTCCATCTCTCGCAACAGCGCATTCATTTCGGGGATCGTCAGGCGCCGTCCGGCGCGCACCGAACCGTGGCAGGCCATGGTCGAGAGCAGCTCGTTTTCCAGTTCCTGCAGGCGGCGCGAACTGCCATGCTGGGCCAGTTCGGACAGCACGTCGCGACTGAGTTGACCGACATCCGCGCCTTCCAGCAAGGCAGGAATACGCCGCACCACGATCGTCGCAGGGCCACTGCGCGACAACTCCAGCCCCCATTCGGCCAGCGCGTCGGCATGCTCTTCGGCCGCGGCTGCCTCCTTCGCGCTGACCGCGATGCTCAACGGCACCAGCAGCATCTGCGAACGCAGGTTGCTGCAGGCACGGCCTGACTTCAGCTTCTCGTAGGTGATGCGCTCGTGCGCCGCGTGCATGTCCACCAGCACCAGGCCGTGCGCATTCTCGGCCAGCACGAAGATGTTCTTCAGCTGGGCGATCGCGAAACCAAGTGGTGGTGTTTCGCCCTCTTCCGTCGCCGGCATCTGCACGTGTGCAGCCGATGACTCCGGGGATTCACCGAGCAACGCCGCATAGCCTGCCAGCGGCACATCGCGCACGCCCAGACTAAGCCGGCTCTGGCTGAACTGGCCCGGCCATGCCGGCGCCCCGGAGGGCGCGGATGACGGCACCGCGTACGGCTCGTGCGAAGCGGGCATCGGTTCGGTCGTCGGCAAGGTATTCAAGCCCGCGCGCGTCTGCGCCAGCGCCTCGTGCAGGGTGCGGAACAGGAAGTCGTGCACCAGCCGCTGCTCGCGGAAACGCACCTCATGCTTGGCGGGATGCACGTTGACATCGACGCCGGCCGGATCGAGCTCCAGATACAGCACGAACGCGGCATGACGGCCATGGAACAGCACGTCCGCATAGGCCTGACGCACGGCATGGGCGACGATGCGGTCACGCACCAGCCGGCCGTTGACGTAGAAATACTGCGAATCGGCCTGCGCGCGCGATGCCGTGGGCAAGCCTACCCAGCCGGACAGATGCAGGCCGGCCATGGCGTGATCGATACGCAGGCTCTGCGCCGGGAATTCCTCGCCGAGCACTTCGGCCACCCGCTGCAGCGCCGCCTGTTCGTCTCGTGCCGCCTTCCACACCCGCACCGGCTTGCCGTTGTGGCTGAGCCGGAACTCCACCGATCCGCGCGCCAGCGCCAGCGATTTCAGCAAGTCATCGATATGCGCAAACTCGGTGCGTTCGGCACGCAAGAATTTCCGGCGCGCGGGCACGTTGTAGAACAGGTCGCGCACTTCCACGCTGGTGCCCTGCGGATGCTGTGCCGGACGCGCCGCCTGCAGCCTGCCGCTGTCAACCTCGATGCGGAAGGCACTTTCCTGCCCGCGCACGCGGGAGGTCAGCGCAAAACGCGATACCGACGATACCGAGGCCAGCGCTTCGCCACGGAAACCCATGCTGGCGACATGCTCGAGGTCGTCGAAGCTGCCGATCTTGCTGGTCGCATGCGAGGCCACCGCCAGCGGCAATTCGTCGACATGAATGCCGCCGCCATCGTCGCGCACGCGGATCAACCGCGCACCGCCGGCTTCGATATCCACTTCGATGCGGCTGGCACCGGCGTCGAGGCTGTTCTCGACCAGTTCCTTGACCACCGAGGAGGGACGCTCGATGACTTCGCCGGCGGCAATCTGGTTGATGAGTTCGGGAGGCAGTACGCGGATCACGGTCATCCGCCAACTTTAGCAGCGAACGCCGATGGCGCTGCTGCCGGAGGATCACAGGCGAGGCAATCAACTGGTGGGAATGGTCAGCACCGTGCCGGCATGTACGGTATCGGTATTCAGCTGATTGGCATTCTTCAGCGCACCCACACTGATGCCGTATTGCCGCGCAATGCTGCGCAGACTTTCGCCGCGACCGACCCGATGCAGGTCGCGCACGCCGGCATCCGCAGACGATGTATTGCCGGCCAGCGTGACATCGGCCGGCTTCGCTGCTGCGTCGCTGCCCGATTTGTCCGACGCCAGCTGGACGCTGTTGCGGCGTGCGGCCTGCGCCGCGAACCAGGTACCCGGCGGCGGCGTGGATTCGAAGTAATTCTTCACGCCGCTCATCACTGCCTCGGCGAGCTGTTTCTGATGCGCCGGATCGCGCAGCTTGCGCTCCTCGTCCGGGTTGCTGATGAATGCAGTCTCGACGAGGATCGATGGCACGTCCGGTGAACGCAGTACCACGAAATTGGCACGCTCGACATAGCCGCGATGGGTCGGGCCGAGCTGAGCCAGCGCCTTGAGTACATTGCCGGCGACCACGTCGCTGGCCTGCATCGCCCAGCCCTGCTGCAGATCCAGCAATACCTTGGCCAGACCGTCGTCCTTGTCATCCAGCGTGGTGCCGCCGATCAGGTCCGCGCGGTTTTCACGATCGGCCAGCCAGCGCGCCGCCTCGTTGGTCTTGCCGCGCGGCGACAATACCCACACCGACGAACCCCTGGCGTCATCGCTGGTGAAGGAATCCGCGTGGATCGCCACGAACAGGTCGGCATTGTTCTCGCGGGCAATTTCGTAACGCCGCTTGAGCTCGATGAAATAATCGCCGTCGCGTGTCAGCACAGCCTTCATGCCGGGCTGGCGGTTGATCTCCGCTGCCAGATCACGGGCCACCGCCAACGTCACATTCTTTTCCAGGGTACCGCCGGGACCATGCGCGCCCTGGTCCTTGCCACCGTGACCGGCATCGATCGCCACGACCACCTGGCGCTGGCCATTGAGCAGGGCCGCCGCCTGTTCGGTGGCTGCGCGGCTGCTGTGCGAGGAACTGCCGCGTCGCGGAGGCTGATTCACCGTGGTGAGGTTGGCCGCAACGGGCTGCGCAGCGACCGGTGTTGCTGGTTGCGCAGGCGCATCCGGCTTGGTGATCGCCACGGATTTGCCGGTATCGCCATCGCCCGGATAGAGATCGAGCACCAGCCGGTAATCCGTGCCCACGCCGCCAGCCGGCTTCAGCACAAAGCTCTTCATGTGGCTGCCCGGAACAATCTTCGCGGTCAGCTGCAGCCGGTCACCGATACGGACATGGCTCAGGCCTCGCAGCAGCCCCTGGGCGGTCGGGTCGGAAAAACCGGGAGTCGCCTGACTGCCAGGCAGATCCACCACGATCTGGCCGTCATTCTGGCTGATCGTGTACTGCAACGGACCTGAGGCATCGAGCACCAGGCGGGTGTACTCCGGGCCGGCCCATACGCGTGCACGCTGCATGTCGGCGGCCTGCGCCGCACACAGCGGTATCGCCGCCAGCGACGCGACGACGACAAACCCACCCAGACTGTTCAGGTAACCCCTCATGCGCCGCATTGAAGCGCAGTCATCTGGTGAATGCAAGGCCACTTTTCCTTCAATATCCATAACCTGCGGACTATTCATCAGGCTATATCAAGTTATTGGCCGCAAGTCACGCATTCCGAACAGATCACAGCCCGACTGGCCGATCGGCAATTTCTCAAGGAGGAATCGGCACTTAGGTCCGGTCAGGGCAGCCGCGAAAGCAGCTGGCCGCCACGCTCGCTGAAAGCGCACAGCACGGCATGGCGACCGTGCCCGGCGTAATCCAGATGCACAGCCAGGTCCGCCGCCGGCAGCGCGCCCGCACCGCGTTCGGGCCACTCCACCAGCACCACGGCAGCGGGATCCGCCAGCGCATCTAGCCCCAGCCATTCCAGTTCACCAGGATCGGCAATCCGGTACAGGTCCAGATGCCAGGCGGGCCGTTCCCCTGCGGTGTAACCCTCGAGCAGGCTGTAGGTAGGGCTCTTGATGCGCTCGCCGACGCCCAGCGCGGACAGCAGGGCACGCGCAAAGCTGGTCTTGCCCGCGCCGAGTGGGCCGTGCAGATAAAACACCAGTCCATCATCCAGCATCTTCGCGATGCGTACGGCCAGCGCCGCGGTGGCCGCCTCGTCGGGCAACGGCCATTGTCGTTCGATGTCGAAACGATCAGTGATGTTCACGCACTAGCTCCGCATCCCGTTGCCCAACGCGCGCAAGGGTGCCAGCAAATCACTCGCCAGCAATCCTCGCTCGCCGTGCTGCGCGGCCAGATCGCCAGCGCGGGCATGCAGC
This sequence comes from Rhodanobacter koreensis, assembly GCF_054782855.1. Classification (NCBI taxonomy): domain Bacteria; kingdom Pseudomonadati; phylum Pseudomonadota; class Gammaproteobacteria; order Lysobacterales; family Rhodanobacteraceae; genus Rhodanobacter; species Rhodanobacter koreensis. The sequence continues at coordinate 137,432 of NZ_BAAGRR010000002.1, read as the reverse complement.
CCCACGCCGAGACACGCACCCTGCCATGCCGTGCAACCTTGTGCCATCAGTGCCGCGATGATCCCGGTAAGCAGATCGCCCATGCCGCCAGAAGCCATGCCGGGATTGCCCCAGGGACAGACGTCCAGACGTCCATCCGGATCGGCAATCAGGCTGCCTGAACCTTTCAGGACCACCGTCGCCGCATAGCAACGCGCCAGTTCGCGGACAGCAGAAAAACGATCCCGTTCGACATCCGCGATCGACACACCCAGCAGACGGGCCGCCTCGCCGGGATGCGGGGTCAGCACGGCTGGTACGGTGAACGTGCACGGCTTGCGCGCCAGCAGGTTCAGGCCATCGGCATCGAGTACCAGCGGCTTGTCCGCGTCCAGCGCAGCCTGCCACAGCACATGCGCCCAATCACCCTGCCCCAGCCCCGGCCCCAGCGCCAGCACAGTCGCGCGCTCGATCAACGAAACCAGCGCCGGCGCTCCATCGACCGCGTGCACCATCAGTTCCGGGCGCGTGGCATTCAATGCCAGCACGTGCTCGGCACGAGTTGCAACGCTGACCAGCCCGGCACCGGCACGCAAGGCCGATTCACCGGCCAGACGCGCGGCACCCGCCATGCCATGCTCACCGCCAATCACCAGCACGTGGCCGTTGGAGCCCTTGTTGGCATAGCGGGCACGCGGAGGCATCGCATCGGCAAGCAGCAGTTGCGCATCGGGATGGATATGCGCGCAGGCACTCTCGGACACACCCAGACTGGCCAGTTCCAGCTCGCCGACCTGGTCGGCCGCGTGTCCGGTGTGCAGTCCACGCTTGCCGACGATGAACGTCACGGTGACGTCCGCACGGACCGCCACACCCGGGCAATGGCCGCTATCCGCATCCAGACCGGAAGGCACATCCAGTGCCAGCAGCGGCTTGCCGCTGGCATGCATGGCATCGACCAACCGTGCGGCCGAGGGTTCGGGTGCGCGACTGAGGCCGATGCCATACAGCGCGTCAACGAGCACGTCCGTCACCGGCAACCGGGATTCCGCGTCCCACAGGCGTACCCGACCGCCGCCGGTCTCCCACTCGTTTCGCGCCATGGCCGCGTCGCCATGCGATGTCGCAGCCAGTGCCACCATCTCGACCTGCAAGCCGGCCTCGCGCGCCAGCACGCCGAGAAGGAAACCGTCACCACCGTTGTTGCCTGGTCCGCAGCAAATGCAGACATGGCGGGCCTGTGGCCAGTGCCGGCGCAGGCTGCCCAGTGCCGCGCTGGCGGCACGACGCATCAGGTCGTGGCCGGAGATCCGCATGGCGACCAGTGCCGCGCGCTCGATCTCGCGCACTTGTTCGACGGTATAGAGCGCGCGGCTGTTCATGTGACTTGGCATGCGCGAATTATAGGCATGGCCCACGTCTACAATAGAGCGATGTCCATGGCCGATGCCCGCACCGCTCCCGATTACGCTGCGCTCGCACGCGATATCAAGCGCTGGGCCGTCGAGCTCGGCTTTGCCGAGGCCGGCATCAGCGGCACCGATCTGGGTGAGGACGAGCAACACTTGCAGCGCTGGCTCGACGACGGCCATCACGGCGAAATGGAGTACATGGCCCGCCACGGCACCCGCCGCAGTCGCCCGGCCGAACTGGAACCCGGCACGCAGCGTGTCATCTCGGTGCGCATGGATTACATCCCGCCCGGCACGGCGAATGCCTGGAACGTGCTGGAAGATGGCGAGGCCGGCTACGTGTCGCGCTATGCGCTGGGTCGCGATTACCACAAGCTGATGCGCAACCGACTGCAGAAACTGGCCGAGCGCATCCATGGCGTGGTCGGCGACTTCGGCTATCGCGCCTACGTGGATTCCGCGCCGGTGCTGGAAAAGGCCTTGGCGCGCAATGCCGGGCTCGGCTGGATCGGCAAGCACACGGTGTTGATCAACCGCCGCGCCGGCTCGTATTTTTTCCTCGGCGAGCTATACACCGATCTGCCGCTGCCGGTCGACATCCCGGCCAGCGCACACTGTGGCAGCTGTGCCCGCTGCATCGAGGTCTGCCCAACCCAGGCGATCCTCGGACCGTACCGGCTGGATGCGAAGCGCTGCATCTCCTATCTCACGATCGAGCTCAAGGGCAGCATTCCGGAAGATCTGCGCGCGCCGATAGGCAACCGCATCTTCGGCTGCGACGACTGCCAGCTGATCTGTCCGTGGAACAAGTTCGCGCAGGACACTACCGAACCCGACTTTGCCCCGCGCCACAGCCTCGACGGCGCCAGGCTGGTCGAACTGTTCGCATGGAGCGAAGAGGAATTTCTGCAGCGTACCGAAGGCATGGCGATCCGCCGCACCGGTTACGAAGGGTGGTTGCGCAATATCGCGGTGGCACTGGGCAATGCGCCGCCCTCGGCCACCGTGCGCAATGCACTCAAGGCCCGCGCCGGGCACCCTTCGGCGATCGTGCGCGAACATGTGGCATGGGCATTGGGGCGTCAGACTGACGCCGTCGCTTCGGGCTGAATCAGGCGGCCGCCATCTGCTTGGGGATCGAGCGGTTGGTGTGGCTGATGCGATTGTTCTCGTCGACGTAGACGCAGGTAGGCTGGAAGTGCTCCAGCTCGGCCTCGCTCAGCTGGGCGAACGCGGCGATGATGATCAGGTCGCCCACCTGCACGCTGCGTGCGGCGCTGCCGTTCACCGAGATGATGCCCGAGCCTTCCTCGGCACGCAGCGCGTAGGTGACGAAACGCTGGCCGTTGTCGATGTCCCAGGCGTGTATCTGCTCGTACTCGCGGATGCCCGCGGCGTCCAGCAGGTTGCCGTCGATCGCGATCGAGCCTTCGTAGTGCAGTTCGGCATGGGTGACCGTGGCACGATGGATCTTCGACTTGAACATGTTCAGTTGCATGACGTTCTTTCCCGCAGGGACAGCCTGCAAAGTCGGCAATTATCGAACCGTTGACGTTGCGCTGCAACATCAACGATATCGACTCCAATATGGGTCTGCGTCAGTCGAACAGCAAGTTGTCGATCAGGCGGGTCGTGCCCAGGCGCGCCGCAATCAGGGCGATCAGGCCGTCCCGCTGGCCCTCGGCCGGCTCGGCCAGGTCCTCGGCGCAGCGGATCACCACATAATCGGGCACGAATCCGGCCCGCATCAGGCGTGCCGTGGCGACCTGCTCCAGCGCACGCCAGGCATGGCCGTTGCCGAGCAATTCGCGCATCTTCAGCAAGGTATCGTGGATCAGCGGCGCGCGCGCGCGCTCCTCGGCAGACAGGTACTGGTTGCGCGAACTCAGCGCCAGGCCGTCGTCGGCACGCAGGGTGGGCGCCGACATCACCATCACCGGCAACGACAGATCGCGCACCATCCGTTCGATCACCTTCAACTGCTGGAAATCCTTCTGGCCGAACACCGCCAGATCCGGCTGCACCAGGTTGAACAGCTTGCACACCACGGTCGCGACGCCATCGAAATGACCAGGCCGATGCGCGCCTTCCAGCACTTCGGTGATCTGCGGCACGCGCAGGCTGACGCTGTGTTCGGCGCCGAACGGATAAATCGTGGCCACTTCCGGTGCAAACAGCAGGTCGCAATCCTGTTCGGCCAGCGCGGTCTGGTCCTGCGCCAGCGTGCGCGGATAGCGCTCGAAATCCTCGTTCGGCCCGAACTGGGTGGGATTGACGAAGACACTGGCCACCACCCGGTCGGTGCGTGCACGCGCCAGCCTGATCAGTGACTGGTGACCCGCATGCAGGTTCCCCATGGTCGGCACGAAACCCACCGTCTGGCCCTTGGAGCGCCAGCCGCGAATCGCGGCGCGCAGGGCGGGGGCATCCTGGACGGTCTGCATGGTGCGTTGACTCGCTGATCAGTTGAAACAGTGTTCCGGCGCCGGGAAGGCACCACTGCGTACATCCTCGGCATAGGCAGCGATGGCCGCCGCCACCGAGTCGCGTCCGGCCAGGAAATCCTTGCTGAATTTCGGCCGCTTGCCCGGCGTGATGCCGAGCATGTCATGGATCACCAGTACCTGTCCGTCGCAATGCGGACCGGCGCCGATGCCGATGACCGGAATATTCATCGCGGCAGTGACCCGCTCGCCCAGCGTGGTCGGCACGCCTTCGAGCACCAGCAGGTCTGCACCCGCCGCCTGCACCGCCAACGCCTCGGCCAGCACGTGATCGGCGGCAGCCTGTTCACGTCCCTGGATACGGAAACCGCCGAACTTGTGCACGGATTGCGGCGTCAGTCCGAGATGCGCGCAGACCGGGATCGCACGCGCCGTCAGGGCAGTAATCGCCTCAAGGATATGCGGCGCCGCGCCTTCGATCTTCACCATCGCCGCACCCGCTTCGCCGACCAGCCGGGCAGCGGCTTCCAGCGTGTGCGCGACATCGCGGTCGGCCATGAACGGCATGTCCGCGACCAGCAAGGTGGACGACAGTCCGCGGGCAACCACCGCGGTGTGGTAGACCATGTGATCAAGCGTCACCGGCAGCGTGCTGGCATGGCCTTGCACCACCATGCCGAGCGAATCGCCGACCAGCGCAACATCGACCCCGGCCGCCTCCAGCTGCCAGGCGAAACTGGCGTCATAGGCAGTGAGCATGACGATGCGCCGCCCCTGCGCCTTCATCGCGTGCAGACCCGGCACGGTCACCGGCTTGCGTTCGGGGGTACTGGCGTTTTGCACGTACACGGCGGTTCCTGGGTGGTGGCAGACGCCGATTATCCGGCGCGCTGCGAGCAAGGCTCAAGGCAATCTTTCGCAACCGGCAACATCGAGCCGTGCCAGCGACTCCGCCACCGTCACCTGTCCAGGCAATTGCAATGTCGGCGCAAGATCGTTCAGGGGCAGCAGCACGAAGGCGCGTTCGGCCATGCGTGGGTGTGGCAGAGTCAGCTGCGTGTCGTCGAGTTGCACGCCATCGACATGCAGCAGATCCAGATCCAGCGTGCGCGGCCCGTTGCGCTCGGCCCGCACGCGACCGGCACTCCGCTCGATATCCAGCAAACCGTCGAGCAGCGCGTGCGGCGACAACGTGGTATCCACCTGCACCACGGCATTGACGAACGGCGGCTGTTCCAGCACGCCCCACGGTGGCGTGCGATACAGCGACGAACGCTGCAGCAGGCGGGTGTCCGGCAAGTTCGCCAGCGCGTCCATGGCATCGAGCACGTGTTGCCGCGGATCACCGAGATTGCTGCCCAGCGCGATATAGGCCAGCGTCACACGGAACCCGATTTATCGCCACCCGGCCGGCGCCGGCGTCGACGTAGCCGCGGCGCCTTGCCTGCCACCGGAGCGGCGGGAACATGGTCACTCGCGCTGCCACCACCCGCCGGCAGTGCCGCCGAAAGCACATCCGGTGGCAACTGCTGCGCATGTGCCCACCATTGACCCAGCTCACGCATCGCCGGCGATTCATCCGCGCGCAGCAGCAGGAAATCGAATGCGGCGCGAAAGCGCGGATGGGTCATCAGGCGAAACACGCGCTTGCGTTGAACCTGCTCGAAGCGCGGTTGCAGCGACCAGATCTCCTCCATGGTGAAGGTGAACCGGCGCGGGATCGCCACCCGCTGGCATTGCTCGCCGACCACCTGGGCAGCTGCGCGTGCCCATGCCTCATTGCCATCCTGACCGCGTGCGATCCAGTGATGCGCCACGTCGCGTACTTCGCCCCACAACAGCACGGCGAACAGGAATGCCGGGGTGACCGACTTGCCTTCGGCGACCCGGGCATCGGTATTGGCCAGCCCCTGTTCGACCAGCGAACGCAGGGCCTCGTCGCCACGCCTGAGTGCACGCGCCGTCGCCGGAAACAGGAATTTCAGCAGGCCGCACTGTTCAAGCATGCGGAAACTCTTCAAACCATTTCCGCTGAGGAACATCTTCAGCGATTCATCGAACAGCCGTGCCGGCGCAGCCTCGGCCAGCAAGGGTCCGATGCTTTCGAACGGCGCCATCGCGGCTGCATCGATACTCATGTCGAGCTTCGCCGCCAGCCGTGCGGCGCGCAGCATGCGCACCGGATCCTCGCGATAACGAGTCACCGGATCGCCGATCAACCGCAGCACGCGATCCTCGAGATCCTGCATGCCGCCGACGTAGTCGCGCACCGAGAAATCGCTGATGTCGTAATACAGCGCATTGACGCGGAAGTCGCGACGGATCGCATCCTCCTCGATCGTGCCCCAGATGTTGTCGCGCACGATGCGGCCATCGACGATGTGACGGTCGCCCTCGCCCCCCTCCTCACCCAGCCCGCGAAACGTCGCCACTTCGATGATTTCCGGGCCGAACACCACATGGGCCAGCCGGAAACGGCGGCCGATCAGGCGGCAGTTGCGGAACAGCTTCTTCACCTCGTCCGGTGTGGCGTCGGTGGCGACATCGAAGTCTTTCGGCTGCAGGCCCAGCAGCAGATCGCGCACGGCCCCGCCCACCAGATACGCCGCGTAACCGGCCTCGTTCAGGCGGTACAGCACGCGCAGCGCCGCCTTGCTGATGTTCTTGCGGGAAATGGTGTGCTGATCGCGCGGAATGATCCGCAGCGCCGGTGTGGTGTCGATCCCTGATTCGAGGTTCAAGCGGTCAGAATCCTTGTGCGGCAAAGCCGCCCTGGTGTTCAACGGGTCGTGCTGCCAGCTATCGCAGGAACACGCACGGACAACACTGTTGCGAACGGTAGTACCGGTGCGCGCCAAGCATTGCCGGACGAAACAATTCCGTTATACTAGCGCGCCTCGCAGGATAACGCTCCCTTCGTCTAGTGGCCTAGGACACTGCCCTCTCAAGGCGGGAACACGAGTTCGAGTCTCGTAGGGAGCACCACTACACTGTGCAATCATCCATGATTGCCGTTGTCTGGAAGGGTCTCTGTAAATTGCGGCTCTTGGCCATTGGCCAGACCAGCAGCGGCCATCGATGGCCGCACTCTTCACAAGAGCCTTTCGACCGCCACACTTACAGCTGAATTGCTTCCATGACTTTCGTCGTCATCGACAACTGCATCAAGTGCAAATACACCGATTGCGTCGAGGTCTGCCCGGTCGATGCCTTCCATGAAGGCCCCAACTTCCTCGTGATCGATCCGGACGAGTGCATCGATTGCACCCTGTGCGAACCCGAGTGCCCGATCAACGCGATCTATCCCGAAGACGACGTGCCCGCGGGCCAGGAAGCGTTTGTCGCGCTGAATGCCGAATTGGCGAAGGACTGGCCGGTGATCACCGAACGCAAGGACAGCCCGGCCGATGCCAAGGACTGGGAAGGCAAACCGGACAAGCTCAAGCTGCTGCAGCGCTGACTTCCAGCCACCCATAAAAAAACGCCGCCTTCGAGGCGGCGTTTTTCTGTGTCGGTCAATCGGCCGATACGCTTACTTCTTGCCCAGACTCGACTTCAACGTGTCGATTGCCTTGCCCACAGCCGCAATGGAATCGCTTTGTGCGCGAATTTCGCTGGCAGCCTCGCCACTGCTGCTGACGGTTATCTGGACCTGGTGCGGAGTTCCCACCGTGCTGGCGGAATCACTCTTGTCCCTTCCGAACATGCGCGAGAAGAAGCCCTTCTTCTTTTGCTGGATCGCCGCGGCGGTCACCGTGACCACGTAGCTGTGTGCGGCATCGTCGTGGCTGACAAGCTGCCCCAGAGTCCCGCCTGCCAGCACTTGGCCGACCCGGCTGTAGATACTGTCCACATTGCCGACATGCACAAAGCCATCGGAAACCTGGCCCATCTGGCCGGGGGCACCGCCCACGCTGGCCGTCGCACCGTTGGAGGTCGGCTGGTTCGCGCCAGGCGGCGGTATCACCAGCGCATCGCTGGTCGTGGGACGATCCAGTGTCGGCGGAATCTCCAGCGGCGATTGCTGCTGTGCGGCCTCCCACGCCTTGTGCGAGCGGAACATGCCGCAGCCGGAAAGCAGCAGGCCACCGAAGGCCACAGCCGACACGGCCACGAGGAGCGAGGTTTTCTTCATGTAATGGGATTCCGTGAGTAAGTCAGGCAACCGTTTCAACCGGCCGCAGTCGCCAAGGATGCCAGACTGGACAGCGCTTGGTGCAATCGGGCGCGATCCGGACCGTCGTTCAGTTCAACCAGGGGCAATCTAGGTAACGCCAGCCCCAGCCCCAGCCAGGGCAGCCCCGCCTTGACCGCTATGGGATTCGGCGCGCAGTTGAGCGCCTGCACCAGCGGTTCAAGTGTCGCATGACACCGCGCCGTGGCGGCATGATCACCGCCAGTCGCCACATCGCACAATGCCCGGAACGCCTGTGGTACCAGGTTGGCCACCACCGAGATGGTACCGGCCGCACCTGCCAGCATGGCCTCACCGGCGCTGCCGTCATCGCCGGACAGATAGACGAAATCCGGGCGCACAAGTTCCGCCAGCGCCGAAATCCGCTCGCGATCATTGCGCGCCTCCTTGATTCCGAGGATCGCCGGATGCTCGCGCAGGCCGGCAACGGTCTCCGGCAACAGGTCGCAGCCGGTGCGGCCAGGCACGTTGTACAGCACAACCGGCAGCCCCCCCTGCTCGGCCACTTCGAGGAAATGGCGGCGCAGGCCCTCCTGGGTCGGGCGCACGTAATACGGCGTCACTACCAGTGCCGCATCGGCCCCCAGCGTCCTGGCGCGACGGGTCAAGGCGACGGTCTTGGCGGTACCCGCTTCGCCGGTGCCGGCGATTACCGGCACCCGCCCCGCCACATGTTCCACCGCGAACGCCAGCAGGCGATCGAACTCGTCGTGCTCCAGCATGTGCGCCTCGCCGGTGGAACCCGCCACCACGAGTGCCTGTGTGCCGCCGGCAAGCTGATGGTCGAGCAACCGGGCAAACGCCGCCAGGTCGAGTGCACCATCGGCCGCGAACGGGGTCACCAGAGCGCAGATGCTTCCGCGTATGTTCAAGGCTCGATTCCGCTCCAGATCAAGCTGTACATGTTACTTGCCGCCTCGCGAGACGGGCAAGTAAGCTCGATCGGAGTAATCTCAGTGCTTCCGCATCGCGTGGCCTGCTGCCACAGGTAGAACCCTTGAAACCGACTTCCGTCCCTACTGCCCCGGCTGCCCGGGCAGGCAACGACAACCAGCTGCTGATCCAGGCGCTCACGCCGGCGAACAAGTCGCCGCTGCTGGCTCTGGCCAAGCGGATTGCCGATGCCGGCTGCAACCTGTCCGAGTCGCGCGTGTCGACGATCGGCACGGAAATCTCGCTGATGCTGCTGGCCAGTGGCGCATGGGATGCCCTGGCAAAGCTCGAGACCGCCCTTACCAAGCTGGCTCGCGACGAAAGCCTGCGGCTGGTGCACTACCGCACCGGACCGCGCGAAAACAGCTCGCACCTGCTGCCCTACCTGGTGGAAGTGGTGGCGGCCGACCGGCCCGGCATCGTGTCGCGCATCGTGGAGTTCTTCACCCAGCATGGAATCAGCGTGGAACAGCTCAATTCGACCCGCTATCAGGCGATGCAGACCGGTGCGGAGATGTTCCAGGCCCAGTTCACCATCGGTATCCCGGCGGAGATCCACATTGCCGCGCTGCGCGATGATTTTCTCGAGCTGTGCGATGGCCTGAATCTCGATGCGATCATGGATCCGGTCAAATTCTGAGCATCGCGCGATCGCGCCTTCCTGACAAGGACTGTCATCCGCTGCCGCGCACGCGCTAGTCTTTGTTCCGGGACTACCGAGGAACGTTGCATTGCAGTCACCGTGTCGATCCAATCCGATCGCCTTCTGCGCACCGCCCGCAGCGTTCTCTGTCAGCCGCCCCCCGAATCCTCCATTCCACAACCATGCACAGCGGCTCTTCATCGCTATGCAGGAGTAGTCATGCCCGAAATCGGCAAGAAGGCCCCTTCGCTCAGCGGCATCACCGGCGACGGCAGCACATTGAAACTCGCCAGCCTGAAGGGTCAGTGGATCGTGGTGTACTTCTACCCCAAGGACAGCACGCCCGGCTGCACCAGCGAGGCGAAGGATTTTCGCGACCTGTACGCGCAGTTCCGCAAGCGCCATGCAGAGGTCATCGGCGTGTCACGCGACTCGGTAAAATCGCACGCAAACTTCGCAGCGAAGCAGGAGCTGCCGTTTCCGCTGGTTTCGGATGCCGACGAAACCTGGTGCCAGGCATTCGATGTGATTCACGAGAAAGTGCTTTACGGAAAACGTTACCTCGGTGTCGTGCGCAGCACCTTCCTGATCGATCCCGCGGGCAAGCTGGCCCACGAATGGCGCGGGGTGAAAGTACCTGGCCATGCCCGGACCGTGCTCGACGCCATCCCTGCCCAGTGACCAACCCGCTGTTCAAGGCCTTCATCCGCACGGTGCGCCGGCAGCCGACCGGCAGGACACATCGTGACTGCACCTCCGTGGCCAGCCATGCGCCACGGCTCCTTCACCTTCCCACCAGCGAGGACACTTCCGCATGACCGGAAGCAAGCGCATCTACGCTCTCGACACCAACGTCCTGCTGCACGACCCGACTTCGCTGTTCCGCTTCGAGGAGCACGACGTCTTCATCCCGATGACTGTGCTGGAGGAACTGGACGAAAAAAAGAAGGGCGCCTCGGAAGTTTCACGCAATGGCCGCCAGGTCAGCCGCTTCCTCAACGAACTGATCGAACTGGGCAAGCAGCATGACCTGGGCGAAGGGCTGGAACTGAGCAATCCGCAGGGCATCAAGCTCAAGCGCGGCGGTTCGGTCGGCCGGCTGTACTTCCAGCACCGCACCACCAGCAACGGTCACACCAAGGCCGACAACCAGATCCTGTCCGCAGTGATCGAGCTGCGCGACCAGAACCCCGATCGCGCGGTGATCCTGGTCACCAAGGACATCAACCTGCGGATCAAGGCGAGCATCAACGGCATCGTCGCCGAGGACTACGAAAACGATCGCGCGCTTGATGATTTTTCTTTGCTCTATACCGGTTCCACCGAGCTGAGCGAGGACTTCTGGGACCGGCATCCGGAAGTGCAGTCGTGGACCGAGCGCGGGCGCACGTTCTACAAGGTGGATCGTCACGAGGAAGAAAACTGGCATCCCAACGAATGCCTGTTCCTGCCCGGCGAGAACAGCGTCGAGCTGCGCGTGCTGCATCTCGACGATACCAGCGCCACGCTGGTGCTGCTGGATGATCATTCGCATGCCAACCACCACGTCTGGGGCATCGGCGCACGCAACCGCGAGCAGAACTTCGCGCTCAACGCGCTGATGGACCCGGACGTCGACTTCGTCACCCTGCTCGGCAACGCCGGCACCGGCAAGACCCTGCTGGCACTGGCCGCCGGCCTCGCGCAAGTGATGGACCAGCAGCGCTACCGCGAGATCATCATGACCCGTGCCACCGTCTCGGTGGGCGAGGACATCGGTTTCCTGCCCGGCACCGAGGAAGAGAAGATGACGCCGTGGATGGGTGCGTTGACCGACAACCTCGAGGTTCTCGCCAACCCCGAGGATGGCGGCAGCTGGGGCCGCCAGGCCACCAACGACCTGCTCGCCTCGCGCATCAAGATCCGCTCGCTCAACTTCATGCGCGGGCGCACCTTCCTGAGCCGCTACCTGATCATCGACGAGGCGCAGAACCTCACCCCGAAGCAGATGAAGACCCTGATCACCCGCGCCGGTCCCGGCACCAAGATCGTCTGCCTCGGCAACGTCGAACAGATCGACACGCCCTACCTCACCGAAACCACCTCCGGCCTCACCTACGCGGTGGACCGCTTCAAGCAGTGGGAGCATTCGGCGCATATCACCCTGCGCCGTGGCGAACGCTCGCGGCTGGCGGATTTCGCGGCGGAGTCGCTTTAAGCTCGACAGCATGCAACGTGCGCAACCACCCATCGCCCTCACCATCGCCGGCTCCGATTCCGGCGGTGGCGCGGGCATCCAGGCCGATCTGAAGACCTTTCACGCACATGGCGTACACGGACTTTCCGCGATCACGGCCATCACTTCGCAGAACACCCGCGACATCGGCGCCGTGCATGCGGTGCCGTTGACGCATATCCGCAGCCAGCTGGCCGCATTGTTCGACGACTTTCCGATTGCCGCGGTGAAAACCGGCATGCTCGGCAGTGCGGCGATCACCCGGCTGGTGGCGCGCGAAATGTCGGCGCGCAAACCGGCCTGGCTGGTGGTCGATCCGGTGATGATCGCCACCAGCGGTGCGCGCCTGCTGGATGAAGAGGCGGTCGAGGTGTTGACCGAAGAGTTGATCCCGCTGGCCGATATCCTCACCCCCAATCTTCCGGAAGCCGAGGCACTGCTCGGGCGCCCGATCAGGACCGCCGCACAATGCGATGCTGCCGGTGAAGCACTGCTGGCGCTTGGTGCCGGCGCCGTCCTGCTCAAGGGTGGCCACGGCAGAGGCAGCGAGGCGGTGGATCGCTACTACGATGCCCGCGGCGTGCTGGAACTGCGTCATCGACGCCTGCCGCTGGAAGGCCATGGCACCGGCTGCACCCTGGCCTCGGCGGTCACCGCCGAACTTGCCTGCGGCCGTTCGCCGCGATCCGCCGTACGCCGTGCGGTTGCCTATGTGCACCGCGCGCTGCAACGTGGCTATCGCCCCGGTGGTGGTGGCGCCCACGTGTTGCGACACTGAACGCCAGCACGGCTCTTGATGAGGAAGGCAGGGGGCAAGCGAGTAGAATGGCGCCTCTGACCGCTCCGCCATGGCCGTACCCGTCGACATGATCCTTGCTCCCCGCCTCGTCCTGCTGGCGCTGTTCGCCTTCTTCGCGCTATGCGTGCTGCTGGTGCACCTGCGCGGAAGAGTGCGACTGCGTTTCGATCGCCAGCTGGTCGATCACTCTGCGGTGTTCGCGCCGTACAACCTGCTGATGTATGCGTTCTCGGCGGTGCCGGCCAGGCCTATCCTCGATCGCCGCGGCTTCCCGCAGCTCGATCTGCTGCAGGCGAACTGGCAGGCCATCCGCGACGAGGCCACCCACCTGTTCGACGAGGGTTATATCCGCGCCGCCGCAAAGAGCAACGACGCCAGCTTCAACAGTTTCTTCAAGCAGGGCTGGAAGCGTTTCTACCTGAAATGGTACGGCGAACCTCTGGCCTCGGCCGAAGCGCTGTGCCCGCAGACCGTAGCCCTGCTGAAGTCGATTCCCAGCGTGAAGGCGGCGATGTTCGCGCTGCTGCCGCCGGGCAGCAAGCTCAACCCGCACCGCGATCCGTTCGCCGGCTCGCTGCGCTATCACCTGGGTCTGATCACACCTAATTCGCAGGACTGCCGCATCTTCGTCGATGGCGAAGAACACGCCTGGGGTGATGGCAAGGACGTGGTGTTCGACGAGACGTATGTGCACTGGGCCGAGAACAAGACCGAACAGACCCGGGTGATCCTTTTCGCCGATGTCGAGCGACCCTTGCGCACGCGCTGGATGAATACGATCAACCATCGGGTCGGCGCGTTCATGGGCAAGATCACCGCTTCGCCGAATACCGAGGGCGAAGCGGAGAAAACCGGCTTCGTGAACCGCCTGTTTGCGCTCAGCCAGCGAAAGCGGGGTGCTGGCCATGCGTTCAAGGCGGTGTTCAAGACCCGCTACAAGAAGCTTTACAAGGCCTGCAAATACCTCGGCATCCTGTTGATGATCTGGCTGATCTTCCTGGCGCCGTGGCCATTCTTCCGCTGAGCTGTCACATCGGATGATCCCCGTGCGTCCTTGATGCGTACCTCGCCGGAGAACGCCATGGATTCGCCTACCGCCCTGTTCCAGCAACACCGACCACGCCTGTTCGGGCTGGCCTACCGCATGCTCGGTACGCCCACCGATGCCGAGGATGTGCTGCATGACACCTGGTTGCGCTGGCATGCACAGGATATTGACGCGCTGGATGACGCCGAAGCATGGCTGGTCACCGTGACCACACGCATTGCACTCGACCGCCTGCGCCGCGCCAAGACCGAGCGTGCGCACTATCCTGGCCCATGGCTGCCGGAACCGCTGATCGTCGATTCCGAACAGCCCGAGGCCCAGCTCGAACGCGCCGAAAGTCTGACTCTCACCTTCCTGTTGCTGCTGGAGCGGCTGAGTGCCGAGGAACGCGCCGCCTTCCTGCTGCGCGAGGTGTTCGACTACAGCCATGCCGAAACGGCCGCGATGCTCGACATCAGCGAAGATGCCTGCCGCCAGCGCGTGCACCGAGCAAAGCAGCGGTTACGCGAGGATCGTCCGCGCCAACCGATGAAGGTGGATGTCGGCACCCAGCGCCGCCTGCTGGAACGCTTCGTGCAGGCCTTGCAGCAGCCGGACACGGAAACCCTGCGCGCCCTGTTTGCCGAAGATGCGCTGCAAGTGTCCGACGGCGGCGGCCTGGCACGGGCCACCCTGCATCCGCTGCACGGTGCCGAGCGGCTGGCACGGCTTTACATGCAGATCGCGTTGCAGCAGAACCATCTCGGCGTGCGCCACGAGATCCACCAGCTCAACGGCACGCCGGCCCTGTTCAGCTGGTACGGCGACACGCTGATCGCAGCCAGCTGGATCGACGACGACGGCGAGCGCATCACCGCGATGCATGCATTGCGTCACCCCGGAAAACTCGCCCGGCTGGCGGCTGTCACGAAATCGGCGATGTCCACGTCCTTGCATTGAACGGCCAACCCCGGCCGCACACTGCAAGGAAAATCCCATGCCCCGTTTCAACATCAACAAACGCCTTAACGCCGTGAAGCCGCTGTTCGCCCTAAGCGAATACGTCAAGAACTGCGGTCTCGAACAAAACCTGATCGAACTGGTGCTGATGCGCGTCTCGCAGCTCAACGGCTGCGCCTATTGCCTAGACATGCACAGCAAGGACGCCCGCGCCGCCGGCGAGACCGAGCAGCGCCTGTATTTGCTGCAGGCCTGGCGCGAAGCGCCGTTCTACAGCGCGCGCGAGCGTGCCGCGCTGGCCTGGTGCGAGGCGGTGACCCGGCTCGACCCGATCCACGGCGTGCCGGACGAGGTCTACGAACAGACCCGCGCCGAATTCAGCGAAGAACAGTTGATCGACCTCAACATGGCGGTCGTCCTGATCAACAGCTGGAACCGCATCGCCATACCGTCGGTGGCGGACGTGGGCAGCTACCAGCCGGCGAAGCACTGACGATCCGGCCATGGCCTCGATCAGGTTGTACCGCCACCCGGACTGCGCGAAGTGCGCACGCTATGCACGGCTGCACCACCGGCTCGATTGGCTTGGCCGCTTCGAGGATGCCACGGGCGTCTCGCCCGTGGGTCCGCTGCGCCTGGGCGAAGTCGTGGTGCAGGATCTGCGCAGCGGCACGACCTTGCGCGGGGCCGCCGGGTTCGCCCTGCTGTGCCGGCAGATCCCGGCCTACTGGCCTCTGCTGCCGTTGCTGCGGATTCCCCTGCTGCGCCGGCGCATCGAACGCGAGTTGCGCGGCTGCGACGACAACGGTTGTGCGGTGGACTGAAGTCCGAGCCGGCCGGATGGCACCCCTGCCATGCGCCGGCGCCGTACGATTCCGCCGAACCGGACGATCACCCACCCGCGTACTGCCCATGCTGAGCGCCCCGACAACACGACCCGGCGGATCACCATGGCCATGCGCTTGCTCAAAACCATCCTCGTCACCCTGCTCGTCCTCCTGCTTGCCGCAGCCCTCTGGGTCGGCACCATCGGCAAGAACCTTTTCCGTACCGCCACCGGCTCGGTCAGCCGCTCGCTGTGCGCGGCGGCGTTCGTGTCGCAAGTCGATCCGCAACAGACATTCCGGGAGGAACAGCTGCCGCTGATGCGCGGCATTGGCTGGGCGATCCACTACGAGGTGGATCGCGCCCGGCGCGAAGTGCGCAGCACGATGCTGGGCGACTTCACCGCGCGGGCGGTCTACCGTGACGGACTCGGCTGCCTGCTCATGCATGGCGACGGTGCCGTACCCGAGGCGGCCGGCTTCAAGCCTGCCCCGATCGCCGGTGCCTACCCGGCGACCGTGGTCGAACCAGGTGACCCGGCGATCCGCCACGCACTCGACCACGCCTTTGCCGAACCCGACCCGGCCCACCCGCGGCTGACCAAGGCGGTGGTGGTATTGCACGACGGCCAGCTGATCGCCGAGCGTTACGCTCCCGGCTATGGGCCGGATACACCGATCTACGCCCACTCGCTGACGAAATCGGTGGTCAACGCCTTGATCGGCATCCTGGTGCGCCAGGGCAGGCTACGGCTGGACCAGCCCGCACCGATCGCCGCCTGGCGCGCACCGGCGGATCCGCATCGTGCCGTCACCGTCGACCAGTTGCTGCGCATGGACAGCGGCCTGCCGTTCGACGAGACCGAGGATGCGCTCAGCCCGATGACGCGCATGCTGTTCCTGGAACCCGACATGGCCGGCTATGCCGCGAAGATGCCGCTCGCCCATCCGCCCGGCACGGTCTGGGGTTACAGCAACCTCAGCTATCTCCTGCTCGGGCGGATGATCCGCGATGCAGCCGGCGGCCATGCCGTCGATGCCGAGCGCTTCGTGCGGCGCGAGCTGTTCGGACCGCTGGGCATGCGCAGCGCCGTCATCGAGACCGACGCCACCGGCACGCCGGTCGGTGCGAGCAACGTCTATGCCTCGGCACGTGACTTCGCCCGTTTCGGCCAGCTCTATCTCGACGACGGTGTGGTCGACGGCCACCGCATCCTGCCGGAAGGCTGGGTCGCCTACAGCCATTCGCAGACACTCAAGACCGGCTATGGCGCCGGCTTCTGGACCAACCTGGTGGACAAGGGCAGCGTGCCGGTCTGGGATGCGCCGTGGGGCATGCCGCAGTTGCCGAAGGACATGTACTACGCACGTGGCGCGTTCGGGCAATACGTGGTGATCGTGCCTTCCGAACGCCTGGTGGTGGTGCGCATGGGCATCTCGATCAACTACGGCACAGGCATCGAGGACATGATCGCCGCGATCATCGCCGCCCTGCACCACCAGCCGCAGGATCGCGCTGCCGCCGCGACAGCTACGAGGTGATCGTTGCCGACTTGCGGTAGCTGCTCGGGGTTTCGCCGACCTGCCGCTTGAAGGCGGCATTGAAAGTGGACTTGGAGGTGAAGCCGCAGTCGTAGGCAATGTCGAGGATGGTGCGCGCGTCGTCGCGATCGGCCAGACAATGGCGCACCGCCTCGACGCGCAGGCGGTTGATGTAGTCCCAGAAACTGCCACCGAAGCGCCGGTTGATCACGGTCGACACCAGGTACTCGGGATAACCGCTGCGCTTCGCCACCTGACCAATGGTGAGCGCGGGCTCGCGGTAGAGCGCGTCGTCACCTTGCATCAATTGCGACAGACGCGCCTCCACCGCGGGGAAGCGCGCATCGTCGACATCGGCCGACTGCCGGCTCGCTCCGGTCGTGTCGGACACCGCCGGCTCGTTCACCACCGGCGCCTGATTCAGGCTGAACCAGCCCACCACGCACACCCATGCAGCGATGGCACCGAACAGCAGGCGGTAGTCGATACCCGGCACCGTCGCCAGCCACTGCATTGTCGCGATGATCCAGATGACGACCTGGCAGCCGGCCATGACATCGATCCAGCGCAACGACATGCGATCGGCATCCGATCGGCGCTCGCGCAGATGACGGCGGTAGCGGTGCACGCGTACCAGCGCGGCCGCCACGTACGACAGGCTGTACACGAACAAGGAAATGTCGAACCACGAACCGATGGTCTTCTCGCCGCCCACCCAGCGGGAAGACAGCGCCTGCATCTGTGCATCGCTCATCAGCAGAACATGCGCATTCAGCACCAGCATCACGCCAAAGCCAAGCAGATGCACGCCGTCGCGCAAACGGAAACCACGGGCGTCGATCAGCGCGCGCACGTAGACGAAGAACAGACTGCCGTACAGAAACGGAAACAGCGCGACGAACCGGTACGCCCTGAACCACTCCGGCAGCAAGGTATCCCAGTAGATCGCCTTCACCGCCAGATCCACACCGGTCAGCGCGACCCACACCGCCAGCACCCGGTTCGCCTCGGAATTGACCGGCCGTCGCCACAATGCCAGTGCCAGCAGCGCGGCCTGCAGCGCAGCGGCGATGTAGACAAAGACCCAGACGACGTAGGCGTGATTGCTGGCGACTTCTGGCATCAAGGAAATCCCGGTGTCCCATGGCAATGCCGCGTATCGATGCGAGCAAACTCATCAAGCGGCAACGTGATTGAAAATCCTAACGGCTCGGCCCTTGTTGATCCAATGAAAAAGCCGCGGCAAAACCGCGGCTTTTGGTGACGACAGCCAACGGGTTCAGGCTGTCAGACGGCGCACGATGGCGTCGGCGAAGCTGTCCGTGCTTCCCTTGCCGCCGATATCCGGCGTCACGCTGGCGCGATCGTCGGTCATGGTGGCACGGATCGCCTGGCGCAAACGGTCGCCCTTGGCCACCATGTCCAGGTAGTCGAGCATGTCCGCAGCGGCCAGCAGCAGCGCGCACGGATTGGCTATGCCCTTGCCGGCGATGTCCGGCGCCGAACCGTGCACCGCCTCGAAGATCGCCGCGGTCGTGCCGATGTTGTCGCCCGGCGCCAGACCCAGCCCGCCGACCAGGCCGGCGCAGAGATCGGACAGGATGTCGCCGAACAGGTTGGTGGTGACGATCACGTCGAACTGCTCGGGCTTCATCACCAGCTGCATGCAGGTGTTGTCCACGATCATCTCGTTGAACTCGATCTGCGGATATTCCTTGGCGATCTCGCGTGCCACGTTGAGGAACAGGCCCGAACTGGTCTTCAGGATGTTCGCCTTGTGCACCGCGGTGACCTTCTTGCGGCCCTTCTTCACCGCCAGCTCGAACGCGTAGCGCACGATGCGGCTGCTGCCCTTGCGGGTGTTGCGGGCGACCGATTCGGCGATCTCGCCGTCGGCGGACAGCGTCTGTCCCTCGGAGCGGTACGCGCCCTCGGTATTCTCGCGCACCGTGATGATGTCGATGTTCTCGTAGCGCGACTTGGTACCCGGGAAACTGATCGCCGGACGCACGTTCGCGTACAGGTCGAAATGCCGGCGCAGGGTCACGTTGATCGAAGTGAAGCCGTCGCCGATCGGCGTGGTCAGCGGACCTTTCAACGCCACCTTGTGCTTGCCGATCACATCCAGCGTGGACTGCGGCAACAGCTCGCCGTGCTTCTCCAGCGCGACCATGCCGGCGTCGACGAAGTCATAGGTCAGGCCACAGTCCAGCGCGTCGAGCACGCGCAGCGTGGCAGTCATGATCTCCGGGCCGATGCCATCGCCCGGGATCACGGCAATCGTCTTGCTCATGGGGGAACTCCTTGAACGGAAACTAACGAGCAGCGCATGCGGCGGGGAAGCAGGCACACGCTGAAAACCGGTCAATTATCGCCGATGCGCTGTCACGCGAACAGTGCAGGCATCCCGCAAGGCGTTGAAAATACTCGCACGCAGCATGGCAAAAAAGCGCACGGTGGTTGCGTGCCGTGCAGCACACGGCTGGCTGCCGCACAAACTTTCGTCAGGCGTGGTCGGTGCAGCCCGCGGCATCCGCGGCGGTGCCGGATTCCAGCTGGTCGAGCAGATCCACCGCACGGCGCAGATGCGGGATCACGATCGAACCGCCCACCACCAGGCCCACGCTGAACACCTCGAAGAACGCGTCGCGCTCGACGCCGGCTTCCTTGCACTGGGCCACGTGGTAGCTGATGCAGTCGTCGCAGCGCAGTACCAGCGAGGCGACCAGGCCCAGCATCTCCTTGGTCTTCACGTCCAGCGCGCCGGCCTTGTAGGTCTGCGTGTCCAGTGCAAAGAAGCGCCGCACGACCTGGTTGTCCTCGGCCAGGATGCGCTCGTTCATGCGCTGGCGGAACGCGGTGAATTCGGCGAGACGGTCGCTCATGCGGTCTGCTCCAGCAGTTGCGCCAGCTTGCCGCTGCGATCGGCCGCCACCAGCTCGTCATAGCCACCCACGAACTGGTCGTTGATGAAGATCTGCGGCACCGTGCGGTGCCCACCGCTGCGCGCCAGCATGGCGTCGCGCTGGGCCGGGTCCGTATCGACGCGCACCTCGCTCCACTCCAGCCCCCTGGACTTGAGCAGGTTCTTGGCGGCCACGCAGTACGGGCATACGGCGGTGGAATAGACCTCGATCTTCGACATCACGACAACTCCGCAACAGCAGGTAGAGACCTGCCCAAGATGGGGCGCGCCGGCCGGCAACTCAAGCACTGAACCCGGGCCGCCGGCGGTGGTCACAGTGCTATTGTCACCTACCCATGACCATGACACCACGACGACCCGTCCCGCGCCTGTTGGCGGCCTTGATCACCGCCACGCTGACCTGTGCCGCCAGCGCGCAGCAGGACGTGCGCCTGCCGGACCTGGGCAGTTCCGCGAACGCGCTGATTTCGCCGCAGGAGGCACAGGATTACGGCGACGCCATGCTGCGGCAGATGCGTGCGCTGGACATGGTGGTGGACGATCCCTTGCTGGACGACTACATCAACGACCTCGGCTACCGGCTGGTCGCCAACTGCGACAAGCCGAAGGACCATTTCGCGTTCTTCATCGTGAAGGACCCGGAGATCAACGCGTTCGCCGCGCCGGGTGGCTATATCGCGGTGAACTCGGGGCTCATCACGATCACCCAGAACGAAAGCGAGCTGGCCGGCGTGATCGCCCACGAGATCGGCCACATCACGCAAAACCATCTGCAGCGCGCGTTCGAGGATTCGAAGAAGGATGCGCCGCTGATGGCGCTGGTGCTGCTTGGCGCGATCGTTGCCGGTGCCGGCAGTCGCGGCGACGCGCCGATGGCGGTGCTGGCTGGCGGCCAGGGCCTGATCGCGCAGAAATCGATCAACTTCACCCGGCACGACGAGATCGAGGCCGATCGCGTCGGCATCCAGACACTGGCCAATGCGGGTTTTGATCCCAACGCGATGGCCGGTTTCTTCGAACGGATGGAAGACGCCATGAGCGCCGGTGCCGGTGGCGAAGACGTACCGGCACTGCTGCAGACCCATCCGGTGACCACCGCACGCATCAGCGATGCGAAGTCACGCGCCGGCGCCCTGATCGCCGCACAGAAGCTGCGTCCGGCCGGCAACACCATGGATAGCAGCCAATGGGGAAAGATCACGGCACCGATCCCCTTCCTCAAGGACCCTTCCGCACTGGGTCGGTCGCTGGCCTCGGCTGATCGCAAGGACACCTGGGCATTCATGCGCGAACGCGTTCGCGTGCTGGCGGGCGACGCCCCCAAACTGGCCATCTACTACGCGTCCAGCCTGCAGACCCAGCCGGGTTTCGACACCGTCGCGAACCGTTACGGTTATGCCCTGGCGCTCACCCGCAGCGGCCGCGGTGTGCAGGCGGTGGAACAATTGCAGCCCCTTCTGAAGTCACGCCCGGACAACCTGATCCTGCGGCTGGCACTGGCCGATGCGCGTCTGCAGGCCGGCCAGCGTGCCGCGGCCATGGCCATCTACAGCGGCCTCAATGCGCAGTCGCCGCGCAATCGCGCCGTAGCCCTGGCTTATGCCGAAGCACTCACCAACGGTGGTGACACGGCCCAGGCCAGCCAGGCGGCAGACCTGCTGCGGCCTCTGCTGGACAACGCCAGCGAGCCCGAGATCTACAGCGCCTACGCCCGCGCCAGCGACAAGGCCGGCGACAAGATTCGCGCCGGCGAGGCCTTTGCCGACGCCAGCTATTACTCCGGCCGCCCGTTCGACGCGATGGAGCAACTCAAACGCCTGCTCAAACGCGACGACCTGGACTATTACGCCCGGGTGCGCATCCAAGCGCGCATCGCCGAACTGACCCCGCTGGTGCTGGAACTGCACAAGCGCCGGATCAGGACCGACGACCGTCCGGATGGCCAGCAGTGGCAGCAGCCGGGCGCCTGCAGCGGAAGAGTCTGCTTCGGCCTCGACGCCGGACCGGGTGCCGCCGACCTGGCGCATCCGTGACACCGCGCTTGCATGGGTGTCATCGACGCGTAACATTAGTGCGCTGCAATATCTTCGTCACAAGCCACCGGCGGACCACGGCGTGCACAAACGCATCCTGATCGTTGAAGACGAAGCATCGATCCGCGAAATGATCGCTTTTGCCCTGCGCAAGGCCGGTATGGACGCAATGCAGGCCGCCGACGCACGCGCCGCCCAGCTGGCGATTGCCGAGCAGGTGCCCGACCTGATCCTGCTGGACTGGATGCTGCCCGGCACCAGCGGGCTGGAACTGGCCCGCCGCCTGCGCAAGGAAGAGCTCAGCCGCGAGATCCCGATCATCATGCTCACCGCGCGCGGTGAGGAGATGGACCGCGTCAACGGCCTGGAAGCCGGTGTCGACGATTACGTGGTGAAACCGTTCTCCACCCGCGAGCTGATCGCGCGGATCAAGGCCGTGCTGCGGCGCAGCCAGGGCGACGACGGTTCCGGCATGGTCGAGCTGGGCAGGCTGCGTATCGACGGCCCGGCGCATCGGGTCTTTGCCGGCGACGAGGCGGTGCCGATCGGCCCGACCGAATATCGCCTGCTGTATTTCTTCATGACCCATCCCGAACGCGTCTATTCGCGCACGCAACTGCTCGACCACGTATGGGGCGGCAGCGTCTATGTGGAGGAACGCACCGTCGATGTGCATATCCGCCGCCTGCGCAAGACACTGGAGCCGTGGAAACTCGAGGACATGGTGCAGACCGTGCGCGGCACCGGTTACCGCTTCTCGCTGAGCGCCTGAGCTGCGCTACGGGCTTGCGGTACGTCCGGCTTTTGCCGATGCTGGGTCCCCGCCACCCTGAGCCCACCGGCACTCCGTCCGCATGGCCCAAGCTGCAACATTCCCCTGGAAATGGCCTGCTGCGCTCGCGGCAGCCCTGCTTGCGGGCGGGTTGCTGGGCTGGCTCGTTCATGGGCACGTCGCCAGCGGGGTGGCCCTGGTCGCCATGGCGGAAGTCGTCTTGCTGCTGACCCGAATCCGTCATCAAACGCAGCCCATGATGGCAGCACCGGCTTCCGCCAGCCCTCTCCAGCATGACCGTTTCATGACGCGCTCCCGTCGTATTGCCTCCAGTCTGCGCGACCTGCGCAACGCCGCCAGCCAGTTGCCGGATGCCGTGGTGCTGCTCGACCAGGATCAGCACGTGCGCTGGTTCAATCACGCCGCCGAGGATCTGCTCGGGCTGCGCCGACCGAAGGATCGTGGCGTCGCCCTGCAGCAGCGGCTGGCCACCTCGGATCTGTCCGACTGGCTGCGTGATGGAGCCCAGGAACCGCTCAACGACGTGGCTGCCCCAGGCCATGCAAACAGCCAGCTCAATGTCAGCATGCTTCCCTTCGGGCGCCGCCAGCAGTTGCTGCTGGCGCGCGACATCAGCCATCTGAACCGGCTGGAGCAGGTTAGGCGCGACTTCGTCGCCAATGTTTCGCATGAGCTGCGTACGCCGCTGACGGTGATCCACGGCTACCTCGAACTGATCGATCCGGAAGATGTGCCCGAACTGGCGCCGGTGCTGGGCGAGATGCGCGCGCAGTCGAAACGGATGGGCCAGATCGTCGAGGATCTGCTTGCCCTGTCCCGGCTGGAAACCCAGCACCAGATCGTCGACGAGCGGGTACCGATGGCGCCGCTGCTGGCCACCGTACGCAAGGAAGCCGAGGCACTCAGCCAGGGCCGCCACCAGATCACCCTCGAGTCTACCGCCGAGGCGGATCTGCTCGGCTCACCGAAGGATCTGCACAGCGCGCTGTCGAACCTGGTCAGCAACGCGGTGCGCTATACCCCGACTGGCGGCAGCATCACCATCCGCTGGCAGCGCACGCCCGACGGCGCGTCGTACTCGGTCATCGATACCGGTTTCGGCATTCCGGCGTCGCATCTGGCCCGGCTCACCGAACGCTTCTACCGGATCTCCTCCAGCCGTTCGCGTGACAGCGGCGGCACCGGGCTCGGCTTGTCGATCGTCAAGCATGTGCTGAATCTGCATCAGGCGCAGCTACGGATCGAGAGCACGCCCGGCGCTGGCTCGACGTTTACCTGTCATTTCGGTCATGCACGATTGCTGCCACCCGGTGGTGGCGACGAGGGTTGAGCGCTGCGGCGTTTCCTTGGCCTGCGCTTCAGAGCCTGTTCAATGTCTCCACGTGGCCCGCGTTGTCCTCGCCTGGGCGCTAGGTGGTCGTGCGTGGCGCAGCAGCTACCTGGCCCGGTAGCTCAAGCCGCGCGCGGGCGCATGGCGCCCAGGCGAGGACAACCCGAAGGGCCGGGTCTGTTTGCCCACATGCCAGCGTCATCACTCGGTCGTGGACGGACGTCCACTCCTTCCTTCTTCCTTGGCCTGCGCGCAAACAGCTCCCGGCGCGGGCCACGTGGAGACATTGAACAGGCTCTTAAGCCAGAATGAAGCATGCATCATCCATCCCCTGCCTCGCCCAGCGAACCTGACCTGACCTCCCCCGGCCTTTACTTCAGCCGCGAACTGGCCGCGCTGGAATTCAATTTCCGCGTGCTGGCGATGGCGCGCGATCCTGCCATACCGCTGCTGGAGCGGCTGCGTTACCTGAGCATCGTGGCGAACAACCTCGATGAATTCTTCGAGGTGCGGGTGGCGATGCTCAAGCACCACCATGCCTATGGCTCGGCCGCACCAGGGCCGGACGGCTTGCCTTCCGGCGAACTGCTGACGCGGATCCGTACCCGTGCGCTGGACCTGGTCACCGAGCAATATGCCTGCTGGCACGAGCTCGGCCCGCAGCTCGACGCCGAGCGCATCCATGTGCTCAACCGCAAGCGCTGGAATCCGCGTCAGCGGCGCTGGCTGCTGGGCTATTTCGAGCATGAGGTGCTGCCGGTGCTGTCGCCGCTGGGACTGGACCCGGCCCACCCGTTTCCGCGCATCCTCAACAAGACGCTGAACATCGCCGTGGTGCTGAAGGGGCGCGACGCATTCGGCCACGAGGGGCACATGGCACTGGTGCGGGCGCCCCGTTCGCTGCCGCGGATCATCCGCGTACCGGCCGAGGTCAGCGGGCCGGGCGAGCATTTCGTGTTCCTGGCCGAACTGCTGCAGGCCTTCGTCGACCTGATGTTTCCGGGCTTCAAGGTGGTCGGCTCGTATCAGTTCCGGGTCACCCGCAACAGCGAGCTGATCGTCGAGGAAGCCGAGGTCGAGAACCTGGCGCTCGCGCTCAGCGAGGAGCTGGTCGGCCGCGGCTATGCACGGCCGGTGCGGCTGGAGATCGCCAACGATTGCCCGCAGGCGATCACGACGATGCTGATCCAGAACTTCCAGCTGGAAGAAGGCGACGTGTACCGCTGCGATGGGCCGGTCAACATCATCCGCGCCGGACTGATCTACGACTGGCTCGACCGACCGGAACTGAAGTTCCCGCGCTTCAATCCGCAGCTGCCAACGGCACTGGAAAGCGGCAGGAACAAGTTCGACCTGATCAGCCAGCGCGACGTGCTGCTGCACCACCCGTACCAGAGCTTCGCCGCGGTGATCGACCTGCTGCGCCAGGCTACCGCCGACCCGCAGGTGCTGGCGATCAAGCAGACCCTGTACCGCGCCGGCGAGGACACCCCGCTGGTCGACCTGCTGGTGGAGGCCGCGCGCCATGGCAAGGATGTCACCGTGGTGATCGAACTGCGCGCGCGTTTTGACGAGGAAGCCAACATCCGCCTGGCGACCCGGCTGCAGGAAGCCGGCGTGCAGGTGGTCTACGGCGTGGTCGGCTACAAGACCCACGCCAAGATGATGCTGATCGTGCGGCGCGAAGGCGAGACGCTGCGACGTTACGTGCATCTGTCCACCGGCAACTACCACCAGATCAACAGCCGCAGCTATACCGACATCGGACTGATGACCGCCAATGAGGAGATTGGTGAAGATCTGCACAAGATATTCCAGCAACTGTCGGGACTGGGGCCGATGATCAAGCTCAAGCGACTGCTCCATTCACCATTCACGCTGTACACCAGCGTGCTCGCCAAGATCGAGCGCGAGACTGCCCATGCACGTTCGGGCCGGCCCGCGCGCATCGTCGCCAAGCTCAACGCACTGAACGAGGCGCATGTGATCGAAGCGCTGTATCGCGCCTCGCAGGCCGGTGTGGAGATCGACCTGATCGTGCGTGGCGCCTGTACCCTGCGGCCCGGCCTGCCCGGCATCTCCGAGCGCATCCGCGTGCGCTCGATCATCGGGCGCTTCCTCGAACACAGCCGCGTGTACTGGTTCGCCAACGACGGCGATGCCGAGATCTACTGCGCCAGCGCCGACTGGATGGAGCGCAACCTGATGCGGCGGATTGAAGTGGCGTTTCCCATCCTCGATCCCGAACTGGCGGCACGCGTATTCGAGGAAACCCTCGCCAACGGACTGGCCGACAACACCCAGGCATGGTTGCTTGACAGCAACGGCCGCTACGCACGCGCGCAGCCCGGCGACAACCCGCCATACAGTGCGCAGCAAGGCCTGCTCGAACGGTTCTGCCCGTGAGCCGGCCCATCGTGAGGCAGCATTTCATCCATCTCGCGCGTGCCTGCGGAAACCCGCACCACGCCATTCCCGGAGCATTGGCGTGAGTGCTGCCGAACAGACACCGATCCGCGATGGCGAACTGATCGCCGCGGTGGACATGGGCTCGAACAGCTTCCACATGGTGGTGGCGCGCATGGAGCACGGCGAGCCCCGGGTGATCGACCGGCTGCGCGACACCGTGCGGATGGCCGCCGGTTTGCGCGCCGATGGCACGCTGGACGCCGAGCGGCGCGCACGCGCGCTGAACTGCCTGGCCCGTTTCGGCCAGCGCATCGCCGGCCTGCCCTCGATACGGGTGCGCGCCGTGGCCACCAACACGGTGCGCCGGCTGGCCTCGCCCCAGGTCTTCCTGACCGCCGCCGAAGCGGCGCTCGGCCATCCGATCGAGGTCGTGTCCGGTCGCGAGGAAGGCCGCCTGATCTTCCTCGGCGCCGCGCACGACCTGCCCGCTTCGCGCGAGCCACGGCTGGTGATCGACGTCGGCGGCGGCAGCACCGAATTCATCATCGGCCGCGGACTGGCGCCGCTGCATACCGAGAGCGTGCAGGCCGGCTGCATCGCCTCGACCCTGCGCTTCTTCCCCGGCGGCAAGCTCAACCGCAAACGCTGGCAGCGCGCGCGCAGCGAGATCGGCGTGCTGCTGCAGCAGTTTGCCGAGGATTACCGCGAATCGGGCTGGCAGGATGCCTTTGGTTCGTCCGGCACCGCCAAGTCGATCGGCGCGGTGGTGCAGGCGATGAAGTTTTCCGATGACGGCATCACCCCGACCTCGCTCGCCGCGTTGCGCGACGTGCTGATCGAGCATGGCCAGGTCGACACGCTCAAGCTGCCCGGCCTGGTCGAGGATCGGGCACCGGTGATCGCCGGTGGCGTGGTGATCTTCGAGGCAGCGTTCGCCGCGCTCGGCATCGAGCGGATGCGCGTATGCGAAAGCTCGATGCGTGAAGGCCTGCTGTGGGACCTGCTCGGCCGCGCCGGCGGCAGCGACCCGCGTACCGCCAGCATCGATGCACTGGCCACCCGCTACGGCGTGGACCGCGCCCAGGCGCGTCGGGTGGAGTCGACCGCATTGATGCTGTTCGACCAGGTCGCCAAGTCCTGGAAACTGGACGCCGACGCACGCGAGTGGCTGTCGTGGGCATCGCGCGTACACGAGATCGGCCTGGCCATCGCGCACAGCCAGCATCACCACCATGGCGCCTACATCCTGCGCAATGCCGACCTCGCCGGCTTCTCGCGACAGGAACAGCAGTTGCTGGCGGCCGTGGTCGAGATGCACCGACGCAAACCGGATCGGGCGGCGCTCATGGCGCTGCCACAGCGTTACCGCCAGCTGGCGCGCTACACCACCGCGCTGCTGCGCCTGGCCGTGCTGTTCCGTCGTGCCCGCCGTGCCGAGTCGTTGCCGCCGATGCGCCTGGCCGCCAACAGCAAGTCCCTGCGACTGAGCCTGCCGATCGCCTGGCTGGAACAGCATCCGCTCAGCGAGGCCGACCTGCAGCAGGAACAGGCGCCGATGGCCGAGCTGGGTTTGAGGCTGGAACTATCCGCCAGCTGATCGCTGTTGCGGGCTTCTGAACCACGCCGCGCCGTGGCCGCGTATCATGTCCCGACGTCCAGACTGTCGAAGCCCATGCTCAAGTCCCTGCTCGCCATCCTCCTGCCGATCCTGTTGGCAACCCTGCCACTGACCCTGGCGGCACAAGCCGCCAAGCCGGCCACCGCCGCGACCGCATCGCCAACGCCCCAGGTACTGCTGCATACCTCGCAGGGCGACATCACGCTGGAGCTGTATCCGGACAAGGCGCCGAAGAGCGTGGCCAATTTCCTGCAGTACGTGCGCGACGGCTTCTACGACGGCACCCTGCTGCATCGGGCCATTCCCGGGTATCTGCTGCAGGGCGGCCTGTATACACGCGACCTGCAGCCGAAGCGCACGCGTCCGGCCATCGCCAGCGAAGCCGACAACGGCCTGTCCAACCTGCGCGGCACCGTGGCGGTGGCGCGCGGTGCCGATCCGAATTCCGGCACTTCGCAGTTCTTCTTCAACCTGGTCGACAACCGGCGACTGGATTTCGTCGGCAACCAGAGCGGCCTGACCTGGGGCTATACCGTGTTCGGCAAGGTGATCAAGGGCATGGACGTGGTCGACAAGATCGCCGCCCTGCCGACCCACGCGCTCGGCCCGTTTGCCGGCGACGTGCCGAACCCGCTGGTGCTGATCGAGAGCGCGCATGTGATCGGCGAGGAAGCGTCTCCTGCCCCGGCCAGCAGCGCCAAGTCGCCTGCCGCAGCGACACCGGCAACCGTCAAACCGGCGACCAAGCCGGGCCGGAAACCCGCCAAGCCCGGCAGCAACGGCTGAGCGTCGAGATGGCTACCCTGTTCATCGCCGATCTGCACCTCGATCCCAGTCGGCCAAAGATCACCGCGCTCTTCGAAAACTACCTCGCCAGCGACGAGGTCCGCCACGCCGACGCGCTGTACATCCTCGGCGACCTGGTCGAGGCCTGGATCGGCGACGACGACGACGCCGAACTGCCGCAGCGCATCGCCCATGCCACCCGCGCCGTACGCGATGCCGGCGTGCCGGTGTACTTCATGGTCGGCAACCGTGACTTCCTGCTCGGCGAGACGTTTGCGCGGCACGCCGGCATGACCCTGCTCGACGATGGCACCGTGCACGACATCCAGAGCCGCCCCACCCTGCTGATGCACGGCGACGTGCTGTGCACCGACGACGTCGCCTACCAGGCCGCGCGCCGGCAGCTGCGCTCGCCCGAATGGCAGGCGCAGGTGCTGGCGATGCCGCTGGAGGCGCGCCGCGCGCTCGCCGCCAGGGCACGCGAGGAAAGCCGCCAGCACACCGGCAGCACGATGGAAAGCATCATGGACGTGAATGCCGACGCGGTGGCCGAGGCGATGCGCCACGCCGGCGTGACACGGATGATCCACGGGCATACGCACCGACCCGCCGTGCACGCGTTCGAGCTGGACGGCCAGCCAGCCCAGCGCATTGTGCTCGGCGACTGGTACGAGCACGGCTCGGTGCTGCGGGTAACCGTGGACGGCGTGGACCTGCGCGGACTGGCCGTCGGCTGAGCAAACGGCGATGCCGGGTCGGGCCGCGGCAGCATCGCCCGGTTACATCAGCAGCTTGCGCACCTTGAGCAGGGCGACGATGAACGCGTCGATTTCCTCGCGCGTGTTGTAGAACGCCAGCGAGGCACGCAGCGTGGCGGGCACGTCGTAGAACTGCATCAGCGGATGCGCGCAATGGTGGCCCGAGCGCACGGCGATGCCCTGCAGGTCGAGCAGGGTCGCCATGTCGGTGGCCTGCGCACCTTCCAGCAGGAACGAAATCACCGGTTCCTTCTCCGATGCCTCACCGAAGATGCGCAGGCCGGGAATCTCGCGCAGACGCTCGGTGGCATAACCGAGCAGTTGCTGCTCCCACGCGTGGATCGCCTCGAAACCGACCGACTCGTAGTAGTCGATCGCCGCACCCAGGCCGACGAAGCCGGCGATGTTCGGCGTACCCGCCTCGAACTTGTGCGGCGGTGCCGCGAAGGTGGTGCCGCTGAAGCGCACCTCGCGGATCATCTCGCCACCGCCGAAGAACGGCGGCATCGACTCCAGGTGTTCGCGCTTCGCCCACAGCGCGCCGGTGCCGGTCGGGCCGAGCATCTTGTGGCCGGTGATCGCGTAGAAATCGCAGCCCAGCGCCTGCACGTCGACCGGCCGGTGCGGCACCGCCTGCGAGCCGTCGACCAGCAGCGCGATGCCGCGCTTCCTGCATTCGCGCGCAATCTCGCGCACCGGGTTGACCGTGCCGAGCACATTGGAGACATGCGTGACGCAGGCCAGCTTCACCTCCGGCGTCAGCATCTCGAGGTACTTCTCGACGATCAGCTCGCCGCGTTCATTGATCGGCGCCGCCTTGACCGTGGCGCCGCTGCGCTCGGCGACCAGCTGCCACGGCACGATGTTGGCGTGATGCTCCATCACCGTGGTGAGGATCGCGTCACCCGGCTTCAGCCGCGGCAAGGCGTAACTGTAGGCCACCAGGTTGATCGACTGGGTCGTACCCGAAGTGAGGATGAGCTCGTTGCGCGACGGCGCGTTGATGAAGCGCGCCAGCTTGTCGCGTGTGCCCTCATAGGCGGTGGTGGCTTCCTCGCCCAGCTGGTGCACCGCACGCGCCACGTTGGCGTTGCGTTCGCGGTAATGCGCATTCACCGCCTCGATCACCGATGCCGGTTTCTGGCTGGTATTCGCATTGTCGAGATACACCAGCGGCTTGCCATGCACGCTGCGCGACAGCAGCGGGAAATCCGCGCGGATGCGCTGGACGTCAAAAACCGTAGGTGTTGCTGCTTGTGGTGCGGTCATCTTCGACGTTTCCAAAAGTGGCTCCCTCCCCTGCTTCGCAGGGGAGGGTTGGGGAGGGGCGCTCTTCGCAAGAGCGTCACCCCCTCCCGGCCTCCCCCCTGCAAGCAGGGGGAGGAGATAAAAATCACGCAGGCAATTGTGCGACCAGCAGCGCCGACAGATGCTCGTGCAGCGCCTCGTTCGGCAGATCATCAAGCATCGCGCGGCAGAATGCGGCCGTGAGCAGTGCGCGCGCCTCCGCCATCGGAATGCCGCGCGAACGCAGATAGAACAGCGAGCGCTCATCGAGCTGGCCTACGGTGGCGCCGTGCGCGGCTTTCACCTCGTCGGCGTAGATTTCCAGCTCCGGCTTGGTGTCGATCTCGGCGCTGGGCGACAACAGCAGGTTCTTGTTGCTGAGGCCGGCATCGCTGCCGTCGGCACCGGGCGCCACCACGATCGCGCCGCGGAACACGCCGCGCGCGCGGTCATTCGCCACACCGCGCCAGGTCGACACGGATGTGGTGTTCAATGCCTGATGACGGATCGCCAGCTGGGTGTCGATGTGCTGGCGACCGTGCGGCATGAACACGCCGCGGGTATCGAACCGTGCCCCGTCGCCGGCCAGCTCGGCGCGCAGGTCGTGACGCACCAGCGCACCACCAAGCTCCAGTACATGCAGCATCGCGTGGGCACGCGCGTGCAGGCGCACGCTGCTGCGACGAATCAGGCTGGTAGCGACCGCGACGTTCTGCAGCACGGTATGGTGCAGTCGTGCACCTTCGCGCAGTTCGATATCACTGACCACCGTGGTCAGCTGTACCGGCTCGGCGTCGGAAACATGCTGTTCGATCAAATTCAGCTCGGCACCTTCACCCAACTCGATCACGTTGCGCAGGTGCCAGGCAAGCTCGACGTCGGCAGCTGCGCCGATGAACACCAGTTGCACCGGCGCGGCGATCTTCGTGCCGGCGGCAACCCGCAGCACTACGCCGTCACCGGCGCTTGCTGCATTGATCCGTGCGAACGCATCGCCGGTTTCGCGGTAATGCCGCGACAGCGCGAAACGCAACGGCTCGGCATCGCCACGCAGCACCTGCGACAACGGCTGCAAGGCGAGCCCATCGGGCAGGTTGCCGAATATCGACAGGTCGGCGCGGAACTCGCCGTTGAGGAACACCAGGCGCGGCCCCTCGATACCCGGCAACGCTAGCACCGAGGCATCTACCGTACGACCCTGCGCGGCGACATCGCCACGGGCAAAGCGGCGCTGACCCAGCGCACGCAACGCGGTGTACTTCCACGCTTCCACCCGTGTGTCAGGCAGGCCGCCGGCGGCAAACGCCTCGCGATTCTCCTGCCGCGCCGCATCCAGCCATGCGATGCCGCTGGCCGGCAGCGGCGCATCGAGCAGCGACTCGACCAACGGCAACGGCAACGGCGCCGGCTGGCTCATGCCGCGGCTCCCTCGGCGAGACCGGCATAGCCATGCTCTTCCAGCTTCAGGGCCAGCGACTTGTCGCCGCTTTCGACGATGCGACCATCGGCCAGCACGTGCACGAAATCCGGCACCACGTAATCGAGCAGGCGCTGGTAGTGGGTGATCATCAGGAACGCACGCTCGGGCGAACGCAGCGTGTTGACACCCTGCGCGACCTGTTTCAATGCGTCGATGTCGAGCCCCGAATCGGTCTCGTCGAGAATCGCCAGCTGCGGCTCGAGCACCGCCATCTGGAATATCTCGTTGCGCTTCTTCTCGCCGCCGGAGAAACCCTCGTTGACCGCGCGGTGCAGCAGCTCGTCGGAGATCTGCATCACCTTCAGTTTCTCGCGCACCAGCTTGAGGAACTGCATCGAATCGAATTCCTTTTCTCCCCGCGCCTTGCGCTGCGCATTGAAGGCCGCGCGCAGAAAGTAGGTGTTGTTGACGCCGGGAATCTCCACCGGGTACTGGAACGCCAGGAATACGCCCGCGGCGGCACGCGCCTCCGGCTCCAGTGCCAGCAGGTCGATGCCGTTGTAGGTCACGCTGCCAGCAGTCACCTCGTAGCCATCGCGGCCGGACAGCACGTTGCCCAGCGTCGACTTGCCCGCGCCGTTCGGCCCCATGATCGCGTGCACCTCGCCCGCATTCACGCTGAGGCTGAGCCCCTTGAGGATTTCCTTGCCCTCGACGCGGGCGTGCAGGTTTTCGATTTTCAGCATGTTCACTTCTTCTTTTTCACGATCAATTGCAGGATGCACGGGCCCTTGCCCATGACCGCGAGGTCACCGTCGATCACGCTGGACTTGCTGTCGACCGACAGGTCGCACATGGCGGAAATCGGTGCTTTCGGCACGTCGCCCAGCATGGTCGGGTCCGAAAGCCATCCGGCGTGCCAGGTCTTGTTGTCGGCGGACAGGCGCAGACCCCACGGCACGGTGTGCAGGTCGATGCTGACCAGGGGTACCGAGGCCTTCTTCTTCGTCACGCGATAGAGCGGACCGACGGTGAAATGTCCCTGCTCGTCCGTCACCGCCTCGTCCTTGAGCGCACCGGGCGCAGGAGCACCGCTGTCATCGAGCACGTCAGCCAGCTGCACGCGCATGCCCGATACGGGCACACCGGCGCGGGTCACCGTGCCGCTGATCTGCGGGGCGGTGAGGTCGTGGTGCTTGATGGGGATACAGCCTGAAAGTGCTGCTGCCGAAGCGACCATCAACACGCTGGAAAACCATTTCATGCTGTGTTTCCTTGAATTTGTCCGAGGCATGAAGGAGTTGAACATGGGCAAGCTCATGGCCGCATCCGGCCCGGAAAGTGCTTGCCACGATGCCATGACGCGCCGGCCATGCCTGCCGTTGACATGCATCAGCCCACCGCGCCTTCCAGCGACACTTCCAGCAGTTTCTTCGCTTCCACCGCGAACTCCATCGGCAGCTCGCGGAACACCTGCTTGCAGAAGCCGTCGACGATCATCGACACCGCGTCTTCCTCGCTGATACCACGCGCGCGGCAGTAGAACATCTGGTCATCGGAGATCTTCGAGGTGGTCGCCTCGTGCTCGACGATCGCCGTCGGATTCTTCACTTCCATGTACGGGAAGGTGTGTGCGCCGCATTTCTTGCCGATCAGTAGCGAGTCGCACTGGGTGTAGTTGCGCGCACCCTCGGCACTCTTCTCCATCTTGACCAGGCCGCGATAGCTGTTGGAACTGCGTCCGGCGCTGATGCCCTTGGAGACGATCTTCGACTTGGTGTGCCTGCCGAGGTGGATCATCTTGGTGCCGGTGTCGGCCTGCTGGTAGTGATGCGTCAGTGCGACCGAGTAGAACTCGCCGACCGAACGATCGCCACGCAGCACCACGCTCGGGTATTTCCAGGTGACCGCCGAACCGGTTTCCACCTGCGTCCAGCTGATCTTCGAATCATCGCCGCGGCAGTCGCCGCGCTTGGTGACGAAGTTGTAGATGCCGCCGACGCCGTTCTCGTCGCCGGGATACCAGTTCTGCACGGTGGAGTACTTGATCTGCGCCTTCTCCAGCGCCACGAGTTCCACCACCGCTGCGTGCAGCTGGTTCTCGTCGCGCTTCGGCGCGGTGCAACCTTCGAGGTAGGAGACGTGCGCGCCCTCCTCGGCCACGATCAGGGTGCGCTCGAACTGGCCGGTATTCTGCGCGTTGATGCGGAAGTAGGTGGACAGTTCCATCGGGCAGCGCACACCCTTCGGGATGAACACGAAGCTGCCGTCGGAGAACACTGCCGAGTTCAGCGCCGCGAAGAAGTTGTCGCCGGTCGGCACCACGCTGCCGAGGTACTTCTGCACCAGTTCGGGATATTCGCGGATCGCCTCGCTCATCGAGCAGAACAGCACGCCAGCCTCGGCCAGCTGCTTGCGAAAGGTGGTGCCGACCGAGACCGAGTCGAACACCGCGTCCACCGCAACACCCGCCAGCGCCGCGCGTTCGTGCAGCGGGATGCCCAGCTTCTCGTAGGTTTCCAGCAATGCCGGATCGACTTCATCCAGCGACTTCGGGCCGGCCTTGGGCGCGGCGTAGTAGCTGATCGCCTGGTAATCGATCGGATCGATCTTGAGCTTGGCCCAATCGGGTTTGGGCATGGTCAGCCAGTGGCGATAGGCTTCGAGCCGCCACTCTGTCATCCACGACGGCTCGTGCTTGATCGCGGAAATCTGGCGGACGGTTTCCTCGTTCAGCCCCGGCGGCAAACCGGTCATCTCGATCTCGGTGACGAAGCCGGCGGCATAGCTGCGACCCAGCGCCTCGGCCACTTCGGCGTTGTCGCGCAGCGTGGTGGCGGCAGTGATGCTTTCGCGGGTCATGGTGTCATTCATTCGGTGGTGGCCTCGCCGGTCTTCACGGTCACGGCGATGTGCTTGATTGGTGCCGGCTTGATTGCTGCCGGCTTGATCGGTGCAAGCCGGGTCGGCAACGGCTTGAGCATCTCGGCCAGGCTGACGGCGCGCAAGGTGTGGTCCAGCACGCTGTTGATCCGTTGCCAGCTGCCACGCACACCGCATTGCGATTCACGGTCGCACTGGCCTTCGGCCACGCTGCATTCGGTCATGCCGATCGGCCCTTCCAGCGCCTCGACGATCTCGGCCAGCGAGATCTCGCTGGCCGGCCGGGCCAACCGGTAGCCGCCATTGACACCGCGGAACGACTCGACCAGATCGGCGTGGCCCAACGCCTTCAGCAGCTTGCTCACGGTCGGCAGCTCGAGATGCGCTTCCTCGGCGATCTGCACCGCGCTGAGCACGTCATCCGGATGCGCGGCGATGCAGGTCATCACCACGGTGGCGTAGTCGGTCAGTCGGCTGACACGGAGCATGAGGTGCCCGGGCTGGGGAGCATTTGAATCGGTACTAAAATGGTACTGATTCCATGCGCCGCGGTCAATTCGAGCTGATGCACCAACGAAGTGCAATTATCCCTGCGACTGCCCGGTTTCCGTGCGACATACCGTTCAACAACGAAGCAAATTATTGAAATCATGAATCATTTTTCGTAACGCTGTAATGGCACGCATCGTGCTGCATCGCAATACCAGCAACCACGAGGAGCATGCCATGAAGTGGATCACGGCCATCATCAAGCCGTTCACGCTGGACGATGTACGCGAGGCGCTGGCCGAGGCCGGCGTGCAGGGGATGACGGTGACCGAGGTGAAGGGCTTCGGTCGCCAGCACGGACATACCGAGCTGTATCGCGGCGCCGAATACGTGGTCGATTTCCTGCCCAAGCTGAAGATCGAAGTGGCGGTGAGCGACGACCGCCTCGACCACGCGATCGAGGCGATCAGCGGTGCGGCCCGCACCGGCAAGATCGGCGACGGCAAGATCTTTGTCGGCGAGCTCGACCAGGTCATCCGCATCCGCACGCAGGAGGTCGATGCCGATGCGCTCTAAGCGAATCATGTTCTTTCTTGGCGCCGGTCTCGCCGCGCCGCTGCCCGCCTTTGCCCAGACCTCGCCTGCCCAGGCACTGAACAGCGGCGACACCGCCTGGATGATCGTCGCCAGCATGCTGGTACTGATGATGACGATACCCGGCGCCGCACTGTTCTACGGCGGCATGGTGCGCACCAAGAACCTGCTGTCGGTGATGATGCAGTGCTTCGCGATCACCGCCCTGGTCACCGTGCTGTGGATGCTCTACGGCTACTCGCTGGCCTTCAGCACCGAGGGCATGCACGCCGGCGTGACGAACTGGCACTCGATCGTCGGCGGCCTCGATCGCGCCATGCTCGCCGACCTTAAACCAGGTTCGCTGTACCAGACGGTGCCTGAAAGCGTGTTCGTGATGTTCCAGCTGACTTTCGCGATTATCACGCCGGTGCTGATCATCGGCGCCTACGCCGAGCGCATGAAGTTCAGCGCGATGCTGTGGTTCAGCGCGCTGTGGCTGACCTTCGTCTACCTGCCGGTGGCGCACATGGTGTGGAGCGGTCCCGGCTCGCTGCTCGGCGACCTCGGCGTGCTCGACTTCGCCGGCGGCACCGTGGTGCACATCAACGCTGGCATCGCGGGCCTGGTCGCCTGCCTGGTGATCGGCAAGCGCCGCGGCTGGCCGCAGACGCACATGCCGCCGCACAACCTCGGCTACACCGTGATCGGTGCCAGCCTGCTGTGGCTGGGCTGGTTCGGCTTCAACGCCGGCTCGGCGGTGGCCGCGAACGGCAGTGCCGGCATGGCCATGCTGGTGACACAGATTGCCACCGCTGCTGCAGCGATCGGCTGGACGGCGGTGGAATGGGCGATCCACAAACGCGCCAGCGTGCTGGGCATCGCCTCGGGCGCGGTGGCCGGCCTCGTCGCGATCACCCCCGCAGCCGGCACGGCAGGTCCCGCCGGCGCCCTGCTGATCGGATTTGTTGCCGGCATGGTGTGTTTCTTCACCGCCACCCGGCTCAAGCACAAACTGGGTTACGACGACTCGCTGGACGTGTTTGGCGTGCACGCCATCGCCGGCATCATCGGCGCCCTGCTCACCGGCCCGTTCGCCGCGCCAAAACTGGGCGGCTTCGGCACGGTGACGTCGCCACTGCTGCAACTGTGGATCCAGGCCAAGGGCGTGGGCTTCACCATCGTGTGGAGCACACTGCTCAGCTGGGGCATCCTGAAGCTGCTCGACCGCACCATCGGCCTGCGCATCGATGCGGAGCAGGAACAGATGGGCCTGGATATCGCCGAGCACGAGGAGCGTGCGTACAACCTGACCTAGACACGCATTCCACCAAGGGCGACAGCACTCAAAGTCCGTTGCCCAATGCAAGATCGCCTTGTGGCTGCGCGGTCTGTGCAGCACGGATGCAGGAAATCGACGACTGCTCGGCTAGCCGAGCATTCTTGCTGTGCCAATCGTGGAATAGGGATTCACCCACCAACGTGTAATGCCATAGTGCCGGGTCCCCATGGCACGCATGGCTGGTATCTATCAGTCATTACTGCGGTGAAAGTGGCTTCCGCAGCTGTGCTGATGGCGGCAACTTCGTCCCAATTGATGCTATCCATTTGCTAAGCAGATCCCGGCCTTGTCTGTGGTGTTGTTGAAGTCCACCACGCCGCGCGGCGCCACCGCGAAGTGTTTGGCCGCAAACCGGATTCGCATGGCCTCATCCCATTCCAGATCATCGAGGTTGAGCGTGTCCTTGGTTTCGCGCACCAGATATAGGAGTTCCTCGCCGTCGCGTTCGAACACGATGGCCCAGTCCGGCGAATACTCACCCACCGGCGTTTTCACGCGGAAGCGGCGCGGCAGTTTGGTGAACAGCTTTACAGTGCCACGGTAGTTTTCCAGCAGTTCGGCGAAGGATTTTTCCACCAAACTGTCGTAATCCACGTAGTCGTGAAGGTTGGTGCCGTCGATCGGTGCCTCTGCCACACCCGACGACGGCGTTGGCTGCCCTGGTATGGCCAGCGGCTTGTTCTTGGTTTCGCTATCCAGAAACACCACGTTGGCGTCCCACCAGTGGGCTTCGTCCACGGGAACGTACTCGATGTTTTGAACCATCTGTTCGATGACCGCAGTGCGGATCACATGGGCGACGATGCGCGCCCAGTATCCCGGATCGTGGATGGCGCCGGCCCGGTAGTGCACCGGAATGGCCGACAAGATCGCAACCACGGTCGGCCGGGTCAGCTGCAGGGGAAACTTGCCGTGCTGGAGTTGGTCTTCGACCATCTGAACCACGTTGGGCAACCGTTGTCCGGCCAGAACCATGCGCTCGCCGGAGGTTTCCGCAACAGTTATGTCAGTGGTGATGACCTTGCCGCGGTCGTCGTACACCAGATCGGCGCTCTGAACCACGTTGGCTCGCCGCTGGATGTTTCGCAGGTTGTCCAAGTGCTCGTGCATGGCCACGGTCGCGGCCAGCGTGGTTTCGTCCACGCGCTCAATGCGATACACGGCCCGGTAACGAATACGCTGCCACAACGCGGCAAACTCGGAGCTTTGGAACTTGTCGGGTCGCAGGTGGATGGTGACGCTGTGATCTTCGTTTTCCACGTCTGGCCGGTTGCCAGCACCGCCGTACTCGGCGTTGAGGCCGTCGCGGAACTCGCTGAAGCTCTCGTCCACCACCAAGGTCAGGCGGTTGATCGCTTCGTCTTGCACGCGGTTGCCGTTTTGATCCACCGGCAGGCGCAGGCCACGCCCGATTTGTTGCCGGCGCTCAGTGTCCGATCGGGTATGCCGCAGGAACCCGATCTGGAATACGTTCGGGTTGTCCCAACCTTCGCGCAACGCCGAGTGCGAAAAAATGAAGGCACGAGGGTTGGCCGAATCCAGCAGTTTTTCCTTGTTGGCGATGATCTCGTCGTAGGCCCTCGCCTCGAACCCTTCTTCGCTGGCCTTGCCGCTGGTGTCCTTGTAGATCCCAGTCTTCGTCGATGGGAAGTAGTGGACACGCAATGTCGCCGGATCGGGCATGGCATCGGCCGCTCGACCGGAGCGTGCCCATTCCTCGCGGAACAGCGCATCGAACATCGCCGGCAAGGTCGCGGCGTTGCCGATGTAGTCAGCGACGCGTTCCACGAAGAACAGCGACAGCACTTTCAGGCCCTGACCGCGCTGCTCCACATCCGCCTGTTTTTGCAGGTGCACGCGGATGGTGTGGCGCACCTGATCGCGCCAGACCGACAGACCGTCCACGCCCAAGGTTTGGCCGATGGCGAGTGTCACGCCGTTCTCAAACCGCAGTTCCGAACGGGTCATGCTTTCGATGATGTAGCCCTGGTATTGGGCCAACCCGCCGCTTTCGTCCTGCAGGTCGGCCCCCGGCGCCAACACCACGATTTGGCGATCACCGTTAGCCGCGTCGATGACCAGTTCGGCCAGCCAACGCGTTGTGCCTCGCACGGTTCGAGACCGGATTTCCTTGAGGTGGAGGTACGGCTGGCCGCTGGCACCAGCGACTACGCCTTTCACACTCACGCGCTTCACCAGGCCCAGTTCCGCCGCGCGCTTGGCGGACAGGCGATGAACCAGGTTGTACGGATCGCGGTGCGTGGCACTGTACCGCAACGCCACCAGCGGATTGAGGGTGGCAATGGTCTTCCGGCGCTTGGACGTGCCCATGTTCTGGGGCTCGTCGATCAGCACCACCGGCCGCAACTGGGCCAGCTGTGCGATCCCGGTGGCTCCTCCGTTCCAGAGGTTGGCCTGTTCCGGCGAGGCGTACAAGGTATTGCTCGCCGGCTTGTCCAGCGAACTGATGCCGGCCACCAGGAACTGCACGTTGGACGATGGGTCGGCGAAGTCCGGTACTGCCTGGCTATCTCCCAGCGCGCGCCACTGGTAGTCCAAGTGGGGGTACTTGGCCCGGAAGTGTTCGCGGGTCTGTTCGAAGGTCTTCACCACGCCGGCCCGGATGGCCACGGTGTGAACCAGGATCACGAACTTCCGCATGCCGTAGGTCTCGGCCAGGCGCAGCGCCGTGGCAATGTAGACGTAGGTCTTGCCGGTGCCCGTTTCCATCTCCACCGAGAAGTTGGGGAAGTCCCGGGGCTGTTCCAGCAGATCGGTTTCTTCCATCAGGACCAGGGTGTCCTGCGCATCGACGGCTTCCCGAATCGTCACGGCCAGCAGGTTCTGGGCCAACACGGTGCGATCAAGCTGAAACCCGGCGTGGCCGGCTGCGCCGGGCGCTTGGCCGATTACCCCCTGAGGAGGCACCAAGGCGCCGCCCTCGAACAGATCCACGACGGATTCGATGGCTTGGGCCTGATGCGGCTGGTCGTCAAATCGAAACTTCATGCGCCAACCTTTCCAGCATGATGAGCTTCGAGCGCAGCCTCGGGGCCAGCGTCAAGGTCAGCGCGTCATCAACCCGATCTCCACGCAAGATCAGGGTGTCGTCACCGGTCTCGCGCAGTTTCACTGCGGCGGCGGTGACCGAGGTGAAACGGTCCAGGCAAACCAGCAGGCGCTCGCCAGCGGCGTTCTGGAAGGCGTACACGGTCGCCCCGTCGGCTTCAGTGCGAGTCAGCGTTTCGTCCAGCCGGGTGGCACTGGCTTTGAGGGCCACTTCCCACGCCAAAGCGTCGGGACTCGCATCGTCCTTTACTGGAGGCTGCCCGGCCTGGGTCAACATCAGGACGTACTGGGCGCTTTCGGCCTGCCCGGCCTGAACCACGACCGATGCTTCCACAGCCAGCCCGGTTTCCCGGGCGCGGAACACACGGAAGCCCAGTCCACCGCCGATCCCCTCCGCCGCCCGTCGCAGACGCTCGGCGGTAATCTCGAAGATGGTGGCGTAGCCGGCGGCCACGGCGTTCCTGCCGGTCTCGGTGGTTTCGTCCGGCTTTTCTGGACGCTGCACCAGTACCCAGTGCCGGGTTTTGCCGTCGCGTGGGTTCTGCTCCCAAACAGCTTGCCCCGTGGCCCCGGAGCCAGCGAAGAAATCCAGCACCAGATCGCCATCACCGGTGATGGCATGGATCAGTCGAGCCAGCACGTCGGTGGCCTTCGGGTCATCGAAGACCTCTGCGCCCACCAGGGCATTGAGCGTGGCCGAGGCTGCTCGCCGATCACGATAGAAAACGGAGGGTGGCGCCCAGTTTTCGCGCATGTGTAGATAGGACTTGATCTGAACTCGTTTGGTCTTGTCCTCTGGGTAAATCAGTCGCCCATCGTCATGCAACTTCTGCATGGTGGTTTTTTCGTATCGCCATCCTTTTCCTGGAGGACTGTAGCCCTTCCAGTCGTAAATGAGGTTTTCGCGATAGTTCGGACTAGAAATGTTGTCAGGGAACCAGATCCCGCGAGCGTCAACTCTGTTGTAGTAGCCGTGCGCCCTGGAAGGATTATCGTCGGCGAGGGACCGATACCATTCGCGCAGCTCTGTCGTCATCTTCTCGTAGTCGGTGCCATATGTGGCGCGAAGCTCTTCCAACTTTTCATAGATTGGTTCCAACCCCTCCTTGCGCTCACGCCAACGAACGTCCTGCTCCTTCAAATACTGCCGGTTTTTGGCATAAACCAGAATGTAGTCTTGACCGCCGCCAGTTAGCTTTGCGTCGCCCTTTCGCGCGCCACGCCACGTCATCATGTCCACGAAGTTTTCCGCGCCGAACACCGCGTCCAGCAGCAGCCTCAGGTGGTGGACTTCGTTGTTGTCGATGCTGGCCAGAAAGACGCCGTCTTTGCGCAGCAGGTGACGTGCCGCCACCAGACGCGGGAACATCATGGTCAGCCACGGTGCGTGCTTCCGGCCTTTGGTTTCCTTCTTGCTGGTGGTCGCGCCCTGATCGTCCACCTGGCCAGTGGCGCGCAGGTATTCGGCCTCGGGAACCGAGAAGTCGTCGTTATAGGTGAATGTGTCGCCGGTGTTGTACGGCGGGTCGATGTAGATCAGCTTGAAGGCGCCGGTGTAGCCGTTTTTCAGCAGTTTGAGCACCTGCAGGTTGTCGCCTTCGATCAGAACGTCCCGAGCGTCGTCCCATCTCACCGACGCCTGCACATCCGGGATCAGCGTAGCCGTGGTCGGTGTGCGGGCATCTTGCCGTGCCTGTTCAATGCCTGGCCAGGAAAAAGCAAAAGCCGATTTGGCTTCTTCGCCCAAGCCAAGTGCATCGAGCAAGGCGATGCGGTCAAGTTCGCCATCGAGGAAGGCTGCAGGCAGAAGTTCTCGTAATTGCGCCAGTAGTTCCGTTTGCCCATCTGATGTTTCGGATGGCACGCAGCGGACTTCGCTCAGGATATTTTTGATCATCGCCGAATCACTCCGCATCGAAGTGATTCAACGGCGCAACACGCTTTGGCTTTGTACGTGCGTGGCCGCACCTTGACCCTGTGCTGCTGCCTGCTTTGGATGCGAGCCCTCGGGTAACCGCAGTCCTC
Source organism: Rhodanobacter koreensis (assembly GCF_054782855.1). Lineage (NCBI taxonomy): Bacteria > Pseudomonadati > Pseudomonadota > Gammaproteobacteria > Lysobacterales > Rhodanobacteraceae > Rhodanobacter > Rhodanobacter koreensis. Next base: position 94,718 of record NZ_BAAGRR010000002.1, on the reverse strand, counting down.
CACCAGCATTCTGGAGAACACCTGGACAGCCTCACGCTCCTCCGGCCCATCCTTCACCGGCTTGCCTGAGATGTAGTCGACCAAATACCCATCTTTGACTACTTCCTGCTCCGCAGCTGCGTTCTCGACGTCGTCCATGTCCGCGTGCTTCTGCTTCTTTCGTATCGCGCGGCGCTGCTCTTCCCGGCCCTCCAGGATCTTCTCCGCCTGCTGTCGCCCGCGGGCAATGACCTCGGGCAACTGTTCGAGCAAGGACTTGGCCACGTATCGCCCCCGAATTCACGTAAAACGTCAATAGTAATGAACTCGTAAGGTGAATCGTAGTCCCGGGCGCCGCGTACCGTGCCGTGGCATGAGCGATCACCGAGCGGAATTCTCCAAGCGTCTTGCGGCAGCAATGCGGGCAAAGGGGTATGAATCGCGGCCGTCAGTGCTAGCCACTCAGTTCAATACGCGCTTCCGCGGCCCTTCCGTCACCTTTCAGACCGCTTGGCGATGGCTGAATGGACAAGCCATTCCCCAGCCGGACAAGCTGACCGTGCTCGCCGACTGGTTGCGCGTTGATCGTGGGCTCCTGGGTTTCGGTGAAATGGAGCCTCACCGCGGTGCCGGCAAACACGTCAAGGAAAGTACTGCTTCATACGATGCAGATGAGCTGGTCGACGCGATCCATGCGCTGCCGGCTGCGCACCGCCAACTGGTGCGCGACCTGGTTGCGGCGCTTGCCGGTACACCTTCGCGCAAACGCTCCGCCTGATTGCTCCCGCCTCGACGCACGGCCATGTCCGGCACCCATCGCGCCCGTGCGACTCGCGCACTGCAAGGCGCACCGCTAAGCTGCGTGCTGTTTCCGTTCCACCAGCAGCCATGACCACTGCCAACGACCGCGCCACCACCCGCCTCGCCTGGGTCCGCAGCATCCTCGGCGATCCCGCGCTGACGCTCGAATCCGCCTCGGCGGATGCCAGCTTCCGCAGCTACTGGCGCACGCAACACCAGGGCCGCAGCTGGATCGTGATGGATTCGCCGCCGGCGCAGGAGGATCCGCGGCCGTGGCTGGAGATCGGCGAACGACTCGCCGCGGCCGGCCTGCATGTGCCAGCGGTGCGCGCGCAGGATCTGCAGCAGGGTTTCCTGCTGATCGAGGATCTCGGTTCGAGGTTGTACCTGCCCGCATTGAACGACGGCACGGTGGATGCGTTGTACGGTGACGCGCTGGAAGCACTGCTGCGCATGCAGCGCGACGTGGACGTGACCGGCATGCAGCCGTACGACCGCGCCTTCCTGCAGCGCGAGCTGGAGATCATGCCGGAGTGGTTCCTCGGCCGGCATCTCGGACACCTCCCCGACTGCGATGAATGGGATGTACTGGAAGCGGCATTCACCCTGCTGCTGCACAACGCACTGGTGCAGCCGCACTGCTTCGTGCACCGCGACTACCACAGTCGCAACCTGCTGATCGTGGATCACGACAGTCCGCAGGGCATCACGACAAGACTCCCGAACCCCGGCATCATCGATTTTCAGGGTGCGCTGGTTGGCCCGATCACCTACGATCTCGCTTCGCTGCTGCGCGACTGCTACATCGTGTGGAACCGCGCTCGCGTGGAGGGCTGGGTGGATGACTACCGCCAGCGCTTGCAGGCCGCGCAACTGATCGACGCCGAGGTGGACTGCGTGCAATTCCTGCGCTGGTTCGACCTGACCGGCCTGCAGCGCCACATCAAGGTGCTCGGTATCTTCTGCCGGCTGTGCTATCGCGATGGCAAGCAGGATTATCTCGATGACCTGCCGCGGGTGTACGACTACGTGATCGAGGTGGCGAGCGGTTATCCCGAGCTGGCCGAGTTTGCTGCCTTGCTCCGGCGCTGCGTCGGCACACGCGACCTGCGCCTGCCGGTGACGGCATGAGACACGCGCTGATCTTTGCCGCCGGCTTCGGCGAGCGCATGCGTCCGCTGACCGACCACACGCCCAAGCCGTTGCTGGAAGCGGGCGGCAAGCCGCTGATCGTGTGGCATCTGGAACGGCTGGCTGCGGCTGGCGTGCATTACGTGGCAATCAACACCTCGCACCTGGCCGAACAGTTCCCCGACATGCTGGGCGACGGTTCGCGCTGGGGTCTGCGCATCCGCTATGCCTACGAGGGCACGACGCCGCTGGAAACCGGCGGTGGCATGCTCAACGCGCTGCCGCTGCTCGGCCCGGAGCCCTTCCTGGTAGTCAGCGGCGACGTATGGTGCGATGCCGACCTCGCCACCCTGCCCACCGAGCCGGCCGGTCTCGCGCACCTGCTGATGGTGGACAACCCGCCGCATCATCCGCACGGCGACTTCGCGCTGGACGGTGCGGGCCGGTTGCACGACGACGGATCGCCACGGCTCACCTACAGCGGCATCGGCGTCTATCGGCGCGACTTCGTGGCGCACTGGCAGGCGACGCTCGGCGGCACGCCGGGTGCCGAGGCCACGCCGCCGCGTTTCAGGATCCTTCCGTTGCTGCAGGCCGCGATCGCGGACGGCGCTGTCAGCGGCAGCCACCACCGTGGCGCATGGACCGACGTGGGCACGCCGGGACGACTTCGGCAGCTGGACGAATCGCTGCGCAATTAGCGCAACAGGCCACTCGCCAACAGAAAGGCCCGGTGCAGACCGGGCCTTTCGTGTTTGCATGGATCGGCCGCCTACGCTTACGGACGACGTGCCAGCTCCGGGTTTTCCTTGGTGACCGGCATCAGGTCCTTCTTCGACACGCCCAGCCACAGCAGGATCGGGCTGGCGACGAAGATCGACGACAGCGTGCCGACCAGGATGCCGATCAGCATGGTCACGGCGAAGCCGTGCACCACCGGACCGCCGAAGATGTACAGCGCGCCCATGGTGATCGCGGTGAACAGCGAGGTGATGATGGTTCGCGACAACGTGTTGTTGATCGAACGGTTGAGGATGTCTTCCGGCTCGGCCTTGCGCGCCAGCCGGAACAGCTCGCGGATACGGTCGAACACCACTACCTTGTCGTTGATCGAGTAGCCGATCACCGCCAGCACCGAGGCCAGCACGGTCATGTCGAACTCGCGCTGCACCAACGCCAGGATGCCCAGCGTCACCAGCACGTCGTGCACCTCGGTGGCCACCGCGGCGATCGCGAAGCGGCGCTCGAAGCGGATCCACAGGTAGGCCATGATGCCGAGGATCACGAATACCGCGGCCACGGTGCCGTCGCTGCGCAACTCTGCGCCGACTTCCGAGCCGACGTAGTCGCGACTCTTCAGCTTGGCATCGGGGCGCGCCGCCTGCAGCATCTTGAGGACATCGGCGGAGATGGTGTCCAGGTTGACCTTGCCATCGACCTGCGGCGAGGCCTTGTCGTCCTTCGGCTGCATGCGGATCGACACCTCGCGGGTGCCGCCAAGGCTCTGCACCACGGCGTGGTCGAGGCCACCCTTGTCAAGCGCCGCGCGCACATCGGCAATCTGCACCGACTGGTCGTAGTCGACCACCATCGAGACGCCACCGGTGAAATCCAGGCCGTAATTGAGGCCTTTGGTCGCAATCAGCACCACCGAGGCGACCATCAGGAAGATGGCGATGGCGATGCTGTATTTGCGCATCCCCAGGAACGGGATGTTGCTGTCGTGATTGAAGATTTCCATGTGGGCATTCTCTATGCGGAAATCCGTTTCCGGGGTAAAGCGGCCATCCATGGCCGCACGTTTCAATAAAAGCCCTTACACCGACAGCGTCTTGAGCTTGCGGTTGCCGTGGATCAGCGCAGTGAACGCATGAGTCAGCGTCACCGATGTGAACAGCGAGGTCAGGATGCCGATCATCAGCGTCACACCGAAGCCCTTGATCGCACCGGTGCCCATCGTGGTCAGCGCCAGCGCGGCGATCAGGTGGGTGACGTTGGCGTCGAGAATGGTCGACCACGCTTTCTCGTAACCGGCGCGGATCGCCGCGTGCGGCGTGGAGCCGTTGCGCAACTCCTCTCGCACGCGTTCGCAGATCAGCACGTTCGCATCGATTGCCATGCCGAGGGTCAGCACGATACCGGCGACACCGGGCATGGTCAGGGTCACCCCGATCAGCGACATCACCGCCACCAGGATCACCAGGTTGAAGAACAGCGCGATGTCGGCGACCAGGCCGAACAGCTTGTAGTAGATCGCCGCCGCCAGCAGCACGAGTGCCAGACCAAGCAGCACCGCCTTGAAGCCCTTGTCGATATTGTCCTGACCGAGGCTGGCACCGATCACGCGCTCCTCCACGATGTCGACCGGCGCGGCGAGCGCACCGCCCTTGAGCAGCAAGGCCAGGTCGGACGCTTCCTTCGGACTGGCCAGGCCGGTGGTCTGGAACTGCTTGCTGAAGGCCCCCTGGATGGTGGCGTCGTTGATCACCGATTCGGTGATCTTCGGCGTGCGCACTTCCTTGCCGTCCACCATCTTGGTCTCGGTGACGCGCTCGACGTACACCACCGCCATCGGCTTCTGGATGTTGGCGTTGGTGAAATCCCCCATTTTCTTCGCGCCAGCGGCATTGAGGGTCACACTGACCATCGGCGTGCCGGACTGCTGATCGACACCCGAGGCGGCGTCCACCAGCTCATTGCCGGTCACGATGATGCGCTTGCTCACCAGCACCGGAACCGGCGGGTTGGTGCCGCGCATGTAGAACAGGTTGGCATCCGGCGGGATGTTGCCGGTGCGCGCGGCTTCCTGCGCCGCCGGGTCACCGGGCTGGCCGATGCCGGCGCGGTACTGCAGTGTCGCGGTGGCGCCGATCAGGCGCTTCGCCTCGGCCGGGTCCTGCACGCCGGCCAGCTCGACGACGATGCGGCTTTCACCCTGCTGCTGGATCAGCGGCTCGGACACGCCCAGCGCGTTGATGCGGTTGCGCAGCGTGCCCAGGTTCTGGGTGATCGTGCTGCGCGACAGGTCACGCAGCTTCTCCGGCTTCACCGAGGCATTGAGCACGAAGCGGTCGCCGGTGCTGGGGCCGTTCGCCACCAGCAGATCGGTGTATTCGTTGGCAATCGCATCGGACGCCTTGGAGCGGTCGTCGGCCGAACGCAGGATCACGGCAATGCCCTGGCCGCGCACGGCATTGCGCGCCACCGACTCGTAACGGATGTTCTTGTCGCGCAACAGGCTGCGGATATCGTCCGCGTAGCTGTTTTCCTGCTTGTCGATGACGTCGTTCTCGTCGACCTGCATCAGGAAGTGCACGCCACCCTGCAAGTCGAGGCCCAGCGGCATCGAACGCGCACCGATCACGCGCAACCAGCCGGGCACCGTCGACTGCAGCTTGAATGCCACCGTATAACCGTCGCCCAGCACCGCCTTCATGGCATCCGCGCCGCTTTTCTGCACGTCGCTGTTGGCAAAGGTCGCCAGCAGATGATCGCCCTGCACGCTCACTTCGCCTGCAACAATGTGCTGCGTGGCCAGTGCCGCCGCGACCTTCTGCTGGATGGACTGGTCGATCGGCGGCGCATCGCGATTGGCGGTGACCTGCACGGCCGGCAGCGGGATAAATGCATTCGGCAGTGCGTAGATGATGCCGAACAGCATCACCAGTGCGACCAGCGCGTACTTCCAGCGGGGAAAATCACTCATGCCCTGAATCCATCAAAGCCGCGGCAACAGCCCGCAGCGGTAGCAACAATCGGGATAATGGTCGCGTGACAGGCAGCCGCCGGGCGGCGCCTCGCATCGGTCGATCAGACGGCTTTCAGCGAGCCCTTGGGCAATACCTGCTGGACCGCCCCTTTCTGCACCTTGACCTTGACGTTGGCGGCGATCTCGACCGTGATGAAGGTCTCGCCCACCTCGTCCACGCGCCCGGCGATGCCGCCGTTGGTGACCACCTCGTCACCCTTGGACAGACCGGCAACCAGCTCGCGATGTTCCTTCTGCCGCTTCATCTGCGGACGGATCATCATGAAATACATCAGGCCGAACAGCACCACCATCATGATGATCATGGACATGCCGCCACCGGCGGGCTGTGCTGCCGCAGCCTGGGCGAGCACGGGGGAGATCGGAAAACTCATCGGTTTGTCTCGCAAGTTATGGCGCCAGCAGGGATTTCAGCTGAACGCCCGATAAAAGATCGTCGATTATGCCATGCGCCCTCACGGCATGCACGGCGACTCATGGCACCCCGGACCCTGTGCCATTTCGTATTGTGGGCACCGCCTGCCCGTTGCAAGCCCGTCCAGGCCGGATCGGGCGGAGGCGGCGCCCCGTTGTCGCCACGCGTCAGTCCCCCGGCGGCGGCGTGGCATCGACCATCCGCCGGGCGTAGAACTCCACCACGAAGGCATCCAGCCTGCGGCCGGCAATGGCCTCGCGCAGGCCCGCCATCAGGCGCTGGTAGTAGCGCAGGTTGTGGATGGTGGCGAGCTGGCTGCCGAGGATCTCGTTGCAGCGGTCGAGGTGGCGCAGATAGGCACGACTGAAACCATGACTGCAGGCGTAGCAGTCGCAGCCCTCTTCGATCACGCCGGTGTCGGTGGCGTACTTGGCATTGCGGATGCGCAGCGTGCCCTCGGCAGTGAACAGGAAGCCGTTGCGCGCGTTGCGGGTCGGCATCACGCAGTCGAACATGTCGATGCCGCGGCGCACCGCCTCGACGATGTCCTCCGGACGGCCCACGCCCATCAGGTAACGCGGCTTGTCGACCGGCAGCAACGGCACGGTGAAATCCAGCGCGTGGTTGCGCTCGGCCTCCGGCTCGCCGACCGCCAGGCCGCCGACCGCATAGCCGTCGAAGCCGATCTTCACCAGCCCAGCCGCGGAGCGCTGGCGCAGGTTCTCGTACACGCTGCCCTGCACGATGCCGAACAGCGCATTCGGCGGCTTTGAATCGACACGTTGCAGGTCATCGAATGCCCGGCGCGAGCGTTCGGCCCAGCGCAGCGACAGCTCCATCGAATCGGACGCCACTTTCTCAGTCGCCGGATACGGTGTGCACTCGTCAAAGATCATCGCGATGTCCGAGTCCAGCGTCTTCTGGATCTGCATCGACACTTCCGGCGACAGGAACACCTTCGAACCGTCGACCGGCGAGGCAAACGTCACGCCCTCCTCGGTGATCTTGCGCTTGTGCGCCAGCGAGAACACCTGGAAGCCGCCCGAGTCGGTGAGGATGGGTTTGTCCCAACCAATGAACTTGTGCAGTCCGCCGAACTTCTCGACGATCTCCAGCCCCGGCCGCAGGAACAGGTGGAATGTGTTGCCCAGGATGATCTCGGCACCGGTCTCGGTGACGTCGCGCGGCGTCATCGCCTTGACCGACCCATAGGTGCCCACCGGCATGAACGCCGGCGTCTCCACCGCGCCGCGGGCAAAGCTGAGGCGGCCGCGGCGGGCAGCGCCGTCGGTGGCGAGCAGATCGAAATTCATGGCAGTCATCCGCCCAGTTTAACCGTTGCCACCACTCAGCAGCCCTGCGGCAGGATCAGCATGGCATCGCCATAGGAGAAGAAGCGGTATTGCTGCTCGACCGCGTGGCGATACGCGTCGAGCATGAACTCGCGGCCGGCCAGTGCCGACACCAGCATCAGCAGGGTCGATTGCGGCAGATGGAAGTTGGTGAGCAGCCCGTCGATGCTGCTGAAGTGGTAGCCGGGGAAGATGAAGATCTGCGTCTCACCCGAAAACGGATGCAGCTCGCCGTCCTTGCTGGCGCTTTCCAGCGCACGTACCACGGTGGTGCCGACGGCAATCACCCGGCCACCGTTCGCGCGCGTACGACGGATCTGCCCGATCAGATGGGCACCGACGTTCAGCCACTCGCGGTGCATGTGGTGATCCTTCAGATCGTCCGCACGCACCGGCTGGAACGTGCCGGCGCCCACATGCAGGGTGATGTAGCCGAACTCGATGCCGCGTTCGCGCAACATCGCCAGCATGGCTTCGTCGAAATGCAGCCCGGCGGTCGGCGCGGCCACGGCACCGGGTTCGCGCGCGAACACGGTCTGGTAGCGCTCCATGTCGCTGGCGTCGGCATGCCGCTCGATGTAGGGCGGCAGCGGCATCTCGCCGAGCTTGAGCAGCAGCTTTTCCAACGGTTCCGGCGCCTCGAAATGCAGCCGGAAGAAACCTTCGTCACGTCCCAGCACCACCGCATGGCTGCCGTCGGCCAGTTCGATCCGGCCACCCTCCTTCGGTTTCTTGCTGACGCCGAGCTGCACCGTGGCCTCGTGCGCACCGGTGACCCGCTCGATCAGGATCTCGACCGCACCGCCACTTTCCTTGCGCCCGTACAGGCGTGCCGGCAGAACGCGGGTGTCGTTGAACACCAGCAGGTCGCCGGGCCGCAGGAACCCGGGCAACTCACGGAACATGCGGTCCTGCCGCGACTGCGCCGCCACATCGAGCAGCAGCATCCGGCTGGCCGAACGCTCGGGCAACGGCGCCTGCGCGATCAGCTCGGGGGGCAGTTCAAAATCGAAATCGGACTTCTTCAAGGAGTACTCGGCCAGCCGGCGGAAACGGGACATTATCCCGCAGCACGCCGGCCCTTGTGCATTTCGCTACAGCCAGCCCTTCTGCCGCGCCAGCCGGTACGCCTCGATGCGATTGGCGACGCCGAGCTTGCCGATCGCCTCGGACAGGTAATTGCGCACGGTGCCATGTGACAGGTTCAACTGCGTGGCGATGTCGCCGGCAGACTGGCCTTCGCCGGCCAACCGCAACACCTGGCGCTCACGGTCGTTCAACGGGTCGGCTTCCGACCACGCCTCCAGGGCGAGCTGCGGATCGATGGCGCGACCGCCACGATGGATGGTGCGCAGTGCCTCGGCAAGATTTTCGGCAGGCGCATCCTTGAGCAGATAACCGGACACGCCGGCATCCAGTGCACGACGCAGGAAACCTGGTCTGGCGAAGGTGGTGACGATGATCACCTTGATCGGCAGCTCCTGGCGCTGGATACGCTGCGCCAGCTCCAGCCCGGTCAGGCCGGGCATCTCGATGTCGGTGACCAGCACGTCCGGCTTGAGTCGCTGCAGCTCGCGCCACGCCGCCTCGCCGTCGGCAGCCGAACCGAGTACCTCGATGTCGGACTCCAGTTTGAGCAGTGCCGACAGGGCACCACGCACCATCGCCTGATCCTCGGCCAGCAACACGCGAATCATGCCATTACCTGCTCATCCAAAAAGGAGCTGGCCCAGGACCAGCGTCGCGGCGATCAAGCCGCAGGATATTCCGGTGCAGCACGCACCGGCGACGTGGCAGCCGGCGGATTCCGCGACGTCTCCACCAGACGCAGCACCGGCACCGGCACAACCACCCGCAGGCGCGTGCCGTTGCCGCGCGGCGACTCGATGGTCAGGTTGCCCCCCATGGCACGTACGCGCTCGCGCATGCCGCAGATGCCGTTGCCGTCGCTGGTGACACCACCCAGACCGTTGTCGTTGATCTGCATGCAGGCGTTGGCATGTTCGCGCACCAGTTCGACCTGTACACGGCTGGCACCGGCGTGACGGGCAATATTGGTGACCGCTTCACGCAACACCAGCGACAGGCCGCGCTCGATCTCGACAGGCAGATCCACCGGCAGCGAACCGTACTCCAGATGCACGCGCGAGGATTCCAGCAACAAGCGCGCCGAGGCCAGTTCGGCGGCCAGATCGGTGGCACGGATGCCGGTGACCGCGCTGCGCACTTCGGCCAGCGCATGACGCGCGACCTTCTCGGCCTCCTCCACTTCGCGTCGGGCCGCGTCGACATCGCGGTCAAACAACTTGCGCGACAGTTCCAGCTTCAGCGTGATCAGTGAAAGCGTATGCCCCAGCAGGTCGTGCAGATCGCGCCCGATCCGCTCGCGCTCCGCCGTCGCGGCAAGCCGGCGCACTTCGTCATGCGAAAGGCTCAGTGCCGCGTCTTTCTCCTTGTTGAGATGCTCGACCGCGACAATGGTACAGACGGCGAAGACCGTGGTCGGCATGATCACCAGCAGCGACGAGGGATAGCCAATCCACCACGCCAGCCCCACATAGACTGCGTTGAGCAGCAGCACCTGGATCACCAGGTTGCGAAGCTGCCGCATGTCGCAATGGGCCAGCATCACGCAGGCATAAACGAAATAGCTGAGGCCGCTCGGATACCAGCGCATCAAGCCGAAGCACAACGCCGCCATGCCCCACGCATAGAAATGCGCCGTGCGCCGCGGCGCCAGCTGGACCTTGGCGAACAGCAGCAGGAACACCGGATACGAACCCAGCGTGAACAGCAGCCAGCTCAGGGTGTAACCGCGCAAGCCATTACCGAACAGCGGCGTGATGAAGATCCAGAACGACCACAGCAAGTGCACGCTGTCGGCCCATGGCGACTTGCCGCGGCGAATGTCTTCGGCCACATCGGAATCCGGGGCCGGGGCAAACCAACGGGCGATGAAGGCTGGAATCATGCTGTGGCCGACCGCTGCTGGATGGACATGCCTGGCATCCTACTTCAACCGTTCCGGCGCAGGCGCCGCGCCGCCAGCAGCAGGAACCCGACGGCGAACCCGCACAACGTCAGTACGTGCGGCAACAACGGCCCCTGTTTCATGCCCACCGCCGCCAGCGCCAGCTGGTCGAGGTGGTAGCTGGGCCATATCGGCGCGATCTGCTGCAGGAACTTCGGCAACATCGGCAACGGGAACCACAGGCCGGACATGAACGACATCGGCAGATAGATCAGCTGCAGCATGCCGGGCGCGCCCTGGCCCTTGATCAGGGTGCCGACGAACATGCCCAGCGCGCAGAACGGCAGCACGCCGAATGCACCGGTGAGCAACAGCGCACCGGCTTGGGACAGGCTCAACGTCACATGCCCCAGCAGCAGAGCCATGGCCAACAGCAACAGGATGACCACGGTGGCGGCAGCCATCGCCATCAGCATCTTGCCAAGCAGATATGCTCCCGGAGGCATCGGCAGCGCTCGCTTGAAGGTCAGCAGACCACCGTCACGCTCGAGTGCCAACGATACGCCGAAGCCGAACAGGCCGGGGCTCATCACGCCGAACACACCGTAGCTGGCCAGCAGGTAGCGCGCCGCATCGGGGCCATTCGACTTGGCCATCAATACGCCGAACAGCAGGTAGAACATCGCGGGAAACAACATGATCGGCAGCATGAAACCGGGTGCACGCATGTAGCGCAGGCATTCGCTGCGTGCCTCTTCCAGATAGGCGCCGATGATGCGACGGCGCGGCATCGCCGTGTCAGGTGCCAGTTCGCCGATAGACATGATGGTTTCCATTTCAGGCAGCCTCGCGCTGTTCGTTGACCGACGCCTCGCCGGCATCACGGGTGAGTTCGGTGAAGGCCTCGGCCAGACCGGCCCGCTGCACTTCCAGTTCACGCAGATGGTGGTCGGCGTCGAGCAATCGACGTACCACGAGTTCTGCATCGGCGGCGGTGATGTGCAGGCGCTCCTCGTCCCGGCGTACTTCACTGACTTCGGGCCAGCCACGCACCACGTCGGCCGGCAGCGCGCTCAGGCAGCGGATTCGCTTCATCGCCACCCGCGCACGCAGCTCGTCGACCGTGCCCTCATGGATCACCCGGCCATGCGCCATCACGCACACACGGTCGGCGAGTGCCTCGGCCTCTTCCAGGTAATGTGTGGTCAGCAGCACCGAGCAACCTTCGGCAATCAGCTGGCGTATCGCTGCCCACAGCTTCTGTCGCGCCTCGATATCCATGCCCACGGTGGGCTCGTCCAGGAACAGCAGCTCGGGCCGGCCACACAAGGCCAGTGCAAACTGCACCCGCCGCTGCTGGCCGCCGGAAAGCTTCGCATAGGGTCGCTTGAGCAGGTCGGCGACACCGGCCAGTTCGGCGGTTTCCGGCAGGGTCCGCGGCACCGGGTAATAGCTGGCGGTCAGTCGCAGCAGCTCGCCTACCCGCAACGTTGCCGGCAGCTCGGCGTTCTGCAGCATCACGCCGATGCGCCGGCGTGCCTCGATCCGCTGCGGATCCTGTCCGAACAGCTCGACCGTGCCGGCATCCGCACGGATCAACCCCAGCAGCAGGCCGATCGCCGTGGTCTTGCCGGCACCGTTGGGGCCAAGCAGCGCGAGCAGTTCGCCGCGCCGCAGCTGCAGATGGGCACCATCCAGCGCGGTTAGGGTGGCATAGCGCTTGACGGCACCATCGAGACGGGCCAGCGGGTCGTTGGCATGTGGCATGGGGATCTCCTCCAGTGCCATCCATCCTGCGCGGGGCAAGGCGCGGCGGGCAGTCGCCGGCGTCAGCCATCGGGGGTGACAGCCGTCACCTGCCGCCCTGGCACGGGGTTACGGCCGCCGGCGTCGCAAGGTATCCTGTGAGGGATAAAGCCGTCCGGAAGATATTGATTGACGGCCTGAAATGTCTGAAAGCATTGAGAAAATACGGTCGAAGCGTGCTTCCTCAATGCTTCACTAATGTCCGCCAGTCCGGCCCTGCGTGCCGCCCGGCGAAGCTACGGAGGATTCATCATGGGCGTGATCAACCAGCTGCGCGAACTGCGCGAATTCGGCGGCAAGCCGCGGACCACCGGTCTGGACGATGCCAGCATCGAGCGCATGGCGGCGAACGATCCCCTGCTGGTCCAGGCGATTGCCGAAGCCGTGGCACGCCACCGCGAATTGCGCGGCGAGCTGGCAGACTTCCTCAAGCTGGATGAAGCCGAGCAGCTCGCCCAGGCCCAGGCCAGCTTCGTCAACTTCTACCCGGACGACGCGATCAACCCGTACCTGGCGGCGGCTGCGCGCGGTCCCTGGGTGGTCACCCTGAAAGGTGCCGTGGTGCATGACAACGGCGGCTACGGCATGCTCGGCTTCGGCCACAACGATCCGGCGATCCTCGAAGCGCTGAGCCGCCCGCAGGTGATGGCCAACGTGATGTCGCCCAGCGTGTCGCAGCTGCAATTCACCGCCGCGCTCAACAAGGAGCTCGGCCGCAACCGTGGCGGCAGTCCGTATGCACGCTACCTGTGCCTGAATTCCGGCTCGGAGTCGGTCTCGCTGGCCTGCCGCATTGCCGATGTCAATGCCAAGCTGATGACCGACACCGGTGCCCGCTATGCCGGCCGCACGATCAAGCGGCTTGCGGTGAAAGGTGCATTCCACGGCCGTACCGACAAGCCGGCGCTGTACTCCGATTCCAGCCGCAAGACCTACCAGCAGCATCTTGCCAGCTACCGGCACGAGGACACCCTGCTCACCGTTGCGCCGTATGACATCGCGCAGCTGGAAGCGGCATTTGCCGACGCCGACCGGCACGGCTGGTTCATCGAGGCGATGTTCCTGGAGCCGGTGATGGGCGAAGGCGATCCGGGCCGTGCGGTGACCCCGGAGTTCTACAAGGCGGCACGCGCACTGACCGAGGCACACGGCACCCTGCTGCTGGTCGATTCGATCCAGGCCGGCCTGCGCGCGCATGGCGTGCTGTCGATCACCGACTACCCGGGCTTCGAGAAGCTGCCGGCGCCGGACATGGAGACCTTCTCCAAGGCGCTCAACGGCGGCCAGTATCCGCTGTCCGTGCTGGCCGTCAGCGCGCGCACCGCCGGCCTGTACCGCAAGGGCATCTACGGCAACACCATGACCGCGAACCCGCGGGCGCTGGACGTGGCGCTGGCCACGATCGGTCAACTGAGCGATGACGTGCGCAACAACATCCGCGAGCGCGGCAGGGAATTCGTCGACAAGCTCAATGCGCTGAAGAACGAACTGGGCGGCCTGATCACCAAGGTGCAGGGCACCGGCCTGCTGTTCTCCTGCGAGCTGGCGCCCGAGTACAAGTGCTATGGCGCCGATTCCACCGAGGAGTACATGCGCGAGCACGGTGTGGGCGTGATCCACGGCGGCGTCAACTCGCTGCGCTTCACCCCGCACTTCAACGTCACCAGTGCCGAAATCGACCTGGTCGTGGCGCATGTGCGCAAGGCGTTGCTGGAAGGTCCACGCAAGGCCAAGGCCGAAGCGGCCTGATCGCTTCCCAAGCTCCGGCAACCTGAGCAGATGCTTTGCTCAGACCCTGGCTACGGCAATGCAGTCAGGCTGCGTTGCCGTAGATGAATATTGTGTGCATCCGATACCTGGCAACCTTCCATGGCAGTCGTCAGCCGGCATAGACTTGCCTCGCCGGCAGCTGCCGGTCACCTAGGGAGGACTCCACCATGTCGATCTCACTACGCCTGCTGGCCATCAGCGCCGCTTTCGCCTTTGCGGGCGCTGCCATCGCCGCGGCACCGCAGGCCAGCACGACCGCCCCTGCCGCCAAGACGCTCAGTTCATCGCAGCAGCGCATGTCCGATTGCAACAAACAGGCTACCGGCAAGAAAGGGGCCGACCGCAAGACGTTCATGAGTTCCTGCCTGAAGGGTGAAAGCACCGCCGCAGCGGCACCTGCCGCAGCCGCACCGATGTCGGCCAAGCAGACCCAGCAGGAAAAGATGAAGAGCTGCAACGCCGACGCCAAGCTCAAGGCACCCACCGGCGCGGCGCACAAGGCATTCATGAGCAGCTGTCTGAAAGGTGGCGCCAGCGCCCCCGCCACACCGTAATACCCTGACTGTATCGGCTACTGCACACGCAAGCATGCTCATGCGTGCGTGTGCAGGGCCGCTTCGCTAAGCTCCCTGACTGTCGCGCACCATGCGCTGCCGTTGAAGACAGTCACCCATGAAGATCGTCGAAGTCCGCCATCCGCTGATCCAGCACAAGCTCGGCCTGATGCGCCACGCCGGCATCAGCACCAAGGAGTTCCGCGAGCTGGCTTCCGAGGTGGCCGCACTGCTCACCTACGAAGCCACCAAGGACCTGGAAACCATCGCGGAGCAGATCCACGGCTGGGCCGGCCCGCTGCAGGTACGGCGGATCAAGGGCAAGAAGATCACCATCGTGCCGATCCTGCGCGCCGGTCTCGGCATGCTGCCCGGCGTGCTCGACATGATCCCCTCGGCCAAGGTCAGCGTGGTCGGTGTGCAGCGCGACGAGCAGACGCTGAAACCCGTCGCCTATTACGAAAAGCTCAGCGGGCGCATGGACGAACGCATCGCGCTTATCGTCGACCCGATGCTTGCTACCGCCGGCACCCTGATCGCTGCCGTCGACATGCTCAAAGCGGCCGGCTGCAAACGCATCAAGGGGCTGTTCCTGGTCGCCGCGCCGGAGGGCCTCAAGCGCATCGAGGCCGTCCATCCGGACATCGAGATCTACACCGCATCGATCGACGAGCGCCTCAACGAGCACGGCTATATCCTGCCCGGCCTCGGCGACGCCGGCGACAAGATCTTCGGTACCAAGCAACTGCCGGCGAACGATTGAACGAAGCCTCGAATAACCATCTATCGTCATTCCGGCGAAGGCCGGGATCGCTTCACAACGGCGAAGCTGTCACGCCGGGATGATGGCATCGGGGATCTTTCGGGGTTCCCTGAGGCAGCTGCGTTGTAGGGCGGGCATTGCCCGCTGCGTCGGGGCCTTAAGGAAAAGCCGTCGTCATTACCCGTCCTGCCACTCCCGAAGCAATCGGGACTAGCGACCGAAGCGGTCGGTCGCCTCCACCAACTCATGCAGGATGCCCGGTTCGAACGCGGAGTGCCCCGCATCCTGCACGACATGCAAATCGGCCTCCGGCCATGCACGGTGCAGATCCCATGCGCTGCGCAGCGGGCAGACCACGTCGTAGCGCCCTTGCACGATCACCGCCGGAATCTTGCGGATGCGATCGACGTTGCGCAGAAGCTGGTCGTCATGCTCGAAGAAACCGCCGTTGACGAAGTAGTGGCATTCGATGCGCGCGAACGCCAGTGCGAATTCGTCTCCGGCACTGGATTCGATGTGTGACGGATCCTGCCAGAGGAAGCTGGTGGCACCCTCCCACACCGACCAGGCGCGCGCAGCATCGGTACGTGTCTTCGCGTCGGTGCTGGTCAGACGGCGATGGTAGGCACTCATCAGATCGCCGCGCTCGACCTCCGGGATCGCGTCGAGATAGGTTTCCCAGGCATCCGGATACAGCGCGTCGCAACCCTTCTGGTAAAACCACTCCAGCTCCCAGCGGCGCAGCATGAAGATGCCGCGCAACACCAGCTCGGTCACCTTGTCCGGATGTGTCTGCGCATACGCCAACGCCAGTGTGGAGCCCCACGAACCGCCGAATACCTGCCAGCGATCGATTGCCAGATGTCCGCGCAGGCGCTCGATGTCGGCAACCAGATCCCAGGTGGTGTTGTCGGTCAGTTCGGCATGTGGGGTGGACTTGCCGCAGCCGCGCTGGTCGAACAGCACGATGCGGTAGATCGCCGGATCGAAGAAGCGCCGGCACTTCGCGTTGGTGCCGCCACCCGGGCCACCATGCAGGAATACCACCGGCTTGCCGTTCGGGTTGCCGCTCTGCTCGTAGTACAGCGTATGCAGCGCGGATACCTTGAGAAAGCCGCTGTCGAACGGCTCGATCTCGGGGTAAAGCGAACGAAGCGGCGGGGACATGACGGCTCCTCAAGACCAACTGACAAGCCGCCTAGACTAACATGCGCCTCGATTCCGAGCCCTCAGCCGTCCGCAAACAGCTTTCCCGGGTTGAGGATGCCGTTCGGGTCGAACACCTTGCGTACACCCCGCATCAGTGCGATTTCCGCTGCACTGCGCGTGCTCTCCAGATAGTCCCGCTTGACCAGCCCGATGCCGTGCTCCGCCGAAATGCTGCCGCCGTGGCGCTGCAGGGTGGCCGCCAGCAACCTGGTGACATGCTCGCACTGCGCGATGAACGCACCCTCGGCCAAGTCGTCTGGCCGCAACACGTTGATGTGCAGATTGCCGTCGCCGATATGGCCGAACCAGACCACCTCGATCCGTGGATACTCGCGCGTCAACAGCGCCTGCATCTCGTGCAGGAAGGCCGGTACCGCGCTGACCCGCACCGACACGTCGTTCTTGTACGGTCGTCGCGGCGCCAGGCTTTCGGTAATGCCTTCGCGCAGCCGCCATAACGCGGAGGCCTGTGCCTCGCTTTGCGCAATCACGCCATCGCCGACCCAGCCCTGGTCCAGTGCATGTTCGAACGCCGCCAGTGCGGCGTCCTGCGTCCGTTCGTCGGCAGCATCGAACTCGGTCACCACGTAATACGGATAGTCGCCGTCGATGGCGCGCTGCGCGCCATGCGCCAGTACATGCTTCAACGCATGATCGGTGAAGAACTCGAACGCCTGCAGCGTCAGCCGCGCGCGGAACAGCGCAAACACCCGCATCAAGGCATCCATGTCCGGCAACGCCAGCAGCATGACCTGCGACGGCGGCGGCGGATCGGTGAGCTTCAAGGTCGCTTCCACCACGATGCCCAGCGTACCTTCCGAACCGATCAGCAACTGGCGGAAATCGTAGCCGCTGGAGTTCTTGATCAGGCCGCGGTTGAACTCCAGCAGCTCGCCGTTGCCGGCCACCACCTTCAGCCCGGCGATCCACTCGCGCGTATTGCCGTAGCGGATCACCCGGATGCCACCGGCGTTGGTGGCGATATTGCCGCCGATCGAGCATGAGCCCCGCGCAGCGAAATCGACCGGATAGATCAGGTCATGCCCGCGGGCTGCTTCGTGCACGGCCTGCAGGATGATGCCCGGCTGCACTGTAAGCGTCCGATCGACCGCATCGAAATCGAGCACGCGGTTCATCCGCTCCAGGCTCAGCACCAGTTCGCCGTTCGCCGCCACCGCGCCACCAGACAATCCGGTACGGCCGCCGGACGGGACAACTGCCACCCGTTGTTCGTTGGCCCAGCGTACGATCGCCTGCACCTCGTCGATGCTCGTCGGCAAGGCAATTGCCAGCGGTGCCGGCGTCCAGCGCCGGGTCCAGTCACGGCCGTAATGCTCCAGGTCTCCCGCCGTCGTGAGCAGGCGCAAATCGGGCAGCCGGCTGGACAGGTCGGCAAGGCGGACGTCGGACATGCGGGACTCCAGAGTGTCCCCACAGCCTGCCAGCCGCATCGCGTCACGTCCAGTGCTGCAGTGCCGCAATTCGCCTCCGGCTCTGGCATAGTAAGCACTCCTTCCCGCCCAGGCCTTCCCATGCAGACCTCCTACCCTCGTCAAGACATCAAGGTGTTGCTGTTGGAGGGTGTCAGCGCCAGCGCGGTCGACAGCTTTCACCGCGCCGGCTACAGCCAGGTCGAACTGCACGCAAAATCGTTGCCTGAGGCCGAGCTGCGGCAGCGCATCGCCGACGCGCACATCGTCGGCATCCGCTCGCGCACCCAGCTCACGGAAGATGTGCTGGCACAGGCCAAGCGACTGCTCGCGGTAGGCTGCTTCTGCATCGGTACCAACCAGGTGGATCTGGGCGCCGCGAGAAAGCTCGGCGTGCCGGTGTTCAATGCGCCCTACTCCAACACGCGCAGCGTGGCCGAGCTGGTGATCGCCGAGGCGATCATGCTGCTGCGCGGCATCCCGCAGAAGAACGCGCTGTGCCACCGCGGCGGCTGGACCAAATCGGCCGCCGGCAGTTTCGAGACACGTGACAAGGTGCTCGGCATCGTCGGCTATGGCCACATTGGTACCCAGGTGGGCGTGCTGGCCGAAAGCCTTGGCATGCGCGTGATCTTCCACGACGTCGAAACCAAGCTGTCGCTCGGCAATGCCCGCGCGGTTTCCAGTCTCGACGAGCTGCTGGAGCGCGCCGACGTAGTCACCCTGCACGTGCCGGAAACCCCCGCTACGCAGCTGATGATCCGGCGCGAACAACTGGAGAGGATGCGCGCCGGCGCGATGCTGATCAACGCCTCGCGCGGCAGCGTGGTGGACATCGACGCATTGGCCGCGGCGCTGCGCGACGGCCACCTGGCCGGTGCCGCGGTGGATGTCTTCCCGCTCGAACCGAAGGGCAACGACGACGCTTTCGTCTCGCCGCTGGTCGGCATGGACAACGTCATCCTCACCCCGCACATCGGCGGCAGCACGCTGGAGGCGCAGGACAACATCGGCATCGAGGTGGCCAGCAAGCTGATCCGCTACAGCGACAACGGCTCCACCCTGTCGGCGGTGAATTTCCCCGAAGTCACCCTGCCCGAACACCCGCACAGCCGACGCCTGCTGCACATCCACCGCAACGTGCCGGGCACGCTGTCGCGCATCAACGAACTGTTCTCGGCCGGCAACATCAACATCGATGCACAGTTCCTTCAGACCGACAGCGAGGTCGGCTACGTGGTGATCGATGTCAGTGCAGACGCGCAGCAGGCCAGCGAGCTCAAGGGACAACTGGCGGCGATTCCCGGCACCCTGCGCAGCCGCGTCCTGTATTGATCGCGTGCGGCAGTCCGTGCACTCGCACGGGCTGCCGCACGACCACCTGCATCAAGTGATTGACGAACGAGGCTTGCCGCGCACGGAGGCCGTCGTTCTTGCGGCTGCCGGCTTCCTGGCCGGGGTTTTCGCAGTAGTACGCTTGCCGCCGTTCCCGCCGGCTGCAGCAGCCTTGGCCACGGGCTTTCCGGCCGATGCATGACGCCGCTCCAGCCGGTGTTCCTCGCGGAACGCCGCGGCATACTCCTTCAGCTCCTCGCGCAATTTTGCACTGGCACCTGGCGCACGATCGATATGCTGCGCCATCCGCTGCATCAGGTCGTAGTCGTGGTAGTCGCGGTATGGCTTCAGATCAAGATCCGCGGGCACCTTGACCAGGCGTTCGTCGCCGATCGACTTCACGTATTGCTGCATGAAGCGGTCATACGCCTTCCAGGTGACACGCTCGGCATTCACCGCCGCCTCTTCCGCGCGGGTGGCGATCTGATGGGCATGCAGATAGTGCAGGCCGAGCTGGTCGATCAGCGTCTTCTCCACCTCCTCATGCAGGATCAGGAAACGATCCACCTCGACCGTACGACCACGGAAAGTGAAGCTCTTCGGCAGGTGACGGTCGATGTAGATGGTCTTGCCATCCTTGCTGTAACCGGCGAGGTAGGGAATGTCATGTTCGCGATCGAGCTTCTTGAGCCGGCGCAGGATTGCGTCCAGCGCCCGGTCCAGCATCAGTGCCGACACATACCAGTCAGGCGCCTTCAACTTGATGTGCGGGGCATCCGGGTGACAGCTGTTCAATGGCATGCGCAACCTCCTGGTTAGGTCTGGCTGGTGATATCCGGCACAGCCTAGCTCGTCGCCAGCCGCAACGTCGCGTGTGACAAACGACAACGGCGCCCTTGGGCGCCGTCACGTGATCCTTGCGAATTGGTCGGGGCGGCCGGATTTGAACCGACGACCCTCTGCCCCCCAGGCAGATGCGCTACCAGGCTGCGCTACGCCCCGACTGATCAGCAAGTCCGCAAGTCTAGCAGCTCACCGGGCCACGCCGGAAGCCATCACGGGCATGCGAACTCTCAGCGACGCAGCAAGGTCAATACTTCTTCCAGTTCCATCCGCACCTGACGAACGATCTGGTGCGACATGCTCGCTTCCATCCGCGCCTGCGGGCCTTCCAGCCGCGCACGTGCGCCGGTGATGGTGAAGCCCTCGTCGTACAGCAGGGAACGGATCTGCCGGATCATCAGCACGTCGTGGCGCTGGTAATAGCGCCGGTTGCCGCGGCGCTTGACCGGATTGAGCGCAGGAAACTCCTGTTCCCAGTAGCGCAGCACATGGGGTTTCACGCCGCAAAGCTCGCCCACCTCACCGATGGTGAAGTAGCGCTTGGCCGGAATGGCGGGCAGTTCGGTGTTATTCCCTTGATCCAGCATAGCCCTCGACTCTTACCTTGAGTTTCTGTCCCGGCCGGAACGTCACCACGCGCCGCGCGGAGATCGGAATCTCCTCGCCGGTTTTCGGGTTGCGCCCCGGCCGCTGGTTCTTCAGCCGCAGATCGAAATTGCCGAAACCGGACAACTTCACCTGCTCCCCATTTTCCAGCGCCTCGCGGACCACCTCGAAATAGGCGTCCACGAATTCCTTCGCCTCACGCTTGTTGAGGCCTACATCGAGGAAAAGCCGCTCGGCCATTTCCGCCTTGGTCAGCGCCATTTCATCCTCGCAGCTTTGCCTTGCATGTCTGCTCCAACGCAGCTATCGCTTCTCGTACGCAACGGTCCGCGTCGTCGTCAGTAAGGGTGCGTGAAGCGTCCTGTAAAATCAAGCCCATAGCGAGACTTTTTCGGCCTGCTTCGACCCCTTTGCCGCTGTAGCGGTCGAACAGCCGCAGTTCCTGCAGGCGCGCGCCAAGACTGCCGCGAACGGTTTGCTCAATCTGTGACCAGTTGACCTCTTCCGGCAAATCCATCGCAATGTCCCGGCGTACCGCAGGAAATCGCGGAACCGGTTGTGCCAGCGGCAGGCGGCGCGCCAGCAGGGGCTCCAGCGCCAGTTCCAGCACGTGCACGTCAGGTCCCAGATCCAGCGCCTTGGCCAGTTGCGGATGCAACGCGCCGAGGTAACCGACGGTTTCGCCGTCGCGTACCACCCTTGCGCCGCGGCCGGGATGCAGCCAGCCTGGCAAGCCGTCGGCATGTACCGACCATCGCCGCGGCTCGCCACCCCAGGCGATCAGGGCATCGAGATCGCCCTTGAGATCGTGGAAATCGAGCTGACGGGACGGCTCGCCCCATTGTTCGCCACGCGCACTGCCGCAGGCAACGATCGCCAGGCTCGGGGTCTCCACCGGCGGATCGCCCGCCGCAAATACCCGGGCCACCTCGAACAGTCGCACGCGCTCCTGTTGCCGCGCACGGTTGTGCCGCAACGCCTCGATCAGGCCCGGCAGCAGCGAGGGGCGCATGATCGCCAGATCCGTCGACAACGGATTGGCCAATGGCACCAATTGCTCGGTGAAGCCCCAGCGCGTCAACAGGTCCGCCGCGACAAAGGAAAGGTTCACCGCTTCGTGGTAGCCGCGCGCGGCCAACTGCTCGCGCAGCGCCAATTCGTTGATGCGCGCTTCCGGCTCGATCGCCAGCGCCAGTGCGCCGGCCGGCGAATGCGTGGGGATGTTGTCGTAGCCGAAGATCCGTGCCACTTCCTCGATCAGGTCCTCCTCGCGTTCAATGTCGAAACGGCTACTCGGCGCGGTGATCCGCCAGCCATCCGCTTGTGATTCGACCTGCATGCCCAGCGCGGTGAAGATGCGCGCGACCTCCGCATCGGCCACGTCCACGCCCAGCACGCGCTTGAGGCGTGCACGACGCAGCGTCACGGCCGCCGGCTTCGGAAGATCGGCAAGGTTCTCCGCGATCAGCACAGGCCCGGCCTTGCCGCCGGCAATCGACAGCAGCAGCTCGGTGGCACGTTCCAGCGCGCGGCGTGGCAGCTCCGGGTCGACACCGCGTTCGAAACGATGCGAAGCATCCGTGTGCAAGCCCAGCTTGCGCGCACGCCCCATGATCGCGGCCGGCGCGAAATGCGCGGATTCCAGAAAAATGTCATGGGTGGTGTCAGTCACGCGCGAGTCGAAACCGCCCATCACGCCGGCTACCGCCAATGCCTTGTGCTCGTCCGCGATCAGCACGAAGCCTTCGTCGAGCCTAGCTTCACTGCCGTCGAGCAATTTCAGCGTCTCACCGGCATGCGCGTAACGCACCACGATGTCGCCCTGCAGCGCATTGTTGTCGAACGCGTGCAGCGGCTGGCCCAGTTCCAGCATCACGTAGTTGGTGATGTCGACCACGGCGCTGATCGGCCGCATGCCGGCTCGGCGCAGGCGCTCGGCCAGCCACAGCGGTGTGCGTGCAGCGGGATCGATGCCCTCGACGACACGTCCCAGATAACGCGGCGCGTCCTTGCCCGCCTGCAGTTGGATGCCGCGCTTTGCTGTGCCCGTCGCCGGTGCGGCCACCTGCGCAGGCACTTTCACAGCACTGCTGAACAAGGCAGCGACATCGTGCGCAAGACCCACCAGCCCCAGGCAGTCCGGGCGGTTCGGCGTGAGCTTCAGCTCAAAGCTGGCGTCGGGCAACCCCAGGTAATCGGCCAACGGCTGTCCGACCGGTGCATCGATCGGAAGCTCGAGCAGACCGGAGGCATCGGCATCCACGCCGAGTTCCTTCGCCGAACACAGCATGCCGAACGATTCGATGCCACGCAGTTTGGCTGCCTTGATCGCGATGCCTCCCGGCAGGTTCGTGCCGACCGTAGCCAGCGGCACCTTGATGCCCACACGCGCATTCGGCGCGCCGCATACGATCTGCAGCAGCTCGCCCTGCCCCACGTCCACCTTGCACACCTGCAGGCGATCGGCTTCGGGATGCTTCTCGGCGGCGACGATCTCGGCCACCACCACGCCGGCCAGGCCTTCGCCCAGCACGGTCAGTTCTTCCACTTCCAGTCCGGCCATGGTCAGCGCATGGGCCAGTGCAGCGCGATCGGCCTTGATCTCGACCAGTTCGCGCAGCCAGTTTTCGGAGAATTTCATCGTGTCGTTTCCTGCTGGCCCAGCTCAATACAAGGAATCAGGCGAACTGCTTGAGGAAGCGCAGATCGTTCTCGAAGAACGCGCGCAGATCGGAGACGCCGTAACGCAGCATCGCGAAGCGCTCCACGCCAAGGCCAAAGGCAAAGCCGGTGTAGCGCTCCGGATCGATGCCGCAATTGGCCAGCACGGTCGGGTGCACCATGCCGCAGCCCAGCACTTCCAGCCAGCGCGTGCTGCCGTCCTCAGCGTCCCAGCGGATATCCACTTCGGCCGACGGCTCGGTGAAGGGGAAGTAGCTGGGGCGGAAACGCATCTCGAAATCGCGTTCGAAGAAGGCGCGAATGAATTCGGCCAGCGTGCCCTTCAGATCGGCGAAGCTGGAGGTCTCATCGACCAGCAGACCTTCGATCTGGTGGAACATCGGCGAGTGGGTCTGATCCGAATCGCTGCGATACACCTTGCCCGGCGCAATGATGCGGATCGGCGGCTGCCGACCTTTCATCGAGCGGATCTGCACCGGCGAGGTATGCGTGCGCAGCAGGCGTCCGTCGCCGAAATAGAAGGTGTCGTGCATCGCGCGCGCCGGATGGTGCGGCGGAAAATTCAGCGCCTCGAAGTTATGCCAGTCGTCCTCGATCTCCGGACCGTCGGCGCGCTGGTAGCCGAGTCGCGCAAAAATCGCGCTGATGCGCTCCAGTGCACGCGTGATCGGATGGATGCCGCCGCGCTCACCATCGCGACCGGGCAGACTGATATCGAGTTTCTCGGAAGCCAGCCGGCGATCCAGCTCAACCTGTTCGAGCACTTGCTTGCGCGCGGCCAATGCGTCGGCCAGACGATCCTTGACGCGATTGACTTCGGCGCCGCGTGTCTTGCGCTCGTCCGGTGCCAGCGCACCCAGCGCTTTCAGCGCAGCGGTGACGATGCCGCTCTTGCCCAGCAGGCTGACGCGCAGCGCATCGAGCGCATCGAGCGTGTCGGCCTTGTCGATATCGGCCAGCGCCTGCGCGGCGCGGCTGTCCAGATCGTCCATCGATGCGATTCCGGTTAGCGATTCACAGAAACAAAAACGGGGAGGAGACGTTGGCCTCCTCCCCGCTTGATTCACATCATATCGTCAGCGCCGAGGCGCCAGCCGATCAAGCGGCCAGACTGGCCTTCGCCTTCTCGGCAATCACGCCAAACGCCTTGATGTCGTGCACGGCGATATCAGCCAGCACCTTGCGGTCGACCGTGATACCGGCCTTGCTCAGGCCATTGATCAGGCGGCTGTAGGACAGGCCGAACATGCGCGCGGCCGCGTTGATGCGGACGATCCACAGGGCGCGGAACTGACGCTTGCGCTGCTTGCGGCCGATATAGGCGTACTGACCGGCCTTGATGACGGCCTGGTTGGCAACGCGGAAGACCTTGCGGCGGGCGTTGTAGTAGCCCTTGGCGCGGCCAATGATTTTCTTGTGACGACGACGGGCGGTAACGCCACGCTTTACACGAGCCATGGTTTATCTCCTGCCTTACAAGTACGGCAACATGCGTGCTACACCCTTGGTGTCGCAAGCCTTGACGTGGTTGGTGGCACGGAGACCGCGCTTACGCTTGGTCGACTTTTTGGTCAGGATGTGCGACTTGAACGCATGGCCTGCCTTGAACTTGCCCGACGCGGTCTTGCGAAAACGCTTCGCCGCCGCCCGGTTGGTCTTGATCTTGGGCATGAGAATGCTCCGTATCTGGTTTCTGACTGATCTGGCGGTGATCCGAAGACCACGCTTTCCGTCCTGCCACGATCGGTTCACGACCCTTCCTGCGGGTCGAACCAGCGATTATACGGAATAAAGCTGCCCGATGCCAGACCATGGAAGGCAAACGGCGACCCTTGGGCCGCCGTCTGTCTTATTGCTTCTTCTTGGGGCCGATCATCATGACCATCTGGCGCCCTTCGAGCCGCGGGAAGGACTCGATCTGACCGTTCTCGCCGACGTCTTCCTGGATCTTCTTGGCCAGGTTCTGGCCCAGGTCCTGGTGCGACATCTCGCGGCCGCGGAAGCGGATGGTGACCTTGACCTTGTCGCCTTCCTCGAGGAAGCGAAGCATGTTGCGCAGCTTGATCTGGTAGTCGCCCACGTCCGTGACCGGGCGGAACTTCACTTCCTTGATCTCGACCTGCTTCTGCTTCTTCTTGGCGGCCTGCGCCTTCTTCTGGGCTTCGAACTTGAACTTGCCGTAATCCATGATGCGGCAGACCGGTGGGTCACCGTTCGGCTGGATCTCGACCAGATCCATGCCGGCTTCCTGTGCCAGCGCCAGCGCTTCGTCACGGGTCAGGATGCCAAGCTGTTCCGCTTCGGCACCAATCACACGCACCCGCGGGACGCGGATTTCCAGGTTACGACGGTTGCCCTTGTTGTCGGTGGTAGCGATACCACGATCCTCCAGAAGAAGTAATGAAACTGACCGTTCGGCGCTCAGCGCCGGGTTTCGGTCACCAGTCGCTCAACGAAATCGGCCAGCGGCATGCTGCCCAGATCCTCGCCCGAACGGGTACGCACGGAAACCGCACCCGTCTCTTTCTCGCGGTCACCGACCACGAGGAGATAAGGCACTTTCTGCATCGTATGCTCGCGGATTTTATAGCCGACTTTCTCGTTGCGCAAATCCGATTGTACCCGGAAACCTTTGTCGACAAGGGTTTGCGTCACCTGGCTGACGTAATCGCCCTGCGCATCGGTGATATTCAGCACCACTGCCTGTATCGGGGCCAGCCACGCCGGCAGCAGGCCGGCATGGTGCTCGATCAGGATGCCGATGAAGCGCTCCATCGAGCCCACGATGGCCCGATGCAGCATCACCGGGTGCTGTTTATGCGAGTGTTCGTCCACATACTCGGCGTCGAGACGCTCGGGCATCATGAAGTCGACCTGCATGGTGCCGACCTGCCAGGCACGGCCGATCGAATCCTTGAGGTGATACTCGATCTTGGGCGCGTAGAACGCGCCCTCGCCCGGCAGTTCCTCCCATTCCACGCCGGCCGCGCGCAGAGCACGACGCAGCATTTCCTCGGTGCGATCCCAGAATTCGTCCGAGCCGATGCGCTTGTCCGGCCGCAGCGCCAGCTTGATCGCCAGATCGGTGAAGCCGAAGTCGGCATATACCTTCATCGCCTGCAGATGGAATGCAGTGACTTCCGCCTCGACCTGGTCCGGCGTGCAGAAGATATGGCCGTCGTCCTGGGTGAACGCACGCACGCGCATGATGCCGTGCAGCGCGCCGGACGGCTCGTTGCGATGGCAGCCACCGAATTCGCCGTAGCGGATCGGCAATTCGCGATAGCTGTGCAGACCAGTGTTGAACACCTGCACATGGCCGGGACAGTTCATCGGCTTCAACGCATAGGTGTGCTTCTCCGACTCGGTGAAGAACATGTTCTCGGCGTAGTTGTCCCAGTGTCCGGATTTCTTCCACAGCGACACGTCCAGCACCATCGGGCAGCGCACTTCCTGGTAGCCGCTGCGCTTGTATACGCCACGCATGTACTGCTCCACGGCCTGCCAGATCGCCCAGCCGTTCGGATGCCAGAACACCATGCCCGGGCTTTCTTCCTGCTGGTGGAACAGGTCGAGTTGCTTGCCGATCTTGCGATGGTCACGCTTCTCGGCTTCTTCCAGCTGAAGCAGGTAAGCCTTCAGATCCTTGTCGTTCAACCATGCCGTGCCATAGATACGGGTCAGCATCGCGTTGTTGGAATCGCCGCGCCAATACGCGCCGGCTACCTTCATCAACTTGAACGCACGCAGCTTGCCGGTGTTCGGCACATGCGGGCCACGGCACAGGTCGGTGAACTCGCCTTGCGAATACAGCGACAGCGGCTCGTCGGAGGGGATCGACTCGATGATCTCGGCCTTGTAGTTCTCCCCCAGTCCGCGGAAGAACTTCACCGCCTCGCCGCGCGACTTCACGCTGCGCGTCACCGGCAATTGTTCGGCGACGATCTTCTCCATCTCTGCCTCGATCTTCGGCAGATCGTCCGGCGTGAACGGGCGTTCGTAGGCGAAGTCGTAGAAGAAACCGTTGTCGATCACCGGACCGATCGTGACCTGCGCGCCCGGATACAGGCGCTGCACGGCCTGCCCCATCAGGTGTGCGGTGGAGTGGCGCAGGATCTCCAGCGCCTCGGGACTCTTGTCGGTGATGATCTGCAGGCTGGCGTCGTGCTCGATCGGAAAACTGGCATCCACCAGCTGACCGTCGACCTTGCCGGCCAGCGTCGCCTTGGCCAGACCGGCGCCAATCGAGGCGGCCACGTCCTGTACGGTGACGGGGTGATCGAACGGCCGCTTGCTGCCGTCGGGTAGCGTGATCTCAATCATGGGAACCATTCTCTGAAAAGCAAAAAAGGGCATCCGCCCTTCTTCAATGAAAAACACAAGGCGTCGAGGATGTCAGCGTGAGCAATAGGTAGTTGCCATGTCGCACACTCGGCCGGCGCTGGGCGCGGGCCACCTTGGTCTTGTGGAATTGTCGAAACGCTAGTTTAGCCCAGATTGGCTGTCAATCCTCGCTGCTGCGGTCATGCGCTCTGCCTTCGGCGATAGAATGCAATCGTCATCCCGAGGAACGTCCATGCGCATTCTGGTCACCGGCACCGCCGGCTTCATTGGCGCCGCCCTGGCGCAGCGCCTGCTGGCGCGCGGCGATGTAGTCCACGGCTTCGACAATCACAACAACTACTACGATCCTGCGCTGAAAGAAGCCCGGCTGGCACGTTTCGTCGATCATCCGAACTACACCCATCAGCGCGCCGATCTCGCCGACGCTGTCGCGGTGGATCACGCCTTCGCCATGTTCAAACCGCAACGGGTGGTGAACCTGGCTGCGCAGGCCGGTGTGCGCTATTCACTGCAGAACCCGCGCGCCTACGTGCAGAGCAATCTGGTCGGCTTCGTCAACATCCTTGAAGGCTGCCGGCATGGGAAGATCGAGCATCTGGTCTACGCCTCATCCAGCTCCGTCTATGGCGCCAACCGCAAACTGCCGTTCGCGGTCGAGGATGCGGTCGATCATCCGGTCAGCCTTTACGCCGCCAGCAAGAAGGCGAACGAGTTGATGGCGCACACCTACAGCCACCTGTACAACCTGCCGACCACTGGCCTGCGCTTCTTCACCGTCTACGGACCGTGGGGCCGTCCCGACATGTCGCCTATCCTGTTCGCGGACCGGATCAGCCGCGGCGAACCGATCGACGTGTTCAACCACGGTCACCACAGCCGCGACTTCACCTATATCGACGATATCGTCGAGGGCGTGATCCGTGCACTCGACCATCCGGCCGAACCTGACCCGGGTTACAACGCCGAACTGCCGAATCCCGGCACATCGAGCGCCCCGTACCGCATCTACAACATCGGCAACGACCAGCCCGTGCAGCTGCTGCGTTTCATCGAGCTGCTGGAACAGCATCTCGGGCGCACCGTCGAGAAACGCCTGCTGCCGATGCAGCCCGGTGATGTACCCGACACCTGGGCCGACGTGTCCGCGCTGCGCCGGGACGTCGGCTATGCGCCGAATACCAGCATCGAACAAGGCGTCGAGAAATTCGTCACCTGGTATCGCGAGTTCCACGCCAAGGATTGATGGCGCCGCCGGGGCAGGCCTCAGAACGGCTTGGCGATCACCAGGTAGACCACTCCGAGCAGCAACAGCACCGGCAACTCGTTGAACCAGCGCAGGGTGCGTGACGAGGGCAGCGCACCGCCCTTCTCGCTGCGTTTGAGCATGCGCCCGGCCCATACGAAATAGACCAGCAGCAGTGCCACCAGGGTCAGCTTGGCATCGATCCAGTGCATCGAGGCGGTGACGTTCGGCAGCGCCTGCGGGAACACCCGCCAGCCCTGCCACAACGTCAGCCCGAACAGGAAGGCGATGCCAAACATGTTGTGGCCGAACTTGTACAGCCGCCGCCCCATCAACTGCAGTCGTGCCTGCACGGCCGGCTCATCGGCCGACTCGGCCAGATTCACCAAGATGCGCGGCAGATAGAACACCGTGGCCATCCAGGCAATGACGAACAACAGGTGCAACGACTTGATCAGCGGATAGGTCACAACAGAATCGCCAGCTGGCGCTGCCGTACGCAGCGACCGCGATGATAACGCGAGTCCTCCAGCTCACGCCGACACGGGCGGCACTCAGTCCCTGGCCGGACCAATCCGCTCCAGCAACGCCTGCAGCAGGCGTTCCTGCTGTGCGATACCGAGTGGCGCATTGTGCCGATCGGTCAGCTGGAAGAAATCCTCCACACGCTCGCCGAACGTGGCGATACGCGCATCGTGCACACGCACTTCGGTGTGCAGCATGACCTGCGCCACCGCGGCGAGCAGGCCGGGGCGGTCGGCACCCACCAGGGCCAGCTGGGTGCGGTCGCCGGCGGCATGAAAACTGATCTGCGGGGTCATCTGGAAATGTTTCTGATGCCGCGACATGCCGCGCTTGCTCGGCTGTACCCCACCGGATTGCGCCAGGGCGCGCTGCAGACGCTGTTGAAGCTCCTCGGCACGAGCCGCGCTGACCGGTTGCTGGCTCTCCGCATCAAGCAGCAGGAAGGTATCCAGCGCCATGCCTGTCGGTGAGCTGAGCACGCGCGATTCCATGACCGAGAAGCGCAGACGATCCAGCATCGCCGTGACGGTGGCGAACAGGCCATCGCGGTCAGGCGTGCAAACGAACAATTCCGTGCTGCCGCGCACCGACAGCGGATGCACGGCGACCAGCGGTACCGCACCGCCCGCGCGCAGGATCGCGCCGGTCTGCCAGGCGATCTGCTCGGGCCGATGGCGCAGAAAGCTGAGCTGCGGAAAATCGGCCCACACACGCACCACATCGGCCTCGGCGTAACCCTCGTTCATCAGCAGGGCCAGCGCATATTCGGAACATTCGCTCACCCGCACGCCGATGTCGCGCGGCAGTTCCACATCGCTGCGCATGGCGTAACGGGTGGCGATGCACAGATCGGACAGCAGGCGATCCTTCCAGCCGTTCCACAGTCGCGGGCTGGTGCCGATGATGTCGGCGATGGTCAGCAGGTACAGCTGGCCAAGCCGCTCGCGATTGCCGACCAGCTCGGCAAACCGGTGCACCACCTCCGGATCGGTGATGTCCTGGCGTTGCGCGGTGGTGCTCATCAGCAGATGCCAGCGCACCAGCCACGCGACCCGCTCGACATCGCCAGGCGCCAGGCCCAGTCGCGAGCAGAATACGCGTGCATCCTGCTCGCCCAGCACCGAGTGATCGCCGCCGCGACCTTTCGCGATGTCATGGAACAATGCAGCCAGCAGCAGCACTTCAGGCGCGGGCAGGCCAGCCCAGATTTCGCAGCCCAGCGGAAACTCGCGCTGCGCCGATGCATCGGCAAACCGCGCCATGTTGCGCAGCACGCGCAAGGTGTGCTCATCGACCGTGTAGACATGGAACAGGTCGTACTGCATGCGGCCGAATACCTTGCCGAACGCAGGCAGGATCGCCGCCAGCAAGCCATGCCGGTTCATCCGCCACAGCGCCTCCACGGCCGGTGCCCCGCGACGCAGCAGCTGCAGGAAGACCGCCAGCACGTCGCGATCGTCCGCCAGAGCATCGCCATGCACAGCGGTCGCCTGGTGAATGCGCCGCATGGTATCGGCGCTGAAGCCGACCACGCCGGGCTGGTCCAGTCGCGCGATGAAGATTTCCACCAATGCAGCGGGTCGCCGCATGAACAGCTGCGGATCACGTGCCGCCAGCCGTTTGCCGTAGCGGACGAAATCGGTGCCAACCGATTCCGCCTCACCCGGCGGCTCCAGCATTTCCTCGAAACGTTCGGCTACCTGCACTCCCAGCCGCTCGACCTGGCTGGCTGCACGGTAATAGCCCTGCATGAACTGCTCGACCCCGAGATTCTTCGCGTGTTCGTCCTCGAACCCCAGCCGCGTGGCCAGCGCGCGCTGGTAGTCGAACAGCAGACGCTCCTCGGGACGGCCGGCCTCCAGGTGCAGCGCATAGCGATAACGGCGCAAGGTGGCTTCGGATTGTTCCAGCGCAGCCTGTTCGGCAGGATCCAGCAACCCTTCGGTCACCATGGCGGACAGGTCGTCCGCATGCGCCAGCCGTCGGCCGATCCAGCGCAGCGAATCGAGCGTGCGCAGTCCGCCCGGGCCATCCTTGAGGTTCGGTTCGAGGTTGTAGGCGGTGTCATCGTAACGGGCATGCCGTGCATCGCGCTCGGCCAGCCGGGCCGCCAGATATTCGCGCGGCGGCCACAGCGCAGGATCATCGACGATGGCACGCAGGCGCGCGTCCAGTGCCGGATCACCGGCCAGCCGACGTGCGTCCAGCAGGCTGGTGAACACGCTGGCATCCTGCACTGCGAGTGCACGACATTGCACTGGATCACGCACGGCGTGCCCGACCTTCAGGCCGACATCCCACAGCGTGGCAAAAAACTGCTCCAGCGCACGCAAGCGGGCCGGCTCGGCTGCCTCGACCAGCGCCAGCAGATCCACATCCGAATACGGAAACAACAGGCCGCGGCCAAAACCACCGACCGCGAACAACGCCGTATCACCCACGTCGCCAAGGCAGGCCACCCATACATGCGCCACTACCCGCTCGACCGACTCGCCGCGCCGCCGGGCCAGCAGGCTGACGTCCGTGCCGTCCCGGAAAGCAGTGGCGAGTGCGCGGTCGACATCACCCAGCAACTGCCGCAAGGCGCGGCGCGCCTCGACCGAGACACCGGAACGTGGCACCGCCACGGGCAGGCGAGGCAACGGCGGCAAGGGGGTGTCGGACGGTGACATGACAGGATCCGGGACACGAGAAAACAGGAGTGGGAAACGAGTAAAGCACATCGTGCCACCACTCGTTTCTCACTCCTGCCCTTTGCCCGCCTGCTCTTTGCCCGCTACTCCTGATCGGGCCAGGCAGTGAGTATCTCGAAGCCGTTGTCGGTGACCGCAATCGTGTGTTCCCACTGCGCCGACAACGAATGATCCTTGGTCACCACGGTCCAGCCATCCGGCAGCTGCTTCGTCTGCGGCTTGCCGGCGTTGATCATCGGCTCGACGGTGAAGGTCATGCCCTTCTTCAGCTCGACGCCGGTACCGGGCTTGCCGTAGTGCAGCACCTGCGGCTCGTCGTGGTAAACCTTGCCGATACCGTGGCCGCAGTACTCGCGCACCACGCTGAAACCCGCCGCCTCGGCGTGCTGCTGGATCGCATGACCGACGTCACCCAAGGTGGCGCCGGGGCGCACTGCCTGGATGCCGCGCATCATCGCCTCGAACGTGGTGTCGACCAGCCGTTTGGCCAGCACGCCTGGTGTGCCGACGAAATACATGCGGCTGGTGTCGCCATGCCAGCCATCCTTGATCACGGTGACATCCAGATTGACGATGTCCCCGTCCTTGAGCACCTTGCCCGGGCTGGGAATACCGTGGCAGATCACATGGTTGACCGAACTGCACAGCGTCTTGGGAAAGCCGTGGTAACCCACGTTGGCCGGGATCGCCTGCTGTACGTTGACGATGTGTTCGTAGGCGAGGCGATCCAGCTCCTCCGTGGTCACCCCGGGCTTGACGTGCTCCTTCAGCATCGCCAGCACCTCGGCCGCCAGCTTGCCGGCAACACGCATGCCTTCGAGGTCTTCAGGGGTTTTCAGGGTAATCGCCATGGTTTCGCCTAGATGATGCTGCAAGTTCCGCGATTCAATACTTGAATTGCATCAGCAACTTGCCGCCAAGCCGGCAGACCGGCTACAATTTCGGAGTTTTGCAGACCGCATGGGACGTTTTCACGCCCCGATCAAGCTGCAAAGCGAACGGGAATTGTAACCGCCCCGCGGTACAACACCCAACCAACGCCACACACGCATCGGCACCGCCTTCGGGGTGCCGCGGCACGCCCACCAACGAGAAACGGGCATGTCGCGGTCGAAGCCGGGGATGCGTGGAGGTCCCAACCCCCAGGTCCTTCAAGGACCATTGCAAGGAGTTACACCCATGGCACAAGTCACCATGCGCCAGATGCTCGAAGCCGGCGTCCATTTCGGTCACCAGACCCGTTACTGGAACCCCAAGATGGCCCCGTACATCTTCGGTGCGCGCGGCAAGATCCACATCATCAATCTCGAAAAGACCCTGCCGCTGTTCACCGACGCGATGCATTTCCTGTCGGCTCTGGCGCAGAAGCGCGGCACCGTGCTGTTCGTCGGCACCAAGCGCTCCGCCCGTGAGCCGTTGGCCGAGGAAGCCGCACGCGCCGGCATGCCGTTCGTCACCTCGCGCTGGCTCGGCGGCATGCTGACCAACTTCCGCACCGTCAAGCAGTCGGTCGCCCGCCTGAAGGAACTGGAAGCGGCCGAGACCGATGGCAGCTTCGAGAAGCTGGTCAAGCACGAAGTGCTGGCCCGTCGCCGCGAGCGCGACAAGCTGCAGGCCTCGCTGGGCGGCATCAAGGACATGAACCGTCTGCCTGACGCATTGTTCGTGATCGACATCGGTCACGAAGACATCGCCGTGCAGGAAGCCAAGAAGCTCGGCATCCCGGTGATCGCCGTGGTCGACACCAACTACAACCCGGAACTGGTCGACTACGCCATCCCGGGCAATGACGACGCGATCCGCGCGATCCAGCTGTACGCCCGCGCCGCCGCCGACTCGATCCTCGAAGGCAAGGCTGCCGCGCCGGCCGCTGCCCAGGGCGACGCCAACGACTTCGTCGAGCTGGACGAGGAAGGCAACCCGGTCGCCAAGATCGATCGCAAGCCGGCTCCGCGCCGCGACGCTGCCCCGCGCAAGGGCGCCGGTGCACCGCGCCGCGAAGGTGGCCGTGACGGTGGTCGTGGCTCGCGCAACGACGGCGCACCCGCCGCCAAGTAAGCGCGACGACAGCAGTCCCTGCCGTCGGATCCGCAAGCAAGCGATAACCGCGCGGTGGCACTCAGCTGCCACCGCGCAACCAAGGCATTAGAGGAATAACGATGAGCAATATCTCCGCCCAACTGGTCAAGGAGCTGCGCGAGCGGTCCGGCGCCGGCATGATGGAATGCAAGAAGGCGCTGGTCGAGAACAACGGCGACATCGAAGTAGCGATGGAATGGCTGCGCAAGTCCGGCCTGGCCAAGGCTGACAAGAAAGCCAGCCGCATCGCCGCCGAAGGCCGCATCGTAGCCGCCCAGGCCCCCGGCAAGGCCGTGCTGGTCGAAGTCAACTGCGAAACCGACTTCGTCGGCAAGGACGCCAGCTTCCTGAAGTTCAGCGACACCGTAGCCGACGTCGCGCTGAACTCCGACGCCACCGACATCGACGCGCTGAAGGCTGCCGCCTATCCGGGTGCCAGCAATGTCGAGGAAGCCGCCAAGGCACTGATCGCCACCATCGGCGAGAAGATCGACGTGCGCCGCATGGCTGTCGTCAAGACCGACGGCGTGATCGGCAGCTATATCCACGGCGGCCGCATTGGCGTGCTGGTGGCGCTCAGGGGCGGCTCCGAGGAGCTGGCCAAGGGTATTGCGATGCATGTGGCGGCGATGAATCCGGCCTATGTCCGTGCCGAGGATGTCCCTGCCGACTTCCTGGCCAAGGAAAAGGACA
The DNA here is from genome assembly GCF_054782855.1 of Rhodanobacter koreensis. NCBI lineage: Bacteria > Pseudomonadati > Pseudomonadota > Gammaproteobacteria > Lysobacterales > Rhodanobacteraceae > Rhodanobacter > Rhodanobacter koreensis. The sequence goes on along the minus strand of NZ_BAAGRR010000002.1, from coordinate 59,725 downwards.
TCGCGCTGAGCCAGATGTCCGACAAGGAAAAGGCCAAGCCGGCCGAGATCCTCGAGAAGATCGTCGGCGGCAAGGTCAACAAGATCATCTCCGAAGTCACCCTGCTGGGTCAGCCCTACGTGCTGGACACCAATGCGACTGTCGCCGACGCACTGAAGAAGGAAGGCGCCGATGTGATCTCGGTGGTCCGTCTGGCTGTCGGCGAAGGCATCGAGAAGGTGGAAGAGGATTTCGCCGCCGAAGTGATGAAGCAGGCCGGCCTGCGGTAACGGTCGCCCCTGATCGGCAGAGCGGCCATCCGTGGCCTGACTGTTTGGAAAAAGCAACGCTTCGAATCAAGGGTCGCGGGAAACCGCGGCCCTTTTCTTTTTTGGCAGGAGCCTGGCGGCGAACGCCCTCACTCCTCACTCCTCGTTCCCCGCCCCCGCTCTCCGCTACAATGCAGCGGTTTGCCCCATACAATCCGGAGATCCCATGAGCGACCAGCCCAAGTACCATCGCATCCTGCTCAAGCTCTCCGGTGAAGCCCTGATGGGCGAGGCCGACTATGGCATCGACCCGAAGGTGATCGGCCGGCTGGCCGACGAGATCATCGAGGTGCAGCGCGCCGGCATCCAGATCGGTGTGGTGATCGGCGGCGGCAACATCTTCCGCGGTGCCGGTCTGGCCGCCGCCGGCATGGACCGGGTCACCGGCGACCACATGGGCATGCTGGCCACGGTGATGAACGCGCTGGCGATGCAGGATGCGATCGAGCGCCGCGGCGGCTTCGCCCGCGTGATGAGCGCGATCCAGATCCACGACGTGGCCGAGGACTTCATCCGCCGCCGCGCGATCCGCCATATCGAGAAGGGCCGCATCGTGCTGTTCGCCGCCGGCACCGGCAACCCGTTCTTCACCACCGACTCGGCCGCCGCGCTGCGCGCCGTCGAGGTAGGTGCGGAGCTGCTGCTGAAGGCCACCAAGGTCGATGGCGTGTATACCGCCGACCCGGCCAAGCACCACGATGCCACCCGTTACGAGCGGCTTGGTTACGATGACGTGATCGAGCGCAAGCTGGCGGTGATGGATACGGCCGCCATCGCGCTGTGCCGCGACCACCAGATGCCGCTGCGCATCTACGACATGACCGTCCCGGGCAGCCTGATGCGGATCATGCACGGCGACGCGATCGGCACCCTGGTCGACGGCGGCTGAACCGGCCCCCGCTGCTATACTTCACGGCTAGCCAGATCCACCGGGAAACCTCACATGCTCAACGACATCAAGACCGATGCCCAGACCCGCATGGGCAAGAGCATCGAATCGCTCAAGCACGACCTCACCCGCCTGCGCACCGGCCGCGCCAGCACGGCGCTGGTGGATCACATCAAGGTGCCCTACTACGGCGCCGACATGCCGCTGACCCAGGTTGCCTCGGTAGCGCTGGCCGATGGGCGCACGATCCTCATCACACCGTGGGAAAAGACCATGGTGGCGCCGATCGAGAAGGCCCTGATGGCCTCGGATATCGGCATCACGCCGACCACCGCCGGCACGGTGATCCGCCTGAACATGCCGGCGCTCACCGAGGAACGCCGCCGGGAGCTGGCCAAGCATGTCGGCCACGAGGGCGAGAATGCCAAGATCGCGATCCGCAACGTGCGCCGCGACGCCCTGCAGCAGGTCAAGGATCTGCTCAAGGAGAAACTCATTACCGAGGACGACGACCGTCGCGTCGACGACGAGATCCAGAAACTGACCGATCGCGCCGTGAAGGATGTCGATGCCGTGGTGAAGGCCAAGGAAGAGGAGTTGATGGCACTCTGACGAGGCCATCACCCTGCCTCATTCCATGACCAAGGCCAAGGCTCGACAGGTTCCGCTCCATATCGCCATCGTGATGGATGGCAACGGTCGCTGGGCCCGGGCCCGTCACCGCCCGCGCAGCTTCGGCCACAACGCCGGCCGCAAGGCCGTGCGCGCGGCGATCGAATCCTGCATGCGCGAAGGCGTGCAGGCACTGACCCTGTTCGCATTCTCCAGCGAAAACTGGCAGCGCCCGCAGGACGAAGTTGGCGCCCTGATGAATCTGTTCGTGCGCGCGCTGGACAAGGAAGTGGACGAACTGCATGCAAACGGCGTGCGCCTGCGTTTCATCGGCGACCTGAGCGCATTCGACGAGCCGCTGCGCCAGCGCATGCAGGCGTCGATGGCTCGTACCGCAGGCAATGACAAGCTGCACGTGAATATTGCGGTCAACTACGGTGGCCGCTGGGACATCGTCCAGGCCACCCGCCAGGCTGCCGAGGCCGTGAAACGCGGCGAGCTGGGCGTCGATGACATCGACGAGACCATGCTGAACCGCTGGATGAGCCTGGCCGATCTACCGCCGCTGGACCTGTTCATCCGCACCGGCGGCGAGTATCGCATCAGCAATTTCCTATTATGGCAGGCCGCGTACGCCGAGCTGTACTTTACCGATACCCTGTGGCCGGACTTCGACCAGGCCTGCCTGCGTCAGGCCATCGAAGACTATGCCCGCCGCGAGCGCCGTTACGGTCGCACCGGTGAGCAGGTCGCCGCCACTTCCTGAAGGATTTCCATGCTGCTTCAGCGCACCCTCACTGCCCTGGTGCTCGCGCCACTGGTGATCCTGATCATCCTGCTGTCGTCGAGCACAGTGTTCGCGCTGATCTCGGCGGCGGCGTTCCTCGCGGCGCTGTGGGAATGGGCCCAGCTCAGCGGACTGAAGAATCAGTTCGCACGTATCGGCCTGCTGGTCGCCGCCATCATCGTGTTCGCCTTGCTGTGGTACGGACATCTCGGCATGACGACGCCGCTACTGCTGGCCGCTGGCGTAGCATGGTGGCTGGTGGCCTGCCTGTGGCTGCGCCATTTCGCATTCGCCGCCGCTCCGACCGGCGAAAACCGCATGTTGAAACTGCTGGCCGGTGCGTTCGTGATCTTCCCGGCATGGATCGCCCTGGTGAGCATCCATGAGCGATTGCCGCACGGCCACTGGTGGACCCTGCTGGCACTGGTGATTGTCTGGGCCGCCGACATCGGCGCCTATTTCAGCGGTCGCACCTTTGGCAAGCGCAAGCTGGCACCGCAGATCAGCCCGGGCAAGACCTGGGCCGGTGCCTACGGTGCCATGGTTGCCGGGGTGCTGGTGACCATGTTCGGTGGCTGGCTGCTCGATGTACGAAGCGCACAGATGCTTGGTTTGGCCGTGCTGGCCCTGCTCACCGTGGCAGCCTCGATTGTCGGCGACCTGATCGAGAGTCTGATGAAACGGCACGCCCAGGTGAAAGACTCGGGCACCATCTTTCCCGGCCATGGCGGCCTGATGGATCGACTCGACAGCGTGTTTGCCGCGTTGCCGGTGTTCGCCGCCGGCTTGCTGTTGCTGGGACTTTAGAGCCTGCCTATGATGAAGAACGTCGCAGTCCTCGGCGCGACCGGCTCGATTGGCGGCAACACGCTCGACGTCATTGCGCGCCACCCGGAGCGCTTCCGCGCCACCGTGCTGACCGCGCATCGCCAGGTCGAGGCGCTGGCCGAGCTGTGCATACGGCATCGACCGCAGCTGGCGGTGATTGCCGATCCCGCACTGGAGGCCGAACTGGCCCGTCGTCTGGCCACCGCCGGCGTGCACTGCGAGGTGGCCAGCGGCCACGCCGCACTGACCGACGCAGCCGCCGGCGCGCTGTGCGACACCGTGGTGGCTGCGATTGTCGGCGCTGCCGGGCTGGACTCCACTCTTGCCGCTGCACGTGCGGGCAAGCACCTGCTGCTGGCGAACAAGGAATCCATCGTGATGGCCGGGCCGTTGCTGCTGGAAGCAGTGGCCGCCGGCGGTGGCGCGCTGGTCCCGGTGGATTCCGAACACAACGCGATCTTCCAGTGCCTGCCTGGCGGTCGTCCCGACCTGAATCAGAGCGGCGTGCGCCGGCTGATCCTGACCGCCTCCGGCGGCCCGTTCCGTGGCCGCAGCCGCGCGGAGCTGGCCCACATCACACCGGAACAGGCCTGCAAGCACCCTAACTGGGTGATGGGCCGCAAGATCTCGGTCGATTCGGCCACCCTGATGAACAAGGGGTTGGAGGTGATCGAGGCGCACCACTTGTTCGGCGCACCAGCCGAGGCGATCGACGTGCTGGTGCATCCGCAGAGCCTGGTGCACTCGCTGGTCGAATACGTCGACGGCTCGGTACTGGCCCAGCTCGGCAATCCGGACATGCGCACCGCGATTGCCCATGCCCTGGCATGGCCGCAGCGGGTCGAGGCCGGGGTAACGCCACTGGATCTGGCTGCCTGTGCACCATTGCAGTTCGAACAGCCGGACCTGGCCACGTTCCGCTGCCTGGCACTCGCCTTCCAGGCGCTGCGTGCCGGTGGCGATGCTGCCGCCGTGCTGAATGCCGCCAACGAAGTCGCCGTGGAGGCGTTCCTGGCTGGAACACTGCCGTTCCTGTCGATCGCCGATGTCGTCGAGGCAGTCCTTGCGGAACTGCCGGCGCAAGCCGTGGTCGATGTTGGGACTCTTGCTGAACGCGATCGGGTCGCCCGTGAGGCGGCCCACCGCATTCTGCGCAATGCTTGCTGATATCCTTGGTCCGATGACTTTTCCCAACGGTACTTGATGACTTCCTTCTTCGGCTCGGTGTTCTGGTTGCTGGTCACGCTGGGCGTGCTGGTGACCTTTCATGAATTCGGCCATTACTGGGTCGCGCGTCGTTGCGGGGTCAAGGTGTTGCGTTTTTCGGTCGGCTTCGGCAACGCGGTCTGGAAGCGCATCGGCCGCGACGGCACCGAATACCAGATTGCCGCGATCCCGCTGGGCGGTTACGTCAAGATGCTGGATGCACGCGAGGGCGAGGTCGACCCCGCCTTGCGCGATCAGGAGTTCACCGGCAAGTCGGTGTGGAAGCGTATTGCCATCGTCGCCGCCGGCCCCGGCTTCAACCTGATCTTCACCATCGCCGCGTTCTGGCTGATGTTCATGCTGGGCCGGCCGGATGTGGCACCGGTGGTGACTGCCGCGCCGCAGAGCATCGCCGCGAAAGCCGGCATCCTGCCAGGTGATCGCATTCTCAGCATCGACGGCCAGACCGTGGCGACCTGGACCGACTCGATGGATGTAGTGGTCAATGGCCTGCTCGGGCGCTCGCCCCTGCCACTGACCGTACGCGGCAGCGATGGCCGTACCCGGCAACTGGTGCTGCCATTGGAGCAGCTGCCCGCCGGACAGTCCGTCGACAAATATCTGGACATGCTTGGGCTGGACCCGATGCCCCCACCCGCGATTGCCGCCACCGTGGTGCCCGGCAAACCGGCGGCGCTGGCCGGCATGCTCAGCGGTGACCGCATCCTCAGCGTGAACGATCATCCGGTCGACAATTACCTCGTATTCCAGAAGCTGGTACCCGCGGAAGCGGCCAAATCCCCCCATCTGAAACTGGCTATCGAGCGCCACGGCACGCCGATGGTGCTGGCGGTCGACGCACGCAGGGAGTCACTCGAAGGCCAGCCGGTCAAATGGGTGATTGGCGTAGGCGCCCCCGACAGCGAAGCGACCACCCAGCGCTACGGTGTGGTCAGGGCTTTCGGCGCCTCTCTGCAGGCCACCTGGCGCAATACCACGCAGACCTTCAACCTGATCGAAAAAATGGTTACCGGACAGGCCTCCGCCAACAACCTCTCCGGCGTTATCGGCATCGCTCAGGTGGCCAATCAATCCGCCAGCATGGGCCTGCCATGGTTCCTGCAGTTCCTGGCGCTGGTGTCGCTGAGCCTGGCGATCCTGAACCTGCTGCCGATCCCGCTGCTGGATGGCGGACACCTGCTGTATTATCTTGTGGAACTGGTCAAAGGCAGCCCGGTCAGTGAACAGGTGATGATCGTCGGCCAGTACATCGGGCTAGCGTTGCTGTTCACACTGATGGGGTTGGCGTTCTACAACGATATTCACCGCATGCTGCTGTCGTGACAACGATGGGCAGCGATCGCGGCATGTCGAAGTGTGCCTGCCTGCGCCAGCCGCAGTGCAGCGCGGCGGCAAGTCAAACGAGACATCCCCGCGGAATGCGGACACCCTTTCGAGACAGGGCCAGTTCCTGTTTCATGCTCTTGATCGGGGCGGCCACGCTGGCCGTCCCATCGAAATAACCCAACGGAACCGACGATGAAGCGTATCGCCGCGCTGATCCTGCTTGCCTCCCTCTCCGCCAATGCGTTTGCGTTCGACCCGTTCGTGGTGTCGGACATCCGCATCGACGGCCTCAGCCGCATCTCCGCCGGTACCGTATACAACTACCTGTCGATCAACAAGGGCGACCGGTTGACCAACGACGAGGCCCAGCGGGCCATTCGTGCGTTGTACAACACCAAGTTCTTCAGTGACGTGACGTTCGATCGCGATGGCAGCATCCTGGTGATCAAGGTGGTCGAACGGCCGTCGATCGCCAAGCTGAACATTCGCGGCAACCACGACATCAAGACCGATGACCTCAAGAAGGGCCTGAAGGAAATCGGCCTCACCGAGGGCGAGACCTTCGACCGGCTGGCGCTGGACAATGTGCAGCAGGAGCTGATCCGCCAGTACTACAACCGCGGCAAATACAACGTGTCGGTGATCCCGCACGTGACCCAGCTCGATCGCAACCGCGTCTCCATCGACCTCGAGATCCGCGAAGGCAAGGCAGCCAAGATCGAGGAGATCAACATCCTCGGCAACCACGCCTTCACCGACAAGCAGATCCGCAAGGGTTTCGAGTCGAATACCGGCAACCTGATGTCGTGGTATTCGAAGGACGACCAGTATTCGCGTGAGAAGCTGTCCGGTGACCTGGAGAAGCTGCAGTCCTACTACATGGATCGCGGCTATGCCGATTTCGGCGTCGACTCCACCGAGGTATCGATCTCGCCGGACAAGCGCGGCATGTACATCGACGCCAGCGTGAAGGAAGGCGAGATCTACAAGGTCACCGACGTCAAGCTGCTCGGCACGCTGATCCTGCCCGAGGCAACCCTGCGCCAGTTGCTCTACATCAAGCCGGGCGACACCTTCAACCGTGCCGCGATCGAGTCCAGTTCGAAGTCGATCAAGGCCATCCTGGCCAATATCGGTTACGCCTATGCCAAGGTCACCCCGATCCCCAAGCTGGACAAGGACAAGCGCACCGTCGATCTGACCCTGTACATCGAGCCGGGTCAGCGCGTCTATGTGCGCCGGGTCATCTTCCAGGGCAACACACGTACCGAAGACGAGGTGCTGCGCCGCGAGATGCGCCAGCTTGAAGGCTCCTGGTATTCGCAGGCAGCGATCGACCGCTCCAAGATCCGCCTGCAGCGGCTGGGCTTCTTCAAGAAGGTCGACATCGACAAGAAGCTGGTGGCGGGCACGCAGGATCAGGTGGACATCAGCGTGAAGGTCGAGGAACAGTCCGCCGGCAGCCTGCAGTTCGGTGTCGGCTATTCGCAGCTCGAAGGCATCATCCTGAATGCGTCGGTGACACAGAACAACTTGTTCGGCACCGGCGACAGCGTTTCGGTGAGCGGTTCGCGCAGCTATTACACCACCAGTTACGGTGTCAACTATTACAACCCGTACCTGACCGACAACGGTATCGGCATCGGTTACAACGCGACCTATTCGAAGACCGACTACGGCAATACCGATTTCGCGGACTACTCGACCAGCCAGAAGTCCTTCTCCAGCTATCTCGGCATCCCGATCACCGAAACCGATGGTGTGCGCGTGGGTCTGGGCATCAGCAGCAACAAGGTCAACCTGATTCCGGGCTACAGCCCACAGGTGCTGATCGACTACCAGAACGAGATCGGCAACCAGACCATCCACACCTGGACCGGCACGCTGGGCTGGAACCACGACACCCGCAACGGTTACTGGGCACCGACCCGTGGTGGCCTGATCTCGGTGTCCACCGATATCGCCCTGCCGGGCTCGACGGTGCAGTACTGGAAGCTGACGGCGGAAGCCAATCACTACTGGCCGATCGGCAAGGGTTTCGTGCTGTATCTGGATGGCCAGGCCGGTTATGGCAAGACCTATGGCCAGAACGGAATCACCGACCAGGCCTACGACGCGTTGAAGGCCACCTATGCCGCCGCAGGCGTGCCCGCACCGGTGGACATGCGCAACGACTTCCCGTTCTGGCAGAACTTCTATTCCGGCGGTGTGCGCGACGTGCGCGGTTTCCAGGACAACACACTGGGACCGCGTGTCTGCATTGACGGCAGCGCCCCCGCGAGAGACGGCTACTGCAACAATGGCAGCTATTACGCACAACCGATCGGCGGTGCGTTCAAGGTACTCGGCACCGCCGAACTGTACCTGCCGTTGCCGTTCCTGAAGGACACCAATACCGCGCGCGTGTCGGTGTTCACGGATGTCGGCAATGCCTACCAGAACATCCAGAGCTTCAATGCCAGCACCCTGCGCGCATCGGCCGGTATCTCGCTGCATTGGCAGGCACCGATCGGTCCGCTGATCATCAGTCTGGCCGTGCCGTTCCGTACCCAGCCAGACGACAGTCATTACGAAGAACGCATCCAGTTCACCTTCGGCAGCACATTCTGACCGCTACCGGCGAACATCCGGAAGCAAGGAAAGCGCGGCGATGCCGCGCTTTCTGCTTTGCGACGCTGCGAAATCACGCAGGGTGCTTGGCTACCGATACAATGGCTGTAGTGTCACGGAGAGCATCTTGAGCGCGCACAGCACCTATTCCCTCGCCGAACTCGCCGAACGGTTCAACCTGACCTGTCATGGGGACACTGGCATTCGCCTCGACGGTGTCGGCACGCTGGCCGGTGCCGGACCCAATCAGCTGAGCTTTCTCTCAAACAGCAAATACACCGCGCAACTGGCTGCCACCCGCGCCGGGGTGGTCGTACTGCGTGAAGAGGATCTCGCCGGCTGTCCCGTGGCGACGCTGGTCGCACGTGACCCTTATGTGGCCTACGCGAAAATTGCTGCACTGTTCGAGCGCCTTCCGGCTGCACCGCCGGGCATCCATCCCAGTGCGGTGGTTGCCGCCAGCGCACAAGTCAGCGACAGCGCCAGCGTTGGACCTTGCTGCGTGGTCGGGGACGGTGCCGTGATCGGGGACGGTGCCGTGCTGGGTCCGCATTGCATCATCGGCGACGACTGCACGGTCGGCGCACAGTCGCGACTGGTTGCCAGGGTGACCCTGGTGACCCGGGTAACCCTGGGGAAGCGCGTGCTGGTGCATCCCGGCGCCGTGATCGGCTCGGACGGCTTCGGCCTCGCGTTCGACCTCAGTGCTTCCGATCACGGCAGCTGGATCAAACTGCCGCAACTCGGCGGCGTGCGCATCGGCGACGACTGCGAGATCGGCGCCAACACCACGATCGACCGCGGTGCGCTGGACGATACCGTGCTGGAGGAAGACGTACGACTGGACAACCAGATCCAGATCGCCCACAACGTGCACGTCGGCGCGCACACCGCGATGGCCGGCTGCGCCGCGGTGGCCGGCAGTGCCAGGATCGGCCGCTACTGCATGATCGGCGGCAATGCCGGTGTGCTGGGACATCTCGAACTGGCCGACCGGGTTACCATTACCGCCAAGAGCCTGGTCACGCATTCGATCCGCGAGTCGGGTGAATATTCTTCTGGCGTGCCCCTGCAGGAGAACCGCCAATGGCGGAAGAATGCGGCACGCTTCAAACATCTGGACGAGTACGCGCGCCGGTTGTCGGCGCTGGAGAAGGACAGCAACAATGAGTGAGAAAATCGGGTCCCTGTCGTTGCCGATCAATGTGGAGCAGATCCAGCAATTGCTGCCGCATCGCTATCCATTCCTGCTGGTCGACCGCGTGATCGAGATCGTGCCCGACGTCAGTGTGGTCGCGCTGAAGAACGTGACCATCAACGAGCCGTTCTTCCAGGGGCATTTCCCCGGTCATCCGGTCATGCCTGGCGTACTGATCGTCGAGGCCATGGCGCAGACTGCCGGCCTGCTGACCCAGATCAGCCGGCACCTCAAGGGTGACAAGGGCAGTCCGCTGTTCTATCTGGTCAAGGTCGACAACGCGCGTTTCAGCGCTCCGGTGGTCCCTGGCGATCAGCTGCGCATGGAAGTGACACTGAAACGCCTGATGCGCGGCATGGGCCTGTTCGTGGCACGCACGCTCGTCGACGGCAAGGAAGTGGCCAGTTGCGAACTGATGTGCGCCGCGAGGTCCGACAAATGATCCATGCCACTGCGCTGATCGATCCTTCCGCCGTCATCGGCGCCAACGTCAGCATCGGCGCCTACAGCGTGATCGGTGCCGAGGTGGTCATCGGCGACGGCACCGTGATCGGCCCGCATGTGGTGATCGAGGGCCCTACCCGGATCGGCCGCGACAACCGCATCGCCCAGTTCGCCTCGTTGGGCGGCGCGCCGCAGGACAAGAAGTTCGCCGGCGAGCGCACCGAGCTGGTGATCGGCGACCGCAACCTGATCCGCGAATTCGCCACCATCAACCGCGGTACCGGCGATGGCGGCAGCGTCACCCGCATCGGTGACGACAACTGGGTGCTCGCCTACGTGCACATCGCGCATGACTGCCAGATCGGCAACCACGTGGTGTTCTCCAACTACTCGGCGCTGGCTGGCCATGTGACGATCGGCGACTGGACCATCCTCTCCGGCTATTCCGGCGTGCATCAGTTCTGCAAGGTCGGCGCGCACGCGTTCATCGGCATGGGCTGCCTGGTCGGGCATGACGTGCCTCCGTTCGTGATGATGGCGAACGAGCAGCAGGGCCGCCCGCGCGGCATCAACAGCGAAGGCCTGAAGCGCCGTGGTTTCGACGCCACGCGCATCGCCGCGATCAAGCGCGCGTACCGCGTCCTGTACATGGCTGGCCTGTCGTTGCCGGAAGCACGCGAAAAACTGGCCGAACAGGCGCAACAGAGTGACGACGTGCGCGCGATGCTGGAGTTTCTCGACCACAGCGAGCGGGCGCTCGCCCGATAAGCGTCCCGCTTATCGGGCAATCAGGCACGCGCTCTGGCTTTGATACAGACGTAATGCGAGGCATCGACATGCAAGCCAGCGAGGCCTCTCCTCTCATTGCCATCCTCGCCGGCGAGGACTCCGGCGACCAGCTCGGTGCCGACCTGATCGCCGCCCTGCGCCAGCACTACCCGCAGGCCCGCTTCGTCGGCATCGGCGGCGCCCGCATGCAGCGCGAAGGCTTCGAATCCTGGTACGACATCCACGAGCTCTCGCTGTTCGGCTTCAGCGAGGTAATCCGTCACCTGCCGCGCTTGTTGCGGCTGCGCAAGGCGCTGGTAACCCGCCTGCTGGCGGCACGGCCGGCCGTGGTGATCGGCATCGACGCACCCGATTTCAACCTCGGCGTGGAGCAACGGCTGAAACAGGCCGGCCTGTTGACCGTGCATTACGTGAGTCCGTCGGTATGGGCGTGGCGCGAGAAACGCGCGGAAAAGATCGGTCGCAGCGCCCACCGCGTGCTGTGCCTGTTTCCGATGGAACCGGCGATCTACGCGAAGCATGGCATTGACGCCCGCTTCGTCGGCCACCCGCTGGCCGATCGTTTCGCACTGGTATCGGACCGCGTCGGCGCACGCGATGTGCTGCAGCTGCCACAACAGGCACCGGTACTGGCGGTGCTGCCCGGCAGCCGGCTGTCCGAATTGACGCGCCTGGGGCAGATCTTCATCGACGCCGCCACACAGGTTGCCGCCTCCGTCCCGGGGCTGCGCATCGTGATACCGGCCGCCAACCCGCAGGTGCACGCCAAGCTCAAGGATCTGCTGGCAAAAAGTCCCTCTGACGAGATGACACCGCTCCTGCTCGATGGCCACGCGCACGAAGCGATGCTGGCCGCCGACGTGGTGCTGCTGGCCTCCGGCACAGCCACGCTGGAGGCGATGCTGGCGAAACGCCCGATGGTCGTGGGTTATCGCGTCACCCCGTTGAGCTATCGCATCGCGCGCGCCATGAAGATGCTGAAAACCGACATCTACTCACTTCCCAACATCTTGGCGCGGGCCAGCAACCTCAGCGAGGAGAAGCTGGTACCCGAGCTGATGCAGGACGAATGCACCGCCGGGAACCTGGCCAGCGCCACTCTGGCGTTGTTTCGCGACAGCGAGCGCCGCAGCCATATCGTCGCCGCCTTTGAACAGCTGCATCAGGCATTGCTTGGCGGCATGGAAGGCCACGCCGGGGATCGCGCGGCCGCAGCGATTGCCGAATTGATCGATGATCAAGAACCTGTCGATGGGTAAGCTTCCCTCGAGCGGCCGCCACTCATCCTCACCCAAAGAGGACCCCCTTCGCTCGCAACCTTCTCTTTCCGGAAAGGGGACTTCCTTCGGTCGCTACCAGGGTGAAGGAACGAGTGCACGGAGCATCTTCATTGCCGGTGTGGACGAAGCCGGCCGTGGTCCGCTGGCCGGGCCGCTGGCGGTCGCGGCCGTGATCCTGGATCCGGATCGCCCGATTGCCGGTCTCGACGATTCGAAGAAACTCACCGAGGCAAGGCGCGAGGCGCTGTACCCGTTGATCATCGAGCGCGCACTGGCTTATTGCGTGGTACTGGTCGAACCGGACGAGATCGATCGCCTGAACATCTTCCAGGCCACCATGGCCGGCATGAGCCGTGCCGTCGCCGGTCTCGCACCAGCCGCGCGCGAGGCGCTGGTCGACGGCAACAAGCTGCCGAGGGACCTGCCCTGCCCCGGCCGCGCGATCGTCGGTGGCGACGCTCTGGAGCCGGCAATCAGCGCTGCCTCGATCCTCGCCAAGGTCACCCGCGATCGCCTGATGGTGGCGCTTGACGCCACTCATCCCGGCTACGGGTTCGCCATGCACAAGGGCTATCCGACCCCGGCCCATCTGTCGGCACTGCAACAACTCGGGCCCTGCGCACAGCATCGGCGCAGCTTTGCACCGGTGCGACTGCTGCTGGATCAGGCAAGCTTGTTCTGAGCAGGCACCACTGGTATTTCCGCAAGCGCATCGCCCTGCAACTACCGGGATTGATCGGCATAGCCCATCAGTCATGCAACTCTTTTCGTGGCAGGCGCATCACTGGATGCAGGAACCAGCATGAGCATGGACGCGCCAGCGATGCCGGCCCGCCCTTTCCGGGACACGCCGGTCTCCACGGCCATCAACGCACTGCCAGATCGCAGGAGTCCCGTCATGACGCACCAAGACAACCGTTCCCCCACCCCATCTGCGCCGGCAATCCCCGCGGTCGCGGCAGCGCCGGACGACAACCTGCCGCACGCCGATTACAACCTCGGTCCGCTGGAGGTGCACGGCCTCGATCACTATGTGAAGTACGAGGACGACGAACGCTTTCATGTCTGCTGAACTTTCACCCCGCTCCTGCTGTTGCTAGGCTGCGACAACTACCGGGGGTATGGATGACATGCGCAGGATCGCTTTCGCACTGTTCGGGCTGATGCTTTGTTTCGCCACGAATGCAGCCGAAATGCAGCCCGGCGACTTGCCACCGGATGCTCTCGGTTCGGCGCTGGGCGGCCCGGCAGTGAGTGTGTCCTCGCTGCGCGGCAAGGTCGTGGTGATCAGCTTCTGGGCGACCTGGTGCGGCTACTGCATGAAGGAGATGCCGGTACTGGCAGGCCTGCAGACGCTGGCCACCCAGCGCGGCCTGCCGCTGCAAGTCGTAGCTGTCGATTCCAGGGAAGACCACGATACGTTCGCGCACAGCGCCCGTATGCTCAAAAAGCGCTTGCCGGGACTGTTGATCACCTGGGACCGAACCGGAGCGATCGGCAAGCCCTACGGCGCCGACAAGAGCATCCCGGTGATGGTGATGCTGCATCGCGATGGCACGGTGGCGCATATTCATGTCGGTTACGGCGAAGACATGCTCGACAGCCTGGTGAGCGAGATCAATGATCTGCTCGTTGAGCCGCTGCCTGCCACCGCCGGAATCACCGTCAACCACTGATCATCGACGCCAGCCGGCGACCTGAATCCAGCTGCTGCAATGCATGGCGCAAACCGTACGGAAGTCAATCTTGCCGCTGGACGGAGCGCCGGTTAGCCTGCACGGACTCACCGCGCAAATCTGCATGACCGTCCGCTATACCCACCTGCACCTGCACAGCGAATATTCGCTGGTCGACTCGACCATCCGCATCAAGGCGCTGGTCGCCGCCTGCGTGCGCGACGGCATCCCGGCGGTGGCGCTGACCGACGAATGCAACATGTTCGCACTGGTGAAGTTCTACAAGGCCTGCAGCGCGGCCGGCATCAAGCCGATCGGTGGCTGCGACCTGTGGATCAGCGCACCGGACGACCCGCGCCCATGGCGACTCACCCTGCTGTGCCAGAACCGCGACGGCTATCTCAACCTGTCGCGCCTGGTCTCACGCGCCTGGCAGGAAGGGCAGCACGGCGGCCGGGCGCTGGTCGAGGCCGGCTGGCTCAGCGCAGATGCCAGCAGCGGACTGATCGCCCTGCTCGGCCGCGACAGCGAAGTCGGCCGCATCGCGCTGAACCATGGCATCGGGGCGGCGCTGGTGAAGCTGCGGCCGCTCGTACGGCTGTTTCCCGATCGGCTGTATCTGGAGCTGACCCGCTGTGGCCGCGATGGCGAGGAGCAATGGAACACCGCAGCCCTTGCGCTGGCCGGCGAACTCGCTCTGCCGGTCATCGCCAGCAACGACGTGCGCTTCCTGAAACAGGATGACTTCGCAGCACACGAAGCACGTGTATGCATCCACCAGGGGCGCGTGCTGGCCGATCCGAAGCGCCCGCGCGACTACAGCGACCAGCAATACCTGAAGACGCCCGAGGAGATGGCCGCGCTGTTCGCAGACATTCCCGAGGCGCTGGAAAACACCGTCGAACTGGCCCGGCGCTGCAATCTGGAACTCAAGTTCGGCACCTATTACCTGCCGGACTTCCCGGTGCCCGAAGGCTACGACCTCGACAGCCATATCCGCGAACTGTCGCGGCGCGGGCTGGCCGAGCGCCTGGCGCTGGCGCCGCTCGCCGCCGGCCACACATTGGCCGATTACGAGGCGCGGCTGGAGCGCGAGCTGGACGTCATCATCAAGATGGGCTTCCCGGGCTACTTCCTGATCGTCTCGGACTTCATCCGCTGGGGCAAGGACAACGGCATTCCGGTCGGGCCGGGCCGCGGCTCCGGTGCCGGCTCGCTGGTCGCCTGGGCGCTGAAGATCACCGACCTGGATCCGCTGCAGTTCAACCTGCTGTTCGAGCGCTTCCTCAATCCCGAACGCGTGTCGATGCCCGACTTCGACATCGACTTCTGCATGGATCGCCGCGACGAGGTGATCGACTACGTGTCGCGCAAGTACGGCCGCGACCGCGTCAGCCAGATCATCACCTACGGCTCCATGGCGGCCAAGGCCGTGCTGCGCGATTCCGGCCGTGTGCTCAGCATGGGTTACGGCCAGGTCGACAAGCTGGCAAAACTCATTCCGCCGCGACCGCTCGATCTCACCCTGTCCGATGCGCTCGGCCGCTCGGAGAAATCGAAAAAAGAGACCGACCGCGTCGTCAAGGAATTCTGCGAAGCCTACGAGCAGGACGAAGACGCCCACGCCCTGATCGACCTTGCGCTCAATCTCGAGAGCCTCACCCGCAACGCCGGCAAGCACGCCGGCGGCGTGGTGATCGCACCGACCCCGTTGACCGACTTCGCACCGCTGTACTGCGAAGCCGGCGGCGGCGGCGTGGTGACCCAGTACGACAAGGACGACGTGGAAGCCGTCGGCCTGGTGAAGTTCGACTTCCTGGGCCTGCGTACCCTCACCATCATCGACTGGGCGGTGAAGGCGATCAACGCGCGTCGTGCCAAGGCCGGTGAAACGCCGCTGGACATCGCCGCGCTGCCGCTGGACGACGCCCTCACCTACGATGACGTGTTCAAGAAGGCTAGGACGGTAGCGATCTTCCAGTTCGAATCGGCCGGCATGCAGCGCATGCTGAAAGATGCGAAGCCGGACCGCTTTGAAGACATCATCGCCCTGGGCGCGCTGTATCGCCCCGGCCCGATGGACCTGATCCCCAGCTTCGTCGCGCGCAAGCATGGTCGCGAAGAAGTGGAATACCCCGATCCGCGCGTCGAGCCTGTCCTGCAGGAGACCTACGGCATCATGGTCTATCAGGAGCAGGTGATGCAGATGGCGCAGATCGTGGGCGGCTATTCGCTCGGCGGCGCCGACCTGCTGCGCCGTGCGATGGGCAAGAAAGACGTCAAGAAGATGGCCGAGGAACGCGCCAAATTCCGCGAGGGTGCGGCGAAGGATGGCCTCGCCGGTTCCAAGGCGGACGAAATCTTCGACTTGATGGAAAAGTTCGCCGGCTACGGCTTCAACAAGTCGCACGCTGCTGCCTACGCGCTGGTGTCGTACCAGACCGCGTGGTTGAAGGCGCACTACCCGGCCGAGTTCATGGCCGCGACGATCTCGTCGGACATGGACAACACCGACAAGGCAGTGACCTTCCTCGAAGAATCGCGTGCACTCGGCATCACCGTGCAGCCGCCGGACGTCAACGCATCGGAATACATGTTCGTCGCGATCGAGACGGACACCTTGTCCAGTGCCTCGCGCCAAGGTGCCCACACGATCCAGTACGGCTTGGGCGCGATCAAGGGTGTCGGCCAGGGCGCGTGCGAAGCGATCGTGGCCGAACGCGCCCATGGCGCGTATACCGATCTGGCCGATTTCTGCCGCCGGGTCGACCCGACCAAGCTCAACCGCCGTGTGCTGGAGGCGCTGATTTGTTCCGGTGCTCTGGATGCGCTGGCGCCGACACGCGCCAGCCTGATGCTGCAGCTGCCCGACGCCATCAAGGCTGCCGAACAGCACCTGCGGGACAAGCAGTCCGGCCAGAACGACATGTTCGGTGCCGCGACAGGGGCGACGACACCGGTGGTCCAGATCCATCTGCCGACTGCGCCGGAATGGCCGCTGGAACAGAAGCTGCAGGGCGAGCGCGACACGCTGGGGCATTACCTGTCCGGCCATCCCACCGATCCGTGGAAGGACGAACTGGCACAACTGTCCACCTGCCCACTGGGCGAGATCGCCGATCGCTATCAGCCGCCCAAGCCGCGCAGAAACGATGACGGCGACAACAACCGCTTCCGTCGAGGGCCGGACACGCCCTGGACGGTCGCCGGCATGGTCACCGCCATGCGCAAGCGTGGCGACAGCGACGCCTTCGTGCGGCTGGAGGATGGCAGCGGCATCATCGAGGTGAGTTTCTTCGGCGAGTTGTACCAGCAGGTCGCGCCGCTACTCACCCGCGACCAGATGCTGATCGTCGAGGGCGGTCTGCGCATTGACGACTTCTCCGGCGGCGGCTTCCAGTTGCGCGCCCGCAGTGCCATCTCGCTGGCCGATGCCTGTCGCAAGCATGCACGCCTGCTGCAACTGAAATTGAACGGCATCGGTCCGGGCTTTGTCGAACAGCTGCAGCATGCGCTGGCCGGCTATCGCGGTGGCCGCGCCAGCGTGACCTTGCACGGCTATCGCAACCATGGCGGTCAGGCCGATCTCGAACTGGGCGAGGACTGGCGCGTGGATGCCATTCCCGAGCTGCTGCGCGCCGTGCGCGCGCTGCCGGGTGTGCAGGCCGCGCGACTGCGTATCGTCAAGCAGCAGGACTGAAAACCCGTTTGGCTCCCCCTACAAGCAGGCGGAGGAGCCGTAACTTTCACTTCTTGCCCCGCTCCATCATCGCCTTCAGATCGGCAAACGGATTGCCGGTAGCCGCCGGTGCATCCTCCACTTCCATTACGCCGCCACGTACATGGTCGATATGCCGCGAATGCTCGTTGTCGTGGCAATACACGCACAGCAGCTCCCAGTTGCTGCCGTCCGGCGGGTTGAAGTCGTGGTCGTGGTTGCGGTGATGCACGGTCAGTTCCTGCAGGTTCGCGCGGGTGAACTCGCGCGCGCAGCGGCCGCATACCCACGGATACATCTTCAGGGCGCGTTCGCGATAGCCCAGCTCGCGCTGCTCGGCATTGCGCCGCGCCTCGGCCACGATGCGGTCGAGCTTGGCGTTGTCGATGGGCGGTTTGGTCGGCATGGTCGAATCCGGCTGGGCAGGCTTGATGGGGCGGAAGATAGCGCAATCCACCGGCACAGGGCAGGCATCTGTCGAGTCCGTCACAGCCATACGGCGGCGTTCTCGCGTTTTCCTGCGTGACGGTATACTGAGCCGCTTCTGTGCCATGAAATGCAGCGAATGAACCCAAACTTCCTCGATTTCGAACAACCGATCGCCGAACTGGATGCGAAGATCGAAGAGCTTCGCCATGCCAGCCATGGCCAGGCGTTCAATATCGACGAGGAAGTCGGCCGGCTGCGCGAAAAGCTGAAGCTCAAGACCAACGAGATCTTCCGCAACCTCAACTCCTGGCAGACCACCCAGCTGTCGCGTCATCCTGCGCGACCGTACACGCTCGACTACATCGGCGTGATCTGCGAGGAATTCCACGAGCTGGCCGGCGACCGCATGTACGCCGACGATGCCGCCATCGTCGGCGGCCTTGGCCGCATCAACGGCCGGCCGGTGGTGATCATCGGCCACCAGAAGGGCCGCAACACCAAGGACAAGGTGCGCCGCAACTTCGGCATGCCGCGTCCCGAGGGTTATCGCAAGGCGCTGCGCCTGATGAAGATGGCCGAGCGCTTCCAGTTGCCGCTGCTGACCCTGATCGACACCCCCGGAGCGTATCCCGGCGTCGGCGCCGAGGAGCGTGGCCAGAGCGAGGCGATCGCACGCAACCTGCTGGAAATGGCCGAACTGAAGGTGCCGATCGTGTGCACCGTCATCGGCGAAGGTGGCTCCGGCGGCGCGCTGGCGATCGGCGTTGGCGACCGCACCAACATGCTGCAGTACTCGACCTATTCGGTGATCTCGCCGGAAGGCTGCGCCTCGATCCTGTGGAAGAGCCCTGACAAGGTGAAGGATGCCGCCGAAGCGCTCGGCATGACCGCCCCGCGCCTGCTCGAACTGGGCCTGATCGACAAGCTGGTGCGCGAGCCGCTCGGCGGCGCCCATCGCAACCCACGCTCGATGGCCGTGCGCCTGAAAGCGGTGCTGCTGAACCAGCTCGACGAGCTGGAGGCGATGCCGTTGCCCGACCTGCTCGAACAACGCTACCGGCGCCTGCGCCGCTACGGTGCGTACCAAGAATAGCTTCGAAACCCGCGCGGCATCAGCTGCGCACTTGGCGTTACCATCGGTATCACATCATGCTGCCGGTATCCGCCATGGCCCACGACACCACCAAGCTCGCCGTACTGATCGACGCTGACAACGCGCGCCCAGCCATCGTCGAGGGCCTGCTAGCGGAGATCGCCAAGTACGGCACCGCGCACGTCAAGCGCATCTACGGCGACTGGACCAAGCCCGATCTCAACGGCTGGAAGGAAGTGCTGCTGCGTCACTCGATCCAGCCGATCCAGCAATTCCGCTACACCGTCGGCAAGAACGCCACGGACTCGGCGATGATCATCGACGCGATGGATCTGCTCTACGCCGAGCGCTTCGACGGCTTCTGCATCGTCTCCAGCGACAGCGACTTCACCCGGCTCGCCTCGCGCATCCGCGAGTCCGGACGAATCGTCTACGGTTTCGGCGAGAAGAAGACACCCGAACCGTTCCGCACAGCCTGCGACAAGTTCATCTACACCGAAGTGCTGGCCGGCTCTACCGAAGCCGAGACCGAGGCCGCGCCGAAGCAGCGTTCGGCCAAGGAGCTGCGCGGCGACACTCACCTGATGAACATGCTGCGCAACGCGATCGATGCCGCCTCCGACGACACCGGCTGGGCCGGCCTCGGTGCGATCGGCAGCATCATCAACAAGCAGTCGCCCGACTTCGACTCGCGCAATTACGGCTACGCCAAGCTGAGCGGACTGATCAAGGGCATCGGCTTGTTCGACACCGAGGAACGCCACATCGGCAACGGCAAGCACATCTACGTGCGTCCCCGCGTCCCGAAGAAGTGAGCGAAACGCTGCCCCGGCATCTGCTTGCAGCGCTGGCGGCCGCGCCGCCGGCGCCGCTCTGCGTCGCCTTCAGCGGTGGACCGGATTCCACGGCACTGCTGCATGCACTGGCGCAATTGCCGCAGGCGCGTGCACGTGGCCTGCGCGCATTGCATGTCGACCACGGTTTGCACGCCGACAGTGCAGACTGGGCCGCACACTGCCAGCGCTTCTGCGCGGCACACGAAGTGCCATGCAAAGTGCTTCGCGTACAGGTGGACACCAGCAAGGGCATCGGGCTGGAGGCGGCCGCCCGTGACGCGCGTTACGCTGCCCTCGCCATGCAACTGCGCGAAGACGAGTGGCTGCTGCTCGGCCATCACCGCGACGACCAGGTCGAGACTGTCCTGCTCAAGCTGCTGCGCGGCGCCGGCCCCGATGGGCTGGGCGGCATGCATGCGTTGCGCACGTTCGGTCGCGGTCAGCTATGGCGGCCACTGCTGGATTTGTCGCGTCAGCAGCTGCACGACTACGTCGCAGCACACGCGCTGGAGTGCATCGACGACCCCTCCAATACCGACACATGTCTGGCACGCAACCAGCTGCGTCACCAGATCCTGCCGCAGCTGACGCGACACTGGCCACAGGCGGTGGATTCGATCCTGCACAGCGCCGTGCTCAGCCGTGCCGCGGCGGATGCCTTGCGCACGCAATGGTTGGCAGCATTCGATGCCTTGCACGACCCGGCCAGCGACAGTCTGCACGCCGCCGGCTGGCTGGCGCTGGATCCCGCACTACGCGAGCCCCTGCTGGATCACTGGCTGCATGCACGCAAGCTGCCCGCACCGACCACGGCGCAGCGCCGACAGATCGAACGTCAGTGCAGCGCGCGCGCCGGCCAGCTGCCCTGCATCCGCTGGGCTGGCGCCGAGCTGCATATCTGGAAGGACCGGCTGTGGGCGCTGCCGCCGGCACCGGTCGTGGCCCCCGACTGGCAGGCTGCCTGGCATGGTGAGCCGCTGCCACTGCCCGATGGCGGCAAGCTCACCTTGACCGAGGTCGATGCTCGTCTCGTCGAACCCCTGAGCGTGCGTCTGCGTCACGGTGGCGAACGCATCAAGCCCGATGGCGATGCGTACACGCGCGAACTGCGTGACCTGTTCCAGCAGGCCAGACTGCCGCCCTGGCAACGCAACACCTGTCCGTTGCTGTATGCCGGCAACGAGCTGGTCGCAGTGGCCGATCGCTGGGCCAGCTGCCGTGGCACCGCCATTTTTCAGCAGACCGGCGCCTCGCCCCGCTGGCAGCCGGCACGCTGATCCACGTCGCGCCAGACGCCCTCCGCGACCTTGCGCCGATTGATTCCGGACGGCCGCTGCGTTAGCGTTGCGGGCCATGGCCAAGACCGCTCCCGCATCCGGCAAGACCCCACCCGCCGCCGACTTCGAACACTCCCTCGACGAGCTGGAGCAACTGGTTGCCCGGATGGAAGGCGGCGAAATGAGCCTGGACGAATCGCTGACCTCGTTCGAGCGCGGCATCGGCCTGTACCGCCACTGCCAGCAGTCGCTGCAACAGGCCGAACTGCGCGTGCGCCTGCTGCTCGACCCCGATGCTCCCGACAACGCCGAACCGTTTGAACCCGAACTCTGAATCTGCCGAGCTCGGCCTCGCCCTGCAAGCGTTGACCGTCCGTGCCGAACAGGCACTCGACTGCAACCTGCCGCCGGCCGAACAGTCCCCTGCCGAGCTGCACCGCGCGATGCGCTACGCCGTGCTCGGTGGCGGCAAGCGGCTGCGTCCGCTGCTGGTGTATGCCGCCGCCCACGCGCTGGGCACCGATGACGCCGCACTCGATGCCGCCGCCTGTGCGGTGGAGCTGATCCACGCCTACTCGCTGGTGCACGACGACCTGCCGGCGATGGATGACGACGCCCTGCGCCGCGGCCGGCCGACCTGCCACATCGTGTACGGCGAGGCGATGGCGATCCTCGCCGGCGATGCATTGCAGGCACTTGCCTTCGAGATCCTGGCTGGCGATATGGCCAAACGGGTCGATGCGGCCACCGTGGTGGCCATGCAGCGTACGCTCGGCCGCGCCTGCGGTGCCGAGGGCATGGCCGGTGGCCAGGCGCTCGACCTGGCGGCCGTCGGCCGCAAGCTGAGCCTGGCAGAACTTGAACACATGCACGCCTGCAAGACCGGTGCGCTGATCCGCGCCTCGGTGCAACTGGGCGCGCTACTCGCCGGTGCCGACGTGGATACGCTGGCAGCGCTGGACCGCTATGCCCACGCCGTCGGACTGGCGTTCCAGGTGCGCGACGACATCCTCGACGTGGAAGGCGAATCCGCGGTGATCGGCAAGACCGCCGGCAAGGACGCCGCCGCCGACAAACCCACCTTTCCCTCGATCATCGGCCTTGCCGCCTCGCGCGCACGCCTGGCGGAACTGATCGAAATCGCGCTGACCGCGATCGCGCCACTGGGCGAGCGTGCCTCGCTGCTGGCCGAGCTGGCGCACTACTCGGCTCATCGCGCGCATTGAAAAGGGCGGCTTGCGCCGCCCCGTTTCAGATCAGGCAAACCACCCGGGTCAGGCAACGCCTTCCTTCGGGTCAGCACCGTACTGGTTCGAACCCTGGTCGCCTGCGATGGCGAACAGCACGATGATCCAGACGATACCGGCCACCGGGATCAGCACAACCAGCCACCACCAGCCGCTGCGCCCCGTGTCATGCAGGCGACGTACTCCGACCGCAAGGCCGGGCACCAGCAACGCCAGGCTGTAGAGCGTGCCGAGCACCGGAAGATGGATGGCTCTGCCAATCAGGCCAATCACGATGGCAATGATCAGATTGGCCAGAAAGAACATCCAGTACTCGGTACGCCGCGCACGCCCCTCGAAGTCCGCGTAATGCCCCTTGACGCACTTCAGATACCAGTCAAAGAAACCCATGAGTCGACTCCCCTTTCGATAGATTCATGCCCGGACATGCAAACAGAACTGCCTTGTCTCGCCGATCCCCCCGGACCCATGCGATGGCCCACACCGATCGAGCGATGGGAGACCGGGCGAGTCTATATGGAAACAGGCCGCATGCCGCCATGCGTCCTGGCGTCCGGAAGCCGCCGGTTCACTTGACCAGTCGCAGCGCGAACGGATAGCGATAGGTGGTTCCCTCGTTGGCCTTGATCGTGCCGACGATCACGAATACCAACCAGGCGATGACCAGCGCTGCGAACAACGGGATACCGATCAGCACGAAACACAAGATCCAGCACACGATCGCCGCGATCGCCACCGTGATGTTGAAGTTCAGCGCTTCCTTGCCCTGATCGTTGACGAACGCCATGGTGTCCTTCTTGATCAGCCAGATCACCAGCGGTCCGATGATGCTGCCGAACGGAATGATCAGGCCGGCCAGGGCCGACAGGTGCGCGAACATCGCCCACTGGCGTTCCTCGGCGGAAGGGGCACCGACCAGTGGCGGTTCACTCGGCGAGGGCGGGATGACGGACTCGGGTGGAACGCTCATGCGCATCTCCTCAAAGTCGACAGCTTGTGGATGGACGGACGACCGGTTCGGCACCGGTGGCAAGCATGCTAGCAAGCCGCGACCGGCTTGCCGAGTGAGCTTGCGGCAGGGGTGCGAACTTGCGGCCAGCTACTCGCCGGCGACCGTCATCCGCTCAAGCAGGATCGAGCCGGTCAACAGGTGCGAACGCGGATCGACGTCCGTACCCACCGCCACGATCCCGCTGAACATGTCGCGCAGGTTCGCCGCCATCGTGATCTCCTCGACCGGGTAGGCAATTTGTCCGTTCTCGACCCAGAAGCCGGCCGCGCCACGCGAATAGTCACCGGTGATGGTGGACACACCCTGCCCCATCACCTCGGTTACCAGCAGGCCGGTGCCCATGCGGCGCAGCATGCCGGCGAAGTCATCCAGTGCATGATCGGCACTGCCCGGCTCCACGATCAGGTTGTGGATACCGCCGGCGTTGCCGGTCGATTCCAGCCCCAGCTTGCGCGCCGAATAGCTGCCCAGCACGTAGCGCACCAGTACGCCGCCCTCGATCAGGCTGCTGTCGCGGGTGGCCACGCCCTCGGCATCGAACACGCTCGAGCCCTGGCCTCGCATCAACCGCGGCCGCTCGTTGATATTCAGCCACGACGGCATCACCGGCTTGCCGACGTGGTCGAGCAGGAAACTGGCCCGCCGATACAGCGCACCACCACTGACCGCACCGAGCAGATGGCCGATCAGCCCGCGCGCCAGATCCGGCACGAACAGCACCGGGCACTGCCGCGTCGACAGGCTGCGCGCACCCATGCGCGCCAGTGTGCGCTCGGCAGCCTTGTCGCCCAGCGCCTTTGCACTCATGAAATCGCCGGCCGCACGCACGCTGTCGTACCAGTAATCGCGCTGCATGCCGTCTTCGTCGCCGGCGATCAACGCCAGCGACAGCGAATGCCGCGTGCCGCGCTCACGCCCGACGAAGCCGTGCGAGTTCGCATACACCGACAGACCCTGCCCGGCCTGCACGCTGGCACCATCGGAATTGCTGATGCCGGCGTGTGCACGACCGGCCTCCTCGATCTCGATGCCCAGCTCGATTGCTTGCGCGGTGTCGATATCCCACGGATGCCACAGGTCGAGATCGGGGAAGGACGTCGCCATGCGCGTTGCATCGGCCAGTCCGGCCGCCGGATCGGCCTCGGTGTAGCGCGCGATCGCGCACGCCTGGTCCAGCGTGGCCTGGATCGAGTCCGGATGCAGGTCGGCGGTGCTGGCCGAGCCCTTGCTCTGGCCGAAATACACGGTCAGGCCAAAACCACGATCGCGCGTGTGCTCGACCGTCTCCACCTCGCCCAGCCGCACGTTCACGCTCAGCCCGGTGTCGATGCTGGCGGCCACCTCGGCCTGGCTGGCGCCTGCGGCACGGGCGCGGCGGATCACGTCCTCGGCCAGTTCGGCCAGCCGGTCAAGTTCGGCCTCACTACGATCCGTCGGGCTGCGGTCCTGGCTGATGGCGACTTCGCTCACGTTGGGCTTTCCTGGGAGTTAGGCGGGTAGAATAGGCGGTTCGCGACCGCTGGACCTCCGACATGGGGCCGCGGCGATGAAATGCAAAGAGCTGCGGAGTACGCCATGCAACCCACCGCCGGCATCTATCGTCACTACAAGGGCCAGCGCTACCGTGTGCTGGGCACCGCCCACCACAGCGAAACGCTGGAACCGCTGGTGGTCTATCAGGCGCTGTATGGCGATCACGGGCTGTGGGTACGTCCCGCGGCGATGTTCAGCGAAACCATCGAACTGGATGGCGAGCCGATCGCCCGTTTCGCACTTGAACAAGCTGATCACGAGCAGGCCGAACCGGCCCATGACGACGACAGCCACACCTGATCCACGATCCATCTTCTGGAATTGAAACCGTGAGCCCGAGCCGCAGCCGCAACCAGACCGAACTCGACGAGGCGGACTACGGTCCCAGCCGCACCCAGCAGCGCCGCGAAGCCCTCGCCGTGCTGGCGCTGGCACATCAGCTGATCGAACTGCAGCCAAGCCGGCTGGCCAAGCTCGACCTGCCGGAAGACGTGCGTCGCGAGATCGACATCACCCGTCGCATCACCGCGCACATCGCACGCAAACGCCAGATGGCTTTCCTAGCCAAGGTGATGCGCCGCTATGGCGAGGAAGACTTCGCCTCGGTACGCGCCGAGCTCGGCGAGAACCGCGAAAAGCAGCGCCAGGAGACCGCCGCGATGCATCGCCTCGAAGCGATGCGCGATCGGTTGGTCAGCGAAGACGAAACCGCCCTGTCCGAACTGATCGCCGAGCATCCGCAGGTCGACCGCCAGCACCTGCGCTCGCTGGTGCGCCAGGCACGCATCGAGAAGGACACGCCGAACAAGCCGCCGCGGGCGTATCGGGAGATCTTTCAGTTGTTGAAGGATCTGAATCAGAAGGACGGTTCGATCGAGCCGTAGTCAGGCATCGACTATCGACCCACGCCGGACATCCCGGCGTCTGCCGGCGCGCATTGCCCGGACGTCCGCAAACCTGTCCGCGGACGCGAACACGTATCCCCACAACCAGGCATCAAACTCTTGAATTGACTGGTGTCAGCCACGCATCTCCCGTTGGCACATGACTTGCTCTGTCTGGATACAACGACATCGTGTTCGCTTGCGCGCATGAGTTGTTGCCACTCCCACTTTCGCCGGGTTCGATGGGCACGGCGGGTTACCGGATATCCATACAAGGAGAGCTTCGTTGTCCATGTTCCGCACGCATCTTCTTTTCATACTGACCGTGGCCATCGGAATGGCCTCGACCCATGCCTCTTCTGCCACAGCACCCGCTGCTGCATCCAGCGCGACGGCTGCGCCGGTTCAGGACAAATCGCCCCTGATGTCGCGCGACGAGGTCACCCGGATCCTCGAGAGCAATCGCAAGATCGTCTCGCCGAATGGTGTCGATGAGAGGATCAAGGTGCGCATCAATGGCATCGACCAATGGCTGTCGATTCGCGGCAAGGATCGACGCAATCCGATCCTGCTGTTCCTGCACGGTGGCCCGGCTTCCCCGGCCATGCCGGAGGCCTATACGTTCCAGACGCCCTGGGAGGATTACTTCACCGTGGTGCAGTGGGATCAACGAGGCACCGGCAAGACCTATGCAGCCAATTCGGAACAGGCGATGGCGCCGGGCATGACCGTCGATGGCATGACGGACGATGCCGCTCAAGTCGTGCAATACCTGCGTCAGCACTACGGCAAGCAGAAGATCTTCCTGCTGGGCCATTCATGGGGCACGGTACTGGGCGTCCATCTGGCTCAGCTGCATCCGGACTGGTTCTACGCGTATATCTCGGTGGGCCAGGTCGTGAATGGGCGCCACAACGAAGAGGTCGGCTACGCCTTCGCCCTCCGTGAAGCGTTGGCGCATGGCAACGCACAAGCCGTGCGCGAGCTGAAAGCCATGGCGCCTTATCCGGGTCCGAAGCTGACCCTCGACAACATCGGTACGCGCAGCAAATGGGAGATGTACTACGGCGGCCTCGCCTATGGTCGCCAGGACTACCAGTTCGAAGACGATGCCGAATCGTTGTCGCCCGACTACAGCAAGGCCGATCTCGTCGCGATCGGCAAGGGCAGCCTGTTTTCGCTGAATCACCTGCTGCAACCGCTGCTGGCGGTCGACTTCGACCACACCACGCATTTCGATTGCCCGGTGATCGTGTTCGTGGGGCAGCACGACTACACCACGGCGCACGAGCTGACCGAAAAGTGGTTCGGGGATATCCGGGCGCCCTCGAAGCGACTGGTGATGTTTGCCGACTCGGCCCACATGATCATGCAGGAGCAGCCGGGGCGATTCCTGATGCATCTGGTGACCGATGCATTGCCATTGGCACAGAGCGCAGGAGACGCGGCGCCTGCGGAAGTTACGCGCGATCAGTAACGCCGCATGGCGGCATCGGGATGTTCACGAACATCCCGATACCTGAATCCCTCTTCTGCGTATTCGCTATCAGCCGAGGGCGAATATTGCGGCCGATGGCTGGGTGTCCGCTTTGCGTGGACGCACCTGTAGGAGCACCCCCTGTACGCGATGCTTTTGCTGCATTCGGAGCAAGAGCTTTCGCCCTCCTGCGAAGGCCGAGTTACTTTCTCTTTGCGTGGCCACGCGCACGCAGGAGTGTGCGCGAACAGCGAAGCTGGCCCGAAGGGCGCAGGGCAGGATGCCCGGAGTAAAGAGAAAGCTAACCAAAGAGAAAGGCCACCCCGCTTGGCGCTTGCCGGGCATCCACGCCCGGCAAGTCCGTGAGTCGGCGCTGGGCTTTTCGACAGGGCATCCTGCCCCATCGAAAAGGAGTCGACTTCCCTGTTGACTCCCGCAGAGCAGCGGGCCATCGTGGCCCGCACTTTTCAATAGAGCCAGAGCAAAGCGGAGCCTGAGCGGCAAACCAACCGAGACTGACAACATTCTTCCGATGAGGGAGAGCAGTCATCGCTACGAGGGCTATATAGCCTGAAATATCCGCTCCAACCCGTTACTGCCGGTCGCAGCCGTCCGTTATCGGGACGGCCGGCTGAAGCCGATGTATCAGCGCATTGAGCCGCTGATCAATCTGCCGGCGCGCGGGAAGAATTTCGTAAGCGGTCATCGAACGACTCGCGCCGGCAAGCCTGCTCCATTCGCCACAATGCATGAAAAAGCCCGGGAGCGGCTTCGTCCATCAACGCCTGCGAGGTCTCGCCCATTCTGACCAGCGCCTTGCGGAGGTGCCGGATTTCGCCAACGCCCTTGGCGGTAAGTGCGACAACAGTGCGTCTTCGATCTTGCTTGTCGATGCGCGTTCTGACCAACCCTTGAGCCTGGAGTTGTTTGATCCAGTTGATGACCAATGGGTGCGATTGGCGCAGCAGAGCGGAAATTTCGGTAACACCCAATGGCCCGTGTTCATCGAGCGCCAGCAACGTGGACGTGGTGCGTGGTGGCACGGTCACCCCGACTTCGGGATACCAGGCATCGGCGCCGCGCACGAGTTCATCCGAAAGCCGCCTGAGCAGGTGCGCAAGATAAGCCGGCCCCTGCCTGCGGATGAAATCCTCGCCGATCCCTTCCTCTTCGTTCACCTGCATGTTTTGCCCCTTCGGCCCGCACGAAACCGTTCCACTTGATTGTCGCATATTTTTTATGTAACTTTTTACATAAATCCCATGTCGTCGGATATGCCAATGCACTTTTTCCTGTCGCCGCGCGCCACCGTCATCATGCATCGGGTGCCGCTTGTGCTTGCCGCCCTGCTCCTGGCCGTGTCGACGAAGTCTGCCGCGGCATCGTCGGCAAGCCACACCGGCGATTGCCCTGTAGGCATCTATCAACTGGACGACGGCAGCAAGCTCGATGTCGGTCCGAGCGATGGCGACCACCTGCGCTGGCGCAAGGAGGATGGCAGCACGGGTTTGCTGACTCGGGACGCAAACAATGCGTGGACCAGCACGCTGGGCTGGACGGGACGCCCGGATGGCAAGCGCGCGTCATTCGATTGCGACAAGGGCACGATCATCTTCGCGGGAATTTCGGGTCGGCAAATTCCGTTGCAGGTGACGAACGTGACCTTCCAAGGCGCGGGTGTGTCGCTCGCCGGCCGCCTGGTAATGCCGCAAGGCCACGCGCGCGTACCGATCGTGGTCCTCGTGCACGGTTCGGAGGACATTTCAGCGTTGGATTTCTATTCCCTGCAACGACAGTTCCCCGCCGAGGGCATCGGCGCGTTCGTGTACGACAAGCGCGGCACCGGCAAGTCAGGCGGGGTGTATACGCAAAACTATCTGCTGCTGGCCGACGATGCGATTGCCGCGGCAAACGAGGCCAAACGCCTCGCCGGTGCGCGTGCGGGTCGCATCGGTTACCAAGGCGGCAGCCAAGGCGGCTGGGTGGCGCCGTTAGCCGCGAAGATCGAGCCGGTCGACTTCGTGGTCATCGGGTTCGGCCTGGCGGTGTCGCCCCTCGACGAGGATCGCGAAGCGATCGCCTTCGACCTGACCAGCCGCGGTTACGGGGCTGAGGTGGTCGCCAAGGCGATGCATATAGCCGATGCCGTGTCGACCATCGTCGTCAGCAATTTCCGGAATGGATACGATCAACTCGCCGCCGTGAAGGCGCGATATGGAAAGGAACCGTGGTTCAAATACGTGCACGGCGACATCGCGTTCTATCTTCTCGAAACGCCTGAAGCCAAGCTTCGTGAACAAGGCCCCGTGCTGCTGGCCGGCGTCCCGGCGAATTACGACCCCATGCCGGTGCTGCGCAATCTCGATACGCCGCAACTCTGGATACTGGCCGCCGACGACCACGATGCACCGAGTGCGGAGACTGAACGGCGCCTGCGCGCACTGCAGGCCAAGGACAAACCCATCACGGTCGCGGTGTTCCCGCACACCGAACATGGCATATACGAGTACGAAACCACGGCCGACGGCGAGCGCGTCGACACGCGCAACCCGGAAGGCTACTTCGCGATGATGCGCGACTTCATTTTGCAGGGACGGTTCGATACGCGACGTTACGGCACCAGCGCGATCTACCGTCCGGCAATGGCACCGACAGATGCGAGCGCGCATCATTGATGTCTCAACCGGTCGCATCATGGACAAGCGCACGCCGTTCGCGCAGCTCCTGCGGCGCAGTGGTTACTTTTCTCTTGGCCACGCAAGAGAAAAGTGACTCGGCTGTCGTAGGTAGACGAAAGCTCTTCGCTCTGATGGCTGAGTACAGAAGCGATTCCGGCCTTCGCCGGAATCACGGCTAGGAGGGGCTGATGCAGACCTTCGCCGGAATGACGACTGGGAGGGTCGGGACAAGTACCCTGGCTTACGACGCTGTCCCACCCACCGTCATCCCGTCGATCTTCAGCGTCGGCTGACCCACGCCCACCGGCACACTCTGCCCATCCTTGCCGCACACGCCGACGCCATCATCCAGCTTCATGTCGTTGCCGATCATCGAGACGCGGTTGAGCACCTCCGGGCCGGAACCGATCAGCGTGGCACCCTTCACCGGCCGCGTGATTTTCCCGTCCTCGATCAGGTACGCCTCGGACGCGGAGAACACGAACTTGCCGTTGGTGATGTCGACCTGGCCGCCGCCGAAATTCGGCGCGTACAGGCCCTTCTTCACCGAGCGGATGATCTCGGCGGGATCATGTAAACCACCGAGCATGTAGGTGTTGGTCATGCGCGGCATCGGCAGCGCGGTGAACGATTCGCGGCGGCCGTTGCCGGTGGGCACCATGCCCATCAGGCGCGCGTTGAGCTTGTCCTGCATGTAGCCCTTGAGGATGCCGTCCTCGATCAACGTGGTGCATTCGGTCGGGGTGCCTTCGTCGTCGATGCTGAGCGAGCCGCGGCGACCCGGCAGGGTGCCGTCGTCGACGATGGTGACGCCCTTCGCCGCGACGCGCTGGCCGATGCGGCCGGAGAACGCCGAGCTGCCCTTGCGGTTGAAGTCGCCTTCGAGGCCGTGGCCGATCGCCTCGTGCAGCAGCACGCCGGGCCAGCCGGGACCGAGCACGACGGTCATCTGGCCGGCCGGCGCGTCGATGGCGTCGAGGTTCACCAGCGCCTGGCGCACCGCCTCGTCGGCGAACGCCAGTGCGCGGCCGTTCTCGATCAGTTCGCGATAGCCGTAACGACCACCGCCACCGGCGCTGCCCTGCTCGCGACGGCCGTTCTGTTCGGCGATCACCTGCACGTTGAGGCGCACCAGCGGGCGCACGTCGGCGGCCAGGGTGCCGTCAGACGCGGCGATGAGAATGGTGTCGATGGTCGCGGCGAGGCTGACGATGACTTGCTTGATGCGCGGATCGCGCGAGCGCGCGTACGCATCGACCTCGCGCAGCAGCGCGATCTTGTCGGGGTTGGGCAGGCTCTCGACCGGGTCGATGGCCGGATACAGCTGGCGCGCGCCGTTGAGTGCCAGCGGCGTGCCCGCACCTTTGCCGCCATGGGCAATCGCGCGGGCGGCTTTCGAGGCCTCCAGCAGCTGCGGCAGCACGATCTCGTCGGAATAGGCGAAGCCGGTCTTCTCTCCACTGATGGCACGCACGCCGACGCCCTGCTCGATCGAATGGCTGCCGTCCTTGACGATGCCCTCTTCCAGCATCCACGACTCGCTGCGCGAGTGCTGGAAGTACAGGTCGGCGGCGTCGATCGATGGCCCCATCAGCTGGGTGAACACCCGATCGAGGTCGCCGGTGGCGATGCCGCCGGGGGTCAGCAACTTGCTCTGCGCTAATGCGATCAGGGAATCCATGGTGCTCGTTCGTCTGCGGTCGATCAGGAACTACCCCACATGGGGTTGTCGCTGGCCGCTTTAAAGCCGTGATGCGAATCTCCGGTCTGCCAGTCGCGGCCATGCCAGCCGGCGCCCGGCATGAAGTCCCCTGTTGTGAAGCGTCTCCGGCTGGCGCCCACAGCCGTCCGGAACAAATTCATCCCGGTGCAAGGAATGCCGACCTGCACCAGTCATGTTGAGTGGGGCGAAGGGGGATTCCCTCAATGGCTGCCTGCGCTGCTGGCCGGCGCGGGAATGACCAGCGGTGGCAGCACGCTCGATGCCGACACGGGCGACAGTGACGGAGCAGCCAGCGCTGCCTTGAGCGGGATGTCGCTCTTTTCCACCAGGGTCATCACCGGTTTGTCCCAGGTGCCGGTGACGTGATAGCGCCGGATCGCCACATGGTTCAGGCCCTTGCCGAGCAGTCCCTGCACGGCAAGGCCGGCGGCCGCGCCCACCGGGCCTCCGACCACGGCACCGACCCACGGCAGACTGTTGCCGACGTGCGGCACCACCACCATCTGCTGGTCGTAATCCTTTGCCCGCAGGCCGGTACGGCCGCTGACACGGACGTTGGCCGCTGGCCCATCGATCGCCAGGTTGTTGGTGGTCGCGTTGCCATCGGCCAGATGGAAGTCGCCGGCAATCGAATCGAACGCCAGTCCCTTGCCGAACACATCGCCGAAATCCAGGCTGAGCCGGCGCGGCAGTTCGGCCAGCGAGACCAGCCCGAGCAGTCGTCCCACCCCGGGTGACGATGCCTCGGGAATACGGCCATCGTTGACCTTGATGCGCAGCGTGCCGTTCATCGTGGCCAACGATAGTGAATTGGGTGCACCGGGCCAGGTGGCATCGAGCTGGTCATTCGTCTTGCCGCCGTGCACCAGGCCGTCGTAGCCCAGCGCCCCCAGCATCTCGCCAAGGTCCTCGGCCGCGAAGCTGATCTTCATGTGCGTATGGCTGTTGGTGGCGTTGCCGTTCCAGTCGCCGCTGGCATTGATCTGCACCCGGCTGGACAGCGCCCGCAATTGTTCGATGTGCTGCCCGTTTGGAGTGGGCCAGGTTTCGACGCGCGCCTCGCCGAGTTTGGCGTCGCCCAGACGCAGATCACCCACCCATAGATGAAATGGCGGCAACGCGGCCGGATTGACGCCGGTATTGGCAGGATCGACAGCTGGCGTGACTGGCGCAGCCGCGCCAGCAGGCATACCTGCAGCCGTAGCCGTCGAAGCCGCCGGTGGTGTTTCCGCTGTTGGACTTTTCGGCCAGTACAGCCGCTGCAACCGGGCAGTGACGCCACGCTTGTCCAGCTCCTGCGTCGGCACGCTGAAATTGCCGGCCATCGCGGTGCCGTCCACGTCCACGCTCAGCGCATCGGCCTGCGGTCTGGCCTGGATCTTCATCGGCCCGAGCGGATGACCGAACCACTCGGCCTGATCGGCGTCGATGTCGATACTTTCCAACCCCGGGCCGCCGCCACCGCTCCCGGCCGCCGCCCACTGCACCCAGCCGGTAACGTCCAGCTGGGCGGCATGGCCGCGGATGCGCAGGTCCTTCATGGGCAATCCATCCGGCATCTGCTCACCGAAAGCCAGCGTGCCCGCCAGCGGCTGCTTCGTATCGGTGGGCAGGCGCAAGTGGCCATGCATCACCTGGCCCAGCGTGAACTGCAGGTCGCTGCCGCTGATTGGCAGACCCATCGTCAAATGCAACGGCAGGCTGGCCGCCGCCGACTTGTTCAGCGGCGCGGGCAGATCGAGTGCGGTGCCGGTCAGCGGCGAGTCGACGCTGAGGGTCTGCGTCAGTGCATCGCCGCCGGGCACGTGGGCGATCGCAAAGCCGATGCTGAAATCGCTGCGGCCGTCCGCCAGCCGACCCAGCCAGTTCAGCGATGGATAGTCCTGCACCAGTTCGGCGACCTTGTAACTGCCTTGCAGTTGCGCCGACAGCACGGTATTCGGGTCGCTGTTGGCACCGGCAATCGCCAATTGCAGCTTGGACGGCTGACCGTGAAAACCCGCATCCAGCGGGCCCGCCTGCATGCCGTGAAGATCGAAACGCAGGGGGCCGTTGAGCTTGTCCAGCTTGAGGTTCCACTCCGCTGCACTGAGGTCGGCGTCCTGCAGTTGGGCTGTACCGCTGAGCTGGGCGTCCTCGATCTTTTTCAGCGGCAGGCTCAGGTGGAAACCGAACGTGCCGTTGCCGCCTACCGTCAGCTTGGCCAGCGTGTCGGCCTCATGGCGGCCGATCGGGCTGTTGCGCACAAAGTTCATCAGGCTGGCACCGCTGCCGCTGCCCTGCACATTGAGGTCGAGCAGGCCATCGCCGAAATCCGGTATCAACGCGACCGCCTTGTCCGCCTTGACGCCGAGCGACTGGCCGCCACTGGCCTCGACCAGCATGCCGTTGTTGACGAAGCTGGCCACGGCACTGATACCTTCGGCGTGCGGCCAGTCATCGCCATAGTCGAACGTAAGGTCGCTGAGTTGTGCGCGTGCCTCGAAACGACCCTCGTTGTGATGGAACGGCCAGTCGGCCAGATCGCCGCGGACCAGCACCTGCGCCTGGTCGATCTGACCCGCCACCAGCGCACGGTCCAGCCATGCAACGGTCGCCGGTGGCATGACGCTGACCGGCCAGAACAGTTTGGCCGCCGGCACGTCCGCGTGATCGACCGAAGCGTACAGATCCAGGAACGGCGCCCCACCCTGCGCCGGCAGGGTCGCCTCGCCGCGCGCCTGTCCGGCATAACCGGCACCGACGAATTCGAATGGGTCGACTCCGATGTGCCAGCCGTCGTCCTGCCGCCAGAATGCCAGCGTGCCGGCCAGCTTCGACAATGCGAACGGCTGGCGGAACAGGTGCGAGAACTGCAAGGTGGCGGCCTGATCCGGCAACTCTATCGACAGCGCCTCGGCATCGCCGCGCATCTCGCCATGCAGGCCACTCAGCCCC
This sequence comes from Rhodanobacter koreensis, assembly GCF_054782855.1. Taxonomy (NCBI): domain Bacteria; kingdom Pseudomonadati; phylum Pseudomonadota; class Gammaproteobacteria; order Lysobacterales; family Rhodanobacteraceae; genus Rhodanobacter; species Rhodanobacter koreensis. Next base: position 24,907 of record NZ_BAAGRR010000002.1, on the reverse strand, counting down.
GGCAGCTTGCCGACCGGGTCGATGGCCAGATTCTGGAAGGTGAGGTCCAGCGAGCCCAGTCCGCTGGCTCGGCTCCACTGCATCGCGACCTTGCTCAGGTCACCGCGTGGATGCCCGCTGCCCAACCACTGTGCCAGGCCCTGCGGCAGATCCGGCGCCAGTGCCAGCCAGGGCAGCAACGGGGCCAGTTGCAGTTCGCTTGCGGCGACGCCGATGCCGGCCTGCGCACTGCCGGGCTGGTGCAGGCCGAGCGCCAGCGCACTGCCGTCGTCGCCAGCCCAGCGCACATCGTAGCCATCGCCGGTCTGGCGCAAGCCGGCCAGCCCATGCAGGGTCGGCACGATGGCGGTGGCGCCTGTGGGTGAGGTCACTGCCAGCCCGTCCAGATCGAAACGGACCAGGCTGCTGGCCAACCGGCCCTTGTGCCAGTCCAGCCACGCCGACAGCCGGCCATGGCCCTGACCCGCCGTATAGCCGCCCATATCGATACCGTCCAGCAGGGGTTTCAGCTCGACATCATCGGCACCCAGCCAGATCCGGCCGCTGCTGCCGTCCTGACGGAAACGTCCCGCGGTGCGCAGGGCCGTATTCACGCCACCTCGCTGCAGCAGGCCGCCGAAGCGGATCTGGCTACCTTGATGGCTCAGCCGCAGTTGTGGAGCCAGCAAGGTGTAATGCTTGCCGAGGATGGCGTCGGTGACGTCCACCCGCAGATTTTCCAGCCACAGATCCAGCGAAAGCCGCCCCGGTGAGAACGGCTGCTGGCCGGTGCCACCGGCGACGCCGATGCCGTTGATGTGCCAGCCCGCAGCATCGCGCGCCAGATCCAGCTGCAGGCCATGCACATGCAGGTTGAGCAGGTGCCGCGACGGCAGCAGCCAGCCGCCGAAGTCCAGCTTCAATTCGGATTCGGGCAACTGCAGCATGTTGCCCTGTTCACCGGCTGCAGGCCCTACCGTCACGTCGTGCATGACGAACAGCGGCCCGGACGGCGTCCAGCGCCCCTCCAGCGAGGCAAAGCTGACTGGCCGCTGTATGCGCTGACTCAGCTGTGCGGCCACCCAGGCCGGATGCCGTGCCAGCAGCGGCAGCAGCAGCTGTGCCAGCGCCGCCGTCACGGCCAGCAGGATCACCGCGACACCGGCGATCCAGCCAAGTCCGCGCGCACAGACATGCAGCCGACGCTGCCACAGCGCGTTCACGCGCGGCAATCCGGACCGGATTTACAGCAAGACGACATCAAACTGTTCCTGCGAATAATGCTCTTCAGCCTGAAAGCGTATGCTCTTGGAGATGAACTCTTCCAGTTCGGCCACCGCACTGGATTCTTCCTCCAGGATGCGGTTCACCACCAGCGGATTGGCCATCACCAGCAGCTGCTGGGCATTGAACTGGCGCACCGCTCGGGTGATTTCGCGGAAAATCTCGTAGGTCACCGTTTCGGCGGTCTTCAGCACGCCGCGACCGTTACAGGCCGGGCACGGTTCGCACAGCTGGCGCGCCAGGCTTTCGGTAGTGCGCTTGCGGGTCATCTCGACCAGCCCCAGCGCCGACATCGGATACACCGTGGTCTTGGCGTGGTCGCGCGCCAGCCCCTTGGCCAGCATGCGCAGCACCTGGCGCTTGTGCTCCTCATCGTTCATGTCGATGAAGTCGATGATGATGATGCCGCCGAGGTTGCGCAGCCGCAGTTGGCGTGCCGCCGCCTGCGCGGCCTCCAGGTTGGTGCGGTAGACCGTCTCCTCCAGGTTGCGCGTGCCGAGGTAGGCACCGGTGTTGACGTCGATCGTGGTCATCGCCTCGGTCTGGTCGACGATCAGGTAGCCGCCGGATTTCAGCGGCACTTCCTTCTTCAGCGCGCGCTGCATTTCGTCCTCGACACCGTACAGGTCGAAGATCGGCCGCTCGCCGTCGTAGTGCTCGATGCGGTCGTCCAGATGCGGCATGAACTTGTGCACGAACTTGGCGACCTTTTCGAAGGTCTCGCGCGAATCCACCCGCACCTTCTCGATGTCGTCATTGAGCATGTCGCGCAGACTACGCAATGGCAGCGAGAGTTCCTCGTAGACGCGCTCGCCGACCTTCGCCTTGGCGATGTTCTCCTGCACCACCCGCCACACCTTGGCCAGATAGGCCACGTCGAAGGCCAGCGACTCGGCGCTCTGGCCCTCCGCATTGGTGCGCACGATGTAGCCCAGAGGGCTTTCGCCGATCAACGGGGTCAACACGTCCTTCAACCGCTGGCGCTCGGCCTCGTCTTCGATGCGTGCGGAAATGCCCAGCGTGCGCGCGTACGGCAGCAGCACCAGGTAGCGCGAGGGGATCGACAGGTGCGCCGACAGCCGCGCGCCCTTGGTGCTGATCGGATCCTTGACCACCTGCACCACGATTTCCTGGCCTTCGTGCACCAGTTCGCTGATGGAAGGGATGTGACCATTGCCGTTGCCGTTCGGCTCTCCCCCTTCGACGACAGGCGCCGGGCGCACGATGTCCGAGGCGTGCAGGAACGCCGCGCGCTCCAGCCCGATCTCCACGAATACCGCCTGCATCCCGGGCATCACCCGCTGCACGCGACCCTTGTAGACATTGCCGACATAGCCTCGTTTGGAGGCCCGTTCGACGTGTACCTCCTGCAACATGCCGTTCTCGACCACGCCGACCCGCGTCTCGCGCGGCGTCACGTTGATCAGTATTTCTTCGCTCACCGCATACTCCCCGGACAGGTGATCTTTATAGCGGCTGCAGCCACGGGCTGTCGATGAACCGTGACGATGAACCGGCATTCGCGTGTCGGATGCCGCAAAATAAGCTGCCGCACGCAAGATATGCCGGTAGCGGAAGCACCGTTCGCGCCGTTGCAGCCCAGTCGAAACCCGGGAGTTCAGAAATCATGGGCACGCCCAAGACAACGCCGATACTGCTGGCCTGGAGTGGCGGCAAGGACTGCCTGCTGGCACTGCAGCACCTGCTCGCCGACCCGCAATGGCAGGTCGTCGGCCTGCTCACGACAGTCAATCGCAATTACCAGCGCATCGCCATGCATGGCGTGCAGCGCGAAGTGCTGCTGGCGCAGGCCGCCGCGCTTGAGCTGCCGTTGCTTGAAGTCATGCTGGACTGGCCCGGCAGCAACGAAGCCTACGAGCAAGCCCATGCACAGGCGCTGGTCGAGGCGCGGATGCGCTGGCCCGGCATCCGCCATTGCGCGTTCGGCGACCTGTTCCTGGAAGACGTGCGCGACTACCGGGTGCGCCAGCTTGGCCGCGACAACTGGCGCGCGGTGTTTCCTCTATGGGGCGAGGAAACCGCCGCGCTGTCACGGCGCTTCGTCCGCGAAGGTCATCGAGCCATGCTGTGCTGCGTGGACACCCAGCAACTCGACGCCGGCTTTTGTGGCCGCCACTACGATGCCGCCATGCTCGACGCACTGCCCGCCGGCGTCGATCCCTGCGGCGAGCGCGGCGAATTCCACACGCTGAGCTACGCCGGACCACTGTTCCGTCAGCCACTCAGGCTGCGTCGCGGCGAATCGGTGCTGCGCGACGGACGTTTCCAGTTCACCGATTTCCTGCTCGACGACAGCGGGTCCGACAACAGCCGGCGCCACGATGCCACGCAAGACTGACCCGCACATCCTGCCCGATGTGCTGCAACCCGGGCTGCGACTGGTGTTCTGCGGCACCGCTGCCAGCAAACGTTCGGCCGCCGAGCGCGCCTACTACGCCCATCCCGGCAACCTGTTCTGGAGCGCATTGTTCGAGGCGGGCCTGACCCCACGCAAGCTGGCACCCTCGCAGTTTCCGCTGCTGCCTGACTATGGCATCGGCCTCACCGATCTGGCCAAGCACCACAGCGGCAACGACGACGAGCTGCCACGCGATGCGTTCGATGTGCCCGCCCTGCTCGCCAAGATCGAACGCCACCAGCCACGCCTGCTCGCATTCACCAGCAAGCATGCGGCACGCGCAGCACTCGGACACGCGGTGGATTACGGCCCGCAACGCGAGAGTATCGGCAGCACAAAGCTATTCGTGCTGCCGTCGCCATCGGGACAGGCGCGTGGCCATTGGGATCTGGCGCCGTGGCAGGTGCTGGCAGACAAGGTCAGACAGCGTTGACCCTTCAACCGCTGAAGCGATCCGATCAATGCAAAATTTTGATGCCGCGATGATGTCAGCGCGACTCGTTGGTGGGTTAGCACTCAATCCATCGGCGTCTGTCGATACTTGCTGACATCGCGCTCCATCACCACCGGCGCGCTGTTGTTCCAGGTATGCCGGATATAGCTGACCACCGCAGCCACTTCGGCATCACTCAGCTGCTGCGCGAACGGCGGCATCGAATAGGGTCGCGGGTTGGCGGCGGTCAGCGGCGCAAATCCACCGAGCAGCACCGCACGGGTCGCGTTGATGCCGCTCGGCTCGGTGACCGAGGAGTTGCCGTTGAGCGCCGGATAGATGCCTGCGACGCCGTTGCCGTCCTTGCCGTGGCAGTCCGCGCAATGCTGCGTGTAGACCTTCTCGCCCTGCTTGACTATCGCATTGGCGTTGAACGGCGGCGTTTCTTCACGCGGCTGCGCTCGCGGCGGCAGCGAGCCCAGATAGGTCGCCACCGCGCGCAGGTCGTCGTCGGTCATGTGCTGGGTGCTGCTCGCCACCACGTCGGCCATCGGGCCGAACGCCGTGCCCTTCGCCGACTGGCCGGTTTTCAGCAGGTCGACGATGTCCTGTTCGCTCCAGCCCCGCAGGCCGCCGTTCTGCCGCGTGCTCAGGTCCGGCGCATACCAGTTCTGTTGCGGGATCTGGCCGCCGGTCAGATGTTCGCCCTGCGGCGTGCCGCCGAGCGAATCGCGCGCGGCATGGCATTCGTTGCAGTGCCCGAGTCCCTGCACCAGGTAGGCACCGCGGTTCCACTGCGCCGATTGTCCAGGATCGGGCTTGAACTCGCCTTCCCTGAAGTACAGTGCACGCCACGCCGCCAGGCTGTTGCGCACGCTGTACGGGAAATCCAGTGTCAACTTGCTGGGCGCCTGATGTACCGGTGGCAGCGACTGCAACCAGGCGAAGATCGCCAGCGCATCGTCATGCGTCACCCTGGTATACGAGGTGAAGGAGAACGCCGGATACAGCAGCTCGCCATGACGGCCCTTGCCGGCATGCAACGCCTGCCAGAAATCCTCGAAGCTCCAGTTGCCCAGGCCGGTGTCGCGATCCGGCGTGATGTTGGGTACGGGGATGTTGCCGAACGGCGTCGCCAGCGAGCGGCCGCCGGCGAGCGCTGCGCCGCCTTGCGCGGTATGGCAGCCGGCGCAGTCGCCTACGGTGGCCAGGTATTTGCCCCTCGCTATCAGGGCGGGATCATGCAGGGTCGAGGCCGCCACCTTGCTCATCGCCGGTGGTGTCGGCCGCTGACCACCGCCGAAAAACAGCCAGCCCACCAGCAGCAGGACCAGCACCACGATCAGCAGCAGGCATCGGCGCAGCCACTTCATGTGCCGTCTCCCGTCGCACCCAGCACACCGCACGGTAGCGGCGGCGTCACCGAACCGGCAGCCTGGGCATGCGTGTCGGCGGGCAACTGGCGACTGGCCAGCGCGGCGGCCACCGCCGTGATATCCGGTTCGCTCAACCGGTTCGCCACCACCGCCATGCAATCCGGCGCCAACGTGGCACGGGTATGCGTGCGCCAGGAGCCCAGCTGCGCGCTGAGGTAGTCGTACGGCAGGCCGACCAGCCCCGGTGTGGACGGTTGCACCCCGGTCAGCTGGCTGCCGTGGCAGCTGGCGCAGGCCGGAATCTGGCGCGCGGGATCGCCCTTGCTGACCAGTTGCTCGCCGCGTTGCAGGATCGCCGCGGAAACCGGCGGCAAGGGTGACCGGGCATAGGGCACCTGCTGCGCGGCGAAGTATTCGGCGATCTCCTGCATGTAGGCCGGACTCAGCTGGCGCACGGTGTATTCCATCGGCGCGTACTTGCGCAGGCCGTTCTGGAAATCCTGCATCTGGCGCACCAGGTAAGCAGCCGGCTTGCCGGCCAGACGCGGGAAATAACCGCTACCCGGCGTGCCTTCGCCGTGCACACCATGACAGGTGGTGCAGGCGGCAATGCGCTGCTGCAAGGTATCGGGAATCGGTGGTGCATCGGCAGCGCGGCTGGGGCCACCGAACAACATGACGACAACAAGAAGGGCCGCGGCACCGAAGGGCTTGGCATGTTGCAGGCTGGTGTTCGCGTTCATCGTCCGATTATAGGCGTGCATGCCGTGATGATTGATCGGACATGGCGCTAAGCTGGCGCTTCGCGACAACATGCCGCATCCGCCGAACCGGGGATTGCCGTGAGCCGTTCAGCCGTCTATCTCGCCGCGTTCGTCGCTGCACTCTCTGCGGCGCCGGCCATTGCCGCCGATTCAACATCGCCCGCTGCGATCTACGCATCGGTCGCACAGCTGCAGCAACGCATGGATGCTGGCACGCTCGACAGCCGGCAACTGGCCAGACAGTTCCTGCAACGCATCCGGCAGATCGACCGCTCCGGCCCCACCTTGCGTGCCGTGCTCGAAACCAACCCCGATGCGCTGCATCTTGCCCGTGCACTTGACCACGCACGCAGCAGCGCATCGCACAGTCCGTTGTATGGCATCCCGGTGCTGCTGAAGGACAACATCGATACCGGTGATCGCATGCTGACCACCGCCGGCTCGCTGGCACTGACAGATGCACCGGCACCGCATGATGCCGCGCTGGTTGAACGCCTGCGTCAGGCTGGCGCACTGGCCCTCGGCAAGACCAACCTCAGCGAGTGGGCCGACATGCGCTCCGATCACGCCAGCAGTGGCTGGAGCGGCGTCGGCGGTCAGACGCGCAACCCGTACGCGCTCGATCGCAATCCCTGCGGATCGAGCTCGGGCTCCGCGGCAGCGGTGGCAGCAGGACTCGCCACGGTGGCGATCGGCACCGAAACGGACGGCTCGATCATCTGCCCCGCCTCGATGAATGGCATCGTCGGCATCAAGCCGACGCTGGGGTTGGTCAGCCGCAGCGGCATCGTGCCGATCAGCCACAACCAGGACACGGCCGGCCCGTTGGCGCGAAGCGTGGCCGATGCCGCGGCACTGCTGACGGTGATCGCCGGCAGCGACCCACGTGACCCGGCCACCGCCGAGGCGGACCAGCACAAAACCGACTACACCCGTTTCCTCGGCCCGGATGGCCTGCGTGGCAAGCGCATCGGCGTGGTGCGCCAACTCGCCGGCAACGAACCGAATGCGGATCGCGTGCTCGGGCAGGCGATCGCGACGATGAAGGCACAGGGGGCAATCATCGTCGATCCGGTCGTGCTGCCGCATCTGAGCGAACTGAACACGCCGGAGTCGACCGTCCTGCAGTACGACCTCAAACACGATCTCAACGCCTACCTGGCCACGCGGACCGGACTGAAGGTGCATACGTTGACCGACCTGATCGCGTTCGATCAGCGTGAGGCTGCACGCGAGATGCCATGGTTCGGGCAGCAGCTGTTCGAGCAGGCCCAGGCCAGGGGTCCGCTCACCGACAAGTCCTATACCGATGCGCTGACGAAGGCGAAACAGCTGGCCGGCCCGGAGGGCATCGACGCCGCGCTGGCGAAGGATCATCTCGACGCCTTGCTGGCGCCGTCGTGGGGGCCGGCGTTCGTCACCGACCCGGTACTCGGCGATCACATCGTCAGTGGCGACCCGACGATCGGTGGCGCATCACAACCCGCCGCGGTGGCAGGTTATCCCTCGATCACCGTGCCGGCCGGATGGGCGCATGGTCTGCCCGTCGGCATCGTGCTGTTCGGTGCGAAGTGGAGCGAGCCGACGCTGATTTCGATCGCCTCCGGCTTCGAACAACACACCCATGCATGGCAGCCGCCGAAGTTCCTTGATACGGTGGGTGGCAAGCCGGTGGCCGTCGTGCCGCGCTGAGGTCCTGCACCATGTCCGAGCCGATCCTGCAAAGCACGCTGACCTGCCCCGCTTGCGGGCATCAGTCCACCGAGACCATGCCGACGAATGCGTGCCTGTTTTTCCACGAGTGTCCGCACTGCGGCATGTTGCTTCGCCCCAGGCCCGGCGATTGCTGCGTGTTCTGCTCCTACGGCGACGTGCCGTGCCCGCCGATCCAGCAACGGACATCGTGCTGCAGCTAACTCATCTGCGTGTTGCGCCTGATTCCGCATCGGGCAGCTCAGTGGCGCCGTGGCGGGATGCCTCAACCCTGTTCGTGGCCGCCGACTGACTTGCGCACGATCAGCATCGCCAGTTCCAGCGACTGCTCGTAATTCAGACGTGGATCGACCATCGACTTGTAGGCACGGTCGAGATCCGACTCGGACAGGTCGCGCGCACCGCCCATGCATTCGGTGACGTCCTCGCCGGTCAGCTCCAGATGCACGCCACCCAGTCGCGTACCAACGGCGGCGTGGATATCGAACGCCTGATCGAGTTCACCGCGGATATTGTCGAAGCGGCGTGTCTTGTAGCCGTTCGAGGTGCTCTCGGTATTGCCGTGCATCGGATCGGCCACCCACAGCACGCGGCGACCCTCGCGCTTCACCGCTTCCAGCAGCGGTGGCAGTGCGCTGGCGATCTTTGCGTTGCCCATGCGATGGATCAGGGTCAGTCGCCCCGGTTCGTCCTGCGGGTTCAGTGCGTCGATCAGCGGCAGCAGTTGCGCTGCCGTCACCGTCGGGCCGACCTTCACCGCGATCGGATTGCGGATGCCGCGGAAATACTCCACGTGCGCGCCGTCCAGCGCAGCCGTGCGCATGCCGATCCACGGGAAATGCGTGGACAGGTTGAAGAAGCCGGGATGGCGCGGCACCTGCCGGGTCAACGCTTGTTCGTAATGCAGCAGCAGCGCCTCGTGCGAGGTGAAGAAATCCACCTTGGAGAACCCGGCGATCGGCCCGGCCAGGGTTTCCATGAAGCGCAGCGAATCGCCGATACCGGTGACCATCTGGCGGTATTCGGCAGCCAGCGGCGAATGCTCGACCCAGGCCAGGTCCCAGTATTCCGGGTGATGCAGATCAGCGAAACCGCCGTCGATCAGCGCGCGCACGAAGTTCATGGTCAGCGCCGAATGCGCATGCGCCTGGATCAGCCGTTGCGGATCGGGGCGACGCGCTGCTGTGGTGAATTCCGGACTGTTGACCAGATCGCCGCGGAAGCTGGGCAGCGTCACCCCATCGCGCGTCTCGGTGTCGGTTGAACGCGGCTTCGCATACTGGCCGGCAAAGCGGCCCACACGCAGCACCGGCTTCTTCAGCCCGTGCACCAGCACCAGACTCATCTGCAGCAGCACTTTCAACCGGTTGGAAATGATCGGGCTGGTGCAGTCGGCGAAGCTCTCCGCGCAATCGCCACCCTGCAGCAGGAAGCGCCGGCCTTCCTGCGCCTCGGCGAGCGACTGTTTCAGTGCCAGCACTTCCCACGAGGTCACCAGCGGCGGCAGCTGGGCCAGCTGGGTACCGGCGGCGGCCAGTTCGGCCGCATCGTCGTACTGCGGCTGTTGCAGTGCCTCGCGCTGCTGCCAGGAATCGGGAGCCCAGTGTTGGGGAGCGGAAGTATTGGGCAAACCGGCATTCATGGGTACGGCCTTGATCACGGTGGAAGCATTCATTTCTGTTGGGCCCGGCGGCGCGTGGCCACGATCGCCAGCACGGCCAGCGCGATGAACCACAGCAGGGTCCAGGCCGGCATCGGCAGCCCCAGGATCGGTTCGACCTTGGCGCACTCGCCGGAACCGGTGAACACCAGCTGCAATACCTTGGCGAACGGGAACGCACTGAACAGGTAATCCAGCGGTGGCCCGCAGGACGGAATCTGGTCAGCCGGCAACGACTGGATCCACAGATGCCGACCGGCCACGGCGATGCCGAAAAGCGAGCCGAGCAGCACGCCGCCGGCATATACCCAGCGGGCGCCGCCACGTGGGGCATGCAGGGCACCCAGCAGGAAGAACAAGGCCATCACGATGAAGGCCACGCGCTGGAAGATGCACAGCGGGCACGGAAACATGCCCCAGTGGTATTCGGCAAACAGCGCGAAGCCCAGCAGGCCTGCACAGATCAGGAAGCCGACGAAAAAACTGATGCGGTACGACCAGCGGAATGGATTCATGACGTTTTGCTGCGTTGCGGAACAATGACATTACCCGTTCATCGACGCGCTGTCAGCAGGGTGGCGGCATTCCGCGGAAAATTTGCGTCCGGCTGTTGCCACAAAGCAAAAACCCGGCAGGTTGCCCGGCCGGGTTTTTGTGTATCGACGGTGGAGCGTCAGTCCGACCGGGCTTGCCCGACCGGCCTGTTCGACCGGCTTATTCGGCGTCGACTGCCTCGACCTGCGGGCGACCGACCAGCTCGACATACGCCATCGGCGCGTTGTCGCCGGGGCGGAAGCCGCACTTGAGGATACGCAGGTAGCCGCCGGGACGCTCGCTGTAACGCGGCCCCAGCTCGACAAACAGCTTGCCGACCGCTTCCTTGTCGCGCAGGCGCGAGAAGGCGAGGCGGCGATTGGCAACGCCGTCGGTCTTGGCGAGCGTGATCAGCGGCTCGGCCACACGGCGAAGTTCCTTCGCCTTGGGCAGGGTGGTACGGATCAGCTCGTGCTTGATCAGCGAGGATGCCATGTTCTTGAACATGGCTTCGCGGTGCGAGCTGGTGCGGTTGAGTTTGCGTCCGGATTTTTGATGGCGCATGGCAAAAAGTCTCTGATGTCTGTTGTTATGAAAAACCGGCGCTTGTGTCCGGCTTCCCGCGGTTACCCGCTATGAGGAGCCTTTTAGAACAGGCTCTTATTGGAAGTGCGGACACGGATGGCCGCCTTTGGCGGTTGGCAAAGCGGGTAAACGCATACTTGCCAAACCAAAATGACACAGCGATCAAGGAGGATCGCAAAAAAACATTCGCGGCCATGGATGGCCGCTTTTGGTATTCAGCCGGAGCGCTATACACGCTCCGGCTGGAGGTTTACTACTAGCGATCAAGGGCGATCGCACGAACATCATTCGCAAAAAACTATCAACCCAGCTGCATGCCGTGCGAAAGGCCCGGCGGCGGCCAGTTCTCAAGTTTCATGCCGAGTGCGAGACCACGCCCGCCCAGCACATCCTTGATCTCGGTCAGCGACTTCTTGCCCAGGTTCGGTGTCTTCAGCAGCTCGACTTCGGTCTTCTGCACCAGATCGCCGATGTAGTAGATGCTCTCGGCCTTCAGGCAGTTCGCCGAACGCACGGTGAGCTCCAGATCGTCGATCGGACGCAGCAGCAGCGGATCGAACCCGCTCTTCTCGGCCTTGTCGGTGGCGCTCTCGCGACGCGAGAAGTCACCGAACACCGACAGCTGGTCGTTGATGATCTCGGCGGCCTTGCGAACCGCGTCTTCCGCACCGATCGTTCCATTGGTCTCGATATCGAGAACCAGCTTGTCGAGGTTGGTGCGCTGCTCGACACGAGCTGCGTCCACTTCGTAAGCCACGCGCAGCACCGGCGCGAACGACGCGTCGAGCTGCAGGCGACCGATCGGGCGTGCCTCATCATCCGGATGCTGGCGCGTGCTGGCTGGCTGGTAGCCGACGCCGCGACGCACCTTCAGACGCATGTTGAGCGCGATGTCCTTGGTCAGGTGGCAGATCACGTGCTCGGGGTTGATGATTTCCACCGAGTGGTCGACGACGATGTCGCCGGCCGTGACCACGCCCTTGCCCTTCTTGGACAAGGTCAGGGTGACTTCATCGCCGGTATGCTGACGGATCGCCACGTCCTTGAGGTTGAGCAGGACTTCAATGACGTCCTCCTGCAGGCCTTCCAGGGTGGTGTATTCGTGCAGCACGCCATCGATTTCCACCTCGACAATGGCACTGCCAGGGATCGAGGAGAGCAGCACGCGACGCAGCGCGTTGCCCAGGGTATGGCCGAAGCCACGCTCGAGCGGCTCGACCACCACCTTGGCGCGGTTGGCTCCGAGCTGTTCGACGCTGAGGCCTCGTGGCCGCAGCACACTAGTTGACGAAACTGCCATGCAGAGCTCCGGTAATTACTTCGAGTAAAGCTCGACGATCAATGCTTCATTGATGTCGGACGGCAGATCACCGCGATCCGGCACCGACTTGAACGTGCCTTCAAATTTCTTGGCGTCGACTTCGACCCAGATCGGACGCAGGTCCATGGTGTCGAACACGGTCGCCGCTTCCTGCACGCGCAGCTGGGTGCGTGCCTTTTCGGTCAATGCGATCGCATCGCCCGGACGGACCTGGTACGAAGGAATGTTCACCTTCTTGCCGTTCACCAGGATCGCCTTGTGGGCAACCAGCTGGCGGGCCTGGGCGCGGGTCACCGCGAAGCCCATGCGATAGACGACATTGTCCAGACGGCTTTCGAGCAGGCGCAACAGGTTCTCACCGGTGTTGCCCTTGAGGGTCGACGCCTTGGTGTAGTAGTTGCTGAACTGGCGCTCGAGCACACCGTAGATGCGCTTGACCTTCTGCTTCTCACGCAGCTGCACGGCATAGTCGGACATGCGCATGCGCTTGTTCGCGCCATGCTGGCCGGGCTTGTTTTCCAGCTTGCACTTGGAGTCCAGCGCGCGCGCCGGGCTCTTCAGGCTGAGATCTGCACCCTCACGACGGGCGAGTTTGCAGGTAGCTCCACGATAACGGGCCATGGGTATGCTCCTTAGACTCGACGCTTCTTGGGGGGACGGCAGCCGTTATGCGGAATCGGCGTGACGTCGATGATGTTGAGCACCTTGTAGCCCAACGCGTTCAGTGAACGCACCGCCGACTCGCGACCCGGGCCCGGGCCCTTGATGCGCACTTCGACAGTCTTCACGCCATAGTCGCCAGCAGCACGGCCAGCCTTTTCGGCGGCAACCTGCGCAGCGAACGGGGTCGACTTGCGCGAGCCACGGAAACCGGCGCCGCCGGCAGTAGCCCACGACAAGGCATTGCCCTGGCGATCGGTGATGGTGACGATGGTGTTGTTGAAGGAGGCCTGCACGTGGGCCACGGCATCCGTGACAACGCGCTTGATCTTCTTCTTGGTCTTGACCGGCTTAGCCATATTCGGAATCCGTTACTTCTTGATCGCGCGACGGGGACCCTTGCGGGTACGTGCGTTGGTACGCGTGCGCTGGCCGCGCACCGGCAGGCCACGACGATGGCGCAGGCCACGGTAGCAACCCAGATCCATCAGGCGCTTGATGGCCATACCCACCTCGCGGCGCAGATCGCCTTCGACGGTGTACTTGCCGATTTCGTGGCGGATCTTCTCCACCTCGCCTTCACTGAGGGACTTGATCTGGGTGGTGGGAACCACGCCAGCATCCACGCAGACCTTCTTGGCCCGGCTGCGGCCGATACCATAAATGCTCTGCAGACCAACCCAGACATGCTTCTGGACCGGCAAATTGACACCCGCGATGCGCGCCATGATGTACTTTCTCCGATGCTTTCGTGCGCGGTAAACGCGCAATTTTAACCTGAATTACCCTGACTGGAAAGCCCTGCGACACCGCGGTGTCGCCACTTTCCGACTTTGACCGATCCGTTGGCAGCCTCAGCTGCGGCGCAGATTGGCCTTCTTGAGCAGACTTTCGTACTGGTGACTGACCAGATGCGCCTGCACCTGAGCCGTGAAATCCATCACCACCACCACCACGATCAGCAGCGAGGTGCCGCCGAAATAGAACGGCACATGCCAGGCCTGCTGCATGAACGATGGCACCAGACACACCAGCACCAGATACAACGCACCGACGCCGGTCAAACGAGTCATCACCGCATCGATGTAGCTGGCCGTCGCCTTGCCCGGACGAATGCCGGGAATCAGCGCACCCGACCGCTTGAGGTTGTCCGCGGTCTCATCGGCGTTGAACACGATCGCCGTGTAGAAGAACGCGAAACCGATCACCAGCACCGAAAAGATGATGTCGTACAGCGGATTGCCCGGACTCAGCGACTGTGTCAGATCCTGCAACCAACGCGACTGCTGCCCGGTGCTGAACCAGCTGACTGCGGTGGCCGGAAACATCAGCAGGCTCGAGGCGAAGATCGGCGGGATCACACCCGACATGTTGATCTTCAACGGCAAACTCGAACTCTGGTTCATGTAGGCCTTCTGCCCACCTGAACGCCGTGCATAGTTCACCGTGATGCGCCGCTGGGCCCGCTCCATGAACACCACGAAAGCCGTCACGAGCAACACCAGGCCAAACACCATCAGCAACTTGATCAGTGTCAGCTCACCGTTGTTGGCCATGCCGAGCGTATGCACCACCGCCCCCGGCAGACCAGCCACGATGCCGGCGAAGATCAGCAGCGAGATGCCGTTGCCGATGCCACGCTCGGTCATCTGCTCGCCCAGCCACATCAGGAACATCGTGCCGGCGGTAAGCCCGACCACGGATGACATGACGAAACCGAAACCGGGCGTATAGACCACCGGCGCACCACCTGCCGCGACCTGCCCCTGCAACGCCATCGCAATGCCGAACGACTGGAACGCCGCCAGAGCGACCGTGGCATAGCGCGTGTACGCCGTCATCTTGCGCTTGCCGGCCTCGCCTTCCTTGCGCAGCCCCTGCAGTCCCGGAAGCACCGAGCCCATCATCTGGAACACGATCGATGCCGAGATGTAGGGCACCACGCCGAGCGCGAATACCGAGAACCGCGCCAGCGCACCACCCGAGAACATGTTGAACATGTCCATCAGGCCGTTGCCGTTGACCAGGCTGGTCATCGCCTCCGGATTCACACCGGGAACGGGGATGAACGAACCGAGCCGGAACACCATCAACGCACCGATCACGAAGAAGATGCGCTGACGGAGCTCCGTCAGCTTGCCGAGCTTGCCGAGTGCATTGCCCTTGGCTGCAGCCACCGTCGATTACTCCACGCTGCCGCCGGCCGCTTCGATGGCTGCCTTGGCGCCGGCGGTAGCCAGCAGACCCGACAACTTCACCGCTCGGCCGATTTCACCCTTCAGAACCACCTTGACCTTCTTCGCACGGCTGCTGATCAGGCCAGCCTGATGCAGCGCGACGACGTCGATCACGTCAGTCTTGAGATGGGCCAGCTGATACAGGAACACTTCCTGGCTCTCGGCCTTCTTCAGCGAACGGAAGCCGACCTTCGGCAACCGGCGCTGCAGCGGCATCTGGCCGCCTTCGAAACCATACTTGTGGGTGCCGCCGGCACGGGCATGCTGACCCTTGTGACCGCGACCAGCGGTCTTGCCCATGCCCGAACCGATACCGCGACCGACGCGCAGGCGCGTCTTGTGCGAACCGGCGGCCGGCTTGATGTCATTAAGACGCATGATGCTTACTCCTCGACCTGGACCAGGTAGTAGACCGTGTTGATCAGGCCACGAACCTGCGGGCTGTCCTTCAGTTCACGGACATCGTTGATCTTGCCCAGACCCAGCGCCTTGACGCTGAGACGGTGACGCGCCTGCACGCCACGCAGGCCCTTGACTAGGCGCACGCGCACGGTCTTGTCGGCGGTTTGCTGAGACTTAGCCATTGCCGAGCACCTCATCCAGGGTCTTGCCACGCTTGGCGGCGATCTTCTTGGGTGAGGCGACTGCCTGCAGACCCTTGATGGTGGCACGCACCAGGTTGATCGGGTTGCGCGAACCGACGGCCTTGGCCAGCACGTTCTTCACGCCGACCACTTCCAGCACGGCACGCATGGCGCCGCCGGCAATCACGCCGGTACCCTCGGAAGCCGGCTGCATGTAGACGCGGGCTGCGCCATGGTTGGCCTTGATGGCATACCACAGGGTGCCGTTGTTCAGCTCGATGTTCACCATCTGGCGGCGGGCACGCTCCATCGCCTTGGAGATGGCCACCGGCACTTCACGCGCCTTGCCATAGCCGAAGCCGACCTTGCCCTCGCCATCACCGACCACGGTCAGTGCGGTGAAGCTCATCTGGCGGCCACCCTTGACGGTCTTGGCCACGCGGTTGACGGCAATCAGCTTTTCGAGCAAGCCGTCCGAATTTTCGCGATCGTTAGAAGACATGTTCTTTTCCATGTGCCCGGCTGGACCGGGACTTTACTTGCGGCTGAGCCGCTTGGAGTTGTAGGTGATGCAGCGGGAATCAGGACCTGCCCGATCCCCAGGTAGTACTTTTAGAACTTGAGACCCGCTTCACGAGCAGCATCGGCCAGCGCCTTGATGCGACCGTGGAAACGGAAGCCGGAGCGATCAAACGCCACAGCATCGATGCCAGCAGCCAATGCACGCTCGGCGACAGCCTTGCCCACAGCAGCAGCGGCCGTCAGGTTCTTGGTGCCCTTCAGACCTTCAGCCACCGACTTCTGCACGGTGGAGGCAGCTGCCACCACGTTCACGCCGGAAGCGTCGAACACTTGCGCATAGATGTGCTGGCCGGTGCGATGCACCGACAAACGGGCCACAGCCAGCTTGCGGATGTGACTGCGCGTGGACTTGGCGCGGCGCAGGCGGTTTTCGTTCTTGTTCATCGTTAGTTCCTCGAAAGCGGATCGGCTTGTAGTTGGGGCTCTTTTGAAGAGTCTGGCCATGGATGGCCAGTCTTTCGCGGAGGGACCCGCATTAAGCCTTCTTGGCTTCCTTCAGCGTGATCTTCTCACCGGCATAGCGCACACCCTTGCCCTTGTAGGGCTCCGGCGGACGGAAGCCGCGAATCTTGGCTGCAACCTGACCCACGATCTGCTTGTCGGCGCCCTTGATCAGGACTTCGGTCTGCGTCGGGGTTTCGATGCTGATGCCTTCCGGCGCTTCGAACACCACCGGATGGGAGAAGCCCAGGCTCAGGTTCAGCGACTTGCCCTGCATGGCGACGCGGTAACCCACGCCGACCAGCTCGAGCTTGCGCTCATAACCGGTGGAAACACCCTGGACCATGTTGGCCAGCAGCGCGCGAGCGGTACCGCCGAACTTGTCGTCGGTGCCTTCGGCGAGGCTGATGGTGGCAACACCATTGTCCACGGCAACGGTGACGCCCGGCAGGTGATGCACGGACAGCGTGCCCTTCGGGCCCTTCACGGAGATTGCGTCGGCGGCGACGGTCAGCTCCACGCCCTTCGGCAGGGAAATCGGTTTCTTGGCTACACGTGACATTGAATGACTCCTTATGCCACTTGGCCGATGACTTCGCCGCCCAGACCCTTGGCACGGGCCTGCGCATCGGTCAACAGACCGGCGGAAGTCGAGATGATCGAGATACCCAGGCCGCCGAGGACCTTCGGCAGCTCGTCCTTGCCGCGATACACACGCAGGCCGGAGCGGCTGACACGGGAAATGGTCTCGATGGCCGGCTGGCCTTCGAAATACTTGAGCTTGATCTCGAGCACCGGCTTGCCTTCCTCGGCGGAAGTCTTGGCGTCGAGGATGTAGCCCTCGTTCTTGAGAAGATTGGCGATGGCCAACTTCAGTTTCGACGACGGCATACGCACGGTCGGCTTGCCCATCGACTGGGCATTGCGGACGCGCGTGAACAGATCGGCGATGGGATCAGTCATGCTCATGAAAACATCCTTCAGAGTGCACCGATATCCGATAAAACCGGAAATCAATCAAATTGTGAGCCGACAAGACGTCGGCCTGCCTTACGCAGACCGCTGACTATATCAGCATTTTCAGGTTTTAGCGAATTCGATGCGGTAGTCGCATCAACGGCTGCGCAATTATGCAGCCGGGTGAGCCAGTCGCGGAGCCTTGACTCCGCAGACCAGTCCGTCTTTGGTAATTACCAGCTGGCCTTGCGCAGGCCTGGCACGTCGCCACGCATGGTCGCTTCACGCAGCTTGTTGCGGCCAAGGCCGAACTTGGCGTAGACCGCACGCGGGCGACCGGTCAATGCACAACGGGTGCGCTGACGCACCGGGCTGGCATCGCGCGGCAGCTTCTGCAGCTTGGACTGGGCTTCCATCTTCTCCTCGTAGGAGGCCTTGGGGCTCAGCACGATCGCCTTCAGTTCAGCGCGCTTGGCGGCGAACTTCTGCGTGAGTTTGGTCCGCTTGATATCGCGGTTGACCATCGAGGTCTTTGCCATGGGTATCTCTCGCGTCTATCAGTTGCGGAACGGGAAGCTGAACGCTGCCAGCAGGGCTTTCGCCTCTTCGTCGGTCTTGGCCGTGGTGGTGATGGAGATATCCATGCCACGCAGCGCGTCGACCTGATCGAAGTCGATCTCGGGGAAGATGATCTGTTCCTTGATGCCGAAGTTGTAGTTGCCACGGCCATCGAAGGCTCGCGCCGACACACCGCGGAAATCGCGGACTCGCGGCAGCGAGATGTTGATCAGGCGATCCATGAACTCCCACATCTGGGCGCGACGCAAGGTGACCTTGCAGCCGATCGGCCAGCCGTCACGGATCTTGAACGAGGCCACGGAAACGCGCGCCTTGGTCGTGATCGGCTTCTGGCCGGAGATCTTGGCCATGTCGGCAACGGCGTTCTCGAGCACTTTCTTGTTGCCCGCGGCTTCGCCCACGCCCATGTTCAGCGTGATCTTGGTGATGCGGGGAACCTGCATCACGTTCTGGTAGCCGAACTGCTCGGTGAGCTTGGCGACCACCTGGTCTTTATAAAAACTTTCAAGGCGCGTCATGATCGTGTTCCTTACGCGTCCACGACCTCGCCAGTCGAACGGAACACGCGGACCTTGCGCCCATCTTCGAGCGTTTTGGTGCCGACGCGTTCACCCTTGTTCGTGGCGGGGTTGAACAGCTGCACATTGGAGAGATGGATCGAGGCTTCACGCTCGACGATGCCGCCGGCCTGGTTGGCCTGCGGATTCGGCTTGGTGTGACGCTTGACCAGATTCACGTTGGAGACGAACACGCGATCGTCTGCAACACGCAGCACATCGCCGCGCTGACCCTTGTTTTTGCCGGTGATCACGAGGACCTGATCACCCTTGCGGATACGGTTCATTTCTTGACTCCGCTCAGAGCACTTCGGGAGCAAGCGAGACGATCTTCATGAACTTCTCGCTGCGCAGCTCGCGGGTG
The DNA here is from genome assembly GCF_054782855.1 of Rhodanobacter koreensis. Taxonomy (NCBI): domain Bacteria; kingdom Pseudomonadati; phylum Pseudomonadota; class Gammaproteobacteria; order Lysobacterales; family Rhodanobacteraceae; genus Rhodanobacter; species Rhodanobacter koreensis. The sequence continues at coordinate 5,878 of NZ_BAAGRR010000002.1, read as the reverse complement.
ACCGGCCCGAAAATACGGGTGCCGATCGGCTCGAGCTTGTTGTTGAGGAGCACCGCTGCATTGCCGTCGAAACGGATCAGCGAGCCATCGGGACGGCGTACACCCTTGGCGGTACGAACCACCACGGCATTGTACACCTCACCCTTCTTTACCTTGCCGCGGGGAATCGCATCCTTCACGGTGACCTTGATCACGTCACCGATCGCGGCGTAACGACGCTTGGAGCCGCCGAGCACCTTGATGCACATCAGTTCCTTCGCGCCGCTGTTGTCCGCTGCGGAAAGCGTGCTTTGCATCTGGATCATGGCTGCACCCTCCCTTAGACCTTGGCGCGCGTGATGATTTCAACCACGCGGTGATGTTTTGTCTTGGACAACGGACGGCACTCGGCGATACGCACGAGGTCACCCTCGTTCGCACCGAAATCGTCCTGCGCATGCAACTTGGTCGAACGGCGGATGATCTTGCCGAGCAGCCAATGCTGCACCTGACGCTCGACCAGTACGGTGACCGTCTTGTCCATCTTGTTGCTGGTGACGCGACCCTCGAGGGTACGCGCCTGTTTCTGTTCTTGAATTTGAGTGTCGCTCATGTCGGCCGTCCCTTACTTCTTGCCGCCGAGCACAAACTTCGTGCGGGCGATGTCACGCCGAACGCGGCGGAGCTGGTGCGGCTGAGTGAGCTGGCCGGAGCCTTTCTGCATGCGCAGGTTGAACTGCTCCTTGCGCAGATCCAGCAAATGCTGGTTCAGCTCTTCGGCCGACTGGTTCTTGGTTTCTTTGGTGGCCATCACATCACCGCCCGGGTAACAAACTGGGTCTGCACAGACAGCTTCGCTGCCGCCAGACGGAACGCCTCGCGCGCCGTCAATTCATCGACGCCCTCGATTTCATAGAGCATGCGACCAGGCTGGATCGGGGCGACCCAGAACTCGACGCTGCCCTTGCCGGCGCCCATTCGCACTTCGATCGGCTTCTTGGTGATCGGCTTGTCCGGGAACACGCGGATCCACAGCTTGCCACCACGCTTCACGAAACGGGTGATGCAACGGCGAGCGGCTTCGATCTGACGCGCGGTAAGCGCACCATGGGTCGTTGCCTTCAGGCCGTACTCGCCGAAGCTGACGAGGTTGGAGCACTGTGCCAGACCGTCATTGCGGCCCTTGAACTGCTTGCGGTATTTGGTTCGCTTGGGTTGCAACATGGCAACTCTCCTTACTTCGCAGACCGCTCGCGGCGGCCGTCACCGGCCTCGCGACGCGAATCGTTACGACGACCTTCGCCACCTTCGCGGCGCGGCTGCGATGACGGCTCGTCCTTCGACTCCTGGGATGCTGCTGCCAGATCGAAGACCTCACCCTTGTAGACCCACACCTTGATGCCGATGATGCCGTAGGTGGTCTTCGCCTCGGCAGTACCGTAATCGATGTCGGCACGCAGCGTATGCAGCGGCACACGACCCTCGCGGCTCCACTCGGAACGGGCGATCTCGGCACCGTTCAGACGACCGGACACGTTGATCTTGATGCCCAGCGCGCCCAGGCGCATCGCGTTGCCGACCGAGCGCTTCATCGCGCGGCGGAACATGATGCGGCGCTCGAGCTGCTGCGCGATCGACTCGGCGACCAGCTGTGCATCTAGCTCGGGCTTGCGCACTTCGTTGACGTTGATGTGCGTCGGGACGCCCATCATGTCGCTGACTTCCTTGCGCAGCTTCTCGATATCCTCGCCCTTCTTGCCGATCACCACGCCCGGACGGGCGGTGTGGATCGTCACGCGTGCGGTCTTGGCCGGACGCTCGATCTGGATCTTCGAGATGCCGGCGGCAGCCAGCTTCTTCTTCAGCATGTCGCGGACTTTGATGTCAGCCACGAGATACTTGGCGTAATCGCCCTTGTTGGCGTACCACTTCGAGTTCCAGTCCTTGGCAATGCCGAGGCGGATACCGGTGGGATGAACTTTATGACCCATCGTCTATATCCTCGGTCAGTTACCAACAACCACAGTGATGTGGCTGGTGCGCTTGAGAATGCGCGAGCCGCGGCCTTTGGCGCGGGCATGCATGCGTTTCATCGCCGGACCTTCGTCAACGAAGATGCTGGCCACTTTCAGCTCGTCGACATCGGCACCGAGATTGTTCTCGGCGTTGGCGACAGCCGACAGCAGCACCTTGCGGACAAGGTGTGCAGCCTTCTTGTTGGTATAGGTGAGCACGTCGCTGGCCCGGCCCACGGGAAGCCCGCGGACGAGGTCAGCCACCAGGCGTGCCTTTTGCGCCGAAATGCGGGCGCCACGCAGGATCGCTTTGGCTTCAGTGCTCATCACTTGCCCTTCTTGTCGCCGACATGGCCCTTGAACGTACGGGTCACCGCGAACTCGCCGAGCTTGTGCCCGACCATGTTCTCGTTGATCAGTACGGGTACGTGCTGACGGCCGTTGTGAATAGCGATGGTCAAGCCAACCATTTCCGGCAGGATCATCGAACGACGCGACCAGGTCTTGATCGGACGCTTGTTGTTGGCGGAAACCGCAGCTTCCACCTTCTTTACGAGGTGAAGGTCGACGAACGGACCTTTCTTCAAAGAGCGAGGCATGTCGGCTTCCTGTTACTTGGTGCGACGACGCACGATGAACTGCTGCGTGCGCTTGTTGTTGCGGGTCTTGTAGCCCTTGGCCGGCGTGCCCCACGGGCTGACCGGATGACGACCACCTGAAGTCTTGCCTTCACCACCACCGTGCGGATGGTCGACCGGGTTCATCACCACACCGCGAACGGTCGGGCGGATACCCAGCCAGCGCTTGGCGCCGGCCTTGCCGAGCTTCTTCAGGCTGTGCTCGCCGTTGCCGACTTCGCCGATCGTGGCGCGGCAGTCGACCGAGACGCGACGCATCTCGCCGGAGCGCAGACGCAACGTGGCGTAACCGGATTCGCGGGCCACCAGCTGCACCGAGGCACCGGCGCTGCGGGCGATCTGCGCACCCTTGCCCGGACGCAGCTCGATGCAATGGATCGTGCTGCCCATCGGAATGTTGCGCAGCTGCAGGCAGTTGCCAGCCTTGATCGGCGCATCACGACCCGACACCAGACGATCGTCCACCGCCACGCCCTTCGGCGCAATGATGTAGCGACGCTCGCCATCGGCGTAGCACAGCAACGCGATGTGCGCGGTGCGGTTCGGGTCGTATTCGATGCGCTCGACACGGGCGGCGATGCCTTCCTTGTCGCGCTTGAAGTCGATGATGCGGTACTGCTGCTTATGACCGCCGCCGCGATGACGCACGGTGATGCGGCCATGATGATTGCGACCACCGGTACGGGACTGCGACTCGGTCAACGCCGCGTACGGCGCGCCCTTGTGCAGGCCTTCCGTCTTGACGCTGACTGCGTCACGACGGCCCGGCGAGGTCGGCTTGTGGTTGATTAGTGCCATCTCACAGAACTCCTGGCTCAGGCCTTGGCGGACACGTCGATGGTCTGGCCATCGGCAAGACGCACATAGGCCTTGCGCTTGCCCTGGCGGCTGCCAGCGCGGAAACGGAAGGACTTGACCTTGCCCTTGGTGTTGACGAGGTTCACCTGCTCGACCTTGACGTCGAACAGCTTCTCCACGGCAGCGCGGACATCGGCCTTGGTCGCCGCGGGGGCAACCACGAATACGTACTGGTTATGCTCGGCCAAGCGCGCCGATTTCTCGGAGATGTGCGGTGCGCGCAGCGTATCGAGAATGCGTTCGTTGTTCATGCCAGCCACTCCTCGATCTTCTTCACGGCGTCGACCGTCACCACCACATGGTCGGAACCGACCAGGCTGACCGGATTCAGGCCCATCACATCCAGTACGTGGATGTAAGGAATGTTGCGAGCGGCCAGGAAGACCGACTCGGAAGCATCTTCCGACACCAGCAGCACGCGACCGGACACTTCCAGCTCGGCCAGCTTGGCGACCATCGCGGAAGTCTTCGGCGTCTCGACACCAAAGCTCTCGACAACCTTCAGGCGACCCTGGCGAACCAGTTCGGAGAAGATCGAGCGGATCGCGACGCGGTAGGCCTTGCGGTTGACCTTCTGCTCGTAGCTGCGCGGCTTGGCTGCAAAGGTGCGGCCACCACCGACAAAGATCGGTGCACGGTAATCACCGTGACGGGCGCCACCGCCCTTCTGCTTCTTGAATTTCTTGGTGGTACCGGACATCTCGCCGCGCGACAGCTGCGACTGGGTACCGGCACGGCCGGCCGCCTGGTAGGCGATCACGACCTGGTGAACCAGGGCCTTCTTGTACTCACCGCCGAACACTTCGTCCGACACGTTGAGTGACTTGGCGCCAATAACATTGAGTTCCATGGCGTCTCTCCTCAGCTCTTCGTCGTCGGGCGGATGATGACGTCGCCACCGGTTGCACCCGGCACCGCACCCTTCACCGCGATCAGATGACGCTCGGCGTCGACCTTGACCACTTCCAGACCCTGCTGCGTGCGGTTCACCGCACCCATGTGGCCGGACATCTTCTTGCCCGGAAACACGCGACCCGGTGTCTGGCGCTGACCGATGGAGCCCGGCGCGCGATGCGACAGCGAGTTACCGTGGGTGGCGTCACCCATCTTGAAGTTCCAGCGCTTGATCGTGCCCTGGAAGCCCTTGCCTTTCGACACGCCGGCGACATCGACGATCTGGCCGACGCTGAACACGTCGTCAGCCTTGATCTCGGCACCCACGGTGTACTTGCCGAGATCGTCGGCAGCCACGCGGAATTCCCACAGGCCACGACCCGGCTCAACCTTCGCCTTCGCGTAGTGACCCTTCAGCGGCTGCGTCAGCAGATTCGCGCGCTTGCTGCCCGCCGAAACCTGGACGGCGCTGTAGCCATCGTTATCGTCCGTCTTCACCTGGGTCACGCGATTCGGCGTCGCTTCAATCAGCGTCACCGGAATCGAGCGGCCATCTTCAGTGAAGAGCCGGCTCATGCCGCATTTGCGGCCAACCAATCCGATACTCATCTTCGTATCCTGTCTGTCGCTCAACCGAGCTTGATCTGAACATCGACGCCGGCGGCGAGATCAAGCTTCATGAGCGCGTCCACGGTCTTGTCGTTCGGGTCGACGATGTCGAGCACACGCTTGTGCGTACGGGTCTCGTACTGGTCGCGTGCATCCTTGTCGACGTGCGGCGACGTCAGAATGGTGTAACGCTCGATCTTGGTCGGAAGCGGAATCGGGCCGAGTACCGTGGCACCCGTGCGCTTTGCCGTCTCGACGATCTCGCTGGCCGAACGATCGATCAGACGATGATCGAACGCCTTGAGCCGAATCCGAATCTTCTGGTTCGCCATAACCGTGTCCTGTTGTCGAAAGAACGTAATGTGAAACGAAACGGCTTCTCACCGCCTCGCACAACCCTTTAGCACCACATCGGCAGCCGCAAACCAACTACACGGCCCCAAATTCGAAAAGACCAAGCGAGCGCTAGGCGGCTCGCTTGGACGTAGTTGCGTATCACGCAAAAAAACGTAATCAGCAGGGCTGCACCCTGTGATTACATTGAATTGCGAGGGCCATCCCGGCCTGCGAACTCGAAGCACATCCTGCGCCTCATTTCGCGGTAGATCGACCGGAGGCAAGCCTCGACCGATAAGCAAGCTGCGAAGTATACATGCAAATATCTGCCAAGTGAAGTGGTCCGGTGACAATTCAGTCAACGGGACAACTCACCGACCATGACAGGGAGGAAAGCCTGTCTACCCAGGGTCGCCAAAGACGACCCTGGGCAAGTTGAAGCGTCTTACTTGATGACCTTGGCCACGACGCCGGCGCCGACGGTACGGCCACCCTCGCGAATCGCGAAGCGCAGACCCTCGTCCATCGCGATCGGGTGGATCAGGCTCA